>CAWFNL010000017.1:0-20758 GCA_963817165.1 uncultured Acidobacteriaceae bacterium | reverse complement strand
TGCAGCCCAACCCTCTGGACCGCCTGCGAGAGTATTTATTACTGACAGCAATTCGTGGGAGGTCCGTGGCAGTGCTGGCGGATCGTCTCTGGCGGATTCGCCGCGGCCAGCGCTGGCGGAGCCAGGCCGCAGACGGCAGAGGTAATCAAGACTTTCGGGCAACGCTGCCCCCAGGTGGTCGTCAATAACCGCGTTGACGTAAGCGACTATGTCGTCGAACTCGATCACGAGGGCGGGAAGGGTCTGCTCAATCACAAGGACAAGATCGTTGTCTTTGTCCAAACGAGTGGAGACTCAATTTTCAGCAAATCGACTTTGTCGGTTGGGGGCTCGGCGCAAGACGCCTGCGAAGCGATCACCGCCCATTGGGCAGCACACGCCGCGGAGTTGAGGGCTGCATTGGCTCCCCGCTCCCGCGCCAACTACACCCCCTGCGGTGACACCAGCTGCAGTCGCGACGGCTGCAAGCCTTTCAGTTTCGTCTACTCCCCCAGGCGCGGACATTGAAATCGACGGGGCATTCGTGGGGAGTACCCCCTCCACGTTAACCGTGACTCCGGGAACTCACCAGGTCGTCATCAAAAAGAAGGGGTTTGCCGACTGGACCCGAAAACTGAACGTCACCGGTGGCACCGTAAACCTGGCCGTGAGTTGGACGTCGCCTCGAACTAGTCTCGCTAGAGGCTGTTATTAAGTTTGTTCCTGTGTTTTGAAACAGATGAGCCATTTGGCTTTCTGTCGTGCGTCCTGGGGTTGTGGGACGGCGTGAGCGACAGGGGTATCCGAGCGATGTGACGGATGAGAGTGGCGATGGTGGCGCCCTACCTGGCCCTCTGCCGGGAGGACGCCAGCAGCGCGAGTACCCGCTCCGCGACGTCTTCAACGGATTGCGCTATGTGGTGCGGACCGGCTGCCAGTGGCGTTATCTGCCCAACGATCTGCCGCCGTGGGAGGTCGTGTATCAGCAGGTGCAGCGCTGGATCCGCGCCCGTTGCTTCGAGACGATGGTGGAAGACCTGCGCATGCTGCTGCGCGAGTTTGCCGGGCGCAAAGCGCAGCCCACAGCGATGATTCTCGACAGCCGCACGCTGCAGTCGACACCGGAATCGGGTGCGCGAGCCGGCTATGACGGAGCCAAACGGCGCAAAGGCTCCAAAGTACACGCCGCTGTGGATACGCTGGGGCATCTGCTGGCCCTGCATGTGACTCCGGCCAACGAACAGGATCGCGCCCAGGTCGGCGAGCTGTCCCGGCAGGTGCAGCAGATCACCGGTGAGCACGTCGAGATCGCCTACGTGGATCAGGGCTATACCGGCGAAAGCTGCGGCCGAGGCCGCCGAACAGCACGGAATCGCCCTGGAAGTGGTGAAACATACTCAGGCCAAACGAGGCTTTGTTCTGCTGCCGCGCCGCTGGGTGGTGGAGAGAAGCTTTGCCTGGGCTGCCCGCTTCCGCCGCCTGGCCCGCGATTACGAACGCCTGGCTACCACTCTCGGTGCCTTCCATATTCGCCTGCGCCTGCCTCATGCTCGCCACCCTCTTCAAAATGCTTACTCAAACTTAATAACAGCCTCTAGAAGTCTTACCCGCTAAACAGAGGATTATCCAGCCGGATACCCCTTTTGTGTCATTACCCTCGCACCCCGGAAGTACCATGCGGATGCACTTTCGGGGGGTGGTTACCGATCTCCAACAGGCATATCAACAGTAACGGAGGATGTTGTTGTGAAAAAGAAATCTGCAATCATGTACCTCTGTGTTGTGTTGGCGGGTGTGGTGAGCGGCATGTGCGTTCCCAGTTCGTGGTACCTGAGCCCGGCGCCAAAGACGGTAGCCAGCCTGAGCAAGTAAGTACCAGCAAGCCAAACCTGCAGAAAGTTCCGTTTAAAAAGTGCGGAGAACGGGATGCGGAGCGCCGATTAGCCGTCGAGCGCGGAAAACGCGGACAACAGAACTTCATAAAAGAACTACTGAACTCATAAGCCTGTGAGGCAATGGACTTTACAGGAATCAGCCTTGGGGCTCGGGGAAGGGCATCTACGGATGCCCTTTTCCTTTTTGGGGTGAAAGCGGTGGTGTTTTTGGCTGCGTCCGCTCGCGGCTGTCCGTTTTGGGCGCGAGGTCTGATATTCTCAAGCGTTTATTCCTTAGCGATTTTCCCGACTCGGGAGTCCAACCCGAGAGAGCGGATCGAGGAGCAGGACAATGGTGGAAAAGCGGGGACGGAAGTATCACCAGGATCGGGTGGCGGAGACGCTGCGGGACGAGATTGGGGCGATGATCGAGGGCCAGTTGTCGGACCCGCGGATCAGCTTCGCGTACGTCAGCCAGGTGGTGCTGAATCCGGGAGCGAAGTCGGCGCTGATTTATATCGCGGTCGACGGGGGATTGAAGGAAGAAGCCGACACGCTGGAAGGGTTAATGGCCGCGCGCGGATTCGTCCGGCACGAACTCAAGGAGCGGATGGGCGTGCGCTATGTGCCGGAACTCACTTTCCATATCGACCGGTCTGAAAAGATGAAGGCGCGCATTGATGAGCTGCTGGGACGGAAGAGGCGGACGAAGGCGAAGGTGGAGGGGTTGGAGGCGGGGAGCCTGTTGGAAAGCAGGGATAAGGGATAAGGGATAAGAAAGACAGAAGCCAGGGGCAGCGTAAAGCAGCCTGGGCAGCGAAGACGCGGGACAGATTGATGGCGGCAGGGCAGAACATTCCGTTGGAGCCGGAGGCGCGGGGCGGGCGCGTGCATGGCGCGCATGCAGCCGGCGACGCGCACGGTCTGGGCGCGGTGCTGGAAGTGATCCGGCGCGGGCAGCGGTTTGCGGTGGGTTCGCATGCGCGGCCGGATGGCGACGCCGTCGGATCGATGCTGGCCTGCGGCCTGATGCTGGCGCAGATGGGCAAGCAGGCGGATCTGGTGTCCGCCGATCCGGTACCGCTGATTTATCGGGGGCTGCCAAATGCCGGAACCATCCGGCAGACGCCGCGGCTGGAGGGCGAATACGACGCGGTGATTCTGCTGGAGTGCGATGGCGTGGCGCGGACGCGGCTGGCGGGCCTGGAAGGGCGGCTGCTGGTGAACATCGACCACCATGTGAGCGGGCGGAATTTTGCCGCAGTGAACTGGATTGATACGGACGCGTGCGCGGTGGGGGAAATGGTGTACCGAGTGGCGCGCGCAGCGGGCGTGACCGTGACGGCGGATATGGCGGCCTGCCTGTATGCGGCGGTGCTCACGGATACGGGATCGTTCTGTTACGAGGGCACCGACGCGCATGCTTTTGAGCTGGCGCGGGAACTGGTGGGCTACGGCGCGGAGCCGGCGAAAATTGCGCGCGAGGTTTATTTCTCGAATCCGTTGTCGAAGATGATGCTGCTGGGCGCGGCGCTGGCGAATTTGAAGCGCGATGGGAAGCTGGCGTGGCTGTGGGTAACCAACGCCGATATGCAGCGGACCGGCGCGGCGGAGGAAGACTGCGAAGGCATTGTGAACTATGCCATCTCCGTGTCAGGGGTAGAGGCCGCAGTGCTGGTGCGGGAATTGCCGGACCGGCGGGCGCGCGTTTCGCTGCGCAGCAAAGGGCGGCTGGACGTGGCGCAGATTGCGGCTGCCTTCGGCGGGGGTGGGCATCGGCATGCGGGCGGATGCACGCTGGAGGGGCCGCTGACGGCGGCGTGCGACCGGATTCTGGAAACGATGCGGCGGGCGCTGATGGCAGAAGCTCGGTCGCATGAAGGAACGGGCGAAGGAGCAGGGTGAATCTGTTAGGCTTGCTCAAGCCTGTACGATAACTCGCGCCACGGCTTACCTTTGGCAGCGCTCATCCAGCATGACAGCGGGTCAGCAACGAGGCCTGATAAGCTTCGTGGAACCAGCGAATCAGGCATCCGGACCGTGACCGAGATTTCGAAGCAATCCTACGAAAACCCGAAGAGCGATGAGACGCCGCCGCCGCTTCCCGCGTGGTGGACGCGCTACACGGATCGTTTCCCGGCGCTCAGCACTCTTTTGGAAGCTTTCACGCTGTTTTGGGTGACGGCGTTTTTCCTTTTTTACGGGCTGGTCCCGATCTTTGGCGGCGACGGCCTGGGGCTGGTGGGCGCTGATGAGCCGCGTTACGCGCAGGTGGCGCGCGAAATGCTGACGCGGCGCGACTATATTACGCCGGTGCTGTGGGGCCATCCGTGGCTGGAGAAGCCGGCGCTTTACTACTGGCGGGCGATGTTCGCCTTTCGTGAGTTCGGCGTGCACGACTGGTCGGCGCGCCTGCCTTCTGCCAGCTTTGCGTTCATGCTGGTGGTGCTCGTCTATCTGCACATCCGGCGCTTCCGCAATGGCGGGCAGATGGACGCGGCGCTGATTACCGCATCGTGCGCGGGAATTCTGAGCTTTGCGCGGGGCGCGTCCACCGATATGCAGCTGGCCGCGCCGTTTTGTATCGGGATGCTGGGGTGGTACGCCTGGTATGAGACGGACAGCAAGTTCTGGCTCTTCGATCTTTACTTTTTTGTAGGGGCAGCGACGCTGGCCAAGGGGCCGGTTGCGCCCTTCCTGGCGCTTGTGATTATCGGGATTTTTGCTGGGTTGCGGCGGGAGTGGTCGCTATTCCGGCGCAGTCTGTGGTGGCCGGGCATTGTCCTGTATTTCGCGATGGTGCTGCCGTGGTTTATTGCGGTGCAGCGACGCAATCCGACGTTCCTGAAGATATTCTTCCTCGAGCACAATCTTGAGCGCTTCGCGACGAATCGGTTTGAGCACTATCACCCGTTTTGGTATTACGTGCCGGTGGTGCTGCTGGGGCTGACGCCGTGGGCGGTGATTGCGGTGACGGCGTTTGCGGATGCGGTGGACGGGTCCATCAACGAGTGGAAGGCGCGGCGGGCCAAATACCATTACGTGGGACACGGGCGAACTGGAGATGCGTTTCCAGAGTTTCTGGTGCTGTGGGCGCTGGTGGTGATTGTCTTCTTCTCGTTCTCTGAGTCGAAGCTGCCGGGCTATATTTTGCCGGCGCTGCCGCCGCTGGCGATTTTGGCGGGGGATTATCTGAACCGCATTCGCACGCGAGGGTTGAAGACGTGGCTGCTGGTGCTGCATGCGGTGCTGACCGGGATTCTGACCATGTTTGTTCTGCTGATGCCGCTGCATTTGCGGAACCCGGAGGCGATTCCGCCGCGCATCGCGATTATTGCGGCGAGCCTGGTGGGGCTGGCGGCCGCGATTTTCATCCTGATTACGGTTGCCCGGTTTGGGCTGACGCGGCTGCGCGCGGCGACGATGACGCCCATGGTGGTGCTGCTGCTCTACATGTTCGGTGTGGGGCCGGTGTTTGGCGTGGGCCCGGTTCCGAATACGAAGCACAACATTAATTTGATTGACATGACGTACTCGTCGCGGCAACTGACGCACATTCTGAACGAGATCACGCCGGCGTCGGAAGTGGTCGCGGTTTGGCATGTGCGCAGAGAGGTTCAGTACGGCATTTCCTTTTACCGGGACAGCCGGGTAGTGGACTACGATGTGGGCATTGGCGTAACGAATCCGCCGGGGTCAAAACCGCAGGGTGTGACGATTGACGAGGTGAAAGAGGGGTCGTGGGCGGAAGAAATTGGCCTGCGACGGGTAACAGGTGAGAATATTGTGGCGGTGAATGGTCAGCCGGTTTTGAACGCGGCTGATTTCGATGCGATGATGGCGGGATGGCGTCGAGGGCGGAAGCTGGAGTTCGAGGTCATCGACCCGGGAATCCCGGATAAAGGGCCCCAGTTTTTTGGAGGCACGCTGCAGGACGGCATTCCGGACGAAGAACATTTGTTGATCGTGCCGGAGGCATCGATATCGAAGTTGCGTCAAAAACTGGCAGGAAGACAGTACGAACCGCTCTTTTCCTATCCTGCGCAAGGCCTCGTTGTGTACGACGTGATGGCGAGGCCGCAGGGAACCGCAGCCCGTTAGACCAGCCGCAGTATTTGGGTCAGAGGAGGAATCCCCCGGAAGGATCGCGAAGGGTCCGGGCGATTCTCGATCGATGAGCTCCGCGCTTCAGTTCGAAGTACTGGATCTGCGCCACTACTCCGCCGGCAGTCTGCGGCCGTTGCTGGAGGAGGAGAGCCGCGTGTGGAGCGATCGGCTGCACTGGGACTATCGCGGGTCGGCGGACCTGCTGCTGCAATACCTGGATTCGCGAGTGCTGCCGGGATACGTGGCCGTTGAAAACGGCAAGGTGATGGGCTATGTTTTCTGCGTGTACGAAGGGCACAAGGCGGTCATCGGGGACGTGTTCGCGCTGGGGACGCCGGAAGCGGCGGCGGAAGTGCGCGACGAACTGCTGCGCCACCTGCTGGAGATGCTGCAGAATTCCCCGGGCGTGACGCGGGTGGAGTCGCAGCTGCTGCTGCATCCGCATGGAGCGCACAGCCGGATCTTCCGGGAAGCGGGATTTGAGGTGCATGAGCGCATTTTTATGGAGTGGCCTCTGCAGCCGGATCCAACGCCGGCGTTGACCGCAAAATTGGCCGCGCAGGGCCGCAAGGCGGAGGGTGCCATTCTGCGCAAGTGGGCGGAGAACGATTTTGCCCCCGCGGCGCGGCTGATTGCCTCAGCCTACGAAGGCCATGAGGACAGCCACATCAACGAGCAGTACCGAACATCGCAGGGGTCGCATCGCTTTCTGCATAACATTGTGCGTTTTCCTGGGTGCGGCTACTTCGACGCGGAATCTTCGCGTTCGCTGACCGTGCGCGGCAGCATGGATTTGGCGGGGCTGCTGTTGTGCTCGCGGGTGCGCGACGATGTGGGGCACGTGACGCAGATCTGCGTGGCTCCGCAACATCGCGGCAAAGGTTATGGCACCGTGCTGATGGAACAATGCGCGAAAAACCTGTCGGGACGCGGATTCAGTCTGCTTACGCTCACGGTGACGGGGGCAAACAAGAGCGCAGTTGCGCTGTACGAGCAGCTGGGATTTCGCGGAACGCATCAGTTTGACGCGATGGTGTGGGACAAGCTGTACCAGCCTGCGCGGGTGTAGCTGGGCTGCGGCGCAGACTTCGAGCCTTCCAATTTTCGATCCATTACAACCTTCGATGGCGGGTTCGCGTCTTCCTTCCCGAATCGTAACAATCGGAACTCGCATCCGGGCCAACGGAATGAGGCTCGCGCGCAGTTGCACGAATGTACTTGCACCATTGAAAATGCTCAAGGGCCGGGCACTTGCCTGGCGAGAACCATAAGGAAGCGCAATCGATGAAGGATGGCCGTCCCCAGGGCTACATCACGCTGACGCTGCATGCGCATTTACCGTGGGTGGTGCACCACGGCACGTGGCCGCATGGGCTGGAATGGCTGCTGGAAGCAGCCGCGGAAACGTATCTGCCACTGTTGCGTGTTCTCCGAAACCTGGAGCGCGACGGGCTGGCGTTGAAGGCGAACATCAACTTGTCGCCAGTGCTGCTGGAGCAGTTGGCTCACCCGACGTTCAAGCTGGAGTTCCCGCAATATGTGAAGCGGAAAATCCAGGCGGCGCAGGAAGATGAGTCGTATTTCCGGCAAAGCGGCGACGAGCATTTTGCGAAGACCGCGCATTACTGGTGCCGCTTTTTCGAACTGGCGCAGAGCGATTTTGCGGCGCTGGGCGGTGATATTGTTGGCGGCTTCCGGTATTTCAACGACGCGGGGCTGATTGAAATCGTGACGTGCTGTGCGACGCATGGGTATCTGCCGCTGTTGGGCAACGATGAGAGCGTGACCGCGCAGGTGAAGACCGGCGTAGCAACCCACGAGCGGCACCTGGGACGCAAGCCGCGGGGGATTTGGGCGCCGGAGTGCGGGTATCGTCCGGCGGGGATGTGGCAGCCACCGGTGGCTGTGGAGGGCAGCACTGCAGCGGGCGCGGCCTTTGAACGGATCGGCGTGGAGCAGGCGCTGGCGGAAGCGGGCATCGCGTATTTTCTGGTGGATTCACATCTGGTCGAGCAGTCCATGGTGTTCACGCCGTACCAACTGAAGGCCAGCGGCGGCGCAGTGGGCACGGCGGCGGCGCTGCCGCGTCCGACGAGGGCGACGCAATCGCTCTATCGCGCGTATTGTGTTGACGGGCCGGGAGCGCGCGAGCAGCCGGTGGCGATGTTCCCGCGCGACCCCATGACGGGCTTGCAGGTTTGGAGCGGGGATACCGGGTATCCGGCTGAGCCGCATTATCTGGATTTTCACAAGAAGCGCTGGCCTGGCGGGCACCGGTACTGGCAGGTCACGCAGGCGCAGGTGGACATGGCACAAAAGACGCCGTATTCCCCGGAACGCGCGGTGGAGCGAGTGCGGGCGCACGCAGAGCATTTCGTGAGCGTGGTGTACGACGCGGTGAAAGACAGCCTGGACGCGGATCGGCCGCCGATTCTGAGCGCGCCTTTCGATGCGGAGCTGTTCGGGCACTGGTGGTACGAGGGTCCGGCGTGGCTGGAGCAGGTGGCGCGCATCATTGCGAACGAAGATTTCCCCATTGCGCTGATCTCGAGCCCAGAGTATCTGGAGCGGTACGGCACGGAGGGATTTCTCGAAATCCCTGAAGGATCGTGGGGCAAGAACGGCAGCAACGAAGTTTGGCTCAATCCGCAAACGGAATGGACGTGGCCCCATATCTATACGACGGAAGAAAAAGTGCGGGCCATCGTTACAGAAGGGAAGTGGCGCGACGGCGGGTTGGGCGAGCGGATCGCCAAACAGCTTTGCCGGGAATTGCTGCTGCTGGAGTCGTCGGACTGGCAATTCCTGATCACGACGGAAGCGGCACGTGATTACGCGGAGCATCGGTTCCAGACGCACCTGGATCAGTTCAACATTGTGGAAGGGGCGTGGGGAGAATTCCTGGAGAGCGGCAGTCTGCGGGAACGGACGCAACAGAAGCTGACGGTAATCGAGGAACGCGACAATCTGTTCGCGGAGATCGACCCGGGGCTGTGGGCTCGGCGCCCGTCGTGAGCGGGAATATTTAACCTGCCTGTTGGGCGACGGCTGCCGGTTGGAGAGCGGCGGCTTCAAGCGTGGCGTCCACCATGGCGTCCATGCCCATGCAGGAATTCATCATGAGGTGGTAGAGGCGGCGGTCGTCCCACTCGCGCTGGTGGTAGCGGCGAATGTATTCAGCGCGGCGGCGATCGGTGGCCAGAATTTCCTTTTCCGCATCCCTGGCGTGCTCCGGGAAGTGTTCCTCGAGCCAGCGAATCTTGCGCGATAGTGCGGCGTAGACGAAAACGTGAAAAGCTCCGGAAGCTTTGGCGAGGGTGCAGGCAGCGCCGCGTCCGACGACCACGCAATGGCCCTTGTCTGCCTGCTCGAGAAGATAGCTGCGAATGAACTCGACCATCTTTTCGCTGTCGAAGACATCGGGGTGGTCGGGCAGGCGTTCGAGCGAGCCAAACCAAATGGACTTGTTGAAGCGATAGAACCAGGGGTCGATGCGCTCGTCGCAGCGCTTGACGAGGTTAGGCTCGACGCCGGCCTTGCGAGCGACGTCGTCGATGATGCAGCTGTCGATGACTTTCCATCCCAGACGTTCCGCCAGGCGGTGTGCGTACTCTGCGCCGTGGCTGCCGTATTCGCGTTCGACGGTGATGACTTGAATCATGGCGATCCTCTTACGCTTCGAGGCGATGCTGACACTTTTGGCGGGGCGACGTCAAGCCGCTATTCTTTTAACTCGACCACCGTGGCACCTGCGCCGCCTTCGTTCTGCGCAGGTTCGGTGACTGTTGCGACCTGGGGATGGTTCTGGAGCCATGCGCGGAGGGTTCGCCGGAGCACGCCCATGCCCGTCCCGTGAATGATTCGGATGCGCGGCAGGCCGGAAAGGAACGCGCGGTCGAGGAATTTCTCCACGGCATCCTGGGCCTCGTCGGCGGTGCGGCCGATGACGTTGATCTCGCTGCTGACGCCCTCCGGCTCAGAGACGGAGACCGTGATGCCGCGGCGGCGTGCAGCCTGGATGGGCGTCTGGGTCCTGGCGGCGGAGATGACTTCGGCGATATCGTCGCGGGCGACGCGCATCTTCATGGGGCCGATGGCGATCTCAAAGGTGTTGTCGTCGATCTGGCGCTGCACGGTGCCCGATTTGCCGAGCGAGCGCAGCTTGACGGTGTCGCCTTCTGCGACGTGACGGGCGATGTGGGGCTGCGCGTTCTGGTCGCCGCGATCGGCGCCGGTGTGCTGCGCGACGACAGCGGTGTTGAAGCTCTCTGAAAATTCGCGGCGCAGGCGGGCGATTCGCTGCTCGGCTTGTTTGGACAGCTTTTGCTGGGATGCGCGATCTTCGACGGCGCGGACGGTTTCGCGTGCCTGGTATTCGAAATCTTTGAGCAGGGACTGGAGTTGCGTCTCGAGATCGCGGACCTTGGCGCGCCACTCCTTCATGCCCTCGGCGGCGAGGCGCGCACGCTCCTCCGCCAGTTCCTGCTCGAGGCGGCGGACGCGCAGACGCTCGGCATCGAGGGCTGTGAGCTGGTCGTGGAGGCTGTCGAGGAAGCGGGCGATGTCCTGGGTTTGGGAGTTGAGTCGCTTGCGCGCGGAGTCGATGATGGCCGCGCTGAGGCCGAGACGCTGCGCGATGTTGATGCCGGCAGATGCGCCGGGAACGCCCTGGCGCAATTCGTAAGTGGGGGCGAGGGTTTTTTCGTCGAAGCCGACGGCGGCGTTGACTGCCCCGGTCGCGCTTTCCGCGTAGACCTTGAGCGCGGTGAGGTGCGTCGAGACGATGGACCACGCTCCGGCGAGCAGGAAGTGTTCGGCGACCGCGACGGCGAGGGCTGCACCTTCTTCAGGATCGGTCGCGGAGCCGAGCTCGTCGAGCAGGACGAGCGATTGCGTGGTGGCCTGCGCGGCGATGTGGTTGAGATTGGTGACGTGCGCGGAGAAGGTGGAGAGGTCCTGTTCGATGGATTGCGCGTCGCCGATGTCGGCGAGGAAGGCGTCGAATACGGGCATGACGGCTTCGTCGGCGAGGACGGGAACGCCGGCCTGGGCCATGATGGCGATGAGGCCGGCCGTTTTAAGCGTGACGGTTTTGCCGCCGGTGTTGGGACCGCTGATGATGAGCTGGCGGTTGTTGCCGCTGAGCTCGAGCGAAATGGGCACGATGGATTTTCCGTCGGCGCGCAGGCGGCGCTCCAGAAGCGGATGGCGCGCATTTTTCAGGCGAAATTCGGGGGCTGACTCCGGAGAGAATTGCGGAGTTGCGCCGTCGAATTGCTGGGCGAAGCGGGCGCGAGCGAGCAGCGTATCGGCTTCTGCGAGAACGGCAGCGCCGGCAAGAATCGGAGCGGAGAACTGCGCGATTTGCCGCGTCATGTGCAGGAAGATGCGGTGAATTTCGGATTGTTCCTCTTCGAGCAGGCGGACGAGATCGTTATTCAGCTCGATGGTTTCGAGTGGCTCTACGTAGACGGTTTGGCCGGAGGAACTGGCGCCGTGGACGACGCCCTGGACGCGGCGCTTCCATTCCGTTTTGACGGGGATGACGAAGCGGTCGCCGCGAATGGTGATGAGCTCATCCTGGGTGCTGCCGCCTTCAGAAAAGCGGCGTAGCGCCGAGCGCAGGCTATCTTCGATGGCGCGCTGCTGGCGTTCCATCTCACGGCGGATGCGGCGCAGTTCGGGCGAGGCGTCGTCGGCGAGGGTGCCGTCGGGGAGGATTTTTTCCCGCAGCGATTCAGTCAGCGGACGCAGGCTGGTGGTGAGCAGCTCGCTGGAGAGCGCGGTGAGCTCGGGGATGCGGTAGCGGGCGGATTCAGGCGGCGTGCGGATGAGGTCGGTCCAGGCGGCGATGGATTCAGCGAGGGCGATGAGGGCGCGGAGCTCTTCCGATTCAAGCGCTACACCGTCGATGCGGGCTTTGGCCAGCAGGTCAGTGGGGTCGAAGAGGTCGCGAGTGACGGGGACCGGTCCGGCTGCGGCGAGAATGCGCATCTCCGCGACCAGGGCGTGCTGGCGGGCGATCCATGCGCGGTCGGAGGAGGGAGTGAGCGCGGCGATCCACGAGCGGCCGAGCGCGGACTGGGTGCTGCTGCCGAGGAACGCAACAAATTTATCCCACTCCAGGGCGGAACCGGGGGCCACGGGCGCGGGGATGGCAGGCAGAAGCGGCATGGAATCATTATCGAGCCTCGGGGTGCTGACCGGCGAAATGGGCGATTGCGCGGGGATGGTTTCCGGCATCCGAGTGAGGTGAGGTTAGGGAACGTGCGGCTTCGCCTGATTGGTTGCGTGCTCGCTGGGGGTGTTTTGCTGGTTGCCGTGGGGTGCGGATCAAGCAATGGGTCGCAGTCTGTTTCGTCGACGGTGACGTCCGTTGCGGTGAGCTGCAGCCCCACAAGTGTGGCTGGCGGAGCGACTTCGCAATGCACTGCGACGGTGTCGGGAACTGGGAGCTATAGCTCTGCGGTGACGTGGACGGCGAGCGCGGGGACGATCAGTGCTGGTGGCCTGTTGACCGCACCGAGCGCCGCTGGTTCGGTAACGGTGACGGCGACCAGCACGCAAAACACGGCGAAGTCCGGCACGGCGGCGGTAACGGTGACCGCTGCGGCGTCCACCATCGCGTCGGTTGCGGTGAGTTGCAGCCCGGTGTCCGTGGCTCCGGGGGCGACGTCGCAGTGCAGCGCGACGGTGACCGGTACGGGGAACCACAGTTCCGCGGTGACGTGGGCGACGAGTGACGGCACGATTTCCACGGGCGGGTTGCTGACTGCGCCGAGCGCGGCCGGTTCGGTAACGGTGACGGCGACCAGCACGCAGGATACGTCGGTTTCCGGCTCGGCAACGGTGACGGTGGCCGCGACGACGCCGGCCAGCAAGCATGTGGTGCTGGTGATGGAAGAGAACCAGAGCTATGACACGGTGGTGGGAAACACGAGTGTGTGGCCGAATCTCAACAGCCTGATCGCGAGCGGAGCGCTGCCGACCAATTACTATGCGAACACGCATCCGTCGATCGGGAATTACTTCATGTTGACGACGGGACAGATCCTGACCAACGACGATAACTCGACGCAGGTTTGGAATGTCGACAACATAGCGCGGCGGATGATTTCGACGGGGACGACGTTCAGGATTTATGCGGAAGGCATAACGCAGGGATATTTGGGTGGGAATACGGGGCTGTATCTGATTCGGCATAATCCGTTCGCCATGCTGTCGGATATTGCCGACAGTCAGACAGAAGCGAACGCGGTGATCTGGCCGTTTTCGCAATTCGCGACGGACCTGGCCAATGGTAATTTGCCAGAGTTTTCGTACATTGTTCCGGATGTGAACGACGATGCGCACAATGGTACGCCGCAGCAGGCCGATTCATGGCTGCAGACCAACGTGGTGGCTCCGCTCTCGAACGACGCAGCATTTGAGGCTGGCGGCGATGGCGTGCTGATCGTCGACTTCGATGAGGCGGAGACCAGCGACACGACCAATGGCGGCGGGCATGTGTCGCCGGTTCTGTGGGGGCCGATGGTGAAGGCGGGCTACACGCAGTCGTCGACGACGGTGTATCAGCACCAGAGCATGCTGGCGACGATGATGGAGCTGCTGAATCTGCAGAATCCGCCGGGCGCTGCGGCTACGGCGCCGGTGATGAACGAGTTCTTTACGCAGTAACTCCTGACCCGAAAGCTGCAGACGCGGCGATTGACAAGGGCTGCCGGGTCTGGTCTCCTCGTATTCATCGTGATTGCTCGCCACTCAACCACGCACAGCGCCGTTTCGATCGCGCGAATTAGCATACTCATTCCAACTGGAGCGGGCGGCTAGCGAGTTATCGCAGGAAGATGTAAACAGCCATCGCGCTCCACGCGCCGATGGCTTTTTTATTGGGAGAACTGAAGATGAGCGTGACACTGGAATCGATCAAGGCTGCGCGGGAGCGGATTCGCGGGCACATTTATTTGTCGCCGGCGCGGCAGTCCGTGGGCTTGTCAGAGATGACGGGGCAGACGGTGTTTCTGAAGCTCGACAACCTGCAGCGGACGGGCGCGTTCAAGGAGCGGGGCGCGCTGAACAAGATTCTGACGCTGACAGAACAGGAAAGGAAACGCGGCGTGATCGCGGCGAGCGCCGGGAACCACGCGCAGGCCGTGGCCTACCACGCCAGCCGCGAGGGGCTGCGCTCGCGCATTGTGATGCCGCTGATGACGCCGCTGGTGAAGGTGGCGGCGACGTCGGGGTTTGGCGCGGAGGTGGTGCTGCATGGCGCGAATTACGACGAGGCGTGCGCGGAGGCGATTCGGCAGGGCGAGGCGGAGGGGCTGACGTTCCTGCATCCGTTTGACGATGACGAAGTGATTGCGGGGCAGGGCTCGATCGGCCTCGAACTGCTGGAGCAGGTTCCGGATCTGGAGGCGGTGGTGGCGCCGATTGGCGGCGGCGGATTGATTGGCGGCGTGGCGTGCGCGATCAAGGAGAGTCTTCCGAAGATTCGCGTGATCGGCGTGCAGACGGATCGGCTGCCCTCGATGCTGCGTGCCAAGGAGGCGGGACACCCAGTGACGATTCCGGCAGAGGCGACCATTGCGGATGGTATTGCGGTGCGGCGGGCGGGAGAACGGACGTTTCCTCTGGTGGCCAAGTATGTCGATGAGCTGGTGACGGTCGACGAGGAAGAGATTGCTAGCGCCATTCTCGTGCTGCTCGAGCGCGAAAAGACTTTGGCTGAGGGGGCTGGGGCGGCCGCGCTAGCTTCGCTGCTACAAAGGAAAACGTCCCTCCAGTTGCAGAGAACTGCGGTTCTGGTGTGCGGCGGCAACATCGATGTGACGCTGCTTTCGAAGATCATCGAACGCGGGTTAGTCAGGGATGGCCGCTGGATCAGGATTCGCATTCATCTCACGGATCGGCCCGGTTCGCTGCATCATCTGACCAAGATCATTGCGGATCTGCGCGCGAATATCGTGCAGACTGCTTATGATCGGGCGTATTACGGGGTGAGTCTGGGCGACACGGTGATCGACTTTACGCTTGAAACCAGAGGCGCCAACCACATCCAGGAAATCGCGAACGCCCTAACAGAAGGTGGCTACCGGCACGAACGCATCGGATAGGGAGGGTGCAGGGTACAGGGTGCAGAAGACGCGCCGACGCTGAGGCAAATGTTTAAAGCCTGTGAGCGATGGTCCAGAGCATCTTGCTTGTCTCTTCCGCGAGCTCTTCCGCCCGCGCGATTTGGAGGGGATCGCCAAAGCCGAGGGTGCCGGCGATAACAAGTTGTGTTTGGATTTCCAAGGCAGAGCCCCGCGCCATTCCGAGAAAGCTTCGGTATTCTCCCTTCGTTCCCCTCCCATATCCCTCAGCGATGTTGCTGGCGACCGAAACTCCAGCCCGCCGTAATTGGCTGGTCAGGCCGAATGTTTCCTCTCGTGGAAACTTCTGCGTCGTTTTGTACAGAATAGTGGCTAGCTCAATTGCGCGTTGCCAGACAAGTAGCTCTCGAAAGGACTTGGCCATGCGTCGGTTCCTCATCGGAAGGGGTGGAGGTACTGATCGCGATTGAATCAGGCTACGCACCCTATTTTTCGCCGCCGACCAGATCTGTTGTTACCCCTGTACCCTGCACCCTGTACGCTGTACCCTGAAATTCATGGCTGATCAGTTTTATTTGAGCTTGTGGTATCCGAATTTTCGGCTTGAGGCGCTGCCTGTTGCGATCGAGAAAGTCATGCAGCAGTTTGCCGTTGCCGGCGGATCGTCGCGGGTGGCGGCGGCCACCGTGTATCCGATTTCGTGGAATGAGACACCGGTGTGGCAGCGTGTGTATCGCAACGAGACCGACGACGAGGCGGCGAGTCCGCGCGCGGTGATTGCGGCGGCGATGGAACTGGCGCATGAGGATTACGCCTGGGAATTTGAACTGACGTGGGAGCTTTGGGTCCCGGAGCAGGCCGCGGGATTCGACACCATGTGGCGGCATGAGCCGCGCGTGGTGCGGGTGGTGGGGTACGGTCCGGAATTTGACGAGCAGGCGTACGAGACGAACGGGCACATCCGCGTCGATTTCGGCATGGACACGCCGTTTCTCTTCGAGGACATGGACCTGGATGACGATGCCGTGGAGCGCGTGAAAGAGAACGTCCAGCGGCTGGTGGATTTCACGAACGGTGTGCAGAAAAACGGCGGGATTTCCACCCGGCTGCTTTGGACAGAATCGGGCGAAAGCCTGGCCCAAAAGCTGGTCGAACGGCTGCAACAGGTAAACTAGGGAAAGCATTTGTTCGTCCCCTGAAGCAGCAATCGATCGGCTGAAAGACACCGAATCCATTCCCCATACGAATCGGAGCGCGGTTGTCCACGACCGAAAACGGTCGAGCGGCACAAGAACGCGATTTCTGGGCAGAACAGTGAAACGGCCGGCCTCGCTGCAACGCAGCCAGGCGCTGGCAATTTTATGACGTTAAAGGGATATCGATGAAAGTTTTGGTGGTGGGTGGCGACGGGTACTGCGGATGGGCAACGGCTTTGTACCTGTCAGAAAAGGGCTACGACGTAGCCATTGTGGACAGCCTGATCCGGCGGCACTGGGACCTGACACTGGGCGTGGACACGCTGACGCCGATTGCCCAGATCGGGCACCGCGTGGATCGCTGGCACGAGCTCACGGGGAAGAAGATCGGCCTGTATATCGGCGACATCTGCGACTACCCGTTCGTGCAGAAGGTGTTCCGCGAGTTTGAGCCGGAGGCGATTCTGCATTTCGGCGAGCAGCGCTCCGCGCCGTTTTCCATGATCGACCGCGAGCACGCAGTGATGACCCAGGTCACGAATGTGGTGGGGAACCTGAACCTGCTCTTCGCGATCAAGGAGTTCAACAAGGGCATCCATTTGGTGAAGCTGGGGACGATGGGCGAGTACGGGCAGCCGAACATTGACATCGAAGAGGGCTACATCACCATCCAGCACAACGGGCGGGAAGACCGGCTGCCGTATCCTATGCAGCCTGGGTCGTTCTACCACCTGAGCAAGGTGCACGACACGCACAACATCCGTTTTGCCTGCAAAATCTGGGGTTTGCGCGCGACCGACCTGAACCAGGGGGTCGTGTACGGCGTGAAGACGGACCAGACGGCTATCGACGACCTGCTGGTGAACCGGCTGGATTACGACGAGGTGTTTGGAACGGCGCTGAACCGTTTCTGCATCCAGGCGGCCATCGGCCATCCGCTGACGGTTTACGGAAGCGGCGGCCAGACCCGGGGATTTCTCGATATTCGCGACACGGTGCGCTGCATGGAAATTGCGGTGGCGAATCCGGCGGCTGAAGGCGAGTTTCGGGTGTTCAACCAGTTCACTGAGCAGTTCAGCGTTCTGGATTTGGCCAACATGGTGAAAAAAGCCGGCGAGGATGCGGGGATGAAGGTGCAGGTGGACCACATCAAGAACCCGCGCGTGGAGAAGGAAACGCATTATTACAACGCGAAAAACACGGCGCTGCGCGATCTGGGGCTGGAGCCGCATAAGCTCTCTGAATCGCTGCTGAGCTCGCTGCTGGAGTTCGCGATCCGCTACAAGGACCGGGTAGACAAGAAGGTCATTATGCCGACGGTGACCTGGAAGTAATCAGGAGCTATTCTGCCAGGGAGGGCCGACTGCGGGAGAAAATGGCTGGTTGGCGCCTTCCGGAGGGGTGAATTGGCCAGTGTTTGCGACCCTTTTCGGCGCGGACTGGACCTGTTTCGGGTGGCGTCAGGGCTGGAAAATAAACCGCACGACGGCCACGACACAAAAGGTGCATACTACGTCTAACACGAGCAGGGTTTCGTCCGCCCTGGAGAGGGGTACCCCAATGCCCGCCCACAAAAACACACTGAATTTGCTGGTCTGTGCAAGCCTGGCGCTGACGGGCGCTGGCCTGTTTGCGCAGAGCACTACGCCGTCGAGCACGGCGCCGACTTCCAGCGCGCCAGCGACGTCGGCTCCTGCTCCGACTCTCAATGAGCCGGCGGCGCAGACTCCGGACGCCCCGCAGGCGCAGCAGGCTTCTTCTACAACGGCGCAGGATTGCGAGGGCCCGGTGCTGCACCGGAAAGCCAGCGCCGGCGGCGACATTTGCTCTGACGGGTCGGTCCCCACGATTTCCGGGCAGGGTTCGGCGGGCGACAACGAGACGGCGAATCAGGGCAGCGGTATCAAGGGAGATCCCAACCTGAACCCATTTCCGCAGGCGCAGCCGGACAAAAACGGAATGATGCCGGGTGTGAAGCAGGGAAGCATCGACGACGTGAACGCGGTGGGAACGCGCAATATCGGTGGACGCGGGATGGGGAACTGGTACTCGACCGAGTCCGAAATCAAGATGGGGAAGCAGTACGCGGACGAAATTGAAAAGAGCACGCGGTTCATCACCGACCCGGTGGTGACGGAGTATATCAACCGCATTGGGCAAAATATCGTAAAGAACTCGGACTGCAAAGTGCCGTTCACCATCAAGGTGATCGACACGGACGAGATCAACGCGATGGCGCTGCCGGGCGGATTTTTCTATGTGAATTCGGGGCTGATTTTGGCCGCGGATTCGGAAGCGGAACTGGCCGGTGTGATGGCCCACGAGACTGCCCATGTCTGCGCGCACCACGCGGCACGCGAGATGACGCGGGCCAATTATGCGCAGATCGGCATGGTGCCGCTGATCATGATGACGGGCTATAGCTGGACCGGGTACGGAATCTATGAAGCCACGCAGCTCATGATCCCGATCACGTTCCTCGAGTTCTCGCGGGAGTTTGAGGCACAGGCCGACTACCTGGGTGTCCAGTACATGTATCGCGCGGGCTACGATCCGCAGGCCTTCGTGACCTTCTTTGAAAAGATCGAGAACCTGGAGAAAACGAAGCCGGGCGCCGTGGCGCGCGTTTTCGAGAACCATCCGCAGACGCCGGACCGGATCGAGCACACAGAAGAAGAGATTGCCACGATTCTTCCGCCTAAGGATCAGTATCTGGTCACAACCTCGGAGTTCAACGACGTGAAGGCGAGACTGGCGCGGATTGAAAACAAGCGGCGGATCACCGACCGGCAGAAGGGCAAGCCTTCTCTGCGGCGTGTGAGCTCGACCAATGGGTCGGACGGCACGGACAACGGCAGCGATCAGCCGACGCTGCATCGCCGCGATGACAGCGGCAATGGCAGCAGCGGTAACGGTACCGGCAACAACTAATCGAAGCCCGTTCAACAGAAGAGCCAGTCGTCCAGGCCAGTCCTCGCGACTGGCTTTTCTGTTTCTGCGTGACGCTCGTTGATGCTGCCCCGGTTGTGATCGTCCCGTTCCGGGTGCAAGAATCGGAGGGACATCAAAATTGAAGGGAGCGCTATGCGCTATCGGGCACTGGGACGGACGGGATTTCACGTAAGCGACGTAGCCTGCGGGCTGTGGGGCATGAGTGGCTGGAGTGACGCGAACGACGTTGAGGCGCTGGCCGCGCTGCAACTGGCGGTCGATCAGGGCTGCAATTTTTTTGATACGGCGTGGGCCTACGGCGAAGGCAAGAGCGATGGATTCCTGGGCCAGATTATCGCTGCTAATCCGGACAAGCGAATTTATGCTGCGTCGAAGATTCCGCCGAAGAATCGGAAATGGCCGGCGCGCCCGTCTTACGACTACAACGAAGTGTTCTCCGCCGACCACGTTTTCGACTATGCCGACAGGATTCGCAAGGCGCTCGGCGTGGACTCCATCGACCTGCTGCAGTTCCACGTGTGGCAGGACGCGTGGACGGACCGGGCGGAGTTCCGCGACACGGTGGAGAAGCTGAAGGGCGACGGCATTGTGCGCGCCTTTGGGTTGAGCCTGAATCGCTGGGAGCCGGCGAATGGGATTCGCGCCATTCGCACGGGGCTGGTGGACGCGGTGCAGGTGATTTACAACATTTTCGATCAGAATCCCGAAGGCGAGCTGTTTCCGGTATGCGAGGAATTAAACATCGGCGTAATTGCGCGCGTGCCGCTGGATGAGGGGTCGCTGGGCGGCAAGATGACACGGGACACTACGTTTCCTGAAGGCGACTGGCGTCGCGGTTATTTCAACGCGGAAAATCTGCGCCAGACGATGGATCGCATCGACGCGATCAAGGCCGATCTGCCGCAGGGAATGACGCTGCCGGATGCGGCGATCCGCTTCATCCTGGCGCATCCCGCAGTCAGCACGCTCATCGCGGGAATGCGGAAAGAAGCGCACGTGCGCGGCAATCTGGCATTGAGCGATGCCGGGGGGCTGGATGCGGATCTGATCGCAAAGATGCGCAAACACCGGTGGGAACGGAAGCCGGCTCCGTGGTCTGATTAATTCGCGGACCTAAGCTGCGGGCGCGGGACGGGCCGCCGCGCATGGAGCATTGGAACTGGGCTTGCCGCCGGAGCTGTCGGCGGCGCGGCCCAGCACCGCGGTGACTGAGGGATACCAGGATCCGCAGGCGCAGGGCGATTCATCGTAGAGCACGCAGTCGGTGGTGTCATAGTGGATCAGCGGCATGCCAAAGTTCAGCAGGTCGGTGATATCACCGGTCCTCGGAGGAAGGGCGGTTCGCATGACCGCGGCCAGGCAGCGCCTGCGCGCCGTTCGCGCCACGATGGGGGCCCGCGAGTGGCCGGCTCACCGCGATGCTCGCCTTCGTCCTGGCGATCAACGTCGCGGGCTGGGGCATTTTCGTGCTCTACGTGCTGCCGCACCACTTTGACTACAAGGGCGAGGGCGGCAGCCACGGCCTGGGCATTGGCGTCGGGGTCGCGGTCACGGC
>CAWFNL010000016.1:0-257731 GCA_963817165.1 uncultured Acidobacteriaceae bacterium | reverse complement strand
AGAAGGCGCTTTCGCTGCTGCCTGATGGCGCCTCCATCATCCTGAATGCTTCAGTGGGCGGGAACAAAGGACGGCCGGCAAATGGTGTTTACAGCGCCACGAAAGCCGCTGTGCGTTCGTTCGCCCGGACATGGACAATGGATTTGAAGGATCGTCACATTCGAGTGAACGCAGTGAGCCCCGGCGTCACCGAGACCTCCGGACTGAGTGACCTGTTGGCTTCCACTTCCTCAGACACGGACCTGCAACGCTTGAAGATGGCAAATAGCATTCCGCTCGGCAGGTTCGGCACACCCGAGGAGATCGCAAAGGCCGTGGTGTTTCTTGCCTGTGACGACAGCAGTTACATTACGGGAATCGAATTGGCTGTTGATGGCGGCTTTGCACAGGTATAGCCGGCTCCAAACATTCGCGCGAAAGGAAGAATGGAATGGCAATTCAAACAATCGAAGTACAACGCTTCAGCCTGACAACGTCACGATCATTCGAGGCAGTCGTAGGTTCATTGAAAGCTGGTGTCGGGCAACTCGATCTTGCCGCGTTTGCGAATGCGTCCAAGTCGCAGGGTACCTTCGCCGAGTTGGAACAGGTGATCAATCGCAACATGGGTAAAACCGGGCTCATGTTGTTCCTGGAATTTGATCATGGCGCGGTGGTCCGCAAGGAGACTTGTCTCGAAAAACCGAAGATCGTGAGGCTTGTTATCGGCAATCCACTCGTCATGAAGGAGATGGCCAAGCATGTTCCGGACGCGGGGTCATATGCGCCAGTGACCGTGCTCGTTGATGAGCGGGACGATGGCGTGCATTTGTCCTACGACAGAATGGTCAGCTTTCTGGAGCCATACGAAAACGTGGATGCCTTGAAGGTCGCGCGGGAGTTGGACGCCAAGGTAGAGAAATTGCTCAATGATGCGGCGGCTGAGTAGACCTCGCAGCCAAATCCCAACGGTCCGACGGTGAAAAAGGACGAACATGGATTTCGCAGGGATCAAAGTACCTGACACAGCGCTGGTCCGCGACGCGATTGACATGTCGCGCAGTTTGTTAGAGCCATTCCTTTTCAACCACGTGATGCGCTCTTGGTTGTTTGGAATCGTCCTCGCAGAGAGCGCCGCGATGGCACCGGACGCTGAGCTCTTAGCTGTGGCCGCGATCCTGCACGATCTCGGTTTGACCGAGCGCTACACCGCGGAGAATCGCTTCGAGGTAGACGGTGCTAATGCGGCTCGCGAATTCTTAGAAGAACGTGGCATCTCGGCTCAGCAGACGCAGCTTGTGTGGGACGCTATTGCTCTCCACACGACCCCAACGCTCGCTCTCCACAAAGAGCCCGAAGTAGTGATGACCCATTCAGGAATCGCGGTGGATGTTCTCGGCGCTGGTCTTGATCGGATCCCGCGGGAGAAACAGCAGGCGATCCTATCCGCATTTCCTCGGCTGGCATTTAAGGACGGATTTAAAGGTTACCTTTGCAACGTCGTTCGTCAGAAACCGATCACGGCGGTTGACAACATTCTTCGGGATTTTGGTATTCGCTACGTAGAGGGGTTCACCCTTCCTAATTTCGCAGACCTCGTCGCAGGAGCCCCATTCTCCGAATAGCCGAACCCTGATTAGAGGATTCAGGGCACAGATTCGTTGATCGAATGGTCTGGCACGAGTCGCTCGATAGTTGAAATCTGTGAGCAATTCATTCACGGGGTTGCGGTCGGCCGCCTTAATCCGCCTTATTCCGCCTTATTCGACCGCCTTATTCCGCCTTATTCGGGTTCCCGTCCTCGGGCTTTGGCGCTGCGGCAAGGAACCACACAGCCCCCCGACCGTGTCCGCGAGAGTCGATCAAGCCAAGTCTTTTCAAATGAAGCAGATCGTCGCGTAACGTGCGGTCAGCCACAGATGAATTGATTTGTGTGCGGATATTCGCAAACGAGGACTCTTTTCCGCCGGCGATTGCCTGAAGAATCCGGCGCTGCCGGTCCGAGAGATCGTGAGCGACGCGGAGAGGCGCCACATAGCCGCTAGGAAGGAACCGAACACCCACCGCCCCGGCGACTTCCAAAAACTGAGGTTCGGGATGGCCTGCACGGAGGCATAATTCAACGATCTTCTGGGTGCCGCGTCCCCAGCGCTCAACCAATCCTCGCCGGTAGAAGACCTCCGCGATCAGCGGGTTTCGCGGACGGGACAGATGCTCCCGCTTCAGGTCCTCTACCTCGATGCCAGAGGGGAGACCGCCGGAACTCCAGATCTCAAGGCGGTCATCGTAGATTGCCACACTGACGGCTCCTCCAGCCTGGGCGTACTCCCGGTGGCAGAACGCATTGACCAGCGCTTCACGCAACGCGATAGGAGGGAAAAGAGGCTCATCCACGCGCTCGAACAATCCGGCCTCGACCCGACCAGCCACGGGTAGATGCCGGACGAGAAACTGCATCGCCTCGGACAACAAACTAAACGCATGCCCATGAAGTTGGCGCTGATCCAGGAACTCGTCCTTATCAACGCCACGGAATCTCGCCAGCCTCAATTGGCATTGAGGATAATGAGGCAGGAAATCGCGCCCGAAAACTACTACGGCCGCATTGACGAGAGCTCCGCGAAGCCGCAGTCCCAGTCGGTCCAGAACGTCAGTCAGATCGTCTGCCGAAGTGTCGGCCGGCAACCGGCCGCTTGCGATCCCGGTTTGAATTGTCCGGCGAATCTCAGGAGTGTCCAGTGCGTCGATCGTTACGTCGGCAATCTCGTTCTCCCAGCGGTGCCGCGAATGCGCGCGCTCGAGCAGGATTCTTTGATAGGTCTCCTGCGGCATGACCGATGTGGTCGTCCCAACCCGCTGATATGGTCTCCCATCGTAGGTACACGGCAAGCTATCAGTTGTTGGCGTGGCACTCAAAACCAAAACCTCAAGGCCTTCTGTCCCCGCCGGTATCCGCTCAGTCTCAACTGGAATGGGAGGATCAAAGCGGCGCAGAACCTGAGCCAGATCCTGAAAAGTCTTATCCGCGATTGTTTGGCCGACAACGGAACCATCAGGCCGAACCCCGACCAGCACTTGTCCGCCGCGGCCATTCATGAAGGCGCAGAGGGTCTCGCCGGCCCGGGGAAACTGAGCCGAGCTCTGCTTGAATTCAAGCTGTTCGGATTCGCCTCGTCGAACGAGGTTCTGCAACTCCTGGCTTGTCACTTGAGAAAATTCTACTAGCCGTGGACAGAGCGCCGAGTTCAGAGGCAGGCCCACGGCGTGCGACGCTGGCAGCCGTTCGTTGCCCCGACTTGGGCATTGCTGGACCGAACGGTGTGGCACGAACCGCCTGGGAAACTGGAATTATGAGTAAGCGATAAAATCAATCGAGCAGCAGCACAGCTTTTTTGACAGAACTTAGGAATGGATTCATGATCCGTTGGTCAGCTGGCCTTGAGTTCGGATCCAGCGACGGTAGCCGCAGGAGGAGAGATGCAGCACACGGCGGTGAAATGGGCCGAGCTGGAGACCGGAATTCTAGCTGCCGTTAAGCTGCCATTAAGCGAAAAATGGGTGCTAAAAGAGCCGTTTTTGGGAACTTCGCCCAGCGGAAGTGCCCTGTTTTCTTAACGACTTAGACGCGGTGCAGAAAACTGCAAAACCTTTATGCGTCGGTTCGATCCCGACCCGCGCCTCCAACGAAAACCCAATCGATAGTGGCTCCGGAGACGGGGCCTTTTGCTTTGGGATGTGCTGGTCGCATCCGCGGTTCATCGGGGCGCCGACCCGAGAAACTCAGCGCTGTTCAGGTTCCGGCATGACGCAACGATCGCGCGCCAAAAAGACAAATCCCAGCGCTCGAGAGCGCTGGGATTTGTCTGTGGGTAAAACTTATCTGACTGCCGGCCGTCAACGTTGGGAGCGCGGCCTGGTGGTCAGGGTTGGGTTTAGAGGTCGCCGCCGATTTTGGTGAACTCGGAGTTGATGCTGCCGGCAAGGCCGTTGAGGCCGGTGATGGCAACGAGGGCGATCAGGGCGGCAATCAGGGCGTACTCGATCAAATCCTGGCCGGACTCATCGCTCAGAAGGCTGTTCAGAAGCTGTTTCATTGTGTGTTGGTTCTCCTCAAAATTTCGCAGCGCGATTGATTCACTGCGCACCCGATGGTTCGCTCTGCGCTATCAACACAATGCGGCAGGCGCACCAAAATGGAAATGACCTATAGGGGTCATAGGGTCTACAACGTTCTGCTGAATCCATTTAGCGACTCAGGGCACAGGGGGCAGGGCACGGGTTGCGGCGCAGCGCTTAGTCTTCCGGGGCGTTTGCGTCGTTGGGATTGTGCCAGGCTTCGCCCTTGGCGAGGAGGGCGTTGGCCTCTTTCGGACCCCAGGTGTTGCGCCGATAGGGGCGCACGCGCGGGTGGTGGGTAAGGACCTTGTCCACGACGGCCCAGGCAGCCTCGACCGCGTCTTCGCGCGTGAAGAGAGCACCGTCGCCTGCCATGGCGTCGCCCAGCAGGCGCTCGTAGGGCGTCTCCTCGCCGGTTTGCTCCTCAGAAAGGAAGAGCTCGCGCTGCTCTCCGATGAACTCCTTGCCCGCCAGCTTGACGCGTGCCGCGAGAGCAAGAGCCGCGTTGGGGCGAGAGACGAAAGCGCACGTAGTTGGAGTGGCCGTGGCCGGGAGCAGCATCCTCGAAGAGGTCCTGGGGCGGCGCCTTCAGCTCGACGACGACTTCGGTAGCGGTGACGGGGAGATATTTTCCGGCGCGAATGTAAAAGCGGCACGCCTTGCCAGCGCCAGGAGTCGATGAACATGCGCAGGGCGCAGTAGGTTTCGACATCGGAGTTGCGGGCGACGTCCGGCTCCTTGCGGTAGCCGGCATACTGGCCGCGCACCATGTCGGCGGGCTCCAGGGCGCGCATGGCTTTGAAGATTTTGGCTTTCTCGTTTTGGACGGCGCCGAAGTCGCGGCCGGCGGGCGGCTCCATGGCGAGCAGGGCGACGATCTGAAAGAGGTGGTTCTCGATGACGTCGCGCAGGCAACCGGCGGTTTCGTAAAACGAGCCGCGATCGCCGATGCCGAAATCTTCGGCCATGGTGATCTGGACGCTGGAGACGTAGTTGCGATTCCAGATGGGCTCGAGGAAAGCATTGGCGAAGCGGAAGTAGAGGATGTTCATGATCGCTTCTTTGCCGAGGAAGTGATCGATGCGGAAGATGGAATCCTCGGGAAAGACGGCGCGGGCGGCGCGGTTGAGCTCGCGGGCGGAAGCGAGGTCGCGGCCAAAGGGCTTTTCGACGATGACGCGCGCGTTTTCGGCAAGCTTGGATTTGCCGAGAGCGTCGATGACGGTCTCAAACAGCGATGGAGGGATGGCGAGGTAGTGGGCGGGACGGCGCGCATCGCCGAGCGCGGTGCGGATGGCGGCGAAGGTGGCGGGATCTTTGTAGTCGCCGCTGACGTACTGGACGATGGAGAGAAGTTTGGCCAGGGCTCGCTTATTGTCGACGCCGCCGGCGTGGCGGATACTGTCGGTGATGCGGCGATGGAGGCGGGTGAGCGTCCACTTGGGGAAGGCGACGCCGATGACAGGGACGGTGAGCTCGCCTCGCTTGACCATGGCATAGAGGGCCGGAAAGATCATTTTGTGGGCGAGATCGCCGGTGACTCCGTAAAGCACCAGCGCGTCTGAGTGGGAAGCAGCCATTCGAAAACCTCCGGGGATTTGATGCCGGCTCTGACAGGGTAACTCGGCAGAGGGTTCGCAGTGGTCTGCGCGGCGATGCGCGGCCGGAAAAACCTTCGGCGACGCGGAGAAGATTGTCCGCGCCGCCGAAGGCGGTGATGACCCTGGATGGGAGTTCTATTCGGGTTTCTTTTTCTCTTCAGGTCTGGGAGCCGGACGAGCCGCCGGAGCCTTAGCGGCCGGAGCGGGACGTGCAGCAGGACGAGCGGCGGGAGCAGGACGCGCTGCCGGCGCCGGACGGGCGGCAGGAGCCGTGCGGGCAGCTGGACGCGACGCTGGCGTTGCTGCACGTGCCGGGGCAGGATGCTCAGCGGGTGCGGCGTGCGTTTCCGGCGTTGCGGGCCGGGCTGCCGGTTTCGCTTCCGGTCGCGCTGCGGGCTTGGCTTCCGAGTTTGCCATATGGGCCGCGCCCGCTGCAGGTTTGGCTGCCGGAGTTGCCGGACGGCCTGCTGCTGCAGGATGAGCCGCCGGGGCCGCATGGGCCGCAGCTGCGCCACGAGCTGGTACCGCGCTGGTTTTCATTTCGGCCACGCTGGTGGCCGGACGCGGTGTCGCCGCATGGGCCGGGACGCCGTGATTCACGGACGCGAAATTCTCGCGATCCTGCGAAGCGACTTTGATCTGTTGCGCCTGGTGCGGTGTGGGAGGTGTGTGCTGCTCGTGTGACCAGGTTTCTTCCTGCGCCGTGGGCCTTGCGGTGACGCCGCCGGGACCGTTGAAGCTGGTGTGGTTGTTCACGACGGTGGTGTTGATGACGGTGCGGTTGATATAGGTGGTGTGGATCACGGTGGTATTCACACGCATCACCGCGGTGTTGTAGGCGAAGGTGTTGCCGCGCCATTCGCCGCCGACAAAGCCGGTGGAGTAGAAGCCGAAGCCGTAGTTGACGCCGCCGTAGTAGCCGACGTGGGGACCCCAGTAGCCTTCGTTCCAGGCGTAGTTGTTATTGACGTAGCCCCAGTAACCAGGGGTCCACAATAAGCCAGGCTGGGGCGCAGCGACCCAGGTTCCGGGAACCCAGTAGTAGCCATCGTCAGCAGCGTAGGCCCAGTACCCAGGCGCCCACATGAGGTTGGGCAGAGGACACGCCGGCTGGACATACACCGGCATGACCGGGGGCGCGATGTTGATGGAGATACCCAGCGAAATCTGAGCGTGCATGCCGGCGGGAACTACGGCGACGGCTGAAATCAGGAGGAAACTTCGGAACAGCGAAAGCACTTTCATGGATGGAACCTCACTTTTGCGAAACAGAACTAATTCCTGGAGCCTGTGAGCCCGGATCGGGCGCAGTGGCGTCAGGACGATGTAAACACCAGCGCCTGGTTAGTGTCCGACGCGGATATTCGACATCGAGTGGAACACGCCGAAGATATTGAGCAGCCAGAGAACCACAACGATGGTGACAAGCCCGTTGAGGATGGACTTGATGGTGGACTGCATGGGGATAAAGCGATTGATGAGCCACAACAGGACTCCAACCACGATGAGGGTAATCACGATCTGCATCAAGGGCATGCGGCACGCTCTTCTTCCGGCCACCGGAGGCTGACGGGATCGCCGGAGAATCCCGATCAGCAACGGAGGAGTGAGTTACTGCTGGGCCGGAGTTACTTCAGCAACGGTAGCGGCATGGCCCATTTCGCCAACGGTGTGCAGGAAGGCCAGGGTCGACTTGGGTGCGCGGACATCGCCGGAAAGGACGGCGCGGAAAGATGCGTCGTGACCGTAGATGGCGCGGGTGGAATCAGCGTCCTGTTCGACGACCGCACCGTTGAGGGTGATGCCGGCGAAGAGGCCTTTGGAGCGCGAGTAGGTGAGGATTTCGGTGTTCAGGGTCCAGTCCGTGCCAGCGGAGGCGTGGCGACCCACGGGGCCGGCGGAAGCGGAAGCATCGCCGCTGATCTGGAATTTGCTGGAGAGCAGGTGCTGCAGGCCGTCGTCATTCATGACGACCATCACAAGGTCAACGCCTTCCACGCCAATCTGCAAGCCCCAACTGCCCCCACCGATAGAGACAAAAGCGGGAGCGCTCCAGCCATCAGCCGTGCGGCAGGAAGCAATGCCGCGGCCGTGCTCGGCGCCGACGACGAATCCGCCTTTGATGAGGTGGGGAATGACAACCAGGCACTTGGCGCCCTTGATGACTTCATCGGGAATGCCCTTGTCCGGAGCGCTCATGATGGACTGGAGAACTTCGGTGGACATTTGCAAACGGTCGAGCGAATCCTGGCGGTCGGAGGCAGCAAACGCGTTCGCTCCGGCAAGCGACATGGTCCCGATTAACAGGACGGACGTGATCTTCATGAGTTTTCCTTGGGTCGTGCGGAAAGCTAAGAGATACAGCAGTCAGGTGGACTGACTTAGTTCAGAACCACCATGAGGGAGAAATAGACTTACTCTTCTCCACCATGAGTCTTGCATGGCGCAGAGGCAAGGAATGAGCTAAATAGCTCATATTTGGGGGTTTCTTTTTCGACAGAAAATGGTTGCCCGGTTCAGGCAAATTGTTATGACCTTACCGGTGCGTCACCTGTGTGCCGCTCGCTACTTTTAAGGTAAATATCTTTTCCGGCAGAGGCTTGTTGTAGCGAATATTGGAGTAAGTGACGGTGCGGGAGTCTCCGGAGGGCTGAAAGAAGGCTTGTTTGAGGGAGATATCGCGGGTGGGATCGACCCAGATGGTGAAGTGGCTGAAGTTTTCGCGAATCTTATCGTCTTTCGGCACGAGATCGAGCTTGGCGGTTACGACGCCGTCGATGGTTTCCATGCCCTGGAAGGTGATGGTCCAGGAGGCGTTCAGCTCTTTGCTGCCGGCGCCGAAGCCGGTGGTGAGCATGCTGTCGTATTCACCGCGATTGGCGCCGGCGGACATGATGGTTTCCTGCTTGATGGCAGGCTGGTACATATCGAGCTCGCCGTTTTTGTAGAGCAGATCGGTTTCGGCGGGCTGGCCGTTGTCGGTGAGGATGCGGGTCGACATTTCGGTGGCGTCGCCGATGCGGAGGAACGCGGTGGTGCCGGTCTGGGTGCGGTGTTCCTGCACGACAGCGGTGTAGAGGTCGACGCTGATGTCGGCCTCGGTACTGTGAAACCTGGCCGAGGAGGTGTCCATTTGGGCGAGGACCTGCTGCAGGGTTGGGTTCTGCGCGTGCAGGCTCGCAGCGCAGACCACGCCTGCGAGTAATACAGAGGACCGAATCCACTGGCTGATTGATTTCATGAACTCAGGCACTTCTTTCTTCTTCCTGCATCGTTTGGATGCACGATGGCGGCGGGCTGCACTAGGAAGGCCGGTGTCCCCAGACGCGCCAGGCGACGACGCTGCCGCCGATGACGTGCACCGGCTCAAAGCGATCAATCGCAATCGAGCCTGCAATGGGTGCAATGGCGTTGACCAGATCCTGATTGGTGGGTTCGGCTGCGGAAGCGTGGACCAGATTGACGGGAACTTCGTAGATCATGCCGCCGGCGGGATTGACCGCGGCGCGAATCTCGTTGGCGGGCCAGTCGGGCTTGGGCTGATCGCCGTAGTGCACCCAGTGCGGCGTAAGAAAGATGAAGGCCAGGATGAGGGTGACCATGACGTCATAGTGGATGCTGCCCCGCTCGTGGGTCCACCACAGATAGCTCTTCAGCACGCGTCCTGCGCTCAACGGCTATGCTCCTGCACGGGGGCGGATGACTTCCTGCCCACCCATATAGGGTAACAGCGCTGCGGGAACTCGGACAGTTCCGTCGGCCTGCTGGTAGTTCTCAAGAATGGCGAGCCAGGTGCGGCCGACGGCGAGGGCGCTGCCGTTGAGGGTGTGGACGAAGGCGGTTTTGTTCTGACCCCTGGGCTTGTAACGGATGTTGGCGCGACGGGCCTGGAAGGCTTCGAAATTGGAGCAGGAAGAGATTTCGCGGTAGAGATTCTGGCCGGGCAGCCAGACCTCGAGATCGAAGGTTTTGGCGGAGCTGAAGCCGGTGTCGCCGGTGCAGAGCAGCATGCGGCGGTACGGCAGCTCGAGGCGCTCGAGGATGGTCTCCGCGTTGCGGGTGAGCTTCTCGTGCTCAGCGTCGCTCTCTTCGGGGCGCGTGAATTTGACAAGCTCGACCTTTTGGAACTGGTGCTGGCGGATGATGCCGCGCACGTCTTTGCCGTAGGAGCCGGCCTCGGAACGGAAGCAGGGCGTGTAGGCGGTGAGCGCGATGGGCAGCTTCGCTTCGTCGAGGACTTCGTCGCGGAAGAGGTTGGTGACGGGGACTTCGGCGGTGGGGATGAGCCAGTGGTCGTTGTCGCGGTACCGGCCGGGCGTGAAGCCTTCCGCGTCAGAACAGCGGAAGAGGTCGTCGGCAAATTTGGGGAGCTGGCCGGTTCCGAAGAGGGACTTGCTGTTGACCATGAAGGGCGGCAGGACTTCGGTGTAGCCGTGTTCGCGCGTGTGCTGGTCGAGCATGAAGCTGATGAGAGCACGTTCGAGTTTGGCGCCATCGCCCCAGTAAACGGCGAAGCGCGCGCCGGAGATTTTGGCGGCGCGATTGAGGTCGAGGATGCCGAGCTGCTCGCCTAGTTCCCAGTGGGGCTTGGGCTGGAAGTCGTACGTTGGGAATCGTGCCCCACTTTTTTACTTCGACGGTTGGCGGTCTCGTCGCGGCCGATGGGGACTTCGTCGCGGCAGAGGTTGGGGATGCTGGTGAGCGTATAGCGCGCAGCTTCATCCTCGGCAGCTTCGAGTGGCCAGCGTGCTTCCAGCTCCTCGGTCGCGCCTTGAGGGCGCGCATCTCTTCCATGACGGAAGTCGCATCCTGCCCGGACTTCTTTTTGCGCGCAATTTCTTCGCTGAGCTTGTTGCGCTGCGCCTTGAGCTCTTCGGCTTCGGTGATGCGCTCGCGACGGCGCTGATCGAGAAGCGCGGAAATCGCCCAGCAGCGCGGCGGGATCGGCGTTGCGGTCGCGCAGTTTCTTCTCGACGAATTCAAGATTGGCCCGGACAAAATTGAGGTCGTGCATACTGTTCCAGATTATCAGCGGGCCGGAAAATCAGATTTCCAGCGGGGTTACAGTTTCCTCTGCTGGCCGCTTCCCAGATGGCGGCCCACAGCTCTTTCATGCCGGCGCCGGTTTTGGAGGAGACGAGCAGGAGATGGTCGGAGCCGAAGGCAGCGCGGAGGGCTTTGAGGGCCTGGGCGCGGCCGTTGCCGGAGAGGCGGTCGGCTTTGGTGCCGGCGACGAGGAAGCTGCGGCCGGAATGGGCGAGGAATTCGGCGAGCTGGGCGTCGCTTTCACGGGGCGGGATAGTGCTGTCGACGAGGCAGATGCAGAGCGCGAGGGTGGGGCGATCGCGCAGGTAAGGCTCGATAAATTTGGGCCACTCCGCGGAGATGGATTTGGAGATTTTGGCGTAGCCGTAGCCAGGCAGGTCGGCAAAGATCATCTGCGGCTGCTGGCGCGTGGGCGAGTCGGCGAGCGCGAAGAAGTTGATGGCGCGGGTGCGTCCGGGCGTTGACGAGACGCGGGCTTCTTTCGAGCCGAGCAGCGCGTTGACGAGGCTGGATTTGCCGACGTTGGAGCGGCCGAGGAATGCGATTTCGGGCGCGCCCGGGCGGCGGGAAATGTTCGGGGGCCATGGCCGAGCGCAGGAATCTGGGGTAAAGCGTCTTCATGATTGGGTCCAATGCCAGTGTATGCGGTGCGGAGGGCTTCGGGTGGATTGGCCGGGGAACGGGCTATAGTGAATCGTTCCTGATTTTGGTTTTTGACGAGGGGTTCCGATGCGACACAAATTTTCTGCTGTGTGTCTTGCTGTGGTTTGCGCTTTTCTGCTGTGCATTACGGCTGGCGTGCGCGCCCAGGCCGAGACCCAACCGGAGGATCAGACGGGTCCGATTTTGCAGGTGCTGACCGACCAGCAGAATGCGTGGAACCACGGCGACGTGGTGACGTTTATGCACGGCTATGCCGATTCGCCGGAGACCACGTTCATCGGGAAGACGATGGAGAAGGGGTATGCGGGGATTTTGGCGCGCTACCAGAAAAACTACGGAACCGGCGAGGCGATGGGCGTGCTGCAGTTCTCTGACACCAGCGTGCGCATGCTGGGCGCGGACCACGCAGTGGTGACGGGCATTTTCATCTGACGCGCACGGCGGCGGGCGGCGGGGATGTGGGTGGAATTTTCTCGCTGATTTTTGAAAAAGAGCCGGAGGGATGGAAGATCATTCTGGATCACACGACGGTGTACTTAGTTTTGTTGAGGACTGCTATGAGCGATCCGGCTGGGTTGTTTCTTGAGTTTTCGCGGATGAAGCTGTCGACGCAGTACTGGCCGCGTTTGCGCACGTGCGCGGAGTCGCTGACGGACGAACAGATTTGGTGGCGTCCGAATGCGGCGTGCAACAGCGTGGGGAATCTGATGCTGCATTTGAATGGAAACATGCGGCAGTGGCTGGTGAACTCCTTCAATCGGCAACCGGATTTGCGGGATCGTCCGACGGAGTTTGCGGCCGATGGATCGGTGTCGGGAGCAGCGCTGATTGAGAAGCTGGGCGCGACGGTGGAAGAGGGGCTGAAGGTTCTGGGGCGGCTGACGGAAGAGGAGTTGCTGGCGCACTACGAAATTCAGGGTTTTCATGTGACCGGTTTAGCCGCTGTGTATCAGGTGATTGAGCACTTCGGGCTGCACTACGGGCAGATCGCGTACGTCACGAAAATGCTGACCGACAAAGACCTGGGGTTCTATCAGGATTTGAGTAAGACGGGACGGTCGGCGAATCCGCAGGGTTCGGTGTAGCGACGGGAGAGGGGGTAAGGGATAAGGGGTAAGGGGTAAGGGATAAGAAAGACCGATGCGTGAGGCGGGGTGGGTTTGTGAGTGATCGGAAAACGACGCTGGCGCCTTTGTTGAATGTGCGCGATGGGGCGCGGGCGGTTGCTTTCTACAAGGCTGCGTTTGGGGCGGAGGAGATTTTCGTTCTCGACAACGAGGGTGGGGTCGTCGCGCATTTGTCGATTGAGGGCGCAGAGTTTTGGCTGGCGGATGAATCGCTCGAGCATCGGAATCCCAGCCCGGATGCGGTGGGCGGCTGCACGGCGCGGATGGTGCTGACGGTGGATGATCCGGACAGCGTGTTTACGCGGGCCGTGGCCGCGGGAGTGCAGGTGCTTTGGCCGGTGGCGGATCAATCGTACGGGTGGCGCGTGGGTCGCGTGGTTGATCCGTTTGGACACCATTGGGAGATTGGGAAGCCGCTGGCGGAACCCGGCAGCTGGTGGCTGGTAGCCGGTAGCAACAAGCAAAGAAAAGGAGCGGCCAAGGCCGCTCCTTTTTACGCGAATAAACTCTCGAAGCTCAATGCACCACGTTCTGGAAGAGCGGGGATTGCAGGAGGCTGGAGAACTGCGTCTCCGATGCGGCGAATTTCACAGAGAGCATGGCTGCCTGTCGAGTCGATGGTGGTGGAGTCAATGGCTTGCTTCTCGACAGCGGTGCCGCTGACCTTCTCATACATCGCGGCCGCGTTCAGAAGGGACGAAACGGTGGCGGCGGTGAACGTGTCTGAAGTGGAGACAAACAGGTTGAACTTAACGCCGTTGGTGAAGTTCATGGTGTAGCTGGAATTGATGAGGCGCTTCTTGACGGTGTCGTAATCGGCGAGTTGCGAGGCCTGGCCGAGGAGCGACTTCATCATGTACTGCGTGCCTTTGCCGTCGAGAATGCTCCAGATGGGCTCGGAGTCGACCTGGCCCATGGCGGTCATCATGTCGCTGTTGGTGAGGAAGCTCTGGGCGAGGCCGTCGCGGCAATCGAGAGCGGGCTTGATGGCGTCGGTAGAGCCAAAGAGCATGGTGGTGGGGTTGATGAAGTCGACCAGCATGCCGCTGGAGCCCATGGGATAGAGACGGTTGTTGCGGACGACGATGGCCTTGACCTTGTTCTTTTTGAAGTTGGCCATAATGTCGTTGACCTGGAACTGACCCTGGGCGATGCCGATGATCTTGATGTCGTCGCCGGTGGATCCGGTGCGATAGGCGGCGAAGGCCAGGACTTCGACGTCCTGATTCTCATTGAGGCCGGAGTTCTTGAGCGCGGTCTCCAGCTGCTTGAGTTCAGGGGGAAGGACGCGCGCCTTGAGGTCCATGGCGGCGGGTGAGTTTTGCATGACGCGGTAGTCGACCACGATGAGCTGCTGCACATCGTGAGGAATGGCCGAACGGGCGTCTGTAGTCGATCTGCGCCGCGTGGGCGGAAAGCGCTCCCGCGGAGCACAGGGCGAACACAACCAAACCGAGGAAGAACTGTTTGCCGAAAATTTCACCTGATCTCACTTACCTCTCTACACTGAGCATTTGACGCAATTTGTACGAGCTGCAGCTGTACCTTGCAGAACTCTGTAATCGACAACTCCGGACGACTTACCCGAGATATTGACCCGGAAAACGGGCAAAAGTACCGCGCCGCGCCGTCCATTCTTCATCTTACGCCCCAGATGGTACCTTTTCGCGGGCTCTGAAGCTATGCTGCGGGCCAGGCCAGGGGCTGTTCGAGGCGGCGTTCCAGAACCTTTTTCTCCGAGATCGAAGCCTCCCGACTCATGGAGGAGACGCACCCATGTCGCTGTTTCGCTCAAGGGCGGCCTCGGGAATGAGGCCGATGAGCTCGGCGCGGGCGGGTTTGGCGCCGTGGCGGGCGGCCTTTTCAACGACGGCCGCGTAGGCTTCGCCGACCGGCGTGCGGGTGAAGTCGGTGATGTTCATGGAAACCTGGGCCTGATCCTGCGCAGAGACGCCCATGGCCTTGACGCCAGCCAGGCCGCCGCCGGACTGGCGAATGTCGCGGGCGATGGCGCGAGCCACGGCGACTTCCGGGGTATCGAGAAAGAGATTGAAGGCGATGAGGAAGCGGCGCGCGCCGACGGCGGAGGCTCCGGCGGTGGCATGCAGCTGGGGTCCGCCGACGTCGGGGCGGCGGGCCGGCTCGCGGAGGACGGCGTCGCGAAGGCCTTCAAACTGGCCGCGACGGACTTCCTCCAGCATGGCGCGATCAGGGCGGGCGGCGGCGGCCTCGTAGAAATAGACGGGGACCTGATAGCGTTTCCAGATTTCCGTGCCGGCCTGGCGAGCGAGCAGCGCACACTGTTCGAGCGAAATGCCGCGGACGGGGACAAACGGGATGACGTCGGCAGCGCCGATGCGGGGGTGAACGCCGTGCTGGGTGGTGAGGTCGATGAGTTCGGCCGCCCGGCCTGCGCCACGGACGGCGGATTCGACGACGGCAGCGGGCGGTCCGGCGATGGTGATGACGGAGCGATTGTGGTCAGGATCGAGCGACCAGTCGAGCAGGCACACGCCTTCGACGCGCATGGCGGAGAGGATCGCGTGGATCACTTCCGGTCGTTGCCCTTCAGAGAAATTGGGCACGCATTCGATGAGAGTGTCGGACATTGCTTGCTGGGCCCCAGGTGCTGAGCGGATTGCGCGGCGTGGATGGTAAAGGTGGTGGGCGACTGCTTATATTCTGCTACTTTCTGCTCCACCACGTGTATCCGATTTGAAACTGGACGCTGGCGTTGACGCCTGGGTTCTTGTCGCCGAGCGAGGCGCTGGAGATGTGGACAGCATTCACGGAAAGCATGAGGGATTGGCGCGGGCTGATGAAATACTGCACGCCGGCTCCGCCCTGGGGACTGAAGTTGAAGACGCTGGTGCCGCCAGGTTTGCCATGGGGAACAAGAATGTCGGGCGGAAATTTGTGGGTGGTGTAGATGAGTCCGCCAGCACCCTGGAACCAGGGCGCCCAGCGGCCGTGGGGGACGAAATCCCAACGCAGAATGATGGGGGTGATGCTGGCGCCGGTGAAGGTGCCTCCGCCGTAGGGGGCGTAGTAGGAATACTTAAAACCGTCGATGGTGTACGTGATGAGCTGTTCGTGGGGCGGCGGCGTAAAGGCCTGCCAGTAGGGCATGATCTCGCCGGCGTATTCAAACTGGCCGCGGAAGATGCTGCCGAGATGGGGATCGGTGATGACTTTGCCGAGGCGCACGCCGGCGCTGAGCAGCGTGTAGTCGGAGCGGTCGCCCACGCCTTTGCCGCCCTGGAAGAAGGGACCGTATTCCCACGGGAGTTTGGAGAGTTCCGCAGCGGCGGACTGGCCGGAGACGGATGCCTGCGGGTTCGGTGACGGCGGATTGCGCAAGGATGGGGAGGGTGGCGGCGAGAAAGAGGGCCGCGATGGCAGGAGCGAACAGCATTTTCTTCATTGGTACGTTGCTACTCCGTATCAGAAAAGGTCGTCTCATAAGAAGGGCCGCCGAGTGGCGGCCCTTCCACTCATTTCCGCAGGCGGAGCTAGCTGGTCACTTCTTCCAGTTGCTTCGCGTCGATGTCGAAATTGGAATAGACGTGCTGGACGTCGTCGTGGTCTTCGAGATTTTCGAGCAGGCGCACCATTTGTGCGGCGGCCGGGCCTTCGAGTTTGGTGTAGGTGCTGGCGATCATGGTGATCTCCGACATCAGCGTTTCGATGCCCGCATCTTTCACGGCTTTGGCGACGGCTTCGAAGGACTGGGTATCGGTGATGATCTCCCAGGTGTCGCCTTCGTCGTTGAGGTCTTCGCCGCCGGCTTCGAGGACGATGTTCATCAGCTTCTCTTCGTCGGCTGCGTCTTTGGAGACGGCGATGATGCCCTTCTTGGAGAACATGAAGCGGACGGAATTCGGCTCGCCGAGGTTGCCGCCGCCTTTGGAGAGCATGTGGCGGATTTCGCTGACGGCGCGGTTGCGATTGTCGGTGGTGGCTTCAATGATGATGGCCACGCCGCCGGGGCCGTAGCCTTCGAAGGAGATTTCCTCGTAGGTAGCGCCGGGCAGTTCGCCAGTGCCGCGCTGGATGGCGCGCTTGATGTTGTCGTTGGGCATGTTCTCGGCCTTGGCGGCAGCGATGGCGCTGCGCAGGCGAGGATTGCCGTCGGGATCGCCGCCGGACTTGGCGGCAATGGTGATTTCCTTGATCAGCTGGGTGAAGATCTTGCCGCGCTTGGCGTCAAGCGCACCCTTCTTGTGCTTGATTGTCGCCCATTTTGAATGGCCGGACATGAGAACCTCAACGTCGCTTTTAGTTTGGAAATATGGGGCAAAAGGCCGGAGATAGAGGGACTTCCGGGGAATGCCCGCAACGGTTGAGTATAGCACCCTGGAAGTGCAGCGATGGAACGGTCAGCGGTGGGGCGGTCAGCGGTGAGACGGTTAGCGATGAAACGGTCAGCGAAGACCGCCTTACTTGGTGTAGTAGTCCCACTCGGTTGCGCCTTGTGCGTTGAGCGACGGGCGCGTCTTCGGCGAGGATGTAGCGGTGCTGGACTAAGTCGTCGACGGCTTTTTGGTAGCGGGCTAGATATTCGTCGCGGGTTGCGTAGCGTTCTTCGATGGAGGGGCGGGGATCGCCGTCAGTCTTGCGGATTTGCGCGGTCTTCGCGAAGGGAAAATCGGAGCCGAGGAAGGATGTGCGCTCGTTCGGGCGCGCCGGTGGCGGGATCGCGGAGAGTTCCAGCCGGTGTAGGTGGCGAGGGGGACGGTGATTTCGGGCAGATGGATGCCGGCGCGGTCGGTGCCGTCGGCGTCGACCTGCGGGACGAGAACGTTGTAGGGCGTGCCGACGCGCGGCGGCTGAATGGCGAGGATGCCGGTGGATTGCCAGTTGGGGCCGAAGTCGAGCGGGAAGGCTTCGTTGAAGTTCTGTGGCGGGTGGACGCCGGGAATCGCGGGAAACGCGAGCTTGTCGAGCGGGACGAGGGTGCCGTCGGCGATGTGCGGATACGCGCTGGGGGGTGGGGCGACGCCGTCGCGAACCCACGCGTTCATGTTGGCGATCATGGCGCGCCAGAACCAGCGGATAGGCGAGCGGGCTTTGCAGGTCCTGACTGGCGAGTTGTGGCCGATGCCACGCAGCGGCGGGAACGGTCCCGGAGAAGTGCTGGAGTCCGGTGAAGAAATACACGCGGACATTCGGGGTCGATGGGCATATCGCGCTGGCCGTCGGCGGTGGTGGTGATGAGCGAGGCGGCACGGCTCCAGTATTCGTACGAGGTGTGGGAGAGGAAGATTTTCGGGAGATCGTGCTCGGCTTTGGCGCGATCGAGCAGGCCTGCGGGTTGCGCGGATGGATTGGCCGGGATCGGTTCCGGTTCGTCGGTGAAGGGGAAAATGTCGGTGGGGTAATCGACGGAGGAGGTGGGCTGTGCGTCGCGTGAGGGCTGCGCGAAGCGTTCGTTGAAGCTGCCGCGTCCGGCGCCGCCGACGTGGGCGAGGACGCCGTCGAGAGCCATGCGATTCGCTTCATCCTGATTGAAGCCCTGGTAGAGGAAGTCGCGCAGGAAGCGTCCGCACTGGGAGATGCCGAGGGCGTAGACGCGCTGCACATCGCCAAGAGGGGCGAGCACGGTCACGCCGGCCGGCGTGAGGTTATCGAGCGGCGGATGCTTGGCCCAGGCCGCGAAGTCGCGCACGGCGGCGAAGCCAAGTCCAGCGACGACGGGATCTTTGACGGTGTAGACGAGCTCGTAGATGCGGCCGGGCTGCGAAGCCGGAGTCGAGATGGATGGAGCGATCGCTGGGGACGACTTCGCCGTTGACGGTGTTGGCGAAGCTCCACTGAACGCGGGGGATGACCTGTCGCGGACCGTAGGGATCGTCGCGGACGGTGAGGACATTTTGCGGGTGAGTTGGGATCGGCGACGGGATATTCGGTGCCGCCGACGCGGCCGATGGTGATGTGGCCGAGCGGCCAGTCGGTGGCGCGGGTGGCGGGCGAGAAGTCGTCGCGCAGTAGGCCGGTGATGGGCTGGCCGTGGTCGGTGGCGATGGGCGCATAGAGGCGAAGCGCGCCGGGATGCGGTTCGACGTCCCACTGCCAGCCGAGGGCAGCGAGCGTGTAGCCCTGATTCAGGAGCCAGCCGTCGCCGTAGGGGGTGGGACCGGAGCCGTCGACGAGGCGCAGAATGCCTCTGCCGCCGCGGTTGGGGATTTCGAGGAGCAGGCGCCGTTCCCGGCGTTTACAGGGCGGAGGAGGTAGAGGTCCGCCGAAAATTCAACTTCGCCCGCTTCGTTGCGGGGAGCTTTGTCGAGGTCGACGATGCCGGTGTTGTGCGGATCGCTGGGATTGACGGCGAAGTAGACGCGGGCGGTGATTTCTTCGTAGGCGCCAGCTTTGCCGAAGGCCTGGCCGTTGAGCACGGGCTGGCGGGTAAGGATCTCGATGCGGGTAACGCGCGCGCAGGCGGGGAGGGTGAGCGCAGCGAGCGAGAGAAACAGGACGGCGCAGCGGCGAAAGATCATGGTGGGGGACAGTATAGATGGGTGGCGGCGAGGAATTGCGGCGAACAGAGACTGTCCGATCGTCTGTTCGCCGCGTTGCCTTTGTAAATGCGCGATTATTCTGATTCGTTCTGGGCAGGCGCGATGGGCGGTGGATTGCGCTGCGCATTGGACGTGGCCTGCCACCAGTAGGGGTAGGTTTGCGGCAGCGTGCTGGCGGCGTCGAGTTTGGCAACCTGTTGGGGCGTGAGATTCCAGTCAGCGGCCTGGAGGTTTTGCTGCAACTGCTCTTCGTTGCGGGCTCCGATGATGACGCTCGAAACGCTGGGCCGTTGCAGGAGCCAGTTGAGGGCGACCTGCGGGACGGTCTTGCCGGTTACCTTCGCCACTGCGTCGATGGCGTCGACGACGTTGTAAAGGTGCTCGTCGTCGACCTGGGGGCCGACATGCCGCGGCTTTGTGCAGGCGGCTGACGGCGGGCAGTGGCTGGCCGCGGCGGATCTTCCCGGTGAGGCGTCCCCATCCGAGCGGGCTCCAGATGAGCGCGCCGACGCCCTGATCGAGCGCGAGGGGCATCAGTTCCCACTCGTAGTCGCGGCCGATGAGGGAGTAGTAGACCTGGTGTGCGACGTAGCGCGTCCAGCCATGGCGGTCGGAGGTGGCGAGCGACTTCATGAGGTGCCAGCCGGAGAAGTTGGAGCAGGCAATGTAGCGGATCTTTGCCGGAGTGGACGAGGGTGTTGAGGGTGTCCAGCGTTTCTTCGACGGGGGTGAGGGCGTCGAAGCCGTGCATGTGGTAGATGTCGATGCGGTCGGTGCCGAGGCGGCGCAGGCTGGCGTCGACCTGCTCGATGATGTGGAAGCGCGAGGAGCCGAGGTCGTTGGGACCGGCGCCCATGGGGAAGAAACGATTTCGTGGAGATGAGGACCTGGTTGCGCTTGCCGTGCAGGGCTTTGCCGAGGATCTCTTCGGCGAGGCCGTTGGAGTAACCGTTGGCAGTGTCGAAGAGGTTAATGCCGGCGTCGATGCAGAGGTCGAGGAGGCGACGGGCTTCTTCGGTCTGCGTGCTTCCCCCAGGCTTTGAAGAATTCGTTGCCACCGCCAAAGGTTGCTGCGCCGAAGCTGAGCGCAGAGACTTTCAATCCGGAACGGCCAAGGAGTCTGTATTCCATATTTGAGGAGATGCGCGAGATGGGGTGGAGGGTGCAGGGTACTGGGGTGATACTTCCGGCTGGCGGACCAACCGCTCGAAATCGCGTCACTGAGCGGTTGGGCTCATCGCTTCCCGCGTCCACATCAAGAGAAAACGGGGCCGACATCCATCCCATCATAGCTATTCAACTCTAATTGGTTGGCCAAGTCGTATAGCATCTCGTTTCGTGCGAACAGTGTCTGAGGGGAATGCGCCTCGATCCGTTCCACATGCAGCACTCGCGTGCTACCGTCGTCAGTCTCATGAATCCCAACCAGACGATAGCCTTGGGGCGTTAAATGTGCCGCTGCCCTTTCGAGTTTCTCTGCACTGCTATCCGTGAAGAAGTAGCCCCAAAGCATCGGGCCGTCCACATTCCAGTTCGTTTTGGCACGCATACCGGTGAACATTTCTTCCAATATCTCCAAGTCGATCATCGCCCTCGCTCCGATGTTCTACAGGCTAGCAAAGTCAGGACATGCTGTGGCCGGATTGCCGGTTATACGGAACTAACCCGCCCTCGTCTCCGCGCCTTCCCTGATCTCGGACATGAAGAGGGAGGGTTAATAGGGAGTTTTGTTCGGCGTGTCCAGCCAGAGCTGGAAGGATTCCCAGGCGGCTTCGCGGAGCAACATCGCTGACGGAATGGAACGCTGGGGCGCGGGCAAGGCGAGTTCGCGATAGAGGAAGGCGTCGTCGAAGGCGACGCGGGCCGCGTCGGCGCTGGTGTTGCCGTAGTAAATGCGGTCGATGCGGGCCCAGTAGATGGCGGCCAGGCACATGGGGCAGGGTTCGCAACTGGTGTAAATTGCGCAGCCCTCCAGGCTGAAAGTGGCGAGTGCCTGGCAGGCGGCGCGGATGGCGCGGACTTCGGCGTGGGCGGTGGGATCGTTCTCCTGGGTAACGCGATTCGCCCCTTCGCTGATGAGGACACCATCGCGCACGATGACCGCGCCGAAGGGGCCGCCCGCGCCGCTGCGGACGTTCTCCGTGGCGAGAGCGATGGCTTTCCTCATGAATTCAGGGTTGGGCGCAGGGTCCATTTTGAATGGGAACGAGTCAGAGCCAGTATGGCATAAGGGGGCGCGCAGCAAGAGTTTGCGCAGCGTGGCAGGGGGCACGGGTTGACGGCCGGCCCATCGGTTCCAGTGTTCACTGGAGTTTATTGCGCTGTTGCGGGGCGGAGTGTCGTCACAGCATAGAATTGCTGAAGCGTCTGCTGGTTATGATTGGGGGACTTGGGTTCAACTTTGCGGGGGACTCGTGCGTCTGATGATTGGCGAACTACTCACGCCCAGCGTGTGCCCTTGCATCGCGAGCACTAATCCTTGATCCATTGCACGAATTCCGACCCCTTTGGGAGCCTTTCTATTGACCGCCGTTGAGACGCAAGCAAGCCGTTTCATTTTCCGCATTGTGATATTGGCCATGGCAGTTGCAGCGGTGGGAGCAATAGCGCATGCGCAGGTTGTGGCGACGGCGGATTTGCCGGACGCGCCGCAGTCGACGCAGAGCCAGACCCAAACCCAGGCAACGACGACCAGCCAGTCGTCCAGTTCCAGCAGTCAGCAGGCCACGCCCCCGAAGACGAAGGAAGAACAGCAAAAAGAGGCTGCGGAACAGCTGAAACAGGAAGAAAAGCAGCGGCTGATGGGTGTGGTGCCGAACTTCAACTCGACGGACAATCCGAATGCGCTGCCGCTGAGCCCGCGGCAGAAATTCCATTTGTTCTTCAAGAGCTCGGTGGACCCGTTTGTCTTCGTGGCGGCGGGGCTGGATGCGGGCGAAGAACAGGCGACTAACGCGTTCCCGGGTTACGGACAGGGGATGGAAGGCTACGCGAAGCGCTTTGGCGCGTCGTATGCCGATACGTTCGATGGGAACTTGTGGGGGAACGCGATTTTGCCAGTCTGGTGGCATGAGGATCCGCGCTATTTCCGCATGGGCAAGGGGACGGTGAAGCACCGGCTCATCTACGCGCTGGAGACGAACGTTTGGAGCAAGCGCGATAACGGAACATGGGGACCGAACTATTCGAACGTGATCGGGAATTTTATTTCGGGCGGCATTTCGAATGTTTACTATCCTTCGAGCGATCGCGGCGCGGCGCTCACCGTAGAGCGCGCGGTGACGGTGACGGCGGAGGGCGGAATTGGTTCGGTGTTCGTGGAATTCTGGCCGGATGTTTCGAAACATTGGTTCCACAAAAACCAGGGCGTAGCGCCTGCGCAACAGACGGCTCCGGATGCCACGAAGCCGGTGGACCAGACGAACGGGACGACCACACCGAAGCCGGGACCGCAGCAGTAAGTTTGCTGTGAGCGCGTGGACGCGGTCTGAGGCCGCAGCCGCGTGGTATCGTGGAACGCGTTCCAGGAAGGCCTGTGATGCGCGTTCTGCTTCGGATTTTTCTTCCTCTGTTGCTGGTGGGTTCTCCGGCATTTTCCTTCGCAAAGACTGCGGTTTTTTGGCAGCCGGGATTTCCGGCGGCGGACTCCCCTGCTCCGGACGAAGCTGGGCTGCGTGCTGCGTTTACCAATGCGGAATTTGTGAACGCGGAACAGATCGGCAAGGCGCTGGCGGATCGGGAGGCGGATTTGCTGGTGATGCCGTATGGATCGGCGTGGCCGGAAGCGGACTGGGCAGCGATCCTTGAGTATCTGGATCGCGGCGGCAATTTGATGGTGCTGGGCGGCAAGGCGTTCACGCGGGCGGCGTACCAGGATGCGAGCGGTTGGCATCTGCGGCCGGCGAGCGTGGCGCAGTCGCTGGAATTGTTCATTCACGATTATCAGGAGACGCCGGGATCTGACACTGCGAAATTCATGCCGAATCCGGATGTCTTCCCTGCTCTGCCGGCGTTTGGGTGGAAGCGGGGGTTTAGTCCAGTGATCCGGCTGAGCGTGGTGGATGGCGACACGACCGGCGGCCACACCGGCTATGAGGATATGGACCTGACGACGCTGGCGTGGGGCGAGCAGGCGGGACACAAGCTGGCGGCGCCGGTACTGGAGATCGATCACAACACGCATCGCTTCGTGGGCGGGCGATGGATTCTGGTGGCGTGTGAGCCGGATGCGGATTTCTTCCGGAATACGAAGCTGCTGACGACGCTGGCGGCGATGGCGGTGCGCAAGGGCGACCGGTTTACGCTGCGTCCGCGGGTGCCGTTGTTTGTGGCGGGTGAGCCGTTGGAACTGAATTTCGAGCGGCTGGGTGCGCTGCAGGAATCGCGCGTCGCGGATCGTCTGCACATTCGCGTGACCGATGAAGACGGGCAGGTGCTGGAGGATGAAACGCCCTCCACCGAGCAGACGTACACGCTCAATGCGAAGGCCGGCACCGGGCGCGGGTTCCACACGGTCGAAGCGACGCTGATGCGCGCGAATGGAGAACCGCTGCGTGTGTACCGCTCGGGATTCTGGATGCGGGATTTTAATTATCTGCTGTCGGGGCCGAAGCTGACGGTGGGGAGCGATTATTTTCAGCTCGACGGCAAGCCGCTGCCGATCGTCGGCACGACGTATATGTCGAGCGATGTGTCGCGCATGTATCTGATGCTGCCGAATGCGTACGTGTGGGACCACGACATGGCGCAGATTCGACGGCGCGGGGCTGAACATGATCCGCACGGGATTGTGGACGGCGTGGGCGAAAGAACTGGCGCCGGATGGCAAGGTGAGCGAGGACGGGCTGCGCACCATCGAAGCGTTTCTGATGTGCGCGCGGCACAACGGATTGCCGGTTCAGTTCAATCTGTTCGCGTTTTATCCCGACACGTGGGGCGGGGAGAATGGGTACCTCGATCCGGTGGCGCTGCACAACGAGACGCTCTACGCGCAGTCGCTGGTTGCGAAATTTCATGACGTGCCGTTTCTGGCGTGGGATTTGATCAACGAGCCGAGCGCGAACAAGAACGAGTGGCGGACGCTGCCGGATTACGATCCCTTCGAGAAGGCCGCGTGGAAGAAGTGGCTGGCGGATCGGTATCCGGACCGCGCGCAGTATTTGCAGGACATTGCTGAACCTTCGCTGGGGATTGGGCGCAATTTGCAGGCGAAGCCGACGGCGCAGTCGCCGGAAGCAGGCCGCGCAGGATCCGCTGGCGCTGCCGCAGGCTGCGGCGTTTGCTGAGGATGCGGTGCGGAGCGGCTTCAATCCGCTGAAGGATTACGACTACTGGCTGTTCACGCAGAGCGTGTTTGACGGCTGGGTGAAGCAGATGCGGGCGATGATTCGCGGGACAGGATCGGCACAGCTGATCACCGTGGGGCAGGATGAGGGCGGCGTGGCGGGACGCTTGTCTCCGGCGTTTTATGGGCCGGACATTGACTTTACGGCGGACCACACCTGGTGGGATTACGACGCGATTCTGTGGGCGTCGCTGGCGCCGAAGTTTCCGGGCAAGCCGATGCTGATCCAGGAGACGGGCGAGCAGCGGCGGCTGACGATGGACGATCATCTGCGGCTGAGCGCGGAGGAGGAGAGCTGGCAGCTGGAGCGGAAGCTGGCCATCTCGTTTGCGCAGGGCGCGGGGGCGCTGGAGTGGGTGTGGAACGTGAACGCGTACATGGCGAACGACAACGAGATTCCGATTGGCGCGATGCGTCCGGATGGAACGGAGAAGCCGGAGGCGCGGGTGCTGGCGGGGTTTGCGGCGTTTGTCGCGAAGAGTCCGCAGTCGTTCACGAAAATTATGCCGCCGGATGTGACGATGGTGACGTCGCAGACGCTGCTGTATTCGGTGATGGGCGGGCTGGCGCTGGATGCGCAGAAGAAGGCGCTGCGCACGATGGCCTATTACGATCACACACCGTTACGCATGTTGCCGGAGAATCGGCTGGCGGAATTGGGTTCGCCGAAGCTGGTGATTCTGCCTTCGCCACAGGGGTTGTCGCAACCCGCGTGGGATCAGCTGATGGAGTACGTGGCGAAGGGCGGAACGTTGCTGGTGACGGGCCCGGTGAATCGGGATGAGCATTGGCAGCCGGTGGATCGGCTTACGCCGCTGGGGATTAAGGCGGAGGTGGCGCCGCTGATTGTGCGGGGTTCGGAGATCGAGGTTGGCAACGGGGACAAGACTCTTCCCTACGACCTTAGCTATCCGGCAGCGGTCCAGCAATCGGCTATCGAGACCATGCGTTTCTCTCCTGACGAAACTGGCTGCAAGATTCCTGCGGAGCCCTGCATTGTGCAACACGGCTCCGGCCGCATCCTATGGATCTCCGAGCCGATTGATTTCGCCGACGGCTTCGAATCGGCGGCGGACCTTTACGCGTATGCGCTTCGTGAAGCAGGAGTCGCCGAATCGTACAACTCTCGTGATCAAACGACTTTTTCCCCGGATCGGTCTCCTGCCGTTCTCGCTTTCCCCACGGAGCTTGACGACGCTGTCCTCTACTCCTTCAGCAACGAATCGGCGGACGATCAGCAGGTCGATCTCACCGACAATCGCACCCACGCGCACATCCAGTTCAAGCTCAGTGCGCAGCGGGGAGCGATGCTGTTGCTCAATCTGCAGGGGAAGGTTCTTTCGAGCTACGGCGGCGCGGCGGTCGCGACGCCGTAGTTCCCTTCCTCTTTTCCGTTTCTGCTAAACCAGCGCAGCCTTCATCGGCTGCCCGGTGGACCTGCGCATGAGGTGAATCAGACGCCAGACGTTCGCTGCAGCGATGAGAACGCAGACGACCAGCGCGTAAGGGAACGAGACCGCGAGCCAGTGGTTGATGGAGTTGACCAGGAAGGCCGCTTTGGCCGGCGTGGCACTGGGCCAGTTGATGGCGGCGACGATATTCACCTTAAGGAGCGAGCAGAAGAAGACGGCGCCGGCGACGTCGAGGCAGAGGCGCGCGACCACGCGGCCGGGTGTCCAGTATGGCCGCAGTAGATTGACCGTCGCCACGACGGCACTGGCTAAGGTGAGCAGCAGGATGGCCCAGAAGAACCAGGTCCACGCGGTCGTGAGCGAGAGCGTGACGCTGCCGAAGTGAAAGTTGAAGGGCGAGGCCATGGTGGACGCCCACCACGCGAGGAAGCAAAGGTTCACCGCAATCTCAATGACGGATGAGGAGCGCGGAATGGCGTGAGGATTGCGCACGGGTGGGAGCTTGCGCGGGTTCCATTTTTCGAAGATCTCGGTCTTCACGCTGCTGCGCTCGAGGACGGCGAAGACCATGGTGACGATACCGAGCGCGCAGAAGAGGCTCGTCCACAGGCCGCCCCACGTTGCTGCGCTGAGCACGGCCCAGTGACGCGCTTGCATCCCGAGAGCCGCGTTGGCGATGGCGAAAAGCCAGATGAGGCCTGCCGGAACGAGAATGCAGAGCGCGACGATCTTGAGTACGAACGTGTAAATGGGAAAGAGTTGCGGCCCGATCAGCGAATGCTGCGGCAGATAACCGTTGGCCACCGCGATGGGCGAGCCGCGCTGGCGCAGGAGCGCTTCAATGTCGGGCTCGGAGAGCGGGCGGCCGAACTCGGCTTCGCGCTCGGCGATCTGGGCGCGGATATCTTCGGAAAGCTCAGCGATGATGTCGTCCTGCTGCTTCTTGGGCAGCCAGAATTTAACGGCCTGCAGGTAGCGTGGGATGAGATCCATTGGATGGCTCCTTCGTTTCGTGGGTGGCGATTTCTTGATTCGTGATGTCGGGATTCGTAATGGCTTGATTCGTGATGACGGCGCGGATGGAGGTGTCGATGCTCTGCCATTCGGCCAGCAACTGGGTGAGGACGGGCTCGCCTTCCGCGGAGAGGCGGTAGAAACGCTTGTTGCGTTTTTCGTGCTCGCGCCATTCGCTGGCCAGCAGGCCCTGGGATTCGAGGCGGCGGAGGAGCGGGTAGAGCGTGCCTTCGTCGATGTCCATGCCCTGCTCGGCGAGGGCTTTGCGGAGGGTGTAACCGTATTGCTCGGAACGGAGGGCGGCGAGGACGGCGAGAACGAGGCAGCCGCGGCGGAGTTCCAGGCGAAGGTTATCGAGGGTTTCGGGGTTCATAGGTCTGTACCGTGCGGTAACTCTTATGTGACATACACTATGCGACACACAGTAGTGATGTCAAGCAGAATTTCGAACCATTTGCGATTTTTCTTGTCCTCAGGGCGGCTGGATCGGAAAATGGCGGTCATTCGAGGCGAATTGGATGGACGGATTGACTCAGCGGCGCGGCTACGATGCGACTCTTTTCCTGATTGCGTTGTTGTTTGGGCTCGCCATTGCGTGGATGGATGCGCGGCCGCACTGGGATGACACGGGAGTAACGGTCGGGTGTCTGGTGCTGAGCGCGGGGCTGCATGGGATTGGCAGGGCCGCGACGGCCCTGGTTGTGGGCGCTGGCGATTGGGGTGCTGGGTTCCGCTGCATCTGGTTTTGGCGCGGGTCGCCGCGCACACGATGACGCCGGGGACCATTCGGCTACGTGGTGATTCTGCTCTTCCCGCTGGCGGGAGCCTATGCGGGAGTGGGGCTGCGAAGGCTGACGGCGCGGGCGTAAAGCGTCTCAATCGAGCGTTCAGCGGGCGGTCAGAAATGCCGCATCGGCAGGTGGCGCGCGGGGGCGGGCCATGTTACTCTTGGGGCAGACACTTAGGAAGTGTAATCGCTGAAATTTATAGGAGTACGCACGGACGTGCTGGCACCCGAAAAAAAATCCGAAGTAATTGCGCAATATCGCACCCATGATTCCGATACCGGAAGCCCGGAAGTGCAGATTGCGGTTCTGAGCGAGCGTATTGGCGACCTGACCGAACATTTCAAGACACACGCGAAGGACCATGCGTCGCGCCGCGGCTTGCTGATGATGGTGAGCAAGCGCCGTCGCCTGCTGGACTATCTGAAAACCCACGATTCGGAACGTTACCGGACCGTGATTGGCAAACTGGGCATTCGCAAATAGCACGCGCGGCGACGTCACGGCGCGTGCACGACGAGCAACCGACGAGAGCATAGAGGGTGAGAGCCGCACGCAAACGGTTCTCCCAGCTAAACCCCGCAGCACATCTTTACAGGCCTTGAACCAGGCCGAGGCGCTCTTTCCCGACTGCCCATCGCATCCCGCGCGACGGACGCCCCACCCGCGCCAGGTTCCACTGAGAGAAATGGAGACAATATGAAACAGGAAGTTACGGTCGAGCTTGCCGGCGGCAAGCGACTGCATTTTGAGACGGGCCGCATGGCCAAACAGGCGTCGGGAGCTGCACTGGTCACCTCGGGTGACACCGTTGTGCTGGCTACCGCCGTCGCCTCACCGGATCCCCGCGAAGGCATCGACTTTTTCCCACTCACCGTTGATTATCGCGAGTACGCGTATGCCGGTGGACGCATCCCTGGCGGATTCATTAAGCGGGAAGGCCGCCCGAGCGAGCGCGAAGTGCTGACCAGCCGTCAGATTGACCGGCCGATCCGCCCGCTGTTCCCGGAAGGCTTCCGCAACGAGACGCAGATTATCGCGCTGGTTTTTTCCGCGGACAAAGAGAACGATCCCGACATCATTGGCATTAACGCGGCCGGCGCAGCGCTGGCTTTGTCGGATATTCCCTTCTCGACGACGATTGGCGCCGTGCGCGTGGGACAGATCAACGGCGAGTTCGTGATCAACCCGTCGTATGCGGAACGGAAGACGAGCACGATCAACATCACGGTGGTGGGCACCGAAGACGGCATTGTGATGATCGAGAGCGGCGCGCCGAAGCCACGGAAGAAGTGGTGGTGGACGCGATCGAGTTCGGTCACGCCGAGATCAAGAAGATTGTCGCGGCGATTAAGGACCTGGTTTCGCGCGCGGGCAAGACGAAGCGCGCAGTGAAGGCTCCGGAGTTCGACAACACCTACTTTGAAGCGATGAACGCCAAAGTCGGCGCGCGGTTGAAGGACGCACTGGACACGAAGGCGCATCCGAAGCTCGAGAGCCAGGATCTGGTGAAGGCGATTCAGGACGAGCTGAAGGCGGAAGTTCCGGAAGGAGCGGACGCCGCGGCCGCGCAAGAAGAAGGTGGCGCACTACTACGAAGCGCTGCGCGAGAAGCTGTTCCGCGAGCAGGTTACGAAGGAGCGGGTCCGGCCGGATCATCGCGCATTCGACGAGATCCGCGCGATCTCGATCGAAGTGGGCGTACTGCCGCGCACGCACGGCTCGGCCCTGTTCACACGCGGCGAGACGCAGGCGCTGGTGACGGCAACGCTGGGCACCACGGACGACTCGCAGCGGCTGGAGTCGTTTGAAGGCGAGCAGCGGAAGAAGTTCATGCTGCATTACAACTTCCCGCCGTTCTCGGTGGGCGAGACGGGCCGCATGACCGGCGTAGGACGCCGCGAAATCGGTCACGGAGCGCTGGCGGAGCGCGCGATCAGCGCGGTGCTGCCGACGGAAGAAGAGTCGCCGTATTCGCTGCGTGTGGTTTCCGACATTCTGGAGTCGAACGGATCCTCGTCGATGGCTTCGGTCTGCGGAGCCAGCCTGGCGCTGATGGATGCGGGCATTCCGCTCAAGGCCTCGGTGGCGGGCATCGCGATGGGTCTGGTGAAGGAAGGCGACGATTACGCCATCCTGACCGACATTGCGGGCGCTGAAGATCACTACGGCGATATGGACTTCAAGGTCGCCGGCACGCGCAAGGGCATTACCGCGCTGCAGATGGACATCAAGATCGGCGGCATCACCGGGCAGATCATGCGCGAAGCGATGGCGCAGGCGAAGCGCGGACGGCTGTTCCTGCTGGACACGATGGAAGCGACGCTGACCGGAGCGCGGACGGAGAAGTCGAAGTTCGCACCGCAGATTCGCACCATTCAGATACCGACCGACAAGATTCGCGATCTGATTGGGCCGGGCGGCAAGACGATTCGCGGCATCATCGAGCAGACGCAGGTCAAGATCGACGTGGACGACACGGGTCGCGTGAATGTGGCGTCGAGCGACGAGGAAGGCCTGAAGAAGGCGCTGCAGATGATCAACGATCTGACCGCGGTGCCCGAGGTTGGCAAGGTTTACCTCGGCAAAGTGGTACGGCTCGCGGAGTTTGGCGCGTTCGTCGAGTTGTTCCCCGGAACGGACGGCCTGCTGCACATCAGCGAAATCGCCGAGCATCGCGTGCGCGAAGTGAAAGACGAGCTGCGCGAAGGCGATCAGGTGATGGTGAAGGTGCTGGGCGTGGAAGGCAACCGCATCAAGCTGTCGCGCAAGGCTGTGTTGAAAGAGCAGCGGCAGAAGCTGGGCTTGCCTGATCCGAACGCGGGTGGGCAGGGTGGTGATTTCGCCGCGGCGGCAGCGCCTGCAGAAGGTGCGCCGGCCGATCGCGGTCCACGGGACGAACAGCCCCGCGCACCGCGTCCGCCTCGTGCACCGCGTCCGGCTCCGGAAGAGCGGCAGCCGACTTCCAATGCGAGCACCATCATGATCGAAGGTGGCGAAGACTTCGACGACAACGATGGGCCGGAAGAGGAAGGCGAGGAAATCAACTTCAACCGCGCGGATGGCGTGCCGGTTCCGGTGAATGCCGATCGGCGCCCCAGTGGTCCGGGTGGACCGGGCGGCGGACCGGGTGGACAGCAGCGCCGGCGCCGGCGTCGCGGACGGCGTCCAGGCGGACCGGGCGGCGGCAGTGGTGGTGGCCGCGGACCGCAGTAAGAAAAGTTGTCAGTGATCAGTTGTGAGTTGTCAGGAAAACGGGTTGGGTGGCTTTGCCATCCGGCCCTTTTTCTTTGTTGGCGTTGAGGGGTTTTGGCGGCCTGGAAAACGCGTGCGCTGAAGGGCCGGGGGCGTTTACTCTTCTGGCAACGACGCAACATCAGGGGGCTTACTCGCATCCCCAAATCAGGTAGACTGACCGCAAATGAGCGCTTCGATGTACATTGTCGTGGAAGGCGAGGACCCCGGGTTCGACATTTTTGTCAACGGCCATGCGCTGGCGCGTAACGAAGATGCCCTGGAAAAATTGTCGCTTCGCCTTGGAGTGAAACCCCTGCTCGAATTCTTCTCAGCCGACGAGAATTCGATGGCGCTGCTGCTGGAAGAAGGCGCGGGCGATCCGGAATGGGCGCGCACGCTGCCGCCTCCGCAATGGTTTACGCCGGAAGACGGACTGATCACCATTTGCACGCTGCACGATTTTCTGACGAGAAGCACCGACGGCGATGGGCGCGGACACAGCGGCGATTGTTGCCGAACTGGAAGAGTACGAGCGCGTGCTGCGCAAGACGGCGGTGCGGAACTTGCGCTGGCAGCTGGCGGTTAGCTGGAAGTGAAGAGACAGCGCTAAAGCGGTCAGCTAAGAAGCGGCCAGCGGTGAGACGGTCGGCGATAAGGCGGTCAGCGGAATTGCTCCTGCTCGCGGCGTCTTCAACAATCCCCCTCTAATCTGAATGCGGGATCAGCCGCTACGGCTGCGGCGATCGCGTGGTCGCTACCACTGCACGCCGGGGTAGAGGCTGGGGATGCGTTCGACGCGGAACTGGGCGGCCTTTGGAGTGGTTCCCTGCCACACAACCTGCGACGCGGTGGGGTCGAGTTCCTGGACGATGGCGCCGGAGAGCGGCGCGCAGAAATCGGCCTGGATATCGCCATTGGCGAGTCGTTGCGTGCTGCCGCCAAAGAAGCTGAAGTAGGTATCCGGTGGGACGTAGTGCGTCACCATGGTGGCGGTCATGTTGTCTTCATTAACCTGAAGTACCTGCATCGTTGAATAGCATTGCGCGGTGGCCGGAGCATCCGGCTTGCAAAAGACCGGCCCGGTGGGCAGCGGAAAGATGCGGTCGTTGCCGTTGTCGAGGACACCGAGATTAAAAATGCCAGTGGTGTTGGCCGTGAAGTACGACATACCGTGCTGAGCGTAGAACCAATCGGTGGGATCGGTGGCGCCAATGAGCTTGAAGTCGCCGCCTTCGCCGAGGCGCCAGAGCACGTTGCCGGATCCGTGCCCGTTGTTGAAATCAATTTTGATGATCCAGTTCTGGTGACGGATGGAGAGCAGGAGGTTGTTGTCGTCGCTGGAATAGAGCAGCGCGTTGGAATGCGTCCAGTCCGGAAAGTTCATCGGATGGCGGTTGATGTCGAGGTGATCGAAGCTGTTCCACACCCAGTCGGGATTGAGGTTCTGATCGACGTCGACGAGGACGTCGCCGAGGACGGACGTGGTACCGGATTCGCCAGGAAGGTTGGCGAAGCTTTTCGAATATGCGGTCAGCAGCACCCAATGGCCATTGGGGAGGGGGAGGACGTCGTGGTGAAAGCTTCTGAGCTGATAAGCGCTGCCGTCGGAGTCTTTGAAGCCGGCGGCCGCCAGCTTCTGGTTCAACGTGTCCATGTCGATTTCGCGGACGGTGTTACCGGCGAGATCCACTTCGCGCACGGCATTGATGATTCCTGTCCCCGAGGAGGCCGCAGAGGAGAGCGACGAGAGATAGGAGATGGTCATGAGCATGTTGCCATCCGGCAATAGCTGGTATCCCTGAACGTCGTCAAGCACTGAACCCTGGTAGGTGTAGGTCCAAATCACGTTGCCCTGGAGGTCGGTGGCTAAGGCCTGTGTGGTTCCCTGGGGAAGAAGGGTGTTCCACAACTCGATGCCGGGCGCGGGGGTTCCTGAGCCGGAAACGACCACCGGGCTGGTGACTGGCGGAGTGCCCGCGATGAGCGGCAGGCCGGAGGCGAAGGTGGCATGATCGACGTCGGTAAAGGCGGCGCCATCATTCAATGTGATCTGCGCCTGCATGTGGTATGGAATCGCGGAGCGCATGCCGGCAACGTAGACGTTGACCTGGCCTCCATACGGTGTGGGCGTCGGCACCTGCCATGTGTTCAGGCCGTAGGATGTGGACGTGCCGAAGTCGACCGAAACCCGTCCGGGCACGGGCAGGTAGATCGCATACTGATCTACCTGCGGGTTTGCGGTGGGATAGATAACGCCATACTCAATGATGGATGCAACGGCGGTTGCGTAACTCTGCTGAGGGGCAGAGGCGAGGGCCGCGGTAATGACCGCGTTGAAACTCTGCTGGATCTGGGCTGGCGCGGTGTAGTTGCCGGAGGAGTCGACGGTGCCGAGACCGGCGCTGCCGCCAGGAACGTTGTTGACCGACCACTGCAAAGTCCCGCCGGTGGTGGAGGTCGCAACGAAGTGCACTTTCTGGCCAGGAGCCAGCGCTACATACTGGGGAGCGATGGAGACAGAACCCTGATGGGTGGCGACGGGAGGGGGTTGGGTTGGGGACGAAACCGGGGGAGGCGGGTCAGTGCCCTGGGTAACGCCGCACCCTGCGGCCAGGACGGCGATAGAAAAGCTCAGGGCGAGCGCGATACTGCTCGCGAACGGAAACTTCACGGGGATTGCTCCGCACGTTGGCGCTTGCCGGGACCGGGGAACGTGGCTGGGGAACGGAAGCGTCAGGCACGCCTGCCTTCGCCGTGATGGTCGCGGCGAAGGCAAGGAGGCTTATCGGTTAGAAACGAATGCCGAAGGAGACGGGGATGAGTTCTTCGGTGCCCTCGCCCTGGAAGTAATTGGAAGCGACGGGCTTGGGCGAGTCGACCCAAACGTACCGCGCCTCAGCGAACAACTTAGCATTGCTGTCGGGGCCGAAGACCTTGAAATACCAGCCAAGGCCGAGGTTCGCGCCTCCCTGGTTCGAGGAGAAGTGGTCAACTGTCGTTGGCACGCCGTAGCAGTAGCCATAGAAGCTGCAGCTCATCCACCGGTTCGGTGAAATTGGTGACCTTCCGATAGAAGCCGCCACCACCCGTGACATAGGCGCCCGAAGAATGGCGCGCCATGAAGTAGTAGACCGGCTCCAGAGAGAGGTCCCAGGTATTGATGTTGCCGCCAAGGGAGGATCCGGAGGCGGTGGTGCCGCTGGCATTCGAAAGCGCGGTGAGATAGCCGCCGGGTATGCTCTGCCGGTAGAAAGAGAACTCGAGGAGCGTCGCGAAGTGCTTGGTGAAGCTCCAGCCGCCGCCGACGTTGAAGTTGTAGCCGATTCCCTCACTGGGGGCGAGATAGCCACTGGCCAGTTCGGCGCTGTTGTAGTTGGTATCCGGCCCGACCGGAATGCTGAATCCGCCGCCCGCCTCGAAGGCAATGTGGCTGAACCGGCTCTCGTAGCCGGGATACTGTGGCGACTGCTGCTTGCCGCCGTACTGCGGGGAAGCGATGGCCGCGACGGGCGCAGCGGAAGAGGAACCGCCGCCGAGCAGGCCGTCGGGGTTGAGATACGCGCTCAAATTGGAGCTGGAATAGCTGGGGAGAGTGGCGGAGTTGTCGGACGACGATGTTGACTGAGCTGCAGCACTGAGCGAAAGCCCGAGGGCAAGAGCGGAAGCGGCAATCAGCATGCGCCGCGGTAGCGGGCAAGAACGATCACGGTTCGCAACCATTTAAGAACCCCTTCGTTTGTTTGAATTTAGGAAACCGAAAACGGAAGAGGCTAAGAACCTGCTTCCGCAAAGTATTGGACACTTGATCCGCGGGTAAGTTGCACAGCCGAACGTATTTTGACGCATTTTGGCGGCGTCCGGCTTAGCCACTATCGTATCTGAACGGAAAAGGCGCGGATGGCGCCGCGCCCTTCCTCCGATACTGGCCGCTTGCCACCCCAGCGAGCACCCGCGCTCGCCGGGGACCCCGGGAATCTAGCCCTGAATATCGAATTGCTCCGGTGGCAAGGCCGGATCGCTCTTTACGATGATCGTCTTGGTGGTCATCTCTTCCAGCTCGTTCAGCCACTTTCCGTTGGCGGCTTTGAGCACCTTGACGACTTCAGGATGAACGCGCAGCAGAACGTCGTTGCGTTCGAAGTGGCGCATCATCTTCCGCATCTCGGTGTAGATCTCGTTGGCCACGGTGGTGGGACTCTTGACCATGCCGGTGCCGGTGCAGGTGATGCAGGGCACGCTGAGGGTCCGCTCCAGCGACTGTTTGACGCGCTTGCGCGTGATCGCGACCAGCCCGAAGTCGTTGAACTGCAGGACCTTGGATGGGGCGCGGTCGGCCTTGAGGGCGTCTTCGAGAGCCTGGGTGACCTTCTGCCGGTTGCGGCGCTCATCCATGTCGATGAAGTCGATCACGATGATGCCGCCGAGGTCGCGCAGGCGCACCTGACGAACGATCTCGGGGATGGCGTCGAGGTTGGTCTTGAGGATGGTGTCCTCAAGCCGGGCGGTCTTGCCGACGTACTTGCCGGTGTTGATGTCGATGGCGACAAGGGCTTCCGTCTGGTTGATGACGATGGAGCCGCCGGATTTGAGCCAGACTTTGGACTTGAGGGCCTTGCTGATCTCTTCCTGGATGCCGAACTGCTCGAAGAGCGGCGTCTCTTTGGTGTAGAGCTTGACGCGTCGGACGAGCGAGGGCTGGAAGCGATTGAGGAAGCGAACGATGCGTTCGTATTCCGTCTCGCTGTCGACCCAGATGGTGGAGAAGTTGTCGCTCACCTGGTCGCGCAGGATGCGCTCGATGAGGTTGAGGTCGTGGTAGATGAGGGCAGGCGCCTTGGCATTGTCGGAGCGCTGCTTGATCTCGGCCCACAGGTTGATGAGGAAGCGCAGGTCGGCGCGGAGATCCTCTTCGCTGGCGCTTTCGGCTGCGGTGCGGACGATGAAGCCGCCCGACGCAGTTCCCTTCTCGCTGACCAGGATGCGCTTGAGGCGCTGGCGCTCCTCGTCGGAGTCGATCTTGCGCGACACGCCGACGTGGTTGACGGTCGGCATGAAGACGAGGAAGCGGCCCGGGAGCGCGATGTGGCTGGTGATGCGCGCGCCTTTGCGGGCGATGGGCTCCTTGGCGATCTGGACCAGGATTTCCTGACCCTGCTTCAGCAGTTCGCTGATGATGGGCAGGTCGGAGGTCTGCATGTTGGGGCGGCGCCCACTGTGACGGCGAGGTCCTCCGCCCTCTGCTGGCGTCCTCCGCGGCCTCCGCGACGATCGAATCGGCGGCCTCCTTCGCGGCGGCCGGGAGCAGGAGCTTCGCCACCGGCGAGCCGGCTCGCCGCCAGCTTCGGTAGCGTGCTCTTCTGAGCCTTCCTCGTCGCCTTCTTCGCCTTCGGATTCCCCGTGTCGCTCTCTTCGTCCTACTCTTCGCCTTCGGCGAAGCCGGTTTCGAGTTCGTCGCCTTCCTCTTCTTCTTCGTCGGCTTCGGAGGGCTCGGCTGTAGCCGAGGCGCTGATCGATGTGGACATCGCGCATGCCTTCGCCGAGGGTCGCGGCCTGGTCGAGGGTCTCCTCTTCCATTTCCTCGGGGCCGTGCTCGTCGGCTTCGCCGGCGATGGGTTCGAAGTCGTATTCGTCTTCGTCGATGGTTTCTTCTTCGATGACGCCGCCCATGCCGGGAGCGTAGCCGAAGAGCTGGCGAACGACTTCCGCTTCGGGCGAGTGGGGCTCGGATTCTGCGGTCGCGACCGATTCCGGATGGAACTGGTCTGGCCTGCAATTCCTCAGGAGTCTGCTCCTCCTCGACGATTTCCTCGACCTCTTCCTTCTTCAGAGGGGAGGGCTGAAGCGCAACTCGCTGCGCGGCGTTTCTACGCGATGCGTGGCCGAGGCTTCTTCGGGCTCGTATTCGTGGACTTCTTCCTCGTGCACGAGTTCATGAGAGGCGGCTTCGACGGGTTCTGTGTGGTGTGCAGCGGCTTCGGCAACCGGCGCGGGTTCGGGTTCCAGGACCGTCTCAACGGGTGCGGCGTAGGCCTTTTCGACAACCGGTGCGGGCTCTTTCGATTCGAACGGCTCGGCGGACCATGCGGTTTCGGTCTGCACGGGTGGCTCGGGCGTCTCAACGGCCGCGACGGCTTCGGGAACGGCGCCGGCTACGGGTTCGGCAGCAGCCGTTGGTTCCGGGGTCCATGTGGAACGTGATTCAGACTGACGAGAATCAGAGCGACGATGGCGGGAAAGCGTCTCGCCGGGAAGCGTGGCGCCGCCGTCCCAGCCGGTCGGCACTTCCACCTGGGTGGAAGGCTTGGCAAAGCTGGCGCCGGGGATGGGACGCGCCGGAGTTGTGGGCGCAGCGCTCGGCGCAGAACTGGCGACCGGGGATGGGCTGGCTTCCGGACGTCGGCCGTACTTCGACAGCGACTCGCCGGGAAGGACGATGGGGAGATTGTGGGAAGCAATGCCGCCGGGCGCGCCGCGTTCGGGAAGAATGACGGGCTCCGCGGAAATGGCCTCTGCCACGATCTCAGGGGATTCGAGGGTGCGTTCGGAGCGCGGACGATCATCGCGCGGACGATCGTCGCGGGGACGATCATCGCGGGGACGGTCGTCACGGGGCCGTTCGTCGCGGGAACCGCCACGGCCACCGCGCATACGGCGTCCACGACGGCCACCCTGCCAGCGGCGGCCATCGGCATCGCCTTCAGCAGATCGGCCTTCAGTAGAACGAGGCGCGCGATCCTGGCTGCGCGGGGCCGCTTCGGAAGCCTGAAGTTCCGGCTCGACGGAGGACTCCGCAGAGCGGGGGCGCTGATCGCGCTGTTGTGGTTCGCGGGGTCCGCGGTTATCGCTGGATTCGCGTTTGCGGCCGCCGCCGGTTGCATCGGATCGTTCGAAGTCAGCGGAATCTTCTTCCTGCTCTTCGAGGAAATCGGTGACGTAGAGGAAAGCGTCGCGCTCGAGTCCGACATCGACAAACGCGGACTGCATGCCGGGAAGCACGCGGGTGACGCGGCCCTTATAGATGGAGCCGGCTAGGGTGTATTCATTTTCGCGCTCGTAGTAGATCTCTGCGAGCTGATCGTCTTCAAGAATTGCAAGCCGCGTTTCGTGCGGCGTGCTGGATATACAAATCTCTTTTGCCATTCCGCCTCAATGTGCCGAGGCGGACCAAACCGGATTACCGGAAAAGACCGGGTGTGGCAGAGGAACGACTTTGACGGTTCGCGAGCGGGCCGGTATCGCGGGTCTCGCGGGCTGCGCTGGGGCGCGGCGGAGAAACCAGCGGCGAGGGAACGCTGAGTGAGTACCTTCGATTGGGGAAGTCGTTCGCGCGCAGAGAGTTTGTGACCGCTTCAGCCGTCAGCCGTGGCGGGGTCGTTACCCGTCTCTGAACGCCCATTTCCTGATCCTGCCCGGCCCGGATTGATCCACCTGGCCGGTTATAAACTTCGTTAATTCAAAACCTGCGCCCGCATCTGCGGGCCTTGCTGGTCAAAACAAAAACCTGTGTGCCCATCAGTTCACGAAGCGGCTCATGCGGACATTCATCACCATGCCCAAAGCCAGGAACGTGAACAGAACCGAAGAACCTCCGTAACTCATAAGAGGCAGAGGGATTCCGGTTACCGGCATCAGCCCCAGGACCATCCCGACGTTGACGGCGATTTGAAAGATGAGGACCGCCGCCACGCCCATTACCAGGAAAGCGCCTGGAAGGTCCGCGGCTGTCTGAGCGTTTTGAATCAAACGCATCAGTATGAGGAAGTATATCAGGAGGACAAGGATCGCGCCCACGAAGCCATGTTCCTCGCTGAACGCGGCGAAGATGAAGTCGGTGTAGGGGATGGGCAGAAAATCGCCCTGGGTCTGGGTGCCGTGGTTGGCGCCGCGCCCAAAAACGCCGCCGTCGCCGACCGCGATCAGGGACTGGCGGATCTGGTAGCCGGTGCCGCGGGGGTCGTCGTCCGGGTTGACGAAGCTGGTGAGCCGGGCCTTCTGATAGGGCTTAAGGATTTTCCCGCTCTTCCAGACAATGCCGACGCCGAGAAGCAGGACAAGCAGCAGGATGCCGCCCTTCTTCATGTCGATGCCGCCGAGGAAGAGGCCGAGGAGCAGGACCGGGGTGTAGGTGAGCGCCGTCCCGAGGTCAGGCTGCTTGAGAACGAGCAGCATGGGCACGGCGACGAGGGCGATGGCCTTGAGGATGTCGCTCCACATGAGGGGACGTCCAGCCAGATTGGAGAAATAGCGGGCCACGAGGACGATGAGGACGAGCTTGACCCACTCCGAGGGCTGGAAGTGGATGCCGCCGGGGAGTTTGATCCAGCGCTTGCCACCCATGACGCGGGTGCCGACGGCGAGGACGGCGACGAGCGAGACGAGGCAGAAGGCGTAGATCCAGTAAATGGCGTTGAGCAGCTTGTGGTAGTCGACGACGGACATGACGAACATGGCCACAAGGCCGCCGAGGATCCAGAGGATTTGCATCTTCTGAAAGCCGTGGAACTTGGTGTGCAGGGTGGCGCTGTAGATTTCGAAGACGCTGATGACGGAAAGGATCAACACGAAGCCGAGAAGGGTCCAGTCGAAATCGCGGAGGGAGAGGAAGCGGCGCATAGAGGCAGGTGTTAGTTAGAGGATAGCGCGAGCGTACACGGGCCGCTGATGGAATTCTGGTGCGTGCGGTGAGCGGATCCTCTGGCGTGGGACCATATTGCAGGCATCACGATTGGACCGGCTGCGGACCGAGGGCGTACAAAGAGTCATGCCAGAACGACGCCCCGAATTGGACGATTTGCCGCACGCTTATCACGGACACGATCCGGTGCAGGCGGCAGAGCGGCAGACCAATACGATTAATCGGGCATGGCTCAAGGATGGCGAGTCGCTCACCCTGTTACAACGTAGCGGATTCGCGATTTTATCGTTGCTGTCTGTGGCGTGTGGGATCTATGTCTTCAAGGCGTGCGTGCTGGAGTGGATGGGGGGTGACTGGATTTTCGTCCTCATCTTCGGGGCCGCGACGCTCTTCTTCTTTTACGTTGGCATCGGCGGCCTGAGAAACGTTTTGCGGTTCCCCACAAATCAGGCTTAGCGGCCGCATATTGTCGAAAAGGGATGGTGGGCAGTGAGGGACTCGAACCCCCGACATCCTGCTTGTAAGGCAGGCGCTCTAACCAGCTGAGCTAACCGCCCGGTCCTCCGCTCATCCGCAGGTTTCCGTGGATCGCGAGGGCGTCCTTACGATTCTATCAGCGATGGGTACGGGGCTAGCGGGTCGAAATAACAACCACGGGAGCGAGGCTGGCCGACTTGAGGATGCGGCGACGCCGGCAGGCTTCGTACTTCTGCTCGGCATAGAAGAGGACGGTAAAGAAGGCGATGGCGGCCAGGTTCAGCACGATCCAGAAATAACCAACCTTCAGCGTAATGTGGGCCATGCTGAACAGCATTGTCGTTCTCCATACGCAGCCGTGCGGCTACAGATAGGAGCATAGGAACTTTTGGTAAAGGGGGACATTCCACCTCAGTGCTACGGGGGCGGACTGTGGGGTCAAATGGAGGTAACACTTCGAGTCTCGGATTGCCTGGGTGCCTGACGGGCTTCGCCAGGAACTTTTGCGGGCGCGCCGCGTATTCTAATGCGAACTGCAATCCCCGGCGTGTCCACAATGATGACAACGATTCCCCTTCAAACTGATGCTCCTGCTGCGGAACGCGCAAGCTTTCGCCACTTCCTGTGGATCTGCCTGGCGCTGGCCTTCGTCAAGCTGGCGATTCAGGTGGTGGGCAACGCGTACTCGCAGCATATCGGGTACGGCATTTTCCGCGACGAGTTGTATTACCTGATGTGCGGACGGCATCTGGCGTTTGGGTACGTGGATCAGCCGCCGATGGTGGCGCTGCAGGCGCGCGCTGACGGAGATGCTGTTCGGCTTCCATCACATGGCGACGCTGCGGCTGATCTCCGGCATCGCCGGGGCAGCCAAGGTTTTTCTGACCGGCGCGCTGGTTTGGGCGATCGGCCTGGCCGTCGGGACGGGCAGCAAGCGATTCGCGGCGGCGCTGGCCATGCTGGGCGTGATCGGGGCCGGCGTTTATCTGGGCATCGACAGCTATCTGTCGATGAACTCCTTCGACCCGGTTTTCTGGATGACGTGCGCGCTGGCGCTGATTCGCATTGCGACGGTGTATGAGACGCCGGGATCGGAGCGGATCGTTCGCTTCTGGTGGATCGTGCTGGGCGTGAGCGCGGGGCTGGGCCTTGAGAACAAGGCGAGCGAAGTGTTCTTCCTCGTGGCGGTGCTGATCGCACTGCTGCTGACGCCACAGAGAAAAATGCTGGCGAGCCGCTGGTTCGCGTTGAGTCTGGCAATCATTGTTGCGCTGGGTCTGCCGAATCTGCTGTGGCAAATCCACTATCACTTCCCTACCCTGGAGTGGCTGGTTGCCGTATCGCACAGCGACAAGGACGTGAAGCTGACGCCGGTGCATTTCTTATGGGCTCAGGTGATGATGCTGTCGCCATGGACGATTTTTCTGTGGCTGCCGGGTGTGATCTGGCTGCTGGTGAGCAAAGCTGCCAGGCCCTTGCGATTCCTTGGCGTTCTGTATTTGATTTTTCTGCCGATGATGATGGCGCTGCACGCTAAAGATTATTATTTGGCGCCCATCTACCCGCTTTACTTTGCCGCGGGCGCAGTGTGGCGGCTGCCGGCAAATCGCAGGAGCGCCGTTCGCACCTGGCTGGCCGGAGTGTATGCCGTAGTGCTGGTGGCGGGAACCGCGCTGATCCTTCCCTTGTCGATGCCGATTTTGTCGCCCCAAGGATTCCTGGCATATACGAAGGCGCTGCACTTCGCGCCGAAGGACTCTGAGAATCATGCGGCGACGATTCTGCCGCAGTTCTATGCGGATCGCTTTGGCTGGCAGGAGATGGTGCAGCAGGTACGGCAGATCTACAATTCGCTGCCTCCGGAGGAGCGCGCAGTCACCGGGATCTTTGCTGGAAACTATGGACAGGCGAGCGCGATTAATATTTTGGGCGCGCAGTACGGCCTGCCGGTGGCGATCAGCGGGCACCAGAATTACTGGCTGTGGGGCTGGCATGGCTACACGGGGCAGGAAATGATCGTCGTGACGGAAGCCTCGCCTGCGGAGATGGCGGAGGCTTACGCGTCGTGCAAAGTGGCGGCGGTGCGCGATAACCCGCTGGCCATGCCGTGGGAAAGAGGGCCCATCTATCTTTGCCATGGCAGAAAAGACGACTTATGCGGCAGACTGGAAAGACCAAAAGTACTACCACTAAAAACTAGCCCAGAGGACGGCCGCTGCTGGAAAACTCCGCGCACGAAGTGAACCGCAGACCTGACTTGCCGCGGGTGCTGAATACCTCGCACGCGACGGCGATTGTGGTGGGAACGATCATCGGCAGCGGAATTTTTCTGGTTCCGCAGGAGATGATGCGGGCCACGGGCTCGTCGAGCCTGGTGTATCTGGCGTGGATTGCGGGCGGCCTGCTTTCGCTCTTCGGAGCGATGACCTACGCGGAGCTGAGCACGCTGCTGCCCTATGCGGGCGGCGAGTACGTGTACATCCGCGGGGTCTACGGCGATCTGCCGGCGTTTCTCTACATGTGGACGTGGTTCGCGGTGGCCAAGCCGGCGTCGATTGCGAGCGTGACGACGGGCCTGGCGCGGACGCTGGCCATTTTTCCCGCGCTGCGCTGGCTGGATGGCGTGGCCTTTCACGCGCCGTTTGCCGTGGCGTGGTCGCAGATTTTTGCAATCGCGGCGACGTGGCTGATTACCGGACTCAATTATCTGGGCATTCGCAAGGCCGGAGATTTTCAGCTGGTCTTCACATGGTTGAAGGGCGTGCTGATTCTGGTGATTGCCGGGGTCTGCTTCAGTTCCGGCGCAGGACACTGGGGAAATTTCAAGACAGCGTTTGTGGGAGCGCATGGCGGATTTGGCGGATTCATGATCGCGCTGATCGCCGCGCTGTGGGCCTATGACGGCTGGAACGATCTGACCATGGTGGCGGGCGAAGTGCGGCGGCCGGAGCGAGCCTTGCCCATCGCACTGATTGCGGGCCTGGGCATTGTGGGCGTGCTGTACATGGCGACGAACGCGGCGATCCAGTACATTTTGCCGGCAGCAGCGATTGCAGCTTCGCCACGGCCCGCAGTGACGGCGCTGGCCGCGATTACCGGGCCGTGGGGCGCGGCGCTGGTGTCGTTGCGATGGCGGTGAGCATTTTTGTGACGCTCAACGGAACGATTATGTCGGGAGCGCGCGTGCCGTTTGCGGCGGCGCGCGACGGCCTGTTCTTCCGGCGCATGGCGGATATCAGTCCGCGCTTTGCGAGCCCTTCGACGTCGCTGATGGTGCAGGGCGCGCTGACGACGGTTCTGCTGCTGGCGGTGGGACGATTCCAGCAGCTTTTTGAGCTGGCGATTTTTGCGGAGTGGCTCTTCTACATGATCACCGCGACGACGATCTTCTTCTACCGACGGCGCGAAGAAGGCCAGAAGGTCTTTCACGTGTGGGGCTATCCGGTGATTCCTGCGCTGTTTGTGGCGGCGGCCGCGGTGCTGCTTGGTGTATTCCTACGCAGAGAACCTGAAGAACTCGCTGATCGGGACGGTGCTGATCCTGCTCGGCGTGCCGCTTATACACGCTGTTCAGAAAGAGCACGCGCACCGCGAGCTAATCTTCAACGCAAAAGAATGAGGCCTCGCCTGGTAGCGAGGCCTCGGTTGAATGGATGTGGAATTACCGCTGCGGCGGAGGATTCTCCTTCTTCGGCTTGGGCTTGTTCTTGTCCTCAGGCTTTGGCTGGAGGATTCTTCTGGCCGGAGGGGTTTTCGCAGCGGGAGCCGGATGCGTCGCGGGGGCCGGGCGAACCGGTTGCGGAGCGGGGCGTGTTTCCGGAGCGGGCCGAACTGGCGGAGTTGCAGGCCTGGTTTCCGGAGCCGGGTGAGCAGCAGGCTGGGTGGGCCGCGTTTCCGGAGCAGGATGCGCTGCCGGGGGTTGCGCGGCCGGCCTTGCCGGTTCTCGTGCCGGAGCCGCAGGACGCGCCGCATTTGCAGGAGCTCCGGGATGCGTTTCCGCCGGGGCCGCCGGATGCGCTGCATTGGCAGGGGCCGCAGGGTGGTTTGCCGGTGATGGCATGGTGCGCCCCGGTTCTCCTGGACGAGTTACGGCCGGTGCACCGGGATGCGGTGCATTGCCAGGCTGACCGGGCCGGTTCGCTGGTTGCGCATTGCCAGGCTGACCGGGCCGACCTGCCGGCTGACCTGGACGGCTGGCGTTGGCGGGATGGACATTCGGAACCGCCGCATGGGTGGCGGGACGAATGTTGGCTGCGGGAGCTGGTTTCGGCAGCGATGCTGCGGCGAAGTGCGGCGTATTCGCGCCTGGCGTGGCAGCAACGCGGCCATGCGGTGTCATGAGAACCGGACGCGATGCGGCAACCGACACATTGACCCGAATACCCACCGAGATATGAGCGGGCGGCGCCATCGGCGGACGCGCCACCGAGATAGGCGCGCGCACCAGTTGCTGCTGCTGCTGCACGTTCAGGTGAATCGCCGCCTGTTGTACGCGCGCGCCGGAGCTCATGGCGCTTGCGTTCACGGCAAAGACATGGCCGCGATTCACATAGGTGATGTTTTCAACGTGGATCTCCTCCACCGTGCGAGCGGTGGCGACGCGGTTGATGAACACGTTGTAGTTGTTGACGATGGTGACGTTGTGAATGACCGCAATGTTGACGTTGCTCACGTTGACAGTGCGCACGTAAGCGGGCGAGCAGTGATACCAGGGAACGAAGGGCTCAGCCACGCCGAGCGGGAACCACGCAGCGACGCCGCCTCCACCGAAGCTGACGCCGAGCGAAAACCCTGGTCCGCCGCCGACGAAAGCGACAAAGGCCGGTGCGTAGACGGGACGGACTTGCGGCGGTCCCGGAACCCAGCCCCAGCGGCCCTGCCACTGTACCCAGCGGCCGTAGTGGAAGGGCGCATAGCCCCACGCTGCATCGTCGACCCAGGTGTAGCCCCACGGAGCGACATAGGCCCAGTGGCCGGTGGTGTAGGGCTGCCAGCCGCATGGGCATGGTGCGCGGGAACCAGATCGGGCCGTAGTCGGACGCGGGTGTCCAGTCGCCGTAATCGTCGAGGTCGTCATAGCCGGGCATGTCGTGGCTGACGTAGCGAGCCGGACATGGAATACGAGAATGTGGTGATCGCGCTGCAGGCTCCAGTTATCGAGGCCATCGGCAGTACGGCATATCGACGAGGCCGATTTCGGCAGGATCGTCGCCGTAGAGCTGGACGGCTTCGCCCTGGTCGACTTCCTGATTCATGCCGGGGCCGGCGATCTGCACGGTGCCGTGTATAAACGGCAACCAGCGAAGCCTGCTGGCCGGGATAGACGTTGATGCGGTAGTCGCCGGGATTCTGGATGATGACCGCGCCGCTGGGCGTATCGACCTCGATCGTTCCGCCGGGCTGCATGGCAAAGACGCGGACGCGCATGGATCCAGCGGCGATGCCGATCTGCTCGTACTGCTCGTTGAGGTTGGTGAGGGTGATGTCGGTGCCGCCCCAGAGGCGGAGATCGGTGGACCCGATCTGAACGGCAGCGTGACCGTTCGGCTCGATGTAGATGCGGTCGCCACTGGTCATGGGGTAGTTGAGCGGAGCAGAACTCCAGGCGTCGTCTCCCTGGACCTCCAGCGAAACGGGGCCGCTGAGGAAGGCCACGCGGGCGGCGATGCCGGGAGGATCGTTCTGCGCAAATGTGGGTAGAGCGAAGGAAGCAACGGCAAGAATCGCCGCCGCAAGGGTGGGTTTACTGATCTTCATGGGTTTTTCTCCTCGCACGTCTATCCAAGGCCCGTGGCGTTCGTCCCGGCATAGAAATCCGCCGGGCGAAATCGCTCTGTTCTCCGGCAAAACCCCGCAGGCGGCCGGAAGTTGTGCGCCTGATTCGCATGGAAACTGGCCGAATACGACAGGAGATGGCGGTTCGCGTGAGCAATCTCGAAGGAACGGAGCAGGCGAACAACCGCAAACAGCACTCGTTGTCGACTTCGGCATCGTTACACCCACGCTGGGAAGGCACAGAGAGCGGGCATGGGTGATTCCAGCGAGTTCCTCGACAGTATAGCGTCAACTTTTCCGCGGCTGGTTTGCGACGCGTGAATACCTTTTAGCTGAAAAGAAATTCCTTCGTCCGCAGGTCTTTGATGGTGTCGCGGAGCTTGGCGGCTTTCTCGAATTCGAATCTTTTGGCGGCTTCGCGCATGTCGGATTCGAGTTTCGCGATATACGTGTCGAGGTCGGCCTGGGACTGGAACTCCGGCATGGACTCGGCTTCTTCGGCGAGATCGCCGTATTCCGCCTGCAGGATTTTGACCAGCGACATGTCGATGTGGCGGATGATGGATTGCGGCGTGATGCCGTGCTCTTCGTTGTAGGCGCGCTGCATGGTGCGGCGGCGATCGGTTTCGCCGATGGCCTGCTTCATGGAGTCGGTCATTTTGTCGGCATACAGAATGGCGCGGCCGCTGAGGTGGCGCGCGGCGCGGCCCATGGTCTGGATCAGCGATCCGGAGGAGCGCAGGAAGCCTTCTTTGTCGGCATCGAGGATGGCGACCAGCGAGACTTCCGGCAGGTCGAGGCCTTCGCGCAGCAGATTGATGCCGATGAGGACGTCGTACTCGCCTTTGCGCAGGTCGCGCAGCAGCGGACGCGCTCGAGGGTTTCGATTTCCGAGTGCATGTAGCGGCAGCGCACGCCGACTTCGGAGTAGTAGCCGGCCAGGTCCTCGGCCATGCGCTTGGTGAGGGTGGTGACGAGGACGCGCTCGTTCTTTTGCGCGCGGTCGCGAATTTCGTGCGAGCAGGTCGTCGATCTGGCCGCGGACGGGGCGGATTTCGACTTCGGGATCGACGAGGCCGGTGGGACGAATGATTTGTTCGACGACAACGCCGGCGGATTTGGTGAGTTCGTAGGGTCCGGGCGTGGCGGAAACGTAGACGATTTGGTTGGTGCGGGATTCGAATTCCTCGAAGCGCAGCGGGCGGTTGTCCATCGCCGAAGGCAGACGGAAGCCGTAGTCGACAAGATTCTGCTTGCGCGAGCGGTCGCCATGCCACATGCCGTGGAGCTGCGGCACGGTGACGTGGGATTCGTCGACGAAGAGGAGGAAGTCGCGCGGGAAATAATCGAGCAGCGTTGGCGGCGGCTCGCCGGGCAGGCGGCCGGAAAAGTGGCGCGAGTAGTTCTCAATGCCGTGGCAGTAGCCGACGGATTTGATCATCTCCAGATCGAAGCGGGTGCGCTGGTGAATGCGCTGCGACTCGACCATGCGCCCCTGGTTTTCCAGCTCTTTCTCCCACACGCTCAGCTCGTCGAGGATGCTGTCGACGGCGGTCTTCTTGCGCTCGGGCTGCACGACGTAATGGCTCTTGGGGTAGATGGGGAGGCGCGCGTATTTTTGGCGGACGGTGCCGAAGAGCGGATCGATCTGCGAGAGCGAATCGATCTCGTCGCCGAAGAGCTCGATGCGGTAGGCGTTCTCGTCGTAGGTGGGGTAGACCTCGATGACGTCGCCGCGAACGCGGAAGGTGCCGCGGCGGAAATCGGCGTCGTTGCGCTCGTAGAGAATTTCGACGAGGCGGCGCGTGATGTCGTCGCGGCGGATGCGCTGCCCTTTTTCGAGCAGCAGCAACATGCCGTAATACGCTTCCGGCGAGCCGAGGCCGTAGATGCAGGAGACGGAAGCGACGATGATGGCGTCGCGGCGTTCGAAGAGCGAGCGTGTGGCCGAGAGGCGGAGCTTGTCCAGCTCCTCGTTGATGGTCGCTTCCTTCTCGATGTAGAGGTCGCCGGCGGGAATGTAGGCTTCCGGCTGGTAATAGTCGTAATACGACACAAAATATTCGACCGCGTTGTGCGGAAAGAACTGCTTGAACTCGTGAAAGAGCTGGGCGGCAAGGGTTTTATTGTGGGCGATGACCAGGGCGGGCCGGTTGAGGTGCTCGATGATTTTGGCCACGGTAAAAGTCTTGCCGGAGCCGGTGACGCCGAGCAGCACCTGATGTTTCTCGCCGGCTTCAATACCGGACAGAAGTTCCCCGATGGCGCGAGGCTGATCGCCGCGCGGCTTGTAATCACTGACTAATTGAAAGTCCACACTTCAATTTTAGGCGATGGCGTCAGGCAGCCCCAACCGGCTGCAGTTTCCTGTCGGAATGCCGCTTTCTTGCGAATCCGCCAAGCCACAGGCCGACGGGCCAGATGGCGAGCCAGATGAGCGAATACCAGTGCGGCCAGGTCGCCCACATCTTTATGGTGGTCACCGTGCCTGCGATCTCGCCAATGAGGAAAAGGATGAGCAGGTGCAGTCCGGGACGGGATGGAGCGATGCGCACGCACAGTCCGCCGCCGACGATGGAGGCCAGGGCGAAGATGAACGTGCTGGCGCGCAATAGAAACGGCGGCGGGACGTGGTCGAGCCGCATACTGGCTTGGGAAGAAGTGAGCGAGGACGGGATCGCTCAGAGCGACGAGGGCAAAAACGACAGCGTAGCTGACGACGACGGCAGCGATGGAACGAAGCACTTTCATGGGGGCCTCCCGAACCGCGATTCAACTGGATAACTGGGGGAGTGCCAGCATAGCGCGCAAAGACGCCGTTGCCCAGCAAAAACGCCCGTATTTCCGAAGAAAGGCGGGCGTTTCGGCGGGTTGAGGGAGGGTTATTGGTTCGCAGCGAGGTCGAAGCGGTCGAGGTTCATCACCTTGACCCAGGCCGCGACGAAGTCGCGGACGAACTTCTCCTGCGCGTCCGAGCTTCCGTAGACTTCGGCAAGCGCCCGCAGTTGGGAGTTCGAGCCGAAGATGAGATCGACGCGCGTGCCCGTCCACTTCACTTCTCCGGTTTTGCGATCGCGGCCTTCGAACTCGTCCTGAGTGCTGGAGGCTGGCTTCCACTCCGTCGCCATGTCGAGCAGGTTGACGAAGAAGTCGTTGGTCAGCGTCTCAGGCCGCTTGGTGAAGACGCCGTGAGTGCTCTTCCCGGCGTTCGCGCCGAGCACGCGCAGACCACCGATGAGCACGGTCATCTCCGGCGCGGTGAGCGTCAGGAGCTGGGCCTTGTCGATGAGCAGCTTTTCCGCGGGGACAGTGTATTTGCGTTTGAGGTAATTGCGGAAGCCATCGGCGATCGGCTCCAGCACGGCGAAGGATTCGACGTCGGTCTGCTCCTGCGAGGCGTCGGTGCGCCCGGGAGTAAAGGGAACAGCGACGATGTGGCCAACGTTCCTGGCCGCCTGCTCCACGCCCACGCAACCGGCGAGGACGATGAGGTCGGCGACCGAGAGCTTTTTGCCGTCGGATTGCTTCCCATTGAAGTCACTCTGGATCTTTTCGAGCGTCTTCAACACATGGGCCAACTGCTCCGGATGGTTGACGGCCCAGTCTTTCTGCGGCGTGAGGCGGATGCGCCCACCGTTGGCGCCGCCGCGCTTATCGGAACCGCGGAATGTGGACGCTGCCGCCCAGGCCGTGGAAACGAGCTGCGAGACGGTCAGGCCGGACGCCACGATGGTGCTTTTCAGCGCGGCGATGTCCTTCTCGTCGATCGGTTTGTGATCTGCCGCTGGGATGGGGTCCTGCCACAGAAGGTCTTCGGCCGGGACTTCCGGTCCGAGATAGCGGGCACGCGGACCCATATCGCGGTGCGTCAGCTTAAACCACGCACGCGCAAAGGCGTCGGCGAACTGGTCGGGATGTTCCATAAAGCGCCGCGAAATTCTCTCGTAGGCGGGATCGAGGCGCAGGGCGAGATCGGTGGTGAGCATCGACGGCGTGCGCTTTTTCGAGGGATCGTGCGGATCGGGCACGGTGTCGGCGCCTGCTCCTGCCTTCGGCGTCCACTGATTCGCGCCCGCGGGGCTCTTCGTCAGTTCCCACTCGTAGCCAAACAGATGCTCGAAGAACTGGTTGCTCCATTTCGTCGGCGTCGTGGTCCAGATGACTTCGAGTCCGCTGGTGATGGCATCGGCACCCTTGCCCGTGCCGAAGCTGTTCTTCCAGCCAAAGCCCTGCTCCTCGATGCCCGCAGCTTCCGGCTCCGCGCCCACATTCGTTGCGGGGCCGGCGCCGTGTGTCTTGCCGAAGGTGTGGCCGCCCGCAATGAGCGCTACCGTCTCGTCGTCGTTCATCGCCATGCGCGCAAACGTCTCGCGAATATCATGCGCGGCCGCGATGGGATCGGGAACGCCTTCGGGGCCTTCCGGGTTCACGTAGATCAGGCCCATCTGCACGGCAGCCAGCGGATTCTCAAGGTTGCGCCCCGTGCCGTTGGTGCGATCGTGCTCGGTGCCGTGGATCTCTTCGTTGGCGATGATGGTGCCGTCGCCGGGGTCGCTCTTGCCGTAGCGGACATCGCCGCCCAGCCACTTCTTTTCGGTGCCCCAGTAAACGTCCTCGTCCGGCTCCCAGACGTCTTCGCGACCGCCGCCAAAGCCGAAGGTCTTGAAACCCATCGATTCCAGCGCAACATTGCCGGTGAGGATGATGAGGTCGGCCCATGAAATTTTGTTGCCGTACTTTTGCTTCACCGGCCAGATCAGCCGGCGCGCTTTGTCGAGGCTCACGTTGTCGGGCCAGCTGTTGAGAGGAGCAAAACGCTGCTGGCCGGATCCTGCGCCGCCGCGACCGTCCCCAGTGCGATAGGTGCCGGCGCTGTGCCAGGCCATGCGAATGAACAAGGGCCCGTAGTGGCCGAAGTCCGCCGGCCACCAGTCCTGCGAAGTGGTCATCACGGCCAGCAGGTCCTTCTTCACGGCCGCCAGATCAAGGCTGTTAAACGCTTCGGCGTAATTGAAGTCTTCGCCCAAAGGATCGGAAAGGGGCGAATGCTGGTGCAGGATTCTGAGATTGAGCTGATTCGGCCACCAGTCGCGGTTCGTGGTGCCTCCGCCGGCGGCGTGATGGAAGGGACATTTCGCTTCGGTTGCCATGGTTGGTTCGTTGGCCATTTCTTTCCTTCTATTTCTGGGTCCCGCGTTGCGCGGTCCACCGGTTATATGAATGCGAAGAGCGCGGCAATCCGCGCACCACCACAACAGGTCAATGTAGCATCATGAGGATGGATTGCTCCAATAGCTGAAAGCGAATCGGAGCATAGGCAATACCTATGGAATTTCAACAGCTGCGTTATCTGTGCGCGATCGTCGACACCGGCAGCTTTAGCCGCGCGGCGGAGCACTGCCATGTGGCGCAACCATCTCTCTCGCAGCAGATTTCCAAGCTCGAAGACGAGCTGGGAGCGCGGCTCTTCGACCGGCTGGGACGCAGCATCCGCCTCACCGATGCGGGGCGAACTTTTCTGCCGCACGCACGCGCGGTTCTGCACCAGACGGAGTTGGGGCGCAGTGAAGTGGACGGCCGGCGCATGGATGCGCGCGGCACCATTACCGTCGGCGTGATTCCGACCATCGCTCCCTACTACATGCCGAAGCGCATTGCCGCGTTCACGCGACGGCATAGCGAGGCCACGCTGCGTGTTGTGGAAGAAACGACCCCGGTGCTGGTGGAGAGCCTGCGCAGCCTGGCTGTGGACGTGGCGATTTTGTCGCTGCCGCTGAAGCATCGCGATTTTGAAATTACGCCGCTGCTGACGGAGAGGCTGTACGCGGCGCTTCCGGCGGATCATCCGCGCGCGGACGCAGCCAGCCTGGCGCTGCGCGAACTGCGCGAAGACCGTTTCGTGCTGCTGCGGGACAGCCATTGCTTCCGCGATATTGCGCTGGCAGCATGCGGCCGGGCGCGTGTAGATCCGCGGGTCGCGTTTGAGAGCGGACAGTTCAGCAGCCTGCTGGGGATGGTCGCCGCGGGGGTGGGTGTGACGCTGGTGCCGGAGATGGCGATCGATCGCGGCGCGGGCTGCCGCTATGTGCGCATCAGCGACGCGCAGGCCTTTCGGACGATTGCCGTGGCGCGGCTCAAGGGGCGTTCGTTCAGCCGGGTGCAGCAGGCGTTTCTGGATCACTTCGGTGTGCGCACTCCGGCTCGCGCCAGGCCGGCGAAATCAGCGGCAAAGTAGCGGGCCACGCCTCTTTAATTCTTCGGCGCCGGTGGCGGAGTCGGCTTCCATCCTATGCCGATGAAGTGGCCATAGACCGCCTGGTAAGCGGAGCGGAACCCTTCGCGAAAATCTTCTGAGGCCATGGGGCCAAGATCGGGCCGGTTAAATTCCTTGTGGCGATCAGGCTTCGCCGCCAACCCGGCCTGGACGTCATCATTGGCAGCCGTTCTGCCGGCGCTGAACCCATCGTGCCAGGTCTGCGAGTAGTCTCCCTGCGGCTCCTCGGGGGGATAGGCGTGGAATGGCTGTTTTTCCTGCTGCTGCGCGTGGAGGGTGATCGACGGAACTCCAACCAACGCCAGGCCGAGCAATAAAACGACGGCTTTTGAGGGTTTCACGGCTTCACCTCGGGGCAGGCTGATGGCCCGCATTGATTCGATGCAGGCCATCTGCTGCGAGGATCGCACAAAATGTAGGGGTTAAAAATTGAACCGCATGCCGAGTTGGGTGCGGCGGGGCGAATCGGCGCTAATGACCTGAGCGAAGTCGGTGCTGCCCTCAACGTTGTCGACGTAGGAGCCATTGGGGTGGTTGAGCACGTCAAACGAAGAAAGGGAGACGCCGACGGTGGGACTGCGGTCGAGTTCCTTTGGGTGGAGTTTGAAGTCGTAGCCCCAGCGCAAATCGAGGTCGGAATAGTCGGGACCGATTTCTGAGTTGCGCGCGACGCCATCGGGACGCGCGTTGAAAAGATTGTCGCCGTAGGCATCAGTTCCGGTGAGGACGCTCCAGGGATGGCCGCTGTTGGCGAAGACGCCGACGCCGAGATTGAGCAGGTGCTGAGGATTCAGCATGGCGTAGATGCCGAAGTGCTGGCGCTGATCCCAGTCCGCCGGACCCCAGTCAGCGTTGGGATCGCGTTGGTTCTCGGGGTACCACCAGATGCCGCTGGTGTTGTTGCCGTAGTGGCTCAGGCTGTACCAGGCAAAGCCGGTGAAGCGCTTGTTGAAGCGGCCGCGATAGTTGATGTCGAGCGCGGCGCCCTTCTGCGTGCCCGCTGACTGCATCTGCCGCATCTGCGAGAATTCCGGATCGGGGCGCGTGGTATAGTCGGGGCCGAGCGGCGCGTTGAGGTCGACGGAACGGAAAACGTCATCGCCGCGGTTGACACGGCCGCCGAGAGAGAGATTGCCTCGCTCGCCGACTTTGCGCTCGATGAGCACACCGTACTGGATTTGGTAAGGAGTGCGGAGGCCGGGCGCGCGCTCGACGATGGAGGGCGGCAGCGCGGATGCATCGAGGCAGTCGCTGATGGGATAGCAGAGCGGCTGCTCGTTGGCGGAGATTTGCAGCAGGCGCAGTTTCGCGTCCTGATAGCGGGCAATGTCGAGAAGCGGGCTGGAGCCGATGCGATCGAAGTAGATGCCGCCGCCGCCGCGCAGAACGACTTCATGCTTCTGATCGAGCACCACCGCAAACGAGAACCGGGGCGAGAAATTCTTTACGTCGCCGGGCAGAAAATTCTGCCAGTCGTAGCGCAGTCCGGGCGTGATGGAGAAGCGCGACGCCAGCTTGATCTGATCCTGAACGAAGGCTCCGACCTCCTGCTGGTGATACACGAAACGCGTCTGCCCCTGCTTAATGGTGTACGCAGAAGGATCGCCGGCCTGCTGTTCCTGAATAGCGGTCGCGGTTTCGGTGCCGTCCGGCGCATAGGTGGGGCTGAAAGTGTAGGTGCCGTCTTCGTCGCGTGTGATCGTCAAAGACGCGGCGGCTGAAATGCGGCAGGTTGATGCCGTACTTCATCAGGTTTTTGCCGTGCGTCCAGGTGATCATCTCGTTGGCGCGCAGGTTATATTCGCTGCTCACCTGATCGTTTTGCGCGCTGCCGCCGGTATAGTCGCCGTTCACGCTGATGCGTGGCCCTTCCTGCACGTCGGTGATGGGATCATAGGTGCGCTCGAGCACCAGCGATGACTGACTCAGTGTGGAGGCGGAGAGCACGTCGTCGTCGTGGAAGGTGAGATCGTCTTCGCGGTATTGGTTGTTGTACCCGGCTTCGGGCAGGGTTTGATTGCCGACGCCCTCGTTCTGATTCGACGAGTTCTGGAAGGCATACATGACGTACCCATTGTTGGAATCGCTGAACTGGTGACCGACCCGCAGCGAGAATTCGGTGTCGCGCGTGGGAGCGGGAACGTTGAGATTCTCGATGCCGTCGGGGTTATCGGGAGTGGGAGCGACCGTTGCGTTGACGACGGCGTCCAGATCCTCTTCAGCGCGATTGAAGGAGAAAAGAAAAGCGCTTTTGGGTGCGAAGAAGACGGGCCCGGTGACGTTGCCCTCGTAAATGCGGCGCTGCTCAAAGGGCTTGCTCGGCGAGTAATCCTGCTGCGCGTTCATATCTGAATCGCGGAACAGGAAATTGAACTGGCCGTGGTAATCCTGCTCGGCCTGGCGTGTGATGATCTCAATCTGTCCACGGCCCGGGCGGTAGTAACGCGCCGAATACGGGTCCTGATTGATGTGGACTTCCTGAACGGCGGAAGGCGACACCATGGCGCGATTTGCTTCAACGCCGTCGACCATGAGGCCGGTGCCGGCAGTTGCGGTGTCGCCGGAATCGAGGAATGCGCCCATCGCCGTCACATAATCGTTGTCGAAAACGGGAAGGTCTTTGAGGTCGTCGGAGGTCATCACAGCGGTGTCGCCGTTGTTGTCAGAAGCGGTGAGGTCGACGCTCGTGCTGGCATTCACGTTGACCTGCTGGACCGACATGGCCGTGGTGAGCACCAGGCTGAGAGGAGCGGGAGCCGGGGAAGCCGCAACGTGAACGGCCTGCGTCACCGGCTGGAATCCAGACATGGCCACGCTGACGGTGTATTGGCCAGGATGCTGGGGCTGGAGACGGAAGCTGCCGTCGGCGCCAGACACAGCTGTCGCCGCGACGGTGCCATCCGCGGCGAGCAGACGAACCTGTGCGCCCGGAACAACGGCGCCCGTCGAATCAGTGACGGAGCCGGTGAAAGCCGGCAGGGGCACGGGTGCGGTGACGGGCGGCTTGGCTGTGGCGCAGGCGGAGGCGTTCTGCCAGGCAGCAGCGAACGAAAAAAGAACCAACAAGGCGGACAGGCGCAGTGCAATCGTTTTCAAGACAGAGGACTCCAGCGCGAGTTGTGAGTCTGAACAACTGCCGCAGAACGGCAGCCCCATAATCGATTGTGTTCGGCAAGCTCAGTCGGCTTGGCCTGTTGGAAGTTACCGAATGGATGCGCTCAGAGGCCCCGGCGATGAACTATTTTGTGTCTCCAGCGAGAGCGCACCAGCCCATTCCGCCGCATTGTCGACGAGGCAATCGGATGGAATGGACTCTACTGTGTGTGAGGATAACCCAAATTTGCAGCCAATAACCCATGTTCCGGCACGGCGGGCAGTCAAAATATCAACACTGGAGTCACCGATCATCAGGGTTTCGGAGGGCGCAACACCGGCTTCCTGGATGATGGCGTTCAGGCCTTCAGGGTCGGGCTTCTTGGTGACAAAGCTGTTACCGCCGTAGATGCGAAACATGTACGGAGCGAGGCCGAGGCCGTCGCAGATGTCGATGGAGGGACGGACCGGCTTATTGGTGAGCACGGCCATTTGGCGTTGCGAGCCGTCGGGATGGGTGCGCATCGCGTCGAGCGAGGAAAAAACGCCGGGATAAACGTAGGTGTAGTCCAGCTTGTGCGCGCGATAGTGGGTGAGGAAGTGCTCGAGCGCATTGTCGACGAGCGCCTGGTCGTCAGGATCGCCAAGGGCGCGGCGCACCAGCATGGCGGCGCCATCCCCGATGTAGTTGGCGATGATCTCTTCGGGGAGGGTCGGGCGGCCGAACTCCACGAGCATGGCGTTGATGGAGTTGGTGAGGTCCCGGCGCGAATCGATGAGCGTGCCGTCGAGGTCGAAGACGATGAGGCGGATGCGATGCGCGGGAATGGGGTTGAGCAGGTGCAGCATGGTTCCAGTTTAAAGGGCAGCTAAGAAGCGGTCAGCGAAAAAGCGGTCAGCGAAAACGGTTAGCGGGACGCGGTTTGGGGCGTTGGTGCCGGCGGGGCTGCCGCTGGCGGTGCGTATGTTGCGGCGGCAGCTCGGGCGCCCGAGAGAATTCCTCCGGGGACGATGCCGAGGATCAGCGTTGCGCCCACGGTGAGAAACAGCGCGAAGAGGAGCGGCAGCGTGGCGCGGGGAACGGTGAGGACCGGGGATGAATCCGCAGGCCTGGAGAAAACGGCGCCGGCCACGCGCAGGTAGTAGAACGCGGCGATGCCGCTGTTGACGAGGCCGATGATGGCGAGCCAAACAAATCCTGAATGGATGGCCGCGGAGAAGACGTAGAACTTGCCAAAGAAGCCGCCAGTGAACGGAATGCCGATCAGCGAAATAAGGAAGAATCCCATTGCGCCGCCGAGCAGCGGCGAGCGCCAGGCAAGGCCCCGGAAGTCGTCGATGAGGGTGAGGCGGTCGTCGTAACCACCCGCGTGGCTGACGATGGCGAAGATGCCGACGTTCATAGCGGCGTAGGAAACGGCGTAGAAGCTGGCGGCCGCAATGCCTTCTGCAGAGAGCGCGGTGAAAGCGACGAGCAGGTAGCCGGCGTGCGCGATGGAGGAATAAGCCAGCAGCCGCTTGACGCTGCGCTGGCGGAGCGCGCCGAGGTTGCCGATGGTCATGGAAGCGACGGCCAGCCACCAAAGGATCGGCACCCAGTGGGCGTGCAGCAGTGGGAACGCTCCATACGTGATGCGCAGCAGAACAGCGAAGGCGGCGGCCTTCGGCGCGGTGGACATGAGCGCGACGACGGGCGACGGCGAGCCTTCGTAGACATCAGGGGTCCAGACATGGAAGGGCGCGGCCGAGACTTTGAAGGCGAGGCCGATGATGATCATCGCGAGGCCGATATACAGGAGCGGGCTAACCTGCCCACCGGCGACGGCCGCTGCGATCGATGCGGCGATATCGGCGATGCGCGTGGTGCCGGTCGCGCCGAAGACCAGCGCAATGCCGTACAGGAAGAACGCAGTGGCAAACGAGCCAAGCAGAAAATATTTGAGGGAAGCCTCAGGGCTCTTCGCGCTCTTCCGCCGGTAACCCGCCATGATGTAGGTAGAGATCGACGAGATTTCGAGCGCGACGAAGACGAGGAGCAATTCGACGGCGCTCGACATGAGCATCATGCCGACGGCGCCGAAGAGGATGAGCGCGAACAATTCGCCGAGGCCTTCGGTGGCGTCGGTGACGGCATCCAGAGTGACGAGCAATGCGGCGAGAACGATGCCGGCGATCAGAACATGGAAGAAGACGCTAAAGGCGTCTGTCTGGACGACGCCAGAGTAGGCCGTTCCGGGTGTTAGCTGGTATTGCCAGAAGCTGGCGGCCAGAGCGCCGAGCGCAACGAGAACGGCGAGCCAGCCCAGCGGCTTGCGGCTGGAAGCTTTCGCGAGCATCGCATCAAAAAACATGACGAGGATGCCGCCGAGGGTAAGTACGATTTCCGGCAGGATGCGGAGGGCGGAGTTCATGGCTTGTCTCCGATGACTGCCTGTTGGGAAGCGGTTACGGCTGGCGACGGATTGGCCAGCGAGCTCATTGCGCCGTTGATGGCGGTCATCCAGTAGGGCGAAGCGACGCCCATGATCAACATGAGCAGGGCCATGGGCCACAGGGTGAGGTGTTCGCGCATGCCGAGGTCGAGGTGCGGACGATCCTGCACCAGCGCCGAGGGCTTGCCGTAGAAAATGCGCTGCACCATGGTGAGCATGTAGGCCGCGCTCAGGATGACGCCAACCGTAGCGGCAGCGACCCACGCCGGATGCACCGGATAGCTGCCGCTGAGGACAAGAAACTCGCCAATGAATCCATTGAAGAGGGGCAGGCCGACCAGCGCCAGCGACGTGATGACCCAGAGTGTAGCGAGCATGGGGAGCTTTGCGGCGAGCCCGCCGTATTCCGACATATCGAAGCTGCCGTAGCGCTCATAAAGGAAGGCGATCAGCACGAGCAGTGCGCCGCCGCTGACGCCTTCATTGATGGTCTGGAACACGGCGCCGTTGAGGCCGGTGAGCGCGAACGAGAAGATGCCGAGGATGCAGAAGCTAAGGTTGCTGAGAATGGCGTAAGCGACCAGCCGCCGCATATCGCTTTGCACCAGGGCGTTGAGCGCTCCGTAGAGGATGCCGATGACGGCGAGCGCGATCATGAGCGGCGCAATCGCGCGCGCCTGCGCGGGAAAGAGGCCGAGATTGAAACGGAAAATCGAATAGAGGCCGAGCTTGCCGGCGACCACCATGGCCATGGCGATGGGCGCTTCTTCAATCACGTTGCGCAGCCAGCCATGCAGAGGGAAGACGGGCACTTTGACGGCGAAAGCAACGAGGAACGCGAGCGAAACCCACCACAGCGCCTGCGGCGCGAGCGCATGCGTCGTCAGGTAGCTCTGGAGTTGCACAAAGTCGAACGTCCCGGTCTTCGCGTAGAGCCACAGGATGGCGACCAGGAAGAGCGCGGACGGGAGAAATGTATAGACGAAAAACTTGAGCGCAGCCTGCGGTCCGCGGTCGCGTCCGAACATGGCGATGAGGATGGCCATGGGGACCAGCGATAGCTCCCAGAATCCGTAATAGAGGAAGACATCCAGCGCGACGAAAACGCCGATCATCGCGGTCTGCTGCAGCAGAAAGAGGAAATAAAACTCTTTGGTCCGGTACTGAATGGTGCGCCACGAAACCAGCACGCCGATGGGCGCGAGGAAGGTGGTGAGCAGCACCAGCCAGAGCGAGAGGCCGTCCACGCCGAGGTGGTAGCGGATGGCAGGACTCGCGATCCACACGTGGTTCTCTTCAAACTGGAAGCCGCGGTGCGCATAATCAAAATGAGCCGGCAGGTGCAGCGAGAGGACGAACGTCACCAGCGTGACGAGCAGCGTGAACGCAGGAATGGCGCGCCCTTTGCGCGGGAGAAACACGACGACGATCGCGCCTGCGGTGGGCACGAGCATGATCAGCGTCAATATCAAGTCGTTCAGCACAAAATTCTTCCTTCAAACAACGTGCGCCTGCGGGTCTAATGCACCCAGAAGTGCGCGGTCCAACCAAAATAAGAAGCGGCGAGCAGGAGGGCGGCGAAGAGCGCGAGCCATCCGGCGTACGAGCGAATATTTCCTGACTGAATGCGCGCCACCAGCGCGCCGAATCCCTGCGCGGTGTAGCCGGCAGCGTATCCGCCGCCGTCGATGACGCCGCGATCGATGAGGATGTTCAGCAAATATCGGGCGATGAAGAAGACCGGCGTGACGACGACCGCGCCGTAGATTTCGTCGACCCAGTATTTGTTTTTAACCAGCGAGTAGACGGAGCGAATCTTTTGAGCGGCGCGCTCCGGCAGAGCTGGATTTTTGAAGTACATCAGATGCGCGGCAAACCATCCCGCGAGAGCGACCAGCGTGGAGATGCAGGCGAGCAGGAACTCTAATTGTTTCGAACCGGCCGGCGATGCGCTGGCAGAATTTGCAAAAACCGGGCTGAGCCAGTGCGCGAACCAGTTGCCGCCGCCCAGTCCTTCGGGCCAGCCCATCCATCCGCCGATGACGGAGAGGATGGCGAGGATGATCAGCGGACCCAGCATCACCCAGGGGCTCTCGTGCACAGGGTGCGTGTGGTGTTCCGCCTCAAGCGTGAGCTTTGTGTCGCGGCGTGCGTGAACGGCAGCGTGTTCCTCCGGCGCCGCAGCCCGGCTTTCGCCGAAGAAAGTCATATACCAGAGCCGGAACATATAGAAGGAAGTGAGTCCGGCGGTGAGCAGACCGATAGCCCACAGGATTTTTCCAGGGCCCGGCGCAACGAACGCTTGATAAAGAATCTCGTCCTTGCTGACGAAGCCGGCCAGCGGCGGCGCTCCGGAGATGGCAAAGACCGCGGCGGTCATGGTCCAGAACGTGATGGGAATCTTTTTGCGGAGGCCGCCCATCACGCGCATATCCTGCTCGCCGGAGAGCGCGTGGATCACGGAGCCGGCAGCGAGGAACAGCAGCGCCTTAAAGAACGCGTGGGTGACGAGGTGGAAAATGCCCGCGGTGTATGCGGCCACTCCGCAGCCGAGGAACATGTAGCCGAGCTGCGAGATGGTGGAGTAGGCGAGGACGCGCTTGATGTCCGTCTGCGCAATGCCGACGGTCGCCGCGAAGAATGCGGTCGCGGTGCCGATCACGGCGACGACGGCGAGCGCGTAGGGCGAACGGTCGAAGATGACGTGCGTGCGCGCGATCATGTACACGCCCGCGGTCACCATCGTGGCAGCGTGGATGAGCGCAGAAACCGGCGTGGGGCCTTCCATGGCGTCAGGCAGCCAGACAAAGAGCGGAATCTGCGCAGATTTGCCGGTGGCGCCCAGCACCAAAAAGAGCGCGATGGCGGTGAGGAATCCGCCCTGCCATGCGGGGTTCGCGGCGATCTGCGTGAAGACGGCGCTGAAGCTGAGCGTACCGAAGTGCGCGATGAGTAAAAACATCGCGAGCAGGAAACCAAAGTCGCCGATGCGGTTGACGACGAAAGCTTTCTTCCCGGCCTTAGCAGCGGAATCCTTTGTGTAATAGAAGCCGATTAGCAGGTACGAAGCGAGGCCCACGCCTTCCCATCCAACGAACATGAGCAGGAAGTTTTCTGCCAGCACCAGCGTGAGCATGAAGAAGAGAAAGAGGTTCATGTAGGCAAAGAATCGCCAGTAGCCCTCTTCTTCGGCCATGTAGCCCACGGAGTAAACGTGAATGAGGAAGCCGACGCCGGTGATGACGCAGAGCATCACGAGGGTGAGCTGATCGAGCTGGAAAGTAAAGTCGGCGTGGAAGGCACCGGCGCGAATCCATGTGCCCATGGTTTCAACGTGGGGCAGCGTGAGCGAGTCGAATTTCGCAGCAATGGCGGCGACCTGCACCAGCGGCACGAGCGCGGCGACCAGGGCGATGGTGGTGACGAGCGCCCGGGGCAACTTGCGGCCCAGCAGACCGTTCACCAGAAATCCGGCGAGGGGCACGAGCGGAATGAGCCAGAGGTGAAGGTCGGTCATAGTTTCATCAGGTCGATCTGGTCGACGTTGAGAGTGTTGCGCGCGCGAAAGACCGCAATGATGATGGCGAGGCCGACGGCAGCCTCTGCCGCGGCGACCACCATGACGAAGAAGACGAAGATTTGCCCGCTGACGTGGTGCCACTGGTGCGCGAAGGCAACAAAGGTCAGGTTGACGGCGTTGAGCATGAGCTCAATGGACATGAAGATGGTGATGATGTTGCGCTTGATGAGAAATGCAGCCACCCCGATGGAGAACAGGATGGCGCTGAGCACGAGATAGTACGCGATGGGAACCATCATTTCGATTCCCCCCGCTTCTTTCTCGCGACAAAGACTGCGATCAATGAACAGTAGACAGCCACCATGGAGCAGAAGATTGCGATATAGGTCCCTTTCATCGCTTAGTGCTCCTTTCGTGCCAGCGCGACGGCGCCAAGAATGGCAATGAGGATGAGCACGGACGTGACTTCAAACGGAAGCAGCAGATCCGTGAAGAGCACCTTGCTCAGATCGCCGGTGGTGACGAGATATTCGCCGAGGCGCGCCTGACCGAAGCTGCCGCGGTGCGACAGGAAAATAAACGTGAGCAGGCTCAGCAGGATGGCCGCACCCGGAAATCCGGCGACATAGGCCAGTTTGCTGCCATGGGTCCGCACTTCTTTTCCGGCGTTGAGCAACATGATGACGAAGGTGAAGAGCACCATGATGGCGCCGGAGTAGACGATGACCTGCGCGGCGGCCAGGAATTCTGCTCCGAGCAGCAAATAGAGGACGGCCAGCGAGCTCATGACGACGATGAGCGAGAGCGCGCTGTTGATGGGATGGCGCTGCAGCAGGAGGTTGAGCGCTCCCGCTACGCAAAGCCCGCCGAAAATGATGAAGAGTGCCAGATGCATGAGATTGAGCGATTCAGTGAATCAACGAAAGACCGCGTAAAACAAGGACAAAACGCAAAGCCGGAACAGAAAATTGTAAATCACTGCATGGGCAGACGCAGGCCCATGCAGAAGCTGGTAACCACGATGTTGGCAATGGCCAGGGGCATGAGAAATTTCCATCCAAAGCCCATGAGCTGGTCGTAACGGAAACGCGGCAGCGTGCCGCGCACCCAGATGTAAAGAAAAAGAAACGCGAAAACTTTAGAGACAAACCAGAAGACCGGGAGCAGCGACTGCACAACGATTCCGCCGAATGCGGGGATCAGGTTGCCGAAGGGGCTGGTCCATCCGCCGAAGAAGAGCAGCGTCGCCACGCAGCCGACGGTGATCATGTTGGCGTATTCGGCCATAAAGAACATGGCGAATTTCATGGAGCTGTATTCGGTGTGGTAGCCCGCGGTCAGCTCGCTTTCCGCCTCAGGCAGATCGAAGGGCGAGCGATTGGTTTCCGCGTAGGCGGCCATCAGATAAATAAAGAAGGCGACAAACTGGAAGCCTCCAAAAAAATTCCAGGAGAGCAGACCGTGCGTAGCCTGGACGTCGACGATGTCGCGCAGCCGCAGCGATCCGGCGCGCATGACAACACCGACAAGCGAAAGGCCGAGGGCTAGCTCGTAGCTGATGACCTGCGCAGAAGCGCGCAGCGAGCCGAGCAGCGAATATTTATTGTTCGACGACCAGCCGGAGAGCGCGATGCCATAAACGCCGATGGACGTGATGCCGAGGATGATGAGCAGGCCGATGTTGAGGTCGGCGATCTGGAAGAGGTCGACGCCATGCCATTTCACGTCCGCGCCGAACGGCACAACGGCAACGGACATGAGCGCGCAGCTCAGCGCGATCATGGGCGCGAGGATGTAGAGCGGCCGGTAAACCGCTTCCGGCATCAGGTCTTCCTTCAGGAACAGCTTGGCGCCGTCAACGAGCGGCTGGAGCAGGCCGAAGGGGCCGACGCGGCTCGGTCCCCAGCGATTCTGGATGCGCCCGACCAGCTTCCGCTCCAGAAGCACCGTGTAGGCGACGGACATCAGCGTGATCACGACCACGACAACGACCTTCACCAGGCTGATCAGAAAAAACGTTAAGAATCCGGTCTCCATCCAAAGCCTTCCAGAGAATTCCTAATCCGCCGCTGTTTCCGCGGGTTTGCGTGCCTCGAGTACCGAACCGAGGGTGTGGCTGTAGCGGCCCAGCGTGCCGGACGTAAAGAGCGTGTCGTTCGAGGGCAGCACCAAATCGCGGCGGGCGCCGGCGCTTTCAATTTGCACGAGGCCGGATTGCAGATGCTGATCGTTGCCGGCGAGCAGGTCGAGACGCGGAACGTCTGTAAGCCGGGACGAGGCGCTGCATCTCGTCAAGAATCGCGAAGGGATCGAAGGGACTGAGCTTCGGTTCGAGATGATGCGCGGAAAGCCAGACGCCGTGACGATCGGCCTCGCCGGATTGCGCGCCGCGGGCCTGGCCGAAGTCGGCGCGAACGCCCGCTTTGCCGAAGGGAACGAGCTTGCGGATGTCGGCGCCCATGGCGTCGGCGAGGCGCACAACAATTTCGAAGTCAGTGCGGACGCCGGCCTTGTCGGCAGCCTTCTTCACAAGCTGCAGGTCGCCGTAAGTATTGGTGACGGTGCCGGACTTTTCGTAGAGATTGGCCGCGGGGAAAACGACGCTGGCCAACTGCGCGGTCTCCGTGAGGAACATATCCTGGGCGATGATGAACGTGTTGCGCAGGTCTTCGGCGTCGATGCCATAGCGGTCGACGGGATTGGCTCCGACCACGAGCAGCGCGGCGAGCGCGCCGCTTTCCGCTGCGTCGAACATCTGGAGCATATCGAGGCCGGGCTGCGTGGGCAGCGATGCGCCGTATTCCTCGGTGAACTGAGCAGCCGCAGTGACCGGAACATAGCCGGGTAGCAGATCGGGATAGAGGCCCATGTCCGCTGCGCCGCGGGAATTGACGTAATCGCCGAGGCAGGCGAATTTGACGTTCGGTTGCGTCGCGCCGAACTGAATGAGGGCGGAGAGTGCGCCGCCGCGAAAGTCCGGCCCGAAGACGACCAGCAGCGATTCTTCTTTGCGAATGGCCTCGCGGAAGGCGGACGCGTCTTTGTTCCCTCCCAGAGCGCCGTCATTCCCGCTCAGGTACGAAATCAGGGGCGAATAATCGTTCTCGCCGATCTCGAGGAACGCCGTTGCCTGGCGCCGCAGCTTGATGGGCTCGTGATTCGCGATGTAGAGATGCGCACCGTGGAGGCGAACGCTGGTGCGAATCTGCCACGCGAGTCCGGGATGCTGCTCCGTGGGATCGCCGCCGAGAACGAGGATGGCTTTGGCTGTGCTGAAGTCGCGCAGTGACGCTTCGGGCTGACCTTTGAGGGCTGCTGCGAAAGCTGGGTAGTCCGCGGTGCGGTGATGATCGATGTTGTTGGTGCCGAGCACGCTGCGCGCGAACTTCTGCAGCAGGTAGGATTCTTCGTTCGTGGTGCGGTTGGAGCCGATCACGCCGATCGCAGAGCCTCCGCGCGTGTCGCGAATCTCGCGGAGCTTTTTGGCGGCGAAGTCGATGGCTTCATCCCAGCTAACGGGCTTGAACTGGCCGTCGGCCTGTTTGATGAGCGGCTGGGTCAGGCGATCTTCCCGCGCGGTGAAGTCGAATGCGTAACGGCCTTTGATACATAAGAAGTCGCCGTTGATGCCGCTCTTGTCGCGGTTGTCGCCGCGCACAATGTCCATGCCTTCGTTGGAGCGGCGAACGCCGAGGGTGGTCTTGCAGCCGTCGCCGCAGTGCGTGCAGACGGTGCCGACGTGCGACATTTCCCAGGGACGCGTTTTATAGCGATAGGCGCCGGAGGTGAGCGCGCCGACCGGGCAAATGTCGATGCACATGCCGCACTCTTCGCAGTCGAGGTGATCCTGCTTATTGGGCGCGATGACGGAGCCGGCGCCGCGATTCTGAATGCCGAGCGCCCAGACGTCCATGCCTTCGCCGCAGACGCGCACGCAGCGATAACAGAGGATGCAGCGGGGGCGATCGAAGTAGACGACCGGGGACCATTGCTGCTCGTCGCGATGCTGCTTGATCTCGACAAATTTCGATTCGCCCGCGCCGTACTTGAAGGTCATGTCCTGCAGTTCGCACTCGCCGCCGGCATCGCAGACGGGACAGTCGAGCGGATGATTGCCGAGCAGCAGTTCGATGGTGGCTTTGCGGGCCTGCGCGATCTCCGGGCTTTCGGTGGTGACCACCATGCCTTCAGCAACGGGGGTGGTGCAGGCAGTTTGCAGCTTGGGAACTTTTTCAAGACGCACAACGCACATGCGGCAGGCGGCCTGCAGCGAGAGGCCGGGGTAGTAGCAGAAGGCGGGAATCTCGATGCCGTGGGCGCGGCAGGCCTCAATGAGCAGGGTGCCCGCGGGTGCGGTGAGCTTTTTGCCGTCGACGGTGAATGTTACGTCAGCCATGAACTCCTTCAGACCAGCGCGGGCACTGCTTCGCGCGCGTGGCGATACGGGCAGCCTCTGCCCTCGAGGTGATCCTCAAACTCTTTGCGAAACTTCTTAACGAAGGCGATGGTCGGCATCGCCGCTGCGTCACCGAGCGGGCAGAAGGTGCGGCCCATCATGTTTTCGGCGAGGTAGCGAACGTTGTCGATGTCCTTATCGACGCCGCCGCCTTCATGGATCCGCGTCAGCGATTTTTTCAGCCAGTCCGTCCCTTCGCGGCACGGGATGCACCAGCCGCAGCTTTCGTGCTGGTAGAACTTCATGGTGCGCAGCGCGAATTCAACCATGCAGGTGGTTTCGTCGAGCACGACCACGCCGCCGGAACCCAGCATGGAGCCGGCCTTGCCGACTTGATCGAAATCCATGCCGATATCGATTTCTTCCGGCAGCAGAACCGGCGTCGACGACCCGCCAGGCACGACGGCCTTCAGTTTTTTACCGTTGCGAATGCCGCCCGCAACCTCGTAGATCATCTTTTTGAGGTTGTAGCCCATGGGCAATTCGTAGACCCCAGGGCGCTCGATGTGGCCGCTGAGGCAGAAGAGGCGCGTGCCGCCGTTGCGTTCCGTGCCGATCTTCGCGTAGTCGGCTGCGCCGATGCGGAAGATATGCGGGACGGTGGCGATGGTCTCAGCATTATTAATGATGGTGGGTCCGCCGTAGAGTCCCACGACCGCGGGAAAGGGCGGCCGGATGCGCGGAATGCCGCGCTTCCCTTCCAGCGATTCCATCAGCGCGGATTCTTCGCCGACTTCATAAGCGCCGGCGCCGGTCTGCGTGACAATGTCGAAATCGATGCCGCTGTCGAAGATATTTTTACCGAGGAAGCCCTTGGCGTAGGCCTCTTCGACGGCGCGCTCCATGATCTTGAGCAGGTAGCGATACTCGCCGCGCAGGTAGATGAAGCCCATCTTCGCCTGGACGGAGAGGCCGGCGATGATGGTGCCTTCGATGACGGAGTGCGGATCGTGCTCAAAGATGAGGCGGTCTTTGCAGGTGCCTGGCTCGGATTCGTCACCGTTCACGAGCACGTATTTCGGCTTCGGCGCCTGCTTGGGAACGAACGACCACTTGAGGCCGGTGGGGAAACCTGCGCCGCCGCGTCCGCGAAGATTCGAGGCCTTCATCTCGTTGATGATGCCTTCCGGCCCGAGCGCAATGGCTTTGCGGGCGGACTCGTAGCCCTGCAACTCGATATATTTGTCGATCGACGTTGCGCCTTTCCCGAAGCGGTACGAGACAACGGGGACGCAATCGGGATGCGTCGTGAGGGTCGCCACTATTTGCTTCCCTTCTCGCGATAGTCTGCGATCACTTTGTCCACCGATGCGGGCGTCAGGTTCTCATGGAAGTCGTAATTGACCTGCGCGGCGGGAGCCCACGAGCAGGCGCCGATGCACTCAACTTCTTCGAGAGAAAACAGACCGTCGGGAGTGACGCCTTTGTTCGGGACGCCGAGAGATTTCTTGCAGTGCTCGAGAATTTCGTTGCCGCCGCGCAGCATGCAGCTGATGTTCGTGCACACCTGAACGTGATATTTCCCCGCCGGCTTGGTGCGGAGCAGCGAGTAGTAGCTGATGACGTTGCGAACTTCGAGCTCGGTGAGGCCGATGCGCTCCGCGATTTCAAGAATCACGGGATCGGAGAGATAGCCGACCTCATCCTGCGCGTAAAGCAGCATGGGCACCAGAGCGGAACGCTTGACGGGATAGATCGTGACCAGCTTGTCAAAGCGCGCGGCGAGTTCCGGCGAGAAGAGGGTGGGTTGCGTGCTCATATTTCGTTTCTCGCAGAGGTTGAGACCCGCATCAGCGCGGCGACCAGGTCGATGGCGGCGTGGTCGAGTTCAAGAGTCTTGCCGTCAAGATCGAGGCGACCGTCAGGCATGAGAGTAAAGCGGCCCTGGGACATGGCTGCGCTGTTTTTCAGGAGCCAATTCCCTTCTCCGGTTTGCGGATCGCAACGCATTTCCAGCCGTGCAACGTCGGCTGTGAGGATGATGGACGATTCGGAAGTCTCGATATGCACGACGGTGGCGCCGTCTAGAGCGCCAACTGCGAAATACGCGCGCAGCAGCGAGACGAACGACACCCAAAGTTCGGCTTCGATCATGGGCTCTGCCACCGGCGCGCTCATCGGTCAATCTCCCCAAGCACAATATCGATGGACCCAATCACGGCAACCACATCGGCGATCAGCCGTCCGGCGCACATCGTCTGCAGCGCCTGCAGGGTCGCGAACGAGGGGTTGCGCATGTGGACGCGGTACGGTTTCGCGGTGCCATCGCTGACCGCGTAATAGCCCATCTCGCCACGCGGCGATTCGACAGCCTGGTAGACCTCGCCCGCCGGCACCTGAAAGCCTTCCGTCACGATCTTGAAGTGGTAGATGAGCGCTTCCATCTGCGTCTTCATCTTTTCGCGATCAGGCAACACGACATGCGGCGCATCAGCCTTGATAGGGCCTTCCGGCATGCCGTCCAGCGCCTGCTGGCAAATTTTGACGGACTCGCGCATTTCGCGAAGACGCACGATATAGCGCGCCCAGACGTCGCCGTCATTCGAAACCGGCACTTCAAATTTGAACTTGTCGTAGCCCGAGTACGGCATGTCGCGGCGCAGATCCCAGTCGATACCGGAAGCGCGCATGGGCGGTCCGGTCACGCCCAGAGCAATCGCGTCTTCCGCGCTGAGCGTGCCGACACCCTTGAGGCGATTGAAGAAAATCGGATTGCCGGTGAGCAGATTTTCGTACTCGTCAATCTTCTCCGGCATGATGTTGACCAGCGACTGCACCGACGAGAAAAAGTCGAGCGGCGGATCGAGCGCGAGGCCGCCGATGCGGAAATACGAAGTCATCATCCGCTGACCGGAGACATGTTCGAAGATGCGCAGAATCTCTTCGCGTTCGCGGAAGGTGTAGAGGAAGACGGTGAGCGCGCCAATATCCATGGCGTGCGTGCCCAGCCAGACCAGATGCGAATTGAGGCGCGTCAGCTCGTTGAGCAGGACACGCATCCATTGCGCCCGCTCGGGGATCTCGAGTTGCAGCAGCTTCTCGATGGCCAGGCAGTAGGCCAGGTTGTTGGTCATCGGACACAGGTAGTCAATGCGGTCCGTGAGCGGCACCACCTGCTGATAAAACTTGGCCTCGCAGGTTTTCTCAATGCCGGTGTGCAGATAGCCGATGTCCGGCACCACCTTGACGACAGTCTCGCCGTCGATTTCGAGCACCAGGCGCAGAACGCCGTGCGTGGAAGGATGCTGCGGCCCCATGTTCAGGACCATGGTGTGGTCCTCGGAGCCAACTTCCGGGCGCGGCGTAATCAGCGTAGAGGTTGCAACGAACTCCGCCATCCCCGGCATGTTCGGGTTTTCGGCCATCAGCGGTAGCCCTCCACGGGATAATCCTTGCGCAGCGGGTGACCTTCCCATTCTTCAGGCAGCATAATGCGCCGAAGACTGGGATGCCCGTGGAAGCGGACTCCGAAGAGGTCCCAGACTTCGCGTTCGTAAAAATTGGCCGATGGCCAGATGGAGGTGATGCTGTCGACGGAGGGATCGATGCTGCCCACCATCACATGCAGGCGGACGCGCTCTTTCAGCCGGTGCGACAGGATGTGATACGTCACCTGGAAACGCGGCTCCGAGGGGTACCAGTCGACGCAGGTGACGTCCTCAAAGAAGTTGTACCCAGCCTGCTGCAGAGTGCGGCAGGCGTCGCGCAGGCTTTCCGGTGCAATCACCAGGGTCAGCTCGTTGCGGTCGAATTTGGCGTTGACGATCGCCTCAGGATGCGCGGCGCGCAGGGCCTGGATGGCGACGTTCTGCGCCAGTCCTTCGAACACAGCTTCTTTGGTGAGCAGCGCTTCAGCCATAGCTACTTTCTTCAGGTCCCCTGTTCGTTAGAAATCAGCCTCTAGAGATCGGCCTTGTCGGCGGCCCAGTCCAAAATGCCTTTCTTCCACACGTAGAAGATGCCGAGCGCCACGAAACCGAGGTACACAATCATTTCCCAGAATCCAAAGAACCGGGAATGCGTCAGCGCGGGGAGCTGACGATAGATCACCGCCCACGGCATCATGAAAACAGCTTCAACGTCGAACAAAATGAAAAGCATCGCGACCATGTAAAAGCGGACCGAAAACCGCCCGCGCGCGTCGCCCTCAGCGGGGATGCCGCACTCATATGCTTCCAGTTTTTCTTTGATATTGCGGTGGCGTCCGATCAGCCACGATCCGCAGACCATGCCCGCAGTCATGCCGCCGGCAACCAGAATCTGCAGCAGCAGCGGGACGTAGTTCCAGATGTACGGGTGAGTTGGCATGGCCGTGTCCTGGAACAGCGCGAATCAACCGCCCGCTGACTCCATTTCGAGACTAAGTCTACGGTTGTCAAGAGTCAAGTTACGGAGGGGTGGACGCGCGGAACGTGGCGAACCTGCGGAGGCAGTCTCTTTCCGGTGTGGTCGCCGGTGCGTGACGGTGCGCAAATTAGGTCTGCCCTTCCAGAATCTCCACAATCTCTGGAACGGCCCTTTCCCCGAAACTCCGCGGCGTACAATCGTCACGGTTTCTCCGAGTGTTGATTCGGTGACCGGGGACGGAACGTGCAACCAACGATTGAATATCGAGGACCGAGGAAGAGGCTGAACCGCGGCATCCTGTTTGCCCTGGCGGGCGTCGTGATCATCCTGATTGGGAGCAGCACCGCCTTGTCGTACTACGTGAATGTTTTGTGGTTCAGTTCGCTCGGGTACGGCCCGGTGTTCTGGAAGACCTGGTCGCTGGAATGGGGCGTCTTCGGGGCCTTCTTCGTGGCAACCTTCCTCGTCCTCTACGGCTGGTTCCTCGCTCTGTGGCGGATGCACGCAGCGGAGATGCCGCAGGACCGCACCGTCTTCCTCGGGCGTACGCAAATTATGGTTCCCTTCCGAAGCCTCCTGCGCAGCCTGGGAGTGATGCTCTCGCTGGGAATTGCCGTGATCGCCGGCGCGACCATGATGGCGGAGTGGACAACCTTTGCGCTGTATTGGGCCGCACCGAAAACCTCGCCAACTATGCTGGATCCCATCTTTGCGAAGCCGCTGCATTTCTACCTCTTCATTCTTCCTGGATGGCAGCTGATCGTCGGCTGGTTGATGACCATGGCAGTGATTGCCTGTATCGCGGCCCTGTGTTTCATGGGCATTGGTGGAGCGAACCGCGCGCTGCTGCGGGAGAAAGGGAGTCTCGGTCCGCCGCTGCCGTGGCGTGGATTCTCGATCGCCTTCGCTTTCTTTCTGATCGTCCTCGCGGTGCAGGTGTATCTCTCGCGATTCGGCACCCTGCTCGACGTGCATACCATCTTCGGTGGCGTGAGCTACACCGAGGCCCACGTCACCATTACGGGGCTGCTGATCATCGCGATCGCTCTGCTCGTAGGCGCGGCCATTGCCGCCAGCAATGTATTCCGGCGGCCACGCGCCACACGGCTAATTGCCGCTGTGGTGCCCGCCGTTGCTTGCTATGTGCTGGTGCAGATCGTGGGCTGGTATGTCGGCAACTTCATCGTGAAGCCCAACCAGCTGGATAAGGAACGTCCGTACATTGCGTGGAATATCCAGTGGACACGCCAGGCGTGGGGACTTGACCGCGTCTCGCGACAGGAGTTTCCTGCCGAAACCACGGTGGAAGCAGCCGACGCCGCCGATAATCAGGCTACGCTCAAAAATATCCGGCTCTGGGACTGGCATGCGCTGCAGGACACGCTGCGGCAGATCCAGGAAATCCGTACCTATTACGACTTCCCCGACATCGACATCGACCGCTACACGCTCAACGGCGAATTGCGCGAAGTGATGCTGGGCGCCCGCGAGTTGAACGTCGACAAGCTGCCCGACAGCAGCCGGAACTGGATCAACGAGCGGCTGATTTACACGCACGGCTACGGCATCACCATGAATCCGGTCAACGGCTTCACGTCGGAAGGCCTGCCGACGCTGATGCTGAGCAACATGCCGGTGCAAAGCACCGTCCCGAATCTCGCTGTGACGCGGCCGGAGATTTACTTCGGCGAGATGACCAACACCGACGTCTACGTGAAAACGCATCAGCAGGAATTCAATTACCCGCAGGGACAGACCAACAATCTGACGTCGTATGAAGGCACCGGCGGCATCGAGCTGGGGGGATTTCTACGTCGCATCCTGATTGCCGCCGACCGCGGCGATCTGGGCAAGCTGCCGTTCAGCGATGACATTACGCCGCAGAGCCGGCTGCTGATGCGGCGCAATATTCGCGAACGCGTCGCGGAGCTGGCGCCCTTTCTCACCTGGGACGCCGATCCCTATGTGGTGCTGGGCGACAACGGGCACTTGTACTGGATGATGGACGCCTTCACCACCTCGGACAACTATCCCGAGTCCAGCCAGTATTCACTGGGTGAAGACAGCATCAACTACATGCGCAACAGCGTGAAGGCGGTGGTCGACGCCTACAACGGGACGACGACGTTTTATGTCTTCGACGATCAGGATCCGCTGATCGCTGCGTGGCGTCGCGTCTTCCCTGACCTGTTTCAGGACGCATCGGCCATGCCTCCGGATCTGCGCCGCCACGTGCGCTATCCGCAACTGCTGCTGGAAGAGCAGGCCAATGTTTACGGCCTGTATCACATGAGCGATCCCGAGGTTTTCTACAACCGCGAGGATTTGTGGACGGTGGCGTCGGAGCTGGGCCTGAGCGACTCCGGCGATCAGCAGGCGCAGAGCATGGAACCGAATTACGTCCTCATGAAGCTACCCGGCCAGACGAACGTCGAGTTCGTGGGAATTCTCCCGTTTACCCCGGCCAACCGCAATAACCTGATCGGCTGGATTGCCGGACGCAGCGACGGCGCCAATTACGGCAACGCTGTCGTCTACGACTTCCCCAAATCCAAGCTGGTCGACGGGCCGATGCAGATCGAGGCGCGCATCGACCAAAACGCACAGCTCTCCGGCCAATTGACGTTGTGGAACCAGCAGGGTTCGCACGTGCGCCGCGGCACGCTGCTCGTCATTCCGTGCGGGAAAGCGTTGCTGTACGCCGAGCCGATCTACCTGCAGGCGCAGCAGAGTCCCATGCCGGAGTTGCGCCTGGTAGTCTTGGCCCTGCAGGATCGCCTGGCCTACGGGCCGACCTTCGAAGCGGCAATGCAGTCGCTGTTTGGCGGGAGCACTTCGTCGCTGACGGCTGAGGCTGGTTCGCAGGAGGCTGGGCCGGCGGCGAAGGGGGCGACCGCTCCTGGCGTTGGATCGAACGCTGGTCCAACGGGGGATCGGGCAGCGTTGATTCACCAGGCGGCGCAGGATCTGGCCGATTACCAGCGGTTGACGGCCGCAGGCAAGTTGGCCGACGCCGGACAGAAGCTTGAAGACTTGAAGCGCACGCTGGACGAGTTGCAGGTGAGTCCGAAGTAGGCGACGGGCGGAGGGGAAAAGGTCCGTCCTACTCCGTAACCGCTAGCTCTGCGGTCCCGCCTGCCGCACTGCGTCCGGCACGTCGAACTTTTTGAAGTTCTCAGCGAATTTCGAAGCCAGCAGCTTCGCCTGCGCATCGTACGCATTCCTGTCCGCCCAGGCGTTGCGCGGATTCAGCAGTTCCGTTGGAACGCCGGGACACGCCGTGGGAATGCTCAGCCCAAACGCCGGCTCGGTTGTGAATTCCGCAAGCGCGAGTCGGCCATCCAGCGCGGCATGGACCAGCGCACGCGTGTGTTTCAGGCTCATGCGCTTGCCCACCCCGAACCCCCCGCCGGACCAGCCGGTGTTGACCAGCCAGCACTGCGCACTGTGCTCGCGCAGGCGGCGGCCGAGCATTTCCGCGTATACGCCGGGAGCCAGCGGCAAAAAGGGCGAGCCGAAGCAGGTGGAAAACTCCGGAACCGGTTCGCTGCCCAGGCCGGCTTCCGTTCCGGCGAGCTTCGCGGTGTAGCCGGAGAGGAAGTGGTACATAGCCTGATCGGGCGTGAGGCGCGCGATGGGCGGTAGAACGCCGAAAGCGTCTGCGGCCAGGAAGAGAACATTGCGCGGATGGCCGCCGATGCCAGGAATGACCGCGTTGGCGATGAAGTCGATGGGATAAGCGGCGCGCGTGTTTTCCGTATGCCGAATATCGGTGTAGTCCGGCTCGTTGGTCTTTGGATCGAGGACCACGTTCTCGAGCACGGCTCCGAAGCGGATCGCGTTGTAAATCTGCGGCTCTTTTTCGAGGCTCAGGTCGACGCACTTGGCATAGCAGCCGCCCTCGAAATTAAAGACGCCGTCCGGGCTCCAGCCATGCTCGTCGTCGCCGATCAGGCGGCGATCCGGGTCGGCAGAAAGCGTGGTTTTGCCAGTCCCCGACAGACCGAAGAAGAGCGCGCTCGATCCGTCCTCGCCAATGTTGGCCGAGCAATGCATGGGAAATACATTCCGTCCCGGCAGCAGGTAATTCATGACGCCGAAGATGGATTTCTTCATCTCCCCGGCGTACTTGGTGCCGCCGATCAGCACAATCTTCTTAGTGAAGTCGGTGAGGATAAACGTGCCGGAACGCGTGCCATCGCGCTCGGGAACCGCTTCAAACTCAGGCGCGGCGATCACGGTAAATTCCGGATGGTGGGTAGCCAGCTCGCCGGGCTCAGGCCGGATGAAAAGCTGCTTCACGAAAAGCGCGTGCCATGCGTATTCGCAGATCACCTGAATCGGCAGCCGAAACGTGGGATCGGCGCCGGCGGCGAGATCCATGATGTAGAGATCGCGCTCCGCCATGTGGCGCAGGACCCGCAGCAGCAGCGCGTCGAATTTGTCCGACGGGAAGGCCTGGTTCACCTTGCCCCAATGCACGCGTTCGTGGGTCCCCGCGTCGTCGACAGTAAACTTGTCGCGCGGCGAACGGCCGGTGCGTGCGCCGGTATACGCGACCAGCGCGCCGTTCGACGCGAGCCGCCCTTCGCCACGGGCAATCGACGTTTCAACCAGCTGGGCGGTGGAGAGATTGCGATGGGCGTGCAGGCCTTCCGTGAGGCGTTTCAGGTCCTGCGTGGCGGCGGTCGCTGCCATAGTCGGCATGTCTCCTCGAGAGGTTAGAAGGAACCGATTATTGTCACACTCACAGGAGAAGATGCAAAGAGGAAAAGAGGCGAAAGCCCGACACGGCGCGTTTGCCGGAAAACGAGGGTAATCGGCGGAGCTAAATAGCGGATAGCGGAGAAGCGGTTAGCGATAAAACTGTTAGCGATGAAGCGGTTAGGGACGAAGCTCGACAATCAAGTGCGGCCGTCTTTCCGCTAACCGCACCTTCGCTAACCGCTTTTCAGCTACCCGGACTTTAGCTGAACGGTCTTTAGCTAACCGCTTCCCAGCTCGCTCAAACCTGCGGCTGCGCGTCGTCGAGGGGCACCAGGTAGGGCAAATTGTGCGTATGCCCGACCTCGTGCAGCACCGCATCCACCTGAGCCAAAACCTCTTCAATGGTCATGGTGTAGATCTCGCGGCCGTTGTCGTAGCCGGACTCAATGGCCTGCTTGAGATAGCGGCCGGCGGCCTGGGCAGCCAGCGTGTCGGTAATGATGTGCCCGGTGCGCTTCTTCTGCTCCACCCACGCGAGGCACGGCATGGCGATCCAGACAGGGCGGCCGCTGACGTCAAAGCGAACATCGACGGCGTCCGCATGGCGCGTGGCAATGGCGACGATGTTGGCAGTCCAGCGGCAGTGGAGATCGTTGCCTGTCCAGCGGTCGGCGATATGAAAGTCGTGATACATGACAGTTTCAGCCTAGAGCATTTTGCCAATTGGTGCACCCCTGCGAGGCAACCCCGGCAACACTTTAGAAACCAGCAAAAGAATCTGCTAACAATCGCACAACAAAAAACAAATCCTGAGAGGGTTTCTGCGTCCAATGACTGTCTATCACGGCTGACGTTCGTAATTACCCCGAGGGAGTTGTTGTCAAAGTGACCAGCCAAAACAAAAATCACAAACTTCTGCGCTTCGAAGAACCACTCCGCCACCATCAAAAGCAGCTCGAAAAAACGATGCTGTCTGCAGTGAAACAAGGCCGCCACACGGCGGCGGAAGACACGCTGGACATCGCCGACCAGGCCGTCTCCTCGTATCAAAAAGAGATGCTGTTCAGCCAGGGGACCGAGGGCCACGCGCAGTTAACGCTGGTTCGGCTGGCGCTGGAACGGCTGGACGAGGGCACGTTTGGCGAATGCATGCATTGCGGCAAGACCATTGGAGAGAAGCGGCTCGAAGCGCTGCCGTGGACTCCCTACTGCATTGAATGCCAGGAAAAGATCGAGTTGGGTGAGTTGGACGACACCGTGCGGGCGGCCTAAAACGACCGCTCCCGCATCGGGGCCAGCAGGCGCAGGAACGGACAATCCAGCGTGGTAGACTGAACGTATCTTAAGCGGATGCGCCCCGCATGGGCTGCGCCCGCGACTACCCTCCCAAAAGGAAGCCGGGAAACTCGGTGGATACACAGACCCGTCACGCGCTCAAACAGGATCGTTTTGTCAACGTAACCGCCACCGGCCTTGACTGGCTGGGAGAAAATCGCAGCACCGTGCTGCGCTGGTCGATTGCCGGCGTGCTGGCCATCGCGATCGTGGTGGCAGCCTTTGTGGTGTACAACAACCGCAGCGAAGCGGCTAACGCACAGCTGGGGCAGGCTTTAAACGTCTACGAGACGCCGCTGGCCCAACCGAATCAGCCGTCCCAACCCGGAATGACGACGTTTCCCTCCGCCAAAGACCGGGCGAAGGCCGCGTTCCCCCTCTTCAACCACATCGCCAACGAATTCCCCATGCTGCGGGCGGGAGAAATGGCGCGGTATTTTGCCGGCATGACGTCGCTCGACATGGGATCGACGACCGACGCCGAGGCTGACCTGACCAAAGCGGCTGGCTCGCACGACAGCAATCTGGCCGCCCTGGCGAAAATTGCTCTGGCGAACCTTTACGCGCAGACCGGCCGCAACTCACAGGCTATCGAAGAGTTCCGGAACGTGATCGCGCATCCCACCACGACGGTGCCGAAGGCTTCGGCGCAGTTACAGTTGGCGCAGTTGTACGAGGCGACGCAGCCGGAAGAGGCGCGGCGGCTCTATGCGGAGATCAAGGACCAGGATAAGGACTCGGACGCCGCGCAGATTGCCACGCAGAAGCTGGCGGGGTTGAAGTAGGCGACGAGGGTGCAGGGGATAGGGTGTAGGGTGTAGCGGATCCGCCTTGTTGTTCCCTTTGACTTACTTCGGTACTCTCCCCGTCAGCGAATCTTCTTGCAGGTCCGTACTGCACTCCTTAGTCTGAGAAGGTTGAAAGCTCTGTTCTTCGCGAACGGAGCTTTTCTTTTTGCCCTGCCCAGGCGGGTCGGTTCCTGTTGTTTTGAGAATTCTGGCCTTGAAAGGAAAATGGTTCCCGATTCCTGGGCGGTCGGTAAACCCTGTGTTTTCCATACTTACGCAGGAAAGTGGAGCTAAGCTCTTTGTTTTCCACACTTAGCGCGAAGCTAAAAGCTAACCTCTTTGTTTTCCACACTTACAAAATACCCCCCAGGGGAGGGGTGCTGAGTGTCGCACAACGAGCTTCCATTGGGCGGCTTCGAAACAGTCTGGAAGCCGCTGCGAGAGTGGTATCGGCGTTTCGCTATAAAGTGGCCGTTGTGAAGGTCCACCTTGCACCGCAAACTGAGAGTCGCAGGGAACAAGACTCCGGAGAAATGGCAGTGGATTGGATCAAATGTTTAGTAGTCTTCCGAACAGCGCGCGGCTTGTGGCTGAGTTCGCTATGTCTCTTTCTTTGTTTTCCGGTGCCAGTCGCGCTCGGGCAGGTGACTTCGGCGCAGATCGCCGCACCGGAACGCGACGGCCAGCACGACTTCGATTTCGAAATCGGGACGTGGCACACGCACCTGAAAATTCTGGTGCATCCGATGACCGGTTCCACAATGTGGGTGGAGTTCAACGGGACCAGCGTCGTGCACTCCATCTGGAATGGCCGCGCCAACATGGTGGAACTCGAGGTCGACGGACCATCGGGCCACAAGGAAGCGCTGAACCTGCACCTCTATAATCCCGAATCGCACCAGTGGAGCCTGAACTTCGCCAGCGCGGCAGGAGGCGCGATGGGCGTGCCGACCGTGGGCTCGTTCAAAGACGGTCGCGGCGAGTTCTACGACATGGAACCGATCAACGGAAAGATGGTTCTGGTGCGCAATATCTGGTCCGACATCACGCCGAATTCCTGCCACTTTGAACAGGCCTTTTCTGCGGATGGCGGAAAGACCTGGGAGACGAACTGGATTGCCGATGACACGCGAGTCCGCGACACGGCTGGGAGCAAAGTATGGTGAAGATGCTGTGGGTGGCAGTGGGATTATTGGCGGCCAGCCTGACAGTCGCGGCACAACAAACGACCTATCCGAAGCCGGAAGCAGCCACGACGATTGCCTCCGCGATGGAAATGCAGATGCGTTTGCTCGAGAGCCAGTTTGTGCCGGCGGCCGAAGCGATGCCGGCCGACAAGTACAACTTCGCGCCCAGCGATGGGGATTTTAAGGGCGCAGACTTCAAGGGAGTGCGGACCTTTGCGCTGGAAGTGAAGCATGTGGCAACGGCCAATTTTGTCTTCTACAGCGCGATGTTGGGGCAGGATCCACCTGCTGGCGTGACGGCGGCAGGCGCGGGCAACGGACCAGACGAGATTCAGACGAAAGAGCAAATCCTGAAGTACCTGAAGGATTCGTTTGCGCTGGGGCACAAAGCACTGGCGACGTTGACGCCGGAGAATGCGGTCGCACCGCTGGCGAAACCACCGCTTTCCTTCCTGAACACGCGGTTGGCGCTGGCGTCCTTCACCATGCAGCATGCTTTCGATCACTACGGGCAGATGGTGGAGTATTTGCGGATGAACGGCATTGTTCCGCCGTCGAGCCAGGGACAGCCGCTGGCGAATCCGCCTAAATAAAAAGGCTGAGCCGCTTCACAATCAGCGGCTCAGCCTTTGGTTTGATGCGCGACTACTTTCCGCTTTCGTTGGCGCGGATGAAATCCGCAGTCTGAGCGTGGAGTTCCTTCAGGGCCTCTTCGTTGACGTAGACCATGTGACCGGTTTGAAAGAAGTGGTAGCTGATGTTCGACTCGAGCGATTGCGGAATGGGCAGATGCTTCATCTCGTAGGTCGCGCCGAAGTAGGTGCAGCCGAGATCGAAGTAGCCACCCATGAGCAGGACCTTCATTTTGGGATCGCGCTTCATGGTGACGGCGAGGTCGGGCATCACGTTCACGCTCGATTCCCATCCCTGACCGCCAGGCGGAACGTGGGCGAGATTCCAGTGGTAGCCGGCTTCGCGCGCGCTCGGCTTGTAGGTGAGGTTGTCGCCGTAGTGCAGCGTGTCGCGCGCGTATTGATTGATGGCCGCCAGGAACGCCGGCGAAGTGGCGCTGCCGAACGGATCGTAGCCGGCGTCTTCGCTGAGCGGATCCATGTCGGGGCCTTCGTAGCGCGTATCGAGACGGCCAGTGGTGATGCCGGCTTCGGCCTGCAGTTCTTTGCTGAATTCGCCGCCGCTCACGCGAAGATTCGCCTTGTACCAATAAGCTGCGGGCAGACCGGTGTAGCCTTCAAGCTTCGCGGCGATGGCATGTTTTTGATCGTCAGGCAGATCGGAACCCTGATGCAGCGCGGACGCATAAGCGCCAAGCGAGAACTGCTCGACCTCTTTCAGCAGCGCTTCAAGCGAGGCTGGCTGCGTGGCGAGACGGTGATGATACCAGGCCGTTGCCGCCATGGACGGTAGCGCGAGAAAGTAGGGATTATCGGTGCCGGGATTGCCTTCAGGGCCGTCAGCGGAATCGTCGAAGCTGAGGATTTGGGAGAGCAGGACGATGCCGTTCAGGTCGATGCCCTGCAGCATGCGGCTGAGGACGGCGCTGCGCGTGGTGCCGTAGCTTTCGCCGAAGAGGAACTTGGGCGAATCCCAGCGATCGTATTTGGTGAGGAAGCGGCGGATGAAGCGATCGAAGGCGTGGCCGTCTTCATCGGTGCCGTAGAAAGCCTTCATCGCGTCTTTGCCGAGGACGCGGGAGAATCCGGTGCCAGGCGCGTCGATGAAGACGAGGTCGCTGGCATCGAGCAGGCTGTATTGATTGGGAACGAGCGTGTACGGCGCGCCTTCCTGGTGCTGACCGTCAGGCGTGACCACACGCTCCGGACCGAAAGCGCCCATGTGCAGATACATGGTCGGGCTGCCTGGGCCGCCGTTGTAGAGGAACGTGATGGGGCGATTTTTTGGGCGCGTCCTTCATAAAATACGCGACGTAAAACATGCGCGCCGTCGCGGGCTGCTCATCGGGTTTGGCGGGAAGGTCTTCGCCGTAGCCGGGAAGATATTTGCCGTCGAGCGCGAGGGTCGCATCCTGCACATCGGACGATCCGACGGTGAGGGTTCCGGCAACGGCGCGGTAAGCGATGGGCTTGCCTTCCACGGTGACGGAACCGTCGGTGACGGAATCGGGCTGAGGCGCGGCCATCTCGCGCGCGGGCGCAGCGTGATCCGGCTTATCAAACGGCTTGTCTGAAGGCCGATCGGCGTTTTGTGCAAAGGCGATGGGGACGACGAGGAGTGCGGCGAGGACTGCGATGCGTGCGGGCTTCAGCAGATGCAAGAGACGGCCTCCGTGCAGATGGGGATGGTTCGAGAAGTATAGCCGAGAGTCTCAGAGGCCGTGCGACTGGCGGAACTGGCGGACGACTTCGGCGGGATCGCGGTGCTGGCCGTCGACGGCTTCGTTCATGGCGCGCATATCGTCCGCGGTGACGCGGCCGGCGAGAGCATTGAGAGCGAGCTGAATTTGCGGCCAGCGGCGAAGAGCTTCGTCGCGCACCAGAGGAACGGCCTGGTAAGGCGGGAAATAATGGCGGTCGTCTTCGAGGATGGTCAGGTGGAAGGCCTGGATGGGACCGTCGGTGGTGTTGGCGGCGATCATGTCGACCTGATGGTTGTTGAGGGCGCGGTAGAGCAGTCCCAAATCCATGGTGCGCGGTGGACCGTCGAAGTGGAGGCCATAGGCGGCGCTCAGGCCGGCGAGGCCGTCGGGACGCTGCTCGAATTCGTAACCGACGCCGAGACGCATTTTGGGCGTAAACGCCGCAGCCTGACTGAGCGTGGTGAGGTGCAGGCGATGGGCGTCGTCGCCGCGGATGACCATGGCGAAGGAATTATTGAAGCCGAGCGGCGGCCCAACGGCGATGTGGTAGCGCTGCTGGTAGAGGCGCGTGACGGTGGCCAGGACGGTGTCGGGGTCGCGGTTGAGAGGCTGCTTGAGGATGGCGGTGAGCGCGGTACCGGTGTACTCAACATAGCCGTCAATGCGACCGGCGAGCATAGCTTGCTGGCAAATGTAACTGCCGGCGAGATAAAAGCGGCGTTCAACTTTGAGATTGGATTTGGCTTCGATTTCCTGGGCGAGCAGTTCGCCGAGGACGACTTGCTCCGTGAAATTCTTGGCGCCGATGACGGGGTGATTGGGGCGCGGCGGCGCGCAGGCGGTGAAAAAAAAGCAGAGAAGCAGCAGGTAGCTGGTGGCCGGTAGCCGGTAGCGCGGAGTCACTGCTGATTCTCCGGCCGCTGAAGGGCGAAGTGAAGAAAGATGCGCGGGCCTTCTTCGGTGCGGAGTAACTCGAAATGCAGCTTCTGCAGAATACGCACGGAAGCCTGGTTGCCAGCCTGGACCGCCGTGACGATTTTTTGCAGCTTTAGTACTTCAAAACCAAATTGGACGAAAGCGGCAGCGGCTTCTGTCGCGAAACCATGATTCCAGTATGGCCGTGCGATGTAATACGAAAGAACGCCTTCGCCGGGGATGGGCGTGTCGTGCTGGATGTGGGGATAGACGCCGCAGCGGCCGATGTAAGCGTCATCGGACTTGAGCACGGTCGCCCATACTCCCAGACGATCGGGCGCGAGGTTCTGGGAGCGCGGAAACCGGGCTTCCGCGGCGTCGCGTGTGCGCGGATATCCGCCGACATGGCGACGAACTTCGGGATCCTGCTCCATGGCGCAGTATGCGTCGAGGTCGCCTGGCTCGTGCGGGCGAAAAAGGAGACGCTCGGTTTCGAGGATGATCATGACGCTTGCCTATGACCGATGCGAACCGCGAGACGTTTCTCGAAGAGGCCGAGAGCGGCGTCAAGAAGCAACGCGAGCGCGGCGGCAGGAATAGCTCCGGCGAGGATGAGGCGGTTGTCGACGGAAGCGACGCCGCGGAAGATGAGTTCGCCCAATCCGCCTGCGCCGACGGCGGCGGCGATGGTGGCGATGCCGACGCAAGTGACGGTTGCGGTGCGGATGCCAGCGAGGATGAACGATGCTGCGAGCGGCAGCTCCACTTTGAAGAGGCGCTGTGTGCTGGTGAGGCCGAGGGCGCGGGCGACGAAGATGACGGAGGGATCGATGCCCTGGATGCCGGCATAGGTGTTGCGCAGGATGGGAAGCAGGGCGTAGGCGGTGAGCGCGACGATGGCCACGCGGGCCGCGCGTTCCCCGAGCCAGGGAAGAGGCAGGAGGAATCCGAAGAGGGCGAGCGAGGGGATGGTTTGCAGAATGTTGGCCGCGCCGATGACGGGCCTGGCCCAGCGCGGCGAACGGGTGAGCGCGATGCCGGTGGGAACCGCAATGGCGATGGCAAAGAGCATCGCGAAACCGGTGAGCCAGAGGTGTTCGAGGGTGAGGGTGGCGATTTCGGCGCCATAGCGATGGAGAAATTGATTCATGCGCGCGCCTCGTGTTCGCCGCGATGGAAGGCGCGGATGTAGGCCTGAATTTCAGGCTGGTCGGATTCGAGAAATTCCTGCGGCGGGAGACAGGCGATGAGCTTGCCATTCTGGAGGAGCGCGATTTGGTCGCCTAAATAGAGGGCTTCGTCGAGGTCGTGCGTGACCAGGAGAACGGTTTTGCGGAGGCGCGCGAGCAGGGTGCGGAGCATGTCCTGCATTTCAGCGCGCGTGAGGGGGTCGAGAGCGCCGAAGGGCTCGTCCATGAGCAGGACAGAGGGTTCGGCGGCGAGAGCGCGGGCGAGGCCGACGCGCTGACGCTGGCCTCCGGAAAGCTGATGCGGATACCGATGCGCAAAGGTCGCGGGATCGAGGCCGACGGCGGTGAGCAATTCGTGACTGCGGCGGATACGCTCTGCGCGGGGACGACCCTGCGCTTCGAGGACGAGGGCGACATCGCGCTCCACGGTGAAGTGGGGGAAGAGGCCAGTTTCCTGGATGACGTAGCCAATGCCGCGGCGGAGTTGAATGAGGTCGGCGCCATGCGTGCTTTGGCCGTGGAGCAATACATCGCCGCCGGTGGGCTCGACCATGCGATTGACAGTGCGGAGCAGCGTAGTTTTGCCGGAGCCGCTGCGGCCGAGCAGGACGGTAGTGGTTCCCCCTTCAACGGCGAGCGAGATTTTATCCAGCAGGACGCGGCCCTGCGGCGTGGCGAAGGAAACGCTGCGGAATTCGATGGCCGTGGACATTCCACGGACAGGTTACAGGGTGCAGGGTGCAGGGTGCAGGGTACAGCGCTAGGCGTCCTGCAGGACGCGGGTGATCGCTGCGATCATCTGGTCGAACTGGGAGAGTTCGACGCCGAGTTGTTTGCGGCCGGCGGCGGTGAGCGTGTAGTAGCGGGCGCGGCGGTTGGTATCGGTCATCTTCCACTCGGCTTTCACCCATCCCTGGAGCAGCAGGCGCTGCAGCGCGGGGTAGAGCGAACCTTCTTCGACGGTGAGGACCTCGTCGGAGGTGCGCTTGATGGAGGCGGCGATGCCGTAGCCGTGGAGCGCGCCGCGGGTGAGGGTCTTGAGGATGAGCATGTCGAGAGTGCCGGGCAGCAGGTCGGGTTTGCGAGCCATGGGGATACCATAGGCAGTCTATGGGTAGTGTGTCAATGGGGCACTTGACGGGTTGACTGTCGCATGCTACATAGGGGTAGATTAAAAGCAGCGGGTGGCCGGTGGCTGGTAGCTGGACCGAAAGGCGGCGGAGATGCTGGTACTACGGCACGTGACGAAGCGGTTTGCGGGGATTCCGGCGGTGGACGACGTGAGCTTTTCTGCGCGTCCGGGCGAAGTGACGGGGTATCTGGGGCCGAATGGGTCGGGCAAGTCGACGACGATGAAGATGATTACCGGCCTGATCGAGATGACGGCGGGACAGATTCTGTTTGGCGGCAAGCCGATCCAGGACGATCTGATCGGGTACAAGCGGCGGATGGGATATGTGCCGGAAGAGCCGTATCTCTATAACCATTTGTCGGGCGCAGAATATTTGACGATGGTGGGGCAGTTGCGCGGGCTGCCGGAGCGCGCGACGGCGGAACGGATTGATGGGATGCTGCGGTTGCTGTCGTTGTATGACGATCGGCATGCGTCGATCAGCGGGTATTCAAAGGGGATGCGGCAGAAGGTGCTGATTGCGGCGGCGCTGCTGCACAATCCGGAACTGGTGCTGCTGGATGAGCCATTTTCGGGGCTGGATGTGGGGTCGGCGCTGGTGCTGCGCAGTCTGATTCAGGAACTGGCGGCGCGGGGCAAGGTGGTGCTGTTCAGCTCGCACGAACTGGACACAGTAGAGCGGGTAAGCCAGCGGGTGGTGATTCTGCACAAGGGCAAGATGGTGGCGGATGATTCGATTGAGAATTTGCGATCGCTGATGGCGCTGTCGACGCTGGAGGCGATTTTTTCGCAGTTGGCGGTGGAGCAGGACACGGAGGGAATGGCGCGGGAGATTGCGGATCTGATGAGCCGGTAGCTGGTGGCTGGTAGCCCGAGAGAAACGGCGACGATGAAGAGAATATTTGTTCGATTTTCGGGGAAACTGCCGTTGGAGTTTCGTGTTTTGTATCGGCAGTTTTTATTGCGGGTCGTGGATTTGGAAGCGCTGTCAATGCAGGCGGACGTGCCGCAACTGCTGGGGCAGTTCGCGGGGCTGCTGATCCTGATCAGTGTTTTTCAGACCATTGGATTTTTGTACGCAGCGGGGCGACCGAACATGTCGCCGGCGGCGTTGGCGAGCCTGGCGATCCATATCGAGCAGGCGCTGCTGGCGGGCACGATGCTGGTGGCGGGGCTGGTGGCAGTGGTGAGCTGGGACGCAACGTTTCCGGACCGGCGGGACGTGATGGTGCTGGGACCGCTGCCGGTGGGGACGCGGATGATTCTGCTGGCGAAGATGGCGGCGAATGGTGCGCTGGTGGGCGTGGGTGTGGTGTCGCTAAATTTTGGCACGGGTCTGGCATTGCCGCTGGTGATGGGCGGCGGAGCGCGGTTTGTCTGGTACTTCGCAGCATGGTGGCTCACGCTGATCGCGGCTGCCGTGCTGGTGTATGGGTCGGTGCTGACCGTGCAGGGCCTGGCAGCGCTGTTGTTGCCGCGCGGGATTTTTCTTCGGCTTTCTGCCGGGTTACAGCTGGCGGCATTCGGAATCTTTCTGAGTGCGTGGTTGTTTCAGCCGACGCTCGATGTGCCGTGGGCGATGAGCGCGCCACAGAACCAAAGCATGCTGCGGGAGTGGCCGATGTTTTGGCTGCTGGGGATGTTCGAGCAACTGACGGGGCACCTTCCAGACACGCTGAACTGGCTCGCGATGCGCGCATGGATCGGTTTCGGCGTAGTACTTCTGGGGGCTTGCGCTTCCCTTCTGCTGTGCTATCTGCGCACGATGAAGAAGACTGTGGAGGAGCCAGATCTGGTGCCGGGCGGGCGGAGTTGGCTGGGGGCACTGCGATTTGGCAACCGCCTGACGATGGCGATGGTGTTGTTTTGCGGACGATCGCTGGCGCGGAGCCGGCAGCATCGCGTGATCTATGCGTTCTTTTTGTCCATTGCGTTTGCCGTCGCGGTGTCGATTGTGCGCGGGGCGCTGGCGGGTGGAACGCATGTACCCATCACGATGGACTTTCTGATGCTGACGGAGATCATGCTGTGCCTGGCGGTTGTGGGGTTGCGCAGCATCTTTTCGCTGCCGGTTTCGCTGAAGGCGAACTGGGTACTGCAGGTAACTCAACTCGCTCCTTCGGAGCAATACGTCGCGGCAACGCGGAGGGCCCTGGTGGTGCTGGCCGCGCTGCCCATTTGGCTTGTGGTGGCAGGGCTGTCGGATTTCTATCGACCGCTGTGGCAGGTTGCGGGACATTTGCTGGTGCTGGCGCTGGTGGCTTCGATTCTGATGGACGTTTCCCTGCTGAAGGTGGCGAAGATACCGTTCGCGTGCTCGTATCTGCCAGGAAAATCGAATATCCAATATATGTTTTGGGCGTTTGTTGTGATTTATGTGCCCATTGCGATGGAGTTTTCGAATTACGAGCTACGGGCGCTGGCGCATCCGGAGTCGTTTGCGGTGATGATTGGTGCGCTGAGCGGAATAGCGGTGGGGCTCTGGGCGTTTAACCAGCATGAGGCGCGGTCGGCAGTGCTGTATTTCGAAGAGACGGAGCCGGAGGTCATCATGCAGCTGGGATTGAGCGGGATGGTGATACCTCCGCACGACGGGACCGCAGGGTCTTCGGCGGTGTGAGCAGAGCGCGGAATGACGCGATGGCACGCGGTCTGAGCGCTGCATCGGACTGATATAGTTCCCCTACAGCAGTCTGAACATTTATGAGGGCCGAAGAACCATGGAAGTCCTGGTAGAGCTGGAAAATGTCTCGAAGGCATACGAGCAAAAGGCGGCGGTCAAGAACCTGTCGCTGAAGATTGAGGCGGGCAGCATGTTTGGGCTGCTGGGGCCGAACGGCGCGGGTAAGACCTCGACGATTCGAATGATTGTGGGCATCACACTACCGGATTCGGGCAAGGTGACGCTGTTCAACAAGCCGTGGTCGAGCGCATCGCTGGCGCGGGTCGGCTATTTGCCGGAAGAGCGCGGCCTCTACAAGAAGATGAAGATCATCGACCAGTTGGTGTTTCTGGGCGAACTGCACGGGCTGGGTGCGGCAGAAGCGGCGCGGCGGGCGCGGGTGTGGGCAGAGCGACTGCAGATTGCAGACTCCATCGATAAGCGGACGGAAGAGCTTTCGAAGGGCATGCAGCAGAAGATTCAGTTCATCGCGACGCTGCTGCACGATCCCGAACTCATGATCATGGACGAGCCGTTTTCCGGACTGGATCCGGTGAATGCGCTGCTGCTGCAGGACACGCTGCTGGAGCTGAAGAAGCAGGGGAACGCGATTTTGTTTTCGACGCATCGGATGGACCAGGTGGAGAAGCTGTGCGATTCCATTTGCCTGATCAATCGGGGCGAGGCGGTGCTGGCGGGCGGGATGCGCGAGGTGAAATCACGCTACGAACGGAATCATGTAATTGTGCAGTATGAGGGGTCGGATAGTTTTCTGCAGCATCCGGCGATTGCGGATGTGAAGAGCTATCCGGGACTTGCGGAGATTCACCTGAAACCGCATGCGGATGCTCAGGACCTGCTGCGAACGGCTGCTGCCGCGGCAACGATCACGAAATTCGAACTGGTAGAACCGTCGCTCGAGGAGATCTTTATCGAGACGGTGGGAGGGCGCGCCGATGCTTAAGAACACGCTGCTGATTGCGAAACGGGAATATCTGGAGCGGGTGCGGAGCAAGGTGTTCCGCGTGACAACGGTACTGGTGCCGGTGGGGATGGCGGGCGTGGCCCTGCTGGGCGGCATTGGCGGCAAGAAGATGGAAGAGGGCGTGCAGAACCTCGCGATCGTTTCCAACAATGCGGTGTTGGCGCAGCAGGTGAAGGCGGCGCTGGGCAACGGGGAGCACAAGCCGAAATCGGTGGAGCTGGTCACGCAGCCTACGGGCGCCGATTACGCGCACCTGAATCAGGAAGTATCGGATCACACGATCAATGGCTATCTGAAGCTGGACGAGGAGCCGGGGCAGACAACGCCCGCGGCAACGTGGGTATCGGGCAGCTCGACGGACTTTATTGCGAAGGCGCAGATGGAATCGGCGATCAGCGATGGGCTGGTGCGCGAGCAACTGCTGCAGCGGGGCATGACGGACGACCAGGTGCATGCGCTGATGAAGGAAGTGAAGCTGAACACGCAGGAAGTGAAAAACGGCAAGGCGGTAAAGTCGGATACGGAGCGCAGCTTCGCGGGGGCTTACGCGCTGATACTGATTCTGTACGGCTCGGTGCTGATTTATGGGATCAACATTGCGCGATCGGTGGTGGAGGAGAAAACATCGCGCATCTTTGAGGTGCTGTTGTCGACGGCGTCGGCGGATGAGCTGATGCTGGGCAAGCTGCTGGGTGTGGGCGCGACAGGGCTGACGCAGATGGGGATCTGGGCGCTGCTGGTAATTGGCTACGCGGGATCGGCGCTGGCAGCGACGCAGGGGATTCACGGCCTGGGTTCGCTGGGTATTACGAAACTGGAGCTGGCGTTCTTCGCGATCTTCTTCCTGGGCGGATTCTATTTGTACAGCGCGATGGCCGCGGCCTTGGGATCGAGCGTGAGCGGAGAGCAGGAAGTGCAGCAGTTCAGCTTCATCCTGATCTCACCGCTGGTGGTGAGCGTGGTGATGATGATGTACGTGATGCAGAATCCGTCATCGCCAACGTCGGTGATTCTGTCGCTGATCCCCCCATTTACGCCCATCATTATGTATATGAGGATCTGCGCGCAGACACCGCCGGCGTGGCAACTGATCCTGAGCGTGGTGCTGCTGCTGGGATCGGTGCTGGCCATGGTGTGGCTGGCAGCGCGGATTTACCGCGTCGGCGTGCTGATGTATGGGAAGAGAGCTACGCTGCCGGAGATGATTCGGTGGCTGCGGTATAGCTAGGGCTTATTCGCCGTTGACGCGGCGTTTGGGCGGCGCATCGAGGATGCGATCGCGGGTCGAGGCGGACTCGTCGTAGTGATGGCGCTGGGTTGCGGCGTTTTCGGTGGTGCTTCTTGCCGTGGAGCCGGTTTCGTCGGTATCGGGATTGCGCTCGACCATGCGCGGGCGCAGGTTGGTCGGCAGGAAGATGCTGAAGACGGTTCCGTGACGCGCGGAGGCGATGGAGGAACGAAGCTGAATTTCTCCGCCGTACCGCTGGATGATGGAACGCGTGACCCAGAGGCCGAGACCGGTGCCACGCTGGCCCTTGGTCGTAAAGAAGGCTTCGCCTAAGCGGCGCTGGACGGCGGGTTCAATGCCGCTGCCGTTGTCGCCGACCGAGATGCGGACACCGCGGACTCCGGGATCGGACCAGCTACGCGTATTTCGAATCCGGATGCGCAGTCGGCCGCGCATGGAGGACGCCTCCACCGCGTTGGTGATGAGGTTCGAGAGCACTTGACGCATTTCGCCGGGAAAGACCAGGACTTCTTCGCGGCAGTCGTACTGGCGTTCGATACGGATGTTCTTCTCGGCGATGCGACGACTATAGAGGGCGAGCACTTCCTCCATTAGATCGTCAATGCGGGTGCGGACTGGGGTAGTGGTTTCACGAGAGAAGTTGAGGGTCTGGCGGCTGATTTGGCCGACGCGCTCCAGTTCTCGCTGAGCAAGGGAGAGATAGTTTTGGGCGGCCGACGGCAAGTCCTTCTCTTCGCCGAGAAGATAGAGCAGATTGGTGACAGATTCGAGGGGGTTGTTGATCTCGTGGGCGATGGAGGCAGCCAGGCGGCCGACGGTGATCAGCTTTTGATTCTCGCGCAGCATACTGGCGGCGCGGTCGAGTTCGATCTGAGTGCGAGCCTGGGCGGTGGAGGTTTCGCGCACCTTGAAGGCACGGGCGAGAACGGAGGGCAGACGATCAAGTTCGTCACCCGCCAGATATTCCGTGGCGCCGTCGCGGAGGGTGCGCAGCGATTCATCTTCAGAAGCATGGCCGCCCACAAGGACGACGGGGATGGGAGGATGCGCGTGACGGGCGCGCTCCAGAATCTCGCGAAGGTCAACTTCAGGGATGGATTCGGTACCGGCGACTATGAGCGCAGTTGAGCCGCGGCGGAGATCCTCGAGGAACTCGCGTCGGTTCTCAACGAAATCGATAGAGAGCATGAGGCCGGCGTAGCGAGCCGCATCGCGCACCTGTTGGTGCGAGAGAGCGGCGCAACGCAGCATCAGCAATCCGGGAATAGCATCCCCGCTCATGAGCGCAACCCCTGTTTCAGACTGAAGCCCGTGCGGCTTCAGTCGTTGTTCCGCGTTCTCGACGGGAAGCGGAAGCGCTTCCAGTGACGACATGCACGCCTCCTCAGGCATTCTTGCGAATTCGGTCACACAACCAGGTCCTTTGGCAGGTAGAAGTTGGTGAGCGTGCGGAGCCCAGTCTTTCCTTCTCTGCTGAGTTCGATGTAAGGGGTTTCGAGGGCGTTGCTTACCGTGGAGATACGCCACATTACGCCGGTCAGGAGAAAATGGGAATTGCGAGCCTATTTGGCTATGCCGGTGCACAACCGAGGCGATCCGCTAGTCACGGGTGCGAAGGCGGTTGCGGAAATTTTGGCATCCATTCGCTTGTATGCTGATCTAAACAGAAGAATTCCGATGGATTTGGGGACAATGAGGAAGGTATTTCTGGCTGTGGGAGCGCTGGCGGCGGGCGCGGTCGCGCTGGCGCAGAGCAATCCGGCGAACTCGGCGGTTAACCCGTATGCGGGCAGCGTGCAGGCGGTGGCGCTGACGCCCGGCGTGCGGCAGCTGTCGCTGGACGATGCGATCAAGCTGGGCATTCAGAACAATTTGGCTCTGACGATCGCGCGGGAGCAGCAGAAGACGGCTGCTGCCGAGAAGCTGGAACTGGCGAATGTGCTGCTGCCTAATGTCTCGATCCACGGGGAAACAGGCGTGCACGAGTACGACCTGGAGGCGCTGGGATTTCATCCTTCGATCGTGGGTTCATTTGCCCCACTGCTGCCGAAGGGCACGACTGTGTCGGATATCAAGCTGATCACCAAAGTCGACACGACGATTGGACAGGTGAATTTCTCGCAGGCGCTGTTTAACTGGGCGGGATACGACGTGTGGCGGGCGGCGCAGTCGGCGGAGAAGGCGTCGTTTTACAACGCGCAGTCGTCGCGGGGGCTGGTGGTGCTGAATGTGGGCGATTCGTACCTGCAGGCGCTGGCAGCGAAGGCGCAGGCCGATTACGCGCGGGCGCTGCTGAAAACGGATGAAACGCTGCTGAACCAGGCGCATGAAGAGCATTTAGCCGGAACGGCAGCGAATCTCGACGAGTTGCGGGCGCGGGTGCAGTACCAAAGCCAGGCGCAGACGGTGATTGCGGCGGACGACAATTTTGAAAAGGCAAAAATTGCGCTGAACCGGCAGATTGGGCTGCCTCCCGAGCAACCGATCGCGTTGACGGATTCCGCGCCCTACGCGGAGCTGGGGCCGATGGATCTGCAGGCGGCGCGTACCGAGGCATATGCCAGCCGGCAGGACTACCAGATGATGAAGCAGGAGCTGCGCGTGGCGGAACTGGAGCGGCACGCGACCACCCACCAGCGCTTCCCTACCCTGACGTTTGGCGGCAACTGGGGCGTTACGGGGATTTCCGGCGGGGTGTACCACGAGACGTTTGCGGCGGTGGGAACGCTGAGCGTGCCGGTGTTTGAGGAAGCAAAGTTTCGCGGCGATAACGATGTGGCCGAGGCGCAGCTGGATGAGATTCGCGCGCGGATGCAGGACCTGACGGTGAAGATCGATCAGCAACTGCGGGACAGCTTTCTGGATCTGGAGACCGCCGAGGAAACGGTGAAAGTAGCGAAGAGCAATGTGGACCTGGCGACAACGGCGCTGGACGAGACGCAGCAGCGGTTCAACGCGGGCGTGACGGACAATTTGCCGGTAGCGGAAGCGCAATCGACGCTGGCCATGGCGCAGAACCAATACGTGAGCAGCGTGCTGGATCTGAACCAGGCGCGGCTGGGGCTGGCGCGCAATCTGGGCATTGTGGATACGCAGTACCAGATGTACCTGCAGGGCGGAAAGCCGCCGGAAGTGAAGTCTGACAAGGCCGCGGGGATGCCGGGCAGCGGGCGTTAGTCCTAACGCGGCTCCGACTCAAACTCAAAAGTCAGTTCACGGTCGAGGCCAGCCAGGTCACTCTGCACCTGACGTGCGCGGGCCAGCGCTGCCTGGACGTTGGGCAAAATGTCTTCCTGGCGAACGTGATCGGAAAAATCTGACTTCGCGATGAGTTGCGCGGGCTGATGGCGAGCGCCGCAGAGCAGCAGCGACTTGCCGGCCTGATGCAGGCGGTCCGCGAAGTCTTCAATAGCATGGATGCCGGTGGCATCGAGCGCGGTCATGTTGCGGAGACGCAGAATGACCACATCTTCAAATTGATCGAGATCGCGCGTAGCATCGTCGAGCTTGTCCGTGGTTCCGAAAAGGAACGGGCCGTGGATGCGGAGGATAGTGACGTGGTCGGGAATCTCTTTGTCCTGGAGGGTGTGGGCGCGGCCGGCGCTGAGGTATTCGCTGGTGACCGCGGCGACGGTGGTGGTTTCCGCAACGCGGCGGATGTAGAGGAGGGCCGCAAGGCCCATGCCAACGCTGACGGCGACGGTGAGATCGGCGAAAACGGTGAGCGCAAAGGTGGTTAGCCAGACGGCGATGTCCGCTTTGGACAGATGCAGGATGGACGCGATGCCGCGCCACTCGCCCATGTTGTAAGCAACGACCACCAGCACAGCGGCCAGCGTGGCGAGTGGAACGAAGCGCGCTAGCGGAGCGGCGACCAGCAGGATGGCGAGCAGGGTGAGGGCATGGACCATGCCGGCGACGGGCGTCTTTCCACCAGAGCGGATGTTGGTGGCCGTGCGGGCGATGGCGCCGGTGGCGGGAATGCCTCCAAAGAGCGGTGACACGATGTTGGCAATGCCCTGGGCGGTGAGTTCAACGTTGGAGTTGTGATGGTCGCCGCTCATGCCGTCCGCGACGACCGCGGAGAGAAGACTTTCGACGGCAGCCAGCATGGCGACCGTAAACGCAGAAGGCAGCAGCGGCAGAATAGGTACGCCGTGGAACTTGGGCAGGGCGAAGTGGGGGAATCCCTGAGGAATGCCGCCGAAGCGTGTGCCGATGGTCTCGACGGGGATATGGAGGAAGGCGACGGCGGCCGTGGTGGCGAGTAGCGCAACAATCGAACCGGGAATGCGGCGCGTGAGTTTGGGCCAGAGGAGAATGATGGCCAGCGAAGCGGCAGCCGTGGCCAGAGCCGGCCAGTGGACGGGGGCCGCATGGCGCAGGAGCATTTCGATGCGCTCAAAGAATTCAGACGGAACGGGTGGGGTGCGGAGGCCGAAGAAATCTTTGATCTGCGTGGAGGCAATGAGCAGAGCGATGCCGTTGGTGAAGCCGATCGTGACCGGGCGCGGGATGTATTTGACGGCGGATCCGAGGCCGGTGAGGCCCATGACCACGAGCATCACGCCAGCCATGATGCCGACCAGCGCGAGGCCGCCCATACCGAATTTGACCACGATGCCCGCGACGATGACGACGAAGGCGCCGGTGGGGCCGCCGATTTGCGTGCGCGACCCGCCGAGAGCGGAGATGAGAAATCCAGCGACGACGGCCGTATAGAGGCCGGCTTGTGGCGGGACGCCGGAGGCAATGGCAAACGCCATGGCGAGGGGCAGGGCGACCAGTCCTACCGTGATGCCGGCGACCAGGTCGTGGGAAAACGCGCGGAACGTGTAGCCCTCAAGGCATTCGGTCGAACGCGGCAGCCAGGGGCGAACCGCGCTCATCGGGCGGTCTCGGCGGGGTTCTCCATGGCGTCGAGCATGCCGAGGGCTTCCTTCAAATGCGTTTGGAAGTATGTGCGCATGAGGGCGAGGACCTGCAGAATGATGGGGTCGCGCACCGTGTAGAACACCTGGTTCCCGGCCTTGCGGTTGACGACGATCTGCTTGGCACGGAGGACAGCGAGATGCTGAGAGACGTTGGCCTGCTCCATGCCGAGCTTTTCAATGAGCGCGCCCGCGGACAGCTCACCCTGGCTGAGGAATTCAAGGATGGCGATGCGCGTGGGGTGAGCCAGGGCCTGAAAGATGTCGGCTTTGAATTGGCGGAGGGAATCCGGCATACGTGAATATTATTATATTCGCATATGCATTGGACAAGTTGAAAATTACGACCATGCAGGTAAGGGCTAATCGGCGGGTGGCTGGTAAAGCTCGACGCGATTGCCTTCGGGATCGGTGAACCAGCCGAATTTGCCGTATTCGGAGTCGTCGCGTTTGGGGTCGACGGATACGCCGGCGGCGATGAGTTGGTCGAGGAGCGCGTCGACGTCGTCCACCTGAAAATTGAGCATGACCGGCTGGGTGACGGGGAAATAGGCGGACGGTTGCGGGAAAAAGGCGACGACAATGACGCCGCGATGGCTCTCGGCGGGGAGCATGAAGCCGCCTTCGCTGTAAGGGAGGCCGAGGTGCTCGGCGTACCAGGCGTAGAGGGCTTTGGGATCGCGGGCGCGGAGGAAGGCTCCGCCGAGGCCAGTGGCTTGTGGCATGTCAGGGCTCCTCAGAAAGCAGATTGGCAAGGGTTTTGGGGTGTTTCTGCCCACGTTTGGCTTCGCGGGAGGTGTTGGGGAGGACGCGCTCGGGCTTGGGCTGGCCGACACGGGTGCGGGCATTGGCTTTGACGGCCTTGACCGTGGAGAAAGTCTTCTTTTTGGCGCGCTTTTTGGCCATGGGTGGTTGCCCTATGCGGTACTCGATGTTCAACAAAGTAGCATTTCTGGCGCGGGTCGATGTGAAATACTTGCTGAGGAGTTAAGGCCCATGGAAGAACGCGATTTTTTCGACGAAAAAGCGGAAACACGGACTCATACGCTGTCGTGCCCACATTGCGGACAATCGGGCGAATACCAGGTGCGCTGGCTGGTGCGGCGGCGCAAGGCTACGGTGCCCCGGAATGCGGACGAGCGGGACCGCGCACGGTTTGCGAAAGCGCAGTCGTATATGGTGCGGCAGGACGATCTGGTGGCCTGCACGAATATCCGGTGCCGGAAGCGGTTCGAAGTGACAAGCCTGCAGTCGGTAGCGTTTTTGCAGTCAGCGTAACGGCAGCGAAGAAGCGGTCAGCTACGGTCCGGTCGGAAGTCCGGTCAGCGATGAAGCGGCCAGCGGTTAGCGCTTCGCCCGGCGCAGAGGGTTTATGAGTCACGAGGGGATTCGTCTGGTGGACGCGGAAGAGGCGCGGCGCGAGCCTGCGCCGGAGTTGCCGCGGGATGCGGTGACCCCTGCGAAGGTGCGCGTGCAGCAGACGACCGGGCAGGGTCTGGAAATCGACTGGAAAGATGGACACCAGAGCCACTGGACGTTTGGATGGCTGCGGCTGGCTTGTCCCTGCGCAACCTGCCATGAGGAGCGGGATGCGGATGGTCGCGAGCCGGGGGTCGCGAAAGCGAAGCCGGCGGGATTGCTGCCGATGTATCAGGCGCCGGCGCGGCCGGAGAGCGCCAGCCCGGTGGGCAACTACGCAATCAGCTTTAAGTGGAACGACGGGCACGCCAGCGGGATTTATTCCTGGGATTATCTGCGGCGGCATTGCGGGTGCGCAGACTGCCGCGCTGCGAACCAGTAGCTCACTTTCAAAATGATCAATTCACAGAGCCGGTAGGCGGCGGCGTGGATTCGAGCTGCGCGAGCGTGCGGAGAGAATCCTGCAGCCGGCGCTGAGCGTCGACGATCCAGGCGAGTTCCGTGGTCATTTGCTGCTGGACGGCGGGATCTTCGCGGAGCGGCTCGAGGGCTTCCCGCCACTCGGGACCAAGTTTGCGCTCGGCCAGCTCCTGGAGCAGGATGATTTCGCGGGTGACGGTTTCCAGCGTCGAGAGGACGCGGAGGAGATTGCGCATATATTCTTCGTCAGCGATCACGATGGCCTGCCTGGGCTGGAAGTAACGATAGACGTTGAGATGCGTCAGATGGGTGGGGCCGCTTCCTTTTTGAATCGGGCATCGAGGGCGGCGGAAACTTTTCCGTAGAAGGCGACCAGGTCTTCGCTCGAACCCAGGGTGAGGCGGCGAACGATTTTGAGGAGCGGATAGATTTGCGAGCCGCTGATGTCGAGGGCGGGCATGGCGACGTCGGGGCTGGGATTATTGCGGCCGGAGTTCTGCTGGCTGGGGTAGACGGCCATGACCCACTCGGCGGGGAAACGATGGCGAAAGACTTCGCCGAAATAGGCGCCCCAGAGGCGGGTAGCGTCTTCGACGCTGTCGTCGGGAATGGGACTGCGGGCAGCGAGGATGGTTTCGAGGCGCGCAACGGATTCGGGCGAGTAATCGAGGGCCATGCCGTGGTCATTGGCAGCGATATGGACGGCGGCCTCGGCGTGAGCGCGCATCATGGCTTCGAGGGAATCAAAGTCGGCGCCGGAGAGTTGAATGGGGTTGGGCATCGTTGTTTACAGGGTACAACCACCCAGCGCGCAGTTGCAGCGCGCCGGGGCCCGGTAAAGGGTACAGGTGGGCCGCTGGAATGGGGACAGGATGCGCTCCGGCCATGTATCTTTAAAGTTTGCCGGGAAATTTTGCGGGCAGCATGCAGGACAGGGCTTTTTGTAGAGCCGTTGGAGGATTCGTCTGTTGAAGGGTAAGGGTCGTTATTGGCTGGGAGTGGCGGCAGTAGCCGCTGTGATGAGCGTGGGCGCGTGGGCACAGGATCAGGGAGTGACGCCGCACCCGCAATTGGCGCCGTCAGCGCCGCTGGCGGATGTTCGCTACGACTACCACTGGGAACTGTATGGTGGGTTGGCGTATTCGCATTTTGACGCGGGTCCGAGCGTTCTGCAGGGCGCGAACCTGGGCGGGTTTGACGCGCGGGCGGTCCGGGAGCTCAATACGCGCTGGGGCGTTGGCGTGAACGGGCGCGGTTATTTCGGAACCAGCGGCGTGGCCTGCTGCAACACCGACAACATCAAGGGACCGTTTGTGAGCGAGTACATGTTCCTGGCGGGACCGGAATACCGTGTTCTGAGCAACGAACATGCGGCCATGATGCTGCACGCGTTTGTCGGCGGCGCTTATGGCGACTTCCAGCACGCACTGGGCGGCGTGCCTCCGCAGGATGTGGGCTTCTTCTCCAATCAAATGAGTTTTGCCGCGGCATTGGGCGGATCGATTGATTTGAACCGGTCTCCGCGGTGGGTTTTCCGGATTGCGCCGGACGCGAACCTGACCGATTACGGCAGCAACGGGATCGTGCAGCAATTTGCGATTTCGGTGGGTGTGGTCTACCGCGCAGGGCACCGGTTTAAGCATCACTAGGGCGTTGGGGATATCGTGTAGCGCGGGGGAGGAGCGGATGCTTCTCCCCCGTTTTCTTTGCTCGGGACGCGCGCTCGAAGGATGTCCTATCGATGGCGAGGGGTAGTTCTTAGTGGCTGACGGCGGTGCCGTTGAGGATGGGATGGTTGAGACCACGCAATTGGGGTGCGCCGCCGCTGTTGAGATCGAATACCAAGATATTGTTCTGCCCGGCGTGCAGCCAGGGTGCGGGCAGATACAGCGTCTTCTCCGGACCGATGTTCCAGGCGCGGCCGAGGGGGCGGCCATTGATCCAAACTTCCCCTTTGCTGATCGAACTGGTGTCGAGGAAAGTATCGGCTGGTTTGTCGATGGTGAAGGTACCGCGGTAGAAGCAGGGTCCGGAGCAGGGCTTGGTTGAGTCATGCAGTTGCGCGGGCGTGAGCATGGGCAGCGAGTAATTCTGCCAGCCGGTCAGGGGATGGCCGGCAAGCATAACGCCGTTGAGCAGACCGACCCGTTCGCCGGGGAGCGCGGGACCGAAGTTCACGCGGCCGGTGTTTTCGAGGAGGATGTCGAGGCGTGCGCGCGCGGCTTCGATGTGCAGCGGCAGCACAGTTTGGTTGAGGCGGCGATCGATGGTGCCGGCGAGTTTGCCATCCACAAAGACTTCCGCGTAATCGTGAATCGCGCCGATGGCGAGGTCACCGCTGACGGGGCCGTTGACGATGGTGCGATAGAGGACATACCCGTAGGCCTGGTCGAGCTGCTCCATGGTGAGCGGCTGATCGGAGTGGGCGGGCCGGGGCAGGTTGTCCCACAGCGAGGCGCTGCGATCGAGCGTGAAGGGCGCGAGTGTTGTGACGGGCGGCGGCGTGGGGACGGGCGGCGGCGTAACGCCGGTGGCGCGGGCGATGATGTCGCGGAAGAGAAAATATTTGGGCGTGGGATGGCCGCTCTCGTCGAGCGCGGAGTCGTAGTCGTAGCTGGTGACGTCGGGCTGGTAGTCTTTGCCGCTGGAGTTGGCGCCGTTCATCCAGCCAAAGCTGGTGCCGCCGTGAAACATGTAAATGCTGATGGAGTACCCCTGGCTGAGGATCCATTGGAGGTCGGCGGCCTGTTTTTGCGGGTTGGTGGTGGCGTGGCGGCCGCCCCAGTGATCGAACCAGCCGTCCCAGTATTCGCCGCACATGAAGGGGCCGCCCGGACGAAGTTTCTTGAGCGTCGCGAAGGAGGCTTGGGCTTCGCCGGGACCAAAGTTGGCGACCGCGGGCAGATCGGGCAGGCTCCCGCGCGGGATTTCGTCGGCGCCGTCGGCGGTGTAGAGCTGCGCTTTGGTGAATCCGGCGTCTACGAGCATGTTGCGAATGTCCTGCATGTACTCGTGGTCGTCGCCGTAGCTCCCGTATTCGTTCTCAACCTGCACAGCGATGATGGGACCGCCGTTGCCGATCTGGAGCGGGGCAACTTCCTGGCCGAGACGCAGCAACCACGCGCGTGCAGCGGCAAGGAATTTTGGATTGCGGGAACGGACGACGAGGCTGGGGTCTTTCAGCAGCCACGCTGGAAAGCCACCGAACTCCCATTCCGCGCAGGCGTATGGTCCGGGACGGAGGATGACGTAGAGGCCTTCCTGCTGCGCCTCGCGGATGAATTCAGCTACGTCGAGGTTGCCGGAGAAGTCGTAGACGCCGGGGCGGGGATTGTGGGCGTTCCAGAAGACATAGGTGGTGACCGCATTCAGGCCCATGGCTTTGGCCATGCGCAGCCGGGCGCGCCAGTATTCGCGGGGAATGCGGGCGTAGTGCATTTCGCCGGAGATGATGCGGAAGGGCTTGCCGTTGAGGAGGAACTGTCCGTTGGCAACGCGGAAGGACGGCTGCGGGGCGGAAGCCTGCTGCTGCCCGGCGGACTGCTGCGCGCAATACAGGGGCATCGCGACGGGTAAAGAGACGCAGAGGATCAGGATTTTAAGTTTCATAACTATGTTGGGCAATCCCCTGCCCGGCTATGGATTATATTTCGCAAGCCAGTTGGAGATTTCCTGCATGACGTTGAGGCGCTGTTCCCACAGGATGGGGAAATGCGGCGAGCCGGGATAGGTGACCATGCGGACGGTCTTGCCGCGGGCGGCGAGGATCTGGAAATATTCAATGCCCTGGAAAGTGGGGACACGGTGGTCGGCTTCGCCATGGAGGATGAGCAGCGGCGTGGTGACGTTGTTGGCAAAGTATACGGCGGAGAATTTGCGGAAAGCTTCGGGGTCTTCGTCAGTCCAACGCGCGTCGTAGTCGATTTGCTGGATGTCGCTGGTCCAGAGGAACGGCGACCAGTCCGTGATGCCTGCACCTTCGATGGCGGCTTTGTAGCGATTGGTTTGGGTGACGGTCCAGGAGGTCATGAAGCCGCCTGCGCTCCAGCCGAAGATGGCGAGTTTGTTGGGGTCGGCCCATCCCTGGGCGATGGCGTAGTCGGTGGCGCTGTCGACGTCGTGATAAGCGCGGTCGCCGAAGTGTTGATAGATGGCGGCGAGGAAGTCAGCGCCGTAGCCGGTGGAACCGCGGTATTCCGGCTGCAGCACGACGTACCCAAGTCCAGCGATGGTCCGCGAAGCAAAGTCGAAGGAAAGCTCATCGTTGGCCTCCGGGCCGCCGTGGGGCAGGACGAGGAATTTGTACTTCTGGCCGTCGACGTAGCCAGCGGGGAAGGTGGCGATGCCTTCGAGAGCAATGCCCTCTTTGCTTTTCCAGCGCACGTCGCGGACGGGACCAAGATCGATTGCAGCGAGTTGCGCGTCACCTTCTGTCGTGATCTTGCGGAGATGGTCACCGTCGGGGACAGCAACGTTGTGAGAGTGTGTGGGGTCGCCGACCGTGAACGCAATTTGCGTGCTGGTATCCGCGTAGGGGCTCCCGATCGGGACGCCGGCGACAACGCCATCGGGCCATTGATACGCAGTCTTGAGGACACCGCCGTCGAAGGAGTCGACTTCAGTGCGAACGCCGTGATCGACAAGTGCCCAGGTTTTGCCACGAACGTCGCCGCTGATGTCCATGACCGTGCCATCGAGAGAGGGCGTCGTGTCGGTGGCATCGCCGCCGGAAGCGGAGACGGTGTAAACGTGCTCGGGTGTGAGGACTTCGGATTTGGTGGAGAGGAAGGCGAGCTTGTGTCCGCCGTCGATCCACGCAATCCCGGAGACAGAATTGGGAATGGTAACAACGTGATTTGCGCCGGAAGCCGAGCAAACGTCGATGTCGGTGGAGACATTGTGATGGCCGATGCGGGGCAGATCGGAAAGTGCGGCGATGGACTGGCCGTCAGAGTTCCACGCAAGCGCACCGGATCCGCCGCCGGTGATATTGGCAGAAACGTATTTGAGATTGGGGCACCACCAGGCGCCGGCGGTGCCGTCCGATTTGACGACGTAGATGCTGGACTCTTCAGGCTCCTGAACGTGGCGAATATCGTCGAGCGGATCAGGCAGTCGCGGGTCGGCGACCAGTGCAAAGGCGGTGCCCTGAGGATTGGGCAGGGCGGATTCGATGCCCTGCGGCAGAAGCACGACCGTGGTGGGCACAGGCGCAGCCTTGCCATCAGCCACCGGGAAGATGGCGAACTGCGAGACGTGGTTCACGCTCCACGCGCCGTAAAGGCTGTGGCCGTCGCGGGTGAATCCCATGGGATCGAAGCCTTCGGGCAGATCGAGTTTGGTGGCGTGGCTGCCGTCGGGCTGGATGGTCCAAAACTCGCGATGGGTGGGACCGTGCTCGCCGCCAAAGGTGACGACGTAGAGGATGCCGCCGTCGGGCGACACCGCAGCCACGGCGGCGCTCGGCAGGCTGGCCCAATCTTTCGCGGTAAACGGATGATTGGCGGGGGTTGCGGTTTGCGCGGCAGCGACGCTGAGGGTGGCAGCCAGGAATGCGAAGGGAATCCAGTCGCGGCGCATAGGTTTCTCGCTTTCGATTAGCTAGAAGACGCGGAGAATGCCGTCGATGAAGCCCAGCATGGGGGTAGTGAAGAAATCAATGATGCGATAGCCCAGAAAGATGAAGAGCATGAGACCGATGAGGCCGATGGAATCGTACACGCGGAGCACGTTGTAAGGCAGCATGTGGCGGACGACGTGGGAGCCGTCGAGCGGGGGCAGCGGAATCAGGTTGAAGACGAAGAGGATGATGTTGAGCCACACGGCGATGTACAGCAACAAACCCAGGAAGACGATGGCGCTGCCGCTGGCGATAAGATCAGGGTCGAGGCCCGTAGTGCCGGCAAGCTGATGCACGACGAGCGCGCCCTCGGGGCTGGTGTGGGAGAGGGCGAGCAGGGCCACGGTGGCAACCATGGCGATGAGCAAGTTGCTGACCGGGCCGGCAATGGTGGTGAGGATGTCGTCGCGCGTGAGGTTTTTGAAGTTGCTCGGCGTCACCGGCGTGGGCTTGGCCCACCCAATCAGGAAGTTGTAGCCGGGCATGAAGAGCATGAACAGCGGAATGATGACGGTGCCGACGAGGTCGATGTGCTTGACCGGGTTGAGCGTGACGCGGCCCAGCATGCGCGCGGTCGGATCGCCGAGGCGGGAAGCCATCCACGCGTGCGCAGCCTCATGCAGGCTGAGCGAAAAAAGAAGCACCGCGAATTCGAGGATGTTTCGGACGAAGTGAAAGGAATCCATTGGAAGGAAGCAGGTTACAGGGTACAGGAATCAGAGTACAGCCTGCAGGCTTACTCGTTCGGGGGTAGCTCCACACAGGGGCCGCCAGATGATGGATTGGCATCGTCTTTGAGGCGGGTGGCTTCTTTCTTGCCTTTTATCTTTTTTGCGGGAATTCCTCCGGCGATAGCGTCCGGCTCAATATTGTGCGTAGCGACGGCATGCGCGCCGAGGATGGCATCCTTGCCGATGGTGACGCCGGGCATGACGAGCGAGCCGTAGGTGATCCGGGCGTTGGGGCCGACCTCGGTCCGACGATGCTCGATGATGCAGGCCTCCACAGGATCGTGCGCGTGAGAGAAGACAGCAGCACGCTCAGAGATCGAAGTGCCTTTGCGAATGATGAGCTCTCCGCGATCGTCGAGCAAAACGTGATTGTGAATGATGACGTCGTCTTCGAGAGTGAGGTTATAGCCGAAGGTGAACTCGACGCCGTGGTAGATCTTCACGTTTTTGCCGATGCTTTTGAAAATATGTTTGCCGAGCATGGAGCGAAGGCGGAAGCCGAGCCAGTGATTGAGGGCGACGGGCGAGCGGTCAAACATCCGCCAGAACCAGACAAGCGGCTTGATGAGGGCATAGCGCTCAGGGTCGATGTCGCCGTAGTACTCCGGCTCAAGCGTGACGTTGGCCGGATCGAGCGAGAGCTGGAGGACGTTGAAGGGCAGCTCGGTGGTGAGGGTGAAATTGAGGCGTCCGCCATGGGGACGGCCGAGCATGAGCTGGTGGAGATGGTCGCGGACGATCTCGTTGCGGAGAATGATGTTCTTGTGGCGGGAGAACTCGTCGTCGAGGGAGTCGATCCAGCGGGTGAAGACTTCTTTGGCTTCGCGGGTAGGCTCAATCTCACGGTACTGATAGCGCGGCATGTTCATAGATTATCGTTTGGGCGGTTGAGATGCAGGGGGAATCCCCAATGTGGTTATTGCAGGTGCGCCGGAAACGGGTTAGGCTTTGTGCGATAAGCAGTTCGCTGAAAGGAAGATGAGACTGCATGCCCGAGATTATCGAAGGACACGAACAGAGGAATTACTCAGGGATATTGATTGGTTTGCTGGGCGTGGCGGTGATTTGCGCGCTGGCAGGGCTGGTGTGGAGCTATTCGCTGGCGGGTCGGCTGACCAATGCGGAGACGCAGGTGGCCACCGCGCAACAACAGAATGCAAAGCTGGCGGCGGCGCTGGAAGAAACTAACGCGCAGTTACGGGTGACTTCGGAAACGCTGGGGCACTCACTGGGGTTGACGCAAAAACAGCTGGAGGAACGGGCCGCAGACTTGCTGCGGCGGCAACAGGCCGACTCCAAGCGGCTGGAGACTGAGCAGCAGGCAGCGCAGAAGCAGATTAGCTCCGTTTCGTCGGACGTGAGCGGCGTGAGAACAGACGTGGGCGGCGTGAAAACCGACCTGACAGCTACGAAGACTGAGCTGCAGAACGCCGAAGCGGCCATGCAGTCCATGAAGGGCGACCTTGGATTGCAGAGCGGTTTGATTGCGACCAATGGGAAAGAAATTGACATTCTGAAGCACCTCGGCGACAGGAACATTTACGAGTTCACGCTGAACAAGGGCAAGAAGCAGGCCGTGGCCACGGTGGCGCTGGAGCTGAAGAAATCCGACGAGAAACACAGCAGGTTCACACTGGTGGTTTACTCCGACGATAAGGAAGTGCAGAAAAAGGACCGTAATCTCGACGAGCCGATCCAGTTCTACACGGGGAAGGATCACCTGCTGTATGAGCTGGTGGTGAACAACGTGGCGAAGAACCAGGTGACGGGATATATTGCGACGCCGAAGAATGCGCCGGTGCCGGTGACGACTTCTCCGTCGGGGCAGTAGGCGCGACTGCTTCGCTGATTTGTGCGAAGCACTGTGTCTACAATCGGAAGCGTGACTCCACGCTTCACATTCTGGCAACGCGTTGCGCTGTGGGTCGTTCCGCGGCTGACAGCGCTGGTGCTGGCGGCGATCGGCGTGACGCTGCGTTTCCGAGTGATTGCTGAAGAAGGTGCGGTACCGGAGACTCCGCCAGCCAGGGGGATTTTCTGCTTCTGGCATCGGTGCACGCTGGCCGCGGGGTGGTATTTTCGGCCGTTTCGCTGCTCGATCCTGATTAGCCAGAGCTTTGATGGCGAGTTGATTGCGCGGACGCTGGGGCTGCTGGGCTACGGCAGCGTGCGAGGGTCAAGTTCGCGGGGCGGTGCGGCCGGATTGATGGCGCTGCGCGAGGTGCTGGCGCGGAACGAGCCGGTGGTCTTTACCGCGGATGGGCCGCGCGGCCCGATCTACCAAACAAAAATGGGGCCGGTGAAACTGGCGGCGATGACCGGTGAGCGCATTGGGAGCTTCTACCTGTTGCCGGAGCATGCGTGGGTGATGGGCTCGTGGGACCGGTTCATGATCCCTCTGCCATTTTCGCGAGTGGCGGTGAGTTGGGCGCGCGCCGTCGATGCGCCGAATGCAGATTCCGATGCAGAGACGCTGGAGAAGAAGCGAGCAGAACTGAACGACGCGCTGGAGCGCGCGCGGCTGGCGGCAGAAGCCCAGCTGGCTGCTTGGAGGCAAAAGTAGCCGGCATGCTGGTATCGGACTTCGACTTTCATTTGCCGGAAAATCTGATTGCGCAGGAGCCGCCTGCGGAGCGGTCCGGAGCGCGGATGCTGACACTCGATCGCGCGACTGGCGCTAATGCAGACCGGCATTTTCGAGAACTGCCGGAGATGCTGCGAGCCGGCGATTTGCTGGTGCTGAACGACAGCCGTGTGATTCCAGCGCGGCTCTTTGCTCATCGTGCCGGATTGCACACTCAGGCGGAGCATGCGGCGACAGGACGCGTGCAGGTGCTGCTGGCAGAGCAATTGTCCGAATGGGAGTGGAAGGCGCTGGTGCGGCCGGGACGCAAGGTGCTGACGGGCGAGACGCTGATTTTTGGCGATGAGGAACTGCGAGCTGAGGTTGTGGCGCACGGGGAGTTTGGCGAGCGCACGCTCCGATTTGCGCCGGTGGCTGATTTCTTCGGCACGGTGGAGCGGCTGGGGCATATGCCGCTGCCTCCGTATATCCATCGTGAGGACCAACCGGGCGATCGGGAGCGCTACCAGACGGTATACGCGCGGGAGCGGGGTTCGGTGGCGGCTCCAACGGCGGGGCTGCACTTTACGCCGGAGATTCTGGCGACGCTGCGCGCACGGGGCGTGGTGATTGCCTACGTGACGCTGCATGTGGGGTTGGGGACGTTTCAGCCGGTGCGCGTGGATCGCCTGGAGGACGTGCGGCTGCATGCGGAGCGCTACACAATCTCTGCCGAGACGGCGGCGGCTCTGAATGCGGCGCGGCGCGAGGGTCGCAGGATTGTGGCGGCGGGAACGACGACGGTGCGGACTTTGGAACACTGCGCAACGCAGAGTGACGAATTTGTTGCGCATTCCGGATCGACGAGTATTTTCATCTCGCCGGGTTTCGAATTTCGCGTGGTGGGCGCGCTGCTGACGAATTTTCATTTGCCGCAGTCGACGCTGCTGATGCTGGTGAGCGCGTTTGCGGGGCGGGAACAAGTGCTCGCCGCCTACCGGCACGCTGTTGAGGCGCGGTATCGATTCTTCTCCTACGGGGACTGCATGTTCATCTCCTGACGAGCAAGAAAGAAGAGCACGCCGGAGCGTGCTCTTCACAGCAAATACTTCCCTTCACCAGATTTTGCAGGCTTTGGCGGCGACCATCGGCTGACCGGCTTTGCAGCCGAAGGCCGTGGCAAACTGCGGCATGTCGGAGACGATGCCGTTGACGCGATATTTGCCGGGCGAGTGCGGATCGGTAATAGCGTTGACGCGCTGGTTCTCAGGCCGCTCGTTTTCGCAGGCCCACTGCCCCATGCCGATGAAGTAGCGCTGGTCCGGCGTGAAGCCATCGCGATTCGCCAGGTGCCAGCCCGCGGTCTGCTTCTTCCAGGCTTCGTAGCCGAGCAGCGTGCCGCCGAGATCCGCAACGTCTTCGCCGCTGGTGAGTTTTGAGTTGATGTGGATGTCGTCGACGATCACGTACGTGGCGTACTGATCGCGCAGGCAGTCAATGTGTTCCTCAAAGCCCTTGGCATCGGCGGGCGTCCACCAGTCGCGCAGATCGCCCTGCCCATCGAACTGGCGACCCTCGTCGTCGAAGGCGTGGGTGAGCTCGTGGCCGATGGTGCTGCCGGTGTTGCCGTAGTTGGGCGCGTCGTCTTCCTTCGGATCGTAGAGCGGCGGCTGGAGAACGCCGGCGGGAAAGTTGATGTCGTTCATCTGCGGGTTGTAGTAGGCGTTGACGGTAGGCGGCGTCATGCCCCATTCTGTGCGATCGACGGGCTTGCCGACTTTGGCCCAATCGCGCTTCTGCTCATAGACGCGGGAACGCAGCACATTGCCGTAGTAGTCGTTGCGCTCGACAGTGAGGGTGGAGTAGTCGCGCCATTTATCGGGATAGCCGATTTTGTTGCGCACCGCATGAAGCTTGGCAACGGCGGCCTGCTTGGTTTCCGGGCTCATCCAGTCGAGGTTTTCAATCTCGTGTTGCATCGCCTGCTCGATTTGCTCGGTCATCACGGTGACTTTCTGCTTGGTATTGGGAGCGAAGTCGCGCGCGATAAATTCCTGGCCGAGCGCTTCGCCAAGATTGCGATCCACTTGCCCTTCGCAACGTTTCCAGCGCGCCTGCATTTGCGGAACGCCACGCAGGAATTTTGAGTAGAAGTCGAACTGCGCGTCCTCAAACGGTGTCGACAGGCTGGGCGCGGCAGCGTTCAACGCGTGAATGCGCAGGTAAGCCTTGAGATTGTCGATCGGATCGTTGGCCAGCTCGGCTTGCAGTGCGGCGAGAAATTTCGGCTGCGCTACATCGATGTTGGAGAGGACGGACGCGGGGACCTGCTCCTGCTGGAGAAAGGCGGGGAGCTGCAGGCCGGGAATTAGCGCGTCGACGTCGGCAATCTTCATAGGGTGGTACGTGTTGTAGGGATTGCGGCGCTCAACGCGGGTGAGCGAAGCCGTAGCGAGGTTGGTTTCAATCTTCATGGTTGCGGCTGCGTCGGCGTCTGCCTCGGTCTGCGATTCGCCAGAAAGCACGAGCAGGTGCGCCATATAGGCAACGTAGTGCTGGCGAATGTCCTGACTTTTGGCGTCGGCTTTGGTGTAGTAATCGCGATCGGGCAGGCCGAGGCCTCCGGCTTCGACGCCGACGATCATCATGCCGGCGTTCTTTGGATCCTGTTCCGCCCCCGCCATAAGGAAGTAGAGGCCGCGGCGGCTGGCGCCGTGGCGCAGAAACGCAGCGAGCTGGTCGCGACTCTGAATGGCGGCGATGCGATCGAGCTCCGGCTGGAGCGGCTTGATGCCGAGCGCGTTGATGGCGTCGGTATCCATGCAGGCGGCGTAGTAGTCGCCAATCTTCTGCTGGACGGGCGTGCGGTGGGTCAGCTTCGCGTCCTGATCGAGAATGCCCCACAGCAGGCGGCGATTGTCGTTGGCGAGCTTGGCGTAGACGCTCCACGAAGCCTGGTCGGCCGGAATGGGGTTATTCTTGCGCCAGCCGCCGCAGACGAACTGGTAGAAATCGACGCAGGGATCGACGGTGCGGTCCATATTGGTGAGGTCGAGCGAGGGCGAGTAAGGGATGGCATTGAGCGGCTGATCAGCAAGAGCGGCGGGAGCTTGCGCGAGACAGGCGGGCAGCGCGACCGCGGCCAGGGCCAGCGGCAGAAGGTGTTTCAACATGGGTAGTTCTCCGTGCGGGCCATTATACGCAGGCGATGCGCGGGGCTGGAACGAGAGGCAAAGCGGTACACTCTACCCGTGATGACGGTCAAAACAGGCAAGCCGACAGATGGACCAGCAGGCAAACCGGCGATCTTTTTGCTGGACGCGATGTCGTTCATTTTCCGGGCGTATCACGCGATGCAGCGGCAGCGGCCTATGTCCACGCGGACGGGCGTGCCGACGGCGGCGACGTACGTCTTTGTGAACATGATCAACAAGCTGCGGCGGGATTTTAGGCCCGAGTATGTTGCGGCGGTGTTCGATCCATCGGGGCCGGTTTTTCGCGATGAGCAGGCGAAGGCGATGTCGGTGCGGAAGTTCAGCGCGGAGACCCAGGCCTTTGAGGCGGTGGCTTACGGCGGATACAAGGCGAATCGCGAGGCGATGCCAGCGGACCTGGCACAGCAGCTGCCGTATATCCGGCGGACGCTGGAGGCGTTTCGGATTCCCATTCTGCTGGTGGAGGGATTTGAAGCCGATGACGTGATTGGCACGCTGGCCTGCAAAGCGGCAGAAGCTGGGCATCCGGTATTTGTCGTATCCAACGACAAGGACATGATGCAGCTGGTGAACGAACAGGTGAAGGTGCTGAATCCCGTGAAGGACAACCTGATTCTCGATCGAGCCAAAGTAGAAGAAGTGCTCGGTGTGCCGCCGGAGAAGGTGGTCGACGTGATGGCACTGCGTGGCGATTCCATCGATAACATTCCGGGCGCGCCGGGGATCGGCGACAAAGGATCGGTGGAGTTGATCCAGCAATTTGGCAGCGTGGAAGCGGCGCTGGATCGTGCTGACGAGATCAAAGGGAAAAGGTATCGGGAATCGCTACAAAATAACCGTGAGGCAGTGCTGCTGAGCAAGCAGCTGGTGACGATTGAGTGCGCGGTGCCGCTGGAATTTGATCTGGATGCGATGCGGACGCAGGCTCCGGATCCGGCCGCTTGCCGCGCGTTGTTTACCGAACTGGAATTCACAACGTTGCTCAGGGAACTGGCTCCGGCAGATGTTCCGGTGACGGCCGAGTACGTTCTGGAGCCGTCGGAGGAGCAGTTGGCGGACTTTTTCGCGAAGGCGCGTGAGCATGGATTCGCACTGGCGCTGCCAGCGTCAGAACTGGAGGCAGCGAGCGAGCAGGTGAGTGAACAGGAAACGGAGGCGCTGGAGGAAAAGGAGCCGGAGCTGAAGACGATGTCGCTGATGTTCACTGAAGAGCCGGAGAAGACAGCGCCGGAGGCTGTGGCGGTGCGCGAATTGCGGCTGGGTGTGGCGGCAGAGGCGGGAGTGGCACTGCTGGCGCCGCTGGATGCGCTGCGTGATTTGCTGGAAGATGCTTCAGTACCGAAGCGCCTGCATGATTTGAAGGCGTCGCTGCGGTTCATGGAAGCCCACGGCGTAACGCTGCGCGGAGCGAGCGATGACGTGATGCTGTATTCGTATCTGATTAATCCGACGCATACGACGCATCGTCTGGGTGATGTGGCGGCGCGGTTCGGGAATGCGGCGCTGCGGGAGACCGGTGAACGCCAGCTGCCGGAAGCAGCTCATGTGATCGGCGCCGTGGCTCCGATGATGCGTGAGGACATTGAAGGGCTGAGCGAACGGCGTGTGTACGAGGACATCGATCTTCCGCTGGTGCCGATTTTGCTGGGGATGGAGCGGGTTGGAATTCGGATTGATTCCGGCGTGCTGGGAAAAATGGCGGATCGTCTGGCGGCCGATATGCAGCGCGTGGGCGAGGAAATTTTCGCGCTTGCCGGGCACCGGTTCAATATCAATTCGCCGAAGCAACTGGGCGATGTGCTGTTCAACAAGATGGACCTGCCGCGCCCCATGAAATATGGCAAAGGCAAGGTAATTTCGACGGCACAGGATGTGCTGGAGGAGTTGGCGGCGGTGAATGATGTGCCGCGTATGGTGCTGGAATATCGGCAATTGGCGAAGCTGAAGTCGAACTACGCTGATTCCCTGCCCTTACTGGCTGATGCTGAGGGCCGCGTTCATACCACGTTTAACCAGGTGGGCACCGCGACAGGACGGTTGTCGTCGACGAATCCGAATTTGCAGAATATTCCGATTCGCACAGAACTGGGGCGCGAGATTCGAGCAGCGTTTGTGGCTCCCCCTGGATGCGTGCTGCTTTCCGCGGACTACTCACAGATTGAATTGCGGCTGCTGGCGCATTTCTCCGAAGATCCGTTGCTGACGCGGGCTTACCAGACGGGCGAGGACATTCATACGCTGACGGCCGCGGAGGTCTTCGGCGTTCCTGCAGAAACGATGGACAAAGAGACGCGCGGCCGCGCTAAGGCAGTGAATTTCGGGATCGTATACGGGATTTCTCCGTTTGGGCTGGCTCAGCAGCTGGGCATTGAGCAGGCCGAGGCACGGCTGTATATCGAAAAATATTTTGCGCGCTACGAAGGCGTGCGTACCTATATCGACCGGATGCTGGAAGAGACGCGACGCGAGCAGAAGGTGCGGACGCTGTTTGGGCGAATCCGGCCGATTCCTGATATCCAGAGCCGCAACGCGAACCAGCGCGGTTTTGCGGAGCGCACCGCGATCAACACGCCGCTGCAGGGCACGGCGGCAGACCTCATCAAGCTGGCGATGATCCGCATCGATGCGCGGATGGCTAAGAAGAAGCTGAAGTCGCGCATGACGCTGCAGGTGCACGATGAGTTAGTGTTTGATGTTCCGGAAGCTGAGATTGATGCCGATGACGGAGCTGGTGCGCCACGAGATGGAGCACGTTATCGAGCTAAGCGTGCCCTTGGTCGCGGATGTGGGCGTGGGTGCAAACTGGCGGGATATGGACTGAGCCGCAGCGGAAAAGCGGTCAGCGATACAACTGTCAGCGGTGGCACGGTCAGCGATAGAACGGTCAGCAGACCTTATACGCCGAGTTCGCTGCGGATGGCCTGTGCAATGCGGTCGGCGTGGCGGCGCATCGCTTCTTCAGATTCTGCTTCGATCATGACGCGGGCCAGCGCTTCGGTGCCGGAATAGCGGACAACGACGCGGCCGCTTTCGGCCAGTTCCGTTTCGGCGTCGCGAATTGTAGCCGCCACGGTGGCAATTGTTTCGAGCGGCTTTTTTTCGCGCACGCGGACGTTGACGATAACCTGCGGAAACACTTTGAGATCGGCTATGAGGTCGTGCAGCGGGCGTCCGGAGCGGCGGACCACGTCGAGGACAACGAGGGCGGTGAGCAGACCGTCGCCGGTGGTAGCCAGGTGCGGAAAGAGGATGTGTCCAGACTGCTCGCCGCCCAGCGAGGCTTGCTCCTGCTGCATGCGCTCCAGGACATACTTGTCGCCGACGGGAGCGCGCAGCATTCGTATGCCGTCGCGGCGCAGGGCCGCCTCGAGACCCATGTTGGACATGGTGGTGGCGACCACGGTTTGATTGCGCAGCATCCCGCGCTGCTGGAAATCGCGAGCCGCGAGCAAAAGGACAGCGTCGCCATTGACGACGTTGCCATGCGCGTCGGCGAGCATGGCGCGATCTGCATCACCGTCGAAGGTGACGCCAATGTCGGCGTGGAGCGATTTGGTTTCCGCGGCAACGACGGTGGGATGCAGAGCGCCGCAGCCATCGTTGATGTTGCGGCCATTCGGCGCGGCGTGGGTGAGGTGGATGGTTCCCCCGAGATGCGCGAACAATTCGGGCGCGATGGCTGAGGCAGCTCCGTTGGCGCAATCGAGCACAACCTGGAGGCCGGTAAGGTTGAGGCCGGGAACGGTGGCACGCAGGAATTCCTCGTAGTCCGCGCGATATTGCTCGTTGACGGCGGGCGCATCACCCGTTTGAAGTGACTGGGCCTCTTCGAGACGGCGGAAAATCTCATCCTCGATGCGCAGTTCAGTTTCGTCAGCTAATTTGTAACCGTCGCTGCCGAAAACTTTGATGCCGTTATCCTGCCAGGGATTGTGGGAGGCGGAGATAACGACGCCGGCGGAAAATCCGTGACGGCGTGCGAGGAAGGCGATAGCTGGGGTAGTAATGACACCGGCGCTCTCCACGGCAGCGCCGCCTTCACGCAAACCGGCAGCGATGACCGCGGCAATCCATGGGCTGGATTCGCGCGTGTCCATGCCGAGGACGACGCTGGGTTGCGGATGCGAGGATTTGAGTTGATGCGCAAGCGCCAAGCCGACTGCGTAGATAGTCTTTGCGTCAAGCGGCGATTCGCCGGCGACGGCGCGAATGCCGTCCGTTCCAAACAGCTTTCTCATAGGTCCTTTGGATCTTCCTCAACATGACTGACGCGGCTGCGGACGCGACCGCGCGCGAGCCGGGTGACGATGGAATGTCCGACAGCGATGTTCGATGGGCTTTTGATGAGTGTGCCGCTTTCGTTGTACACCAGCGCGTATCCGCGATTGAGAACGGCGAGCGGAGACAGCGCGACGAGTTGGCGGAAGAGGCTGGCTTCGCGTTCGCGGCAGGTTCGAAGATGTTCTTGCTGCGCGCGCGCCATGCGCGATTCGATGGAGTTGAGACGTTCGCGAGCCACGCTGGTGCGGAGAGCGACGTCCTGGTGGATAAGCCGCGCTGAAATCTCGTTGAGCCTGTCGGTGAGCAGGCGGCAACGGAAGCGCCAGCGCGATTCCATGCGCAGCGTGAGGTCGTCGACGCGCTGCTGACGGCGCCGCAACTGATCCATCTGCTTCATCAGGATGGATTCGACGCGCACCCGAGCGAGAGCATTGGTGGCCTGCAGAAGGCGAAAGCGGCAGCTGCGCACGAGGCGGTGGTCGAGAGTTTGCACGCGTTCGGCAATGTTATGCAGCGCCGCGGTGACCAGTTCTGCGGCGGCGGACGGCGTGGGAGCGCGCAGATCGGCGACGAAATCAGCGATGGTGAAGTCTGTTTCGTGGCCGACTGCGGAAATGACCGGCAGATCCGATGCGGCAATGGCTTCGGCCATTAATTCTGAGTTGAAGGGCGCCAGGTCTTCGAGCGATCCGCCGCCGCGCGCGATCACAATGACGTCGACGTCGCGGGTGCGGTTGAAGTGCGCGATGCCGGCTGCGACCTCTGCGGCGGCGCCCTCGCCCTGCACGGACGCGGGATAGAGCAGCACGTGCAGGCCAGCGTGGCGGCGATTGACGATGTTAAGGAAGTCGCGAATGACGGCGCCAGTGGGCGAGGTGACGATGCCGACGCAGTGTGGAAAGGCGGGAAGCGGCTTCTTACGGCTGGGGTCGAAGAAGCCACGAGCTTCAAGGCGCGCTTTGAGCTGTTCGAAGGCGATTTGCAGAGAGCCGGCGCCGACGGGCTCGAGGAATTCGGCGACCAGCTGCATTTGGCCGCGCTGCTCGTAGACAGAAACTTTGCCGCGCAGCAGAACGTGTAGACCGTCGGCAGGCTTGAAGCGCAGCAGCGATGCCTGGCGGCGGAAGAGGACCGCGGGCAGCTGCGCCTCGCCATCCTTGAGAGTGAAGTAGACGTGGCCGGAAGGAGCGGAGCGCAGGTTGGAGATTTCGCCCTCGACCCAGAGTTCGCCGTATTCGCGCTCGATGTGCACGCGCACTTCGCTGACGAGGTCGCCGACCTTCCAGATGCGGCGGGTCACGGGCGACTCGAAGGAGAAGCCGAGCTGGGGATCGGCTTTGCGCGGCGCGCTGGAAGAAGAACTCACCTTGCTGAGTATAGAGGCTGAGGATGGCCCCCTGCAGTTGTCAGGCGACGCGCGGGCCGCAATAATGGCTGAATCCATAAGCCCGAGGAAAACCCATGATCCAGCGTATGACTGCGGTAGCGTTTGCCCTGTGTGCGTGCCTGTTGGTCGCCGAGCCGGCAGCGGCACAATCGTTCACCCTGCAACAGGTGATGAGCGCGCCCTTCAGTTCCGCGTTGCAGGCGGCGCCTGTGGGCCAACGGTTGCTGTGGATCGCCGATGAACAGGGCAAACGCAACATCTATGTGGCGGAGCCGAGCGGGTCAGGATTTGCGCTGCATCGCGTGACCAGCGACAACGCCGATGACGGCATCGATGTTGGAGATATTACATGGACGCCGGATGGCGAAAAGGTTATCTACGTGCGCGGCGGCGATTTTGAATTTCCGGAGCGGCCGTCGCCGAACCCCGATCTGCTGCCACAGGGCGTGTCGCAGGAGATTTGGCTGGTGAGCGCTCAGGGCGGCGGCGCCCGCAAATTGGCCGATGGACGCGCGCCTGCAGTATCGCCGGATGGCGCGACCGTCGCGTACCTAAGCGGTGGACAGATTTGGACGTTGAATTTGCGTGATGCCGCGGCCAAGCCGGTGCAACTGTTCCATGGGCGCGGGACGCTGGGGTCGCTGAGCTGGTCGCCGGATGGAAGGTTTCTTGCGTTCACCAGCAGGCGCGAGGATCACGGATTCATTGGTGTGTATTCGTTTGCGGATCAGGCGCTGCGGTATCTCGATCCGTCCACGGAGATGGATGGACACCCGGTTTGGTCGCCGGACAGCCGACACATTGCGTTTGTGCGAATTCCTCCGGATACCTCTGGCGTGAGCTTTAAACCGCGCCGTGAGGCGCAACCGTGGTCGATTCGCGTTGCGGATGCGACGACGGGCGATGGTCGTGAGGTATGGGGTGCGCATGCGGGTCCAGGCAGCGTCTTCCACGAGACGGAAACGGAGCTGCAGCTTTTCTGGACTGCTGGCGACCGCATTATTTTCCCGTGGGAAGGCAGTGGCTGGCTACATCTGTATGCGGTTGCGGCGAGCGGCGGGGGCATCGCGACGGAGCTGACGCCGGGCGAGTTTGAGGTAGACCATGTCGCGCTCAGCAAAGACCGCAAGACGCTGGCGTATTCGTCCAATCAGGGTGACATTGACCGGCGGCACATCTGGGAAGTGGCTGCGGATGGCGGCTCTCCGCATGAGCTGACGCGTGGCGATGGCCTGGAAGTGACGCCGGTGATGCTTGCGGATGGGACGGTGGCGGTGCTGCACGCCGATGTACACGTGCCCATGCGGCCTGTCGTGGTGGGGAACGGCGGAGCGCTGCAGGATGTGGCGCCTCAACTGATTCCTGCGGATTTTCCGGGAGCGAAACTGGTGACTCCGAAGCAGGTGATATTCTCCGCTGCCGACGGTCTGCAGATTCATGGGCAGCTGTTCCTGCCCGCGACTGCAGGGGATGGCAACAGACATCCCGCGATCGTGTTTTTTCATGGTGGATCGCGGCGGCAGATGCTGCTGGGCTGGCACTACATGGACTACTACTCCAATGCGTACGCGATGAATCAATACCTGGCGAGCCTGGGCTACATAGTGCTCTCAGTGAATTACCGCAGCGGGATTGGGTATGGGCTGAACTTCCGCGAGGCGCTGAATTACGGTGCTGCGGGAGCAAGCGAATTCAACGATGTGCTGGGCGCGGGCCTTTATTTGCGCGGGCGCGCGGATGTGGATGGCGCGCACATCGGCGTGTGGGGCGGCAGCTACGGTGGGTATCTGACGGCGCTGGCGCTGGCGAAAGCGTCGGATTTATTCGCGGCGGGCGTGGATATGCATGGCGTGCACGACTGGAATCTGGAGTTGAAGAATTGGCAGGCTGATTTCAATCCGAATGCCGATCCGGACGCTGCGCGCACTGCGTGGGAATCGTCGCCGCTGGCGTATGTGAAGGACTGGAAATCGCCGGTACTGCTGATTCAGGGTGACGACGATCGCAACGTGCAGTTTGCGAACACGGTGCGGCTGGCAGCGGCGCTGCGCGCGCAGGGAACGCGGTTTGAGGAGCATGTTTTCCCGGATGAGATTCACGGGTTTCTGCTGCATCGGGACTGGCTGGAAGCCTATTGGCTGGCCGCGGATTTCTTTCATCGGCACATCTGGGTAACAAGCATTGAAACATCTGTCAGCGATGTGAAGCATTGATTCGCCGCGGAGTTCTTGCAACAGAATCAGCCAGCTCAATGGAAATCATGCGACCGAATTTCAATGGCGCGATCGTGGAGCGGGGTGAGGCGCACGGCTTTTACATGGATAACATTGTCCTGGTTCTGTAGCGGGCCTTCGACCAACAGGAAACGCGAGCGGGTGACCGTGACCTGGTTGCGCTCATAGATATCGGGCGTGACGATGATGTTGGCGATGCCCGTCTCGTCTTCCATGGAGAGAAAGACAAAACCTTTGGCGGTGCCTGGACGCTGGCGGGCGATGACGCAGCCGGCGGCGCGCACGTATTCGCCGTCGCGGCGGGTGCGCAGCTCAACTGCCGAGAGAACGTGCTGGCGACGCAGGTCGTCGCGACGGTAGGCCATAGGGTGCTTGCCGGTGGTGAGACCTGTACCGGCGTAGTCGGCGACGAGACGCTCTTCGGCGGTCATTTGCGCGAGCGGCGACAGATCGGGAGCGTCGGCTAGCAGCGCGCCGGAGTGGGTAAGCAACGGGCCTTCGGGTTTGCCGGCACGTTCCACCTGCCAGAGAGCGTCGCGGCGATGGCCGATGCCGTCGATCTGATTGAGCGCGCCAATGTTGGCGAGCAGGGTGATTTCTTTTTTGTTGAGAGAGGGCACGCGGAGCGCAAGATCGTCGACGGAGCGGAAAGGGCCGGCGAGAGCACGGCTGGCGACGATGGCTTCGCCGACGGGTTGGCGGAGTCCACGCGCGTAGCCGAGGCCCAGACGCATCGACAGCGATCCATCTTCTTCGTGTTCCAAAGTGCAGGGCCACGCGGAGATTTGGACGTCGATGGTGCGCACGCGCAGGCCGTGACGCTGCGCATCTTTCACGAGGACGGCGGCCGAGTAGAAGCCCATGGGCTGGTTGTTGAGGATGGCAGCTGTGAACGCCGCGAGGTACTTCACCTTGAGATATGCCGAAGCGTAGGCGATGAGCGCGAAGCTGGCAGCGTGCGATTCGGGAAATCCGTAGAGCGCAAAGGAGCTGATGGCCTGAACGATTTCGTCCTGCGTAGCGGGAGCGAGGCCGTTAGAGGTCATGCCGCTGCGCAGCTTGCCTTCCAGATCTTTCATGCGCTGCCAGGAACGGCGCATGCCGACGGCGCGGCGCAGCTCTTCCGCTTCAGACCCGCTGAAGTTGGCGACGGTCATGGCCATGCGGAGAAGCTGCTCCTGAAATAAAGGCACGCCGAGAGTGCGTTTCAGAACTGGCTCGAGTGAGGGATGCGGATAAGTGACGGCTTCCCTGCCCTGACGGCGGCGCATGTAGGGATGCATCATGCGGCCGACGATGGGGCCTGGACGAATGATGGCCACCTGCACGACGAGATCGTAGAAGCGCTCAGGATTATTGCGCGGGAGCGAGGCCATTTGCGCGCGGCTCTCGATCTGGAACATGCCGACGGTGTCGGCGCGCTGCACCACTTTGTAGACTTCGGGGTCTTCGGGGAGTTGCGCGAGATCGATGGGCTCGCCGTAGTGTTGCGGAATGAGGGTGAGGCAATCTTTGAGGACGGCCATCATGCCGAGGCCGAGCAGATCGACTTTGACGATGCCGAGGTCGGCGCAATCTTCTTTATCCCACTGCACGACGGTGCGGCCAGGCATGGAGGCGCGTTCGAGCGGGACGACGTGGTTGAGCTGGCCCTGGCAGATGACCATGCCGCCGGAATGCTGGCCGAGATGGCGCGGCAGATCCTGCAGGCGCACGCAGAGCTCAAGGTATTTGGCGATGCGCGGGTGCTGGACGTCGAAGCCGGCGTGCTGGAAAGAGTTGGCCATGGTGTCGTTTTCGCCGCGCCACTCCCACTGGCTGACGAGGCTCGACAGGCGGCCGAGCGATTCCTGGTCGAAGCCGAGGGACTTGCCGACTTCGCGTGCAGCGGATTTGCCGCGGTAGGTGATGACGTTGGCGGTCATGGCCGCGCCCAGTTCGCCATAGCGCTGGTAGACGTATTGGATAGCTCGCTCGCGCATTTCTTCTGAGGGCAGATCGAGGTCGATATCGGGCCACTCGGCGCGGTTTTCGTTGAGGAAGCGCTCGAAGAGCAGTTCCATGCCGACGGGATCGATAGCCGTGATGGAGAGCGCGTAGCAAACGGCGGAGTTGGCAGCGCTGCCGCGGCCCTGGATGAGGATGCCGTTGTGCTTGCAGAATTCGACGATGTCCCACACGATGAGGAAGTAGCCGGCGAAACCGAGTTTGGCGATGAGGGCGAGTTCATGGTCGATCTGCTTGCGGGCGCGCGCCAGCAGGCCTGGATTGTTCTTTGTGCCGTAGCGCAGGCGAACGCCTTCGTCGACGCGTTTGCGGAGAAAGCTGTCCATGGTTTCGCCGTCGGGCACGGGATAGCCAGGGAATTCGTAGCCGAGGTCGGCGAGTTGGAATTGCAGGCGCTGAGAAATTTCGGCGGTGCGATCGACAGCGCCGGGAATGTCGCGAAAGAGACCTGCCATTTCCTGTGCGCCGCGCAGGGCGCGCTGGGAGTTGAGGGCGAGCAGGCGTCCGGCGTGATCGAGGTCAACGTGGTGGCGGATGGAGGTAAAGAGGTCGAGGATTTCGCGGTCGACGTCTTTGGCGTAGCGCACACCGTTGGTGGCAACGACGGGCAGATGCAGCGCGCTGGCGATGCGCAGCGCTGCCTGGTTGCGGCATTCCTCTTCGCGCTCCTGGTGGCGCTGGAGTTCGATAAAGACGTTATCGCGGCCGTAGAGGCTGACGAGTTGCTCGACAAGCGCGCGGCCTGCGGGTTCGCCACCGTTGACAAGGGCTGCGGCGAGCGGGCCTTCATCGCCGCCGGTGAGGCAGATGAGGCCCTGAGCATATTGGGAGAGATCGTCGTGGGTAGCTGCACCGTCCGCCTTGGTCTTCTCGCGCATTTTGAACTGCGTGATGAGCTGGCAGAGATTCTGATAACCGGTACGCGAGGTGCAGAGCAGAGGCAGACGCGCTGGTTCCGCTGCATGCTGTTGCGGCAGCCATACTGGCGGCGTGAGGCGGTTGCCAAACGCTGACGTCGCGATCTCCGCGCCGACGTTGGCGCGCAGGCCGTTGCGCTCTGCGCTGGTGTGGAAGCGCGCGGAGCCGTAGAAGCCGTTGCGGTCGAGCAGCGCCATAGCGGGCATTTCCAGCTCGGCGGCGCGCTCGATCATTTCCTCGGGCAGCGATGCTCCTTCAAGAAAAGAAAAGGCACTGGCAGCGTGCAGCTCCACGTAACGCGGCGCGTCAGTCATACAGGGCCTCGATGCGCCAGTCTTCTTTTGCGGGGTGACGAGCGAGGCAGCAGCAGAGAGTGGTGCTGCCGGAGCGGGCGATGAGGTCCCACTTTTCGACGGACCACAGCCCGGCGCCCCACCAGTTGCCGGAAGAGAACCACGGACCGTAAGTTTTCTCGACGAGATAGCGCTGGTTACGAAAGACGAACGTGATGGGACGGCGCTGGCGCAGCGTGACGGGCACGAGTTCTGGCGGGCGCAGACGGCGAACCGCTGAGCGCGAACGGCCACGCGGTGCGCGAATGGGCGAGGCTTGCTGGATGACGAAAGGCGCGATGCGAAAAGCATCGGGTCGGTGTGCGTCTTCGAGAACAGGACGGCCGACGCGTTCGTCCCCGACGATGGAGCGTATGCGCGCCAGCGTGACGTCGAAGCGCGTCGGCTCCGGCAATTGCAGCGAGAAGAGGCCGAGCTGGACTTTGCTGGTGCTGCCCGGCTCCGCGGTGACGGTGACAGCCAGGATGGCGGCGTTGGGCGGATGCGCCTGCAGGTCGAGATGCAGCAGCTTGAGCCAGAGATTGCGGTCCGTGTTGGGCAAAGCCGGACGCACAGTTCGGGTGTGCGTGGCGCCGCCTTCGAGCTTGAGCTGCACGGTAACGGCGGCCAGAGCCAGGATGTGGGATGTCGCGCGAGCGATGAGGTGATCGAGTAGTACGCCGAGGACGAAGAGGAGTGATTCCAGGATTTCGACGGGCGCGTCGAGTTCCATGCGCTCTTCGAGGGCGAAGGCCGGTGGATCGGGAACGAGCAGATGCGGAGCCTGGCCCAAAGCTAATTGACGCAGGCGCTGGCCCGGTTGACCGAGGCGCGCGATCAGCTCTTTTTCGGGCAGCGCAGCGAGCGCGCCCAGCGTGGCAATGCCCCAGCGAGCGAGGGTTTCTGTGTGCTCGGGCGTGAGCGGCAGAACAGAGAGCGGCAGCGGCGCGAGCGCGGCAGCTTCCTGGCCTGCGGGAATGACAGCCTGGCGCACAGGCAGGTTGCGCGCGAGACAAATGGCTGCGTCAATATTGGTGCTGACCACGACAGCGGCCTGGATGCCGAGAGCGCGGACGCTGGCCAGCAGCTTTTTGCTGAGCTTTTCTGGTGGACCGAAGAGTTTTTCGGTTCCGGCGATGTCGAGAATCGCGCAGAAACAAGTTTCTTCGCTTTGATCTTCGACGCGTGGAGAGAATTGTCCGGCGCCTTGCAGCAGCGCGGCGCGGGCGCTGGCTTCGTCTGCGAGAGAACGCGCGAGGCGCGTGACGGTGGGGAAAACATCCAGCTCGGCGCGCGTCATTCCCTGCGTGACGCCGAGCGCGGCGGCGCGAGCGTTGCGCGAGCAGACGAACTGGCGCGGAGGTTCGCCGTGGAGAATCGCGACAGCGCCTGGTTGCAGCGTGGGACGCAGGCGCAGCATAGCCTGCGCGGGAAATTCGCGAGCGTAGAGACAGGCGTAAAGCGATGGATATGCGCTGCGAGTCATCGGCGGCCTGCCCACGGTTGTTGGCTGTTCCAACTCACGCTGGTTTCGCTTTGCGGCGGCTTGCGGGTGAACGGATTGGCGGCGGCGAAGCGTTCGCGAGCGATGGCGACGCGATATTCAGCGCCGGTAAGGACGGTTGCGCCTTCTGACGCGATGTTGCCCGGCGTGAGCGTGAGCACTAAACCGGCGCTTGATTTCGAGCAGGCGTGCTGGGTGAGCAGCAGAACGCTAGCCTGGGTGCGTTCGGCGGCAGCGCGGTAGCGAAACCAGGTGGCGAGCGGAATGCGCAGAGCGAATTCCGGCGCGACCGAGCCCATGTCGAGCACGATGGCGCTGAAGCCTCCTGCCTGGAGCAGCAGATCGGTGACGCGGAGAGCCTGATCGAGGCGCGACCAGGCTTTTTGCGAGTGCCTGGCAGCGACGAATCCAGGCAGCGTCTGTTGCTGGGGCTGAACGCCGCAGCGCACCCAGAGCAGACGGTTGAGGTCGACGCCGATGGCGGCGGCGGATTCGGGATCGAGAGCATCGGAAACATCGACCCAGGCACAAACGCGGCTTGCTTCCGTGAGGCCAGCGATGAAGGAGAGCGCGAGCGAGGTGCGTCCGGAACATTCTGGGCCGGTGAGCTCGCTAAGCGCGCCAACGGGCAAGCCGCCTTCGAGGCGTTCGTCGAGGGCAGCGATGCCGGTTGGCGCGGTGGGGCGAATGATCCGCGGCGCTGGGGTGAGCGCGGAAGGAATGCGGGCCGAAAGGGCGGATTCGATGGAAAGGCGAAGGGCAGCGGCGGAAGGCATACGGCACCATCTTCGCTTTATCTTCGCCTATTAGGGAACTGGTGGCAAATGGGGAAATCCACAGGACGCGCTAAGGAGCGGGTAGCTAAAAAGCGGTTGGCTTAAGTCCGGTTAGCTAGGAAGCGGTTTGCAAAACCTCTGACCCTCCTGATGCTTTAGCATCGCTGGAGTGCTCACGCTTGAAACGCCCGTTCAGTTTGTCAAAGGGATCGGCCCTACGATCGCCAAGATATTGGCGGAGAAAGGGATCGCGACGGTTGAAGACCTGTTGCTGCACCTGCCTTTCCGGTATGAGGACCGGCTGAATCCGCGTTCGCTGAACGAGCTGACGGCTGGCGAAACGGTGAGCGTGATTGCCGAAGTGCGCGGCGTGGCGCTGCTCCGCACGAAGCGCATGCCCCTCTTCGAGATGACGGTTGGCCAGGGCCTGTCTTCGATGAAGTGCATGTGGTTCCACGGCACGTATCTTGAGGGCCGGTTTAAGGCTGGGCAACTGGTGGCGCTGTTTGGCAAGGTCGAGCCGTCGCGATCGGGACGCGGCTTCAAGATGATCCAGCCGCAGTTTGAGATTTTGCCGGATGGCCACGATGACGCGATGGACCGGCTGCTGGAAGTGGGCCGCATCACGCCGGTGTATGAATCGCTGGGCGGCAGCAAGCTGGCGTCGCGATGGATCCGGCGCACGGTTTGGAATGTGCTGGAAGAGCTGAAAGGCAAAATCCCGGAGACGCTGCCGAAGGCTTTGCCGGAGTCGATTGTGGCGCGGCTGGCGCTGGCGACGCGGGAAGAAGCGCTGCGGGAAGTGCATTTTCCGCAGGCGGGCACGGCGATGGCGCAGTTGCAGGCGGCGTCGACGCCGGCGCATCGGCGGCTGATTTTCGAGGAGCTTTTTTATCTGGAAATGGGCCTCGAAGTGAAGCGGCGGCGCTTCCAGGAGAAAACCGGCGTGGTTTTTGAAACCGGTGAGAAGGTGCGCGCGGCGCTGCGCAGCGTGCTGCCGTTTCATCCGACGGCGGCGCAGAAGCGTTCGCTGGGCGAGATTGCCGGCGACATGCGGCGCGGCGTGCCGATGCGGCGGCTGTTGCAGGGCGATGTTGGATCGGGCAAGACGATTGTGGCGCTGCAGGCGATGCTGATTGCGATTGAGAACGGCTACCAAGCCGCGCTGATGGCGCCGACGGAAATTTTGGCGACGCAGCATTATTTGTCGGCCAAAAGAATTCTGGAAAAGTCTCCGAAGAACTATCGGATCACTTTGCTGACGGGTTCGCTGGATGAAGATGTGAAACGTGCGGCGCAGCGCCGGATTTACGCGGGTGAAACGGATTTGGTGATTGGGACGCATGCGCTGATTGAAGAGAAAGTGGAGTTCGCGAATCTGGGTTTGGTGGTGGTGGATGAGCAGCACCGGTTTGGGGTGCTGCAGCGGTTTCGATTGATGAAGAAGGACGGCGCGGAACCGGATGTGCTGGTGATGACGGCGACACCGATTCCGCGGACGCTGGCGCTGACGGTGTATGGCGATCTGGATTTGAGTGTGCTGGATGAGCTGCCGCCTGGACGCACGCCGATTGTGACACGCCAGGTTGCGGACGATCGCTCCGACGAGGTTTGGAAGTTTGTGCGCGAGCAGGTGGCGAAAGGGCATCAGGCGTATGTGGTGTATCCGGTGATTGAAGGGCCGAAGGACGATCAGCCGGAACTGGATTTCGCGGTTCCGGAAGAAGCGCCTGAAGAGAAGCCGGCGAAGAAGCGAGCGAAAACGGCGGTGTTGTTTGAGAAGCCTTCGCCGAAGCTGCTGTTGAAATCCGCGACCGATATGTATGAGCGGCTGCGCACGCAGGAGCTGGCTGGACTGCGCGTGGGGTTGCTGCATGGACGGCTCGATGCGGATGAGAAAGAAGTAGTGATGCGGCGGTTTCAGCGTGGCGAGACGAACGTGCTGATTGCGACCACGGTGATTGAAGTGGGCGTGGATGTGCCGAACGCGACGGTGATGGTGATTGAGCATGCGGAGCGGTTTGGGCTGGCGCAGCTTCATCAATTACGCGGACGCGTGGGTCGCGGCGCGGCGAAGTCGTACTGCATTCTGATGACCGGCGGCAAGATTTCTCCGAACGCGGAGGAGCGGCTGGCGGCGATGGTGCGGACGCAGGATGGGTTCGAGCTGGCCGAGCTGGATTTGCAGCTGCGGGGCCCGGGCGAGTTTTTTGGGACGCGGCAGGCGGGCTTGCCGGATTTTCGCGTTGCCAATCTGGTGCGCGACCGCAAATTGCTGGAGCTGGCCAAGGTGGAGTCGGCGCGGTTTGTGCAGAAGGCGAACGAGGAAGCGACGGCGGAAGAGAAGGCGCTGGTGTGGGCGCGGCTGAAGGAATCGTGGCAGCGGCGGTATGGTTTGGCGGAGGCGGGTTAGGGTCGTACCCCGCCCCCCCTGGGGTGGGGGGTCCTGTAAACCTTAGATTCGATGAGGGCATTTTTTAGTGTCGAACTTGACAACAGGGGTTCTTGCCCCGTTTTGTTCCGCATAGCGGAACGCTGACCTGACATCTCAAAGAGCGTGAAGAGCGTGCCGGCGTGGGCCGGGGCTGGGCAAAAATCCAAAGCAAAAGCCCTGCTCCGTGGGGCAGGGCTTCTCATGTTTTCAGCGTAGGCTGCGCGGAGGTGCGGAGCAAGGGGATTGTGCGAGGTGGAGAGTACGAAAGTAAGGTAGCGGAACGCTCTGCTTGACAATTTATCGGCCTCGAGAGATTATTCATTCTGAATGATTCAAAATGAACTATGTCTACTCAAGCGATGAATAACGGAGCGACGGCGGAAACCATCGCAGTGGCGGAAAAGATACGGCTCCTGTGTTCTGTGGTCACAAAGATCGCACGCGCCGACCTCCAGACTCGCCTGGATCGCCATGACTCCGGGCTGACCGCGATCGAACACGGAGTTCTGCGGCATCTCTCGCGCGGCGTGGATTCCATGGCGGCGATCAGCCGGTTGATGGGAGTCGCGCCCTCGACGCTGGTCTACGTTGTGGATGGGCTGGTGAAGAAGCAGCTGGTCAGGCGGGGCCAGGATCCGAGCGACCGGCGCCGCGAACCGCTTTTGCTGGAGAAAAGGGGCGCCGCGCTATTTGGGCAGATTCCTGGAATGGATGGCAGCAGCGTTCTGGTGCAGAGCCTGGAGGGCATGAAGGACAGCCGGCGGCGCGAGTTGGTGGCGTTGCTCGATGAATTTGCACAAGGCCTCCCGGGTTGGGAAAAGGTGAGCCCGCGGGCGGAAGCGGAGAAGCGCGCCAGGCCAGTAAGCCCCCGCAAGGAATGGGCGACTGGTGCGGGGAAGGGGAGAAAACCGTGAATCGATCGCAGTGGATTCTGATCATTACGTTCGCGGCCAGTTTTTATGGCGTCGGCAACATCTGGATGACACAGTTTGGCTGGCGGCTGTGGCCGTATGTTGCTCCTGACGACTTCAGCGCCTACCACAATGCGTGGTGGGCGATGATCAAGCCAGTCGTTTTCCCGGTGGCCGCAATCGCGGTGATGGGGTCGATCGCCCTGATCTGGTGGCGGCCCGAAGGCGTTACGGCCGCGCCCGTTTGGCTGAACCTTGCCCTGCACGTTGCCACCTATACGCTGACGGCGGCGCTGTGGGCGCGCTGGCAGGCGCAAACGCATTACGCGAAGCTGCCGAACGGATCGCTGGATCCCACCTATGTGCGCGCCATGAGCACGCACTGGATCCGCGCGACTCTGATCACGCTCAACGGAGTGGCGGTGTTCTGGATGGTGATTCAGCACCTCTCCGCCAGGGCGGATCAACTGCCGTAGGCATTGCCGCCAATCAACGAGGATTTATGCGTCACCGCTTCATTTGCCTGGCCGCTCTCTTCCTGACGCTGACTCTGGGCAGCGCCGGGCAATCCGGCGATTCCAAATTGAAAATCGGGGATGGCTTACCACCGCTGGCCGGCGTCGGACTGAATGGAGAGCGGCTTGATTCTGAGACTGTGGTGGACGGCCGAACAGCGGTGGTGATCTTTTCATTCAGCCGGGCCGGAGGCCGCGAAGCGCAGCGGTGGACGGAACGCCTGATCCGGGACGACCCACGCCGGATGATCTGCACGGTCATTTTTCTGGAATCCGTTCCCGGGGTATTTCGTGGCATGGCGGTATCGGGAATCAAGGCTGGCATGCCGCCTTCACAACAGGACCGGACGATTCTGATGTTCCAGGACGAGGAACTCTGGAAGCGCATGCTGGCGCTGGCGAAGGATCGCGACCTGTGCGTGATGCTGCTGGGTCCGACAGGGCGGGTGGCATGGATGACACGGGAACCGTATACGGATGCGCTCTACGCGGAACTGAGCCGGTCCATGCGAGCGTTTCATTAGGAGCGCATTTCGACGGCGCGGGACCAGGTGCGAACGATCGCACAAATGCGAAAAGCTCTGTTCGTTGGGAACAGAGCTTTTCTCCTGCAGCGGGGACCGTTCGGCCGCCCGCTTCCTGCTCAAAGGGTCCCGGGAAGGGGTGCTCCCCGGGTGAGAACAACAAGGTGAAACGCCTGGTGCCGGGAGCTATCCGAAGAAGGCAACCGGGTGAGTCTGCTCGGCGCAGCCGTGAGCACGTTGAGGTGCGGGCGGAAGCGCGGGGAGCGAGAGGTGGTTTACAGGTCGCCGCCGATTTTGGTGAACTCGGAGTTGATGCTGCCGGCAAGGCCGTTCAGGCCGGTGATGGCAACGAGGGCGATGAGGGCGGCGATCAGGGCGTACTCGATCAGATCCTGGCCGGACTCTTCGTTCATGAACTTCGTCATAAGCTGCTTCATTGTGTGTGTTCTCCTTAAGATGTCTCCGCTGCGCATCTGCCGATCGGGTGAACTGACTGGCTATCTCGCTGCGTGATGTATTCACTTTGCAACAGGTGCGCCCGAGGAACAATGACACGTTGGCGTTATGCCCCTACAACGTGCATGAGGAATGGGGTCAGACGGTGCGCGACGTTGGTGTGAGGCCGGTGCTGGATGCGGCGGTTTGGGCAGAATTGGGGGATTCCGGCTAAGCTGGATGGGCTTGCGGTTCAATCCCCTGGGTTCGATGGAAAGGATTTGGTATGAAATTGGAGCGGTTGGTTTCGATGGGTGCGATGTCGGCGATGCTGGTTTTGGCAGCGCCTGCGGTGCTGGCGCAAAGTTCTACGTGGAAGGCAGACCCGATGCACAGCGAGGTGGATTTTTCCATCACGCATATGAGCATATCGACGGTCCATGGGCGTCTGGGCACGGTGGATGCAACGGTGGTGTTCAACGACCAGGATGTGGCGCAGTCGAGCGTGAAGGCGACGATCCACATGGACGGCATCGACACGGGTGTGGCGCCCCGGGACAAGGATCTGAAGAGCGCGAATTATTTTGACGTCGATCACTTCTCGACGGCGACCTTTACCAGCACCAGCGTGGCGAAGGGCGGATCGGGACTGCTGGTGAACGGCAACCTGACCATCAAGGGCGTAACCAAGCCGGTGGTGCTGGACGTGGAGGGCCCGAAGGGTCCGGTGACGGGGATGGACAAGAAGCAGCATGTGGGCTTTGCGGCGACGACCACGCTGAACCGGACGGATTTTGGCATTGCGTCGAATATGCCGGCAGCGGCGCTGAGCGATGACGTGAAGGTGACGATCGATATGGATTTGGTGAAGCAGTAGGAAGCTGGTAGCTGGTGGCTGGTGGCTGGTAGCCGAAAGACGAAAAGCCTGGCCTTTCGGCCGGGCTTTTCACGTTGCGCATTTTACAATGTACACGAATTTCGTGTACACTGTTTTCGTATGAAGAATATTACACTCAGTGCCGATGAAGATTTGATCGAGAAGGCGCGGTTACTTGCGCGTGCGCAGCGCACAACGCTGAATGCGGCCTTCCGCGAGTGGCTTGTGGAGTTTACGGCCCGTGAGGGGAACGTAAGGGCCTTCGACGCGCTGATGAAGGATCTGCGATCGGTGAATGCGGGCAGGCACTTTACGCGAGATGAGATGAATGAGCGATAGGGTCTTTCTCGACACGAATATTTTCGTGTATTCGTTCGATCAAAGCGCGCCGCGCAAAGCAGCGGCCGCTCAGGAACTTATCCGCGAGGCGCTGGCTTCGCATAAGGGCGTGGTGAGCTATCAGGTCATTCAGGAATTCTTCAGCGTGGCACTGCGGAGGTTTTCCCCACCCATGCAGACTTCAGACGCGGAGCAATATTTGGGAACGGTTTTCCGTCCTTTGCTGGCGGTTCATGCTTCGGCGGCGCTCTACGCGGAGGCCCTGCGGATGCAGAGCCGTGGCGGCTTATCGTGGTACGACTCGCTGATTGTGAGCGCGGCGGCGCAGGCGGAATGCGACGTTCTGCTGACCGAAGATCTGCAGGACGGACGGAGTTTTGGGAGTTTGCGGATATCCAACCCTTTTCTGTAGAACGGTGCCGAACACACTCAAGCCAAAATCGGCTTGCATGGGCCAGCAGGATTCCTGCAGGGAAAAAGCCCGGCCTTTTGGGCCGGGCTTTTTGTTGATCTGCGTCGCGCTTACTCTGCGGCTGGCGCTTCGTCGGTTTGTTTGGTTTGGCTGACGGTCCAGTTGGGATCGCCTACCTTGAACCGGGCGAAGCGGCGGACGGTGATGTTCTCGCCGAGTTTGCCGACCTTTTGAGCGATGAGGTCCTTGATGGTCAGGCTCTGCTCTTTGATGAAGGGCTGCTCGAGCAGGCAGACTTCCTCGTAGAACTTGCCCATCTTGCCTTCGACGATCTTCTCGACGACGTTGGCGGGCTTGCCCATGGCCGCGGTCTGGGCGCGATAGATTTCCTTCTCGCGGTCCAGGTCCTCGGTGGTGACGTCTTCGCGGCGGATGTAGCGCGGGTCCGTTGCGGCGATGTGCATGGCGATGTCCTTGAGCAGCTCCTGGAAATCCTCGGTGCGGGCGACGAAGTCGGACTCGCAATTGACTTCGACGATGACGCCGATTTTTCCGCCGGCGTGGATGTAGTGGCCGACCGCGCCCTCGTTGGTGGAGCGGGAGGCTTTCTTCTGGGCCGAGGCCATGCCGCGCTTGCGGAGGATGACGAAGGCCTCTTCCATCTGGCCTTTGGATTCCTGCAGGGCCTTGAGGCAGTCGCCCATCGGCGCGCCGGATTTTTCGCGGAGCTCTTTGACTAGCTTGGCATCGATCTTTTCAGTCACGGTAGACATTTCCTTTAACCTTCCCTTTGATCTTGTCATCCAGAGCCCAGGGACCGCAATGCGCGGAAGCGGTTCGGGACGACGATTGTTAGTTCCTTAAAAAACTGTGGTACTCAGGGGCTAAAGCCCCCTCGCGAAGGAGCCTGTTGCGGCACGACTGAAGTGCGAAAAACGTCCCTCAGGGGCTAAAGCCCGGTGTATTTCTGCTGCTGACGGCACGGCTGAAGCCGTGCCCCTTCAAAACAAACCATCTTGCGGCACGGCTGAAGCTGTGCCCCTTCAAAACAAAACACCTTGTGGCACGACTGAAGCCTTGCCCTTTCAAATCAAAACAACTGAGTCAGCTGCCAGATGCGCGGCCATCCAGCTCGAGCAGGCTCCTTACACACAGAAAGCGTGGCCCCGGATGACGGCAGCCACGCTTCTGAGACGCAGGACCGTCTGGTCCGTTAATAACCCGTCGTTTCGGCTGCTTCGGCTTCGTCGAGGGCGGCCACGATGGCGGGCGCCTTGCGAATGCCGCCGCCGAGGGCTGCTTCGAGATCGACGTCCTCACCCGATTCGGGAGCTGCTTCGGCAGCGGCTTCCTCGGTTGCCGGAGCTTCCGCATCGCTGCTGACGCCGGCCATTTCGGTGACGAACTGCTTGTCGGTGGCAGCGGCAGCGCCCTCTGCGACCGAGTCGGCAATCTTCGACGTGAAGAGCCGAATGGCGCGCAGGGCGTCGTCGTTGCCGGGGATCACGTAGTCGACCACGGTGGGATCGCAGTTGGTATCGACCACTGCGACGACCGGGATGCCTAGCTTGCGGGCTTCCTTGACGGCGATCGCTTCGTTGGACGAGTCGACCACGAAGATGGCGTCCGGGAGGCGGCGCATGTTCTTAATGCCGGCCAGGTTGGCCTGCAGATGCTTGCGCTCGCGCTCGAGGCGGATGACTTCCTTTTTGGTGAGCAGGTCGTAGCGGCCGTCGGTGGCCATTTCGTCGAGTTCCTGAAGGCGCTTCACCGACTTCTGCACGGTCACCCAGTTGGTGAGGAGGCCGCCGAGCCAGCGCTGGTTGATGTAGAACATGCCGCAGCGGGTGGCTTCTTCAGCGATGGCGTCCTGCGCCTGGCGCTTGGTGCCGACAAACAGAATGACCTTGCCGGAAGCGGCGAGCTCGGTAACGAACTTCGACGCCTCTTTGAACATCTTGAGGGTCTTCTGGAGGTCGATGATGTAAATGCCGTTGCGCTCGCCGAAGATATATTCCTTCATCCGCGGATCCCAGCGCTTCGTTTGGTGCCCGAAGTGGACTCCCGCTTCGAGCAGCTCCTTCATGGTAATCGTGGCCAAACAGCCTCCTTGTTAGCTGCATTCCGGCATAAACACCTGGGCCGGAATTGATGCCCCCCGGTGGGGGGAGATTGGACTCCTGAGAGGCAGCTTGTAGCTGGTAGCGGGTGGCTGGTAGCCGATCTCCGGTACGCGAGCTGACGCTCTGCTTCCGACTAATTCCTGCGTACTGCGCCCGGCAAGATGGCTTGCCGGGGTGTTGCTCTGAATATGAACTACACAGCCAGCGATTACCGCTTGCTGAACTGAAATCTTTTTCTGGCGCCTTTTTGGCCGTACTTCTTGCGTTCCTTGATGCGGGCGTCGCGGGTGAGCAGGCCTTCGGCCTTGAGCGCTTTGCGCAGCTCGACGTTGAACTCGAGAAGGGCGCGGGCGATGCCCATCTTCACCGCATCGGCCTGAGCGGCAACGCCGCCGCCGTTCACGGTGGTGACGACATCGAAGGTCGCCGCGGTGTCGCTGACGACCAGCGACTTTTTGGCGGAGACGCGCTGCTGCTCGGTGACGAAGTAAACCTCAAAAGGCTTGCCGTTCACCTTAAACTCGCCGCTGCCGGGGCGCAGAAACACGCGCGCGATCGCCGATTTCCGCCGTCCCGTGCCGTAATACTGAACCATATCTGCCATGCTTTTTCCTTAGTCCTGTTCTTGCTGTGACCTCAGGGGCTAAAGCCCCCGATATTCCCAGTCATCTTCGGCACGACTGAAGTCGTGCCCTGATACAAACTCTTAAACTTCTAGGGCCACGGGCTTTTGGGCCGCGTGGGGATGCTTGTCGTCGCGATAGACGTTGAGCTTGGTGGCCATTTTGCGGCCGAGCTTGGTTTTGGGGAGCATGCCCTTGATGGCCTCTTCGACCACTTTTTCGGGACGGCGCTCCATGAGGCGGGTGAACGACTCTTCGCGCAGGCCGCCGGGGAAACCGGTGTAGCGGCGGTAAACCTTGCTCTGGGCCTTGAGGCCGGTGAGCCGGACTTTGGAGGCGTTGATAACGATGACGTGATCGCCCATATCCAGGAAGGGCGTGTATTGGGGATTGCGTTTGCCGGCGAGCACGCTGGCCGCTTCGGTAGCGAGGCGACCCAGCGTTTTTCCGCTGGCATCGACCACGAACCATTTCCGGCTAATCTCGAGGGCGCTCGGAATAAATGTCGACATCTCGGTTCTTTTCTCCCTGCCTGGTCTGATCCGGACGAGCCGGACCCTGAAAATTGCCCACGCCATGCCCATCCGCGGAGGTTAAAACTCTTCCGCGGCGTTCGAATGCTGTACGCGTGAGTTGGCGCAGAACGTTCGAACCCTGGTCCTAAATACTTCCAGATTGTCCGGGTTCGTATGTGTGGCTCGATCCGGCAATCACGCACGGACGTGAGAACGCACACTGCGCAAGGACTTCAGAATACGGGAATTCCGGGCGGGAGTCAATGCGGGAATGGGAGGAGTTTTGGGCATTTTTGGCCCGGATTGGGGGTGAAACGGCGGGGATTTCAAGTTTAGCCGGGATGTGGGCACGCTACCGGGTGAAAACTGCCTGGGATGGGGTGGAAATCGCCGGAGCGGACGAGGTACGGGTGATGGGCGTCACAGGCAGGGGTATCCGAACCGGCCCACACTCGCGAGAATTTCCCAGGCTGCACGGGAAAATCCGGGCCACGAGGTGGATTCATGTTGACGAGCCTGCTGCTGGAAAAACTGCTGCAGATTGAACGGGCACTGGGCCATGTTGAATCCACCACCCTGCGCACTCTGTTGATGGATGCGGAGGCTGAAGCGTTGCGCGTGCAGAGCGAGATGATCCAGGTGATGCAGGACATGGAGCGCCTGCGCGAGCAGTACGAACGCTGTGCGCGGTCGGCGCTGTCGCCGGTTTCGGCACGGCACGAACGGAGCCGGGAAATTTCTCCTGAGGCTCTGGCGCGGAACATCATTGTGGTGCCTGCATACTCTCACCAGGCGGAGTAGGCTTTATTGGCATAAGAATCAGGACTCAGACTGTCCTGGCGAGCACTCCTTTCGGCCGCCAGGCGACCGATTCCCCTTCGGGGGGTCCCTCCACTGCGCGCCGGTTGAAGGCGGAGTTCGCTGGATGGTTCTGTGGCGGCGCTCCGGTCGGGATGACATCTCATTTTTGACTGGCGCCTGCTTAGAGATGCGGACATGTCGATTCGCTCAGGAGTTCCATTCGTCCTGAGACAACTCCCAGTAACGAATTCACGCTCAAACGTGCGATTGGGTTGTCGCGCGGGCGCTATCCGCGTCAAACTGGATAGAGTTGGGTTGGGGCTGATCAGCCAGGAGCCAGGAGCGAGATGCCGCGAGACAGTAGTCAGATCCAGCGCGAACCCTTTGGCGCTCCGGCGGCGGGGTCGCTGCTGCTGCACGTTGGGGCGGTGGGCGCGTTGTTGCTGCTGATGTGGCTGAATGGGCGCATCCACGGCGACGAGTGGAGCACGCAAGGTCCACAGGGCGCGATCCAGGCAACGCTGGTGAATTCAGCGCCGACGATTCCGCTGCCGTCTATCACGCCGCCCACCCCGAATGTGCTGGCCACGGACCTGCCGAGCCCTTCGCCGGCGCCTCCCACGCATGCGACCATTCCGGTGCAGGAACCGGATGCGATTCCGATTCCCACGCGCCAGCCGAAGCTCAAGCCCGCGGAGAAGCCGCACCTCGAGTCGCCGAAGCACGCACAACCGCTCAACCAGCAGAATCGCGCGAGGTATGGCGAAGCGGGGGCGACCCAACTGGCGCAGGCGATGACTACCAATACCTCGCATGCCAACACTCCGGTGAGCGTGGCGGGAGGAGATTTTGCGTCGCGCTTCCCGTGGTACGTGGACAAGATCACGCGCATGGTGAGCCAGAACTGGTACCGCCAGGAGATTGACACGAGCACGCGGCCGGGCAGCCAGTGCAGCGTCGCGTTCACCATCAGCAAGGATGGCCGGGTGAGCAGCATTCACATCACGGGGCCGAGCAATTCGCCAACATTAAATACCACCGGGATGCAGGCGGTGCAGCGCGTAGAAAGTTTTGGACCGTTGCCTGATCAGTACACAGGGAGCACAGTTTCCGTGGAGTACACTTTTACCTACGATCAGCCGTAGAAAGCTTGCAGAAGCGGCGGTCAGCGTTGATGTGCACACGAAGCATGCTTCCATACCGGCCGCGAAGGAATCCTTTAGGGAACAAAGTGCTTCCCAGGGGACGAACGCGGCCAGTCGTTCCGGGCCGCCAGGCTCGCAGCCGTGGACGAACAGGCCAACTCTGAGGGAAATGGAAAACGCATGATTTTGAGCTTGCCGAAGAAAATCGACGCTGTACGCATCCTTCTGCTCACCATCCTTGTTGTCGCCGCTGCTACTCTTCACGCCCAGGACTGGGTGGTCACCGGGACGCACCTCGGGGTAACGAAGATTCGCATCGCGGCAGCCGATTTCAAGGCAGGCTCCGCGGATGCGCAAACCATGGGGATGAAATCGGCCTTCGACCAGACTCTCTATAACGATTTGCGGTATGCGGGCATTTTTGACGTGGTGTCGAAGAGCATGATTCCGAACACGACACCGGGGTCGCCGCAGGAGATCAACCTGGCAAACTGGGCAGCGGCGCCGTCCGGCGCAGCGATGGTGGCGTTTGGCGCGCTGCAGGTGAACGGCGGGCGGGTGACGGTGCAGGGATTTCTCTACGATACAAAAAACACGCAGAACCCGCAGGTGCTGGGCAAGCAATACGCAGACAACGCGAGCGTGGAGAACACGCGCGAAATCGCGCACCGCTTTGCCGATGAAATTATCGAGCGGCTGGGCGGGATTCCCGGGATTGCGGAGACGAAGATTTATTACGTCTCGGAAAAATCGGGGAGCAAAGAGATTTGGGTGATGGACTACGACGGCATGAATGAGCGTCAGCTGACCCATCTGGGAACGGTTTCGCTGTCGCCGCGGGTTTCGCCGGACAATTCGCGGGTGGCGTTCAGTTCGCTGGGCAAGAATGGGTGGTCGATCCGTATGTATTCGCTGGAATTGGGGCGGATGGTGGCGTTTCCGGCCTGGGGGGATACGACGCTTTCGCCGGCGTGGTCGAGCGATGGAACGAAGCTGGCGTTTTCGTCGGCGCGCACCGGGGACCCGGAGATCTACACCTGCGATTCTTCCGGCGCCGGAGTGAAACGGCTGACGGCGTTTCGAGGGCCGGACGTTTCGCCGACGTGGAATCCGAAATCGAACGGGCAGATTGCGTGGGTGAGCGGGCGGACGAAGCTGCCGCAGATCTACATCATGGATTCCGATGGAGCGAACGTAATGCGGATGACGGATGGCGGGTATGCGAGCGCGCCGTCGTGGTCGCCCAGCGGACAGTTTCTGACCTTTGCATGGAATCGCAGCTACGGGCCGGGCGCACCGGGCGGCGAAGACATTTACATCATGGACATTGCCAGCAAGCGCTGGACGCAGCTGACGCACGATGCAGGAATGAACGATGCGCCGTCCTGGTCGCCGGATGGGCGGCACATCGTGTTTCAGCGCGAGATGGGCGGCCACACGGAGATATGGATGATGCTGGCCAACGGGGCGGATCAGCAACAGCTGACGCACGGCGGTCAGAATTCAATGCCGAACTGGAGTTGGAAGTAACGAGATGACGTATTGCGGGCCGGACATTGTCCGTCCTGTTCTGCCTGGTCCTAACTAGAGATTGCTCCTAAGGAGGAGAGACGTGTACATGACGAACCGCAAGTCCCTGGCACTGGCCGCAAGTCTGGCGGCAATCCTGACGGTGGCGGGGTGCCACAAGAAGAACCCCGTACTGCCGCCGCCGCCCGCCCCCACCGAGGCCGCACCTGCTCCGACAGCGACGATCAACGCTTCACCCGACACCGTGACCGCGGGGGAAACTTCGGTGCTGACGTGGCAAACGACGAACGCGACGAATGTGTCGATTGAGGGACTGGGCGCGGTGGCAACCTCGGGGACGCAATCCGTGCGCCCGACGCAGACCACGGTGTACCACCTGATCGCGCACGGCGATGGCGGGTCGGCGGACGCGACGGCCACCGTCACGGTAGGGGGAGCAGCCGCTCCGCCGCCGTCGAACGTGTCGGAGTCGAACATTGACGAAGCCGCGTTTGAAGCAGCGGTGAAGCCGGTGTTCTTCGATTACGACAGCTACGATGTGCGTCCGGATGCGCAGGCGTCGATTCAGGCGGATGCGAATTTCCTCAACCAGCATCCTGAGATCAAAGTGGTGATCGGCGGATACTGCGACGAGCGCGGATCGACCGAGTACAACCTGGCGCTGGGCGAGAATCGCGCGAACGCCGCGAAACAAGCGCTGGTGAGCGCCGGCGTTGGGCCGGACCGCTTGCGCACGGTGAGCTACGGCAAAGAGAAGAGCTTCTGCAGCGAGCACACGGAAGCGTGCTGGCAGCAGAATCGCCGGGCGCAGTTCACGCTGGATCAGTAGGACGAGCGTGTAGCGTGTAGTGTGTAGGATTTTGGACACAGGCTGCGGGTTGTTCTTCCGCGGCCTGTTTTCTGCTCCAAACTCCGAACAACTTTTGCGATGCGCGGGGTTCGCTTTGAGCAGGGCGCAAGGCCTGCAACGCGTGGCGCGGCCCTGTAAGATTGAACGTAAGAAAGAACGTGCGCAGCCTGCGCTCCAATGGGGATTCTCAATGCGAAAGACCCTGGCATCGCTATCCGTTTTAGCCGTATTCTCGCTGCTCTGCTGCGCTCCGGCGCACGCGGTTTCGAAGGAGATGATTCAGCTGCAGACGCAGGTACAGAACCTGCAGGATGCCCTCAATCAGCTACAGCGGTCGCAGGATGCGCAACTGGCCGTGATGCAGCAGGTGCTGAAAACGGTGTCGGACAACGTGTCGCATGTGAATGCGACGGTGACGACGCTGCAGAATCAGGTGCAGGCGCAGCAGGAGGCGGGCGGCGGGAAGATCGACCAGCTTTCCACGCAGATGCAGGGCATCAATGACTCTGTGGACGAGCTGCGCAGCCGCATCGACAATCTGAAGGCGCAGTTGCAGGCGATCCAGTCGCAGTTGCAGAACATCAACACGCAGCCAGCGGCCCAGCCGACGGCAGCGCCGGGACAGCCAGGGCAACCGGGAACCGATCAAACGCAGCAGCCAGTCGCGCCGCCTCCCCAACCGCAGGCGCCACCGGTGAAGCAGCTGTATCAGGGCGCGATGAGCGACTACGAAGGGGCGCGCTACGATCTGGCGACCAGCGAATTCGGCGATGTGCTGAAGTATTATCCGCAGGACGATCTGGCGGGGAATGCGCAGTTCTATCTTGGGGAGATTGCGTACCGGCAGGGAAAATACTCGGCCGCGATCAGCGATTACAACACCGTGCTGGAACAGTTTCCAGGAAGCACGAAAGCTCCGGCGTCGGAGTTGCGCAAGGGTGAAGCGGAACTGGCCGTGAATCAGCGGGAATTGGGAATTCGCGATCTGCGGTCGCTGGTGGCGCGGTATCCGCAGTCGCCGGAAGCGGCGCAGGCGCGCAGCCGGCTGAACGGGATGGGCGTGCGGGTGAGTCCGAGACCGAGCGCGGCACGCCAATAAGCGCTTCAGCAGCGGCGTTTCGATTTTTCCCTTGACATGCGCGGAGAGCGGGTTTAGGCCGCGTCAACACTAGTGAAAACCAGCATTCATGGCGCGTTGACAAAGCGCGGCGTGAATCGCACAATCGGAGATTCAGCCCTGCTACTATCGTTTGCTCGCGTACGTCGCTGCTGGGAAACCGAGCCTTCGATTCTGCCCTTATTGGCGCGCGAGGGGTCGCAAGCAACAGCGACGGCTGAGAAGACGCCGAACAACCGCAGGAAGGCCGCCCGGCATTGAAAGCGCTGATCGAATCCGAATTCGCCAATCTCACGCTCTTCTCACGCGGCAAGGTTCGCGACGTGTATACAGCGGGCGAGAATCTGCTGATGGTGGCGACGGACCGGATCTCGGCGTTCGATCATGTGCTGGCGACCGGGATTCCGGGCAAGGGAAAAATTCTGACGCAGTTGTCGCTCTTCTGGTTCGACCTGCTGAGCGATCTCGCGCCGAATCACGTTCTGTCCACATCGCCGCTCGAGTATCCGGAAGAAGCCTGGCAGTATCGCGAGGATCTGCGGGACCGCTCCATGCTGGTAAAGCGCGCGCAGATGTTCCCGGTGGAATGCGTGGCGCGCGGTTATCTTTCCGGGAGCGGCTGGAAGGACTACAAAGCGACGGGAATGATTTGCGGCGTTCCGGTAAAGGCAGGGTTGTGGGAGAGCGACCGGCTGAAAGAGCCGATCTTCACGCCGGCGACGAAGAACGAAGTAGGCGTGCACGACGAGAACATCACGTTCGACCGGATGGTGGAGATGGTGGGCGGCGCAACGGCGGAGAAGATGCGCGACATGACGATGAACCTCTACCGGCGCGCGGCGGATCATGCGGAGCGCAGCGGGCTGATTCTGGCGGATACGAAATTTGAATTTGGGACGGTGGCGGAGGAAATTATTCTCGCCGATGAGGCGTTGACGCCGGATTCTTCGCGCTTTTGGAGCAAAGAGCAGTACCGGCCGGGCAAGCCGCAGGCCTCCTACGACAAGCAGTATGTGCGCGACTATCTGGAGAGCATTGGCTGGAACAAGCAGGCGCCGGCGCCGCATCTGACGGATCTGGTGGTGAAGCGCACGCAGGAGAAGTACATGGAAGCGTTTCATTTGTTGACGGGCAGAAACCTGGTGTTGATGTAGGGAGAGAAAGGTATGGCAGTCATCGACTGGGTGATTGTTGCTTTTATATTGGTGACGGTGCTGGCGGCGGCTAAGTCAGGATTGATCGTGGAAGTCTGCTCGCTGGCGGGATTGATTTTGGGGCTGATGCTGGCAAGCTGGGATTATGAGATATTGCTTCCCTGGACGAAGCAGTGGATTCACACGCAGGAGATGGCGCAGGCAGCAGCGTTTTTTGGAGTTTTCCTAGCGGTGATGATTGTTGCGGGGATTGTGGGGCGGTTGATTCGCTGGTCGGTGAAGTCCGTAGGGCTGGGTTGGGCGGACCGAACCGCAGGGGCAGTTTTCGGGTTAGTGAAAGGGTGTGCGCTGGTCACAATTGCGGCGATGGTGATAGCTGCTTTCTGGCCCAGCGCGACGTGGTTCCGTGAATCTCATTTGGCTCCGGAATTTCTTTCGATGGCGGATCATGTTTCGATCGTCGCGCCGTCGGATTTGAAGGAGAAAATTCAGCACGGCGTGACAAATTTGCGGAAGAGTCAGCCGGACTGGATGAAACCGGTCGCGTAGTTTGGTCGTAAACAGTAAGAAAATACCCGGCGCAACCGGGAAATGAGGAAAGAGGCTCCTGTGAAACGCGAGCTGGACAATCTTGTGACGCAAATGCACGCCGGCGGCATCACCTACGATGAAGCTGTGCGCGAATTCAAACGGCGCTTCATCCTGGAAGTGCTGGCCTGTCACAGGGGGAACCAGTGCAAGGCGGCGAAGGAGCTGGGCGTGCACCGCAACACGCTGAGCCGCATTCTGGCGGAGCTGGACATCGATCCGACGCAGGTGCGGAGCGGGCTGAAGCGTCCGCCGCGGAGCGAACGGCCGTTTGAGCTGAAGCAGGGCACGCGGTAAAACGCACTCCGCCGAGGTGCGGGCGCGTTCGCGCAATGCGACCCGCAGCCATTAACCTAGCTGTATGAGCGAAATTCCCGATTCCCGCGTCTACATCGACAAGGGCTTCCGCTGGGACGAGCAGCGGGCGTATCTCTTTGATATCGATGGAACGCTGCTGCGGCACCGCGACCGGGTCCACTTCGACGCCTTCGACGCGGGCGTGCGCAGCGTGATGGGGCGCGTGCTGGCGCTGGATGGCGTGACGCTCTCCGGCAATACGGACCCGGGAATATTGCGCGATGCTTTCAAGCTGGCGAAAGTGGAAGACAGCGGCTGGCGTCCGCAACGTGATGCGGTGCTGAAGGCGATGCGCGAACACGTGGTGGCGCGGCGGGCGGAGATGCTGCCGGTGATTATGCCGGGGGTGGAAGCGACGCTCGCGCATCTGAAGGCGAAGGGCGCGCTGCTGGGACTGGCAACGGGAAATTTGGCGGAGATTGGCTGGATCAAGATTGAAAATGCGGGGCTGCGGAGCTGGTTTAAATTTGGGGGATTCTGCGACCGGTTTGAGGACCGCGCAGACATGATTGCGGACGCGGCGGAGCAGGCGCGGGAGCTGCTGCATGAAGGGGCCGACGCTACGGTGTGCGTGGTCGGCGATACGCCTTTTGATATTGCGGCGGCGCGGGCTAACGGGCTGCCGACGATTGCAGTGGCGACGGGGCGATATTCGTATGACGAGTTGATGGAGCATCAGCCGGAAGCGTGTGCGGGCACGCTGGCAGCGCTGCTGGAAGCTACGCTGACGGGCGGATGCTCGCGTGGAAGCGCGAGGCCATGCTTCGTAGGGTGACGGCTGGCGTTCCGGACGCTGGCATTCCTGGGCGCTGGCGGCCGTAGTGTGCGGCGGGAGCGAGTGCGCAGACGGCTTCTCCGACTGCGGCGGGTGGCGACGTGTCACTGCGACGCAGAAGGCACCAGCCTTCCAAAGACAAGGTTTCCAAAGAGGATCGCGATCGGGCGCAGAAGGAATTTCTGGAAGGCGCGAAGGCGATGCAGCGGAAAGATTCGCGCGCCGCGCTGAAAGATTTCACGCGGGCCGCGGAGCTGAATCCAGCCAACCGGCGGTACGCCAATTCGGCGGATATTGCGCGGCAGCATCTGGTGGAGGAACTGATTCAGCAGGCGGACAAAGATAAGATCGAAGGACATTTTGCCGAGGCGCGAGCAGCGATCGTCGAGGCGTCGCGTGTTGATCCGGGCAGCGCGATGGTGGCGGAGCACGCCAATGAGCTGAACATAGACACAGACGCGGTGGCGACGCCGAAGGTGGAGTCCGAAGATGCGCTGGCGACGCCGATTGTGCTGCAACCGAAGCGGGGACTGCAGAGCTTTCACCTGCACACCAACGAGCGGGACCTGATCAACAAGGTGCTGAGGGCGTATGGCATCCAGCCAACGCTGGACGCGACGGTGGGGTCGCAGATGGTGCGCTACGACGTGGATGACGTGAACTTTGCGGAGATGGCGCGGACGCTGGCGCTCACCACCGACACGTTTTTGGTTCCGCTGGATCCGATGCGCGCGCTGGTGGCGAAGGACAGCAAAGAGAACCGCACAAAATACGAACGCAATGCGATGGAGACGGTTTATTTGCCGGGGTTGACGACGGCGGAGCTGACCGATGTGGTGACGGTGGCGAAGAACGTGTTCTCGGTATCGTCGGCGACAGCCACGCCGGGGCAAAGTGCGGTGATTGTGCGCGCGCCGGTTGAGGATTTGACGGCGCTGAACCAGACGCTGAGCGGCCTGATGGATGGCCGCAGCGAGATGCAGCTGGATGTCGCGATGTACGAGGTGGACCGGACGAAAGCGAACAGTATGGGCGCGATCATTCCGACGCAGACGAACCTGTTCAACGTGTATTCGGAGGCGGCGAGCCTGTTGCAGGCGAATTCGAGCCTGGTGCAGGAGATCATTTCGAGCGGGCTGGCGGCTCCGGGTGACTGGCCGGCGATTCTGGCGATTCTGGTGGCATCCGGACAGATTCAAAACAGCATTTTGACTTCGCCGTTTGGGGTATTTGGCGGCGGCCTCACCATGACTGGCATCACGTATTCAGGCGGCTCGGCGAACCTGCAGCTGAATTCTTCCGATGTGCACTCCGTCGACCAGTTGCAGATCCGCGTGCTGGATGGCGAAGAGGGTGTGATCAAGATTGGCGAGCGGTATCCGATTGAGACGTCGAGCTACTCGAGCCTTGGAGGATCGTCGCTGAACATACCGGGCATATCGACGGCGGGAATTTCGAGCACGCTGGCGGGGCTGGGAATCAATTTGTCCTCGCTGGCATCGGCGGCCACGGAAGCGATTCCGCAGGTGCAGTATCAGGACATTGGATTGACGCTGGATGTGACGCCGAAGATCGAGAATCCGCACAGCGTCTCGCTGAAGTTCGATATGAAAGTGAACTCGCTGCAGGGAACGTCGCTGAACGGGCTGCCGGTGCTGAACAACCGCGAGTACCAGACGATTACGTCGCTGAAGGTGGGCGAGAGCGCGGTGCTGACGACTGCGCTGACGCGACAGGAATCGAATTCGCTGACCGGGATTCCGGGGCTGAGCGATATTCCGGGTTTTGAGGGCATCACGAACAAGGACTACAACCTGGATTATTCGGAGCTGGCGATTGTGGTGACGCCGCATCTGGTGCGGTCGACGCATCAGCAGTTCGCGCAGAAGATGTATCTGGTGCCGCACCAGCCGTGACCGGCGTCACTTCGCTTTGATAATGAAGCAAATAGATTCAGAGGTATGCGGAGTTGTTGGCATTCCCCTCTATCGCGGATTCTGACCGTGGCGCTGGCCGCGGTGTGGATGGCGATGGTGGTGAGCGCAGGCGCTGCGGTAACGAGCGCGATGCAGTGCCACAACATGCCGTGCTGCCCGGCATCGGGATCGAGCAGCGCGCACTGTGCCGGTTCGCAATGTGTGGAGCAGGTTCCGCAGAAGTCTGAAGCGAGCGCCCAGGCGCCGGTTCTGCATACTTCGGTGTGGGTTGGTGCGGTTGCGCAGCGGGCGTATTCTGCGCCGATTCGCGCACTGACGTCGGGGCTGCGGTTTGTGCGGCCGGTGTTTCGACTCAAAGACGATCTTCGCATCTAGAACTTTCCGTGTTGCGCTCGATTTTCCATGAAGGCGCAGGTTCACGCATTTCTCACACGGAAAGGAAATTCCCATGAAAACCAAATTGATGACGGTTATCGCAATGTCTTTGCTGTCGCTCTCCGCGATGGCGTTTACGGGTGCAGCATGTTGCGTGAAGGGCGCGAGTTGCTGCCCGGGCGCTTGCTGCGGCACGAGTAACTGCTGCGGGCAGGGCACTGGTTGTTGCCCTGGCGATTGCTGCAAATAACCAGGGATAAGGTTTTAGGGATAAGGGATTAGAAAACCCGAAAGCCTTAAGAAACCAGGGATAAGGTTTTAGGGATAAGGGATTAGAAACCCAAAAGCCTTAAGAAGACCAGGGACTGGAGTGGGGGACTCGACGAGTTCCCTGCCCTGGTCCCTTTCCTTTTCCGCGCTACTCTGGATGGATGTTGATTGGGGTGATTTCGGACACGCATGGGTTGCTGCGGCCGGAGGCGCTGACGGCGCTGGCGGGGTCGGAACACATTCTGCACGCGGGCGATGTTGGCGATCCTGGGATTTTGGAGCGGCTGCGGGCGATTGCGCCAGTGACGGCGATTCGCGGCAACGTGGATGTTGGTCGGCGCGTGTTCTCTGCTGCCGGATACGGAGCTGGTGCAGTTGGGCGGACGCGCGATTTACATGCTGCACGACCGGCAGGCGCTCGATCTGGATCCTGTTGCGGCGGGGATCTCGGTGGTGGTGAGCGGACACTCGCATCATCCGGCGATCCAGTGGCACAAGGGGATTTTGTATTTCAATCCAGGCAGCGCAGGGCCCCGGAGATTTTCTACGCCGGTGTCGGTGGGATTTTTGACGGTGACGGAGGCGGGGGTTGAGGCTCGGGTGGTGGAATTGATGACGAGCTAAACGGCGGAAACTAAGAAGTGGCGTCCTTCTATCTATGGGCGTGCAGGTTTTGAAATCCATCCTATTTGCCAACGCCAACTTTTCTTCTTCTGCGCGCGAACCATTCCCAAATGAAGGACACCACAATACCGATGCACAACCACCATATTGTTCCCAAGACTATCAGGCTATTAGTGCTAAACTGATGATTCCCAAATAGATATATGAGGCACAGAAGAGGCGAGTCCAGTACTGCCACGAATATCCAGTCCCAAGAATCATTCCCGAGAAACAGCAAGGTAAAAGCGCACAAGCACAGATGCACTATTGGAAAAATTGCAATTAGAATTACCCGCTTGTAACGCCTCAATGCCACCCCGGCAGAATTCGCTTTGTCGCTAAACCTATCATCCGTAGCAACTATGCTCTCATGAGCGAATGCGGGGGTTGATGACCATGTACATCACGTCGGTGGCGAGGTTCACGAGGACGTAGGTGAGGCCGACGGCGAGGATGCATCCCTGGAGGAGCGGGTAGTCGCGGTTTTCGATGGCGGAGACGGTGAGCTGGCCGATGCCGGGCCAGCTGAATATCTTTTCGGTGACGATGGCGCCGGCGAGCAGCGCGCCGAACTGGAGGCCGATGAGGGTGAGCACGGGGATCATGGCGTTGCGGAGCGCGTGCTTGTAGACCACGGTGCGCTCGGGCAATCCTTTGGCGCGCGCGGTGCGGATGTAGTCCTGGTTTAGTTCTTCGAGCATTGAAGTCCGGACCATGCGGGTGAGGATGGCGGCGAGCGCTGCGCCCATGGTGACGGCGGGCAGGATGAGGTGCGCGAGATCGCCTGCGCCCGAGACGGGGAGCCAGCCGAGCTTGATGGAGACCAAAATCATGAGGATCGGGCCGAGCGCGAAGGCGGGAAACGAGAGGCCGAGGAGGCTGACGACGCCGACGAGGTGGTCGCGCGCGCGGCCGCGATTGGTGGCTGCGAGGATGCCTGCGGGGATGGCGAGGAGCAGCGCAACGATGAATGCCGCGGTGGTGAGTTCGACGGTGAAGGGATAGCGGGTGAGCACGAGGTGCGTGACGGAATCGTTGAGGCGGATGGAGTGGCCGAGGTCGCCGTGGAGGACGCCGCGCCAGTAGTGGACGTACTGGGTGTGCGAGGGGCAGATCGAGTCCGTAGGCGTGGCGGAGCGCGGCGATGTCGGCGGGGCGCGCGCCTTCGCCGAGCATCTGCTCGATGGGATCGCCGGGGACGATGTGGATGAGCAGAAAAACGATGGAGACGACGAGCCAGAGGACGGGCAGCGTGTAGGCGAGGCGCAGCGAGCATGGATCGGAGGAGGCGATGCATCAGGCGGGCCTTCTCGGGCGTCGGTCTCGGGCTGGGCGGGATCAGGATCAGTCTGCGGCTGAGCCTAATTGTTCGATGCGGATTTTGCTGATGCGGCGGCCGGTCATTTCGAGGACGGTGAGGCGGCGGCCTTCGAAGTCGATGCTTTCGCCGCCCTGCGGGATGTGGCCGAGGCGGGTGAGCAGGAATCCGGCGAGGGTTTCGACGCCGCCGTCGCGGGGCAGCTTCCAGTGGATCTGGGTTTCGAGGTCGCGCAGGCTCACGCTGCCGTCGAGCACGATGCCGCCGGCGTCCGGTGGTGAGGACGGCGCGCGCGCCGACGTCGAATTCGTCTTCGAGCTCGCCGACGAATCTGCTCGAGCGCGTCTTCGACGGTGACGAGGCCGACGGTGGAACCGAATTCGTCGACGACGATGGCGATGTGGCGGCGGCGCTGCTGGAATTCCTGGAGCAGATCGAGGACGAGCTTGGTTTCCGGGACGACGAGGACCTCGCGCATGACCTGGCGGAGGCGATGTCGCTGAAGGGGACGTCGGCGAAGCGGGTGGTGGCCGAGGCGCGGAAGTGCATGAGGCGGCTGATGTCTTTGGAGTAGACGACGCCGATGATGTGCTCCGGGCCGCGCGCGGGATCGTAGACGGGGATGCGGGAATGCTGCTCCTCGACGATGCGGGCGCTGGCGGTTTCGACGAGCATGTCGGCGGGGAGCGAGAAGATTTGCTGGCGCGGCGTCATGATCTCGCGCGTGACGACTTCATCGATTTCGACGGCGCGATGGATGAGCGCTTCCTGATATTCAGGCAGCATGCCCATGCGGCGCGCGGCGGTGGCCATGAGCTTCAGCTCTTCCGGCGAGTGGACGGCGCCTTCCTGAATGAGCGGGGCGTGGAAGAGCGCGGAGAACCAGCGTGGCGGAGCGGTTCATGAGGCGCACGATGGGGCGCGTGAGGCGAATGAAGACGTCCATGGGGCCGGCAACGGCGACGGCCATTTGATCGGCGCGGCGGAGGGCAAGGGCTTTCGGAACGAGTTCGCCGAGCAGGACGTGGAAGTAGGTGATGAAGGCGAAGGCGAGCGGCACGGCGGCGAGGTGCGCGTAGAGGCGCGCGTGGGGCAGGCCGCTCATCCATGCTTCAAAGATGCCGGCGATGGCGGGCTCGCCGATCCAGCCGAGGGCGAGGCTGCAAAGGGTGACGCCGAGCTGGACGGCGGGAAGGAAGTCGCCGAGATTTTCCTGGAGGCGGCGGACGGTGCGCGCGCCGGGGTGGCGTTCGGCGATGAGTTGCTGGATGCGCGTCTCGCGCACGCTGACCAGAGCGAACTCCGCCGCCACAAAAAAACCGTTCGCCAGGATGAGCACTACGATGGCGACGCCGTGGAAGAGGAGGAACTCCGACATTCGAATACAGGTTACAGGGTGTGAGGAAAAGCTGGTAGCTGGTGGCTGGTGGCTGGTAGCCCAAAAACCTGACGTGGCTACTTGTTTTGCCAGATGCCGGGGGTGGCGTCGATGGTTTTTTCCAGGATTTTGGCGATGGTTTGGTGGTCCGCGAGGGAGGGGTGGAAATTGCACGCGGAGAACTGGAGGTTGCCGATGGGGATAAAGGTGACGCGGGTTTCTCCGGAGGCTTTCCACTGCGCGACGACTTTGCTGGCTTCGGCCTCGATTTCGCCATCGGCCATGTCGGTGGCCCAGACGATGACATAGGCGTGGGGATCGCGGGCGCGGAGGGTTTGCAGGAAGCGGACGTACGTGGCTTCAAAGTCGGCGTGGAGCTGGTCGCGAGTCTTCCATTTTTCTCCCGGGCGGAGGGGCGTGGAGAAATCGTTGGTGCCGAGGGCGATGACGATGATTTCGGGATGCCAGGTTGGGTCGTTGTAGAGATTCTTCTTATCGAAGAGGACCCAGGGCCACGCGACGGGGACGGGGTCGCCGGGGGATCCGTTGTAGTTGCGGACGATGCCGTGGCCGGAGATGGCGTTGATCTGATCGTCAGCGTTGTAGTGCTGGGCGACGAGCGGACCAAAGGCCTGGGAGGTGTCGGTGGTGGCCCAGACCGTTTTAGCAGTGCAGTCGCGGGTGGGCGAGGTGTCGCCGTAGCCGACGGTGTGGGAGTCGCCGATGAATTCGATTTGGCGGGTGCGGTGGGGTGGGGCGAGAGGCTTTTCGTTCAGCGGAATGCCGAAACCGTCGAAGACGTTGGGGGCGTCCTGGCTCTCGGTGGCGTCGTCGATGCGGATGGTGTGCGGAGCGTTTGCGAGGCCGGAGGCGCACTGGATCCCGGGGGCTGGCTGGGCGAGAACGATGGGCGGTTGGTGGTCGACGATGACGTGCAGAATTACTTTGCCTTTGCCGATGTTGAAGCAGACTTGCGGGCCGGAGAAGGCAGCTTCAAAATAAGTGCCGGGCCATTGGTAGGTGAAGTCGTGGCCGCCGAATCGCGGATCGCTGCCTGGCGAAGTGAGGGCGCGTCCACCGGTGGAGAATGCAAGGGGTTTGAGCTGGGGCGGATTCGCGATTGGGGCGATTTGCGGTTTCTGGGCGAAGGCGGAAAAAGCGAATGTAGCGAGGGCGAGGACGGCGATCGGTGTGCGGGACATGACTCACCAGTATGTCACCGGCTGGTGGCCAGTAGCTGGTGGCTGGAAAGGCAACGGCCGCTCCTCTTGCGAAGAGCGGCCATTGGTTGATCGTTGAAGTTGGGGACTACTCGTTGCCCTTGTCCGTGCTCTCGATGAATTGAGCGACGCGGTCGTGGAGCTGCTTGAGGGCTTCACTCTTGACGTAGACCATGTGGCCCGACTCATACCAGGCGTATTCGATGTTGGAGGCGAGCTTGTCCTGGATGGGCAGGTGCTTGTCCTCGTAGAAGGCCGCGTAAAACGGCGTGGCGAGGTCGTAGTAGCCGCCGTTCACCAGCACCTTGAGCTTCGGGTTGGTACTCATGGCGGTGGCGAGGTCGGTGGCGACGTTCACGAAGACGGGGTTGCCATTGTGCTTGAAGTCCCACTCGGTGCTGCCGAAGTCGGCTTCGGGCAGATAGGTTTGGCCGGCGCCGTATTTCAGCGTGTTGCGGACGTACTGGTTGAAGAGCGCGACGTAGGCGGAGGAAATGGCGGAACTCTGCGGATCATACTCGGCGGATTCTGCGAGGGGATCGAGAGGGGGGCTGGAGAAGCGCGTATCGAGACGGCCGGTGGTGAGGCCGCTGTCTTCCTGCAGGCTCTGTTCGAATTGGCCGCCGGAGATGCGGAGGTCGCCCCGGATGAGGTAGTCGACGGGCAGGCCGGTGTATTCGTGCAGCTTTTCGGCCATGGCCTGTTTGTCGGCCGGGCTGAGGTCAGTGCCTTTGGCCAGCGCCGCGGCGTAGGGGCCCATGGCGAAGTCTTCCACTTCTTTCAAAAACGGCTCGAGCGCGGGCGGCTCGGGCTGCAGTTTGTGGTGGTAGCGCGCGGTGGCCGCATAGGTGGGCAGCGCGAGCTCGTAGCTGAGATCGATGCCGGGGTTGGCGTGCGCGGCGTCGATGTCGGTGGTGAAGTCAAATATCTGCGAAAGCAGGATGACGCCGTTGAGGTCGATGTTCTCTTCGTTCTCGAGGATGTTGGAGAGGACAGCGGAACGTGTGGTGCCGTAGCTTTCGCCGAAGATGTATTTGGGAGAATTCCAGCGGTTGTTGACGGAGAGGAAGCGCTGGATGAAGCGGCCGAAAGCGTGGCCGTCTTCGTCGATGCCCCAGAAGGCCTTGCCGGCGTCTTTGCCGGTGAGGCGGCCGAAGCCGGTGCCGGGCATATCGATGAAGACCAGGTCGGTGACGTCGAGGAGCGACTCAGCATTGTCGACGAGGCGATAGGGAGCGGCGGGGAGATGCGTATCGGTGTCGGTGACGACGTGTTTGGGGCCGACGGAGCCCATGTGCAGCCACACGGTCGAGCTGCCCGGACCACCGTTGTAGAGGAAGGTGATGGGGCGCTTGTTGGAATCGGCATCCTTTTTGAAATACGCCACGTAGAACATGCGAGCCTCGGGGGGCGCCTGGCTGGCGTCCTTCGCATTGGCCACTTCGGCGGCGAGATTGGTGTCGGGGAGTGGTTTGCCGTCGGGCCCGATCTGGGCATCCTGCTCGTTGGTGGCGCCGACGGTGATGGTGCCGGCCACGGCGGTATAGGCAATGGTCTGGCCGCCTACGGTGACGGAGCCGGTGCTGGTGACGGACTGATCGGCCTTGTCGGCAATCTTTTCGGCGGGTTTGTCAGCGGGCTTGTCGTCGCCAGCGGCGCGCGCCAGGGCGGGGGTAATTGTAACAACGGCGGCAACACATGCCGCCAACAGACGGGAAGACTTCTGCATCCGTGGCTCCTGAGGATTCAATTGTGTGCGTGGTACGGGGAAAGGTGAATTATAGCGTTCTACGCAGAAAAGAGTCTCTTCGTTCCGGAGCTAATTCGTTCTTATACTGGAGCGGTGATGACTCCTGAACAGGCTTTGTTTCTGCGCGAATTTCTGTTGCCGGCGCTCATTTCGGAGCAGGCGGTCACGGGCCGGATTATCGCGGCGATTCCGCCGGGGCAGGAAGATTATCGTCCGCAGCCGAAGAGCTGGACGGCGCTGCGTCTGGCCCGGCATCTTGCTGGAACGGAGATGTGGTTCCTGCACGCCGTGATCCATGGGCAGTTCAGGGATGGGCTGGGGCCGTCGGACGAGGTGAAGACCGGGGCCGCGATGGCGCAGTGGTACGCCGACGCCTTCGCGCAGCGGCTTCCGCAGCTTGAAGCGATGACCGTTGAAGAGCTGCTGAGGCCGGTGGACTGGCTGGGGCTGCGGAACGACCCTGCGGTGACGTATCTGAACATTGCTATCCGGCATGCGGTGCACCACCGGGGGCAGCTTTCGACGTATTTGCGGGCGATGGGGGCGAAGGTGCCGGCCATTTATGTAGCCAGCATGGATGAACCGTTCGGAGCCAGTCCGGAGGATATCGCGGCGGGACGGGTGGCGGGGCCGCCGGCGTTTTAGGCAGGAAAGCCGAGGAATCTGTACCAAGTCGGCTCAATTCCCAGGAAATTCAAACAATAACCATTGACTGCCGTAGCAACACGGGCTACTCTGGCGGCAACTCGAACCCATTTGGCGCCGACTGCCAACTCGATGCGGGAACTCCCTCTGAAGCATCCAATCAGTGTGGGGCGCATCTTGTCGCTGTGGGAGCCGATCCGCTCTACAAACCAAATTCAACAGCGCAGCCTGCGGCAGGCTTTGCGTGGAGGGTTATTTCGCGCCTGATGAGAAAACATCTCGAGATCACGCCCAATCTTGAGCCCCTGTTCGGGACCCGCGACGAAAATCTCAGACTGATGGAGGACGCCCTCCAGGCACGCATCGACCTCAAGTCGGATGCGGTGCTGGTGGAGGGGTCTCAGGACGCGATCAACCGCGTGGAGCGCATTTTTAACGATTACGAGGCGCTGCGCAAACAAGGAATCAATCTGCAGAACGGCGAACTGAACGGGATGCTGCGTTTGGTGGTGGCGGATCCGTCGGTAACGCTGAAGAGCCTGGCCGAGAGCGGGAAGCAGCGCTCGGCGGGGATTAAGCGGATGGTGCAGCCACGGTCGATCAACCAGCGGAAATACTGCGAGGCCATCGAACAGAACGACATGGTGTTCGGGATCGGTCCCGCAGGCACGGGCAAGACGTATCTGGCGGTGGCGATGGGCGCGGCGGCGCTGCTGGCGAAAAAGGTGAGCCGGATTGTGCTGGTGCGGCCTGCGGTGGAAGCCGGCGAGCGGCTGGGCTTTTTGCCGGGGACGCTGCAGGAGAAGGTCGATCCGTATCTTCGTCCGCTGTACGACGCGCTCTACGATCTGATTGAGCCGGAGCGCGTGGACAAGATGCTGGAGCGCAACGTGATTGAGGTGGCCCCGCTGGCGTTTATGCGCGGGCGCACGCTGAACGATGCGTTCATCATCATGGACGAGGCGCAGAACACGACCAGCGAACAGATGAAGATGTTCCTGACGCGGCTGGGCAATAACGCCAAGGCGGTGATTACGGGGGATATTACGCAGATCGATCTGCCGAACCCGCGGAAGTCGGGGCTGGTGGAGGCGCTGAGCGTTCTCGATGGCGTAGAGGGCATTCGCTTTGTGCGCTTTGAGGATGGGGACGTGGTGCGGCATCAGCTGGTGCAGCGGGTGATCCGGGCGTATGAGGGCTATGGCCGTCAGCAGCAGGAGTTGCCGCTGGCCATGGGCGACGGCGAACGGGACCCGAAGGGCGAGCCGGCGCGGGTGGTTCGGCCTACGCAGTAGAAAGGCAGCTGTTGGCTGGTCGCTGGTGGCTTTGAAAAAGCAGGCACCCCCTCAGGGGGTGCCTGCTTTGTTTTGAGGCGAAGGTTAATGGCCGGAGTGGATCTGCCGATTTGATAAGAATGGTGCGAGTCACATGGACGATTGACGACGACGTGTACGAGATGGTTCGGCTTTTTGCCCATGCCAATGGTATGTCGATGAGTGGGGCCGTTAATTTCCTCTTGCGGAAGGGACTTGCGGTGGAAGAATTGTCGGGTCAGGCGGAGCGCGGCGCTACCTCGCAGCGGTCCAAAGAATCCTGACGAGGGGTGCGCGTCGAGGAAATCCGTCCTCAGGCTGAAGCGATACAATCAGACCTTCGATGGCTTACCAGGTTCTTGCCCGCAAATACCGTCCTCAACGCTTTGCCGACGTGGCGGGGCAGGAGCATGTAACGCGCACGCTGCTGAACGCGCTGGAGCAGGGGCGCATTGCGCACGGCTACATCTTTTCCGGACATCGTGGGATTGGGAAGACGACCATTGCGCGCATTTTGGCGATGGCGCTGAATTGCCGGACCGCGGTGGGCACGCCGGAGCGGCCGAATCCGGAACCATGCGGCGTTTGCGATTCGTGCACGGAGATTCGCGCGGGCAACGCAGTGGACGTGATGGAGATCGACGCTGCGACGAATCGCGGCATCGATGAGATTCGCGAGCTGCGGGAAGCGGCGCGCTACCGGCCCTCTCGCGATAAGTACAAGATTTGGATTCTGGATGAAGCGCACCAGATCACGGATGCCGCGTTCAATGCCCTGCTGAAGACGCTGGAGGAGCCGCCGGACCATGTGGTCTTCATGATGGCGACGACGCAGCCGGAGGACATTCCGCAAACGATTCGTTCGCGGTGCCAGCACTTCAGCTTTCATGCGGTGAAATACGACGACATTCTGATCCAGCTACAGACGATTGCGGTGGCGGAAGAGATTGACGCGGAGGACGCGGCGCTGGCGCTGCTGGCTGAGGCGGGCGATGGATCGATGCGCGATGCGCTCTCGATTATGGATCAGGCGATTGCTTCTGCGCCGGTGACTGGTGGGCGTCCGCATCTGGCGGCTGAGGCGATTCGCGAGCTGATGGGGTCGGTGCCGAACACGGTGTTCGAGCGGCTGATGGAGGCGATCAGCGCGGGGCAGACGGCGACGGTGATTGAAGAGATCAACACGCTGATGAATGCCGGGAACAGCCCGGCTTCGCTGGCGCGGCAGTTTGTTCGCTACCTGCGCAACACGCTGATGGCGAGAATTGGCGGGGAGAATTCCGATCTGCTGCAGATTTCCGCCGATGAGCGGGCGCGGGCGTCGCGGTCGGCGATGCTGTTTTCTGAAGAAGATCTGACGCGGTTCCTGCAGGTGATGCTACGGACGTTTGACGATTTGAATTACCGGCAGGAGCAGCGATTCCACCTGGAACTGGGGCTGGTGAAGCTGGTGCATTTGCAGCGGCTGCTGCCGGTGGAAGAATTGCTGAGCCAGGTGCCGAGTGCAGAGCACAGAGCGCAGGGCTCAGGATCGGGTGGACGCGGGGTTGTGCCGGCTCAGTCAAGGCCAGTTGTCCCTGCCGCTCCGGTGCGAACGCCGGCTCCCTCAACTGCTCCTGCGCGGCCTTCGCCATTTGAGGCGGATCGGGAGCGGAAGACTGTGGGTGAGAGCGGGCCTAGCGCTGCTTCGGCACCGCCTCCTGCGCCTCGGGCATTGTCTCCGGTGGAGAGCGTGGCGCGGATTACGGCTGAGGCGAAGCCGCCGGCTGCGGTTGGCGTTCTGGAACCCTTGGCGGAATCATCCGAGGGTGCGCTGGCGCTGGCTCCGGATGCTGCGCAGGGCGCGCCGCCGGATTTGGATCGCATTCGTGACGCGGTTTGCGCGGCGCTCGACCATGAAGGACACAATACGGCTGCTGCGCAGATTCTGAACGGAAACTGGACGGATCAGGGCAAAACGTACCAGGTGGAATTGCCGCTGCGCAAGGCGATGCTGGCGCTGACGGTGAATGCCGAGGCTGAGGCCATTTGCAAAAAGGCGATGCGCGCGATTGGGGCGACGCAGAAGCTGACCTTTGTGCCCAGCGAGAATGGCGCGGCGGGCGCGGCGAAGGCTCCGGCCAAGGTGGCGGCTCCGGCGAGCGGGAGCATGCATTCGGCAGCGCTCGAAAATCCGCTGGTGCGGCGGACGCAGGAACTGTTCAAGGCTGAAATTCGCAGTGTTCTGGACCTGCGAGACCAAAATTAATTCGATCGATCGACGAAGGACCGCATGCTGAATCCACTGAAACTTCAGGAAATGCTTGGGCAGGCCAAACAAATGCAGGAGCAGGTGCAGCAGAAGCTGGCCGCGACTGTGGTGGAAGCATCCTCGGGCGGCGGCGCCGTGACGGTGCGCATGAACGGGAAGAAAGAAGTTTTAAAGGTGACGATTGACCCCAGCGCGGTGGCGAGCCTGACGGGTCCAACGCCTGACGTGGAAATGCTGGAAGACCTGGTGGCGGCGGCGGTGAATGAGGCGGGGCGGCGCGCCGAGGACATCATGAAAACGACTGTCCAGGGCATGATGGGCGGATTGAATTTGCCGCCTGGGCTGTTTTAAGCGTCTAAGCAAAGTTATGACAACGCGGCGCGATTTTCTGTGGGGCTCGGCGCGGTTTGGTGTGGCCACGGCAGCAGCGATGCTGGCGGGGCGGGATGTGCTGGCGCAGGCTGCGCAGAGTCCAGCTGCGCAGAGTCCGGCTGCAGCGCCGGTGAATACGAATCCTGCGGTGCAGCCGAATCCCACGCTGCCCGAGCAACTGCGCGCGGCCGCGGCGAACGAAACCATTAAGACGACGAAGCTGACCGACACGATTTTTTTGCTGCAGGGCGTGGGCGGCAACATCGTTTGCCAGACCGGGCCGGACGGCAAGGTGCTGATCGACTCCGGCATTGATACTGGAACGCATCATCTGATGGACGCGCTGGGCAAGATCGATGCGAAGCCGCTGAAGCTGCTGATTAACACGCATTGGCATTTCGATCACACCAGCGGGAATGCCGCGCTGCATCTGGCCGGGGCGTTCATCATCGCGCAGGACAACACGCGCATCCGTTTGGAGAACCCGCAGTACATGCAAGTCTACGATGTGCATTTTCCGGCAGCGTCAGATGCGGCTCTGCCCCAGGAGACCTTTCCCGACACGAATACGCTGTGGGTCAACAACGATCAGACCACTCTGGTCTACGCGCCCGACGCGCACACCGATTCCGATATCTTCATTCACTTTGTGAAGGGCAACGTCATTCACACCGGGGATTTGTGGTTCAACGGGATGTATCCGCTGATTGATTTGTCGAGCGGAGGCACGATCAACGGAATGATTAAGGGCGTGGATGCAGTGCTGGCGCTGGCGGACGACCGCACGAAGATTGTGCCGGGGCATGGGGCGCTGGGAGACAAGGCGACGCTCACGGCGTATCGCGCGATGCTGGTCGAAGTAGCGGACCGCGTGGAGAAGCTGAAGGCACAGGGCGACACGGTGGAGCAGGCCGTGGCGGCCAAGCCGACGGCGGATCTGGACGCGACCTGGGCGAAGGGATCGATTAAGCCGGACACTTTTGTGGCGCTGGTGTTTGACTCGCTCTAGTGGCCGCCCACGCTGAAGGCGAGCAGAACGTTGCCGGGCGCTTCGCCGAAATTGCCGTAACCGGAGAGAACATAGACCATGCCGTCGACGATGACCGGGCCCGCTGCATTGAGCGAGCCGCCGTGGCCGGCTACGCCGTTGACGGTCTGATACGAGTGCTCCGTGTCGTAATCCCAAAGGAGTTTGCCGGTTCCGGTCGCATAGGCGCGAATGTATCCGTCCAGTGATCCGGCGAAAACCGCTCCGGGGATGACGGTGACCGCGCCGGGCTCAGCGGGACTACAGGGGCGGCGCGCATCGCATTTGCCGGGAGGCGCAGTCCAGGCTTGCTTCCCATCCGCGAGGCCGAGAGCAAACATTCCTCCGCCTTTGTCCGGGTCGAGATTCATTCCCTTCTCTGAAGGCAGAAAGCCCTCATCGGAAATGGTGACGTAAACCTGTTGGCCGTCGGTGGCCGGGCCCCATTCAACGCCGCCCAGAGGGCCGCCTTTGCCGAGCTGCGCTTGCCACACGGGCGCTCCATGCGCATCAGGATCGACGGCATAGACTGTGCCCGATTTCTGCGCGAGGACGAGCAGGCGCCGGCCGTTCGGCATTTGGTCAAGGATGGGCGACGCGCCAAAGTCGTAGTCGGGGCCGTCGGCGTCCGGGCAAGTTTTGCTGTCGGGATCGTCGCACCCCATGTTGAATGCGTCGCCGGAGCGAAACTGTTTCGACCACACGATTTTTCCGGTGTCCAGGGAGAGCGCGAGGACAGCGTCGCTCAAATCCGTGGGCGGATCGGAGTAATTGTCGCCGGTGGCGACATAGAGCAGTCCTTTTTCTTCATCGATGGTGGGAGCGGACCAGATGCCTGCGCCGGACGGCCCGACATTTTTGCCACCTTTGCGGGTGAAATGCGGCGACGGGTCCGCAGGCACGGTCCAGGTCTTCCACAGAACTTTGCCGGTGTTCGCGTCGAGCGCCAGTATGCTGCCGCGGAAGGTACAGCACACATATTGCGGGTTCGCCGCGGCCAATTCCTCATAGGAGGCCACGGGCACATACAGGCGTTCGCGGTCGTAAAGCGGCGTGCCGGTCACAATGGCCGCAGGGTGCGTGTCCGCATGGATTTGCCAGAGAATCTTGCCGGTGGCGATCTCGATGGCATAGACGTTGCCGCCCGCGTCACCGACATACGCCGTCGGCACGCCTGCAGGCGAACCGGTGACGACGCCGCTGCGCACGGGAGCCGCCAGGCCGGTTTTCCAGTGCGTGCAGCCGCTGCGGGCGTCCAGTGCGTAGACCGACGTTCCTCCGGCAAAAATCAGATTGCCGGCAATGACGGCGGGCTGCGAACGGGCTTCCGTCACATCCGGCACGGCGAAGGCCCATTTCAATTGCAGGTGCGGCACGTCAGCGGCGCTGAGGCCGGCGGCCGATGTGGTCTGAAAGCGAAGATTGGCGACGCCGTTGCCCCAGGAAACCCACGACCCGTTCGGTGCCGATGCGCTGGCGGAGCATGCGTTGGCGAGAGGAGCGGCCGCCACGGTGGAAGCCTTGCCGAGCCACGCTGCGACATCCGCGCGTTCTGCCGCGGTGAGCGTGGCGCCCTGCGGCTTCATAATGCCGGAGTCCAGAGACTTGAGGATGGCATCAATGGATTGCTGCTGCAGGACCTGGCGGGGCGGAATGCGCACCGCGCCGCTGTCATGACAGATCGCGCAGTGTTGCTGGTAGACCTTCTCGCCTGGGTGCACGGCGGTCTGACCCAGGGCGGTCGCGCAAATAATCAGCGTCGACAAGGCAAGGATTTTCGGCATCCCGCAAGTCTATAAGGCTGCGGGAAATGAGGGACACAAAAATCGGGGTGAGACGGTGCGAAGAATAGTGGCGCGGGTTATTTAATTTTGCTGAAGACAATCAGGTCGTTGGCATGCAAAATGCGGGGAGCGAACCGTCCGAATTGGCTCCTTCAGAGGGGGTCTGGTAAACGATTACCCGAAGGAGTAGAATTCGCTCTTTTAGCGGCCATGCTTATGTCGTCCGGAGAAAATTCGCTCGCTCCGCGCATCCCGGCAGCGATCATGCCGTTGGTAGCGTGCATGATCATCTCCTGCGGCAGCAGTTCGTCCAGCGACCACCCGATTGGCAACAGCACGCCCCCGACGCCGGAGGCGTGCGACATTTATGCGGCCGGGGGAACTCCCTGCGTGGCGGCGCACAGCATGACGCGCGCTCTGTTTGGCGCCTACAACGGGCCGCTCTACCAGGTGCAGCGCTCGTCGGACGGGACAACCCTCGACATTGGATTGCTGGCGGCGGGCGGGTATGCCGCTATCGCTCCGCAGGACAGCTTCTGCGTGGATACCTATTGCATTGTGACGCGCATCTACGACCAGACGGCGAACCACAACGATCTGACGATTGAAGGAGCCGGCGGCAATGGCGGGGCCGACGTGGGCGCGGCGGCGAACGCGTTGCCGGTGGAAGCGGGCGGCAATCAGGTCTACGGTCTGTCGATTTCCGCGGGGCAAGGCTACCGCAACGACGTGACGAAGGGAGTGGCCACGAATGGGCAGCCGGAAGGCATGTACATGGTGACGTCGGGGACGCATGTGAATGCCGGATGCTGTTTCGACTACGGCAACGCTGAGACCAGTGGCGACGATACCGGCAACGGCCACATGGACGCCGTTAACTTCAGCACCGCGTGCTGGTCTGCGCCCTGCTATGGCGATGGGCCGTGGGTGCAGGCGGATCTGGAGAATGGGCTGTTCCAGTCCGATGAGGGCTTCTCGACGAACGCGAGCAATACGGGAATCGATGATCCGTTTGTGACCGCGATGCTGAAGAACGATGGGCAAACTCAATTTGAACTGCGCTCGGGCAATGCACAGAGCGGCGCGCTCACCACGGAATATGCGGGAGGGCTGCCGGTCTTCCCGGGCTATGCTCCGATGCACCAGGAGGGAGCGATCGTGCTGGGGACGGGCGGCGACAACAGCAATGGATCGATTGGGTCTTTCTTCGAGGGCGTGATGACGTCGGGCTTCCCTTCCGACGCGACGGAAGCCGCCGTGCAGGCCAATATTGTGAGCGTTGGCTACGATACGGCGACAAATGCGACGAGCGGAACTCTGGCGGTGGGCAGCGAGGTTTCCCTGCAGGTGACCTTAGCCGGCCTGACGAACTATTATTTGCGGCACGAAGCGGCGATTGGGACGCAGATCGTAGTGGCGTCGGAGCTGGATGCAACGAGCGCCGCTTCCGATTTGGCCAACGGGACCTGGGTGGTCCGCCGCGGATTTGCCAACGCCAATTGCTTCTCGTTTGAGGCGCGCGACCAACCGGGAGAATTCATTCGCCACTTCAACTTTGTTTTGTACGCGCAGCCTTATGACGGTTCGCTGACGAATGCGGGCGACGCGACGTTTTGCGCGATGACCGGCAATGCCGGGAGCGGCACTTCTTTTCAATCGTCGAATTACCCGACGCGGTACATCCGCCAGTTTGACGGTGGTGCATTTATGGCTGCGGATGGCGGGAATTATGCGTGGGACGTGACTGCAGGGTGGGCGCAGGATACGACGTTTGTGGTGACGGCTCCGCTGGCGCCTTGATGGGCGGTTTGCGGGAAAGAACGTGTTCGTCTCTTAGAGACGCTGTAGACTGTCGCCACTGCTTTACGGAGAAAACTTATGGTCAGGAGCTTGCCTGTGTGGCGGGCGTTCGTCCTTGCCGCTGTTGTGCCTGCGTTGCTCTCTGCTGGTGGGCAACAGAAGCCTGCGCCCGTATCCCCGGTTACGTTCACGCTCGACAGCGCTGCGTTCAGCAGGAACTGGCCGGTCAGCGTGGTGAGCGTGACCATCAACGGCCGGCCGATCCAGTTCGATCGGCCGGTGCGGGTTCAGGGGAACTGGATCAGGACGGTCGTGGTGACGCTGCGGAATGTATCGCCGAAACCGATCACGCGCGGGGGCATGCTGCTGTCTTTCCGCGAAGCCGGGAACGGGACGCAACAGGACCCCTACCAGGCGTCGTGGTCGACGCAGGGACGGGAGCCGAAAATTATTTGGTATGCGGCCGACGGCTCGTACCACCCACCAGCGTTCGCGCCGACGCCGCTGGCGCCGATCCGCATTCCGCCGGGTGGTTTGCTGCGGCTGTCGTTTGCAAAAGACGGCGACGATGTCCAGGCGAAGATCGCCGCGAAGAACGTCCCCATCACGAAAGCGATGCTTTCCTTCCAGACGTTTTATTTCGCGGATGATTCCAGATGGTCGGGAGGGCAGTACTCGCTGCCGCCGCGGAAGTTTCCGGGACGCTGGACGTTTTTGACCAAGGAACAGTTCTTTCAGGGCAGCAAGACTGCCCCGTAAGAGTTGCGGCTCTACTCGTCGTCCCCTGCGGTTGGTGTGCCTGAGGGCGCTGCGCCTTTGACGCGGACTACTGTGATCTTCGAGAAGCCTTCTTTGAAGTCCGGAGCACGGAGACGTTCCGCCATTTTCTTCATGACGTCGTCGCTCACGGTGCGTTCGCGGCGGCGGTTGCGGTCCATGCAGACTTCCAGAGGCACATCGAAGAAGACCGCCTGAACGTCGTAGCCGAAACTTTTGGCCATCTTGATCCACTGGCGGCGTTCGTGGGGAGAGAGGTTGGTGGCGTCGACGTAGTTCCACGGCATTTTGGCGATGAGCCGGGCGCGGAGGAGCGAGCGCAGCGTGGAAAAGACGAGGCCCTGCCAGCGCTGCTCGGTAATGTCGTCAAAGAGCAGGGTGCGGAGCAGGTCGCTCGACAGCGGCGTGACGCCGCGGCGCTTGAACCAGGTGGTTTTGCCGGAGCCGGGAAGGCCGATGGTGAGCACCACGTAGCCGCGCGCACCTTTGGCCGCTCCGGGCGATTCCGGGGGCGGAGTGGAGAGCGATTCCGGCTGGGTTTCGACGACCAATTTCCCCACGGGTTCGGGACTGGCAGATTCAGGCGTCGGACCAGGTGTGGTCTTCGGTTCCACAGGAGCCTGGACCTTAGGGGTTGGGGGCGGCGGCACAGCCGCTTTAGATTCTTCAACCTGCGGGGGCTCAGCGCCTCCGTGGTAGGACGGTTGCAGCGGGGCCAGTTGATTCTGGGGTATTTCCTGACCAATTTTCCCGGTGGACTCCGAGTTGTTGGGTCCACGCTTCGAACGTCGTCTCATGCGTTCGCGCATCCATTCGCGCATATCCAGGATGTAACACAGTCGAGGGCTGGGGGCAAACGCGCGGCGTCGAGGAGTACCCCGTTGAATACCATTTTGGTCACGCGTTTCGATGTGACGTTGGTACGTAAAAATCCTTCGCTTTGTGATGGCTGAACTTTTTTTCGCTTGACTACGGTGCTAGCATCGGAAATTGGGTGGTTCCGGGCGTTTTGGACTGTTAGCAAAGACTGGACCCGGCAACCGCGAAGGCTCTCTGCACGCGTTTAGATCATTGTAAGGAGACAACACCGTATGGCAGTCAAGGTTGGAATTAATGGGTTTGGGCGAATCGGCCGCAACGTGTTTCGCGCTTCGCTTGGGAATCCCGATATCGAATTTGTCGCCGTCAACGACCTCACCAGCCCCGCAACGCTCGCTCACCTGCTGAAGTACGATTCCATCCTTGGGAATCTCAAGAATGACATCGTCGCCGGCGATGACTTTATCTCGGTGGATGGCAAAAAGCTGAAAGTATTCGCGCAGCGCGACCCGGCCCTGCTGGACTGGGAATCGGTGGGCGCACAGATTGTGGTTGAGTCCACGGGCCACTTTACCGACGGCGCCAAGGCGAAAGCGCATCTGCGCGGCCCGGTGAAGAAGGTCATCATCTCGGCTCCGGCCTCGAACGAGGACCTGACGGTCGTGCTGGGCGTGAACGAAGGCAAATACGATCCGGCCAAGCACAACATCATCTCGAACGCCTCGTGCACGACGAACTGCCTGGCGCCGGTGGTGAAGGTGCTGGTGGAGAAATTTGGGATCGTGTCGGGCATTATGACGACCATCCACAGCTACACCAACGACCAGGTGATTCTCGACTTCCCGCACAAGGACCTGCGCCGGGCGCGCGCTGCGGCTCTGTCGATGATTCCGACGTCGACGGGCGCAGCCAAGGCTCTGAAGCTGGTCATTCCTGAGGTTGAGGGCAAGCTGGACGGGTTTGCGATCCGCGTTCCAACGCCGAACGTTTCCGTTGTGGATCTGACCTTTGTTGCGGAGAAGCCGATCACGAAGGACTCGATCAACGCCGCGCTGAAGGCTGCTGCTGAGGGCGAGCTGAAGGGCATTCTCGGCTACGAGACGAACGAACTGGTGTCGAGCGACTTCAAGGGCAATCCGCTGTCGTCGATTGTGGACGCGCCGCTGACCAAAGTGGTGGGCAACATGGCCAAGGTGATCAGCTGGTACGACAACGAGTGGGGCTACTCGAATCGCGTTCGCGATCTGATCCTGTTCCTCGCGAAGAAGGGTCTGTAAGAGCAGCACTTCCCTGCCAACATTCCATCGGGCCGTCTTTGCGGACGGCCCCGATGTGCGGAGTGATTATGCGGCGGAATATTCCTGGTACCTCTCCTTACGAACCGGTGATTGGATTTTCGCGCGCGGTGCGCGTGGGCCAAACGGTTTACGTTTCCGGAACGGGGCCGGTTGGGGCCGAGCCGACCGATGCAGCTACGCAAACGCGGCACACCCTTGAAATCATTCGCACGGCGCTTGAAAAGGCTGGTGCGAAACTCGAAGACGTTGTGCGCACCCGCATGTATCTGACCCACGTCGAAGACTGGGAAGCGATCGGGAAAGCGCACGGCGAGTTTTTTGGAACCATTCGTCCGGCAGCCACCATGGTAGTGGTAGCGGGGCTGCTCAATCCTTCATGGCGCGTGGAGATTGAGGCGGACGCGGTGGTGCACTCAGCGCCACAGGATTAAAGGGGACTACGATCATGGCGAACACGCTGGAGATTGAAGGAGGCACTGTGACCAAGCTTTCGATTCGCGATTTGGATTTGGCCCACAAGCACGTATTCATGCGGGTGGACTTCAACGTGCCGCTGACCGAGGATGGCTCGGAGATCACGGACGACACGCGCATTCAGGAAACGCTGCCGACGATTGAATACGCGCTGCGCCACAAGGCGAAGCTGATCCTGGCGTCGCATCTGGGGCGGCCCAAGGGGAAGGTGAATCCGAAATACAGCCTGCGCCCGGTGGTGGATCGGCTGCGCACGCTGCTGGATCACAAGATGGGCTCGAAGACCAATGTGGCCTTTGCGCCGGATTGCGTGGGCGACATTGCGCAAGAGATGGCGCGGCAACTGGAGTCAGGCCAGGTGCTGCTGCTCGAGAATTTGCGCTTCCACGGCGAAGAAGAGAAGAACGATTCGGAATTTGCGAAGCAGCTGGCCTCGCTGTGCGATGTGTATGTGAACGACGCGTTTGGCAGCGCGCACCGGGCGCATGCTTCCACTGAGGGCATTACGCATTATGTGAAGCAGTCGGCGGCCGGCTTGTTGATGGAAAAGGAGCTGACGTATCTGGGCAAGGCGCTTGAAGCTCCGGTAAAGCCGTTTGTGGCGATCCTGGGCGGGTCAAAGATTTCAGGCAAGATCGATGTGATCAACAACCTGCTCGACAAAGTGGACACGCTGGTGATTGTGGGCGGTATGGCGTACACGTTCCAGCGGGCGCTCGGCGTGACCACGGGCAAATCGCTGGTGGAGGAAGACAAGATCGATGTGGCGCGCGAGGCTCTGGCGAAAGCCAAGGCCAAGGGCGTGGAGTTGCTGCTGCCGGTGGATAACATCCTCGCCGATTCTTTTTCGGCGGATGCGAAGACGCAGCCGTGGGATTGCAGTGTGAACTTCCCGGCTGACTGGCAGGGTCTGGACATCGGTCCGAAGACGGTCGCGGCGATTGAGAAGGTGGTTGCCGGGGCGCGGACGATTGTGTGGAACGGGCCGGCGGGTGTGTTCGAATTTCCGCGGTTCGCGGTGGGCACCAACGCCATCGCTCACGCGGTTGCGAAGAACAAGGACGCCATCTCGATTATCGGCGGCGGCGACTCGGTGGCCGCGGTGAAACAGGCCGGCGTGGCGGATCAGGTCACGCACATCTCGACGGGCGGCGGGGCTTCACTCGAGTTTCTGGAAGGGAAAAGGCTTGCCGGGGGTTGAGGCGCTTACGGATAAATAGATAGCTAAGCTGTTTCCTGGTGAAGCGCAGAGGAGTATTTTTCTGCGCTTTTCCTATTGGCGCACGTTTTTCGGGCGAATATGCTGATCTCAGGCAAAGAGAGCCACCCACGGTAAGATCAAGGTGAAAGATGGAAACTGCCCCGTCTGCACTGACAACCGGCCTTATCTATTTGGGCGCGATCATTTGCGTTTGCGGTGTCGCCACAGTGCGGACGATCGGGGAGCCTCAGTGTGTGCGGCGTGAAGCCATTGGCGTCTGGATCGGAAGTTTTATTGCTGGCTTGCTCGGGTTCTACGCCTCTTTCGGTCTTGCGTTTTGGCTAGAATTCTTGCCTTTTTTCCGGGGCAACCCGGGCAGTCCCGCGAAAACCGCGGCGGTGTTGTTTGCTGGAACAGCCCTGTTCGCGTGGCTTGGGACAAGGATCGGCGGGTGGTGGGCTCGCAACACGCAAACCAGCAAGCAATGGCCTTTTTAGTCTGCTGCGCGGTGAAGAGTCTTAGCCCACCGGCTCCAGATGCGCGGTGAAGTGGCGCAGGAATGGCGCTTCGTAGGTCAGCTTCATGCCGCGGATTTTTTTGCGGTTCCTGTAGACTTCGAGGATCACTTCGACTAAGTAGTCGACGTGGCTTTGGGTATAGACGCGGCGCGGCATGGCCAGGCGGACGAGATCCATCTGCGCGGCTCCTGCGAACATGAGCGTCCCGATTTCTACGGAGCGGACGCCGCCTTCGAGATACAGCTCGGCCGCGAGCGCGCAGCCGGGAAACTGGTCGGCGGGAATGTGCGGTAGAAACGCTCGCGCGTCGAGGTAGATCGCGTGGCCGCCGGGTGGCTGGACGATGGGCACGCCTTCCTCCGCGATGTGGTTGCCAAGATAGGCCGTGGAGGCGATGCGGTAGCGGAGGTAATCCTCTTCAAGCGCTTCCTGCACGCCGACGGCGATGGCTTCGAGATCGCGGCCGGCGAGGCCGCCGTAGGTGGGGTAGCCCTCGGTGAGGATGAGCAGGTCTTTTTCCTGCTGGGCGAGCAGATCGTCGTTGGTGCAGAGGAATCCGCCGATGTTGGCCATGCCGTCTTTTTTGGCGGACATGGTGCAGCCGTCGCCGTAGCTGAACATTTCCTGGGCGATTTGCTTGGGCGTCTTGTCGGCGTAACCGGGCTCGCGCAATTTGATGAACCAGGCATTTTCCGCGAAACGGCATGCGTCGAAGTAGAGCGGGATGCTGTGTTTGCGGCAGACTGCGCTGACTGCGCGCACGTTATCCATGGAGACCGGCTGGCCGCCGCCGGAATTATTCGTGACGGTGAGCATGACGACGGGAATGCGCTCGCGGCCCACGCGTTCGATTAGCGCTTCGAGCGCGGCGACGTCCATGTTGCCCTTGAACGGGTATGACACGGAGGGCTGCTTGCCTTCCGGGATGAGCAGATCGACGGCTTCGGCACCGGTGAATTCGACGTTGGCGCGGGTGGTGTCGAAGTGGGTGTTGTTGGGGATGACGGAATCTTTTTTGCAGCGGACGGTGAAGAGGATGCGCTCGGCGGCGCGGCCCTGGTGCGTGGGGATGACGTGCTTGTAGCCGAAGATGTCCTGCACAGAATCGCGAAAACGCGTAAAGCTGCGGCTGCCGGCGTAGCTCTCATCGCCTTCCATAATGGCGGCCCACTGGTGGGTGGACATGGCGCCGGTGCCGGAGTCGGTGAGCAGATCGATGAGGACATCGTCGGCGGGGAGCAGGAACATGTTGTAGTGGGCGGCGGCGAGAAGTTTTTCGCGCTGGGCGCGGGTGGTCCAGCGAATGGGCTCGACGCTCTTGATGCGGAAGGGCTCGATGATGGTCTTGATGGGCATGGGTCTTCAGCGTGTAGCGTGTAGAGAGGCGGATTATTTCGCCGGCCCGCGTCGGCCAGCGCACGCCTGGAGCGGAGACTCTATTCGTAGGCGAGGGCGTCGATCGGATCTTTGCGGGCGGCTTTCCATGCGGGATACAGCGCACCCAGCACGGACCCGATCAAAGCGATGCCTGCACCATACACGCGCCAGTTGGGCGTCAGCATAAAGGTCATGGTCGGGAAGCGGGCGTTCATAAACACTTTGAGTCCCTGGGTGGCGAGAATTCCCAGGATGATACCGGCGATGGTGACCAGGACGGCCTCGCGCAGCACGAGATTCACGATGTAGGCCTTGGACGCGCCGAGCGATTTCAGAATGCCGATTTCGCGGGTGCGCTCCATGACGGCGGTATACATGGACTGGAAGATGACCAGGAATCCGACGATCACAGCGATGGAGATGACGACGTTGAGTGCGATCGTGAAGCCAGGCAGGTGTTCCGGCGTCATGGTCGACATCCATTCAGCCAGAGTCTGGACCTGGTAGGTGCTCATCGTCGGGGTGTGGGTGATTTCGTCGATCACCGCCTGTTCGTTTTTGGGGTTGTCGGTGCGGATGTAAAAGATGGAGGCATTGGTTGGGGTGCCGTTCAGGACGCCAAGCGTTCCGATGGGTACAAAGATGCGGCTGCCTTTGCCGTGTTCGACGATGCCGGAGATGGTGAAGTCGTGGTTGAGGATGTGAATGGTTTGGCCGACCGCGACATGGTGGCTACGCGCGTAGAGGTCGTCGATGATGGCGTCATCGGGGCCGTGGGGTGGACCGCCGGAGAGAAAGACAAACGGCCGCAGCGCGTTGTAGCTGGGGTAGTCGATGCCGAAGATGGTTTGGACCGCGCCGCTGGTGCTCAACTTGGCGATGACCGGAGACGCGACCGCGACGTGGGGCATTTTCGCGAGCACCTTCGACGCAATGTCCGCGGGGACGGCGGCATCGCTGAGGCCGCTGAAGTTGCTGGCGTTGGGGGGACGCACCATGATATCCGCGCCAATGCCGCTGGTCTGATTCGCCGCGCCCTGCACCTGCCCCACCATGATGGCGACGATGGAGAGGATCATGATGACTTCAATGGCGACCGCGAGCACGCTGATGGCGGAGCGGACCGGACGATAGAGGATATTGCCGACGACTAGCTTATTCATTGGGCTGTTGGTGTGAGGCCCTCGCCCCTGCGCACTGGAAACTTCAGAGTAGCAAACGGGGGGACGATCCGCTCGGGAGAGGTGACCATCATATTGCTGATTTGGTTAACTTGCATGACCGCGCGGTTACTTTGGTTACCTTTCTAGATTCGCTTCCCTGAGGAAAACAGGGCGTTTACCCGATAATTCCTTTGACGAGCAGACGTTACCAGTCTTATTGTGGCATTGACATCCCCATAGACCATCCGGAAGGAATCTGCACGTGGGTCATTTCGGCGAGGAACTACGCAGAGAACGCGTCGCCCGGGGAATAGAACTAGAGACGATCAGCGGCACGACGAAAATCATCACGCGCTACCTGACGGCCCTGGAAGACGAGCAATTCGATGCATTGCCGGGCGGGATCCTGAGCAAGGGCATCGTGCGCGGTTATGCGCGGGCTGTGGGTTTGGATGAGGTGGCATGGGTAGAGCGCTTCCTCGCAGCCAGTCAACCGCAGGGATCGACCGGCAGCGAGGACGGCTGGGTCGCCTTTGTGAGCAACGTCGGCCGCTCGCGGGCCCGGTCGAATAATCGCCCTGAAATGCGGCTGCGCTGGACGGGCGTTCTGATGCTGCTGCTGGTGCTGGCGGGATTCGGGTGGTTCGTGTGGCGGTATGTCAACGGACATGTGAACGCGAGCGCGGCCGAGCGGCCCGCGGTGACGTCTGCCGCTGTGGCTGGGCCGGTTGGCGACGCTGCTCGATAATTTCATTACTTCTGTGACCTGTCGCTGATTCCCCTGGGTGCATACGCTTCAGGCATGACCCCCGCAAAAATTGGATTGGCTGTAACGCTGGCATTCGTCTTGCCGGCTGCTGTGTATTGCGCTGCAAAGCCGCATACGGTGGCGCTGGGCGCGGTGCGCCGGGAACCGTATTCGGTGCAGGGCGATCCCGCCGGCGCGCAGAAGGATGAGAAGGAGTTGAAGGTTCGGCCGCTGGTGGTAGATGGCAAGGTGAAGGAGTGGACGACCGGGGATGCGCACGACGTGACCGAGCGCAGTTTTGCGGTGCGGCGCGCTGTGCGGCTCAACGATTCCCTGCCCTCTGACCATGCGGTGCGCTGGGTGTGGCAGCGCGGGCCGTGGCTGCTGGTGGATCGCGAAAGCGGCAAACTAACAGCGCTGCATTTGCCGGATTTCGACCCGGGCGTGTCGGAGGTTGTCTGGTTCCGCGACTACGCGGCGTATTGCGGGCTGAACGCAGGGGGCAAGCAGTTGTTTGCAGTAGTGGCGCAGGTAGCGGCGCGACGGCCGCTGCTGGCGAAGAAGCTGGAGCCGTGGGATGCTGCGGATCATCCGAGCCCGGCGTGCGCCGCGGCACAATGGCAGCGCGAGCCGCTGAAGGTGAGTTTTCAGGCGACGGGTGCGGCGCTGGTGAGCTTCGATCTGGTGGGAACCTCGGCGGTGCTGGTGGAGGATGGGGACGAGGAGTAGTGCAGCGGAAGTCCGTCAGCTAAAAAGCGGTCAGCTAAGGTCCGGTCAGCGCTGAAACGGTCAGCCTGAAAAGACCTGGCCCTCCCGTTAGCTGAATCGACCGTCAGAGGCATAGCATGGCCTGCATGGAGTCTTTGGATGAGTTGCTGCGGCAGGCGGAGATTGCGCATGGACATTTATGCGCTGGTCAGGTGCTGGGTGTGCGCATGGCGATGCTGGGCTGCCGGCGGCTGGGCCTTGATGAACCACGCGGGCGCGACCGCAAGCGGTTGGTGACTTACATTGAGATCGACCGCTGCGCGACAGATGCGATCGGCGTGGTGACGGGGTGCCGGCTGGGCAAGCGGGCGTTGAAGTTTCGCGACTGGGGCAAGATGGCGGCGACGTTTGTGGATTTGCAGGGGCGGGCGATTCGGATTGTCGCGCTGGAGTCGTCGAAGCAGCGAGCGCGCGAGATGTTTCCGGAAATTCCTGACAGAAACCAGCAGCAGATGGCGGCCTACCGCGAGATGGACGATGGGGATTTGTTCGGCGAGCAATGGGTGGAGGTTCAGGTGGCGCCGAAAGAGATGCCGGGCTACAAGGGCGAGCGGGTGGCCTGTACTGTGTGCGGCGAGGGCATCAACTACGACCGCTTTGTGAAGCAGGGGGACGAGACGTTGTGTATGGCCTGCGCCTTCCCGGAGCAGCGGTACTACCAGCCTGCCGGGCCGGCGGTGGTGCGGCAGGAGACGGATCCAGCGTCGCGCTGCGAGTGCGCGTGATGTTGCGCTGTCAATTTACAATTGCGTAGCCGCGCACGCTGACTGATCAGGTTGGAAACGGGGCGGCAGACGAATCCACGGAGCGAAACGACTCATGTTGAATCTGGAAGGCCGCGTGGCGGCAGTTTTTGGACTGGCGAACAAGCGCAGCATCGCCTGGGGCATCGCGCAGAAATTGCATGAAGCGGGCGCGAAGCTGGCCATCGGCTATCAAAACGAACGCATGAAGGCCGAGGCGGCGGAGCTGATTGACGAGTTGCCGGGGGCCGAGCCGTTCCAGTGCGACGTGTCGAACGACGCGGAAATTGAACAGACCTTTGCGCAACTGAAGGAAAAGTACGGCAAGCTGGATGTGCTGGTGCACTGCATTGCCTTCGCGCCCTCGGACGCGATGAAGAATAGTTTTCTCGAGACGTCGCGGGAGGGATTCCGGATTGCTCACGACGTGAGCGTGTATTCGCTGGTCGCACTCAGCCGCGCGGCTGCTCCGCTGATGACCGAGGGCGGGTCGATTATTACGCTGACCTACTTCGGAGCGGAGAAGGTAGTTCCCCACTACAAGGTGATGGGCGTGGCGAAGGCTGCGCTGGAAGCGACGGTGCGGTACCTGGCGTGGGATCTGGGCAAGTTGAATATTCGCGTGAATGCCATCTCTGCGGGCCCGATCAAGACACTGGCCGCGCGCGGCGTGGGCGCGCTTGGCGACATGATGAAGTACCACGAGGAACGCTCGCCGCTGCATCGCAACACGGAGCAGTTGGAAGTGGGCAAGACCGCCATTTATCTCGCGTCGGACCTGGCCAGCGGTGTGACGGGCGAGGTGATTTACGTGGACAGCGGCTACAACATCATGGGGTTCTGAGGCGTGGACCAGAGGGACGGTTCGACTGCGCTGGGCGTTGAACTATTGGCCGCCCGCCGGGAACAGGAGCCGATCCTCGCCAATCTGCTGGAGCTGTACATCCACGACTTCAGCGAATTTGTGCCGGTCGAGTTGCAGGCGGACGGACGGTTTGGCTACCCGAATCTGTCGAGTTACTGGAGCGATCCGGACCGTCATCCTTTTCTGATCCGCGTGGACGGGCAGTGGGCTGGATTCGTGCTCGTGGCACGAATGCAGGACAAGCTTTTGTGGGATATGGCGGAGTTCTTTATCCTGAGGGGGTTCCGGAGGCGCGGGACCGGCCGAGCCGTCGCGCACGAAGTGTGGCGGCGTTATCCGGGACTCTGGCAGGTCCGCGTCATGGAAGCCAATGCCGGCGCTGGTTTGTTCTGGAAACGAGCGGTCGGAGAGTATTTGGGGCGCCCTGCGAGCCCCGATCGCACTGTAATCCGGGGCGTGCCGTGGTTTGTTTTCTCGTTTCAGGCCGGGGTATGGGGTGAGAACTCTGAGTCACGGTGAGTTGCCCCCCAGGTCACCCTTTGTTGCTGACAGGTTGCCGTTCCCAAATTTTTGAGGACAACCATACCCGGGGCGCGGTAGACTTTCCGGTTCGATGGGGGTTTGTCTATGGGCGGTGTAGTAACAGGCCTCGCCGTCTTCTGCGGCTTATTGTGGGCGGTTGCGGCCTACAATCGCTATCAGGAAGCGATCGAGAATGCCGCGGTCCGCGCCGAGCAGGAAAAGCAGCAGAAGCGGTGGGAAGAAGAGTACCTGAAGGCCCAGGATAGTTCGGTGCAGCAACCGCATCTGGCTTGAGCCGGGCGAAGGGCTTCGCTGGCAGGATCCGGTTTCACCTCTCCGGCGCGCGTCCTCCGGTGACTTCCCCGACGAGCACCTTTCGACCGGTCTGCTGATCGGCTAGACTGATCCCACTCGATCCCATGGCCCTTGCGTCCGGCGAAAAACTCGGTCGGTATGAAATCGTTGCGCCGATCGGGGCGGGCGGAATGGGCGAAGTGTATCGCGCGCGCGATCCGCGGCTAAATCGCGATGTGGCCATTAAGGTTTCCGCGGCACAGTTCAGCGAGCGCTTCGAGCGAGAAGCGCAGGCCATCGCCGCGTTGAATCATCCCAACATCTGCACGCTGCACGATGTTGGCCCCAATTATCTGGTGATGGAGCTCATCGACGGCAAGCCGCTGGAAGGGCCGCTGTCCGCGGAGCAGGCGCTGCGCTACGCCGTGCAGATTTGCGATGCCCTCGAGGCCGCGCACCGGAAGAACGTGACCCATCGCGATCTGAAGCCGGCGAATATTTTGGTGACGGCCTCTGGCGTCAAGCTGCTGGACTTCGGGTTGGCGCGGCTCGACGCTCCCAGGGTTGCCGACAGCGCTACCCAGGCGAGTTTCCGCACCGAAGTGGGCGTGGTGATGGGGACGGCGGCGTATATGTCTCCGGAGCAGGCGAAGGGCGAGGAGGCGGATGCGCGCTCCGACATTTTCTCGTTCGGAGCCGTGCTGTACGAGATGCTGAGCGGCCGCTGCGCTTTCGCGCGCGCGTCGTCGATTGAAACGCTGACCGCAACCCTGCGCGATGAGCCACCGGCGCTCGATGCTGCGCCTCCGATCTCCGCCATCGTCACGCGCTGCCTGCGCAAATCGCCGTCGGAGCGCTTTCAGAGCATAGGCGAGGTGCGTTCGGCGCTCGAGAACGTGCGGAGCAAGCCGGCGGAGAAGGTTCCCTCCATCGCGGTGCTGCCGTTCGTGAACATGAGCGCGGATAAGGAGAATGAATACTTCAGCGACGGGCTGGCTGAAGAAATTCTGAACCTGCTGGCGAAAATATCGGGGCTGAAGGTGATTGCGCGCACTTCGTCTTTTGCTTTTCGAGGCAAAGAGCAGGACATTACGCAGATTGCCCAGGCGCTGCGCGCGGAGAACATTCTGGAAGGCAGCGTGCGGCGGGCCGGAAACCGCGTGCGCGTGACGGCTCAGCTGATTCACGCGGCGGACGGGAGTCATCTGTGGTCGGAACGCTACGACCGCGATATGACGGACGTGTTTGCCATTCAGGATGAAATCGCGAAGGCCATCTCCGAGGCGCTGCAGGTGCGTCTGGCGCCGCGCACGAAGATCGTGAACGTCGAGGCGTGGCAGCTTTACCTGAAGGGCGAATATTGGCGGCTGCGCGGCTCGCAGGAGGGCCTGGCGAAGGCGAAGGAACATTACGAACAGGCACTGGCTATTGAGCCGAACTACGCTTTGGCATTCTGCGGGCTGGCCCACTACTACTACCTGCTCGCCATCTACGAAATGCGGCCGACGGACGACATGGCAGCGCTGGGAAAACTGAACGCGCAGAAGGCGCTGGCCATCGATCCACATCTAAGCGAGGCGCACAACATCAACGCCATTGTGGCGGGAGCGTTTGAATACAACTGGATCGCCGCTGAACACAACCATCAGCTGGCCCTGGCCAACGAGCCGGTCGCGCCGCGCATCCGCTACTGCTATGCGATCTTTACCCTGATTCCGCGCAGACGGCTCGCGGAAGCCCTGGAGCAGACCCGGGTTGCGCTCGAGTCCGATCCGCTCTCCATGCTGATGCAGTTCGGCGTCGTGTGGGCGCGCTACTGCATGGGAGACTATCGCAGTGCCATCGAACGCGCCCGCCAGGCATTGCAGATTGAGCCGACCTTTCACCTGCTCTGGCTCGCCCTGGGTTTCGCGCAGATGGGCGCAGGGCTGGCCGCCGATGCCGTGACCAGTTTTCAACGAGATGCGGATCTGGCGCCGTGGTGGCCGATGACATCGGCCTGCCTGGCGATGGCGCGCTGGGAGAATGGCGACTGCGCGGAGGCGGAGCAATCCATCCGACAGATCGTCGCGTCGAGCGGTCACAGCGTGGGAACTGCCCTTTACTACGCGGTGGCGGGTGATGGGGATGCGATGTTCGCGGCGCTTGACGAAGCGTATGGCAAGCGCGGTTTTTTCATGTCCTATCTGGGGTATCTTTCGCCATTCAATCCCTGGCGCAGCGACCCACGCTTCCAGGAGCTGCTGGAGCGGATGCATCTGGCGCAGCGCTGATCTCGCTAAGGCAGCAGGCCAAAGACGGCCACGCTGTTGGGCGTGCCCACATACAACTTTCCGTTGGCCACCATGGGCGTAATGAATTTGTTGCCATTGCCGAATTGATCGCGTTTGTTCGCGGCTTGATTGCTGTTGTAGATCTCCTGCAGGCTGGCGGCGTCGTAGGCGTGAAGCACGGCAGGCGAGGAGTTTTCGACAGCCCAGACGATGCCATTCGTTGTGCCATTCGCGGTGACTGATGGCGTCGTGCCGGGATATTCAAAGGTGGTGGCGCTCTTCTGGCTGGGGCTGGCGGCGAGCTTCGCGTTGGCGATGGGGTAGGCCTTGAGAGTATCGCCGACGGCTCCGTAATAGACGGTGTTGTTGAAGTAGGCGGGCATGGCCCACACGCCGCCTCCACCCCCGTTGATCTCCTGATAGAGAGCGTTATTGTTCGAGGGATTGAATTTGCCCATGGAGTCGCGGTTGGCAATGTAGATGTGGCCATCTTTACCGGCGCCGACGGCGAGGTGATGAACGGTTCCGGCAGTATCGGTGAGATCAGGCAGAACCAGCGCGCCGCCGGAACCGAGATCCACATCAGCGCCGGACTCGGAGTCGGTATTGCTCATTTCGAAATAATCGGCCACGGCCAGTGCGCCGCCGGTGGTGGAGACTTTGATGAACCCGTTGCCGTAGTCGTGATTGACGGGAAAACCGTTGGCATCGAGCGTGTTGTCAAAGGTTCCATTGGCATCGAGGAAGTAGATGTTGCCGGTGGAATCGGCAGCGAGGCCGGCGCCGGACATCCAGATCGAGCCTTCGCTGCCATTAGGGGTGAGGTTGAGCACGCTGGTCTGCGCGAGGGTGGTCTCGTTGTAGCCCATGAGCCAGCCGGTGTAGGGCTCCTGATCGCAGTGGGAACTCCAGCCCATGTAGACGACGCCATTGAGCAGCAGGAGGCTGGCGCGCTCAGCGTATTGCGCAGGGTCGAAGACGACGTTTCCGCCGGAACTGTTGGCGCCCGTGCCGGGGTAGGTGGCCTGAATTTCTCTGGGGCTGCCGGATAGCTCTGCGCCGGTGGTGACGTCGAGAGCGTGCAGGCGCTGGTGCGCAGCGCCTCCTGCATCGACCGACATACCGACCACGAAGATGGTGCCATGCGGGCCGGCCTGGCGGTCGATGACGGGCGTAGCGGTGATACCGATTTCCGGCGAGATCTGGCCACAGTTGTGATCGCCGCTGGTGGTTTCGTTGGCGCCGAGGATGGAGACCTTCCAAATCTGCGCGCCGGAATCCGCGTCGAAGGCATAGACGCTGTCGTGTTCTGTCACAACAAACACGACGTTGCGCTGCTGGCCGCCGGCGGACAGGCCAGCCAGGTAGAGTGGCTGCGCGGCGACGATTCCGTCGACGGGCAGCGTCCTGAGCAAGCCAAATTTCGAGGATGTGACGTTTGTGGAATTCAGCGTGGTTTCGCTGGAGTTGAGGCCGGTTCGCGCTACATCGTAGTGATAGGTCACGACGTCGCGGCCGGTGAGAGCGGTAACGCTGACAGAGAGCGAGGTGGCGTGACTGAGCGCTCCGGAAGTGGCGACAAACTGTACGGCCACCGTGGCTGCGGCGGCCGTTGCCGAGGCGGTGAGGTTGATCTGCTGAGGAGCGCCGGCGGTGAGGGTGACGGTAGCGGGCGTGGCGGTGACTCCAGTGGGCAAGCCGGTGATGGCTACCTGGATGGTTCCCGAGAATCCATTTTCCGCTGTCGCAGTAAGCGTCACCGGTTGCGCGCTGCCCCCGGGCGTAAGGGTAAGGCTGGCCACGCTTGCGGTGAGGACAAAATCGGGTTGGGCGGGGGCCGGAGAACTGGAGCCGCAACCGCTGGCGACAATCGCGAAGATCGGGAGCATCAAGCCCGGAAACTGGAAACGCAAGGGGAGGCGCATACGCGTGGGGCACAGTATAGAACTGCGAAACAACGATTGGCAGGGTTTTCAAGTTGGTCCACGCGGGCCTGCAGGAAGGCAGTTCCGCTTGACACCGCGCAGCGGCTGCTATGTAGTGGAATTAATCGGAATGGCGAAGGAGTTCGCCTTTAACCGCTGTCCTCCTCAGCACGGGACAGATGATGACTCCTGGCAGGGTCCCCTGTCGTGGAGTTGTCCATCCCGGCGCGATCCCTGCAGACAATACGTGATGTTGGTCCATGGCTGGATGAGGCGAATCTGCGCGCAGAGCGGCAGACCTCGCAGGAACCTCTGCCAGGACCGGAGGAGGGAGTTTGCAGAAGTACTTGCTCATCGCGCTTGGTGGCGCCCTGGGGTCGGTGGCGCGTTATGGGGTGGGTGCGCTGATCATCGACCGGCTGGGGACGAAGTTCCCCTTCGGAACGCTGATCGTCAATCTGACCGCCTGCCTGGTGATTGGCTTCTCGGTGACGTTTCTCACGCAGCGAGTCGGGCTGAATCCAGCGTGGCGCTACCTGGTGCCGATTGGATTTATCGGCGCCTACAGCACCTTCTCGACATTCGAGTGGGAGACGCTGAGTTTGATGCGGGGCGGGACATTCTCGGCGGCAGCGGTCTATGCTTTTGGCAGCCTGGTGCTGGGGCTGGCCGCGACGTGGTGCGGCATGATGGCTGCCGAGTTCCTCTCGTGAACCAGCGGCGAACCGCGCAAGGGGAAAGGGGCACAGGATGCTGCAATCAGGAAAAGCGCTGAAAGTATCCATCACCATCAGCGAGGGCGCGACCTATCACGGCGCTTCAGCGTATTCGAGCATTCTGGATTTCTTGTTTTACCGCAGCGTGTCGGGGGCGACGGTGCTGAAGGGGGTGGCCGGATTCGGCGCCGATCATCACCTGCACACCACGGGGGTGGTGGAGGTTTCAGACAAGCTGCCGATTCGCATCGAGTTCATCGAGACGAAAGAAAAAGTGAACGAACTGATGGGCAAGCTCGAAGAGATGGCCGGCAGCGGCCTGATCGAGGTGCAGGAGACTACGGTGGTGAAGGGCGCGGCACAGTCCAAAGCGAAGAAGACTGTACCGGAGCACATGAAGATGGAAGGCAAAGCCCGGATGATGCGCATCTACATTGGCGACTCCGACAAGTGGCAGGATAAGCCGCTGCACGAGGCGCTGGTGCAGGCGATGCGCGCCAACGACATTGCCGGGGTCACCGTGTATCGCGGAATTCTGGGATATGGGGCGCACCGCCGCGTCCACAAAGATAAGCCGCTGCATCTTTCCCACGATGCTTCTATTATGTTGTCGGCCATCGATACAGAAGAGAAGCTGAAAGCATTTTTGCCGGTGGTGGACAAGATGGTGGAAGAAGGCCTGGTGGTCCTGTCGGACGTGGACATCATCAAATACTCCTGGCGCTCACCGGAGATCGACAAGGAATAGCGCGGAGGCCGGCATGAAAGAGCAATTCGAGGCGCGAATGTTGCGCATCCACTTTGGCGAGAGCGATCAGTGGCAGGGCAAGCCGCTGCATGAGGCCATTCTCGCGAAGTGCCGGGAACTGGGGCTGGCGTCTGCCGTTGTGTATCGCGGCATCGAGGGCTACGGGACCAGCACGCGCGTCCGGCACGCGAGCCTGTGGAAGTTTTCGAAGGACGCGCCCATGATGGTGAGCATCATCGATACCGAGGAGCAGATTTCGGAGCTGCTGCCGCATCTGGACGCGATGGTGGGCGAAGGGCTGATCGCGGCGTCGAAGGTGCAGGTGATTCGCTACACGCGGGCGGGTACGGAATCGAAGGCGTCCTGAGGGCGGCTTACTCCGAACGCAGGGCCTGCATGGGATTGACAGTCGCAGCGCGGCGCGCGGGGAAAAAGCCTGCCAGCACGGCCGTCGCAATCAAGAACATTGATACAGCCGCGAAGGTTGCCGGATCGTACGGCGTCACGCCGTAGAGGTAGCCGGCCATGGCGCGGCCCACACCCAGCGCGGCGCAGACACCGAGGGCAACTCCAGGCAGTGCGACGCGCAGACTGTGGCTCAGCACTGAGCTGAAGACATCGCCGCGTCGCGCCCCCAGCGCCATGCGGATGCCGATCTCGCGCGTCTGCTGGCCTACGGAATACGCGACCGCGCCATAAATTCCAATCGCGGCGAGGATGAGCGCCAGCGCTCCGAAGAAGCTGAGCAGCAGCATGGAGAAACGGTCCTGCTCCAAGGCCTCATCGGTCAGCGCGGTCAGCGTAGCGATCTTCGCCAGCGGCAAACCAGGATCGAGCGAGTGGATGGCGTCGCGGGCCCCGGCAATGGCTGATTCCGGACTCGCCTGGGTGCGCAGGACCACCTGCATCTGCGCCAGGGACGGCCAGACATTCTGCGTGAAGGGCTCGAACATTTCCGGTTCAGGTCCCTCGCGCAGCGAAGTGTGTTTCATATTGGCGACCACGCCCACAATCGTGGCGGGAATCTGCTGCGAGGGCACGAGCACCTGCTGGCCAATGGGATTCTGGCCGGGCCAATACGCCTGGGCCAGGGCGCGATTGACGATGGTGACGGGCGGGGCGTTGAGCAGGTCGGAATCGAGGAGGTCACGCCCGCGCAGCAAAGGCGTTCCCAGGGCCGCGAAGTAGCCGGGCGAAGCGACGGTATAGTTGACGATCGGATTGCGACCATCTTTGGGAGCGGGTCGGCCGATGAGGCGGATCATGGTGGATTCCGTCGCGCTGCCCATGGGAACCACTTCGCCCGCGGCCGCGTCTTTGATTCCAGGAACGGCGCGCAGGCGAGGCAGCAACTGCTGATAGAAGCGGGCGATGCGGTCGCGGTCCGGGTACTGCGTGGCAGGCAGCGAAAGTTCGAAGGTCAGGACATGCTCGGCGTGGAATCCGGAGTCGGAGGTCAGCAACTGGTGGAAGGTTCGAACCAATAGCCCGGCGGCTACCACCAGCACCAGAGCCAGGGACATCTGCGCCACCACCAGCGCGTTGCGCAACCGGGGACGACTGCTGGCTGTGCCGGCTTTCTGCCCACCGTCCCGCAGCGATTCCACCAGGTCGACGCGGGCTGCTCCCAGCGCGGGCGCCAGACCGAACAGGATTCCGGTGAGCAGGGTAACGCAGCAGGCAAAGGCGAAAACGCCTGGATCGGCTCCTGCCTCGTGGAGACGGGGCAGATTGGCGAGGCCGAATTTCCTTACCAGCGACATGCCTGCAGCAACGATCGCGGCCGCCAGTGCGCCTCCAGCGGCAGCGAGCAGCAGGTTCTCAGTGAGCAACTGGCGCACTACACGCCTGCGGGTCGCGCCCATGGCGGCGCGCACGGTGAACTCGCGCCGGCGGCCCAGCGAGCGAGCCATCTGCAATCCGGCGATGTTGAAGCACACGATGAGCAGAACCACGCCCACGGCTCCAAGAATGAGCAGCAGAGGCTTGCGGGTGTCTCCCGCGACTTGCCTTTGCAACGGTGTCACGTGGGATCGCGACCAGCCTTTCCAGGTGGGGTGCAGGCGATCCATGTTCGCGGCAAACAGATCCATGGCGGCCTGCGCCTGCTGGACGGAGACGCCGGGCTGCAGGCGTCCGATGAACGCCAGCTCGGAGGGCGTGAATCGAGGCGTGACCGCAGGCAGCGCGATGGGTACCCACAACTCGGTCTCGCGCGGGAAATCGAAGTCTGCGGGCATTTCATTCGCGCGCGGAAAACCGAATCCGCGAGGCATGATGCCAATCACGGTCCAGGGCATGCCATTCAGGTGAATGGCGTGGTTCAGGATCGATGGATCGGCGTGGAAGCGGCTGCGCCACAGCGCATCGCTGAGTATCACTTCATGCTCGCGTCCTGGCGTGTCTTCGTCGCGCGTGAAGAAGCGGCCCAGCTCCGGCTGAACGCCCAGCGCCGGGAAGAATCCCCACGAAACCTGAGCGCCCTCCAGCATGGCTGGGTCGCCGGCTTCGGTCAGGTTGAAGTTGGCGCTCTGGAAAGCTCCAAGGAAGCGGTAGGTCTTCGTTTCCTGCTCCATCGCGTGAAAATGGTCGGGACTCCACGGGAAATCCGTGAATCCGCCAATGTTCACGCCCGCTGGAGGAATGTTCCAGGGAATGACGAGCGTGGATGGGTCGGAATACGGCAGCGGTTTCAAGAGAACCGCGTTGATGAGGCTGAAGACGATGGTCGCTGCGCCGATTCCCAAGCCGAGCAGAATCGTCGCCGCCAGTGTGAAGCCGGGCGACTTGCGCAGTTGACGGAGCGCAAACTTCAAATCCTGTGCGAGGTTTTCGAGCCAGGGAACGGAGCTGCGTTCGCGCACGGCTTGTTTCGTCTGCTCGAGACCGCCGAGTTGGATGAGCGCCTGGCGGCGCGCCTCGGTCAGCGTCATACCGGCGCGGAGGTTGTCGTCGATGTGCAGTTGGAGATGGCTGTCCAGTTCCGCGTCGATGTTTTCGCTCGCGCGCTGCGCTGCGAACATCCCGAAAATCCGAATCCAGAGAGCTTTTAGCTTTCTCATCGTGTCCTCATTCCGAACGCAGGGCCTGCATGGGATCGACCGAGGCGGCGCGGCGCGCGGGAATGTAGCTGGCGGCCAGGGCAATCAGCATCAGCAGCGTGATTGTGCCGAAGATCGTCAACGGATCCCATGGAGCGATCCCATAAATCAGGGAGGACCCGGCAACATCGATGCGAGCCATGGCGCGCGTGACCAGCAGCGCAACGACCGTGCCTACGGCCACACCTACGCCGGCCAGGACCGCGCCACGCCGCAACACCAGGCGCAGCACATCGGCGCGATCGGCGCCGAGGGCCATGCGCACGGCCATCTCTCGCGTGCGCTGGCCTACGAGATACGAGATGACGCCGTAGAGGCCGACGGCCGCCAGCAGCAGCGCCAGCGCGGCGAAAGCTCCAAAGAGCACCATGGAGAACCGGCGCGCAGCCAGCGTCTCGCCGATAATCTGGTTCATCGTGAGCGGCCGCCACGCAACCTGCCCCGCGTTCATGCGGTGCAGGGTGGTCTCGATGTCGGGGAAGATGGTCTCGGGATGATCGGCGCGCACGACGACGTCGTAGAAAAAGCTACCGGTGGAGTTGTCCACCTGCTCCAGCGGGAGATACATCTCTGCGCGTAACGGAAACCCGGCGTCGTTATCGAGGCCGTACTGCAGGACGTGGCCAACCACGCCGATGACGGTAGCCTGCGCACCAGTGGGATCGCTCAGGTTGATGAGCTTGCCGACCGGATCGGCACTGCCGAAGTACTGGTGCGCCAGATCTTCGTCGATGACTACAACGCGCGGTGCATTCTGGTCGTCGGCATCCGTGAACCAGCGCCCGCGCAGAAGGCGAATGCGCATGGTCTGCCAATAACCCGGCTCGACGATGTAGAGCAGCGAGGAATGCAGGCCGTCGACGCCGGTTGGCTTCACGTCGCTTTGCAACCCGAACTGCGCTTCGTTGTCTCCGGCCATGGGCAGGCCACCTTCGGCAAGGGAGACGGCGGAGACGCCGGGCACGCTGAGGATTTGTTGTTCGAGCCGGGTGCGATACGCGCGTGCGCCATCCGCCGTGGAGATTTCGGGAAGGTTCTTCGCTGCGACGCTGAAGCGGAGAACGCCATTCGGATCGAAGCCCGGCGAAGTGCGGCCTAACGCGACGAGGCTGCGAATCGTGAGTCCGGCACCGGCGAGCAGCACCAGCGCAGCCGCCACCTGGAAGACCACCAGCGCATCCTGGGCGCGATGCCGGTTTCCATGAACGGTGCGGCTCCCGCCCTCAAGCAGCGCTGCTTGCGGGTTTTGTGCGGCGATCTTCCATGCAGGGATGAGGCCGAAGAGAATGCCAACCGCGCAGGAGACAGCGAGAGTAAAGCCGAGGACCGTGGAGCTGAGATGAATGTGCGAAGCGCTGGGCAGCGCATCGGGAACCAGCGCGACTGCGGCGTGGCTGCCCAGCGCAGCGACGCCGAGTCCGAGCAGGCCGCCGAGCAGCGCGAGCACGGTGCTCTCGGTAAGAACCTGCGTCACGATGCGGCGGCGACCCGCACCAAGGGCGAGCCGGACGCCAAATTCCTGTGCACGCGCAGTGGAGCGGGCGAGCAGCAGGTTCGCGACGTTGGCGCACGCAATGAGCAGCACGAAGCCAACCGCCGCGAGCAGCAGGAAGAGAATGGGCTGCACGTCTCCTACGATGACGGTGCGTAGCGGGGTGAGTTTCGCATGCAGATCGCGATCGTCGTCGGGATACTGAGCGGCCAGCTGCGCAGAAACGTTGTTCATATCCGCCCGGGCCTGAGCGATGGTCACACCGGGGCGCAGGCGCGCGATGGCCTGCATGTCGAGGCTGGCGCCGCGATCCTGCAGGGCCTGCGTTTGCAGCTGGCCCATGGGGATGTAGATATCCTCGGCCAAAAAATTCCCGTAGGTGAGATCGAACGAGGCCGGTATGACGCCGACGATGGTGTAGCTGCGGTCGTCGAGTGTGAGGGTGTGGCCGACGATGTTGGGGTCGGAGCCGAACCGGCGCGCCCAGAATCCGCCGCCCAGCAGAATGATCGGCGCGCGGCCAATTTCGTCTTCGTGCGGAGCGAAGAGGCGTCCGACCACCGGACGGACACCGAGCAGCGAAAAGAAATTGGCGGAGACCAGATTGCCGCGCACGCGCTCCGCGTCTCCGTCGCCGGTCATCACGAATCCCTGGTGCCGAGAAACGGCGACAGCGGAGAAGCTGCGATTGTCGCGCTGCCAGTCGAGGAAGTTGGGATACGAAATGGAGCCATTCTCGAAGTGTGGCCTGGCAGCGTCGATCGTCACCAGCTCATCCGGATGCGGTTGCGCGATGGGGTGCAGCAGCACCGCGTTCACGATGGAGAAGAGCGCGGTGTTGGCGCCGATGCCGAGCGCCAGGGTGACGATGACAATGCAGGCGAAGCCCGGAGACTTACGCAGTTGGCGCAGCGCGAACTTCAGGTCCTGTGCGAGATTTTCGAGCCACGGGACGGTGCTGCGTTCGCGCACGGCCTGCCTGGTTTGCTCGAGGCCGCCGAGTTGGATGAGCGCCTGGCGGCGGGCCTCCGTCGGCGTCATACCGGCGCGGAGGTTATCGTCGATGTGCAACTGGAGATGGCTCTCTAACTCGGCGGCAATCTCCGCGTTGGCGCGATCCTGCGCAGCGATTCCGCGCAGACGGGCGAGGATGGCTTTGAGTCGACGCATCTTTCCTCCTTACCGCGCTTCTTCGGCGGGCGACAGAAAGCGCGCAACGATCGCGGTGGCCTGCTGCCAATCCTGGGTGGCGCGCTCCAGTTGCTTACGTCCGGCGCGCGTGAGCCTGTAGAACTTGGCCTTGCGGTTGTTGTCGGAGGTGCCCCATTCCGATGCGATCGCGCCTTCCTGTTCGAGCTTGAGCAGCATGGGGTAGAGGGTGCCGTAATTGAGTGCGAGCACGTTGCCGCTGGTTTGCTCAATACGCCGCGCGATGCCGTAGCCGTGCTGCGGGCCCATCAATTCAAGGGTCTTCAGCACCATCAACGCCAGGGTTCCCTGCCACACATCTGTTTTGTCGGTCATGGCTTCCTCTTGTCTTCCCATACATAGCACCGTTTCTTATGGGAATGCAATAGGAAGTCGGAATAAATCTCGGATGGAGACTTTTCGCCTCGGGCGCGACGTGACCGAACGTGAAATAATCGGCTGTTTATTACTGGCAGGAGCGTATGCAGATTCAAGCAAAGAATCCGTTTTCTCTATCAGGCAAGACCGCGGTGATCACGGGCGCGGCCAGTGGCATTGGGCTGGCGATTGCACAGACTTTCGCGCACCAGGGCGCGGCGGTGCGCATTCTGGATCGTGATGGAGCAGCAGCCGAGGCAGCCGCGCAGCAAATCGTCGGGGCAGGAGGCAGTGCGAGGTCGCACGCCTGCGATGTTGCGGACGCGACGAGCGTGGGCCAGATTTTCGATGCGATTTTTGCCGAGGGGCGCATCGACATTCTGGTGAACAACGCGGGGATCGCGCACGTCGGAAGTCTGGCGACGACCAGCGAGGAGGATTTTGACCGGATCCTGCGCGTGAATGTGAAGGGCGTTTATCTCTGCATGCGGGCGGCGATCGAACGGCTGAAAGCACAGCGCGGCGGGATCATTCTGAACATGTGCTCGATTGCGGCGACGACAGGCCTGGCGGATCGATTCGCGTATTCCACCAGCAAGGGCGCGGTTTTGTCGATGACGCTGTCGGTGGCGCGCGATTACCTTCATGACGGAATTCGGTGCAACGCCATTTTGCCGGCGCGCGTGCACACGCCATTCGTCGATGGATTTGTGGCCAGGAATTATCCGGGGCGCGAACCGGAGATGATGCAGAAATTGTCGGCAGCGCAGCCGATTGGGCGCATGGCCGAACCGGACGAGGTTGCGAACCTCGCCGTTTATCTGTGTTCGGATGAGGCCAGCTTCATCACCGGACAGACTTACTATCTGGACGGCGGCTACATGAACCTGCGCGACTAGCGGGCCTACTCGACGGTGACGGATTTCGCCAGATTGCGCGGCTGATCGACGTCGCAGCCGCGGCGGACAGCGATGTGATACGCGAGCAACTGCAGCGGAATCACTTCGAGGATCGGCAGCAGCAGTTCCGGGGCGCTGGGCACGAAGAGGACGTGGTCGACAAGCTGGCCGATGTGCTCGTCACCCTGGATGGCGACGGCGATCACCTTGCCGGAGCGCGCTGTCACTTCCTGAATGTTCGACAAAGTTTTTTCGTAGCGCTGCACGGAGTCGCGATTCGCATCGTCTTTCGTGGCCAGCACCACGACGGGCAGGGTCTCGTCGATGAGTGCGTTGGGGCCGTGCTTCATTTCTCCGGCTGGGTAGCCCTCGGCGTGGATGTAGGAAATCTCTTTCAGCTTCAGGGCGCCTTCCAGCGCGATGGGATAGTGAATGCCGCGGCCGAGGAAGAGAAAATCGCGGGCGGTGGAATAGAGCCGAGCCAGCGGTTCGCAGGCGCTGTCGCAGGTGCGCAGAATTTCTTCCGCTTTGCCGGGCAGCATGCTGAGCGCATCCAGCAGGATGCGGCTTTCTTCTTCCACCAGCGTGCCGCGGACCTGCGCCAGATGGACGGCGAAGAGGAAGAGCGCGACCAACTGCGCGGTGAATGCCTTGGTGGAGGCGACGCCAATCTCCGGCCCGGCGTGGGTGTAGATGGTGCCGTGGGCCTCGCGCGCAATCATCGATCCGACCACGTTGCAGATCGCGACGGTGGGCGCGCCCTTCGCGATCATTTCGCGCTGCGCGGCCAGGGTGTCGGCGGTTTCGCCGGACTGGGTGATGAGCAGGCCGACGGTGCGCTGGTCGACGATGGGATCGCGATAACGGAACTCGCTGGCGTAATCCACTTCAACGGGCAGGCGCGCCAGGCGCTCGATCATGAATTTGCCGGCGGTCGCGGCATGCCAACTGGTGCCGCAGGCGGCAATGTGAATGTTGCGCGCGTCGCGGAAGGTTTGGTCGGCAATCTTCATTTCGGCGAGGAAGACGCGGCCGGTGTCGAGCGAGATGCGGCCGAGCGTGGTGTCGCGAATGGCGCGCGGCTGCTCAAAAATTTCTTTGAGCATGAAGTGCTTGTAGCCGCCCTTTTCCGCCTGGATGGGATCCCAGAGAATGCGCTGCAGCGTGCGCTGGACGGGTTGGCCGTCGAAGTCGGTGAGCGTGACGCCCTGCGTCGTGAGCACAGCCATGTCGCCGTCGGCGAGGAAATAGAGGTCGCGGGTGTGGTGCAGGATGCCGGGCACGTCGGAGGCGACAAAATATTCGCCTTCGCCCACGCCGACGATGGCGGGCGGACCATTGCGCGCGGCCACGATTTTATCCGGCTCGTCCGCGGAGATGACGCTGATGGCAAAGGCGCCGGTGAGACGCTTCACGGTGCGGCGGACGGCGTCTTCGAGCAACATCTTGTTGCCTGCCTGGGCAGATGTCTTCAACTCCTGCTCCAGCAGGTGGGCGATGATTTCCGTGTCCGTCTCGGTGGCGAACTTGTGACCCTGAGCGATGAGCTCCTGCTTGAGCGTTAGGTAATTCTCGACAATGCCGTTGTGCACGACGACGATGCGGCCGCTGCAATCGCGATGGGGATGGGCATTTTCTTCTGTGGGGCGGCCGTGCGTGGCCCAGCGGGTATGGCCGATGCCGTAGGTCCCGCTCAGCGGATGCTCGCGGATGACCTCTTCCAGGTTGCGCAGCTTCCCTGCCGCGCGCCGCAACTGCAAGCCGCCGCCATTGCCGCCGACGGCGATGCCGGCCGAATCGTAGCCCCGGTATTCGAGCCTGCGCAATCCCTCAATAATGACGGGGACGACTTCCTTCTTTTTTCCGACGTATCCGACAATGCCGCACATATGCTTTCAGCCTATCGCATCGGCTCAGATACGCAACGCACCAAGGAGTTGCCGAGCGGTACTCGCGGGCCAGCTCCGCGCGATTATTCCAGCTGGAAGGAGTATTCCTCAATCACTGGGTTGGTGAGCACTTCGCGGGCGATGCGCTCGACTTCGGCGCGGGCTGCGGGCTCCGCGATGCCGTCTTCGAGGGTGAGGACAAAGTGTTTGCCCTGGCGCACATCGGCAACGCCCTCATAGCGCATCTTGCGCAGCGCGTTGTGGATGGCCTGCCCCTGCGGATCGAGGACAGTCTTTTTCAGCGTGACGTAGACATGAGCCTTCATTGTGCCCGATTATAAAGCCAGGCCCGACCATCTCCGCAGTTGCTTCCCCACCCACCCCCAACATCAGGAATAATGGATACGTATGGTTAATTACCTTGAATTGCCTGTGGGCGATAAAGCCCCCGAAGTGTTCAACGTCGTGATTGAGATCCCGGCGGAGGGCATCAACAAGTACGAATACGACAAAGAGTTGCATGTTTTCCGGCTGGACCGCAATCTTTACTCGCCCGTTCATTATCCTGGCGACTATGGCTTTGTGCCGTCGACACTGAGCGACGACGGCGACCCGCTCGATGTGCTGGTGCTGGTCGATGCGCCGAGCTTTCCCGGCTGCGTGATGCAGGTGCGCCCGATTGGCCTGCTGGAGATGATGGATCAGGGCGTGCTGGACGAAAAGGTGCTGGCCGTGGGGAAAAATAATCCCCGCTACCGGGATGTGTGGAACTACTCCGAGATTTACCCGCACATGCTGAAGGAGATCACGCACTTCTTCTCGATTTACAAGGATTTAGAAGGCAAGCGGGTCGAGATTAAGGGCTGGCACGATGCGGCTCATGCGCGGGACCGGCTGATGGTTTCAGCACGCAACTTTGTCGAGAACAAGAAGAAAAAGCAGATCGAAGCGGGCGCGAAGAAGTAGCGCCCCTTTCGGTCTCGGCTCAATCCCCAACCGCTACTTTGGGCTGGCGGCGCGACCAGACGGACTTCGAAATCAGATAGCAAATGGGTCCGATGGCGGCGATGAGGCCGCCCAGCGCCAGCGCCGGCATGCCCGCCATGCGCTCGTGCCGCGAGGCGTACATTGCGTAAAAAATCAGTCCGCTGGGCACGGCGGCGATGACGCAGGTGACCGCCAGATTGCCTGCGCGGAAAGGCCGCTCCAGCTTTGGCTCACGCAGACGCAGCACAACGAGTGCCACAAATTCCAGAATCAGGCTCGCTCCGTAGAGGATGAGGTCGATGGAGATGAGGCGTTCAAAGCTGAAACGCAGCGCGAGCGCCCAGGCCACGGCGCAGGCCAGCACGGCCACCCAGGGCACGCCGCGGACGTTGCGCCGGGCGAGCACGCGCGGCAGCAGACCATCTTCCGCCAGCGCCATGGGCAGGCGCGCGTACGACATGGTGAGCGCGTTGAACATGCCCAGCGAGGTGATGGTTCCTCCGACGACGATGCCGAGGCCGAGCCATTCGCCGGCCATGGAGCGCGCCACCTCGGCCCACGATCCGGTGCTGAACTGCTCGACGGGAACGCGCGCCCAGGCCATGGCAGCCAGCGGAATGACATAGCTGACGGTCACGATGGCGGTGCTGAGCAGCATGGCGCGGGGATAACTTTTCTGCGGGTGATCGACTTCGCGGGCGACGGTGCTGGCGTTGTCCCAGCCCATAAAATTCCACATCGCCACGAGGATCGCGGTACTGATGCCTGCGTGGGCGCTGGAGTTGGAGAACATTCCCGCGTGGGGCAGGTGCGCTCCGCGGACCACTGCATAGCCCACCAGCACCACGAAGGGCGCGAGCAGGATGACAAACAGTCCCATGGCGCCATCGCCGACGGCAGGAGCGCCGAGCAGGTTCCAGATACAGCAGGCGGCGATGAGGGCCAGTTCCCAGGCCAGGCCGTGCCAGCCCGCCGTCCACGTAGGGGCCAGCGTGCCGAGGTAGAGCACAAACAACGTGGGATAAATGGCCATGTCGAAGATGCTGGCCGCCAGCGACAGCCACGCCTCCTGGTAGCCCCAGAAGGGCCCCATGGCGCGGCGCACCCAAATGTAAAAGCCGCCCTCCTCAGGCAGAGCGCTGGCCAGCTCGCCGATCATCAGCGCCGTCGGCAGGCTCCACAGAATGGGCAGCGCGAGCAGGATGATCAGACCCTTCAGATAGCCGGCGGTGAGAATGTCCTCGATGCCGTAGGGTCCGCCGGACACCATGAAGTAGGTGGCCGCGGCCAGCGGCAGCATGCGCATGCCGCGCTGCATTGGATTGGAGCGCCTTATCCTGGTTTCCTCTCGTAGCGGAGTCGAATATCCGAATCTATCCTGCCTGGACGCTGCTGCAAAGCAAAAACGCCGCCGGAAGATCCGGCGGCGCTTTCCGTGGTTCGGTTGAGAGACAGGTTAGGAGGCTTTGCGACGGAAGCTTTCGTCCGGGCGGTAGTAATTGCGCATTCGGCCGTAGATTTCGACGCGCGCTCCATCGGCGATTTCGCCGGTCGTGCCGGCCATAGACTCGAAGCGCACGCGGCCGTGATTGCGCTCGAGAATGCCTTCCGCGAGCGACGCGCGGCTGCCAGGTGTGACCGAAACGACTGCGCCACCGCGGTTCAATTCCGAACTCAGGCCGCGAGCTTCCCGCCCACCGAGGCCCATGCCGAGAAACGAGTTTTCAAAGGACGGCTCGGAATATTCGTAATCCGGGAACAGATGCCCTTCGCCGGTGCCGAACTTCATGCTGGAGCTGCGTTTTGCATTCTCGGTGTTGTCGCCGAAGACTTCGCGCAGGCGCCCGCGCCGTGCCTCCTCAAATTCCCAGCCTTCGTCGCGAACCTGAACGGGAGCGACACCGATTTCGGACTCAGAGCGCAGGGTGCTGGGCAGGTCGTGCCGGAGCTCATGGCGCAGCGTCGACGGAATCGTCGAGGGGATCTCGGATCCCGTAATCGGACCCGGTCTCGAAGCCCCCGGAAACGCGTTCCCCGAGCCCGGAGCGAGACCGGCGGGCGTGACTGCCTCGTCGTGGGAGGCTGCGCCGCCGACCGAGCCGGTCACGGCAGGATTCGGGTTTGAAATTCCCTTGCTGCGTCCGCCCTCGGCGGCTTCGAGGCCGGCCCGCGATGTCCGGAAAGCCGCGCCAATTTCTGCAATCTGAAAGCCCTCGTCGATCAGTTCGTTAATCGCGCGCGACGCGTCGGCGCTTCTGGTGAAGTAGCCCACTACGATCCGATCGTCCGTGTTGTTATCCATATCCAGGGTCATAAATTCCTCTCCGCCATCCACTGTGGCGAAATGCCACGAAGAGTGAGATGCACGGAATAGAACCGATGCCAGCCCGGACTGCTAAATCGGAGGGAATCTGCGCGCCGCGGAAGACGCTGGGGGTTGCCTCCATCTTCCTATATACTGGCGATAACCGAGCCGGAGAGATGGCCGAGAGGCTGAAGGCGGCGGTTTGCTAAACCGTTATAGGGTTGAAAAGCTCTATCGAGGGTTCGAATCCCTCTCTCTCCGCCATAAAGTCCAGCCTTTTCATTCTCTGCACGGCAACGGGCGACTGTCTTCGGAATCACACGATAACGGGCCGCGGGTGGGATCATCGGGCTTCAGCAGAGCTCTGCGAGAGGCTGCGTCCCCCGGTTTCGCGGCCTCCGCTCCGGTCAATGACAGGCATCTGGATCATTTCCACTCCCGGGTTTTGACACACCCCGCACTCGTTGACCAAAACGAGAAGCAGGTCCGAACGGGGCAGGCGATCCAGGGAATGAGCATCGGTATCAATGAAAAGTTGATTGACCTGCTCGAACCTTTGACGATAAGCGTGCAGCTCAAACCGAATCGCCTGGTTCTTGATCAGCAACTGCGCAACCAGGCACTCCAGATGCTTGATTCGCTCGGACTCTTCTGAATTTCCATTTTCCAAAGCAGCCGCGCCGGTCGGAATTGCTTTGGAATCCTCTGCGATTTTCACCACTGCTCCTTTCCAGCCTTAGGAGGGTAGGGCACAAAGTGGTGGCGGTCACTCACGACAAGGCACTTCAATCGGGCCTTGTCGTGAACGGGTTGGTCAGTCCGTTGCGTTGATCAGGTTGTGGGGATCGATGACGAACTTCTTCGCTACTCCCTTATCGAATTCCTTGTAGCCCTGCGGAGCGTCGTCGAGGGAGATGACGGCTGCGTTGACGATCTTCGCGATGGGCAGACGGTCGTGCAGGATGGCCTGCATGAGCTGACGGTTGTATTTAAGGACGGGGGTCTGGCCGGTGAAGAAGCGGTGCGACTTCGCCCACCCGAGACCGAAGCGCATGCTCAGGTTTCCGGTCTGCGCGGCTTTGTCCTTTGCGCCGGGATCCTCGGTGACGTAGAGCCCGGGGATGCCGATAGAGCCGGCGGCGCGGGTGATGGCCATGAGCGAATTGAGAACAGCGGCTGGCGCTTCGGTGGCGTTGTGTCCGTGCGACTTTGCCTCGAAGCCGACTGCGTCGATGGACGCGTCGACCTCGGGCTTGCCGAGGATCTGCGCAATCTGACGTGGCTCCACGCAGGTGTCGAAATGCATTCGACACTCAGACGCAGTCACCACGCTTCTTTCGTGCTTTTTCGACCCAAAGACACCTGCTGGTTCAGTCATCCGTAAGAAAAATAAGGGCCGGAACAAAGTGGTGAGGCTCGCCGGGGTTTGGCAGCCCGCTTGCACTTAGCGTATCCCGAGATCCTGCCAGAGGGGAGATGACGATGTCTGCCAACCCAGCAAGAACGCTGCTCAGCCCCGACAATCATTCGCTGCTGATGATCGACCACCAATATCTGCAGATGCTCACCCTTCGCTCCCACAACGCGAGCGAGCTCATCGACCATACCGTGGCCCTGGTCGAGGCGGCAGCAATCTTCGATGTGCCGGTGCTCACCATCGACTGCCATCGAGGAGCGTCAGGGTCTGGTCGCGCCCTGGCCGAGGCGACTAAGGCTGTCACGCCGATCGATCGGTCACGCTCAATGCGTGGGAAGACCCGCGCATCGTCGACTGGGTGGAGAAGACGGGGAGGAAGAAGATCGTGATCGCCGGGCCAGTGGACCGAGGTGTGCGTCGCTATGCCCGTTCTGTCCGCGCTCGAAGCGGGCTATGAGGTGTATATCGTCACCGATGCCTGCGGCGGTGCGTCGCGCGAAGCTCACGACATGGCAGTGGAACGGATGGTGCAGGCGGGCGCGCGCCCCATCACGACCTGGACCTATGTGTCCGAACTGCAGCGCGACTGGGCACGTGCAGCAACCGCCGAACACGTCACCAAATTGTTCGCACAGCGTGGTGGCGCCTTCGGCCAGGGCCTGCTGTGGGAATGGGACCTGCTCAATCTCAAAGAAGGCACGCGCTGACGCCGGCGACCGACGACGTGACCTGCGAAAGGCAAACAATCATGGTTCGCACATCCGGGAGGAAAGATGAGTAACCTGAATCGCTGGTGGATTGCCCTTGCCGGCATCCTGCTGCAGATGGCCCTTGGAGCAGTCTACGCATGGAGCGTGTTTCGCATACCGCTGGCGCGACAGTTCCACTGGACGATCTCGCAGGTCACCCTGACCTTCACGATTGCGATCATGGTAGTTGGGTTCGCTTCGTTCTTTGGCGGTCTGTGGGCGAAGCGGTCGGGCCCGCGCGTTGTTGCCATCACCGGTGGCGTGCTGTACGGGGTGGGATTATTTCTGGCCAGCTTCTCGAACATCGGCCTCTGGTGGCTCTATTTCAGCTATGGCGTGATTGGCGGAACCGGGCTTGGCTTCGGGTATATCGTGCCCATTTATGTGCTGGTGAAATGGTTTCCCGACCGCCGCGGCCTGATGACAGGCATTGCGGTGGGCGGCTTTGGCTTCGGCGCTCTGGTCACGGCTCCGGTGGCCACTCGCCTCATCCAGACCGTCGGCGTGCTGCAGACCTTTGCAACCCTCGGCATCGCGTTCCTGATCATCACGGTGGTCACTGGGTTCTTCATGCAGAATCCGCCCGACGGATGGGTGCCCGAAGGCTGGACACCGCCCCAGACGCAGACAGTGAAAGGGGCTGCCGCCTCCTACACCCTGGGCCAGGCGTTGAAGACCTGGCAGTGGTGGGCGTTGTGGCTGCTGCTGTTCCTGAACACTTCTGCCGGTATCTCGATCATCTCGCAGGAATCACCCATGTTTCAGGAGTTTGCGAAGACCACCGCCATCATTGCGGCCGGCATGGTGGGGATCGCAGCCATCGGCAATGCGCTGGGGCGTGTCTTCTGGGCCTGGGTCTCTGACTTTCTTGGGCGGCGTTCGACTTTCGTTGTGATGTTTCTGCTGCAGATTGCGCTGTTCTGGTTTCTTCCCAGCCTGCATTCGGTCGGCATTGTTACCCTGGTCAGCTTCATCATCCTGATGTGCTACGGCGGCGGCTTCGGCACGTTGCCGGCATTCGCTGCGGATTACTATGGCCCGGCGAACATCGGTTCGATCTATGGCCTCATCCTGACCGCCTGGGGATTCGCAAGCGCCTTTGGGCCGCTGCTGATCGCGCACATGCGCCAGGCAACGGGGAACTACGCCAGCGGTCTGCACGTGATCGCCGGAGTCATGGCGCTCTCCACCATCCTGCCGCTCCTAATCAGGCCACCGGCGGCAGCGAGGCCACGACTGCTGAAAGCCAGCCCAGGAAACGGCCCCGAGATGGCGTGGAAACGATAACGGCGGGGATCGACTGCAGGAGCCCGCGGCGGTGACCGTCGAGCGGCGGACTCCCGAGTCGAACGTTTGACGCGCGACATGGACTCGACGGGACCAGCTGTCCCCTTCGCTTGAGTTATATCGCTGAATCAACACAGCTAAACGTGCCCATGCGATTGGCAGGCATCTTGCAATTGTCAGTGGGCAGGGAGAGGCAGAGACACATGGAAACGCAACATTCGCAATCCGCAGCAGCAGAGAACAGTGTCGACCAAATCCGCGAGTTCGCTTCAGGAGCGCTGCAGGACGCCGTTTCACGATATCGGCCTTCGCTTTACAGAAGGGCCTTTCGCTATGTGCGCGATCCACACGACGCCGAAGATGCGGTTCAGGATGCTCTCCTGTCGGCCTACAAGCACCTGGATCAGTTCAAGGGAACAGCGAAGATGACAACCTGGCTCACCGCCATTGTTACGAACAGCGCTCTGGTGCAGCTGCGCAGAAGGCCTCGCTACTCTCATATGTCTCTGAACGAACAATTGGGCGACGACCCGGACTATTGTCTGGCCAACACACTGGCGGACGACAGGCCAGGTCCCGAACATGAGTGCGCCAGTTCGGAATCGCATGCCTTCCTGCTGCAGTCCATGTTGCGGCTTTCCCCTACGCTGCGGCAGGCGATTCAACTGCGCTACATCGATGGGCTGAGCATCAGCGAAGCAGCGCGGAGCGTGGACGTTCCGCTGCCAACCATGAAGGCCCGCGTGTGGCGGGCGCGCACGCAGCTGAGGCAGATGATGAGCGGATCAGGAAACGGAAAGGGTAACGAAAATGAGTTATGAACCAAATGTAAAGCGATACGATGGAGCTTCATTCAGGCGATCTGGACGATCGGGAATCGTTCTGCCCCAGATTTCGCTGGGACTTTGGCAGAACTTCGGAGGCGTGAATGTCTTCGAGACGGGCCGGGCGGTGGTTCGGCGTGCTTTCGATCGCGGCGTGACGCACTTCGACCTGGCGAACAACTATGGGCCGCCGTATGGATCCGCCGAAGAGAATTTCGGAGAGATTCTGCGCAAGGATTTTCAGGGCCTTCGCAATGAGTTACTGATTTCCACGAAGGCGGGATGGGATATGTGGCCCGGGCCGTATGGCCTGGGCGGTTCGCGCAAGTATATGCTGGCGTCCCTCGACGAGAGCCTGTCACGCATGGGCCTCGACTATGTCGACATCTTTTATTCGCACCGGCCGACTGCGGATGTTCCTCTGGAGGAGACCATGGGCGCCCTGGTGCAGGCCGTCCGGCAAGGGAAAGCGCTGTACGTCGGCATTTCATCGTATAGCCCGGAACGGACCCGGGAAGCAGCACAGATCCTGAAGAGTGAAGGAGTACCGCTGCTGATTCATCAGCCCTCCTACTCGATGCTGAATCGCTGGGTGGAAAAGGAACTGCTGGGCACGCTGAACGAACTCGGCGTCGGCTGCATTGCATTCTCGCCGCTGGCCCAGGGACTTTTGACGAACAAGTATCTGAAGGGCGTGCCCGAGAGCTCGCGCGCCAAAGATGGTCTCTGGTTTCAGAAGGAGTTTCTGAGCGACGAAAATCTGAGGCGAGTGTGGGCGCTGAACGAGATTGCTCACAGGCGCGGCCAGTCTCTGGCCCAGATGGCGATTGCCTGGGTTCTGCGCGACCAGCGAGTAACCTCGGCGCTGATCGGGGCGCGCAATGTGGAGCAACTCGATAACTCACTCGATGCCCTGAAGCAGCTCCATTTCACGGATGAAGAGCTCGTCGAGATCGATCGCTACGCGCAGGATGGATCGATCGACCTGTGGAAGGGCGCCCGCGAAGAGGCGGCGTAACAAGGCCGGCGAGCGCGTGCAGTGGGAGCGCAAACCCGAGGGAAGTCTTATGCAATATCAGTCAATTCGCGTCATTCGTCCGGAACAGTTCGACTCTACGACGGCTCAGACGCCGGGATCGAAGCGCTTTGCTGCCATCCACGCAGCTGCGGGCATAGAGTCGCCGATTTGGGGAGGACTGTTCCTCGTCGAACCTGGAGCCAGGACGGGCATTCATCACCACGGAGAGCAAAACACCATCGCCTATGTCCTTAGCGGCTCTTCCTATGTTCGCTGGGGCGAGAGAGGGGAGTTCGACGCCACCCTGCACGCAGGCGATTTCCTGTACGTGCCGGCGTGGCTTCCGCACCAGGAGGTCAATCCTTCCAGCGAGCTCCCGTTCCAATGGGTGGTGGTCCGCAGCACGCCCGAACCCATTGTTGTGAATCTTCCTGACGATTATTGGGGAGAGATTCACGCGGACGCAAAGCATCCGCGGGCTCAGGGCTGACAGCTATTGATGAATCAAGCTGTCACCCGTGCTCCAGTCTTCAGCGCAGAAAGTGCGCCATGAGAGCCGCCAGCAGCGAAGTGAACACACCTGCCGCGGCCATGGCCCATGAGGAGACGGTGGCCTGCATCTCCGAATGGGGCACCAGGCTTGACGTGCCGATACCGTGTGCGGATGTGCCCATGGCAGCGCCAATCGCCCGGTCGTCGCGCACGCCAACAAGCCGCAGCAGCGGCACTCCGAGACTGGCGCCGAGAATACCGGCAGCAATCACCATGGCAATGGTAATTTGCGGAATGCCTTTCAACTCCCGGCATACCTCAATGGCGATTGGTGTTGTGACGGACTTGGGCAGCGTCGACATAATCACCGGCAACGGCGCGCCCAACATGCGCGCTGTGAGTCCGGCCGTGGTCATGCCCACCACCGATCCGGCGAGCACGATCAGAGCCAGCCTGGGAAGCGAACTGCGCAGTGTTTTTCCGTGCCGGTACATGGGTACGGCGAGAGCTACGGTGGTGGGCCCCAGAAACCAAGTGAGATATTCGCCGCCGCGGTTATACGCCTGGTAAGGTTCCCGCAAGAGCAGCAGCAGGCAAACAATGGGAAGGCATGTCACGACGATCGGCGGAATCCAGCGCCAGCGCCGTTGCAGCACAACAGCCAGCCAATAGGCCAGCAATGTAAACAAAATGCTGAAGAAAGGGTTTCGGACCAGCAGATGCAAAGCATTCACCGAGCCGTCTCCTCAACTTCTTTCATTTCGCGGCTGGCCTTGATCTCAGGCAGAAGCGCTTCGTTGGGGAGCAGCCAGCGGCCCAGCAATCCAGTCGTGAGCACAACGGCCACCGTGCTCACCACCAGGCTCGCGAGAATCGGAACCGCATTCCGCGACAGGATTGGCCCCATGTCCATCAGACCCACCGTCAGAGGCACAAACATGAGCGCCATATAGCGCAGCAGCAGGCCGGCTGTTCTTTCCACCCACTCCAGCCTGACCAGTCCCGACAACATAGCGAGAAAAAACAGCAGCAGGCCCAGCACGCCGCCGGGAATGGGAACGCCCAACCGATGCAGCAAAATCCCCAGCAGCAGGAATCCCAGGATGATGGCGAATCCTCGCAAGTAGTCGATCATGTGACCTCAGTTCGTCGGCAACTGTTGCTGTCGTATTCTCTCAGGCGCGCGGGTCCGGATCTTTAGACCGTGATGGCCTCGGCGAGTTTACGATCCACAACGGCTGGGGTAATGGCGGAAAGGTCGAGGTTGCCACTCGCAGCGACATTGGACGCAAGTACGGACTGAGCGACGGAGGCCGCCGGCAAATAGGCGCCAGAGGCCCTGGCCGCATCGATGACCAGATCCATGTCTTTGCTCATCAGCCTCAGCGGAAATTCCGGAGAGTAGTCAGATTCCCTGATTTTCCGGAACTTTCCCGCCATCGCGGGAGGGATGACCGCGGTTCTGGACAGGACATCGAGCAAAACATTCCGATCGATCCGGAGATGCTCTCCCAGCGAAACCGCCTCTGCGATCGCCTGCATGTCAATCCCGAGCAGGAGATTCACCACCAGTTTCATCTGAACGCCGGAAGATCCGGGGCCAATCAGGAACCACTGTCTCGCAATGGATTCGAAAAGTGGCACGCATTGCGCGAAGGTCTCTTCTTCACCGCCGGCCAGCAGCGTCACGGCTCCAGCGTCGACCGCCGGTGTCGAACCCGAGATGGCCACATCCAGGAATTTCAATCCTCTCGCGCTTGCTTCCTGATGCAAACGGCGTGATAGTTCAGGCGAGATCGTGCTCATCTCAAGAATGACGGCGCCCGGCCTGACCGCGGAGAACACGCCGCCCTTCTCAAGGTAAACCGATTGAACGGCCGCATCGTTGGCCAGGGAAGAAAGAATCACATCCGCGTTTGTCACCAGTTCCGCAATGGAGGGCGCGGTGGGGATCCCTTCCCTGGCGATCTCCGCTGCTGGTTGTGGACTGCGATTCCATGCTCGAACATTCCAGCCGGCCGTGCGCAGGCGCCGCGCCAGCCGGCTGCCCATGAGTCCAAGACCGATGAATCCCGCCTTCGCCGTGAGCTGACTGAGTCTGGTTGTTGCCATAAGAATGCCGTTATCTCCTCCGTCCGGATAATTTTCGCCTCACTCTGCGATCGATACCAACCCATGACTTTTGCACGTATCGTGCCGTTCTGGATGAGCCCGGACCGGTTCGGAATCAATCGCATACGGTGTCTCCTGGATCCTCGATGCAGGTCGCTGTCAGACCTCCGACAGTCCACGACGGAAGCCCATCACGGCCGGCCTCACCTCTGGCACCCAAGTCTCCTGCATCAGCGCGATCCATGGCTGGATCAATTGGTCATGAAACTGCAACCAACATCACAAAAAGCGGGCCGCGCGGCTTGACAGGGGAAGTAACCTTCGGCATAAGGTGTGTGAGCGTTCGTATGCACTCCCGCCGCGTTCAGAATGACGGAAGCCGGCGTACCGCAAACCAGACCCATGGATCCTTACCCGGAGCAACATCCGGAAGCAGTCGCGGAGAGCGGAGATCATTATGACAGTCACGCTGAACGGCAAACCTCGGGCAATTGAGGCGGGAGAACGCTTAATCGACCTGATCAACCGTTGCGAAATCGAAGTTCCACACGTCTGCTATCACCCCCAGCTCGGCCCAATCCAGAGCTGCGATACCTGCATGGTCGAGGTCGACGGCAAACTGGTGAGAGCGTGCGGCACCATCGCCGCAGAAGGAATGAGCGTGCTCACGGCGACGCCGCGCGCTGATGCGGCACAGCGCGAGGCCTTTGACCGCATCCTCGGCAATCATCTGCTCTACTGCACGGTCTGCGACAACAACAACGGCAACTGCACCGTGCACAACACGACGAAGATGCTGCACGTCGAGCATCAGGAAATTCCCTACAAGCCCAAGCCCTACGAAGTGGATATGTCCAATCCCTTCTACCGGTACGATCCTGACCAGTGCATTCTCTGCGGACGCTGCGTGCAGGCCTGCCAGACCCTTGAGGTGAATGAGACACTCAGCATCCGTTGGGAGGATGAGCACCCCCGCGTGCTGTGGGACGGCGGCGCGTCCATCGGCGAATCCAGCTGCGTTTCCTGCGGGCACTGCGTCACCGTCTGCCCCTGCAATGCGCTGATGGAAACGTCGATGCTGGGCGAGGCGGGCTACATGACCGCGCTGTCGAAGCCCGTGCTCGACGGGATGATCGATGTGGTGAAAGGCGTTGAGCCGGAGATGGGGTACGGAGCGATTCTTCAGGTTTCCGAAATGGAATCGCACATGCGCGAGTCGCGCACCAGGAAGACCAAAACGGTGTGCACCTATTGCGGCGTTGGTTGCAGTTTCGATGTGTGGACGAAGGACCGCCATATTCTCAAGGTCGAGCCCCTTGAAGGCGCGGCCAATGGCGTTTCCACCTGCATCAAGGGCAAGTTTAGCTGGGGCCATATCAACAGCCAGGACCGCCTGACCAAGCCGCTCATCCGGGAGGGCGACAACTTCCGCGAAGCCTCCTGGGACGAAGCGCTGTCTCTTGTCGCGCGCAGATTCTCAGAGATCAAGGCGACAACCGGCCCCGACTCGCTGGCCTTCATCTCTTCTTCAAAATGTACGAACGAAGAAAGCTACCTGATGCAGAAGCTGGCGCGTGCGGTGATTGGCACCAACAATATGGATAACTGCTCCCGTTACTGCCAGGCGCCGGCGACCATGGGCCTCTTCCGAACGGTTGGCTACGGCGGCGACTCCGGATCGATCTCCGACATAGAGCAGGCTGGCCTGGTGTTGATTGTCGGCAGCAATACCGCCGAGAGCCATCCAGTGATCGCTACGCGGGTCAAACGCGCCCACAAGATGCACGGCCAGAAGCTGATCGTTGCCGACCTGCGCGAAAACGAGATGGCGGAACGGGCCGACGTCTTCTTCCGGCCGCGGCCCGGCACCGATCTTATCTGGCTGTCCGCGGTGACCAAATACATCCTCGACAACGGACTGGCCGACCAGAAATTCATCGATCAGTGGGTCAACCGCGCCGACGAGTTCAGAAAGAGCCTTGAACTCTTCACGATGGAGATGGCCAGCGAACGATGCGGATTGCCGCTTGAGACGCTGACCAGGGTCGCGACAATGATCGCTGAGGCAAAGGGCGTGTGTGTTCTCTGGGCGATGGGCGTCACCCAGCACACCATGGGCTCTGATACCTCGACCGCGATTTCCAATCTGTTGCTGGCAACCGGCAATTACATGAAGCCCGGCACAGGAGCATACCCGCTGCGCGGGCATAACAACGTGCAGGGAGCCAGCGATCACGGCGCGATGCCGAACTACTACACGGGATATCAGAGAGTGGACGACCCGGCGATTCGCGCCAAGTTTGAGAAGGCCTGGAATGTTCAGTTGCCGCCGCAGCCGGGGCTCGATAACCACATGATGATCGACGCCATCCACGAGGGCAAGCTGAAGGCGATGTACGTCTTCGGCGAAGAGATGAGTCTCGTCGATTCCAACGCAAACTTTGTGAGCGATGCATTGTCGAAGCTCGACTTCTTTGTGATGCAGGAAATCTTCTTCAGCGAGACCTGCCGCTTTGCCGACGTCATTCTTCCCGCCAGTCCGAGTTTGGAAAAGGACGGAACGTTCACCAGCACCGAGCGGCGCATCCAGCGTCTCTATCAGGCACTTGAGCCCCTTGGAGAGAGCCGTCCCGACTGGATCATTATTCAGGACATTGCCAATCAGCTGGGCGCAGGGTGGAAGTATGAACATCCCTCACAGATTTACGAAGAGATCGCCGCGCTCACACCTTTGATGGCCGGCGTCACCTATGAGCGCCTCGAAGGGTACAAGACGCTGCAGTGGCCGGTGGCTGCAGATGGCAGCGATCAGCCTTTGCTGTATACCAAACAGTTCAACTTCCCTGATGGCAAGGCCACGTTCTTCCCTGTTCCGTGGTCGGAGCCTTCCGATCAACCGAACGCGGAATTTGACCTGCATTTGAACAACGGCCGCCTGCTTGAACATTTTCACGAAGGCAACATGACCTATCGCACCGAAGGCATTCGCGAAAAAACACCCTGTACGTTTGTCGAAGTTTCGCCGGAGCTCGCCGGTGAGCGCGGTATCCAGACCGGCAGTTGGTTGCAGTTGACATCACGCTACGGCAAGGCGCGTGCGCAGGCCGTCGTTACTTCAAGGGTGCACGGCAATGAACTCTACATGCCGATGAACTCTACCGAAGAGCCGGTGAACCGTCTCACCAGCAGCCATACGGACAAAGCGACGCACACGCCGGCGTACAAAGAGACATCCGTGCAGCTCCGTGTGCTGGGAGAGGTCGGCGATGACCCGCTGCCACGGACGAATTCGCGCCACGGACACCCGACCCCGCAGACCGGTGTCGAAGTGGAACGCAAGTGGAAGCGCAAGGATTATCGCCAACCCGGCGATCAGCTGGTACAGATCCAGACAAAGTAGGGCGCCGTAACTGGCAAGGAGGAATAAATGGCTCGACCCATTCCGCTGGAGTTACCGGCCCGCGATCCTCGCGAAGAGTTGCACAAGCGCCTGGAACAGGCTCCCGTTGCGCACGCAGAAGCGTTGCTCGATTCGTACGAGCTGCTGCAGCAGTTACACGATCACGGCGTCTTCGAACTATTGCGGGGTGCGCTTTCCGCCAGCGACAATTTGATTGAAACCGCCGTCGACGTTGCTAAATCACCTGAATCGATTCGGGTGATGCGCAACGCCATGATCCTCGGCAAGATCCTCGCCTCCATCAATCCTGACGTGCTGCAGGGCGTCGCTGTTGCCGTCGGTGATACATTGGGATGCTACGAAAAGCCGATCATCGAACCGCCGGGCCTCCTCTCGCTTATGAGCCAGTTTCGGCATAAGGAGCTGCGCCGCAGCATGGCTCTGCTGAACAAGTTCCTGGAATCTCTCGGCAATCAAATTAAGTTACGCGGAAGTTGCAAATAGAAATCGTGGTCTGACATTCAGCACAGTACCCCGTCCTCCGTTTTGTGAGGATCGCTGCGGCCCGGTTGCTGAACTGGAATCCATGGCGTCCGAAGCACCCTCCTGCTTTGACCCGATCCGTCAGTCGATGTCGGCCTCCTGACAGTACCGCGGATAGCCGATACCGCTCGAGCCCCTAATCTCATTGACTTCACAAGAGAAACCAAATGGCACGCGTCGTGCACACACATCCGTACACCAGGCCATGCGCGCCGCATTGCCGACCACGGCCATCGACGCCGTGATCGCGGAAAAGGGGAGCAAAAGGACAGCATGTGGATCGTTAAAGTTGCTCTCGATCGGCCGTACACGTTTATTGTTCTCGCCCTGCTGATTCTTATCGCCGCGCCGGTACTCATCCTGCGCACTCCCACTGACATTTTTCCCAACATCAACATTCCAGTGGTTTCGGTCGGATGGACGTACACCGGCATGAATCCCGAAGAACTCACAGGGCGCCTGACCACGCCCTATGAAAAGGCCCTTACCAGCCTCGTCGATAACATCCAGCACATCGAGTCGACGACTTACAACGGAACGGCCGTCGTCAAAGTGTTTCTTCAGCCGGGAGCGTCGCTGGCCACCGCCAACGCGCAGGTGACGGCCGCGTCGCAGTTCATGCTGCGGCAGCTCCCGCCCGGTACGCTGCCTCCGGAGATCATCAATTTCTCGGCATCGAGCGTGCCTGTTTTGCAACTCGGAATTTCCGGCAACGGGCTTTCCGAGACGCAGTTGAACGACTACGCAACGAACTACATTCGCACGCAGCTCATCACCGTGCCGGGCGCGGTAGTGCCTTCCCCCTACGGCGGCAAGCAGCGTCAAATCACCGTCAATATGGATCAGGCCGCGATGCAGTCTAAGGGCATCGCCCCGGCTGACATCCTGAACGCGCTGGCGCAACAGAGCGTCGTCATGCCCTCGGGCACGATCAAGATCGGCCAGTCGGAATACGACGTCCGAACCAACGGTTCGCCGCGCACGGTGGCAGCGCTGGCAGACATTCCCATCAAACAGGTCAACGGAACCACCATCTACCTGCGCGACGTAGCCAGCGTGAGTGACGGCTTTCAGGTGCAGACCAACGTGGTGCGCCTCGACGGCCGGCGCGGCGTACTCATCTCGCTCCTGAAGAGCGGCAATGCCTCCACGCTGGACGTAGTGAAGGGGATTCGTTCGATTCTGCCGCGCGTGGCAACCACGGTGCCTCCACAACTGAAGATGACGCCACTCTCCGATCAGAGCATCTTCGTGCGCGCTGCCGTGCAAGGCGTGATTCGCGAGGCGGTGATTGCTGCCGGGCTCACGGCGTTGATGATTCTCATCTTCCTGGGCAGCTGGAGATCGACGCTGATCATCGCCATCTCCATTCCTCTCTCGATCCTGTCGTCGGTCATTATCCTGGGCTTGATTGGCGAGACCATCAACACCATGACGCTCGGCGGTCTGGCGCTGGCCGTCGGCATTCTGGTGGACGACGCCACCGTCACCATTGAAAACATTGAGCGCTTCATTGAGATGGGGCACCCACTACGCGACGCCATCCTCGAAGGCGCGTCGCAAATCTCAGTGCCGGCGCTGGTCTCCACGCTCTGTATCTGCATTGTCTTCCTCCCTATGTTTTTCCTCGGCGGGGTGGCCCGGTATCTCTTTGTGCCGCTCGCGGAGGCGGTGGTCTTTGCCATGCTGGCCAGCTACTTCCTCAGTCGAACGCTGGTGCCGACGCTGGCGATGTATTTGCTGCGCGCCAACGAACATGGCGCAGCCGCCGCGAAGGGATTCTTCGCGCGCTTTCAGCGTGGCTTTGAACGGATCTTCGAGCGCGTCCGCAAACGATACCAACTCCTGCTGCAGGGGCTGGTCTTTCGTCGCCGCATTTTTATTCCCTCCTTCCTCGGGCTTTGTCTGGCCGCTTTCATTCTTGTGCCGTTCCTGGGGGAAGACTTTTTCCCGCAGACAGATAGTGGGCAGTTCATTCTTCACGTCCGCGCGCCGACGGGCATGCGTATTGAGGAGACGGCCCGCCTCTTCGATCTCGTCGAGGATGAGATTCGCAAAGAAATTCCGCCCGCGCAGATCGACAACATTCTCGACAACATCGGCCTGCCCTACAGCGGCATGAATACGCAGCACCTGACCGACGGAACGCTGGGCGCCGGCGATGGCGACATTCTGGTTTCGCTCAAAGAAAATCACGGGCCGACTGCGGACTTTGTGCGCACGCTGCGCAAAAACCTGCCGCGCAAGTTCCCCGAAGAGACGTTTTATATGCTCCCCGCCGACATCACCACGCAGATTCTCAATTTCGGGGAGCCTGCGCCCATCGACGTGCAGTTCGAAGGCAACGATGCGTACGCCAGCGTCGCCCAGGCCGATAAAATGCTCCGGCAATTGCGGCAGGTCCCCGGCATCGTCGACCTGCGTATTCAGCAGCCGTTCGACTATCCCACTCTTCAACTGGATGTGGATCGCACCAAGGCCGCACAGGGCGGATACACGGAGCAGGACGTGTCCACCAGCGTGCTGAACACGCTGAGCGGCAGCTTCCAGGTCACGCCCATGTTCTTTCTCAACTGGAAAAACATGGTGGCTTACAACATCGTGGCGCAGACGCCGCAATACAAGATGGACACCATGCAGGACCTCCAGAACATTCCCATCAACTCCGTGAACCGCAGCGCATCGCCTTCTGCTACTCCGGCGAATCCCGAGATCCTGAGCGACCTCGCGAGCGCCAGCCGCGGGCGTGAGATGGAAGTCGTGAACCAGTACAACATCCGCCCTGTGGTGGATATTTACGCGAACGTGCAGGACCGCGATCTCGGGGCTGTGGCTGGCCAGGTGACGAAGATTATCGACGCCGACAGAAGCTCGCTCCCGCGCGGCACCTTCGTCACCCTCCGCGGCCAGGTAGAGACCATGCGCAGTTCCTATACCGGCCTGCTGGGTGGATTGGCCTTTTCCATCGTGCTCGTTTACATGCTGATCGTTGTCAATTTTCAGAGCTGGACCGATCCATTCATCATCATCACCGCGCTGCCCGCGGCCCTGGCTGGTATCGTGCTGTTTCTTTTCTTCACGCGCACAACACTTTCAGTGCCAGCGCTGATGGGCGCCATTATGTGCATGGGCGTGGCTACGGCCAACAGCATCCTGGTTGTTTCGTTCGCCAAGGATCGTCTGCGTGAGCACGGCGATGCTATCCGCGCAGCCGTCGAGGCGGGCGCAACGCGCTTTCGCCCCGTGATTATGACCGCGCTGGCCATGATCATCGGCATGGTGCCCATGGCGCTTGGACTCGGCGACGGCGGCGAGCAGAATGCGCCGCTCGGCCGCGCGGTGATCGGTGGATTGCTTTGCGCAACCGTCGCAACCCTGCTCTTCGTTCCCAGCGTCTTCGCGTTCATTCATGGCCTGGAGAAGAACGAACGGACAGGATCGGAGCAACATCTGGTGGAGGAGCGCGCATGAGCGGCGGCGAGGATACAACCGAGGTCAGAGAGCCCGCATCCGGACCGGCGGAGCCGGGGCATGTCCAACAGGCGGCGGTTGCTGCGCCTCCTGCTGCGCACCCCGGCGGCGCTGGGACTGCGGATCCAGAGGAGCCAGCTTTCCGGGGCGGTCCCGCAGTAGCTATTGTCTGCGCCGTTGCGTTGATCGCTGCCATTGCCTGGGGGCTGCATATTCGCGCAGCGAAAGAGGCTGCGGTGGCTAACTCCACACAGGCTGCCGCCATTTTCTCCGTCAACGTCGTGCATCCGGTGGAGGGGTCGGAGGCCGACGATCTCGCGCTCCCCGGCAATGTATCAGCATTTACTGACACGCCCATCTACTCGCGCACCAACGGCTACCTGAAGAAGTGGTACTTCGACATTGGCGCGCACGTGCGCAAAGGCAATCTCCTCGCCACCATCGAGACGCCTGAAGTTGATCAGCAGCTCGATCAGTCGCGCGCCGAACTGGAGCGCATGCAGGCCGACGCGAACCTCGCCGAAGTCACCAGCAACCGCTGGCAGGCGTTGCTCGCCAAGCACGCCGTCTCGCAGCAGGAGGCCGATCAGACCCGCGCCAATTACATCGCTGCGCAGGCCGCGGTGGACGCGAGCAAGGCCAACGTAGGCCGCCTCGAACAGCTCCAGAGCTACGAGCGCATCGTTGCTCCGTTCAATGGCATCATTACCGCGCGCAACACCGACATTGGCGACCTGATTGACGCCGGCTCGGGGGCGAGCAATCCGCGCGAGTTGTTTCATATGGATGCGACCGGGGAGCTGCGTGTTTATGTCGCGGTCCCCGAGGTCGATTCGGATGCGATTCACGATGGCGATCGTGCGACGTTGACCGCGGACTCCGATCCCGGCAAGAAAATCCCCGGGACCATCGTGCGCAACGCCAACGCCATCGACCACTCCACCCGCACTCTCAACGTCGAGGTGGATGTGGACAATGCGAAGGACGTGCTGCGTCCGGGAGCTTATGTCTTCGTGCACTTCCACCTGCCCGCAATTGGAAAGTCGGTGACGATTCCTTCGAACGCCTTGCTGTTTCGCGCTGAAGGACTGCGCGTCGGCGTGGTTCGCGGCGACCGCGTCCAGCTGGTGCCCGTCACCATCGGCCACGACTTCGGCGGTTCCGTGGAGATCACTTCCGGGCTTTCGCCTGCCGACGAAGTCATTCTTGATCCCTCCGACTCGCTCGCCACCGGCCTTGAAGTACATCCGCAGGTTGTGACGTCAGGAGGCCAGTCGTGATCCGCACTCGGCACGCGGCTGTTCTTCTGCTCGGAGCCGTGCTGGCCCTTGCGATTGCGGGCTGCCGGGTCGGGCCGCAATACGTTCGCCCCGCTACCCCTACCCCGCCGGAGTTTAAAGAGGCGCCGCCCGACAACTTCAAGCCAGTGGACGGATGGAAGCCAGCGCAACCCAGCGACGCTCAATTGAAGGGCGACTGGTGGACCCTGTTCAACGATTCGCAACTGAATACGCTCGAGGCGCAGGTCGATCCCGCCAACCAGACGCTGAAGGAAGCGGAAGCAAATTTTCGCGTCGCTCGCGCCGCCGTCCGCTACAATCGCGCGTCGGAAGCGCCGACGATTGGAGCCGCGCCCAGCGTCGGCGCCATCCGGGATTCCAACCACCAGCCCTACCTGAATATCTCCGGAGGCAACACCGGCGAGGGTAACTTCGTTCTTCCCTTCGATCTTGATTATGAGATTGATCTTTGGGGACGGATCCGCCGCACGGTCGCGCAGGCGCGCGAAGAGGCACAGGGCTCCGCCGCGGATCTCGAAACGTCGCGGCTATCGCTGCATGCTGAGCTGGCAGTGGACTACTTCGATCTGCGTTCCGCCGATGCGCAAACCAAACTACTCGACGACACCGTTAAGGCCTTTCAGAGCGCATTGCAACTGACCGAGGACCGCTACAACGGCGGCGCCTCGCCACTCTCCGACGTCACGCAGGCACGCACTCAGCTCCAGGTGGCGCAGGTACAGGAAACGGATGTTGCGATTCAGCGCGCGATGTACGAACACGCCATCGCCGTCCTTATCGGTAAGCCTCCGGCGGCGTTCACGCTGCCGTTCGACCCCATCAACATCGACGCTCCTGTGATTCCCTCCATTCCCGGAATGCTTCCTTCGCAGTTGCTGGAGCGCCGTCCCGACATCGCCTCAGCGGAGCGCAGCATGGCGGCGGCCAACGAGCAGATCGGCATCGCGGAGGCGGCTTACTATCCGACGCTTTCCCTCTCGTCGGTGGCCGGCTTCGCGGGCACTTCCGCGGTCAACTGGTTAACGTGGCCGAGCCGATTCTTCGCCGTCGGTCCCACGCTGTCGGAGACTCTGTACGATCATGGCCGCCGGCGCGCCACATCCGACATTGCCCTCGCGCAGTACGACGGCACGGTCGCCTTCTACCGCCAGACCACGCTCACCGCATTTCAGCAGGTTGAGGACAACCTGAATGCGCTGCACAACCTTGAGATCGAAGCGAGCCAGCAGCACGCCGCCACGGACTCGGCGCAGCAATCGCTGGACCTCTTCAACATCCGCTACGAGGATGGCGTGGATAACTATCTGCAGGTGATTACCTGGCAAACGGCGCTGCTCGAAAATCAGCGCAACGATATTGACATCATGCAGCGGCGCTTCGAAGCCAGCGTGCTGCTGGTCAAGGCTCTGGGTGGCGGCTGGGATACCTCGAAGCTCCCGCAACGGCTCTGAAGGTTCAATCACCCCAACACGCTCTCAAAGAGGGCGGAGCGCAGATCCCAGCGGATTGAGGAGCGGCAGCGGAACGCTGAATGCAAGAACAGATGCGAACCAGAGCGCCATTTTCTCCAGGCGACGGCCGCAGGGATTCAGGCCGTCTCAGCCAGTTGATCGGGTTCGGATGTTGTCGCTCTCTTCACATTGTTCCCTGTCTCTAACTGTTCCGGTACGCCCCGCCTGCGGTCGATCCGCACCGCCGATGGCCGTGAGGTGGGGGTGTGAACCGCCATCGGGTGCGAGCGGCTGAAGCGCACCAGGACGTCGTTGGCCGTCTCCGAAATTCGGGTATTGGGTTTGTGCAGTTCGCGAATCGCTTTTGCGGCGAGTTGGGTGAGCAGAAAACGATTCGGCACGTGCTTCAATGCTCCGAACACCAAATCCGATCGCATAGATCCTCCGCCTTCGTCAGGATTGAATGGCTCCGCACGACGCCGGCATTCCGAAAGCATTTATATTGCCACAGCTGGCATCGTCGGATGTATCTGATCCGGGAGGCCTTTCTGCTCATTGCTGCGTCGTGCTGCACCGGGATTTCCTGGTCATCTGTCGAGATCTCGACAGATGACTGTCGCTTGGCGTCGGTCCTGTGACGCGTTTGTCCGGGTGAGGTTTTATATCCGGAGGCAGCGAGAGTTCGCGATCCGCAATTATTGCCACTGCGGGAGCAGATCGGAAGTCTGCACCGGCGGCTCGCTCACATCGAGATCCTGGTCCGCCGAGGGCCGTGAAATTCCATGCCTTTGCATTTTGTAGATCAGCGTCGTGCGCTTTAGGCCAAGCCTCGAGGCTGCGCCGTCGCGTCCCCCAATCACCCAGCCAGCCGCCTCCAGCGTTCGCAGAATCAGCGCTCGTTCAGAGTCCTTTAAAGTCGTTGGGGCCGAGACAGGGCTGATTTGCTGCGTTCCGGCCGTCAGCAAAGGATTCGGCAGCACTCCGTTATCCGACAGGATCAAAGCCCGCTCGATCAGATTCTGTAGTTCGCGGATGTTGCCCGGCCAGTCGTACGAGCACAGGTCCAGCATCGTTTCCCTCGGGATATGGTCGATTCTCCTGCCGATCCTCCGGCCCACCAGTTCGACAAAATGCGCGACGAGGGCCGGAATGTCCTCGCGGCGCTCTCGCAGTGGTGGCAGTTGAACGGGAAAAACATTCAGGCGAAAGTAGAGGTCGCTGCGGAATTCTCCATTTCTCACCATCCCCGCCAGATCGCGATGGGTCGCAGCGACGAGCCGCACATCGACATGGTGCGTGCGGCTGCTGCCCAGCCGCTCGAACTCCTGTTCCTGCAAAATGCGCAGCAGTTTGGGCTGCAGTTGTGGCGGAATGTCTCCAACCTCGTCCAGAAAGAGGGTTCCTTGATCGGCTAACTCGAAGCGGCCCAGCTTCTGTGCGATGGCTCCCGTGAAGGCGCCCTTTTCGTGGCCGAAGAGTTCGCTTTCCAGCAGATCCAGCGGGATGGCGGCGCAGTTCAGCTTAATGAACGGGCGTCCGCACCGCGAGCTGATGTTGTGAATCGCGCGCGCGATCAGTTCCTTGCCTGTGCCCGTCTCGCCCTGGATCAAAACTGTGGAGCCAGTTGGCGCCACTCGTTTCACGCCTTCGAGCACCGCTTCCAGAGCAGCGCTGTTGCCGATGAGCTGCTCGAATTTGCGCGGGCGAGCCCCTGGATCGCTGCTGGAATCGCCGCACTCACAATCATCGGATGGCGCCAAGGTAAACCTATTGCTCATTGTGTACCTTTCAGTCTCGATTAACGTTCCAGGGCTGCCCGGACACTTTCAATCAGAAGCTCATCGTCGAAGGGCTTCGGCATGAATTCGACGGCGCCTTCCCGCAGCGCCTGGAACCGCATTTCTTCGTCGCCGTGCGCAGTGATAAAAATGGTTGGGATTTTGCAGCGCTCCGCGTTGAGCCTGGTCTGCAGTTCGAGGCCGGACATTCCTGGCATGCGAATATCGGTGATCAGGCACGCCGTATCCTGCTGATGGCCCGACCGGAGAAATGCCTCCGCCGAATCAAAGGTTCGCGAAATAAATCCAGCAGACCTCAGGAGCTCATACAGTGTGCCGCGTACCGATTCGTCATCGTCGACGATCGCTACGAGTTTGCTTTCGTTATTGCAGCTCATGAGACAAATTATGATCGCCAGCCGAGAGCCGGACAATCATACGTTGGTATTAAACCGGAGTGCCTCGCGGAGCTTCGGTCTCTGCCTCGACAGGGATGGGCAGTGTGAAGTAAAAGCTTGCGCCCTGCGAAGCATTGTCGGTAGCCCACAAACGGCCGCCATGCGACTCAACGATGGACCGGCTGATCCGCAGCCCCATGCCCAGTCCGTGAGGCTTGGTGGTAAAGAACGGATCGAATATCTTATCCGCCTGTTGCGGCGGCAACCCTATGCCGGTGTCGCTCACGGCAATCACCAGTTGCTGATCGTCCGCCGGCCGCGACCGGATAACGAGCACCCGGGTTTGATCGACATCCTTCATCGCATCCATCCCATTCATGATTAGGTTCATCATCACCTGCTGGACTTGCACAGAGTCCACCATGACCATGGGAAGTTCGGCGTCAAGGTCAGCCCGGATTGAAATCGGGTGCCTGCTCGCTTCGTTACGCAGCAGCGCAATCATCTCCCGGATCAGTTCATTACATCGGCCAGCTGGCGTCTGGTTTCACCCTTCTTCGATATCGAACGGATACGCTGGATGATGTCGGCCGCGCGCCGGGCGTTACGAATGACACCCATCGCCGCTTCCCGTGCCTCTCCGACGTCCGGATCGTCTCGCGTAAGCCACCGCACGCAGGTGCTCGCGCCATTCACAACGGCGGTTATGGGTTGATTCACTTCGTGCGCCAGCGAGGCTGTCAGCTCGCCCATCGTGGTCATCCGGCTGGCGTGTGCCAAATCCGCCTGCGTTTGCCGCAAAGCCTCCGACGCAAGTGCGTAATCGGTGAGGTCGCGAGCGATCACCAGAGCCGCCTCCACCCGTCCGGAACCGAACCGCAGGGGTGAATAACTCACGGTAAGGAATCTGTGACCCCGAGCGTTGTCGAACCAGTCTTCGAACCGCACGCTCTCTCCAGCTAAGCAACGGTCCAGGAAAGGTTGAATTCTTTGTTCAAAGAACGCCACGCCCACAAGTTCGACGATATGCATTCCGATCATGCTGTCGGCGGGCTTACCCCAGTTCCGCGCGTGCACCGGGTTGACTCGTCTGTATCGGTAATCCGGGCCGATGATCAGTACGGCATCCGGCGAATACTCGAACACCTGACCGGTGAGGTATTCCGCCTGCGTTCTTTCCTCAATCTCACGCTTCAAGCCGTCGTTGGATTGCGTTAGCTCGGCTGTCCGTTCTGCGACTCTCAGTTCAAGTTCATCGCGCTCTCTCACCACCCACGTCATCAGGGCCGCAAAGACGAGAAACACGAGATCGAACAGAAGCCGCGACTCGATGTTGATTCCCGTTTCAAAGTAAAAGTCGCGGACGATGGACGAAAGAACCGCAGCAAACACGCCCGGCGCCGTCCCGGCGTACCAAAATGTGATTGCGATCGCAGAAATTGCAAATAAGCCAAAAGGCTGGGGAGAGTGGAAAAATAGAAATACGCGTGACAGGATCAGAGCAGCTGCGACAGACACGAGAGCGAACCCGTATCGTCTCGCCCACGACCGCGATGGCCATGCGGTCCACTTCATCCTGCCCTGATTGTTCATCCATCTCTCCTTCCGGGCAAAGTCTCGCAGTCATCGCTCGCTGATCTTAACTTGTGCCTTATGGCTCACCGGAAGCTCCAGCCTGGTCGCCATTCGAACGAGTTCTGCAAGTGATTCCGCCTGCATTTTCGTCATTACATGCCCGCGCTGAATCTTGACGGTGATTTCGCTCGTTCCCAGCTCAAACGCGACTTGCTTGTTGAGCATGCCGGAAACGACCAGGCCCATGACCTGACGTTCGCGCGCGGTCAGCGACTCGTAGCGCTTTCGCAATTCGGCAATCTCACCCTGCTGATGGCGCGTGACGCGGTCGTGTTCGAAGGCCTGCTGAATCGCGTTCAATAAATCCTGATCGACGAAAGGCTTGGTCAGGAACTCGACAGCGCCGGACTTGATGGCCTTCACCGTCATCGGAATGTCGCCGTGGCCGGTAATAAAGATGATGGGGATGCGCACGCCGGCGTCTGCCAGTTTCCGCTGAAGCTCCAGGCCATCGACTCCGGGAAGCGACACGTCCAGAACGAGGCAACTCGGACCATCCGATACCTTGCTCCGCAAGAACTCTTCCGCTGTCCCAAAGGATTCGGAGTGCAGGCCCGCCGCCCTGAGAAGACCCTGGATGGACAGACGCACTTCGACGTCGTCATCAATGACGAACACCGTAGGAGCGCTCCGTTGCGTCATGCGTGGGCCTCCGCCCGAGATCTGTCGAATGGCGGACGTCGAGTCAAATGCTCGACGCGCGGCGTTGGACTCCATGAGGCCCACTCACTCCGCCGGTTGAAGTATATCGCTGAAACTGCGCAGATAACCGTACATCCTGGACGATTGGCAGGCAGCGTGCTTTGACGGAGTAGACAGCCGAAGGTACGTTGCACAGGCGCAGCGAATTTCAATTGGATGATCCGACGGACCCCGCGAGCGCACCTGCCGCTGCCGAAGAAATTTCCATTACGACAGAATCGGAACCAAGGAGCGAACAGAATGACAGACAGGAACAAGGGAATGAGCAATGACGGTGTCAGCCGGCGATCGTTTCTGGGGAAGACCTCGGCCGCTCTGGCAGCGGCAGTGAGCCTTCCGATTCTGGCTGCGGCGCAGCAGACGAAGGACCTGAGCGGGGACACGCATACCGGCGTCAACGAGCAGGAGTTGGGGCCGAAGAACCCGGGTCTGGAGGCGCAGGAGCCGGATTCGATGTACCCGCCGGAGACCGATGCGGGCGGCCAGCCTCCGTTCAAGTACCCCTTTGCCCTGGCGCACAAGCGCATCGAGGCTGGCGGCTGGACCCGCCAGGTGACGGTGCGCGACTTCCCGCTGTCGAAGAAGATGGCTGGCGTGGAGATGCGTCTGATCTCCGGCGGCGTTCGCGAACTGCACTGGCACCTGAGCTCCGAGTGGGCCTTTATGACGGCCGGCAGCGCGCGCATCACCGCAGTCGACCAGAAGGGCCGGGCGTTTGTCGACGACGTGAAGGAAGGGGATCTCTGGCTGTTCCCGGGCGGCGTGCCGCACTCGATTCAGGGTCTGGGCGAGAATGGCTGCCAGTTCCTGCTGGTGTTCAACGACGGCAACTTCAACGAGTTCGAGACGTTCCTGCTGACCGACTGGCTGCACCACACGCCGAAGGAGGTGCTGGCGAAGAACTTTAACGTTCCGGAGTCGACCTTTGACAATGTGCCGCCGCGGGAAAAGTTCATCTTCCCGACCGAACTGCCTCGTCCGCTGGCCGAGGAGAAGAAGCAGGTGTACGAGGCGCAGCGGTCCGGTTCCGAATACGTTTGCCTTCTTCACCGACAAGATGGAGCCCACCAAAGTGACGGCGGGCGGCAGCGTGAAGATCGTCGACCGCAACAACTTCCCGGCCACCGACATCGCCGCGGCGATCGTAACGGTGAAGCCCGGCGGCATGCGCGAGCTGCACTGGCACCCGAACGCGGATGAGTGGCAGTACTACGTGAAGGGCACAGCCCGTATGACCGTCTTTTCGGCCGGCGCGACACGCCCGCACCATGGACTTCCACCCCGGCGACGTAGGCTACATCGATCAGTCGCTGCCGCACTACATCGAGAACATCGGCGATACCGATCTGCTGTTTCTCGAGGTGTTCCCGACGCCCGAGTACCAGGATATTTCGCTGGGTGAGTGGCTCGCCCACACCCCATCGCGCCTGGTGAACGAACACATTGGCACCGGCGAAGACTTCCTGGCGAAGATCACCAAGACGGAAGTTGTCATCACTCCGGAGAAGTAAACAGGAAGCAAATTGGACCCAGATGAAACCCCGGAGCCGTGCGCAATGCACGGCTCCGGGCGCCCTAGAGGAGTTGTGCTTTGCGTAAATTTGTCGATGTTACAAAGGCTCTTCGGCTCTGGTCAGCTTTGGCACGGGTTTCGGCCATGGCTGCGATTCTTGCGTTTGCCTCTTCCGGGTCGGCGCAGCAAGCGCTGTATCCGCTGAAGGAAGGTATTGTCCAGCCCTTCCACAATAGCGATATTCCCAACTGGATGACGCTGGACATGGAACTGCGTGGGCGCACGGAGGAGCAGACCTCGCTGGGGTACGTCTCGGGCAAGGATCGTCTGTATGAGCTTACCCGCGTGTGGGGCGGCATGACAGTGGTTCCGACGAATTGGCTGACGTTCTATGCACAGTTCATGGATCTGCACGCGCTCGGGCTTCCGCTGCGGGATACGGCGGCGAACATGCGCGACACCTTCGACCTGAGGCAGGGTTACCTTGATTTCCATTACAAGCCGGTGCAGTTCATCGTGGGCCGCGCAGGAGTTGAGAATTGGCGACGAGCGCGTGGTTGGTATCAGCGACTGGACCAACACCAGCCGTACCTGGGACGGCTTCTATATGCGCGTCGGGAACGTCAACCAGCTGAATATCTTCAGCACCTCGGTGGTCACGGTTCATCCCACCAGCCTGGACACGCACGGCGCGGGACTGACCTTCCATGGCGTGCACGCGAAGCTGGCGACGTACGTGCCGCATACCACGATTGAGCCGTTCGTCCTGGTTCGTGCGTTGCCCCGCGTGACCAGCCAGCAGGGCGTGGTCGGCAGCCAGACCGAGGTGACCTTTGGCTCGTACTACGAGACGAAGCTGCCGTTCAGGATTTGATTCGTCGGGCACCGGAGATCTGCAGCGCGGCAGCTACAGCAACGATTCCATTCATGCAGGCGCGGCGATCGTCCGCGGTGGCTATGGGACGAAGCGCCTGCCATGGCAGCCGCACCTCGAGGCGGAGTATGACTACGCGACCGGTAATCCGCATACGAATCCCGATCGCATCGGCACCTACGATCAGCAGTATCCGAGCAACCACAATGCATTCGGCCTGGTCGACTTGTTCGGCTTCCAGAACATCAAGCAGCGTCGCCTGAACCTGCAGTTGACGCCGCGCAGCAACTTCCTGGTGCTCTTCCAGGGCGGATCGCTGCACGCGGCGACGATCCACGATGGCATCTACTCCGGTGCTGGCGCGAGCTTGATTGCAGCGCCCACGGGCGGCTTCAAGAGCGACGATATCGGCAGCGAGTTCGACGCCTCGGCGAAGTACATTTACCACAAGTCGTTCGTCACCAATATTGGTGTTGGTCACTTCTTTCCCGGCGAACTGATGACGAGCGAGAAGCATGGCGCTCCGCTGACCTATGCCTATCTGGGATTCACCTATCGCTTCAAGGTCGAACACTAGAGCTGGCACTGACCGTCAGCCTTGGAAGCAACATGTTAGGACAATTGTTTGCAACCGATCCCAGCTGGGGTCTTACTCTTTGTCGCATCATTCTGGGCGTCATTTTCTTCGCACACGGTGCGCCAACAGACCAACGCACCCATTGACGGATTCTGACCGTATTGTCGGCAACATGGAAGTTTCGTTGGCCGAGAACACACCTGAGGGTCATCTTCGCCAGCGCACACTGACCGCAATTGTGGCCACCAGCCGGGGACGGGGCCTGCGGGCTACGCTGGCGGCTGCAATGATCGAGGCGCAAATGGCGATGGAATTAGCGTAGGGCGCATTCTGCTACCTGCTTGCCGGTGCTCCCCGTGTCAGCTTCTTCAGCACAAATTCCTCCACCAGCGAATTGAATGCGCCCAGCCCTGTGTCGATCAGCGCATTGTCCAAGGTAAGTTCCGCGCCCGCCCGGTCGCTCGCCGGGTAGTACAGATTCGAAATTCCTCCCGCCGCCAGGTTCCCCAGCACAAACGAATAGTTCGGCTCCCACCGACCGTTGTCGCCCTTGCAGATCGCGACCGTCGCAATGGCGTACAGCGCCCGCGACGCCACGCTGCCATGGCCCCGGTAGTAGTAACGCGGATCCTGGCGGAACAGGACCGGCAGCACGGCTCCGCCGATCATCGTGCTGTTAAACCCGTCGGCGAACGCCGCGCCGTAGCGCTTCGCGTATCCCTCCGCACCCGATCCGTATCCCGCATACGTGCCCTCCGCCTGCTCGACGCCCGCCTGCACCCCGCTGATCGCGAAATTGAACGGGATCGATGGAGCTCTTCCACGCCAGCTGAAACTTCTGTCCCGCCGACAACGGCGCAGCATTTGCCACATAGCTGACGTAAAAGTTCGGCACCACTCCCAGGATGCGCTGTTTCTCCTCTGCCCCCACCTGTTGCGTGGCCAGCTCTCTTTCGGTGGCCGTCACCCGCACCGTTTCCACCGCAGTGTCCTTCTCGAGCACCATGCCCAGCACTTCATGGAATTCCCGAGGCGCCAGCGTCAGCGTGTCCGATCTCCACACAACGAACCCCGGAGCTGTCGCCGTCATCACATACCGCCCCGGAGCTACCACGAACGATACGAATCCGTTGCTGTCCGTCACCTGGGTCTGCTTGTTCCCTGTAGCCAGCGCGATCAGCGTTACCGTAGCGCCGCCCAGCACTTCTCCGCCGGCGCCGGTCACTGTGCCGATCAGCGTGGATGCATTGTGCTGTTCGCCACTGCCGGTCTCCGTTTGCGGTCCCGGCGCCACGGTCTCTGCCCCGCTGTTCACCGGGGGCGCACTTTGCGCCGCCGCGGAGAGACCCGACGACAGGGCTGCATAGGCCAGCAGGAGAGGGAGGCATCCATGCAACCCGGGCCTGGCGACCCTCCTCTTTGTGAACTGCATCCGATCCCTTTCCGGAGAAAGCACCTGCGCCTCGTTCCCGGCGCGCAGCTCACGCTCACACAGCAGACGGACCGGAAAGACTCTCAGATGCATGCCGTCGCGTCCTTCCGCCACGCTGCAGGCTAAGTCTACGGTGAACGCGCCCAAAGTAAACTGGCGAATCTTCGATCTCGCTGATTACCTGCCGCTATCCGCTCCGCTTACCCCGGTTCGTAACCACCGCAAATGAGTGACACCGTTCCTGGGGTGCCCGTCTCTCCCGATGTCGGAATGCGTGTGGATGGGCGCGTCCTCCCTCTTTCAGGCATCCCGACTTAGCACTCTTTACCTGACGACCTCTATCGAGGGGCCTCGATTGCAGCCATGGATTCCCACTCTCGTTGCGGGGCTGCGCCAACCTGGACTCTTCGTAAAGGTCCTCGCTCCCAATCCCGCTTTCAATAGAAAGAACATTTTGCAATGCCGCCAACGGGCAATGGTCATCGGTAACAGGAAACTGATATTCCCTGATACCCGTCTATTAATTCCCTGTTCCCCGGAAGGTCCGAATGGGTCCGCAAGCGCGACAACTCTCGAATATCCAAGGGGATGGAGGGTTTCTCTCTGGCGATTTTGTGGCAAAATTTGAAAAACTCCCTGTTATTTTCCCTGTTAGCAGGGAATTCTGGCGGAGAGCGGTTCGCAGCAGACTCCATCCACCGCCAGTTGCTTCTTCGCATACTATTGACCGCAGTCGGTTTTCTGCAGCAGATCATCCAAATCAGACCCGGCCACAGTACTATTGCGCTAGGTTACCCCTCGCGGTGATGGGTCTTATCCGGGCAAACGCCTCCAGGATGCAACTGGGCGGTTAGACTCCTTCAGAAATCTTTGCATGGCTCCGACTTTCGTCGGATTCGCGTTGTCTATGTACCCGCATACATTTTCCTCCGTAGACAAGCCAGGGCGCGGAACGCGCCTGTTGGGAAGCAGCGCAAAGGGCGAAGGTCGCAGGATTCCGATTGGCGGCCGTGCCGGACCGTAATGGTACGACGTGAGGAGGCACTCAAGATGCAAGCACATGGATGGACGCGATGGGCGATCGCGTTAGCCGCGGCAGCGAACGCTGCTGCTGGCGCAGCCGCTGCGGGCGCAGAACACGAACACCGGCGAGATCAAAGGTATTGTCACCGATCCCTCCGGCGCGGTCGTGCCCAACGTGACGGTGAAGCTCACCAACGTGCATACCGGCGTGTCGACGACGACCACGACCAACGGCAGCGGACTCTACGACGTGCCGTCGCTGCTGCCCGGCGACTACAACATCAATTTCAGGGCAACCGGTTTTAAAGATTACGAGCAGCAGGGCGTGGTGCTGGAGGTGGAAACCATCGGCATCAACGCTACGCTGCAGGTGGGCTCCGCGTCGCAGGAAGTCACGGTGACCGCGCAGAATGCGCTGATCGAGACGGAGTCGTCGGACCAGCACGTCATCTTCAGCGCGAAGACCGTCGAGGACGTGCCGACCGTAGGCGGCGTTTGGTACAACGAGCTGACGAATGTGCTGCCGGGCGTGAATCCTGGCGGCGGCGGAAGCCAGGATGCCTCCGGCCAGGGCGTGGGCATCAACGGGACGCAGGGCTACCTGGGCAACTGGCTCATTGAAGGTTCCGACGCGACGCAGCCGCGCGACGTGAACGCCAGCGACAACTATCCGCCGGTCGATTCGATCGCGGAAGTGCAGGCGATTACCGGAACCTTCGGCGCGCAATATGGCACCGGCGTTGCCGCGTTCAACGTGATCCTGAAGAGCGGCGCGAATGCCTGGCATGGTTCGGCGTTTGAGTTCATCCAGAACGATGCGTTCAACGCGCTCAACTACTTCACAGCCCAAGGGCGAAAGCACGCCGCCTGCGCTGGAACGAGTTTGGCGGCAGCGTGGGCGGCCCGATTCTGCACGACAAGCTGTTCTTCTATTTCACCTATCAGCGCAATCCGGCGCATTCGTCGTTTGTTGAGACTTCGACGGTGCCGACGGACGCGATGAAGGCGGGGAACTTCTCGGCGCTGGCCAATCCGATCTATGAGTCCGGCTTCGACAGCCTGCACCAACTGGCGGAGCGGGAACCTGCTACCGCACGCAGTTCCCGAGCAACACCATCAACGTCGCCATGGATCCGGTGGCGCTGGCGATCCAGAAGTATTTTCCTGAGCCGACGGATCCGACCGCGCTCTATAACAACTACCGCGTCGTTGTGACAGAGCCCAGCCTGTCAAGCTACTACGCGGGCAAAGTGGATTACGACATCAATCGGCGAACAACCGGCTGTCGGGATCGATCCTGGAATATCCGATTTCGCTCATCAACAGCATCGACGCCTTCTGTCCGCTGGGCTTTGACTGCACCAAGGCTCCGCAAAACCTGAATCAGGATGGCCAGGTGACGGAGACGTGGACCATCAGCCCGCGCACGCTGAACGAAGCGCGTATCGGCGTGCGTGCGCGAACTGGATAAGTACGTTCCCCCCACCTACGACCAGGGTTATCCCGGCGAAGCTGGGCATGGAGCCTGCGTACGGCGGCAACGCGCCGGGCAACATTTTCCCGGATATCACGATTAACGGCGGCGACGGTGCGGGGCAGATCGGTCTCGGCGGCGGCGTTCATGCGGTGCTGGCCGACGGCGCCTACGTGGCGGGCGATATTGTGACGCTGATCCGCGGCCGGCACACCGTCAAAATGGGCGGCGAATTCGACAAGAGTTATCAGAACTACACCAACTGGGGCGACGTCAGCTCCGGCAATTTTCAGTTCAACGGCATTGGCACGGCGCAGTTCTGGCCCGGCGGCAATTACCCCGATACCACCGGGCGGCTACGGCACCGTGGCCTCCGGCGCGCCCTACGCCGACTTCCTGCTCGGCCAGGTCTACGGATGGTACGTGTACGACTACGAAGAAACCGGGCGCGCGGATGTGGAATCTGGCGGGCTTTGTGCAGGATGACTACAAGGTGCTGCCGAACCTGACGCTTCAATGTGGGCATGCGCTACCAATATCAGTCGGGATGGGGAGAAGAGCACGACCGCTTCGGCAGCTTCGATCCATCTCTGGTCAACACCGGCCAGTATGTGAAGCCCGGCACGCTGGGTGCGATGATCTACGGCGGCCAGGATGGCCGGAACACGATCGAGGACGGCGTGAATGAATGGGATCCGCGGCTGGGCGTTGCCTGGTCGCCCCAACCCAGGTGGTCGATCCGCGCCAGCTACGGCGTCTTCGACGCTCCGCGATCGGCTGAGTCCTACACGGATGGCGCGCTGGGCCTCGGCCTGAATCCGCAGGGATCGAACGGCTATTCGTCCAACTTCACCACCGGCATCCAGTATTATCCGACGCCGTGGACGCTGGCCTCCGGACCGCCGGCCGGGTCGGTGATTTATCCGCAGCAGTCTGCTTTCAGCAACGCGAAATACAACTACCAGGGCGTCTACTACTACCCGACGCACATGCCCATTGAGTACTACCAGGAAGCGATGCTCTCCGTGCAGCATCAGTTCCCGGGCAGCATGCTGGTGGATGCGCAGCTATGTCTTCACCAAAGGGCACGCATCTGAATTTCAATCGCGACATCAACCAGGTCCCGGCGAGCCAGTTGAGCCAGGGCGCGCTCGGCGGAGCCTTATCCGCAATACACCTATATTTACGGGGCCATCTTCGATGGCTACTCCAATTACAACGCTCTGCAGCTGCGCTTTGAAAAGCGGATGACGCACGGCATTTCGTTCCTCGTAAACTACGCGTGGTCGAAGACCATGGATGCAGGCACCAGCAACGGCCATTACGAGACCATTGACGTATGGCAGAACGCGTACGATCCGGCGGCGAACTACGGATTGTCGCAACTGGATGTCCCGCAGTCGTTGAACGGGTATGCCACGTGGGAACTGCCGTTTGGCAAAGGGCGCGATTTTGCCGCTGCACGGCGTTGCGGATGAAGCGCTCGGCGGCTGGCGGCTCACGGGCGTCTTTCAGGCGCACTCCGGAGTGCCTTTTACCCCGACCGTGGGCAGCGCGGACGAGAGCAACTCGCAGGCGGCACAGTGCTACTGCGGATATGCGTGGTTCCCGAATGTGGTGGGGAACCCGAAGCTGGCTCATCCCACGATCAGCGAGTGGTTCAACACCGCGGCATTTGCAGTTCCGGCTAACAATACGTTTGGCGATGCGCGGCGCAACATGCTGCGCGGGCCGGACTGGCGCGACGTGGACTTCAGCCTCGGCAAAACATTCTGGCTGGGAGAGTGGGCTGGGAAGGACACCCACATGGAGGTGCGGGCCGATGCTTTCGACGCGCTCAACAATCCAAACTTCAGCCAGCCAAGTGCGGGGGTAGGGGTTGCGGGAGGGGGCGTGATAACCGGCGCCAACACCAGCCGGCAAATCCAGCTGGGAGCACGATTCACGTTCTGACCGCAATGCAGTGCGTGCGCAGAAGCCCATGCGGGATGGCCTCCCTCGCATGGGCTTTCTTTTTTCCGGGCAGCGTAAAATTGCGCTGCTACCGGCCCTGGAGATCTCGATGAAAAAGCATTCCTGTTTTGTGACGGTGCGGGTGCGCATCGGCGTCAGTCTTTTGCTGCTGGGATTTTTTGCCGTGACTGCCTGCCGGGCGCAAACAGTTGCCGTTCATCTGCAACAAGGCACCGCAGCGCTGATGCATGGCAACTGTAGTGCGGCCGAGACAGAGCTGCACGCTGCCCTCAAAGCGGCTCCAACCCTCGCATCGGCGCAGGGTCTGCTCGGCATCTGCGAAAAGCGCATGGGCGAACCCGGCGCGCAGGCGCACCTGGAAGCAGGATTCGCGAAGGTGACGGATCCGAAACTGCGCACCGAAATCGGCGTGGAACTGGCCGACTACGACTACCAGCGCGGCGACCTGGATCACACGCTGCCCGTCGTGCGGACGCTGGTGGCGATGAACCCGGAGAACATCGACATCCTCTTCTTCGCGCAAAATGTCTACCAGGATATGGCCGACGACACGCTGAATAAGCTCGCGCTACTGGCCCCGGATTCACCGCGCATGCAGGAGGTGGTCGCGGAACACCTCGTCAATCGCCGGCGATCTGAAAGACGCCGCGGACCATTATCGCGAGGCCCTGCAGAAGGACCCGTACCTTCCCGGCGCGCATTTTGAGCTGGCGGAAGCCATCCTCGAAGCCGACCCCACCAGTTCCGACCGCACAGGCCGATGCGCAGAAGGAACTGGAGCTGGCGCTGCGCGTGGATGGAGAAAGCGCGCGAATCGAATGTGAGATGGGGCGCGACGCGTGGCTGGCTGGCGATCTGGACGAGCCGCAGACGCACTACGAGCGTGCGCGGAAGATGGTTCCCGGCGACGTTGAGGCGTTGATGGGCCTGGCCCGCATCCTCATGCGCCAGGATCAAGCCTGCCGACGCACTGCCGCTGCTGCGAGAAGGTCGTCGACGAAGACCCGCTGAACGGCGAAGCCCACTACCGCTACGCGATGGCGCTGAAGGCGGCGCAACGAATGCAGGAGGCGCAGGAACAGATCCGCATTTACCAAACCATTCGCGCCGCACACGACAAAGTGGCGAGCGTGTACGGGGAGATGAATCGACACGTGAAGGCGCAAACAAGCGACGAGCCGGACACGGAGAATCCACAGCCATAATTCTCTAGCTGGCGGTGATGGTCAGCGACGCTGGTCGCAGCCCCGTCGAGACCGCTGCGATTTTGATCAGTCCACCGGTATGTGTCGCCTGCACAACGGCGAGGCACAATCCGTGAAAGGCGCGCCGGCTGCTCGGCTTTGTAGCTGTCGTGGCTGGCCGGATCGCCGTTGTCGACGCCAATCAGGCGTCCCGCGCCCTCAATCGAAAAACTGACGTTGTTGTCCGCGCCCGGAACAACGCGCCCCTGCGCGTCCTGAATCGCAACGGTGACGTGCGCAACATCGCGGCGATCGGCTGCGATGCGCGTGCGATCGGCGCTGAGGCTGATGGCGAATGCTTCGCCGGTCGTCGACAACTTCTTCCGTAATCGCGACCTTGCCGTCCTTCATGCCGACGGCGCGCAGCGTTCCCGGCTCGTAGGGCACGTCCCAGGAGAGATGCAGATCGGCGGTGGTGCGCACCACGCGCGCACGCGCCGGAAAATTGCCGTAGCGGCCCTCCATGCCAAGGCGCGGAAACTCGTAACCCTTCACGCCCAGCGATTTTCCGTTCAGAAACAGCTCCACCGTGTCGCAATTCGTGTAGCAGGTCACCGGAATCGATCGCGCCCTCGCTGCCCTGCCAGTTCCAGTGCGGAAACAGATGCAGCATCGGCTTGGCGGTCCACTGGCTCTGGTAGAAGTAGAAGCCGTCTTTGCGAAAGCCGCAGGTGTCCATCACGCCGGACGAAGCGCTCTTCATCGGCCAGCGCGATTCTCCGAGATAGTCGATGCCGGTCCACATGAAATCGCCGGAAACGTAATCGTGCACGTCGACAAACTGCCACAGCTGCTCGGCATCGATGCGCAGATTCGAGGGATGGCTGAACCAGGGCGCGTCGGCGTCGCCTTTCTGCGGCGCGAGGTCGCGATACTCGCCGCGAATGCCGCCCACGCCCACGCTCTCCGTGCCGATGAAACGCCGCTGCGGAAACGCCTCGCGATCGATGCTGTAGTAGAGGTCGGCGCGATTGCGCCAGCGATCGACGTAGTTGTAGCCAACGATGTCGAGCTGGGCGAGGAACTCCGGACGCACGCGATTCGCGAGCGGCTCGGACGCAATCTGATCGCAGGCGACCGTCACCGGCCGCGTCGGATCTTCCGCGTGAAAGATCGCAAGCAGTCCGCGCAGCGTCTCAGCGCCGTCGGGCGCGGACTGATCCGGAACTTCGTTGCCCGCGCTCCACAGCACCACGCTGGGATGATTGCGGTCGCGGTGGATGAAGTTCTTCAGGTCGCGCTCATGCCATTCGTCGAAATAGAGGTGATAGCCATTCTTGATTTGCCCTTTGGGGACGCGCCATTCGTCGAAGGCCTCGTTCATGACCAGAAATCCCATGCGGTCGCACAGGTCGAGAAATTCCGCGGCGTACGGATTGTGGCTGGTGCGAATCGCGTTGCATCCCATCTCGCGCAGCAGCTCCAGTCGCCGCTCCCACATGCGCTCCGGCACGGCCGAGCCGACGCAACCGGCGTCCTGGTGGACGCATACGCCGTTCAGCTTGACGTGTTCGCCGTTGAGCAGGAATCCGCGGTTCACGTCGAACACCGCGGAGCGAATGCCGATCGGCGTGTCGCATAACATCGACGATGCGGTCGCCCTGCGACGAGTGTTGCGCGGACGGTGTAGAGATTGCGGATGTTCGACCGACCACAAACTCGGCTGGGCAACGACTCAGCTCCTGCACGAATCGGAACGACTCGCCGGGTGCGAGTCGAGCGGGGTTTTGTCTGTGGCGGCCACGCCTCCGGAGGCGTCCAGCAGAGTCGAAACGAGCGTGCAGGACGTCGCACGATCTCGGCCGTTGGCGACGGTCGTCTCCACGCGAACTGCAGCATGATCCGCGCCGACCTGGGGACAGGTGACAAACGTTCCCCAATACGCCACGCGCAGCGGATCGGTCTTCAGCAGCCAGGTGTGACGATTGATGCCCGAGCCGGAGTACCAGCGGCAATTGGTCTGGCGCGAATTATCCACGCGCACCGCAACTACATTTTCCGCCCCGAAGCGGAGATACGGCGTCAGCTCATAGGCGAAGGGAACAAATCCATAGGGGCGCAGCGCCGAGCGAATGGCCGTTGATCCAGACCTCGCTGTTCTGGTAGACGCCGTCGAACTCCAGAGTGACGATGCGGTCGCGATCGCTCGCCGGGACCGTGAAGCGCTTGCGATACCAGCCGATGCCGGTGGGCAGATAGCCGCCGGGCCCCGCTGCCGGCTCGTTCTCCGCGTAGGCCCTTCGATGCTCCAGTCGTGCGGGAGATCGACGGCGCGCCACGATGCATCGGCGAAATCCGGCTGACGCGCGCCCGCAGGATCGCCCAGGGTAAAGCGCCAGTCGAAGTCGAAAGTGTCGCGCGTGCGGGGAGCCACATCCCCAGTCGGCAGCATAAAATCTGCGCGGCTCAGCCAGGGAGAGACGGAGAGAGCCGCGACGCCGCGAGCCGTGCGGCCCAGCAAATCGCGGCGCGTCAGCAGAGCGGCGGAATCTCCATTTTTCTCGTTCATGCAAGCATTTTCACTGGTCGGCGCGGTCACGGCCTACAATCTCACCTCGACGGCAGATGAGGTCTCAGCTACTTTACGCGCCGGAATATGCGATGGAATCCGACCAAAGTCGGAGACGGATGACTTACAGGTGAACCAGGCCGCGCTGCAGCGCTGTGACTACCGCCTGGGTGCGGTCGGAGACCTGGAGCCGCATGAGGATCACGCTCACATGACACTTGACCGTGGCTTCCGTAATGCCGAGGTGGTGGGCGATCTCCTTATTGGTTTCGCCGCGGGCCAGCAACCCAAGCACCTCACGCTCGCGTGCGCTCAGATCGGAGTCAGGCGTACGCGAGGCGAGAGCGCGCGAGACGGTGGGAGGAAGAAAGCGGCCGCCCGCGTGGACGCGACGCAGCGCATCGATGAGCGCCTCGTGCGGCATGCCCTTAATAACGTAAGCGCGCGCGCCCGCCTCGATCGCCTGATAGATATCCTCGTCGCCCTCATAGGTGGTGAGCACGACGAAGCAGGCTTTGGGATGGCGCAGGCGAATGGCGCGGATGGCCTCCACGCCGCTCATTTTCGGCAGCCGCAAATCCATCAGCGTAATGTCGGGGCGATGCTGCTCAAACAGGTCGAGGGCTTCCTCGGCGGTTCCGCACTGCGCGACGACGCTCATGTCAGGGCGTGCATTGATGATGGCCACGATGCCGACGCGTACGATCGGGTGATCGTCCACGACGAGGACTTTGATCGGCTTGCTGTTCTCCATCGGTTACACACCCATCATGGCGCTGCGTGCGCCGGAAACTCTGCGCGGAATTCTCACCGTCAAGTCTGTGCCTTTTCCAGGAGCGCTGTCGAGGCGAAAGTCGCCGCCCACCGCCTGCACGCGCTCGCGCATGCCGACCAGTCCGTAATGGCGATCCTCGCGGGCAAAAACCGCGGCCGGTTCGAAGCCCGCTCCGTTGTCGCGGACCTCCAGCGTGAGCTCATTGCGGGCGAAGCTCACGCGCACGTCGATGCGCCGGGGATGCGCGTGCAGCACGGCGTTGGAGACCGCCTCGCGCGCCATCATCATGAGCTCATGCATGGCCACCTGCGTCAGCGAGAACGGCTTTCCGGTGACCTCGCAGGTAATCGGGACGCCGGATTCGGCGCTGATCTGGCGAGCCATGCCGGTGAGGGTGGTCTCGAGCATGCGGCCGGAAGGCTGCTCCTGGCGCAGATTCCACACCGCCTGGCGCGCCTCGTCGATGGTGGTGCGCACCTGCCGGCGCGCATGCTCCAGCAACTCCTGGGGCAGCGAGGTTTCTTCCTCGCGCAGGCTGGCCAGCGCTTCGAGCAGTGCGGAAATGCCGGCGCATCCCTGGATGACGGTGTCGTGCATCTCGCGGGCCAGCCGTCCACGCTCGTCCAGCACCGCCTCAAAGCGCATGCGCATCTGCCACAGCTGAACCGATAAGCGCCAAGAACAACGGCGGCGATCAGCAGCAGGCAGCAGCCGAGGAACCACCACGTGCGCCAGAAATGCGGCTTCTGAACGATGGGGAGCGTCAGCGTCGAGGTCGCCTGGGGCTGGTTGATTTCGAAAGCGGCAACGCGGAAGGAGTATTTGCCGGGCGGCAGATTGGTCCACGATGCGACACGACGCGGCGAAGCGTCGCTCCAGGCCGTGTCGAAACCGTCGAGACGATAGCGGAAGCGCAGTCCTTCCTGCGAGCGCAGCAGAATCGGCGACCACGAGACTTCCAACCGCGTGGCGCCGGGGTTGAGAAGAATGGGCTGGGCTGGGATCGACGCTGCGTCCGTCGATGGCGACGTCGTCGATCACCACCGGGCGGCAGGGGAAGCGGCGGGGCTGTGTCGCGCGTGATGTGGATGGGCCCTTTGTTGCTGGGGAACCAGACGCTGTCGTCGGCATCGACGCAGCCCGAGGGCTGGCGGCCGCCGTAGATTTGCGTTGTCTCGACCTCGTCCGAGACGGCGTAGAGCGTGAGCGACAGATGCCGCGAAGGATCGTCAGCCGCTTCGTCGAGCTCCTCGCGGCGCAGCAGGGAAATGCCATTCGGGCCGCTCAGCCACATGCCGCCTTTGCGGTCTTCGACGATCTGATAGATGCTGTTGCTCGCTAATCCCTGCGCGGTCGTGTAATGAGCGAGGCGATTGGCCTTCCACCGGTAGAGGCCGTTGCTGCGCGTGCCGAACCAGAGAGCTGCCGTCCGCGTCTTCGTGGATCGACCAGACCTTTTCCTCGGCCAGAGCCGCCGTCGCGGCATCGTGGAGGAACGTAGCCGTTCCGCATGTGGCTGAGGCCGCGATCGGTGCCGATCCACAGGTCGCCGTTGTGGTCTTCCACCAGCGCGCGCGTGCTGAAGTAGGAGAGCCCGTCGCGCATCTGGTAATTCACAAAGCCGCGCCCGTTCCAGTGGCTCACGCCTTCGTCGGTGCCGAACCACATGCTGCCGTCGCGGCTCTGCAGCATGACGCGGATGAAATTGTTGACGAGACCGTCGTGGACGGTGAGCCGCAGAATCTTTCCGTCCGCTGATGCGAATCAGCCCATCGCCGTCGGTCCCGATCCACAACGCTCCGGAGCGGTCGCGAAAAATATTGCGCGCATGCAGCGGCCCCAGCTGCGGGTGCGGCCACGGTGCTGCAACGCCGTTGCGCACCTGAAAGACATCCGTGGAAACGACCCAAAGCGTTCGATCGCGATCCGCGTAGAGGGTGCCGAAGTCGGAATCCGCCGCCTGGGGCAGCGGAACAATGCGCACCGGCGTGTGCGTCAGGCGCAGCATGCCCGCCTGGGTTCCGATCCAAAGGTTTTGCTCGTCGTCTTCGAACACGTTGAGCACCGTGTTGCTGGGCAGCGAGTCAGGCGCAGTGATGGCGGTCAAGTCCTGGCCCACCACGCGGCGAATGCCCTGGCCGATGGTGCCGACCCACAGCGGTTCCGTCGGAAATCTGCCGGAGCACGCGAACCGTCTGCGTGATGCCCGCAACTCGCTCGAAGCTGTGCGCGCCTGGACGCATGCGATGAAGGCCGGAGACTGTGCCTACCCATACGGTGCCATCGCGTGTTTCGAGGATGGATTTCACGCGATTCTGGCTGGCGCCCGCCCTGCAGGGTGTATTCCCGCACCTGGCCCGCATCGAGCCGCAGCAGGCGCGAACCGCCGACCCATAGACCGCCGCGGTGATCTTCCGCAATAGCATGGACGGCCAGCGGCGGGACATTGCCGATGCCGTCCACGCGGACGAGGCGGCCGTTTGCGAAACGCAGCAGGCCGTTATCGGTGCCCACCCAGATTGTCCCGCCGCGATCTTCGTACAGCGCGCGCACAAAGCCGTCGCTCAATCCGTCTTCCGCGCCATAGGAGCGGAACTTGCCGTTCTGCGTAGCGCGTAAGGCCGCCGCCCTCGGTGCCGATCCACAGGCTGCCATCGCGCGAAGTGAGCAGTGCGAAGACGCTGTTTTCGTGCAGCTGCGGCGTGTTGCCGTGGTCGAAGAGGGTGAACCGCGCTCCGTCGAACCGCAACAGGCCGCCGGTGGTCCCGATCCATAGATAGTGGTCCGCGGTTTGCGCAAAGGCCTGAACGGTTTGCTCGGGAAGGCCATCCTGCGTCTGCCACAGCTTGCGCGTGTAGCCGCCGGGTTCCGCTGCGAACGCTCTGCACGCAGGCCAGCGCCAGTATCGCTGCGAACAACAACAGGCGTCGGGTAATCCATTGCGGCTTGTGGACCGGCATTCTCATGGTCACTGCGATTGTAGGTCGGATCGCGCTATCTCTGGACCGTGATGACGTACCAGGTCGTCGCCGGCACTCCCACGGTAATCTGCCACGCGCCACCTTTTTGGACGGCAGAAATCGGCGGACCCAGCGGCTGGCCGGCTCCATCCAGCGGCTGGGCGAGCACGGTGGTGGCTCCGTCGAGGCCGCGCAGTTCAATTTGCCCGGTCACCGGCTCGATCAGCGTCGGCGATCCGCCCCATTGCGTAAGTCCGCTGCGATTAGCAGTTCCACTGCATGCCGGTATTAGCCACGCGAGCGCCTGCGGTGAGCAACAGCCTGGCACTGTGGGCGATGGGCTGCACGTCCAGCGAAGTGAGTATCACAGCGCAGAAAGGGATTGACGATATCGGCCGCGAGATTCGCCGGCGATTTGGTCTGCGTAGCATGCGAATCCGATCAGCGCCTGCGTGCGTGGCGTATCGACGATCACCCTTCCATTGCGCTTCGCACCGTACCATGCAAGCTGCGCGGTGTCGGAGACAATCGGATCGGGTTCAGCTCCCGCGGCAAATTTCGCAGTGGGTCCGTCGTCGAGAGATGCGATGCGCGAATCGTGCTGCAGCGGAATCCACAGCGGAAACCCCGGCGTGAAATAAGGCCGGTCCTGCTCCCACATACGGTAGCTGTCGAACACCTCGTCTTCGGAGTACGAGCGCGCAACGGTCTCGCGCGCGGGGCTCACATCGCCGCGCAGAAACATCAGCGCTCCCGCCGCGAGTTCCGGCATCTTGATCGGATCGAGAGAAATGTCGAATGGGTCGCCGATATAGGGCTTCCAGCCGGGATCGCTCTTCGGCTCGAAGGTGTACCAGAGGATCGCGTCCCAGTCCTCAAGATCGCCATAGGCGGCGAGGATGGGAATCTGTTCCGCGCCGTAATCGTTGGGGAACGGCTCATTCACCTCGCTCACCGTGTACGGCTTGCCCGCCTCGGCGGTGCGCGACAACTCCACCACCGTAGAGTTGACCGGATCGTCGACCATGGGGGCTTTCACTTTGCGTTCCCACGGATGCTGCCAGTAGTCGTGACCATCGACGGCGTCAAAGGAAGACGTGGCGAGAAGCAGCGGATAGCCGGTGCTGCGATGGCTATGGTCGGCCGTTGCGAGAATCAGGCAGCGAATGCCGAGTTCTTTCTGCAGGAATTCGCGCATGTAGCTGAAGTAGCCGCTCTCCAGCCACAGAAAAAAGCGCGATTCCACGTTGAAGCGATCCTTCGGCGCCGCGCCAACCTCCGGCCCCGACAGCAGGGGGATGGGATCGCTGCCCTGTGTACCGGTCTCTCTGCGCAGCGACCACAGTTCGCGCCGCGGTGGCATTCTTCTGGAGCCAGGCGTTGTAAATATCGTCGAGCTCGTGCGCGTAGAAGGGCGATGGCGATGGGAAGCCGAGCCAAATGGCGTTCTCGTTGTTGATCTCGACGATGGCCACGGCCGGGTCCTGCGCATACGAACGTTTCGTGTACGGATTGACGTGGGTCAGCAGCTGGCGAGCGTATTCCTTCTGTAACTCAATCAGTGTCTTGTCGTAGAGGCTGACGGCCTTCGCGCCTTCATGCAGCTTGTCCGCATCCGTAACGCCGTCGCCCGCCTTGAAGGGACGGCCGACCAGCAAATTGAAATCGATATAAATCCCCCGCTTCTCGAGTTCCGCGAGGAAGAAATCTTCGCGGTCGAGCTGTTCGGGATCGAAGGCGCGCGTGTCGTTGTGGTTCGGCAGCGATCAGGCCGCGCGGCGCGGGCAGATCCAGAAACTGCAGGCGCACACAGTTCACACCGTAGCGCGCCAGCGTTGCAGCCCACATCGGCGCGTCCGCTTTCGAGGGAATCATTGTGGAACCGGGACTCCACTCCGTGAGATTCACGCCCCAAAGCCGCACCCGCTGCCCGCTACCATCCACCAGGTGACCGCCCGCCGCATGAATGAATCCGTGTTTCCCAGCAGGTGGGTCCAGCAGGAACGATACATCGACCGGCGAGGGCCTGGCCTGTGCCCCGCGATGATCGACGACAAAAGGCTGCAGCTGCAGTGAGTTTGTACTTTGCGCAGAGATCAACGCGGCAGCCGCCAGCGTGGCGACACAGCCAATGCCGATGCGCAGCGATGCTCTCTTCAAGCGGAGCCTCCTGAGAATGCCGCTATTGATATTCGCACCCATTGAATGCTAAACGGCACCAAGATGAATCCGACTTAGGTCGGATGGCAGCCCCGCTGTGCGGGGATACGATGGCGAGTACCGGATAGCAGAGCCGGGACCTACTTCTCCGGCCGACCCACGAGCTGATCTCATCTTGACGAAATTCTCGCAGAATGACTCGCCGACCCACCCGCCTCCGGCTCTGGGAAATCCCATTCGCGTGGTCCTCGTTATTCGGTCCAGGCTTGAGCGGCTCGGCTGGAGCATTGTGCTGGAGTCGCAGACAGACCTGGATCTGCTGGCCCAGTTTGGTTCAGTCAGCGCGGCGATTGCTTTTCTTGCAGAACATCCTGCCGATGTAGCGCTGGTCGATGAGGCGGCCCTTACGCCGAAGGACTGCGAGGCGCTGCGCCTTCTGGCTGCGAAAGGAGGCCCCCGATTCGTACTCGTTGCACGGCATCCAGCCGAAGAAGCTCTGGAACCTTCGCGCTACGCATTTGCCTCGGACTATCTTCTCAAGGGCGTCTCTGCCGCCGACCTGCTTGCCTCGCTTCGCCGCGTTTGGGAACGCGGTGATTACGCTCTGTAACGCCACGAGATTCGTCTCAAAGTGCAGCCCAAGAGGGTATGGCCTTGCGGCGATGTTGGGGGATGGTAGCCACCCAGGTTGAATCCGGATCCAGGGTGAGCGGATGCCAGCGGGCCTCGGAGGGTCAAGGGCGGCAGGCGGCGAGTCCACGTCCCGCGCGGGTCTCCAGGCTATCGGATACCGATTCGGTACCGTCTTTGGCAGGAGAGTATGGATGGGGTCGCGACGGGCGGAGAGGCGAAACAAGATGAAAATGCAGTCATTCGTGGAACAGGATCGAGGGGCGGGCAGAAGCCTCACGGTCGAGGCCACTTTGGGCCACGGGATTCCTTGCGCACGGCTCCGGCCCATTTCTGATATTCACGGGAGTAAGGAGCTACATCGGAGAGGATACGGAGCTTCACCTGAGCGATCTTGATCCGAAGGAATCGACGCAGAAAAAGGGCCGCTCCCAACGGAGCGGCCCCTTCGCTTTCCTGCTTACTGAACGGTGAGTGTGAAAGTGGTTGTGTGCGTGTCGGCGCCGGCGGTCCCTGTAATGGTTACGGAGGAGGTCCCGGCAGGTGTCACCGGGCCGGAGTTTGACTTACCCCCGCCTCCACCTCCGCAACCTGTCAGTACCTGGACTGCGAGCACAGAGATGGCGGCGAAGGCCAGCATGCGAACCCAGGCTTGGCGCTGCCTGCGACGCCAGGACCGGGAGAGAGTGGCGGGCCAGAGTATCAGCGCCAGCAAAGCGCTGCCCGATCCGGCAAGTGCAAAACGATCAAGTCCGCCCCCGTGCGAGCCGACGCGCAAAGCTGCGCTCGCGGTCGTGCTGACGTTGGTCGCAATGGTAAGAGTGGAGGTGGCTGAGCCGCTGCCCGGAGTTACGCTGGCCGGACTGAAGGAGCAGGTGGAATTTGCCGGCAGTCCAGAACAGCTCAGCGTTGTGGCCGTGGCGAATCCATTGGATGGAGTGACACTGATGGTTGTGGTAGTCGTAGCCCCAGCTGCAATGGTTGCCGACGTTGGACTTGCAGAGAGGGCGAAATCCGGGGACGGAGCAGAAATGACGATGGTTTGCGCGGTTGAGACGCCCGATGCGTAGTTACTATCCCCGGCGTACTGGGCGGTAATGCTGTGCGTGCCTGCGGCCAGCGACGTTGTTGCATAACTGGCTGCTCCAGTGGCAAGCGCTGCCGTATTCAACTTCGTTGTGCCGTCAAGGAAAGTTACATTGCCGGTTGGAGTCGCGCCTGAGCCGCTGACGGTGACGCTCAGCGTGACCGATGCGCCCGCCACCGCTGTCGAGGGCACCTTCAGTACGATCGTCGGCGTGGCGAGGCTGGTGATGTCGATCGTGGAAGCGGTGCTGGTCGCGCTGCCGAAGGTGCTGTCGCCTCCGTAGCCAGCCGTGATGCTGTGCGTTCCCGCTGCGAGACTGCTGGTGGTGTAGCTGGTTTTGCCGTTCGCCAGGGTTCCGGTTCCCAAAATCGTGGTGCCGTCATAGAACGTAACGGTTCCGGTAGGCGTCCCTCCGCTTCCGCTCACCGTCGCGGTTAAGGTAACGGAAGCTCCGACAAGAGCGCTGGCAGGAACGGACAATGCGACCGCAGCCTTCGCCGGCGCGTTGATCGTTATCTTCAGGGCGCTGCTGGTGCTGACATCGTAGATCGAGTCGGCGGAATAACTGGCAACCACAGTGTAGCTTCCGGCCGCCAGTGATGAGGTTTTGTAGGTGCCGCTTCCACCGCTTAGATCGATGGTGCCGATCGTTGCGGCAGGCGAGACGGCGGTGTTGGTCAGAGTCACCGTACCGGTGGGAGCAGGCGTGGTTTGCACAGTTCCTGCCACCTTTGCTGTAAAGGTGACTTCCTGGCCTGCAGCCGTCGTGGTGGGCGATGCCGTCAGCGTAGTCGCCGTCGGCTCCAGCAGAGCAGCGATCTTCACGAAGAACGGAATTGGTCCTGTACCTGTGTATGCAGTGGTGTAAGTGCCCTTGGTGGTGGGCCAGCTGGTGAGTGTCGTGTTTCCTTCGAAATAGGTTTGTTGGCCCTGTGTGTTACCAACCAGATAGATGTTGCCGGCCGGGTCCAGCGTCATTCCGTTCTGCATGGAAGTGACGTAGTTATTGGGGGCAATCTGGCTGGAGAAGAGGAGGTTGGTGCCGGTGGGGTTCAGAACACTGACAAACGGATAGGGCTGATACCAGTTATCCGGGTACTGCGGCAACGGACTGACCGCGGGAATAATCAGGTTTCCCGAGTCGCCGTAGACGTAAACATTGTTATGCGCATCGATCGCAATTGCATTCGAGGTTCCGCCGGAGGAGGCACCCTGGGTTGGAGCGAGGAAGGTGGACCATGTGTACGCCGAACCGGTAGAGTTCAGCTTGCTGATGAAGACACTGTTATCGCAGAAGTTTGCGCCGCTTCTGCCGTCGAGGGGGCAGGTGGTGGCATAGGCGCCGGCCGTGGTTGGAAACAGTGCGTCGGTCGTATAGCCGGTGACATACACGTTGTTATCGGCATCGGCGGCGATTGAATTCAGCTGGGTGCTGACCGCTGTGTTCGGATTATCCGGTCCGCTGATGTAGGTAGCCCAGGCCAGAGAACTCGGGCCTGACTTGGTGATATCGAATGCGGCTACGTACCCCACGTTATTTGCGCATTGGGTTGGCGTGGACTGCAGGCATGTAGTTTGCACAGCATCAGCAGACACCGGCAGGGTAGTAACTCTGGTTTCTCCGGCGATGAAAACGATTCCGTTTTGCCCCACAGCAACATCTGAAGGCACGGTGCCATTCAGGCAGCTTCCGCAACCACTGTCGATTGGTTGTGTCTCTCCATAGATCGTCGAATACAGGATGGTTTGTCCATCCGCGCTCAAAGCTGTAAATGCAGTTCCATAGTCGCCTACACCACCGGTCTGGAACGCGGTTGACGTCGTCGGGTACAAGACTTCATCCGGATTACTGGTATTCGGATTGGGATCGGCGTCGTTGATCTCGCTCAGTATGTACATGTTGCCGGAGGCATCGAGCGCGAGCGACTGCGGATAAGTTGTTCCGCTAAAGCCAAGGAATGCGCTGTAGAGCAGGGTGGAACCATCCGCACTCAGTTTGGTGACGAAGCCGGACGGTCCCTGAATCGTCCACTCGGTGCCGCCGCCGTCGAAGTAACCGTTACAGGTTTGTACGGGGGGGCCACCGGCCAGCGGGATGTGCGGCTGGCACAAAGACATTTGTGCAATGGCCGGGGCATGGACCAGCGGGAAGTCAGCCGAAGCCGTTTGCCCGACCACTACGGCGTTTCCGGCTGCGTCGGCCTGCACGGCCGATCCTTTTTCCCATCCGGTAATACCGTGAAGGTAGGTTGCGTAAACCAGACTGGTGCCGTCCGCGCTGAGTTTTGCGATATAGGCCGAGCTGAGCGCCCCGGGCTGATCCCCGACCGCGCAACGAAAAACTCCGTTCTGCGTATCCGTCGCGCTGACCGGGCCGCAGGCGGTCTGATAGGCCCCCGAGGTCGCGGGGAAATTCAGGTCGTAAGTAGCTCCGGTGATGATCAGTTCGCCTTTGGCATCGACGGCCATGGCGGCGGGGGCATCGCTCTCGCTGGCTGTGCCGAAGGTGCCGGTATAGACCAGCGTTGGATCGATCACCAGCTCGCGGGATTTGTCATAGGCGCCGAGCGCAAACGTTACCTCATGGTTTTTGGCCATCGTGAAGCGGCCATCGACCGGTTGCCGTACGCCGTCCTGCATCTGGTAAACGACGGGCTGATGGAAGCGGACCTCGCTGCCGTTGACCGGCAGCACCAGATCCCCGTTGCCGGCCAGTTGCGGAGTGGCGCCGTCGAACCGTAAGCGTATCGCCGAGGCATCGGCTTCCGGCGCCACGATGAAGTCGTACTCCAGCTGTCCCTGATGGCCGTAGTAAGCCAGGTCGATGCCGGGATAAACCTGACGCAGGCGAACCCGGCCGAAGAGGGAGACGTTGCGGTGCCAGTCCGCACTGTTGTTGCCGGTGAAGTAATTCACTTTGCCGGTCTGCGGCTCTTCGCCGGTCGAGGCGGAGGTGAGATTGCCACCGAGGAGATTCATCCGCAATGCGGTGGTGTCGACCTTCGCTGCGCCGCCATGCTTCGCGTCCGGGGCGACCCTGCTGACTTCCAGAACCGCGTCGGGACCGCTGAGGAACAGCGTGTAATCCTGCCCCCGCGACAGCCACTGAACCTCGTGGGAACTCTGGCCGACGTTCGGCTCAAAGCTGAGGGGCAGCTGGCCATAACGGACGGATTTCTTTGCAGGCGCGGGGGAAACGGGCTGCGTGGACGGAGCGGAAGCCTGAGCAAGAGCAGTCGTCCCCACTAACGTGAGGAGGAGCACAGTGCTCCATGCAGATTTTCGGTTCATGGCGGTGAGTCTCCTGCACCGTACGCGCCAGGTTGCAGGAAAGTGCGTCATCCCAAACCCAGAATTCCTAATGACTGGCTGATGGATGGGATCTCACGCCTTGCTGGGCTCGCCCAGGCCGGGGCGGACGCTTTCCCGTCATGGCGCAGCTGAAACAGCCGGGGACGCACCATTCACCGATGGCTCGGCCTGCAGTTTGGCGAGAAGCTCGCGTGCCTGGGCGCACTGTATCCGAATCGGATAGTCGTCATTCGGACGTTCCGGACCCATGGCTCGAACCGCCAGAACGGCATAAGGAATCGCTTCTCGATCGCGATGCTGGGCCGCCAAAGCCTGGGCGCGCAGCAGATCCATTACACCGAATCCTCGCGAAGAGGGGCTCAGCTTTCCCGTGGCCATCGCCATCTCCTCGCGCGCCAGCTTCTCGGCATCCTGCGGCCTGCCGGTCAGCAGGTAGCCGCTGGCGAGAACATAAAGGGCGCGAGAGAGCTGGGGGCCACCGTGACCCGCGTCGTTTTTCCTTTCCGCAGCGACCACTGGCTCCATGAGCCGCACCGCATCCTGGCCCCTTCCCAGCCACACCAGGTCCCGTCCGACAGATTGCTCCCAGTACAGAGCGTCCGGGCTGTCTTTTCCATAGCACTCGACGGCCAATTCGGTCACGCGCTCGTGCTGCATGAGGCTGTCCTGCCATTTGCCGCCAAGATAGTCGATGTTGCCGAGTTCTCCCTGCGGAGTGGTCGCAGCGCACTTGTATGCAGGATCCTGCTGATAGAGTTCCAGGGAGCGCTGATCCATTTGGACAGCCCCAGCAAGATCGCCTCGATTTCTGAGCACCGAGCCGAGGAGCGTGGTGACATATGCTACGTCGTGAGCGGCAAGATGCTGGCTCGTTGCTTGTTGTTGTGCCTTGCGCAGCAGGTCCAGATTCTGCTGGCTGGGCAGCTCGTTCACCTCTCGGTTCACGGCATAGAAGCTCTCCGCGTAGACACGAGCTTCCGGAGAAACACTGCGCTGCTTCGATAATTCCAGCGCTTCCGCTGTCATCGACTTTCCCCCCGGCAGATCGCCGCGACCGAAGGCAATGTCTCCGGAAAAGGCGAGGGAAATAACTTCCGCATCCACATCGCCCTGCCTCCTGGCGGATCGCAACGTCTCATCGAAGACCGCACTCGCATCGTCGTGGTCGCTGTTGTCCCACATCGATTTCGCGAGGCTGATCTGCGCTGCCCTCAAATCCGCCGGATCATGGATGTAAAGCGGCAGCGATTTCACTCCCAGATTCAGAAATTCGTTCACGCTCAGGGTAGGTTTGCCGAGAAAATGGGGGTTTGCCAGAGCAAACAGCGAGTACATGAAGTTCTGCATTCGCTCTGCCCGTCGCCCCTCTTCGATCGCACGGCGCTGCTTGACTTCGGCGTAGGCCAGGGCAGATGCAAGCGCAACTGCCGCAAACGTCAGGGCGGCGACTAGTTTACGGTTCCGGCGCACGAACTTACCTACGCGATAGATTGCTGTCTGCGGACGAGCGAGTACCGGGCGTCCCGCCAGATAGCGTTCGATGTCCTGGGTGAGGAGATCGACGGAGGCGTAGCGATCCTGTGGCTGCGGTCGCAGGCACTTGCCGGTGATGGTTTCCAGATCGCCTTGCAGCAATTGGCCGAGGCGTGTCTTTGAGATAGCGCGGCGCTCGGCTGCCTCCGCGCTGATCGAGCCAGGAAGAGGCTCAGGGGGCTGCTCTTTCAGAGCCCGTTCAATCATAGCGGCGACCGAGGATGATGCTCCAGGACGGCGGCCCGAAAGAAGTTCAAACAGAATCGCGCCCAGAGAATATACATCGCACACGGTGGAGACCGCTTCGTTGCGCAACTGCTCGGGGCTGGCATAGGCCGGCGTCGCCATCACGGTAGTCGTAAAGAGACTATCTGTATTGATGAGCTTCGAGGTTCCGAAGTCCAGCAACTTCACCATGCCGTCTGCCGTGACCAGGATATTGGACGGCTTGAGGTCGAGATGAACGATCAGGTTACGGTGCGCATACGCGACCGCATCGCAGACCTGCAAAAAAAGGCACAGGCGGTCGGAGATGCTGAGTTTGCGCGAGTCGCAGTAGACGTCCAGATGCTCGCCCTCGACGTAGTCCATCGCCAGCCACGGCTGGCCAGTTTCTGTCAGGCCGGCATCGAGCAGGCGGGTGACGTTGGGATGATCGAGCGAACCGAGAATATGCTGCTCGCGATGGAAGCGCTCCACGAAAGACGCGCCCGCCGCGTGCGGAGCGAGCATCTTGAGCGCGGAACGCTGCGGCGCGCCCCCAACAATGCGTTCGGCGAGATACACAGTGCCGATTCCGCCGGAACCGAGCAGCCGGACCAGGGTGTAAGGACCGATCCGGCCCGCGACAGCAACAGCGGGAGTCGAAGGCGCCGGATCCAGCGCCGAGGAACTCCGCAGGAGCGACAGCGCGCGCTCGACCAGCGCGGCGTCCGCACAATGTTCAGCCAGCACGCGTTCGCGATCGTCGGCGGGCGTCTCTTCCGCCAGATGAAAGAGACTCTGCAGCAGGCTCCAGTTCTCAGAATCCAGAGGCATTCCCGATTCGCTCTGCATTGGTTCGCGTGATTGCTCCTCGAACTGCGTCAGATGGCGTCCAGCCGCTCGCGGAGCCAGGCGCGCACAAAGCGCAGCTCACGATCCACCGTGGCCTTGGATGTGCTCAGAAGCTCGGCAGTCTCTTCCGCTGTGAATCCCAGAAAGAACCGCAGTTCCACCATGCGGCATTTGCGCGGATCAATCGCGTCGAGCTCACCCAGGACCCGGTCCACATCCATGGCCTCGACCGACCTCGCGTCAATCCAGGCGAGGCCCTCCTCGAGCGGGATCGCGATTCCTCCGTCGCGTTTCACCCGCGCCCGGCTGCGCGCATCGTCGATGAGAACGCGACGCATCAGTTTCGCGGACAGGCTGTAGAAATGCTCGCGATCTTCGAAGCGCAGGCTGCGCTGCCGTACCAGCTTCAGAAAAAGCTCGTTCACCACGCTGGTAGGCTGCAGCAGATTCTCGGGACGCTCGCCGCGGAAGAGAGCACCGGCAATCTGGCGTAATTGGGGATAGACGAGCCCGAACAGGCGCTCAAGCGCTTCCGGTTTGCCATCCGTCCACTCGTGCAGCAGCACGGTGATTTCCCCCGACTCGCTCCCTGCCATCAATAGCCCTGAGCCCCTCTCCCGAACCCGCAGCACCGCTAACCGCAACGCAGATTTCGCGCTGATCCCGGGCCGGCGGAGATTCCGGATACAGGGATCATTAGGTTGGCTTCTCGATCGCACGATTGAACCACGAAATCCATGGCAAGTCCACGCATTTCGACGGCACTCAAGGCATAGTGCCGACGAGCATGTCGATATCCTGCGCGCGAGAGAGAACTCGCGAATCATGCCTCAGCGGAGGTGACGGGAGCGGCCCTTTTTTGCGTCGATTCCTTCGGATCAAGATCGCCCAGGTACCTGATCGGGGTGAACCGGTGGATAACCGATGGGGCTGTTTCCGAACCCATATCTTTATCTTTAGGAACGGCCGGATCGGGGAGATCCGGCCGTTGATTTTGTGGGGTTTAGGAGGCCGGTTTTTCGAGGCCTGTTGAAACGGCCCGGACCATCCGGTGACGGTCTTTAAGGACGCCGCGGATCTCCCGGAGCGGACTCTCCGGGAAGAGGTAGGGCTTCGGCGGCTAGCGCCGGAGGGCATCGATCTGCTCAACACCTTGCCGGTCGCGGCGCAGCAGGTCGCCGATGGCCCAGCCGGCGAGGAGACCGACTCCGCCGGTAAGCAGGGATCCGGAGAGCAGGGGACACCCTCTATCTCTCGCTATGCAGAATTCGCGGCGCGGAGAGCCTCGCGTGCGACCAGCCTCAGCAGTTCAGTGCGGCGCTCTCGAGAAATGCTTCCGGGGTTGAACATTGAATTGAGCGCGATGCCGTCGATGGCAGCGCCCACTTCGGTTGTGATCCTGCGGCGCTTGGGTATGTCGGCCTCGGTGAGATCGGGCAGCAGGTTGCTGATCTTTGTCATCGAACAGCGAACGCACATCTCCGAATAGAGTTCATTGAGCCGCTTCCGCTTGCGGGGGTGCCGAATCACATACATTTTGAATTCGAGATTCAAAAGAATGCGTTGCGGATCGTCCAGGAGTTCGGAAAGATGCCGGGCCATGGTGTCGATCTTTTCTTCCGGATCGGATTGCCGCGGATAAGGCGGCGATGATCTTCTCCTGATCGCGCGTCATGTCCTCCTCGAAAATGCCGAAGAAAACGTCTTCCTTATCGCTGAAATTGGCGTAGAACGCGCCTCGCGTCTTGCCTGCCTTCGCGGCAATATCTTCAATGCGCGCTGATTCGAAACCGTCCCTGGTAAAGACTGCCCGTGCCGCGGCAATCAGTTCGCTGCGTGTGGTAAGCGCACGCTCCTGCTTGTGCGGTGATTTTTTTAACTGCATTTTCTTCCCCCGCCGGCTACTTTCCTGAATCCTCCAGCCCGGCTGGTGAGTCAGATGTGAAATATACAGGAATGTATTTTTTTCTGCTGGAGCATTCCGCATCGGAGGCCGCATGACGCACCACCCTCTTCCTCACTCGCCCGGAACCCACGCTCTGGGAAGACTGATGCTCGTCGCCAGTACCGCGATTCTTACCATTGCAGCCGCCGGGATCGCCGGCTGCGCGCACAGCAATGCCAGCACCGCGCCCGTGCGCCCCATGGCCATGCCGGTTTCGGTGGTGCAGGTGCGCGAGGCCAACGTGCCGCTGACCGGGAACTGGGTCGGCACCCTCGACGGTTACGTCAACGCGCAGATTCAACCGCAGGTCAGCGGCTATCTGGTTCGCCAGACCTACCGTGAAGGCTCGCCGGTCGCGAAGGACCAGGTTCTCTTCCAGATCGATCCGCGTCCATTTCAGGCGGTCGTCGATCAGGCGCAGGCGCAAGTGGAGCAGGCGCAGGGACAGCAAGCGCAAGCAGAGGCCCAGCGCGGCCTGGCGCAGATCAATCTGAAGCGCGACACGCCCCTGGCGCAGGCCCGGGCCATTGCGCAGAGTCAACTCGACAACGACAAGCAGCAGGCCGCGCAGGCAGACGCTTCGGTAGCTGCCGCACAGGCTGCCGTTGCCGCCGCGCAGGCCGCGCTCACCACGGCAAAACTGAACCTCGGATTCACGCAGGTGCGTTCGCTGATTGGTGGAGTAGCCGGACAGGCCACAACCCAGGTGGGCAACTTTGTAACCCCGCAATCGGTGCTCACCGCAGTCTCGCAACTCGATCCCATCAAGGTCTATTTCTCCATCAGCGACGCTGAATATCTTGCGCTCATCGATCGGGTCCGGCAGAAGGGCGGCGACCTGCTCAGCGGACATTCCGATCTCCCCCTGACGCTCTTCCTCGCCGACGGCACAACCTACCCTCACAAGGGGCACATCGCATTTGTCGATCGCCAGATGAATGCCCAGACCGGCGCCATCCGTATCGCCGCGTCATTTCCTAATCCCAGCAACGTGCTGCGGCCAGGCCAGTTTGGACGCGTCACAGCGGAAACCGATGTCCGTCATGGCGCTCTGCTGGTGCCGCAGGTTGCTGTGCAGGAAATGCAGGGCATCGAGCAGATTTACGTCGCCGGCGCCGACAACCACGTGCACGTGGTCAACGTCACGCTCGGGCCGCAGTCCGGCAGCGAATGGATCATCACCAGCGGCCTGCATCGCCGACGATCGCGTCATCGTCGACAACCTGCAGAAGCTGAAAGAAGGCGTGCCGGTAAGCCCGCATCAGATCTCCGAGCAAGCCGCCATCGCCACATCCAGCCCCACGGGCGTGAGGTGATTTGTGTCTAAGTTTTTCATTCGCCGCCCCATTGTCGCGATCGTCATCGCCATCCTCACCACCATCATCGGTGCGGTGTCGATGTTGACGCTGCCGACGTCGCAGTATCCGGATATCGTTCCGCCGGAGATTATGGTGCAGGCCACCTATCCCGGCGCTGACGCGAAAACGCTGACCCAGGCCGTCTCTACGCCGATCGAGCAGCAGATGAACGGCGTGGACAACATGCTGTACATGTACTCGGTCAACGCCAACAACGGCCAGTCGACCGTGTACGTCGACTTCGACGTCAAGACCAATCCCGACACCGATCAGGTGCTGTCGCAGTTGCGCGTATCGCAGGCTCAGTCGCAGCTGCCGGCGCAGGTGAACACCGCCGGCGTGATCGTGCAGAAGTCTCTGACCTCACCGCTGATGCTCGTCGGCCTGTCGTCACCAGGCGGCAAGTATGACGTGAACTTCCTCACGAACTACGAGATCATCAATCTGCAGGACGAACTCAGCCGCGTTCCCGGCGTCGCCCGCATTCAGGTATTCGGCGGCCAATACGCGCTGCGCGTGTGGGTCAACCCTGACAAACTGGCGAAACTTGGCGTCACCGCGACCGACGTCATCAACGCGATTCAGGTTCAGAACAATGTGAACCCGGCCGGGCAGATCGGCGGCGAGCCGGTTCCCAACGGTCAGCAGTTTACCTACACCGTGCGCACCCAGGGACGTCTGGTGACGCCCGAACAATTTGGCAACATCGTCATTCGCGCCAACCCTGATGGATCCGTTCTGCACCTGCGCGACGTTGCCCGCGTGGAACTGGGCACCCAAACTTATAACCTGACCGCGCGTTACAACAACGCCCCGGCCGGCATCATGGCGGTCTACCAGCTTCCTGGCTCGAATGCCGTTGAAACCGCGGCCGCCGTGACGAAGCGGCTCAGCCAGCTCTCGGCAACCTTCCCGCCGGGCATGCGCTACGACATTCCGCTCGACACCACGAAGGCGGTGACCGCCGGCATTCGCGAAATCGTTAAGACGCTCGTCATTGCGCTGCGTGCTGGTCATCTTGGTCGTCTTTATCTTCCTGCAGGGCTGGCGCGCCACGCTGATCCCGCTGCTGGCCGTCCCGGTGTCGCTCATCGGAACGTTCATCGTCTTTCCGCTGCTTGGCTTTTCCATCAATACGCTGTCGCTCTTCGGACTCGTCCTCGCCATCGGCCTGGTCGTCGACGACGCCATCATCGTGGTGGAAGCCGTTGAGCGCCTGATCGACGATGGCATGACGCCACGCGATGCGGCCGTCCGCGCCATGGAGGAAGTCGGCGGTCCGGTCGTCGCCATTGCACTCATCCTCGCCGCGGTGTTCATCCCGACAGCGGCCATTCCGGGGATCACCGGACGCCTCTATCAGCAGTTCGCCATCACCATCGCGATCTCGGTACTGATCTCCGCGTTCAACGCGCTCACGCTCAGCCCCGCGCTGGCCGCGCTGCTGCTCAAGCCGAAGGATCATGAGCGGCGTCCTGGCCCGCTGCAGCGTTTCTATGACGGCTTCAACCGCATCTTCGGCCGCACCACCGACAAGTACGTTTCGACCTCCGGCGTGCTGATTCATAAATCCGGCGTCACCATGCTGGTGCTGGGCGCCATCGCCGTGCTCGCCGTCTTCATGGGCAGCCGCCTGCCTACCGGCTTTTCTGCCGCAGGAAGATCAGGGCTACCTGTTCGTCGCGATGCAATTGCCTGACGCTGCATCCCTGCAACGCACCGATGCCGCCGTGCAGCGCGTCTCCAGCGCCCTGCTCGCGACGCCCGGGAATTCAGGGCGTCGTCGGTGTTGACGGCTTCAGCCTGCTGACGCAGACGCAGAGCACCAACACGGCGTTCTTCTTCGTCTCGCTCAAGCCGTGGGGCGTGCGCAAATCGCGCGGTGAACAAATTCAGGCCATTCAGGCCAGCGTGCAGCAGAAACTCTTCGGCGTGAGCGAGGGGCTTGCGTTTTCGTTCCCGCCGCCGGCAATTCCCGGCATCGGCACCTCGGGCGGCGTCACCATGATCCTGCAGGATCGCTCCGGCAATGACGATCCCAATTTCCTTACCAAAAATGTCTATGCGTTTCTCGGAGCCGTCTCGAAGCGTCCTGAGATCGCCGCAGCCATTCCATCGTATCTGCCAGCCGTTCCGCAGCTCTACGCCGACGTGGATCAGGATAAGGCCGTCGCAGCAGCAAGTGGACCTCAGTTCCATCTACACCACCATGCAGACTTTTATGGGCGGCTATCTCGTGAATTACTTCAACCGCTTCGGCCGCCAATGGCAAACGTTTGTTGAGGCGGAGGGCGACACGCGCACCAATATTCGAGAACATCAATCAGTTCTACGTACGCAGCGCCAACGGCAGCCAGGTCCCGCTCGGGTCGCTGGTGCACGTGAAGCAAATCACCGGCCCTGAGTTCATCCTGCGCTTCAACGAATACAACGCCGCGCAGCTCAACATCACCGGCGCTCCGGGCTACAGTTCAGGGCAGGTCCGCGCGGCTCTGGAACAGGTGTTTCATCAATCCATGCCGCCGGGCATGAGCTTTTCCTACCAGGGCATGAGCTATCAGGAGCAGCGCGCAGCGGAGGGCGTTCCGGCGTGGATGGTCTTCGGGCTGTCCCTCCTGTTCGTCTTCCTGATTCTCGCGGCGCTCTATGAGAGCTGGACGCTTCCCTTCAGCGTCCTGCTCAGCACGCCCGTGGCGATTCTCGGCGCGTACCTGGCGCTCAGCATGCGATCGCTGGAGAACGACATCTTCGCCACGATTGGCCTCATCATGCTCATCGGCCTCTCGGCGAAGAACGCCATCCTCATCGTCGAATATGCTGTCGTGAATTACCGCAACGGGCAGAGCATTGCGGAGTCCGCACTCCACGCGGCGCGCCTGCGCTTCCGTCCCATTGTCATGACCGCGCTCGCCTTCATCTTTGGCTGCCTCCCGCTCTGGACGGCCACCGGCTCCGGTGCTGCATCGCGCCGCATCCTGGGCACCGTCGTTGTCGGTGGCATGACCCTGGCCACAGTCATCGGTATTCTCATGATCCCGGTCACGTTTTCGGTCGTTGAGTATCTCTCTCACCGCTTTGTGAGAGGCGGCCGCAACACCACCATGGATTCAACCCACCCTTCTGAATCCTCCGACCACCACGGCCCGCCGCCTTCGCCGCAGACCGAGGGAGGTGCAGCATGATCGTCCGTACTCCGCATAACATTTGCCAACCCGTTTCGCAGAACACGCGGCACATCGTGCTGGCTGTGCTCACCGTCGCGTCGCTTCTGCTCTTCGGCTGCACTGTGGGCCCGAAATACACGCGTCCCGCTGTCCCTGCGCCGCCTGCCTTTCGCGGTGCCGACAACGCACCGGTCTCCAGCGCCAACGCGAATTCGCTTGGCGATGAGAACTGGGCGCAGGTCTTTCACGAGCCCGAGCTGCAGGACCTGATTCGCACCGCGCTCGCCAACAACTTCGATGTCCGCATCGCCGCGCAGCATGTGCTGGAGCAGCAGGCGCAGCTGCGCATCACGCGCTCCCAGGAATTCCCCACGCTCAGCGTCGGCGGCACCGGCATCGGCGCCGAGCTGCCCAGCACTCTCGGCAGCAGCAGCATCCCGAGCGGAACCATTGCCGCCGGCAGCATGAATCTCTCCGCGGCGTGGACGCCTGATTTCTGGGGACTCTATCGCCGGCAAACCGAAGCGGCCCGCGCGCAGCTGCTGGCGCAGACGTGGGCCCAGCGCGCCGTTCGCCTCACCCTCGTCCAGCAGGTGGCGACGCGCCTATTTCCAGATCCGCGCGCTCGATGCAGCAGCTGGCCATCTCCCAGGAGACCCTGAAAACCAGGCAGGAATCCGTCCAGCTCACGAAGACGCTGGAGGCAGGCGGCTCCGTGCCGCTCTCCGATCTGCGCGAAGCGGAAGAGCTCGAATACACAGCGTCCTGCACAGATTCCGCAGCTCGAACAGCAGATTCAGCAGCAGGAAAACGGGCTGCGTCTCCTGCTCGGCCAGAACCCTGGACCGGTCGCGCACACCGATCCCAGCGCGCTGAATCCTCCGCCGCAAAATCTGCCCGTCGGCCTGCCGTCCCGGCTCCTCGAGCGCCGCCCGGACATCCTCGAAGCCGAACAGCAACTCATCGCGGCCAACGCGCAGATCGGCGTCGCCCGCGCACAGTTCTTTCCGCAGCTTTCCATCAGCGGCTCCGGCGGCGTGGGCGGAGACAGCTTGAGCCAGCCTCTTCGATCCCAGCGGCCGCCTGATTTACGGCATTGGATCGCTGACCCAGCCCATCTTCGAAGGCGGCAAGCTCCGCGGCCAGCTGCAGCTCTCCGAACACCAGAAGCAGGAAATGCTGATCAATTATCAGAAGACGATCGCCGGAGCCTTTCGCGATGTCTCCAATGCGCTGATCGCCGCGGACAAGCAGCGCGACGCGCGCGAACAGCAGCAGAAGCTGGTGGCCGCCGCTGCCGACGCAACCCGGCTCGCCCGCGTCCGCTACCAGGGAGGCGCGACCAGCTATCTCGAAGTGCTGACCACGGACAGCAACCTGTATTCCGCGCAGCTCAGCCTCGTCAACACGCAGGAGGGCGAAGCGCTGTCTCTGGTGCAGCTCTATGGCGCTCTGGGAGGAGGCTGGGACTAAATGATTGCGGATACTTTGACAGTTCCCTCTCCTGGCCGCGAGATCGGCCCTCGAACAAAATCAGACCGGATCACCCGCAAAAGTGCCGCCGACCCCAAGTGAACTTCGGTATTCCCTGGGCCAGCAGGTAGAATCCTCGTTCCGGAGGATTCAATGCGCAAACTGTGTGCTCTGCTTCTGCTGAGTGTCGCGACCAGCGTCATGGCCGCGGTGCCCCACAGCGTCTACGACTTCACCCTCGACAACATCGACGGCCAGCCCGTCAGCCTGCACCACTACCACGGGAAAGTTCTGCTCATCGTGAACGTCGCCAGCAAATGCGGATTTACCCCGCAATATGCCGCGCTCGAATCCCTTTATCTGAAGTACAAAGATCGCGGCCTGGTGATCGTCGGTATTCCCGCGAATAACTTTGCCTCCCAGGAACCGGGCACCAACGCCGAAATCAAAACTTTCTGCAGCAATAAATACAATGTGACGTTTCCCATGATGTCGAAAGTGTCCGTGAAGGGTGACGACAAGACGCCGCTCTATGTCTTTCTCACTGACAAATCGGTGAACCCGCAAATTGGCGGAGATATCCAGTGGAATTTCACCAAATTCCTGTTCGACCGCAACGGCCGGCCCGTCGCGCGCTTTGAGCCCGCCGTCACGCCGGATTCGCCGCAGGTCGTGGCGGCCATCGAGGGCGCCCTGAAACAGTAGTTCGCCGCTCCAGTTCCTCAGCGCTCGGATTATGTGCTGAGGAGAAGGCCGCGATGGCAGCCCGCCCAACAATTTCTCGTCAAGTAATCGTTTTCCCGGTATGATGATGCGCAATCGGCCTCCCTGCCCCCGGGCGCACGGTAACGGACTCACAGGGCCGCCGAATCCAGGTCACTGCGTTCGCAAAAGGCAAAGACGATGGGTGTTGCTGCGATCCTTTTCACAATGTTTCTGGCGGGAATCTCCGGCCCTCCAGCCAACTCCACGATCCCCGCTGTGACGCCCGTGCAGGCGGAACTGCTGATGGATCTCGAGGCCCGCCATTTGAAGGTGGGCGAGGCGATTTACGCGAAGGTCTTTATTCCGTGGGAAGGTCCGGGCTGCACCCTGGCGAGGGGCGCAATCCTGGAAGGAAAAGTCCTTTCCGCCGTGCCCCACAGCAATGTCTCTATGGGATCGGAGGTCGCTGTAGCCTTTGATCGCGCACAGTGCAGCCAGGGCCAAATGACGTCGTTTCCGCTCGTTCTTGCGGCGGTCGCGGTTCCAGAAGAGAGCGACGATTCCCAAACCATGGATATGCCCCGCGCGCTGGGCTCCAGCGCTTCGACATCCGGCCCACCCAGCGGATTCCGTTCGCAGGGCTCGTACAACTCCGATGTGTGGTGGTACATGATGAACGGCTTCAGCCGATTTCCGAATGTCCATGCGGGCGGAGTCTATGGCATTCGTGGATTGTCGCTGATGGTGGCCACGAGTCCCGGCCAGGGGTCCGTCCTGACCGCCAAAGATCGTGATGTGGCTCTGTACAAGCAAACAGAATTGCTTTTCATTCCGGAAGTTTCCCTGGGAGCGAAAAGTCCTGAATCCCCGGCGCCGGTCGAGGGTCCAGGCGTCATCCATACACACGCCGCCGACACGACACCCCCCGCCGCCGTAAAACCTGAACCCCTGCTCGAAGATGAAACCTGTGCGCCGCCTTCCTGCACGGTTGCTCTGGCTGGGGGCGATTCAGAAACGGACAGCCACGCGTCGGCCAGCATTTCCATCCGCTCTCTCGGCTATGCACAGCGCATGGAACAGGCAATCGACAGCTTCGACCAGGATGAGACGCTCAGTTATCTGAGCCCCACCGAGCTTCTGGTCACCTTTAATCCGCATCGCCTCGTTCCGCGCCTGGGAGATACCGACAACGGTGGTACCGTCCGCATCATCCGCGCTGCGCTGGTCGATCGTTCAACACGCAGGGTGAAGCGCATGGTTGACTGGTATCTGCCTGACACCAGGCAATATCTGTGGCCCCTTGCCGATCATCGCGTCTTAGTTCATGTTGGAAACGAGTTGCGCATCTACGGTGCAGGACTGACGGAAGAACAGCACCTGGTCCTGGACGGCCCGCTTGCGTTTCTGCGAACCGACCCCGCCGGCGAGACGATTGCGGCAGGCATTGTGCAGGAGCGGCATTCCAGAGAGTTACACGCCAGCCTGCGTGACAACCTCGGCCACGAACCGGACGAAAACGTCAGAGTCCTCGTGCTCAACCGCCAATTCCAGACCACGGCAACATCCGTTTCCTCCACCGAGATTTTGCCGCCGGTGCTGCTGAATGAAGGCGAGGTCAAACTCTATCGGCAGTCTGAAAAGCAATTCCACCTCGTGATCCTCACATGGACCGGGGAGCGGCGAAGCCTGGCCCATTTCACGTCCACCTGCGTTCCGCAAATTTCAACATCGGCTCCCGATGTTTTGTTTCTCACCACCTGCAGTTCGCTGACGGCGATGCGGGAGTTCCGGATTTTGCGCGCCGACGGAACCACGCTCCTTGAGGGACAAAGCCCACCCGAGGAGCTGGGCGACGCCGTGCTCGGCGATACGCACATGATGCAGTTGGTGCTGAAGACCGTCGAGGCTGACGAGCCTCTCGATCGCGGGGACATATTTCATCTCAGCGATCTCACGTCCGAGCGGCTGCGCGTCTACAGCGCCACCAGTGGCAGGACCTTGTTCAGCGTTCACGTCAACGCGCCACTGGCCAGCGTCGACGGTTTTGCGCTCGCTCCCAATGGACGCGAGCTTGCTGTGCTGACACGCGATCAGATCCTGGTCTACGCGTTGCCGCGCGGCCCGGAAACGCCCTGATCGAACCATGGTGGTTTTCACGTAGAATCTCTCCGCCGCCCTTGCTTGTCTTTCATTCCTGGCACGCAGACATGGGTTTGCTACTCTTCCCCCATGTCTCCGATTCAGTCGCGGTCGTTGCGCGCACATCTGCTGCTGCTGGCCGTGGTGTGCATCTGGGGATCGACGTTTGTGGTTGTGAAGGACGCGCTCGCCGACGTCTCGCCGCTGCTGTTCAACTTCATCCGGATGACGCTGGCGACGGTTTGTCTGGCACTCCTGTATCGCCACCACTTCGGGCGCATGACCCGGCAGGCCGTCGTCAGCGGAGCCATCATCGGGTTTTGTCTGGCGATGGGCTACCAGTTCCAAACCGCCGGCCTGCGTCTCACCACCCCGTCGAAATCCGCCTTCATCACCGGAATGGTCGTCGTGCTGGTTCCGGTGCTGATGGTCATTCCGCGACTGCGCCCCAGGGGTGCGCGGATGCCGCGCTGGAATGCCTGGTGCGGCGCGCTGATCGCCTTTGCGGGTATCGTGTTGCTCACTACCCCGGCCGGCGCTCTGGGAGATTTCCGCTCCATCAATCCTGGCGACCTGCTTACCTTTGGCTGCGCCCTGGGATTTTCGCTGCATGTGCTCGCGCTCGCGCATCTGGCCCCGCGCTTCCCTTTTGAGCAACTCGCGCTGCTGCAGGTCGGCTTCAGCGCGATTTTTATGGCTGTCAGCATGCCGCTGCTGGAGCGTCCCTGGATTCATTGGTCGGGCCGGCTGGTGCTGGCGCTCTTCATCACAGCGGTGCTGGCCACGGCGGTAGCGTTTGCCGTGCAATCCTGGGCGCAGCGGTTTTTGCCTGCCACCCATACCGCCCTCATTCTGGCCATGGAGCCGGTTTTCGCCTGGATTACTTCTTTCCTCGTGCTTGGCGAACGCCTCGGACGGCGAGGCGCGACCGGCGCGCTGCTCATCCTGGCAGGCATCGCTCTGACGGAATTAATACCGGCCGCCGTGCAACCTACCGCCCACGAAGGCGTCCCACTGACATAAGGGATTGGCTGCGCAGCACTTCCTGTAACCCGAGGCTGGCCAACTGCGTCTAAAGCAATTAGACACGGCCGGCTGGAGACGCAATTTGCTCATTCCACAAGCTCTATACTGAAGCCTGCAATCCGGTTCCCAGCCGAACACTCAAATCACGAGGTACGTTTCCAAATGAAATCCTTTTTTGGGCGGTTCCGCTATAACCGTCTCGCTTCGACCTTCACGATTCTGGCAACTCTTTCCGCCGGCATTCTGGCCGGCTCCGTCGTGGCGCACTCGGTGCGCGGCCAGGAGTCTCAGGTCAACAGCTCGGACGCCACCCCGCTCAAGATTCCGGCGCCCCGCGATCTCTCCACCGACTTCACCAAAATCGCGAAGGAAGTCGGGCCGGCGGTGGTGAACATCAATACCCAGATTCTGCCCAAGCAGCAACAGCAGCGCCGGCGCAATCCGCACGGCCTGCAGCCGTTCAATCCGCAGCAACAGCCGCCGGATGGCAACGACGGCGACGACGATCAGAATCCCCAGGGCGGCGGCCAGAACGGCCAGGGTGGTCAGGGCGGCCTGCAGGATTTCTTCAACCGCTTCTTCGGTCAGGGCCCGGATATGGGCAGCCCCGATGACAGCGGGCAGGAGCGCGAGTCGCTCGGTTCCGGCTTCATCGTCGATCCGCGCGGCTACATCGTCACCAACAACCACGTGGTCGATAAGGCCGACCGCATCTTTGTGACGCTGGCCAGCGATCCGGTCGGCAGCCAGGGCCGTCCCGCCAAGCTGGTGGGTGTCGACAAGGCGACCGACATCGCCGTCATCAAGATTCAAACCGATACGCCGCTGCCCACGGTCAAGATGGGCAACTCCGATGGCGTGCAGGTGGGTGACTGGGCCATCGCGATCGGCGAGCCATTCGGTCTCGCGAAAACTGTGACCGCCGGCATCATCTCCAGCAAAAATCGCACGGTGGAAGCGGGGACAGAAGGCGAGTTCCAGCACTTTTTGCAGACGGACGCCGCCATTAATCCGGGCAACTCCGGCGGTCCGCTGCTCAATATGGCTGGTGAGGTCATCGGCGTCAACACCGCAATTTTCACGCAGTCCGCGGGCAACGAAGGCATCGGCTTCGCCATGCCGTCGAACAGCGTCATCAACGTCTATAACCAGCTGATTGGACCGGATCACAAGGTGGTGCGCGGCAGCATCGGCATCAGCTTCCAGCCCAATCCGTCGAGCGCGGTCGCTCGCGTCTACGGCTTCAAATCAGGCGTGATCGTCAGCGCGGTGGGCACAGGATTGCCGGCCGCCAAAGCGGGCATCAAGGCTGGCGACATTATCACCACCATCAACGGCCAGCCTGTAAAGGACGGCGACGACCTGGTCGCGCAGATTTCCGAATACAAGCCGGGGACGAATGTCGATATCGGCTATCTGCGGAACGGCCAGTCCATGCATGCCACGGTCACCATCGGCGATCGCGAAAAGGTGCTGGAGGCGATGAATAACGCCGCCAACTCCGACAACGAGCAGGGTCAGGGACAGACCCCGGGGAACGTTTCGCCAGCCAAACTCGGCATTACGGTCACCAATCTGCCCCAGGGCGCGCCGGCGGGACTGCACGGCGTCCTGATCCAGTCCGTCAAACCAGGTTCCTTCGCCGACGAGATTGGCGTTGGGGACTTCCAGGGCGGCGTCATCGTCTCCGTCAACAAACATCCCGTCAACAATATTCAGGACTTCCAGACGGCCGTCAGCGCCCTGCACTCGGGCGACGACGTAGTTCTGGAGATCGTGAACCCGCAGAACCCAACCCAGGGGAACGAGTACCTGGGCGGCACTCTGCCCTAAAAGCTGCATCCAACCCCGTACAAGAGGGCTTCCAGAGGTTCGGAAGCCCTTGCGGTTTTAGTTGCATTTTTTAACCGTCCCTTATAGGCTGCAACCTAAGATCGCCGCACTGTTTATATCTGAGGTTTTTTCATGGCATCATTCAGGACCTGCCAGGTCTTTTTGCTTGGCGCTATCCTGCTGACCGCCCCGGCGTTCGCAACACGGACGCACCGGGCGGCGACTTCGGGCCACGCGCATCACAAGATGCTGCACCGGCATGCGCACGCAGTTGTGGGCCAACGGCAGATCGATCCAGACCGCGCCCGGGAAATCCAGACAGCTTTAATCCGCGAGCATTACCTGAGCGGACCCGCTTCCGGCCAGTGGGATGCCATCACGGAAGCCGCGATGCAGAAATACCAGGCCGATCACGGGTGGCAGACCAAGCTCACCCCGGATTCGCGCGCGCTGATTAAGCTGGGACTCGGACCCCGCACGGACACCGCCCAGGCAGCCACCAGCACGCCGGTTTCCTCGGTCGCGCCGCATGCGGATCCAACGCCGGCCATCGCCGGGAACGCTGGCTGACGCGCACACCGTCCAGAATTAATCGAACGCACTGACTCAACGCGACACGGACACCACGCCCGCAGCTGAACTGCGCCTCTACAATGGGGATATGCCTTCTTTCACGACCACCATCCGGGTTCGCTATGCCGAAACCGATCAGATGGGCGTCGCTTATTACGCCAACTATTTCGTCTGGTGCGAGGTGGGCCGCGTGGAACTGCTGCGCCAGCTCGGCTTCGAATACAAGCAGATGGAAATTGAGCACGCCTGCCATCTTCCCGTGGTCGACGCCTCATGCCGCTACAAGTCGCCTGCCCGCTACGACGAAGAAATTGTGATTGAGACGCGGATCGCTGCTCTGCGCACCTCCGTGATCAAGTTTGCCTACCGGCTGCTCTGCACACGCGATGGCTCGCCCGAGCCGGTGCTACTGGCGGAAGCTGAAACCGTGCACGTGGTGGTGGATCGCGAGATGCGCAAGTGCCCGCTGCCCGAACCTTATTTTTCGGTGATCCAGGCGACGATGGATTGAGCAGGCCGCTCCACGATAGAATTCTCTGCGAGATCAGGTCCCGTCGGTGCTTCCGCGCATCGGAATCATGCATAACGATTTTTTCGGAGGAATATGCGATCAGCGAAGGTGTTTCTGGCGGCGTGCGCGGTGTGCGCCCTTGCCTCACTGGCTCTCAGCGGATGCGAGACCGGGCGCGTGAACAAGATTCACTCGGCCGCGGAATATTCGTCCGACATCGCCACCACGCCGCATCAAAATCCGCAGTTCGCGTCGCTCGCGACCGGCAATCCTCCCGTGCCCGGTTCGCCGACCGCGGCTGGAACCGACGGCATGCAGCCCACCAACGACGACGATGCGCGCAAAAGCCTGGGCGCGGAAGATGGCAAAGCGATGGCGCCCCGCGAGCAGCCAGTCGATCGTTTCATTCGCCAGTAAAGGCCTACATCACTTCCGGTGCGGTGATGCCCAGCCATGCCAGCGAACGAACCAGTTCGCGCTGAGCTACGGCGGCCGTCGCCAGCAGCAATTGCTTCCGCGCTGGGTTCTCTTCGCTCAAGATGTGGTGCAGACGATAGAAATTGCTGAAGTCCTGCGCCAGCTGGAACGCGTGTTTCGCCAGATACGCAGGCTCAGCGGTCGAGATGCATTGATCGAGCAGCAGCGTGGTTTTCGCCGCGCGCAACCACACTTCCCAGATGCCGTCGCTGCCTTCGCCGCTTAAATACGGCGCGAGATCGAGATCGTTCAGCGAGCGCAGCGCCTCTTCCGGCGTTGTCCCCGCCTTGCGGAAAATGCTGCGCGTGCGCACCACCGCGTATTGCAGATAAGGCCCCGTCTCGCCCTCAAAGCTGAGCGCATCTTTGAAGTCGAACGCGATGACGGAATTGCGCGTGAAACGCAGCATGAAGTAGCGCAGCGCGCCCACGGCAATCTCACGCGCCGTCTGATCGCGATCCGCTTCGCCCAGCTCCGGATGGCGGCTGTCGACCTCGGCCCGCGTGGCCGCCATCAGCTTGTCGATCAGGTCGTCGGCCTTCACGCCAAATCCCTTGCGCCCGGAGACCTCAATGTAGGGCCGCGCACGATCTTCTTCTGAAACTTCGTAGCCGAGGTCGAGCGCGCAGCGTGGCGTGAGCGCGACCATCTCATAGGAAAAATGCGTGTAGCGCGCCGCCTGCTCCGTGTAGCCAAGCCCGCGCAGCGCTTCAATCACGTTCGCCTGCGGATCGGACTGGCGCGCGTCAATCACGTTGTAAATGGCCTGCGCGCCGCCAAACTGCGGATGATCCGCTTCACCGGTCTCCGCGGAAATCCAGCAGTCGCGATCGGCATAGGCAAAGAAGCGCTGGTAGGCGAAGTCGCGTCCCAGCAGGCCGAATTTCCATAGGTGATACGCGATGTCTTTGCCAACGTACGTCACCGTTCCGTTGGAGCGCACGATCACCTTCGCGTCTTCATCCGGGCCGTCGCTGCTTTCTTCTGCCATGTCGTCCGCAGCGGCGCCCACCGCACCCGGGCGCTTCATCACCCAGCAGCCTTTGTTCTTCCCTTCCGTCTGGAAGTACAGAACGCCCTTCGCCTTCAGTTGCTCGAAGGCCAAATCCCAGAAGTGCAGGTGAAGAATTTCGCTCTCGCGCGGCAGCAGATCATATTCGATGCCCAGACGCAGCATGGTTTCCAGATGACGCCGCAGCACGGCCGTTGAAACTAACTCAGCAATCTTCGCCGTGTCGTTGCCGCCTTCTTCCAGGGCGTGCAGCGTATCGAGACGCAGCTTTTTCCGCGCTGCCGTTTCAGCCGGCTCCGCCTCATACCACTGCGAGACGCGCGCATAGAGATCCCAGCAATAGTAATCGATGCGCTCGCCCATGGCAGCCAGGTCCACCATCAGCGTCTGCACATCGGCGAACGACATGTCCTCAAGATGGGTGAGGCCGACCACGACATCCGCCACCTGCACGCCGGTGTTGTCGATGTAATTCTGCACATCGACTTTTTGTCCCGCGGCTCGCAGCAGACGCACGAACGTGTCGCCGAGAATCGCGTTGCGCAGGTGCCCGACATGCGCCGCCTTGTTGGGATTAATGCTGGTGTGCTCCACCAGCGCGTGCAGCGGGTGCAGCGGCGCGGGCACATTGGAGCTGATCGCGTAGCCCTTGACGGCCGCTGCGCGGTCGAGGCGGGCATTGATGTACCCGGCTCCCGCCACCTCAAAGGCCACAAAGCCAGGCACCGCGCCCAGACCGCCAACAATCTCTTCGGCAATCTTCTTCGGAGCTTTGCGCAGCTTGCGCGCCAGCTCAAACGCGATGGGCGTCGCGTATTCGCCGAAGCGCAGGTCCGGCGGCTGCTCCAGAACCACCGTCTCGACTTCAATTTGATACAGACTGCGCAGGGCGGCGCGAATGCGCTCCACAAGCTGTCTTTGCTGATCTAAATACACGCGGGAACCACCGGTCAGAGTGCGGGAAAAGCTTGATTTTAACAGGCCAGGACCGGGCCAGGGCTCACTGCTAAGATTGAAAGAGCGGCTTTCGCCTGCATCGCATGCCTGAAAAGTTCTATCTCACCACGCCGATTTACTACGTTAACGCGCGCCCCCACATCGGGACCACGTACACCACCGTTGTCGCGGATGCGATTGCGCGCCGCAAACGCGCGGAGGGCATCGACACCTTTTTTCTCACCGGGACCGACGAGCACGGGCAGAAAATCGAGCGCTCGGCCGCGAAGGCCGGCTGCAGCCCGCAGGCGTTCACCGACCAGGTTTCCGCGCAGTTTCGCGGCCTTTGGGACCGGATGGGCCTCACCTACGACGATTTCATCCGCACCACCGAGCCGCGCCACAAGCAGGCCGTGCAGAAGCTGTTCGCGCTGCTCAGAGATCGTGGCTTCATTTACAAGGGCTCTTACACTGGCCAGTATTGCGTCTCCGATGAAGCGTATGTCGACGTAGGACCGGGCGAGCCCTGTCCCGACTGCGGCCGCATCACCGAAACGGTGAACGAAGAGAATTATTACTTCAAGCTTTCCGCGTTCGAGCGCAAGCTGCTGGAGTTCTACGACGAGCATCCTGAGTTCATCCGTCCCGAGGCGCGCCGCAACGAAGTGATCTCGTTTGTGCGCAGCGGCCTGCGCGATCTGTCGGTGAGCCGCACGAGCTTCAACTGGGGCATTCCAGTGCCCGGCGACGAAAAACACGTGATCTACGTTTGGATGGACGCGCTGGCGAACTACATTACGGCGCTGGGCTGGGGCAGCGACGACACTTCGAAGTTCGATAAGTTCTGGCCCGCCGATCTGCACATCGTCGGCAAGGAAATCACGCGCTTCCACTGCGTCTACTGGCCCGCGTTTCTCATGGCTGCCGGCCTGCCGCTGCCGAAGAGCGTAGTCGGCCACGGATGGCTGCTGTTTGAAGACAACAAAATGTCGAAGTCGCGCGGCAATATCGTGCGCGCGGAGACGATTCTCGACGTGATGGGCGCCGATGCGCTGCGCTATTTCCTGCTGCGCGAAGTGGTCTTCGGCCAGGATGGCAGCTTCTCGTTTGACGCGCTGGTGCAGCGGTACAATTCCGACCTCGCCAATGGCTACGGCAACCTGGTGAGCCGCACGCTCTCGATGATCGGCCGCTATTTTGGAGGCGTCGTCCCCGAGCCAGTAAGCGGGATCGCGCAGGCCAGTTCTATTCCCGTCGAAATCCCGAAGACGATTGCGACCTTCGCGCAGCATTTCGATGCGCTGGATTTCTCGCGCGCGCTCGAAACAGCATGGGCCCTGGTGGGCGCGGTCGATGGCTATCTCACCGCGACAGCGCCGTGGAAGCAGCCGGAAGGCGTCGAGCGACGAGCAGCAGCAGGCGCTGCGGGGCACCGTGCTCTATATCGCCGCCGAAGCGATTCGCATCATCACGGCGCTCGTCTATCCCGTTATCCCCGAGTCGGCGGCAAAAGTCTGGGCGCAGCTGGGGCTCGGCGATTTGCGCAACGCCAACCTCAAAGATCTGCAGTGGGGCGGATTAAAACCGGGCACGAAGCTCGGCGAACTCTCCCCGCTCTTTCCCCGCAAGGATAAGGAGTCGATCACCCTCATGAACGAACTGGAGCAGAAGATGGCTCTGCTCAAAGAGCTTCTCTGCCTGTTCATAGAGTGGTGAGGCGGCAGGCAAATTGTGGGTCCAATAATAGCGGTTCGCCTCAGCCAGCATCCGGCCCGGATCATTTGCTTTAAGAAGTGCCGCGACTTTAAGTGCGGGAGGAGTGCCGCGGGCCGGATAGAAGAATCGGTACCCAATCCAAGTGGCGCGGAGCAACACGACCGCCACAAGGGCCACCAACGCCCACAGAATGAACTTGCCTCGCCGAACTTTCATCCGTCATTACCCTGATAGTAATAATCTTACGCTGGTTTCGAGGTCTGTCTCAACGGAATCGAAATGGGCAGACGGCAGGGGAACCTATGCGCCAATTCTGAATATGTGGCCTAGTACATCACCAAAGATCTGCCGAGCGACCTCAAAGGCCGGTTGTGCAACATGACCCAGCAAATAGCCAGAAGATGTTGAGTCTAATCCCCGCTGCCAGGTAGTCAATTTAGGCATGATGAACACCTGGCTAGAATATCGGCCTGCAACCCCCAAAAGATATGCAGGGACCACTACTTCAAAAGGACGGGATAGTATGTCCAATCCAACTCTGGACGCCTTATCCCTAGGAGGTAGCGCCCCGGCGTGACATTTCGAAGGTCAATCTTGGCCCGAACGAACCGTGACGTAATTCTCGAGTCTTCGCGGTGCCGCGGCATGATGCCACTAGGCTTGCCAGGTTGTTCAAATACTTGAACTTCGTACTGCCCCTCTCGACTTCCGATGGGCAGATCGAGCGTAAGATCCAAACGACCTCTGCTCAACTCCAAGGGCGCAACCGGTGGCTTGGGGCCTTCCTCCCTCCGCCACGTAAGACAAACCTGTTTCTAAGATCGAGTCGGCAGACCTGATACGCCCCAGCCTCCCTATGCGCGACTTCGCCTCCTCTGCCGACCGGATGGTGACGCCAGCCGCCAAACCAAGCCCAAATCCCGAGACCAACCACTATAGCGATGCCCGCCGCGATGGCTCCAAATTGCATCCATCGCCGATTCACAACTTGTCGGCGAAGCGCGGTGTACTCCACGTAACAGGGAGAGCAGAAACCTACGTGGTCGACCCATTCCACAACCTGTTCGAGATTGAGTTTGCGGGTGGCGATCGCTCTTAAAGTCCCTTCGTCAGGGCAACCGGAGCGATCCGGGTTCGGAAATTCCCCTTGCAACAGGGCGCGTTGCCCAGCCTTGAGCAATCTCGCTTCTTCGCTTCTTGTGAGCGGTCGATCACTCATCGGCTTCACCCCCTGTCGCCGGAGGTGTTTTTCTTGTCCTTCAGTTTCATAACCTTTCTTCGGACCTTCTTCACGCCTTGGTTGAAGAGGACCTGCGCAATGTTGGCGGTATTTTTAAATACTGGGCGATCTCGTTCCAGGAATAACCCATGTGCCTCAAAGAGTACATTCGCCTGGTCCGTTCGTCCATGTAACCCATTAACTCTTTGATGAGCAGGTTATTGTCTACCAAAAGCAACTCAGGGGGCGTTTGAACCCCACTGCGGGCCTCCAGATCGTGGAGGGAACCTACGGTTTCGATATGAGGCTCCTTGTCCAATTCTCGGGTAAGCCTTCGAACAAAGGCCAAATAGAGATAATTGTCCAGGTTTCGAATAGGGCGGCAAAGCTTTCCGTTTGTCGTCCTGGCTCTGGAGAGCGAGAAGAGGACGGCCTCGAATATGTCGGCAGCCCGCGCCGAGTCCTGTTGCTGGCGACGGGCGTATGCGAGCACGCGTGTCCAGATACGCCGCGCAGCTTCGACCAGATCCGCTTCGATCGAGGCGCCGGACTCGTCCCGTTGCCAGGTCCAGTCAGGAGTATCAGCTTCGAAATGCCCACCCATGGCCGTTGTCCAGTCCCAATATCCACCTTACCGGAGTACCTTCCTGCGCGCACTAAAAACCTCAGATTATTTGCCCCTTACTATATAGAGTCCAAAAAACCGCTAAATCTTAAACACCACCCCATCTTTTTTTACACAGGTCAGGAACCCCTTGCCTCCCCGGCTCAGGCGACACAGATTGAAACAAACTTCTTAAGAAATGCGGACTTTTTTGCCTCTATCAATATGTAGGGGGAAATATCCGAATGTGGGGAAAGGTCGGGGAACGGTGGGGAGAAGTGACTCAATTTCAAGGCTTTGCATCAAGAAGCACTCCCATCGGTGATCGTCGCTCTTCCGAGCCGCTAAAAGGGGCCGGTTTAGACTCGAACCCTTAGCGCCCATTCCCAGCCCATCGGAACCACGCGCATCGCTAAGCCATCAACAGGCCGCGCCCGCGTACGTGTCCAGAAAGGAGGTCGATTGGGCAGCCAATCTCAGATTCACGAACAAAAGCGTCAAGGCAAATGGAATCCGGCCATTGACGCCATACTCAAATCCGGCGCGGCACTCGGCCCTTCCCGGTTGGACAAATCTCTACGACAAATCAGGGAGCAGGACCCCAACCTGAGCCTTACAAGGCTCCTGAAGCGAACCGCGGAATTAAGGCTGACCAATTGGAAAACCCCTTGGAGCGATGAGGACAAATCCTACGTTCTTGAGAGAGCGCGCGAATTCCCAGTAGATGACCTCGCACGACGCCTGGGACGAACCCCCAGGGCCGTCTACCTGCTACTCTTGCGGCGAGGTGAAAGTGCGAAATTCCAAGATGGGTATACGCAAGCACAATTCGCCGAAGCACTCCATATTTCAAGGCGAAAAGTACGGCACTGGGTTCGGTCTGGGATGGCTCACACTATATCAAGGTCGAGTAATAGACAGATCTATAAGGCGATTTCTGGAAGGACACAGCGATGAGATTGATACCCGACGATTGGAGAGTGACGTCAGGATTTGGTTGGAGGACCTCGGTTTTCATGCCGAATCTGCACATTCGTGGCAGTGGTTTCGGGACAGGAAGCAATCCTTGAAGTCGCACGTCTGCGACCGATGTGGCCGAAAGGTTTACGGTAATTCCTTCCAACGCCACCTAAGTGCTTGCGCCAAGAAGGCGGCGGCCACGACCAACGAAACAGGCAGCCATCGAATGTTTTAACCCTAAGCGAGGACAGGGGAAGCGGATTCAGGATCACAGCCATCCGGTATGTAACTCTCCGCTTCGCGGCGCCAAAACTCAAACGAAGGGTATGATTCCGGCTTGCCCTTGGGCCAATGACCGGACCAGTACAGAGAAAAGTAATCGATGACTTTCACTCGCCGCGGGTGGAGTTCGGCGGTGTAAACAACCGCATCAAACCAGCTTTCAGCCTGAGCCTCTTGAAAATGTGAGTTCTTCAAACAGTCCCACATCTGATCCCAATTCCACTCGTCGCACATTTCGAGAGAGGGATAGCGATTTTGGATCTCATCGAGCACGCGGCCAGGAAGAGCGGCAGACGCGCGTCCACAATCGGGCGGAGCCAGTAAGCGAAGGCCTCGAGCTCAAGATAAATTCCGACCGCCCGTTCCAATCGCTCCTTTGCCGCGCGAGCCGCTTTGATCAATGCCTTTCGCTCCTCGCGCAGTCCACTCGAATCCAAGATTTCGTCAGGACAGTTTTCTGCGGCAGACTTCCATTCATCGAATGATGGGTAAGAAGCCGGGCGCCGGACTGACCATTGCTGCTCGCAGTACCCCCAATATGCCCAATTCCGTGCGTATGCCAAGTCCCGCACGGCAAAGAAACTGACCCCGCGCATCCAGCCTTCCCGATTGGGTTTGGCGAAAATCGTTTTGTGCTTCCAGGTGTCCAAGCACTTCCAGAGCTTCGTACTCTTTGAAACTTTATGCCAGGGCAGCTACCTTCGACCACGCGGCACAGCCATTCAGGAGCGCGATGTTCCGCCTCCTCAATGGCATGCGCCCAGAGCGTGAAGGCTTCCCATTCAATATATTGTTTCCGGTATTCCAAGAGGGTAAG
>CAWFNL010000015.1:0-261500 GCA_963817165.1 uncultured Acidobacteriaceae bacterium | reverse complement strand
GCCGCGCGGATCGGAGCAGGACTCCCGCGAATATCACTTCACCACGCGCGAACACTTCGAAGAGATGATCCGGAACAATGATTTTCTGGAGCACGCCGAGGTGTTTGGCAATTATTACGGCACGGCGCGGAGCACGCTGCTGGAAGCCTCAGAAGCGGGCCGCGATTTGTTACTGGACATTGATGTGCAGGGCGCGGCGCAGGTGCGGGCGAAGATGCCGGATGCGGTGTCGATCTTTCTGATGCCGCCCTCGCCGGAGGTTCTGGAGTACCGGTTGAGAAACCGGAGCCGTGCGGAAGGCGTCGATCAGGAAGAGCTGATTGCCAAGCGTTTGGCGAAAGCGAAACAGGAGATTGAGAATTACCGGCAATATGGCTATATTCTCGTCAACGATATTCTGGAGCGCGCCGTGGAGGAGATGGAAGCGATCGTTTCGGCGGAGCGGTTCAGGCGGGATGGGATTCCACCGGAGCGTGCGGCGGAAGCGGCGCGGGTGATGCCGATTGCGGAGAGTTGCCGGCTGGAGAATTCGGAGGCGAAGATTCGGCCGGTGCTGCGAGCCTTTGGCGTGCCGGAGGCGTAGCCGGAGATTTTTGGAGGAGTAGCGATGACGATCGAACGCGAGTACGACAGCAATTTTCGCTATGTTCTGGTAGCCGCGCGGCGTGCCCGCCAGCTGCAAAACGGAGCTGAACCGCTGGTGTCGACGGGTTCCCGCAAGGCCAGCAAAGTGGCGCAGGCGGAGATTGCCGCGGGCAAGATCGCTTACGTCAAAAAGGAAGATGCTCCGATCCTGAAGCCGGAAGTGGATGCTCCTGATATTCCTAAGTTTGCGTCGTAGGCGCGGCGGAGCGGCCGATTCGCGGCGCATTTTCGCGGTTTAGTTCAACAGCGCGGGAGCGTAGGATCACTGTATGAAGGTGACAGTCGGCGTTTCCGGGGGGATTGCCGCGTATAAGGCGGCGGAACTGGTGCGCGCGCTGCAGAAGCATGCGCTGGACGTTCACGTCGTGATGACCGAAGCGGCGCAGCATTTCATCCAGCCGCTGACTTTTGCCTCCCTGAGCGGGCACAAAGTGATTACCGGAATGTGGGAGACGCCTGAGGAGCCGGGCGGCAACGCGGCTTCGTCGATCGAGCACATGGATGCGGCGCAGACCACGGATGCGTTGGTGGTGGCTCCGGCGACGGCGAATATTCTGGCGAAATTCGCGAACGGCATTGCCGACGATTTTCTGAGCACGCTCTATCTTGCGACGACTGCGCCAGTGATTGTGGCTCCCGCGATGAATGTGAATATGTGGCAGCACCCAGCGACCCAGGCGAATCTGGAAACGCTGGCGAACCGGAACGTGCGCATTGTTTCGCCGGAGAGCGGTTATCTGGCGTGCGGCATGACCGGCGCGGGGCGGCTCGCGGAGACGGAAGCGATTGTGGAGGCGGTGCTGGGCGTGCTGCACCACCGGAACGACCTTGCCGGCGAGACTGTATTAGTGACTGCGGGGGGGACGCGGGAGGCGCTGGATCCGGTGCGATTCCTGGGCAATCGTTCGAGTGGAAAAATGGGATACGCCATGGCGGAGGCTGCGCAGCGGCGCGGCGCGCGCGTGATTCTGGTAACCGCGCCGACGGCTCTGCGTGCGCCTGCGCATTGCGAAGTGGTGCCGGTGGTGACGACGGAAGAGATGCGGACGGCGGTGCTGAGCCGCGTGGATCAGGCGACCATGGTGATTAAGTCTGCGGCGGTGGCGGATTACCGGCCGAAGGTGCAGGCGGGGCAAAAGCTGCGGCGCAGCGGGCCGCTGACCCTCGATCTGGAGCCGACGCAGGACATTCTGCGCGAGGTGGTGGAGCGACGCCATTCCGGCATGTTGATTATTGGTTTTGCCGCCGAGACGGAAGACGCGCTGGCGCACGCGCGCGACAAACTGCTGCGCAAGGGCGCGGATGCGATTGTGCTGAACGATGTTTCGCGCGAAGGCGTGGGGTTTGATTCCGATCGCAACGCCGTCACGTTCCTGACGCATGACCGGTCGATTGAAATGGCGGAGATGCCGAAGCGCGAGCTCGCGGATCATCTGCTTGACGAGATTATGGCGCTGCGAAGGCCGCGACACCTGCTGGCTGAGGCCGACACGGATCTGTCGGTTACGCCGGGAGTCTGACGTTGGCGCAGAGGCTTTCCCCTGAAACAGAAGCGATGGTGCGGGCGCGGATTGGGTACTTCCGCGACCTGGGAATTTTTGATTTCTACCGCCGCGACTACGCGTCGAGCGACATGCTTCGCGTGAGTGAGGATGCAGTAGAGACAATTCCTGAAAATCTTGCCGCCGATGTTGCGGAAATTGTGGAGACCAAGTTAATGCCGAAAGCGCCGCCGATGCCTGTCCTGGAACAACCCACCGCGATTGTTGCACCGAAGGACAAGGCTGCGGCTCTGGAGGCGATTCGCAAAGACCTCGGTCCGTGCGTTCGATGCGAGCTCTCGAAAGCGCGGAACAATATTGTGTTTGGCGATGGCGATCCGAATGCGCGGCTGCTCTTTGTGGGCGAGGGGCCGGGCGCGGACGAAGATGCTCAGGGATTGCCGTTTGTGGGACGCGCGGGGCAGTTGCTGAACAACATGATTACCGCAATGGGGCTGCGGCGCGATCAGGTGTACATCGCGAACATTGTGAAATGCCGTCCGCCGCAGAATCGCGTGCCGGAGCCGGTGGAGGCGATGACCTGCGTGCCGTTTCTCTATCGGCAGATCGATGTGATCCGGCCGGAGGTGATTGTGGCGCTGGGCGCGACGGCGGCGACGTACATGCTGGGGGGCAAGAGTCCGCTGAACGCGCTGCGGGGACGCATTCACCAGGCGCGCGGGGCGAAACTCATCGTGACGTATCACCCCGCGTATTTGCTGCGCGATCCGCGGCAGAAGAAGGAAGCCTGGGCGGATTTGCAGATTGCTATGGCGGAGCTGGGGTTGAAACCCCAGCCTAAAGATCCGGCGTAAAACCCAGGAGCCAAACTCGGTCTAAGGGGTAACCGCAGGTCCTTCGACTCCGTTTGCCGCAAAAACGCGTCAAACTCCGCTCAGAATGACACTTCTGTTTTGGTACGAACTTTTGACGCGCCGCGCTGATCTACCAGGGTAGAGCGTCGTTCATGTGGAAGTAGCCGCCGGTGGGACCGTCATCCGGCAGCGTTGCCAGGCGGACGCTGGTTTTCGCGCCGTCGGGGATTTCCATGGGCGCCGCGTCGGTGCCCATATCCGTTTTCACCCACCCGGGATGGGCGGAGTTGACTTTGATCTTCGTGTCCTTGAGCTCGTGCGCCAGGTGGATGGTGAACGAGTTGAGCGCTGCCTTGGAAGCGTCGTAGCCAAAAGCCTTGGCCTCATAGATGGGGGAGCCGGGCGTGGCGTGCAATGTGTTCGATCCCAGAATGCTGGAGAGGTTGACGATGCGGCCTGCGGGCGCGTTGCGGAGGAGCGGCAGCAGCGTGTTGGTGAGCGCGACGACGGCGAAGAAGTTGGTGTCGAAGGTCTTGCGGAGCGCGTCGGGCTTCGTGGAACTGGTGGCGTTGCCGCCGAGGAAATTGTCCAGTGAAATGCCGGCGTTGTTGATGAGGATGTCGAGCTTTCCGTAATGCTTGTCGAAGTAATCGTAGGCCGCTTTGTAGTCGGCGGGGTTGGTCACGTCGAACTGGATCGTCTCGGCGTTGACGCCGTCGGCCTTGAGCTTCTCGACGGCCGCCTTGCCGTTTTTGGGATCGCGCGAGCCGATGACGACGTGAATGCCCTGCTTGCCGAGCTGACGGGCGGTTTCAAGGCCAATGCCCTTATTTCCGCCGGTGATAAATGCAATTTTCTCTGATGCCATAGGTCCTCCGGGGACTTTCCATCTGATTCAGGAAATGCCGCGAGGATTCAGGCGTAATTTGCACATTTTGGGGAGCCTGCACTCGCCGGCTCGGGTTCTGTTAGGCTCCGAAAAAGACTCATGCCTGCCTACTGCGACGTCGCCGTGCCCGTTCCGCTGGACCGTGTTTTCACCTACGCGGTGGGGGACGCGGTGCCGGTGGTGGGGGCGCGGGTGCTGGTGCCGTTTCGCAACGAAAAACTGGCGGGCGTGGTGGTGAAGGTGCATGACGATCCGCCGCCGGTGGAAGCGAAGCCACTGCTGGGTGTGCTGGATGCGGAGCCGGTGCTGTCGGCGCAGCTTTTGGAACTGGGCCGGTGGATCGCGCAGTATTACCTGGCGCCGGTAGGCGAGGTGCTGCGTTCGATGCTGCCGCTGACCGGCGAAGTGCGGCGGAGGGTGCTCTATCGCATCACGGCAACGGGGCGGCAGGCGCTCGCGGCCGGCGCAGAGAAGGGCGCGTCGCGGCGTTCGCGGCTTTCGGCGGACGAGCAGAATCAGGAATACGCGCTGCTGAATGCGCTGGAATCGGGCGAGGCGCTGACGCTGGGGGCGCTGCGCAGGGCGGCCGGGAAAACGGCGGAGGTGGGCCGGCTGGTGGCGGGCATGATTCGCAAGAAGTGGATCGCTCGCGAGACGACGGCGGAAGCGCGGGATGCGCGGCGGACGGTTCGTTACGCGGTGCTGGTCCCGGATGTGCGGCTGCCGAAGCTGAATGAGAATCAGATGGCGATTTTGGCGGAGCTGGCGGGAGCGCAGGGCGCGTTGCCGGTGGCGGAACTGCGGCGTCTGGAAATTCCGGACAGCACGCTGGCTACGCTGGTGCGGCGCGAACTGGTGCGGATTGAGGACCGGCCTGCAGATTTTCATCTGACCAGCCTGCATGCTCTGGCGGGGAGCGAGTATGCGCTGAACCCGGTGCAGGCGCGCGCGTTGGAAACCGTCACCGAAGCGGTGATGGGCGGGGAGTTTCGTCCGTTTCTTTTGTATGGCGTGACTGGTTCGGGGAAGACTGCGGTTTATCTTGCGGCGATGCGGCGGGCGCTGGAGGCAGGGAAGTCGGCGATTCTGCTGGTGCCGGAGATTGGATTGACGCCGGCGATGGCGGCGCAGCTGCATCATGCGTTTGGGGCGGAGGTGGCGCTGCTGCATTCTGCGCTGACGCCGGAAGAGCGTGGCGAGCAGTGGCATCGCATCCGGCGGGGCGAGGCGCGGGTGGTGGTGGGGACGCGGTCGGCGATCTTTGCGCCGGTCGAGCAACTGGGGCTGGTGGTCGTCGATGAAGAGCACGATGGGAGCTACAAACAGGAATCGATGCCGCGGTATCATGCGCGCGATGTGGCGGTGATGCGGGCGAAGCTGGCCGGAGCGACGGTGGTGCTGGGGTCGGCGACGCCTTCGCTAGAGACATGGCACAACGCCGAGCAGGGAAAATATGGGCGCATCGAGATGCGGGAGCGGGTGATCGACCGGCCGCTGCCGGCGGTGCAGCTGCGTCGACATGCGGCGTGAGTTTCAGGAGACGGAGCAAGGAGAATCTGTTTGCGCGCGCGCTGACGGAGGCGACGCAGGAGACGCTGGACCGCGGAGAGCAGGCGATGATTCTGCTGAACCGGCGCGGGTATTCGTTTGTTGTGATTTGCCGGGCGTGCGGCGAAAAGCTGGAGTGCGAGAACTGCTCGATTGCGCTGACGTATCACAAGGCTGTGGAGTCCGACGAAGGACTGGCGGCGGGGCAGCGGCTGGAATGTCACTATTGCGGTTACAAAAAGACGGTGCCGAAGACGCTGTCCGAAATGCGAGAGCGAATTTCTCTATTTTCTGGGCGCGGGATCGCAGCAGGGCGAAGAGCGGCTGCAGGAGATCTTTCCGGGGGCGCGGATTGGGCGCATGGATCGCGACACGGTGCGTGGGCGCGGCGATATGGAGCGGCTGCTGCTGCGGCTGCATTCGGGCGAGATCAATCTGCTGGTGGGAACGCAGATGATCGCCAAGGGGCACGATATTCATGGCGTCACTCTGGTCGGCGTGGTGGGCTGCGATCATGCGCTGGGGCTGCCGGACTTTCGCGCAGCGGAGCGGGTGTTTCAACTGCTGACGCAGGTGTCGGGGCGCGCGGGGCGCGGCGAATTGCCGGGAAAGGTCATTGTGCAGACGTATCATCCGGACCACTATGCGATGCAGTTTGCGGCGAAGCACGACTATCGACGGCGTTTGTGCAGAACGCGAGCTGCGGTTTCGGCGAGCTGATGCACTATCCGCCGTTTGCTCCGCTGGCGAATGTGATGTGCAGAGCCAGCACTTGGAAGAAGCGGCGGGATGGGCGGCGGCGCTGGGGCGGTGGTTCCAGCAGACTCCGCTGGACAGGCGTGCGGGTGCTGGGTCCGGCGACGTGCGCCGATGGCGAAGATGAAGCGGACCTACCGGTTTCATCTGGTGGTGAAAGCGGAGAAACGGCAGGGCGCTGCAGAAGACGCTGCGCGCGATGCTGGCGCATGCGGAGCGGTCGGGATTCCGCGGGCGAATCTGATTGTGGATGTGGATGCGGTGAGCCTGATGTAGGGAGGGCGAGGGCAAGCGTGGAATATCTGGATGAAGAGAAAGTGCGGTCGCTGCTGACGTATGAGGCGCTGCTGCCGGCGGTGGAGCGAGCGCTGATTGAGCTTTCGGCAGGCAGGATTCGCCAGCCGGTGCGCAGCGTTCTGGCGGTGCCGGAGCATCATGGCTTTTTTGGATTGATGCCGGCCGTTGACGGCGATTTGATGGGCGTGAAGCTGGTGACGGTTTACGAGCGGAACGTTGAGCATCCAACGCACCAGGCGGTGATCCAGCTGCTTTCTGCAAAAACGGGAGAGCCGCTGGTGGCGATGGATGGGCGGCTGATTACCGAGATGCGGACGGCAGCGGTCTCGGCGGTAGCGACGCGTTTGTTGGCGCGGACGGATGCGCAGACGCTGGCGATTTTGGGTAGCGGGGTGCAGGCGCGTTCACATGTGGATGCGCTCCGGATGGTTAGGAACTTCAAAGAAATTCGCGTCTGGAGCAGGACGCCGGAGCACGCTCGGCGATTTGCGGATGAATATGGTCTGTCTGCGGTGGAGAGCGCTGAAGCGGCGGTACGCGGTGCGGATGTGGTGGTGAACGTGGCGACGGTTCGCGAACCGCTGGTGCAGGGTGCGTGGCTGGCGGAGGGAGCGCTGGTATGCGCTGTGAGTACGGTGGGCAAGGACAAACGGGAGCTGGACGATGCAGCGATGGAGGGGACGATTGTTGTGGAGTCGCGCGAGGCGGCCGTGCGGGAATCGGGCGATGTGATCGGATCGGGACAGAGCATTGCCGCGGAGCTGGGCGAGCTATTGGGCGGGAACGCGCATTTGCCGGAAAACGGGCGCTGGACGGTGTTCAAATCGCTGGGGGTGGGAGCGACGGATTTGGCGGCGGCGCGGGTGGTGTGGAAGGGGTGGCGGGCGTTAGTGTCCAGAAACGAATCACTAACGTAACTGGAAGATTACAAGAATCTTAGATTTCTAGTGACTTTCTCTGCAAGCGGAGTGCAAGCTAAAGAGCGGTGTAATGGAGTCGTAACGTTGCGTGCACACCTGCTGGCAGTGTCGATTGTTTGTTGCCTGACGACCGCGATGGTCTATCCCCAGGGCGCGGCGACGGTTCAGCCCTCGTCTTCTCCTGCAGCACAATCCACATCCCCAGCCCCGGCCGGAACGCTCACCAGTGTGGCACAGATACGCGCCTTACCCTCAACCGCTGGGGGACAGCCGGTAGAACTGCACGCGATCGTGACTTATTACCAACCGATCCAGGGCCAGATCTTCGTTCAGGACGCCACGGCAGGCATCTACGTAGTTCCACCGGCGAATCCTCCAGATCTCCAGGCGGGAGAGGCAATCGTGATTCGCGGGGTTACGGTGCCCAGTTTTTCCATCAATGTCCGGGCTACTGCGATGACTCCCGAGGGAAACATTCGCCTACCCGATCCGGTTCCGGTCGGGTGGCGGGAGATTCTGCAGCGCTCGAATGATTGCCGGTACGTCACGGTCACCGGGGTCGTGCGTTCTGCCACGGTGCAACTATCCTCCGGGCAAACCGCTCTGGCGGGAATTCGCCAGCGCGAGGGGGCGCCCGTTCAAACCGAGCAACTCCCGGAAGGCGCTTATCTGCTGATCGATCTGCAGATGGATGGCGGTTCGGTCCGCGTGCACATGCAGGACCCGGAGGGCATCGATCCGCTGAAGCTGCTGGATTCCGAAGTGAAGATGACGGGCGTGGCCGGCGGGCTATTTGACGGCAAGTTCCAGCAGATTGGCGCAGAGCTTTGGGTGAGCACGGCGAAGCACATGCAGGTGCTGAAGCCGGCCGCTTCCAATCCTGCGGATCTGCCCATCACCGATATTGGGCGGATTGATGCGCAATCAGCCGTGCGGGACCTGAGCCAGCGGTTGCGCGTGCGCGGGAGCGTGACTCTCTATCAGCCAGGCCTGCAGCTGGTTGTGGAGACGCGGGATCGCAAGTCGGTTCTGGTCAACACGTATGAACAGTCGCCCTTGCGCGTGGGGCAGATCGTCGATGTGGTCGGCTTTCCCGTTCCGCATGAGTATTCGGAGGAGTACTCCGAGACCATTGGCCAGGCGAATGTGTTGCCCACCGAGGAAATGCATGTCATCCAGCCGCTGGCAATCCAGTGGGACGATGCGATGGCGGGGCATTATCCTTACGATTTGATCTCGATGGAAGGCACGGTGGTGGCCGAGGTGCGCGAAAGGCATCAGGACACGCTGGTGGTCCAGACGGGTTCGCATGTATTTTCGGCGATCTTGCCGCGGACGGTCTGGAATTCGGATTTCGACCAGTTTTCGCTTCCGGAATATCGCATTGGCAGCAAGATTCGCGTGAGTGGCGTGTGCTTTGTGCATGCGGGAGGACCGTGGAACACCGAGCGCTGGTTCGATGTGGAGATTCGAACGCCCGCCGATGTAGTGGTGCTGGCGGATGCGTCGTGGTGGACGGTGCGGCACCTTCTGTATCTCAGCGCGGCGCTGGTCGCGCTCATGCTCACTGCTTTGGTTTGGGCGATGCTGCTGCACAAGCAGGTGCGCGTGCAGTCCGAGCAAATCCGCGTGACCATGGAGAGCGAAGCAGCGCGCGAACGGCGCATTGCGCACATGGAAAAGGAACGCGGGCGAGTGCTGGAGGCGATCAACAGTAAGCAGAATCTCGAAGAAGTTCTGCAGATGATCGTGCGCCTGATTGGGCAGCAACTGGGCGACCGAGCCTGCTGGTGCGAGTTGCCGAACGGAACGCGGGTGGGCGATTCCGCTCCGGAGAATGGCGGCGATTTGGTGGTTCGCCGCGACATTTTCTCAAGCGTGGGCGAGCGCCTGGGATCTCTGGTGGTTGCCGGAGCGGAGGTTTACAGCAGCCGCGCCGGTGAGGTGATGGAGATGGGCGCCAGCCTGGCGGCACTGGCCATCGACAACCGGCGTCTCTACGAAACGCTGGTGCATCGCTCGCAATACGATCAGCTGACCAACGCTGCGAATCGCTTCCTGCTGGAGAATCGCCTGGACGAGGTGATTTCACTCGCCGGCCGCAACAGCACGCGGTTCGCGCTGATTTACATCGACCTTGACCAGTTCAAACAGGTGAATGACCTGTACGGGCATCGCGTCGGCGACCTCTACCTGCAGCAGGTCGCGCAACGCTTCGCGGAGAAGCTGCGGGGCATGGATACGCTGGCGCGCGTGGGCGGCGACGAGTTTATTGCGCTGATTCCCACGGCGCGCAGCCGGACGGAAGTGGAAGAGATTGGCCAGCGCCTGGTGCGCAGCTTCGAGACGCCGTTCGCGATTGAAGGACATGTAGTAGAGGGATCGGCCAGCATTGGAATTGCAATCTATCCGGAAGACGGCCTGACCAAAGAGGAGTTGAAACGGGTAGCGGACGCAGCGATGTATGCGCAGAAGCCGAGTGTTGCGAAGTCTTAAAGTCCTGGGGGACTGGGGACTGGGGACTGGGGACTGGGATTCTGGCCTGATTCAGATCGGGCTCAGGCTCCAGCGATCCAGTGGAGCAGTAGTCCTGGAGCGCAGCCCAGCAGAACCACCAGCGCGGCCAGTAGCCACAGTGTGATGCGCGTGACGGGCGCGATACGAATCGCGGCTGACGTCGCATCTTCGGCAACGTATGCCTGCTTGAGCACGCGCAGGTAGTAGTAGAGGGACACCGCGCTCATGGCCACAGCGAGCAGGACCAGCCAAAGCAGGCCGAGGTGCGGCTCGGCGTTGAGGGTGGCGGAGAAGATATAGAACTTGCCGAAGAATCCGGCGAGCGGCGGGATGCCGGCGAGCGAGAGCAGGAAAATCAGCAGGCAGAAGGCGAGGCCCGGGGCGCGGCGGCTGAGCCCGCGCAAATCTTCGATGCGGTCGATGCCCTCGGTTTCGAGCGCGCCGAGGACGCCGAAAGCTCCCAGCGAAGCGATTGCGTACGTAATGACGTAGTAGACGAGCGCGCTGAGGCTCTGCGAGGTATGGGCGATGAGGCCGAGCAGCATGTAGCCCGCGTGGCCGATGGCGGAGTAAGCGAGCAGGCGGCGAAGGCTGGTCTGCACGATCGCCGCGGTGTTGCCGAGGATCATGGAGAGCGCGGCCAGGATCGCCAGCACGGGGACCCAGCCGGGCGCATAGGCGTGGAGCGCTCCGTTGCCGGTTGAGTGGAGCAAAGCGATGGTCGCGACCTGGGCAAAGATGAAGAAGCTGGCGACCTTGGAACTGGAGGCGATGAAGCCGGCGCTGACGGTGGGCGCGCCCTGGTAGGCGTCGGGCGCCCATAGATGGAAGGGAGCGGCGGCTACTTTGAAGCCGAAGCCGACGGCGACCATGACGATGGCCACCAGCAGCAGGGAATCGAGGTGCGGGCCGCTGAGGGCCTGGGCGATCACCGGTAATTCAATGGAGCCGGAGAGCCCGTACAGCAGGCTCATGCCGAAGAGCAGGAAGCCCGCCGACATTCCGCCGAAGAGGAAGTATTTGAGCGCGGCTTCGGCGGATTGGCGGCTGCGTTTATCGAATCCGGTGAGGATGTAGAGCGAGAGCGAGAGGAATTCGAGCGCAACGAAGATGAGCAGCAGATTTTGCGTGGCGACCAGGAACATCATGGCGACGGTCGCGAAGAGGAGCAGCGCGACATATTCGCCAATGTGCCCGGTGATGCGGGTTGAAGTGGAGAGCAGGACCGTCAGGATCGCGAACACCACCAGTGCGATCTGCACCAGCACCGTGAGCGGGGTGACCACGAACATGCTGTCGGGCAGGCTGCCGTGCTGCACACCATGGAGGAGCGCGTAGATCGCCAGCGCGCATCCGGCGCAGGCAATGAAGGCCGCCGCACTGAAGCGCGCGGCGATGCGCGACTTGCGCAGAACGCTGATATCGAGCGTGAGCAGGAGCAATGCCGCCACGGTGACGACGATCTCCGGCAGTGTAAAGAGGAGCAGGTCGGAATAGTTCACGACGTTCATCGCCACGCCCCGTTTCTCAGGCCTTCGAAGAGCGGCGATTGCAGGCTGGGGAGGATCAGGTCCATGAGGATGCGTGGATAGAGGCCGACGGCCAGCGTGGCGGCGACCAGGAGGAGCGCGCCGAATTTCTCAGGCAGCGTGATGGGCGGCAGGGGATGCGGATGCGCGCCGGGCGTGGCTTCACCGAAGAATGTTTTGTTGAGCGCGCGCCAGGTAAAGGCGATGCCGATGAGAATGCCGATGCCGGCAATGAAGACCATCCAGGGCAGGGCGCGCCAGGTGCCGACGAGGATCTGGAATTCTGCGATGAAGCCGCTGAATCCGGGCAGGCCGATGGAGGCCATGGCGGCGAGCAGGAAGGTGATGGCGGCGAAGGGAAGAGCGTGGGCCAGGCGCATCGGTCCGAGTTCGGCGAGGTCGCGTGTGTGGGTGCGGTCGTAGACCATACGGCCAGCGACGGCGAAGAGGAGCCCGGCGATGACGCCATGGGAGAACATTTGAAAGACGGCGCCGTCGAGGCCGATCTGCGTCAGGGTCATGAGGCCGAGCAGGACGAAGCCCATGTGGCTGACGCTGGAGTAGCCGATGACGTATTTCAAATCGCGCTGGACGAGAGCGACGCCGGCGCCGTAGAGAATGCCGATGAGGGCGAGCAGCGCGAAGACCTCGCGCCACGAGCCAAGGCCCAGTACGTGGAAGCCCCAGGGATCGAGGCCGCGGGGGAAGAGCATCATGGCGACGCGGAGGCAGCCGTAGGCGCCGAGCTTCATGACCACGCCCGCGAGGAGCATGGAGGCGGCGGTGGGGGCGGCGGCGTGGCCGGTGGGCGCCCAGGTATGGAACGGCCACATGCCGGCCAGGACCGCGAAGCCCACAAAGACGAGAGGGAACGCACCCATTTGGAAATGCGCCGGGAAAGGATATTTCGCCAGGACTTCAAAGCTGAGCGAATGTCCGCCGGAAACGGACCAGGCAGCGACCATTCCGGCCAGCACTAATGCCGATCCGGCGAAGGAATAGAGGGCCAGCTTCATGGCGGCGTATTCGCGCAGGGAGCCGGGATGGGAGCCGGATGGGATGGTCCTGGGCACCGAGCCCCAGATGGCGATGAGGAAATATTTGGGAATGATGGCGATTTCGTAGAAGACGAAGAGCAGGAAGAGATCGAAGCTGAGGAAGACGCCGTAGACGCCGCCGATGAGGACGAGGTAGAAGGCGAAGAATTCCTGGACGCGGTGCTCGATGTTCCACGAGAAGAGAATGCCGGCGGTAGCGGCGAGGCCGGTGAGCAGGAGCAGGGTGAGGCTGATGCCGTCGGCGGCGAGATGGTATTCAAGGCCGAGCTGCGGGATCCACGGTATGCGGGCGACGGTAAGAATTTCGCCGGGCTGCCAGTGGATGAGCGCGATGATGGAGAGCGCAAAGGCGGCGAGCGCGGTGAGCAGCGCGAGAATGCGGGCCGTTTGCTTTGAGGGCGCGAGGCGTGCCGCGAGGGCTCCGGCAAACGAAATGTAGATCGTCCAGGCGAGCATTAGTGCAGGCCTCCGACCCACTGCAGAATGGTGCCGTGCACCATGCCGGTGATGATTTGCGGATAGAGTCCCAAAACAAACATGAGAGCGATGGAGGGCAGCACGGCGACGCGTTCCGTGGTGGTGAGGTCAGGGATGGCTTCCCAGCGCGGGTTGACCGGGCCGGAGAAAACTTTCTGAATGACGGTGAGCAGGAAGATGGCCGTCATGAGCAGGCCGAGAACGGCGAGCGATGCGGCCCAGGGGGCCAGCGGGAAGGCTCCTTTAAAGATGAGGAATTCGCCGGGGAATCCGTTGAGTCCTGGCAGGCCGAGCGAGGCGAAGATGGCGATGCCCATGAGGCCGCTGAAGACCGGAATGAGTCTGCGCAAGCCGCCGAAGTCGTTGAGGCCGCGCAGGCCGTTGGTCCGCCGCTCGAGCAGGGCGATGAACCAGAAGAGCGCCGCGGCGGTGAGCGCGTGGCTGAAGATTTGCAGCAGCACGCCGGTGAGGGCGGCGGCTTTCTCGTTCGCCAATTCGGGTTGCGGGCCCATGAATTGCGCCGCTACGCAGACGCCGAGGATGCAATAGCCGAGGTGGTTGATGGAGGAATAGGCGAAGGTGCGCTTCAGGTCCCGCTGCACCCAGGCGGCGAAGGCGGGGAGGACGATGGTGGCGACGGCTAGCCAGAGGAGCGGCGTCCGCGCATGCTGCATTTGCTGCGGGAAGATTGGCAGCAGAATGCGGAGGAAGCCGTAGATGCCCATCTTGGACATAGCGCCGGTCAGCAGCATGGTGGTTTCGCTGGGAGCTTCGGCGTAGGTGGCGGGCAGCCAGGTGTGGAAGGGAACTACTGGGGTCTTAACGGCAAAGCCGAGGAAGGCGGCCCAGAATAGACCTTGGGCCACGCACTCCGGGCTGACGGCAAAGTGCAGGTCTGCGAGATGGGGAACGATCTGATTGGCCTGAGCCATCTGCGCCAGGGCCACAAGGTCGAAGGTGTGGGTTGTGAGGTAGAGCGCGAGGAAGGCGAGGAGCAATCCAACGCTGCCGACCATGGTGTAGAGGAAGAACTGGGTGGCGGCGCGTGCGCGGCCGGGACCTCCCCAGAGGCGAACCAGGAAAAACGCAGGGATGAGGCTGAGTTCCCAGAAAATAAACCAGTGGACGAAGTTGAGGGCCGTGAAGGTTCCAAACAGGCCACATTCGAGCAGCAAAACCAGTCCGAAATAGACCGGGCCTTGTTTCTCATTGGCCCACGAAGCGGCCAATGAGATCATCACGACGAGCGCCGACAAAACCAGCATGAGGACGCCGAGGCCGTCGACGCCAACGTGGTAGGTGATGCCGAGCGAGGCCGCCCACTGGTGGGTTACCTCAAACTGCATGCCCGGGGTTGCGGGGTTGAACCCGAACCACAGCAGGATGGTGAGGACCAGGGAGGCGAAGGCGAAGAGCACAGCGGCGAGGCGCGCAGAGTCGCGAGTGCGGCAGAGGCCCAGGATGAAGAGGCCACCGACGAAGGGGAGCAGAGTGAGGAAAGTGATCATCCCCGATGCCCCCACAAAAGGATGATCACCAGAATGACGAGCGCGACGCCGATGACGCGCAGGTAATTTTGTACGCGGCCGTTTTGGATGCGGGTGAAGAAGCGGCCGAAGAGGCCGACTTCGCGGCAGCCGATATCGAAGCCGCCGTTGACGACATATTTGTCGAGACCGAGATCGAGCCAACCGAAGCCGGTAACGATCCACGCGACCAGATTGACGAGGCCGCCAAAGATCCAGCGGTCGAGCCATGCGGAGAAGGCTGCGGCGAAGCGGGTGAGTCGGATGAATGTGGCTTCGTAGATTTCGTCGACGTAGAGACGGTCGGCGAGGGCGTGGAACAGGGTGGGGACAAGGCGCTCGAGCGCGTCGGGATCGGCGGCGTTGACGATGGGCTTGCGGCCGTAGAACCACCAGCCGAGCCCGATGCCGGCGAAGACGATGAGGGACGAGGTGAACATCAGGGCCATCAGGCCGGGCTCATTGAAACCGCCGATGTCGAAGTGTGTGGGCTCGCCAGCGAGGAAGGACTGGAACCATGGCCATGCGGGCGTTCCGACAAATCCCAGAAGCGTAGCGAAGACGGCGAGGATGACCAGCGGCGTGGTCATGACGCGCGGGCTTTCGTGCGGATCGTCGATGGCACATTCTTCTGCGGGATGACGCGGCGAGACGACTGGCTCAATCTGTTCCGAGGGAATGGCGTGTGCAGCGGTGGCTGCGGCGGAGACGCTGGCTTCGGGAATGCGCCGTTGTCCAAAGAAGACGTAATAGACCTGGCGCGTCATGTAGAACGCGGTGAGCAGCGCGCCGATCGCGCCCAGATAGAACGGTCCACGCGAGATGCCCCAGCCGTGCGCGGAATGGAGGATGGCGTCCTTGCTCCAAAAACCGGCGAAGAGCGGAAACCCGCATAACGCGAGCGTGCCCGCAGCGTAAGCGGCGAAGGTGACGGGCATGAAGCGGCGCAGGCCACCCATATTGCGGATGTCCTGCTCCTCGGTGCAGCCGTGAATGACGGAGCCCGCGCCGAGGAAGAGCAACGCCTTGAAGAAGGCGTGGGTGATGAGGTGGAACATTCCCACCGCAACGCCGCCCACGCCGAGGCCGAGCATCATGTAGCCGAGTTGCGAGACGGTGGAGTAGGCGAGGATGCGCTTGATGTCGTTCTGCGCGACGGCGATGCAGGCGGCGAAGAGCGCGGTGATGGCGCCGACCCAGGCCACTACTTCGAGGGCATGCGCGCTCATGAGCGGATAGACGCGGGCGACGAGATAGACACCGGCGGCGACCATGGTGGCGGCATGGATCAGCGCGCTTACGGGCGTGGGGCCTTCCATAGCGTCGGGCAGCCAGACGTGCAGTGGCAGCTGGCCGGATTTGCCAACTGCTCCGCAGAAAATGAGCAGTCCGATGGCGGTCGAAACGACCATGCCGAAGATGGTGAGGTGCGCGGCCATGCCGAGGACGGCGTGCTGCTCGAGGCATCCGGCGCCGTTGTCGTAGAAGAGCAGCGTTCCGCTCTGCGCGAAGAGCCACACCATGCCGATGAGTAATCCGAGATCGCCGATGCGGGTGGTGATGAAGGCCTTCTTCGCGGCGGCAGCGGCAGCGGGGCGGTGATACCAGAAGCCGATGAGCAGATAGGAGGTGAGGCCGACGACTTCCCAGCACATGAAGAGGAGCAGGAGGCTGTTGGCGATGACCACGCCCAGCATGGCTCCGGCAAAGAGCGAGAGGAAGCAGAAGAAGCGCGTGAAATTGGCGTCGTGCGCCATGTAGCCGGTGCTGTAGATAAAAATCAGCAGGCCGACAAACGTGACCATGACGAGCATGACGGACGCGAGGGGATCGAGCAGCCAGCCCAGCGAAACCCATTGATCGCCGAATTGCATCCAGCGGAATTTAGCGAACTGGAGGGCGGGGTGGTTGAGGGCTTCAGCGAAGGCGATCAGCGCCAACAGGAACGAGACGCTCATCGATCCGATGGCGAGTGTGGCGGAGAGACGCTTTTGCGGCTGCTTGAGCAAGGCGCAAATGCCCGCTGCGAAGATGGGCAGCGCGGGAATGAGCCAGAGGTAATTGACGATCCAGGTCACCCGCGCATCTCCCTGATCTCGCTCACGTCCGATGTTTTGGCGTGGCGGTAGATGGCGAGGATGAGGGCGAGGCCGATGGCTGCTTCCGCGGCGGCGACAGCGATGGAGAAGATGACGAAGATGAGGCCGGTGAGGGCTTCGGGGTGCGGTCCGAAGCGCCAGAAGGCAATGAAGTTGAGATTCGCTGCGTTCAGCATGAGCTCAATGCCGGCCAGGACGAGGATGGCGCTGCGACGGGTGATGGCGCCGGCGAGTCCGATGGCGAAGAGCAGAGCAGAAACGAGCAGGCAGCTGGAAAGGGGATTCATGAGGCGCGCAGCTCCGAATCCTTTGGATCAGCAGCGATGCGTTTGTCTCGCAGGGCAAGAATGACGGCGCCGATCATCGCGGCGGTGAGCATGAGGCCGATCACTTCGAGGGGCAACACATAATGCAGCATCAGGGCCTGGCCAATTTGGAGCATGCTGGTTTGGGGCGGGGGCTGGAGGGTCGTGGTGTGCGCGAAGCTGCTGGTGTTGACGGCCCAGGCCAGTACGGCGAAGACGGCGAGAGCGATGACCACGCTGCCGACGCTGGCGGGCGAGAAGGATTTGTCCGGGTCGGCGTCGCCGCCGCGGGTGAGCAGGATGACGAAGACAATCAGGATGGCGATGGCGCCGACGTAGACGAGAAGCTGTGCGAGGCCGGCGAATTCCGCACCAAGATTCAGATACAGACCGGCCAGCCCGGCGAAGGAGACCGCGAGGGCCAGGGCACAATGCACCAGGCGGCGCAGCGTCATGGCGGCAACGCCTCCAGCCAGGGTCAGCAACGCGAGAATCAGGAACGGCAGGGTCATCGTGCTCCGAACAAAATCCGGCGTCTTGAGCGCCAGTCCATCGTTGAGGTTAACCTCTCGTACGTTTTCATAGTGCTGCGTGAGCGGCTGTGACTCGCGTCACTCGGCAAAGCGATACGTCCTCTTTTCAATATGGTTTCCGCGCCCCAGCATGCGGGCAAGAATCAGGTAGGGCAGTACGATCACCGCGCCGCAAACCAGCCAGCGTAGCACAAGGCCGAGCGCGGCTGAGCCTGCAAACTCGCTCGGCAAAAATCTCCAGATTCCCGCCGAAACAATGACGACCAGCGCCATGGGGAGCATAAATTTCCAGGCAAAGTTCATGAGCTGATCCATGCGCAGGCGGGGCATGGTGCCGCGAATCCAGATGAAGCCGATGATCATGGCGAGCAGCTTCGCAAAGAACCAGAGCCATGAGGGGACCCAAGCCAGGAAGCTGACGGGCGACGACCATCCGCCGAGGAAGAGGGTGATGCCGAGGCCGCTGACCGCGAACATTTCCAGATATTCGGCGAGGAAGAAGAGGGCAAATTTGAAACCGGAATATTCAATAAAGTAGCCGGCGATAATTTCCGATTCGCCTTCGGGGAGATCGAAGGGGCTGCGATTGGTTTCCGCGAGGCCCGCGATCATAAAGAGGATGAAGCCGGCGAGGCCCCAGGGCGTGAAGAGGTACCAGTGGGCGAGGCCGTGCGAGAACGTGGCCTGCTGATTCACGAGTACGGAGGGCGAAAGCGTGCCGGCGATCATGATGACGGCGATCGAGGAGAGGATCAGCGGGATTTCGTAGCTGATCATCTGCGCGATGGCGCGCATGGCGCCGAGCAGCGAATATTTGTTGCGGCTCGACCAGCCCGCCATAAAGACGGCGAGCTCGGTACCGGCGCCGATGGCGAAGAAGAAGAGCACGCCCGCGTCAAGCGTCACGGCCGTCATGTTGCGGCCGATGGGGAGCACGGCGAATCCGAGGAACGATGCGCCCACCAGCACCAGCGGCGCCAGGTAGTGAACCACCTGATCGGCTGCGCGGGGAACCAGATCTTCTTTGGTCAACGACTTGATGGCGTCGGCCATGGGCTGCAGCACGCCGAACGGGCCGACGCGGTTGGGGCCGTAGCGATTCTGGATGCGGCCCAGGCCTTTGCGCTCGAGGATGGTGGTGACGGCGAAGAGTGCAGGGAAGATGACGATGATGGGAATGATGGTGATGAGGATGCCGACGATGGTTTGCAGCGGCGCGGGGGTGTGCGCGACCAGAACGGCTTTGAGCGTGACGAAGATTTGATCGATAGAGGCCGCGTTCATTCGATCACCGTCTTGGAAGGATTGGCCGGAGTGGGTGGGGCGGTGTTCGATGAAGCGTCGGGCGGAGGCGCTGCTGCGGCTGCTGCTGCTTTGGCCGCTGCTGCGGCTGCTGTGGCTGCGGCTTTCGCCTGGGCGTCGGCCTTTTCTTTAGCGCGGCGCTCATCGGTTTCGGCTGCTTCTACCGGATGAATCTGCTGGTAATACTCGTTTGATTTGGAGAGCTCGTGCTTGTCCCACAGCAGGCCGCCGAAGCGGTCGGCGGTGCTCAGCTCGAAGACTTTGTCCATGCGGATGGCGTCGAAGGGGCAAACCTCGACGCAAATCTGGCAGCTCATGCAGACGGACACATCGATGTCGAAGACGGCGGGGTAGGCCTGCATCTTGCCGACGAAATCGGGCTTTTTGTCTTTGCTCTTTTCGATGTGAATGCAGCGCGGCGGACATTCCTTCTCGCATATCTGGCACGCGACGCAGCGGAGTCCGGCATCGGGATTGGTCCCGTCGTAGAGGAGGAAGGGGAAATTCCGCGAGGCCTCAGGGAGCGTGTTGCGCTCCTCGGGATACTGCACGGTGGTGAGGCGGTCCTTTTCGACATAGCTGCCGAAGAAGTTGCGCGCCGTCTCCATTAATCCCTGCAGGATACCTTCACCCAGCATGATGGCTGCCTCGTTTCATCGGTCTACCTCGCCCAGCACAATATCGACGCTGCCCAGCGTCACCACTACGTCGGCGATGTTTTGCCCGAGGCACATATCTTCAAGAATGGTGAGATTGATCATGCTGGGCGGCCGCACGCGGTAGCGATAGGGATTGGTCGAACCGTCGCTGATCAGGAAAAATCCAAGCTCGCCTTTGGGCGACTCAATGCGGCCGTAGGCTTCGCCGGCTTTGGGACGCAGGCCGCGGAGGCGCACCCTGGGATCCATGATGGGGCCTTCGGGAATGGTGCGCAGAGCCTGTTCAAGAATCTTCACGGACTCGCGCATTTCAAGAATGCGCATCATGTAGCGGTCGTAGACGTCGCCGTGATCGCCGAGGGGAATGCGGAATTCGAAGCGGTCGTAGATGCCGTACTTGTCGACTTTGCGGATGTCGTAGTTGACGCCCGAAGCGCGGAGCATGGGTCCGGTGACGCCTGCGTTGATGGCGAGTTCGCGGGAGAGGACGCCGGTGCCCTGGGTGCGGGCCATCAGAATTTCGTTGGCGCGGAGCAGGTTTTCAAATTCGTCGACGAATTTTGGGAGCGCGGGCAGCAGGCGGCGAACGTCGTCGAGCCAGGCTGCGGTGCAATCCACGCGGACGCCGCCGAATCGCATGTAGTTGCACATCATGCGCGCGCCGGAGAGCGATTCGAAGAGGTCGAGTACTTTTTCGCGTTCGCGGAAGGCGTACATGAGCGGCGTGCCGCTGGCGCCCATGTCCTGCAAGAGGAAGCCGACGAGGCCGGCGTGATTCTGAAAGCGGGTGAGTTCGGAAACGATGACGCGGATGTATTCGGCGCGCTCGGGAACCGCGAGGCCGGCCAGCTTTTCGACGGCCAGGACGTAGCCCCAGTTGTTGGTCATGGAGCAGAGGTAGTCGAGGCGGTCGGTGTAGGGTATGGCGGAGAGATACGCGCCGTGCTCGGCGATTTTTTCGTGATTGCGGTGCAGGTAGCCGAAGACGGGCTTGAGGCGGACGACTTGTTCGCCTTCAAGGCGCACGTCCATGCGAAAGACGCCATGGGTCGAGGGATGATGCGGCCCCATGGAGATTTCCATGATCTCGCCCTGGCCGGCGATGGGGTCGATCTCGAGCAGATGCTCGCTCATGCGTGCACCCCGGGATGGAGGAGATCGTCGGCGGGGGGAACGTAGTCCTTGCGCATGGGGTGGTCGACGAAACCGTCCCACATTAAATGCGGCGGAGGTCGGGATGGCCGTCGAAGACGATGCCGTAGAGGTCGAAGGCCTCGCGCTCCTGGAACTCAGCGCTGCGCCAGACGGGCGTGAGCGAGGGAACGTGGGTCTGGTCGGAGCGGTTGGCGGTGCGCAGGCGGAGAATGACCGGACCGTGCTTCTTCTCCATCGAGAAGAGGTGATAGACGGCTTCCAGATAGCCGGGGACTTTGGTCTTGCGGACTTCGTCGACCTCGGATTCGACACCGTCGACGACCTTCTTCACTTTGATCTTCTCGGAGGTTTCGGTGTCGAGCCAGTCGACACCGGTCACCAGCGAACAGTAGTCCAGGCGCAGATCGGCGTGGTCGCGGAGGAAAACGGCGATGGCAAAGGCCTGTTCGTGATCCAGCAGCAGGGAATGTTGGGCGGAGGGGCTGCCGTTGGGGATCACGGTGACGACGGAGCCGGGGACGCCGGCTTCAATCTGCGCTTTGATGTCTTCGACCGGGGGCAGCGCCGTCATTGGATCACCTTCAAGGGATTGTTGAGGGCTGCGATGAAAACATCATCATTCTGTGCTGGTTCCAAGCCATGCGGACCGAAGGCGGGAACCGGAAATTCGCTGGGCTGGTCGGCATGGAGGTGGCGCGGGCGGTCGGCGCCGGAGATGTGCTGCGCGTCGATCTTCTTCTGCAGCGTCATGAAGGCGTGGATTAGCGCTTCGGGACGCGGGGGACAGCCGGGGATGTGCACGTCGACGGGAATGTAGCGGTCGATCCCCTTTAAAACGTTGTAGCCATCGCGAAACGGGCCGCCGGAAATGGCGCAGGCGCCCATGGCGATGACGTATTTAGGCTCGGGCATCTGGTTGTAGAGGCGGACGACCTGGGGAGCCATTTTCTTGGTGACGGTGCCGGAAACGATGATGAGGTCGGCCTGGCGGGGCGACGGCCGGAAGACCTCAGCGCCGAAGCGGGCCAGGTCGTAACGGGCCATGGTTGTGGCGATCATTTCAATGGCGCAGCAGGCGAGGCCGAAGGTGAGCGGCCACACGGAGTTCTTCCGTCCCCAGTTGTACAGCTCCTCGAGGGTGGTGGTGAAGATGCCGTTCTTGCTCAGCTCGATCTTCAGCTCTTTGAGATCGTCAGCCATGAAACCTCATCCAGTACTTTAATTCTAAAAACTTGGCCCCGGGATGTCTAAGCCCAGGTGAGAACACCCTTTTGGCAGGCCCAGATCAGCCCTTCGACCAGCAACAGCAGAAACACCAGCATCGCGATGCAGGCCCCGGCGGTGAGACCGGTGAAGGCGACTGCAAACGGCAGCAGAAAGACGGCTTCGACGTCGAAAACCAGAAAAACGATGGCGTAAATGTAATAGGAGGCGCCGAACTGGATCCAGGCATCGCCCTTCGATTCGAGGCCGCACTCGTAGGTGGCGTTTTTGATGGCGCCTGTTTTCTGCGGGGACACGAGTTTGGCCCACAACCAGGCGAGAGCCAAAGGCGTGAAGCCGAACGCGACAGCTCCGATCAGCAGCGCGACCACCGTGAGCCAGGGATGCGAATTATTGCTCATCCACCTATTTCCGACATTGAGTGAAACTACGCGCCCGAGGGTACAACTCTCCGTGACCGGAATCACATTGCTGTTCAGACCGACTCGCAGGTAACGTGCTGAGCCTGCAGGACCGGGGGCTGAAAGGTCCGGTTTGAACCCACTTTGCCCGAACACTTTATCCTCGCACACTTGTGTTCTCTGTCACAGCGGGTGGTGCGGTGCGGAGCGCAGACTTTTTCTGTGTACGGTTGGCGGCGGAGCTGCAGCAGTCTGCCCCACGACCGGCCCAGGGAGACCCATGAGCGCACCGAGCAAGACAGCAATTTTCGATGGCAACGAAGCAGCCGCGTCTGTGGCTTATCGCTTTTCCGAAGTGGTTGCTATCTATCCCATTACGCCTTCGTCGACCATGGCCGAACTTGCCGATCAGTGGAGTGAAGAAGGACGCCCGAATATCTGGGGCGCGGTGCCGCGCGTGGCCGAGTTGCAGAGCGAAGGCGGAGCTGCCGGCGCCATGCACGGAGCGCTGCAGGGCGGGTCGTTTGCCACCACATTTACGGCGTCGCAGGGATTGCTGCTGATGATCCCGAATATGTACAAAATTGCCGGCGAGCTGACCCCGGCGGTCATGCACGTGACGGCGCGGTCGATTGCCACGCATGCTCTGTCTATTTTTGGCGATCATTCCGACGTGATGGGCTGCCGCATGACCGGCTACGCCATGCTGGCATCGAATTCCGTGCAGGAAGCGGCGGATCTGGCGACCATCGCGCATCTGGCCACGCTCGAGGCGCGCCTTCCGTTCATGCATTTCTTCGACGGCTTCCGCACCTCGCACGAAATCAACAAGGTCATCCCCATCGCCGATGAGACGATTCTCGCGCTACTGGACGAAAAAGCGGTGCGGGCGCATCGCGAGCGTTCGCTGTCGCCGGATCGCCCGGTGCTGCGTGGATCGGCGCAGAATCCGGACGTCTTTTTCCAGGCCCGCGAGGCGTGCAATCCCTACTATCTGGCTTGCCCGGTGATCGTGCAGGATGTGATGGACCGCTTTGCTGCGCAGACGGGCCGCGCCTATCGGCTGTTTGACTACTACGGCGCACCGGATGCGGATCGCGTCATCATCCTGATGGGCTCGGCGGCTGGCGCTACAGAAGAAACCATCGACGCGCTCAACGCCAAGGGCCAAAAGCTCGGCGTGCTCAAAGTGAGACTCTATCGGCCGTTCGCGGCAGAAGCGTTCCTGACCGCGCTGCCGGAGACGGTTCGCAAAATCGCTGTTCTCGACCGCACCAAGGAGCCGGGATCGGTTGGCGAGCCGCTCTATCAGGACATCGTGACCACGTTCTCTGAAGCGCTGTCCAACGGGCGCATTCCGCTGTCGCAATTTCCTTCCATCACGGGCGGGCGGTACGGACTGTCCTCCAAGGAATTCACGCCGGCCATGGTCAAGGGCATCTACGACGAGCTGGCCAAACCGCATCCGAAAAACCACTTCACCATCGGCATCGACGACGATGTGACGCACACCAGCCTGAAGTGGGACGAGACGTTCTCGACGGAGCACCCGAAGACGGTGCGCGCGTTGTTCTACGGCCTGGGTTCCGACGGCACGGTGGGCGCCAACAAGAATTCCATCAAGATCATTGGCTCGGAGACCCCGAATTATGCGCAGGGCTACTTTGTGTACGACTCGAAGAAGTCCGGCTCGCTGACGACTTCGCATCTGCGCTTTGGGCCGGAGCCGATTCGGTCCACCTACCTGATTTCGCGCGCGAATTTCATCGCCTGCCACCAGTTTGAATTCCTGGAGAAGACCGACGTGCTGGCCGCAGCCGAGCCGGGCGCCGTCTTCCTGCTGAACAGCCCGTATGGGCCGGAGGAAGTGTGGCAGCACCTGCCGCTGACCATTCAGAAGACGATTATTGAGAAGCACCTGCGGCTGTTCGTGATCGACGGATTCACGGTCGCGCGCGAAAACGGCATGGGCACGCGCATCAACACCGTGATGCAGACCTGCTTCTTCGCCATCAGCGGCGTGTTGCCGCGGGAAGAGGCGATCCAGCAGATTAAGAAAGCGATCAAGAAGACGTATGGCAAGCGCGGCGAAGCGGTGGTTGCGCAAAACTTCGCAGCCGTCGATGCCGCGCTTGCCCAGTCTGCACGAAGTGAAGACGCCGGAGAAGGTTTCCGCGCACTTCGACATCCTGCCGCCCATGCCCGCGAAGGCCCCGGCATTTGTGCGCGACGTGCTTGGCGCGATGGCTGCCGGCCACGGCGATAAGCTCCCGGTGAGCGCACTGCCTCCGGGCGGAACGTTCCCGACAGCGACGGCGCAATGGGAGAAGCGGAACATCGCGCAGTTCATTCCGGTGTGGGATCAGGAACTTTGCATTCAGTGCGGCAAGTGCGTCATGGTTTGTCCGCACGCGGTCATTCGCGCGAAGGTTTACGACGGTTCGCTGCTGCCCGACGCACCCGGCACGTTCAAATCCGCCAAGCCGAAATGGCGCGGCATGGACGAGCAGCTCTACACGCTCCAGGTTTCCCCGGAAGACTGCACGGGCTGCCAGCTGTGCGTGGAAGTCTGCCCGGCGAAGAGCAAGGCAGATCCAGCGCACAAGGCGCTCAACATGCAGCCGCAGCAGCCGTTGCGCCTGCCCGAACGCGCCAACTGGGAGTTCTTTGAGGCGCTTCCTTCCGTGGCGCGCGATCGGCTCTCCCACAGCCAGGTGAAGGATATTCAATTGCTGGAGCCGCTGTTTGAGTTCTCCGGCGCCTGCGCGGGTTGCGGCGAAACGCCTTACATCAAGCTGCTGACGCAGCTCTTCGGCGACCGGCTGCTGATTGCCAACGCGACGGGTTGCTCTTCCATCTACGGCGGCAACCTGCCGACTACGCCGTATTGCCAGGACAGCGAAGGACGCGGGCCGGCGTGGTCCAACTCGTTGTTTGAAGACAATGCCGAATTCGGCCTGGGCATGCGGCTGGCGGTCGATCACCAGCAAACGTATGCAGAAGGGCTGGTGGCGAAACTGACGCCGGTTCTGGGCGAAGACCTGGTGCACGCGACGCTGGAAGCTGATCAGTCGAAGGAAAGCGGCATTAATGAGCAGCGTGAGCGCATCCGCAAGATTAAGGCGAAACTGGCCACGCAGGATTCCGCTGACGCGAGAAGCCTCGCATCTGTAGCCGACGCACTGGTTCGCAAGAGCGTCTGGATCATTGGCGGCGACGGCTGGGCGTACGACATCGGCTTCGGCGGCCTCGATCATGTACTTGGCTCGGGACAGAAGGTGAAGGTCCTGGTGCTCGATACCGAGGTTTACTCGAACACCGGCGGCCAGATGTCGAAATCCACGCCGCGCGGCGCGGTGGCGAAGTTTGCCGCGGGCGGCAAAGTCACCAGCAAGAAGGATCTGGCGATGGAAGCAGTGGCGTACGGATCGGTGTACGTGGCGCGGATCGCCATGGGCGCGAACGACAGCCACACGGTCAAAGCCTTCCAGGAAGCGGAAGCGTGGGATGGGCCGGCGATCATCATCGCGTACAGCGCCTGCATTGCGCACGGCTACGACCTGACCAGGGGCCTCGACCACCAGAAGGCTGCGGTGAACTCCGGCTACTGGCCGCTGATGCGCTACAACCCGGCACTGCGCGCGGAAGGGAAGAACCCGTTCATCCTCGACTCACGGGCTCCGTCGATTCCGCTCGAGGACTACATCTATAACGAGTCGCGCTACACCATGCTGCAGCGCGCGCATCCGGAAACCGCTGCTCTGCTGCTGAAGGAAGCCACGGACGACGTGGAGCGGACATGGCGGGTCTACGCGGGCCGCGCGGCCATGGCGGGACGCGAAGCTTCTCCGAACATCTCGCCGCGCAACGGGCATGAAGTAGCGGCAGCGCCAGCGAGCGACGACTAGTTTCAAAAAGTGCTGTTGTTATTCCTTCAACCATTCGTTGAACCGGGACCGAGCGTAAGACTGCGGTCCCGGACTTTCTTCCGCGTAGTGAGCTCGAAGTCCCCTCGTATTGGCTGCCCTCCGATGCGCGAGCCGCCGCTGTTCTACAATGTCCAGAAGCCGCTTGCCTGCATCGTTGGTTTGAGACCTTCTGGTTGAGCGCGCATCTTCTTATCATGATCGAACATCCTCTCTCGGAAGCCCTGACATTCGACGACGTTCTTCTTACGCCGGCCGCGAGCGAAGTCGTCCCCGCCCAGGTCAGCACGCGACGCGGTTGACGAAGCGCATTACGCTCACCACACCGCTGCTGAGCGCGGCCATGGATACGGTGACCGAGTCGCGCATGGCGATTGCCATGGCGCAGCAGGGCGGCCTCGGCATCGTGCATCGCAACCTGACGCATCGAGCAGCAGGCCGGCGAAATCGACAAGGTGAAGCGGTCGGAGAGCGGCATGATCGTCGATCCCGTGACGGTCGCTCCCGAGCAGCTGATCGGCGATGCGCTCGAGGTGATGCGGCGCTACAAGATTTCCGGCGTGCCGGTTACGCGCAATCGCAAGCTGGTGGGCATCCTGACCAATCGCGATCTGCGCTTTGAGACGCGCACCGATATTCCCATCAGCGAAGTGATGACGAAGACCAACCTCATCACCGTTCCGGTGGGCACCACGCTGGAGCAGGCCGAAGAGATTCTGCATCAGCATCGCGTGGAAAAGCTGCTGGTGGTGAACGACGAGTACGAGCTGAAGGGCCTGATCACCGTAAAAGACATCCAGAAGAAGCTGAAGTATCCGAACGCGTCGAAGGACGAGCAGGGAAGACTCCGCGTGGGCGCGGCGATTGGCGCGACCGGCGATTTTCTGGAGCGCGCTGCGGAGCTGGTGCGGAATCGCGTCGATGTGCTGGCCATCGATTCAGCGCACGGTCACCAGGCGCGGGTGCTGGAAGCCGTTCGCGAGGTCAAGAAGCGCTTTCCCGACGTCGATCTGATGGCCGGCAATGTGGCCACGCGCGAGGGCGCGCAGGCGCTCATCGACGCAGGTGCGGATGCGGTGAAGGTGGGCATCGGCCCGGGTTCGATCTGCACGACGCGCATGGTGACCGGCGCGGGCATGCCGCAGATCACGGCCATCAGCGAAGCGTACAAAGCGGCCCAGAAAGCACGGGATTCCCGATCATCGCCGACGGCGGCATCAAGTACTCCGGCGACATCACCAAAGCGATTGCGGCCGGAGCGAGCGTGGTGATGATCGGATCGCTGTTTGCGGGCGTGGACGAGAGCCCGGGCGAAACCATCCTTTACCAGGGCCGCTCGTTTCAAGGAGTATCGCGGCATGGGGTCGCTCTCCGCCATGGCGCAGGGCAGCGGCGAGCGGTATTTCCAGGGCTCCGGCGATATCGACTGCAGGCGAAGCCAGCACGGAAGGCGTTGTGGCCCGCGGACGCAACAGCGGCAACCGGCTCGGCAAGTTCGTCCCGGAAGGCATTGAGGGCCGCGTGCCTTATCGCGGCGCGCTGGAAGCCATGGTCTACCAACTGGTCGGCGGCTTGCGCTCGGGCATGGGGCTGGTGGGCTGCGCGCAGCATTGAAGAGCTGCAGACGAAGGCGAAATTCGTTCGCATCTCCAGCGCCGGACTGCGCGAGAGCCATGTCCACGACGTGATGATCACGCGCGAAGCTCCGAATTATCACGTGGAGTAAGGCCTGTCGCAGGGGAATCCCCCGCCGGGTCGAATCTGCTCCGGACTCGGATTCCCTGCGCCGATTCTTCCGGCGCTCCTGCCCCGCAATAAACTCTCGCCTACCCAAACATCGATGCGGTATCCTGCCCATGCCAATTTACCAATCAGGCAGGGAACCATCGACGAGGGGGCTGGGATGTTTGACCACAGTGCGGAAGCAGAGCGTTTGGTGTGCTGCTTCGATCCGGATGCCTCTCTGGTGCAGGGGGCGACGGAGCATCTGGTCATTTCGCCGCGCTGGGGACGTCTGCGCCGCGATCATCCGCTGCTGGCGGCTGCTCCGCATGAGCACGGGCCCGGGCATGCCTGGCAAAAGGCTCGCGAAAATCTGCTCACCTGCCGCGACCGGTCGGTCCAGCTGGCGATTGTCACTTATGAGCATCGGGTGCGGGTCACGGCTCGCGTATCGCTCGAGGTGCTGATGAATCCGCGCTTCGATCTCCATGCGCATTGCCACGCGGAGCTGGATCGCGGCGGGGCCGAGAAGAAGGCCGTGCCCATGCGCCGGGAGACGTTCTGGATTCAGGACGCTGCTGCCGGATCCCGAGGGCTACGCGCAATTCGAGTTTGGCAACACGTTTTTGGTGCCGATCAGCGAATCGGCGATTGCAGCGGAATCGCGCACGCTGCTCTGAAATCTTTTGCAAGGCTCCTAGGGCCCTGACCCGTAACAGGAAAGCAGCAACGGATTCACAGGCCTGGCGGAACGTCCGTGACGGCGATCACATCTTCTTGGGCCTTTCAAGCACGACCATGGATAGACTCCCCGTTTACCCCGGAAAGGGCACAATGGCACCCACGACGAAGAAAACAGAAGACATGCGGGCCCTGGTGATCCAAATTGCGAAGGCCTTAGTCGACGATTCCGAGGCTGTTGCCGTCGAAGAAGTGGAACGCGATGAAGCCACGGTGCTTCGCCTGCGTGTTGCGCCCACGGATGTTGGCAAGGTGATCGGCAAACAGGGACGGACGGCACGCTCGGTGCGCACCATCCTCGGCGCGGTGAGCATGAAACACCACCACCGCTACACGCTGGACATCATCGAAGAGGTTCCGGCCGGGGCGGGACAAGCCCATGCGGCAGTTGTTTCGGCGGATTGACAGAACGGCCCAGCGTACGGGAGTGACGGTGGGAACAGCTGAGTTCTCTGCCGGATTCGGCGGATGCGCAGGGGCGCGTATTGATTCGTGAAGGCGGGACAGGGAACCTGCTATCGGATCGGCGCGAAACTGGCCTTTCCGCGCCATTCTCGGCGAATCCCCTGAGGTTATGACTCCTGACGCTTCGCCGTGGGCGGAGCGCAGCGACGAGCGGATTGGTATCCTACAGCGGTTGACCCGCGCAGGCAGGGGTTGTTGCCGGCGCAACGGTCAGCTTTCTCGGAAGAGATCGGAGAAGGGATCGTTCCATGCCGAAGTTGACTCGTCGCAATGTTCTGCTTTCAGGGCTAGGAATTTCAGGCGCCGCACTCTTCTCGCGCAGCGGATTGGCGCGCACGGAGGCGATGCTGCAGGCGGCGACGGGCGAAGCCGCGGAGCCGGCGATCGCGCCCCGGGAAAAGCTGCTGGCGGATTTCGGGTGGAAGTTCAAGCTGGGGAACGCGGACGATCCGGCGAAGGATCTGGATTTCGGCAAGGATCAGGGGGACTTCGCGAAGACCGGCGACTTCAAGTTTGCGAAGGCGGGATTCGACGACGCAGGCGTGGCGGTCGCTGAATCTTCCGCACGACTGGGCAGTGGAACTGCCGTTCGTGTGGGACGACGATCTGAAGTCGCACGGCTACAAGCCGCTGGGCCGGAAATATCCGGAGACCAGCGTCGGATGGTATCGGCGGAGTTTCGATGTTCCCGCGAGCGATGCGGGACGGCGGATCAGTTTGCAGTTCGACGGGGCGTTTCGGAGCGCTCTGGTGTTCCTGAACGGATGTTTTATCGGCCGAAATGATAACGGTTACGCACCCTTCAGCTTCGATATTTCCGATTTTGCCCATTACGGCGGGAAGAATTATCTGGTGGTGCGTCTGGACGCGAGCTTTGGCGACGGATGGTTCTACGAGGGCGCGGGGATCTATCGGCACGTATGGGTGATCAAGCAGGACAAGATGCATTTGGCGGAATGGGAGAGCTACGTGCGGGCGCGGGTGGAGAATGGCGCAGCGACGCTCGAGCTGGGAACCGTAGTGGCCAACAGTGGCAAGGCGCAGGAATCCGGCAAGGTGAAATGGCAGGTGGTCGATGCCGAGGGCAAAACGGTCGCAACGGCGGAAGCTCCGGCGCAGACGGTAGCTCCGGACGGAAGCGTCACCTTCACGGCGACGGCCCGGGTCTCGCATCCGGCGCTGTGGTCGCCGGAGACGCCGCATCTCTACTCGGCGGTGGTGACGCTGGAGACAGACGGGACAGCGCGCGATGCCGAGCGAGTACCGTTCGGCATCAGGACGGCGCGCTTCGATGCGGATCACGGATTCTTCCTGAACGACCAGCCGCTGAAAATCCAGGGCACGTGCAATCACCAGGATCACGCGGGCGTGGGCGCGGCCCTGCCGGACCGGCTGCAGTATTTCCGCATCGGCGTGCTGCAGGGGATGGGCTGCAACGCGGTGCGCACCTCGCACAACATGCCAACGCCGGAGTGGGTGGAAGCCTGCGACCGGATGGGCATGATGATGATGTGCGAGACGCGGCAAATGAGCTCGAACCCGGAGGGCATGGCGCAGCTGGAAGCGATGGTGAAGCGTTACCGCAACTCGCCGTCGATCATTTTGTGGTCGATTGGGAATGAGGAATGGGAATTGCAGGGGCCGATGGCGGAACAGGGCGCGAAGATTGGCGCAGACATGGTGCGGCGCTGTCACGAACTGGATCCGACGCGTGTCGTCTCCGCGGCCGTGAATGGCGACAACCGGCAGGGCGTGAGCGACGCGCTCGACATCATTGGGTTCAACTACGGACTCGATCGGCCGGATAAATACCACGCCGACTTTCCGAAGCGGCCTATCTATGGATCGGAGACATCGAGTGCGATTGCTACGCGCGGCATCTACGTAACGGACAAGCTGCGCAACTGGGTGAGTTCCTACGACGGCGTAGTCCCGTGGGGCGAATCCCCGGAAGCGTGGTGGACGTTTTACGGCACGCGCGCGTGGGAGGCCGGAGGATTTGCGTGGACGGGCTTCGATTATCGCGGCGAGCCCACGCCGTATGGATGGCCCTCAATCAACTCGCAGTTCGGCATCGTCGACATGTGCGGTTTTCCCAAGGACTATTTCTTCTACTACAAGGCGTGGTGGGGGAAGGAGCCGTCGCTGCACGTTTTTCCGCACTGGAACTGGGAGGGTCGCGAAGGCGAAGAGATTGCGGTTTGGGTCTATTCCAATCTCGACGAAGTGGAACTGCTGGTGAACGGCGTGAGCGCCGGGCGTGAAAAAGGTGCCGCAGCTTTCGCACGTGGAGTGGAAGGTGAAGTACGAACCCGGCGCGATTGAAGCGCGCGGCCGCAAAGACGGCAAGGTGGTGTTGACGGAGAAGCGCGAAACCACCGGAGCGGCGGCGACGATCCGGGTGACGGCGGATCGCTCGACGATCCAGGCAGACGGAGAGGATTTGGCGATTCTGAAGGTGGAGGCGCTGGATTCGGCTGGGCGGCTGGTGCCGACAGCGGATGATCGGATCGAGTTCAAAATCACCGGGCCGGGGGTGATGATCGGCGTGGGCAATGGCGATCCGAATTGCCAGGAGTCGGACAAGGAACCGCGCCGCAGCCTGTTCAACGGGCTGGCGCAGGTGATTGTGCAGGCGAGCAAGACTGCGGGTCAGGTTGTGATCGAGGCATCGTCTTCGAACGAGGGGCCGCACCTGCAGGCGGGATCGGTGACGATCACGACAGAGGCGGCGCAACTACGCCCGGAACTGATCTGAGGGGATGGGGTGCGGTGGCGTGCGGATTGCTATTCCGATCCGGCACGCAGGGATCGACGACGCGTTTGGGTCTGCGGCGTGATCTTCAGGGGTTTCGAGGGGTTGGTAGCGCCATCGGGGATCGAACCCGAACTCTTCGCCTTGAGAGGGCGACGTGTTAACCAATTACACCATGGCGCCGCAGGTGTGTGGCCGGCTCCTGTGCGGGATCGGCCTCTCAAATAATATCAGGTAGCTGGAAGCCCGTAGCTGGTAGCCAGAGGCCGGGATTCCTTCTGCGACCTTAGACTGGTTGCATGAGGATCTGGATTGCGGCGATCGGTGCGCGCGCTCGCGAGGGGTTTGAGGAGCTGGCGCGGCTTTATCTGGATCGGCATTGCGCCGCTGCTGCCGGGATCGGGCGGTAAGGCTGGGGTCGACGCGCCTCTTTCCGTTCCGAACAAGCCTTTTGGGATGCCGTCGAGCGCGAGAAATCGAGAACGGCGCCGCTGGTGGTGCTGATGGATGAACGCGGCAGGCAGATGGGATCGGAAGCTTTTGCGGCGTGGCTGGGGCGCGCGTTCGATGGAGGACTGCAGCTCATTATTTTCGCGATCGGGCCTGCGGACGGATGGGCTAAACAGGAACCACGAGCCGGTGATCATCACGCGGCGATGAAGTTGTCGCTCGGGCCCATGACCATGGCGCATGAACTGGCGCGGGTCGTGCTCTGCGAACAGGTGTACCGGGCGCTGACGATTTTGAAGGGGCATCCGTACCACCGCAGCTGAAGAGCGGTTAGCTAAGAAGCGGATAGCTGAAGTACGGTTACGGAGAGGCGTTGGATGGCGGAGACACGGACGGGACTGATTCTGATCAATACGGGCGCGGGCAAGGGGAAGACCACGGCCGCGATGGGGACGGCGTTGCGTGCAGTGGGGAATGGCATGCGCGTGCTGATGCTGCAATTTCTGAAGGGCTCGTGGCACTACGGCGAGCTGGACGCGACGAAGGCGTTTGGCGAGAACTTTGTGCTGCGGCAGATGGGGCGCGGCTTCGTAAAAATTGGCGGCGCGGAGACCGATCCTGAAGACATTCGCATGGTCGAAGCCGCATGGGAAGAGGCGCGGCAGGCCATCCTCTCCGGCGAGTGGGACATGGTAGTGCTCGACGAAATCAATTACGCCATCAGCTACGGCATGCTCGATCCCGCGAAGGTGGTGGAGACGCTGCGCGAGCGTCCGGAGATGGTGCACGTGATCCTGACCGGGCCGCAATGCGCATCCGTCGCTCATCGAGATCGCCGACACGGTGACCGAGATGAAGCAGGTGAAGCACGCGTACGAGAAGGGCGTGCTGGCGCAGCGGGGAATTGAATACTGAAGAGCAGCCGCGTAAGCCGTGTCAGCAAAACGCCGTTCAGGGATCTAATCGCGCCAGAGATCGAATTTCGTCGTGCGGATGGCGTTCGCTAAGCCGCTCGATATCCGGGGCGAGGACGCGGTCTTCGTCCAGCTTGCGGACGTGCTCGCGAACCACGGCCACCGCCTGCACCGACGCGCTGCGCGGGCTTCAGCGGCTTGCGATATTCGAGGCCCTGCGCGGCGCAAAGCAATTCGATGGCGAGCAGGCGCTCCGCGTTCTCGACGATCTGGTGGAACTTCAGCGCCGCCGTCATGCCCATCGAAACGTGATCTTCTTTGCCGCCTGACGTGGGGACGCTGTCGGCGCTGGCTGGATGCGCGAGCACCTTGGCCTCGTTGAGCAGCGCGGCGGCCGCGACGTGGGCGATCATGAGCCCGGAAGAAACGCCCGGCGTGCGGGAGAGAAAGGGCGGAAGGCCCTCGTTGATGTCGGGATTGACGAGCCGGTCGATGCGGCGCTCGCCGATGCCCATCAGCGTGGTCATGCGCGATGGCCGCTGTGTCGAGCGTGAGCGCCAGGGGCGCGCCGTGGAAATTGCCGCCGGAGAGAATCTCGCCTTCCTGCGCGCCGTTCGCTGAAGTTGCGCCGCTGGCAAAAATCAGCGGATTGTCGGTTGCCGATCCGGTTTCAATCTCAATCGTGGTGCGAGCGTGCGCCAGCGCGTCGCGCACCGCTCCATGCACCTGCGGCATGCAGCGGAGGCAGTAAGCGTCCTGCACGCGGGGATCGTTGTGCGCGGTGCGATTCGCGAATCTCGCTGTCGGCCAGCAGCGTGCGCAGATGCGCTGCGGCGGCGATCTGGCCTGGATGCGGACGCACGGCGTGGATGCGTTCGTCGAAGGGCGTCGGCGTGCCGGTCAGCGCTTCGAGCGTCATCGCGCCGGCCAGGTCGTTTAATTCGGCGACGCGCAGTGCGCGCGCCAGAGCGAGGCTGCCGACCGCGGTGATGGCCTGCGTGCCATTCAGCAGCGCGAGCCCCTCCTTGGCTTCGAGGGTGACTGGCTTGAATCCGGCCTGCAGCAGGGCAAAGGCGGCGGGCAATCGGCGGCCGTGGAAGAACACTTCGCCTTCGCCCATCACCGCCAGCGCGAGATGCGCGAGCGGCGCGAGGTCGCCGCTGGCGCCGACCGATCCGCGCGAGGGAATGACCGGATGCATGCGGTGGTTGAGCAGCGCGAGCAGCGCCTCGATCAGCTCCGGCCGGACGCCGCTGAATCCTTTGGCGAGCACGTTGGCGCGCAGCAGCAGCATGGCGCGTACGGCGTCTTCCGGCAGCGGCTCGCCGAGGCCGCAGGCGTGGCTGCGCACCAGGTTGCGCTGCAGGGCCTGCACTTCATCCCGGCTCGATGCGCACGTCGGACAATTTGCCGAAGCCGGTGTTGATGCCGTAGGCGGTGCCTCCGCGGGCGAGCAGGGCGTCGACCACCGAGCGCGAGGCGCGGATGCGGGGCAGCGCGGCGGGATCGAGGGCGACGGCGCGGCCGGCGAGGGCTACTTCGTTGAGGTCGGCGAGGGTGATTGGTTGACCGGAGATCAGGAGCGGCGAGGCCATAACCGTTGATGGTATCGCGAGGGCCGTGGCGGTTGCGAACCGGCGTGCGCGGGAGGGCTGCGACGGGGCACCCAGGCGGTTGCCGTTGCGCAATTCTCCTGTATCCAATCCGCGTGCCGCGTCCTATAGTGGTCCATGGCCGGTTCTGGACGCTGCTTCTGCTTTGCTGCAGGGTGCCCATCCATATCCGGCCTCTTACCGGCCTCGAAAGCGCCGGGTATACCATTCTGACTTTTCAGGGAAGCGGGGATTCAGGGAAGATGGCGAGCAAAACCAATAACGCGCCGGCGTCGACCGGGCCAAGCTACGTCGTACCTTTCATCATCATCACCAGTCTGTTTTTTCTCTTCGGATTCATCACCAATCTCAATATGGCGCTGGTGCCACACCTCAAGAAGGTGTTCACGCTGGGGTACGGCTGGGCCATGCTGGTCGAATCGGCGTTTTTCCTGGCCTACTTCGTGTTTTCCAGCCCCACGTCGAAGCTGATTGAGATCATCGGTTACAAGAAAACCATCGTCGTGTCGCTGTTTATCCAGGTGATCGGCGCGCTGATGTTTGTTCCCGCCGCGAAGATGGTGAGCTTTCCGTTGTTTCTGGCTGCCATTTTCATCGTCGGCGCGGGCATCACGGCTTTGCAGACGGCAGCTAATCCGTATGTTTCGATTCTGGGTCCGGAACACAGCGCGCCGTTTCGCCTCACGCTGGCGCAGGCGCTTCAATTCCATAGGCGGCACCATTGCGCCGATCATCGCCGGGCATTACATTCTCACCGACCTGGGCGCGAATGCGTCGCCGGCGGTGATTGCCGGAACCGTGCGCGGCCCGTATATCGTGATCGCCGGATGCCTCGCGATTCTTGGTCTGGCGATGGCGTTCATTCACCTGCCGACCATCGGCATGACGCGCGAATACCGGCCAGCCGCGCAGGGCGGCCCATCCGCGGAACACAGCATCTGGGGCTACCGCCATACGGTGCTCGCAGCGGTGGGCATATTCCTGTACGTCGGAGTTGAAGTCGGCCTTGCTTCGATTGCCGTGAACTACTTCCTGCAGCAGGGCGTCAGCGTGGCGGGCACTGCTGCCTTCTTTGGGCACGGCAGCTTCGGGCTCTACATCATCCGCACCATCGGGCTGAACGACGCCGTCGGCATCGCCTCGGCGCTGGTCTCGCTCTACTGGTTCGGCGCGCTCATCGGACGCCTGCTGGGCTCGTGGATGCTGACCAAGATCAAGGCCGGTCCGCTGCTCGGGACCTTTGGGATTCTTGGCGCTCTGATGCTGATCGTTTCCATGATCACCAGCGGTCAACTGGCCATCTGGAGCCTCGTGCTGTGCGGCTTCTTCAACTCCATCATGTTCCCGAACATTTTTGCTCTGGGCATCGCGGGGCTTGGGCCGCTTACCAGCAAGGGATCGGGGCTGATTATGACGGCGGTTGTCGGTGGCGCGGTGATTCCATTGCTCATCGGCAAGCTGGCCGACCATTACGGCATCCAGCACGCCTTTGTGCTGCCCGTGCTGTGCTACCTGTTCATCGCGTTCTACGGCCTGGTGGGACACAAGCCGAATCGCGTGGCAGCCTAGCTCCTGTCCATCATCACCTTCCGGCTCTTTGGGCTTTGGCCCGGGGAGCCGGTTGCTTTTGGGCCGGAAGAGGGTGTCAGTCCCGATACCAGCAGTACCGCAATGCGAGAGCGAAACCCTGATTCTGTGAAACTTTGGCTATGGGATTGCGTCGAACCTGTAACGAGCGCGCCGAGCGCAACCTACGAGATAATAGTGAACATGATTGCAGGGCAAAGACGGTTTCGGCTGGTCGTGTGTTTGGCGGCCGTTTTAGTGTCGGGCGTGGGCCTGGCCGCAGCGCAGCAGGCTGCCAACAACCACGTGATGGGTACCGTGGCCTCGGTGAATGCCAACACCATCACCGTGACGACGAAGGCGGGGAAGAGCCTCAGCGTCACTGTTCCTGATACCGCATCCATTCTGCGCGCGGTGCCGGGACAAAAGACGCTGACCGGCGCCACGAAGATTACCGTGAGCGATATTGCGGCGGGCGACCACATTCTGATGGTGGTGTCCGGCGATCCTCCCGACCGCGAAGATCGTGGTCGTGAATAAACTGAGCGACATTGAGGCGTTGCATCAAAAGGAGCAGGCCGACTGGGCGAAGCGCGGCGTGGGCGGCCTGGTGAAGACCGTGGACGCGACTGACGGGACGCTGACCATCGCTCAGGGAGCTCGGACGATTACGATTCACACCACGCCCACAACAGTGGTGCGGCGCTATGCGGCCGATTCCGTGAAGTTCAGCGATGCGCAGGCGTCGACGCTGGCGGCGATTCAGCCGGGCGATCAGGTGACGGCACGCGGCGACCGCAGCGCGGACGGCAACGATGTTACCGCTGAAGAGATTGTCTCCGGCTCCTTCCGCAACATTGCCGGGACCGTGGTTTCTGTCGATGCGAATGCCGGCACGTTTGCCGTGAAGGACTGGTCACGAAGAAGACGGTGACCATCAAGGCGACGCCGGATTCCGACATGCGCAAGCTCGATCCGCAGATGGCGCAGATGATCGCGATGCGTTTGCGGGCGGGCGCGGGCGGACAGGCGCTGGAGCTCCGGCTGGAGCGGCAATGCTGCACCGCAGGCGCGGTGGTGGTGGCGGAAACGGACAGTGGCGCGGTGCGGGCGCAGGATACGGGTGCCGGAGCAGGCGGCGGCGGGTGCCGGTATGGCTCGTTTGCTGCAGCGTAGTCCGGAAATTCACGTCGGCGATCTGCACAAGGGTGACGCAGTCATGATTGTTGCAACCGCGGGCAGTCCCGATCAGGCAACAGCGATTCGTTTGGTAGCGGGCGTAGAGCCCATGCTCGAGGCTTCTGCAAGCGGCAGTCAGAGCATGTTCTCGTCGGCATGGAGCCTGGGTGGCGGCGCTGGCGGCGACCAGGGCGGAGAGGGGAATCCATAGGCTAGTTCATTCCAATGAGCAGCCCACGCAGGGTTTCCGTCGTTTTCTTTAGAGGAACGGCCGCCGTGGCGATTCACGCGGCAGCTGACACGACGAATCGAAAAATTTCTTTGTGAGTGCGGAGAACTGTGAATCTTGAATTCTCATTGCTTGAAGTGTAAGACCGCGCGTGTCGTCGCGCATGGCAGGCTCTGGGTTTGGCGATGATCGCGATGGTGGCCCTGCTTGACAGCGAGTGCCGGGCGTACGGGCAAAGCGGCACCACTGGCGGTATTCATGGCCAGGTGGCTGATCCCACCGGCGCCGTCATTCCTGGCGCGACCGTAGTCGCGATGACGACGTCGGGTAAAGTGGCGGGCAAGACCACCTCTGACGGAGGAGGCTCGTTTTCCATCAACGGCCTTGCGCCTGGCACCTACAGCGTCACCGCGACGGCGCAGGGCTTTGCCGCGTTTCGCGTTCCGGGCATTACCGTGGCCGCGGGACAGATGCGCACGGTGAATCCTGCGCTGGCCATCCAGGTGGAGCAGCAAAATGTCGAAGTGCAGGCGGAGAACACTACCATCAGCACCAGTCCTGACGCTAATGCCAGCGCCGTCGTTATTAAGGGCGCTGATCTCGACGCGCTCTCCGACGATCCTGACGAACTGCAGAACGAGCTGACCGCGCTGGCGGGGCCGTCGGCGGGTCCGAATGGCGGCCAGATTTATATCGATGGATTCACCGGCGGACAATTGCCGCCGAAGTCGTCGATCCGCGAGATTCGCGTCAACTCGAATCCGTTTTCGGCGGAATACGACCGCCTCGGCTACGGACGCATTGAGATTTTCACCAAGCCCGGGACTGACCATCTGCACGGAGAAGCGCAGGCGCAGGGCAACGATTCGTCGTTCAATTCAAAGAACCCGATTCTGCAGAACCAGACGGAGCCGCCGTACTACTCCTACAATCTGCGCGGATCGGTGGGCGGCCCCATCTCGAAGAACGCCTCGTACTTCGTGAGCGTGTTCAACCGGCAGCAGATCAATGAGAACATTCTCGAAGCGATCAACCCAGCCGATATCACGCTCAATCCGACGACGGGAATCGCGACCGGTCCTTCCCTCAATCGAGCTTTCGCCAATCCGACGACGCGCCAGGATATTAGTCCCCGGCTCGACATCCAGCTGGGCAAGGCAAACACGCTGACGGTGCGCGAAGAATACAACCGGTCGAAGAGCACCGACGGCGGCCTTGGGACCTACAGCCTGCCCAGCACCGCGATCAACTCCGACTCGCAGGAAAACAACATCCAGATTTCCGACAGTCTGGTGATCAGCAAGAACCTGGTCGACGATATCCGCCTGCAGTACCGGCGCATCCGCAATCAGTCGACGGCGGTTTCCAGCTCTGCCGCAGTTCGGCGTGCAGCAGCAATTCACGGATGGCGGCGCTTCGAGCCAATACGTCGGACGATCACGAGAACGATCTTGAATTGCAGGACTATTTCTCCGGCGCGGTGGGAGCGCACGCCCTTGGATTCGGCGCCCGGCTGCGAGCCTATCCCGACGTAAACTACACCACCGCCGGTCAAAACGGCTCGTACGTCTTTGACAACCTGAACGACTTCCTCACCTGCTATTCGAGCACGCCGACCACCGATCCGGCTCCATCCACCTGCCAGCCGCAGCAGTACAGCTATACGAAAGTCAACAATCCGGTGGCGCGCGCGGTTCCGTTTGACGCTGCGCTCTACTACCAGGACGACTGGAAGCTGAGCCCTCGGCTCACCTTCAGCTACGGCCTGCGCTGGGAGACGCAAAACTTTCATCAGCGATAAGGACGACTGGGCGCCTCGCATCACCGTCGCGTACGCGCTGGGCAAAGCGAGCGGCAAACAGCAGCCCAAGACTGTCATCCGCGCCGGATACGGATGGTTCTATCAGCGTTTCACCGTCTCCAATGGGTTTGGCTCCAGCGCGCCTTACGTGATTCAGGCCATCCACGAAAACGGCCAAGAACGAGCAGCAGTTTATCCAGACCGCGACACCAGCAGTCGCTTCCCGTTCTATCAGTACGTGAATCCGTGCGCCGGAGATAGTCCTCCCGCAACGCCTGACCACGACGAAGGCACCGACGTTACTACTCCATCGATCCGCATTTTCGCGCGGCCAACGATATGGAATCGGCCATCGGCGTGGACCGGCAGCTGGCGAAGACGCTGACAGGCAATGTGACCTACATCTATTCGCAGGGCATACACCAGTTCTTTACGGATAACTTGAGCGCCGCCGGAGAGTACCCGCTGAGCGACGCGCAGAACGACGTCTACCCTGCAACGCAGCCGGGCGCGCCGGCCACGAATAATCTGCAGTATCAGGCGGGCGGGTTCTACAAAGAGGCGCAGGTGATGGCGACGATCCGCGCCACCTACAAGACGTTCAGCTTCTTCACCAACTACACGTACAGCAACGCGAAGGGCGATACCAGCGGCGTGGGGTCGGTGCCGTCGGTGTCCAGCGATCCTGGGCTGGATTACGGCCGCACCACCTTCGATGTGCGCAACCGGTTCATGCTCTTCGGCAATTTCATGTTCCCCTGGCAGATTTCGGTGTCACCGATGGTGGTCGCGAATTCGGGGACGCCGTACAACGTTACGACCGGCACCAATCTGACCGGGAATAATCAGTTCAACGCGCGGCCTACATACGCGGCCAGTTGCTCGGAGCCGAACACGGTCACGACGAAATTCGGATGTCTTGACGTGAGTCCTTTTGGGACGGGCGAGAAGATCATTCCCTACGGCGTGGGCACCGGTCCAGTGAATGTGAGCATGAATATGCGGCTCAGCAAGGTGATCGGGATTGGGCCGAAGGTGGAAGCCGGACACGGCGGCGGCGGGGGTGGCGGCGGTTATCACGGCGGACCTCCGGGACTGGGCGGCGGTGGGCTGAGTGGCAGCCGCGGCGGGCCGGGACGCCTGGATGCGACCGTACCGCGCAAGTACAGCCTGACGTTTTCGGCGTGGGGCACGAATGTGCTCAACCACACGAACTACGGGACGCCGAACGGGACCATTGGCGCGGAGACGGACAACAGCGGTGTGCTGGTGCCGCAGAAATATTTCGGGGAATCGCAGTCGCTGGCTGGGAACTTCTTCTCGCAATCGACAGCAGGGAACCGGAATATTTCGCTGCAGACTTCGTTCAGTTTCTAGGAGCGAATCGCGTCAGCCCAATTGCGGCTTGAGCAGTGCGATCATCTCGAGGTCGCGATCGAGAAGGACAGACTGCTCGGGATCCGCTTCCTGGTAGTGCACCTGGATCGGCTTGCCCTTCGTTTGGCGGGTGAATTCTTCGGCATCCGCCTCACGGCGAAACTTGCGAACACAGGTGCCGGAACGGAATTCACGGGCGTAAAAGCTGTAGGTGATTTCGGCCCAGTAGCCCGGGAAGGGCCAGCTGCCGACGTTGTCTACGTGACCCCAGTGAATGTCGGCCGTGACGGCAGGCCATCCGGCTGCCTTCCGCTGGGGGAGTCTCTGTTGCAACTTGCGCCCACCATACGCGGCGGCCACTCCAGGAATCAATCGGAAATACGCCAGGACGTGGAAAGCCTCCTGAAGGAAGAGAGTCCACGGCATCGTGTGGTGTGGCATGGCCGCCAGTATGCCACGCGCGGCGGCCGGAGGGCATCAGGATTTCTGCGTGCCGCCGTCGGGTTTGTCCCGCCACAGGCGATACAGCCCCCACGCCGCCACCGTGGTGGAGTCCTGGATCGTCCCATCCAGCAGCATCTGCTCAAACTCAGCCACCGTCGCCGTGCGGACCACCAGATCCTGCTCCTCGGGATCGAGGTTGCGCTCGGCCTGGGTGAGTCCAGTGGCCAGATAGACGTACTGCCTCTGGCGCGTGAATCCATACGCGACCCACAGCGCGCCCAGATACGTCATCTTCGCGGCGATCAGCCCGGTTTCCTCGCGCAATTCGCCGCGAGCCAGTTCTTCGGGATTCACGTCCGCGGTTTCCCATCCACCCTGCGGCAGCTCCACGCAGCGCTGCTGGATGGTGTACCGAAACTGCTCCACCAGGTAGATCGTGTCGCCTTCGAGGGGGAGAATCACCGCGCAGTCGTCCTTATCGACTACGCCGTAGATGCCGTGGGCGCCGTTGCTGCGCTCGATTTCATCCTCGCGCAGGCGCAGCCAGGGGTTGCGGTAGATTTCGCGGGTGCTGAGGGTGCGGATGGTCATCACTGACAGGGTAGCAGCGGTTCGCTAAGGTCCGGTTAGCTAAGAGGCGGTTAGCGGAAAAGCGGTTAGCTGGTGGAGCGTTTCGCAAAGAGCGAGTGATTGGATCCCGCAAACTTCGGTGCTCTTGCGCTCAGTTGGCGGCAGAGCGTGTGATGAACTTCCCATGAACACACGGCATTTTCACGATCTAGTGGTGTGGCAGCGCTCCATGGAGTTGGCACGCCGCGTCTATGCACTGACGGCGGAGTTCCCAAAGAGCGAGCTGTTTGGATTGAGCAGCCAATTACGTCGCGCGGCGGTTTCGTTGCCCAGCAACATCGCGGAGGGGCACGGGCGGCTGACGGACAAGGGGTTTGCGGTTTTTCTCGGCCAGGCTCGGGGCTCCCTCTACGAGATGCAGACGCAGATCGAATTGGCAGGCGATCTGGGCTTCCTGAGTCCCGAAAATGCTCAAACTCTCATGAGCGAGGCGGTGGATATTGCCCGTTTGCTGAATGGATTACTTGGCGCGGTCCGCTCGACAAGCGACCGAACCGTGCCGAACCTTCGCTAACCGCACTTTAGCGAACCGCCTCTTAGCTCCCCGGTCTTGAGCGAACCGCATTACCGCTGCCCGTTTTTCCAACGCGGTCGTTTGCCTACAGCGGTTCCCGTCCGTACCATAGGGAGAGAGACAGTTCAGCGCAATCTCCCGTGCGCATGGATAGCGCGGCGGGGCGCACGGACCGACAAAAATCGCCGCTTCCCTGACAGGCCGCAGCCCAGCACATGTGCCCGGACCCGACAGGAAGAACGGCCCTGGAAGGCTTACTTTGACATCCGCAGAAACCACCGAAACTACTCCGACCGCAACCGCAGAAACTGAACCCACCGGCAACACCGTGGAATCCCCCGATGCCCACAGCCACGAAGGTCACGACCATGAAGGTCACGACCACAGCCACGCGCAGCCCACGCTGAACCCCGCCTGCACCCGCGAAGTGGAAGTGGAAGTCCCCGCCGATGAGGTCACGAAGAGCTTCCGCAGCGTGCTGAAGCGCTACCAGAAAGTCGCGCGTATTCCAGGATTTCGTCCCGGTAAAGTGCCGGAGACCGTGCTGCGCTCGCGTTTCGGCGGCGCCATCCGCGAAGAGGTTGTCGAGGCCGTTCTTCCGACGCATTTCCGCGCGGCCATGGTCGAGAAGGGTCTGCACCCGGTTTCGCAACCGCAGGTCACGGATCTGAAGCTGGAGGAAGGCCAGCCGCTGCATTTCAAGGCGATTTTCGAGGTTTTGCCTGACATTTCCGTCGACGGCTACCAGGACGTGAAGGTCGATAAGCCCGACACTACCCTGACCGAAGCAGAGTACGCCGCCGAGCTGGATCGCATTCTCGATTCTCATTCAACCATGGAGCCGGTCAGCGAAGATCGTGGCCTTGCTGATGGCGACTGGGCGCAGATTACTTTCAAGGGCGAACTCCAGGGCGAAACGCCGGAAGAGGCAGATCCGTCGGCTGCGCCCATTGAAGGCTCCGACGTCTCTGTGGAAGTGGGCGGCAAAGACACGATGGAGGCTTTCTCAGAAGCGCTGCGCAGCAGCAAGCCTGGTCAGGAGCTGAAGTTCGAGGTTACCTATCCAGCTGATTTTGGTCAGAAACGCCTGGCGGGGAAGACGGTCGCTTACGCGGTTGAGGTTCGGGGCATCCGAAAGAAAGTGCAGCCAGTCCTGGATGATCAGTTCGCCAAAGAGCTTGGCGATTACGAAAGTGTCGATGACCTCAAGCAGAAGCTGAGGGAACATCTGGCATCCGACAAGAAACACAGGCTGTTGAACGAGACGCGCAACCGACTGATGGATGCGCTGGTGGCACGCTTCGATTTTCCGGTTCCCGAATCGCTGGTGCAGAGCCAGATCGACACGCGCCTGGAGCGTGGACTGCGCGCGCTGGCCGCGCAGGGCATGCGGACGGAGGACATGCGCAACATGGATTTCGAACGGCTGCGCGAGGCGCAGCGCGCCGTCGGCGGTGAATGAGGTGAAGGCCACCGTGCTGCTGGATCGCATTGCCGATGTGGAGAAAATCGACGTGAGCGACGAGGAAGTCGAGAGCGAGACTCCAGGTTATCTCATTGCAAACAAGAGAACCGCTGGACAGCCTGCGCGATCGTTTGACCCGTGAAGGCAATCTGGCTAGAATCCGTGAACAATTGAAGAGAGAAAAGACAGGAAACCTTCTGGTCGAACGGCTGTCCTGAAGGTACGGGTGACACCTGTCACAGACGATGAGGCCCGCAAAGCCTCAGAAGTGAAGGAAGAGAGAACAATGGCGCTAGTACCCATGGTGATTGAGCAGACGAGCCGCGGCGAGCGGGCTTATGACATTTATTCGCGTCTGCTGCGCGACAACATTATCTTTCTCGGTACGCCAATCGATGACATGATTGCGAACCTGATCATTGCCCAGTTACTCTTCTTGTCCGGGGAAGATCCGGAAAAGGACATTCAGCTGTACATCAACTCGCCGGGTGGATCGATTACGGCGGGGCTGGCGATTTACGACACCATGCAGTTCATTCGCAACGATGTGGTGACGTATTGCATCGGACAAGCGGCCAGCATGGGAGCATTTCTGCTGATGGCGGGCACGAAGGGCAAGCGATTTGGGCTGCCCAACTCGCGCATTTTGATTCATCAGCCGTCGATGGGCGGTTTGGGGGGCCAGGCCACCGATATCGATATTCATGCGCGCGAGATTATTCGCATCCGCGAAATTACGAATAAGCTGATGGCCAAGCACACCGGCCAGGACCTGACGAAGATCGAGCGGGACGTGGAACGGGATTTCATCATGAACGCGCCGCAGGCCAAGGAATACGGGATTATCGATGAAATTATCGATCGTCCGCGCACCAGTCTTAAGTAGCTCGGCCAAGCGGGGAACGAACAGCACGCCGCTGCCGAACCGTTGAAGGAGTTGTTGGGCATGAAGACGCGCACGGGATCGGACGAAGCACTTCGCTGTTCGTTCTGCCACAAGTCGCAGGACGCAGTCGCTAAACTTATTTCCTCGCCGAGCGATTATCCGCGCGCCTACATCTGCGACGAATGCGTCGCCGTCTGCAATTCCATTCTGGAAGACGATCGCACCGAGGCCACTACCGGCGCTGCTCCCACGCATCTGCCCAAGCCGCTCGAGGTCAAGGCGTTTCTGGACGAATACGTCATCGGCCAGGATCAAACCAAGAAGAAGCTGGCGGTCGCGGTCTACAACCACTACAAGCGCGTGCAGATGAACCGCACGCGCGGCACCGACGTTGAGCTTTCCAAGTCGAACATCCTGCTGGTAGGCCCTACCGGCAGCGGCAAAACGCTGCTGGCGCACACCCTGGCCAAGATGCTCGACGTGCCCTTCGCCATTGTCGATGCCACGACGCTGACCGAAGCCGGGCTACGTCGGCGAAGACGTCGAAAACATCATTCTGAAATTGCTGCAGGCTGCCGACGGCGATGTGGCCCGCGCGCAAACCGGCATCATCTACATCGACGAAATCGACAAGATCGGGCGCAAGGACGAGAACCCGTCCATCACCCGCGACGTGTCGGGCGAAGGCGTGCAGCAGGCGCTCCTGAAGATTCTTGAAGGCACGGTCGCCAACGTTCCGCCACAGGGCGGACGCAAGCATCCGCACCAGGAATTCACGCCCGTCGACACGACGAACATTCTGTTCATCTGCGGTGGAGCCTTTGTCGGTCTGGAGCGCGTGGTCGGCCGCCGCGTCGGCAAGAAGGCCCTCGGCTTCAAGGCGCTTGCGGAGAAGGACAGCCAGCCGGAGATTCGCACGCAGCGCGACAGCGAGTTGCTGCGCCAGTCCGAGCCGCAGGATCTGATCAAGTTTGGGCTCATTCCCGAATTTGTCGGACGGCTGCCGGTGATCGGCATTCTGGATGAGCTGGACGAAGCGGCACTGGTAGAGATCCTGACCAAGCCGCGCAACGCCATCATGAAGCAGTACCAGAAGCTCTTCGACTACGAGGGCGTGAAGCTCACCTTCACCGAGGATGCGACCCGCGCCGTAGCTCAGGAAGCCCTGCTGCGCAAAGTTGGCGCGCGCGGCCTGCGCATGATTCTCGAAGAGATGATGCTCGACCTGATGTACCACCTGCCCAGCAACAAGAAGGTGAAGGAGCTGGAGATTCAGGCGGAGATGGTGCACAACCGCAATCTCTCGCTCATGCTGCTGGATAAAGCGGGTTAAATCGAGATCGTATTCGCTTCGGCAAGCGTCGAATTGCGCCGCCAGTTCATCCTGGCGGCCTTTCGTTTGTGTTCGTTGCGTTCACCAATCCGAACGTAAGCCGCGTGGGGTACCCGTTCTTCCACCCCATTTTCCGCAACCCTCAGCCGTGCATGCCCGGGATGGGTTACTCTTCTTTTAAGAGCACGGTTTCTATGGACACGTCTCGTTCGACAGCCACAACTGCCGCAGCCGCGAAAGGAACTCCGTGAGTCAGTCGTCCAAAGAGAGCCGGGAACGTAACGAACTGCGCAAGCTCCCCATGATGCCCATCCGGGACATGGTGATCTTCCCCCACATGATGACGCCGTTCGTGGTGGGCCGCGAATCGAGCGTGCGGGCCCTGGAAGAGGCGCTCAATGGCGAGCGCAAAATCTTCCTCGCCACGCAGCACGATGCCCGCGTCGACGAGCCGCGCGCCGATGAAATTTTCCAGGTGGGCACGGTCGGCAACATCGTGCAGAGCGTGCGCATGCCCGACGGCAATATCAAGGTGCTGGTCGAGGGCATTGAGCGCGCCCGCGCCATCGAGATCACCGACACGGACGGCTTCTTTGTCGCCACGGTGAAAACGGCCAAGACCGCTCGAGGAGACTGACGCCGCAAATCGAGCAGCTGGTCCAGCGCGTGACGTCGCTCTTTGAGCAATATGTGAAGCTGCAGCAGTCGCTGAATGTCGAGACGGTGGCTTCGGCCATCCGCACCGACGAGCCATCGCGGCTGGCCGACACCATCGCCGCGAATTTGCAGCTCGAAGTTCCGGATAAGCAGGAGCTGCTCGACATTTTCGACCTGCCCGAGCGGCTGCTGAAAATCGCCGACGTCCTCGACATCGAGATTGAAAAGCTGAACATGGACCGCAGCATTCAGTCGCGCGTGAAGCGGCAGATGGAGCGGGCGCAAAAAGAGTATTACCTCAACGAGAAAATCAAGGCGATCCAGAAGGAACTGGGACGCGGCGAGAAGAGCGAATTCGACGAGCTGAAAAAGAAGATTGAAACGGCAGGCATGCCGAAGGATGTCTTCGAAAAGGCGATTCAGGAGCTGAAGAAGCTTGAAGCGATGCCGCCCATGTCGGCCGAATCGACGGTCTCGCGCAATTATCTTGACTGGCTGCTGGCTGTGCCGTGGAAGAAGAAATCCAAGGAAACGCGCAGCATCGATCACGCCGAAAAGGTTCTGAACGCGGATCACTACGGCCTGGAAAAAATCAAAGAGCGCATTCTGGAATTTCTTGCCGTGCGCCAGCTCGTCAAAAATCCCAAGGGATCGATCCTTTGCTTCGTCGGGCCTCCTGGGGTAGGGAAGACCTCGCTGGGCATGTCGATCGCGAAGGCCACGGGGCGGAAATTCGTTCGCATGTCGCTGGGCGGCGTGCGCGACGAGGCGGAAATCCGCGGCCATCGCCGCACCTACATTGGCGCGCTGCCCGGCCAGATCATCCAGTCGATGAAGAAGGCGGGCACCAAGAATCCTGTCTTCATGCTCGACGAAGTCGACAAGATGGCAGCCGATTTTCGCGGCGATCCGTCGTCGGCGCTCCTCGAGGTGCTCGATCCGGAACAGAACTCGAGCTTCCAGGATCACTATCTCGACGTTGAATACGATCTGTCACAGGTGCTGTTCGTGGCTACGGCCAACGTGCTGCACACCATTCCGGCTGCGTCTGCAGGATCGCATGGAAGTGCTCCGCCTGCACGGCTACACCGAAGCGGAGAAGCTGGAAATCGCCAAACAATACCTGGTGAAGAAGCAGCGCGACAACACCGGCCTGACCGAGAAAAACATCACCTTCACCGACGCTGCGCTGCAGGACATGATTCGCAACTACACGCGCGAGGCCGGCGTTCGCAATCTCGAGCGCGAGATCGGTAATGTCTGCCGCAAAGTGGCGCGCCGCGTGGTGAAGAGCAATGCGAAGCACAAAGACACGCTGACCCCGGAGAATTTGCCGGAGTTTCTGGGCGTGCCGAAGTATCGCGACTCCATGGTGCACGAGAAGAATGAAATTGGCCTGGTGAATGGCCTCGCGTGGACCGAAGTCGGCGGCAGCATTCTGCAGACAGAAGTGCAGGTGCTGGACGGCAAGGGCAAGCTGACCACCACCGGCCAGCTCGGCGACGTGATGACGGAGTCAGCGCAGGCGGCGCTCTCTTACGTCCGCAGCCGCGCGCAGCATCTGGGCCTGTCGCGTGACTTCTATCGCAGCGTCGACATTCACATTCATGTGCCGGAAGGCGCCATTCCGAAGGATGGTCCGTCGGCCGGCATCACGCTGGCGACGGCGCTGGCCAGCGCGCTCACGCGCATCCCGGTTCGCCGCGATCTTGCGATGACTGGCGAGGTGACGCTGCGTGGCAAGGTGCTGCCCATTGGCGGCCTGAAAGAGAAGCTGCTCGCAGCGCATCGCGCGGGAATTTTCGAAGCGATTCTGCCTGCCGACAATCGCAAGGATTTGCCAGACCTGCCGGAGAATCTGAAGTCCGCGATGAAGCTGAACTTTGTCGACACCATGGACGAGGTGCTCAAGCTGGCGCTCGAAGGCCCACTGCCGGAGCTGCGTGAAGAGACTCCTGTGGTGTTGGAGCCGGGCGCGATGCCGCCGGTTCCGCCGAATGTGGAGCAGCGACCGCATCAGTAAGGGAGTTCTAAGCCATACGAAGGGCAGGTTCGGTTTCGAGCCTGCCCTTTCTTTTCTCTAACGCGAGAACGCGCCCATCGAGCCGTTCTCGACGGAGACATACGAAGACGGAGCGCTCCCTGTCCACTGGATCAGATCGAACGTGTCCCCGGTTCGAACAGGCCGTTCGCTCACAGATTTGAACGTCAGCGGCTTACCGGGAACGCACTGCTGAGGCTTGCCCGAAGCCTCGAAGAAGTCCGCATCGCCCTTACCGACGACGGTTGCGTGGCCATCGGGATCCACTAAGACTGCAGTCTTTTCGTCTACACCAATTCCGCGGATCTTGCCTGTTTGTCCCGACGCGAGAATGCGCGCCATGAAAACCAGCAGCCGACCTTCGCGATGCCGCGTATCAAAATGCGAGTCGGTGATGATGCCGCGCAGGATCGGAATCCCCAGCAGATCCGGGGCGATCACCACCTGCGGCGCGAACGGATCTTTGAGCGCTACGTTCGCCGTCAGATCCGGACCATCCGGCTTGTCGTTTTGCGCGGAGTAGATGTATTGGCCCAGTACGGCGAGGCCGGCGCTGGTGCCACCGATGGGCACGCCGTTCTTAACCGCGGCGCGCAGCGCGGTTTCTACGGGGGAATCCGCCCAGTTGCGGATGTAGTTCGCCTGATCGCCGCCGGCGATGAAGATCGCCGCGGCATGCGTAATCGTGGCTGCGACAAATGGATCGCTCGCCGCTGGTCGATCCGGAATGATCAGGGTCGCGACGGAATTTACGTGGCACAGACCCTGAATGTAGGGGTTGTAGGCGTCGGTTCCGGTGGCGCGCAACACCAGAAAATCTCCGCCACTGGCGTGGTCGCAGAGCCATTGAAACGCTGCGTCCTGATCGGTCCCTCCGCCCATCAGCGCGTAGCCGGCGCGCGGATGAACCGTAACCGCTGCAGGTGATCCCACGCGAAAATAGCGATAGGCCGGGGCCGGCTGATTCTGCGTGCTCGCAAACATTGCGGCCGCGAAAAGCATCACCGCGAGGCGGCGGCATCATATCTGCGCGAGCGCCTGATCGAGATCGGCCAGGATGTCGTCGATATCCTCGATGCCCACGGAGATGCGTACCAGGCCCTCGGTAATGCCGATGCGCTCGCGCTCTTCCTGGCTGAGCGCCGCGTGCGTCGTCGTGGCCGAATGAGAGATCAGCGTCTCCACGCCGCCCAGCGATTCGCCATTCGTGCAGATGCGGACCGCCTGGAGCAGCTTGTCGGCGTTCGCACGCGAGCCCATTTCAAACGACATCATCGAGCCGAAGCCGGTCATCTGCTTCTTTGCCAGTTCAAATTGCGGATGCGACGCCAGTCCCGGATAGGCAACGTGACTGATCTTCGGATGCTTCTCCAGGAATGCGGCCACCGCGCGGCCATTCGCGTCGTGCTGCCGCATGCGGACCGCCAGCGTCTTGACGCCGCGCAGAATCAGCCAGCTCTCAAAGGGCGAAAGAATGCCGCCCGTGCACTTCTGCACGAAGCGAAATGTCTCCGCATGCTCCGGCCGTGTGCCCACCAGCACGCCGCCCAGGCCATCGCTGTGCCCGTTCAGGAACTTGGTCGTCGAGTGCATCACGATGTCCGCGCCAAACTCGATGGGACGCTGGAAATACGGCGACATGAACGTGTTGTCCACGCTCATGTCGATGCCGTGCTCGTGGCAAATGTCCGCGACCGCGCGAATATCCGTCAGCGTCATGACCGGGTTGGTCGGCGTCTCAATGTGCACCAGCTTCGTGTTGGGCTTGAATCGCCTGGCGCACGGTTTCCGCGTTCGACGTGTCCACCCAGGTGAACTCGATGCCGTGCCGCACGATCACCTGGCTGAAGAGACGGGTGGTGCCGCCGTAGACGTTGTCGCCGCAGATCACATGGTCGCCCGCGTTCAGCATGGTCACCAGCGCGGCGATCGCGGCCATGCCGCTGCCGAACACGTGCGCGCTGCTCCCGCCTTCGAGCGACGCCAGATTCGTCTCCAGCGCGTCGCGGGTCGGGTTCGACACGCGCGAGTACTCCCATCCGCGATGCTTCTCGATGCCCTGCAACTGATAGGTCGAAGAGAGATAGATGGGGACATTGACCGCGCCGGTGTGGGGCTCAGGTTCCTGTCCATCGTGGATGGCGCGCGTGGAGAAGCCATGCTGATTGTGAGTCATGTCAGCAATCATTTTACAGAGCGAAGCAGGGTGGAGTTGAGAAATGCCGTGGGTGCTGAGGGGCAGGGGCCGCCTCGGCTCAAGCCGCATCGGAAAGCGAGGCCTGCTCCTTTTTGGCGTTCCGCGCTCGCAGGCTGTAGAAGCAAATCGCGATCAGGTTACTCACCACAATTGTGCCCACGATCTTCGCGGCATACGTCCATGCGTTCACCACCTGCACGAACGGATAGGCAGAGATCATGAGGCTAAAGAGCGTCGAGGCGAATCCGGCAGCCGAGGTCCACTTCAGCCACGCGGGCAGCTTGCGCCGCAGCGCACGCGCACCCACCAGCGGGACAGCAAACATCGCCAGATACGCTACTTCGTAGTGCGTCGTGCTGGCGTTGGTGAGCAACTGATAGGCCTCCTGCGCATGGACGCCGGTGCTGGCCAGCAGGATCAGCACAAAGACCAGCGCAGCGGTGCACAGGATGGAGTTCGTCGGTGTGAGCCGCTTTCTATCCAGCCGCGTGAACCACTCCGGCACCAGATGATTCCACCCGGCTGCCATCGGCAAGCGCGTCACGCCCGTGAAGATATAGCTGGTCGCGCCGAGCAGGCGCAGTTGCAGCAGGAAAATGGCGAAGATCGCAGCGACATTTCCCAGCCCCGTCAGGCCCAGCGTCATCCGCATGGCCTGCGGAATGGGGGCAATGAAATCAATACGGCTGTGCGGCACAAGCGCCACAATCGATGCTGTGCCCAGGATGAACATCGCGCAGATCACCGGCGATGAAATGATCACCGACAGCCCAATCGATCGCGCCGGGTCGCGGCTCTCGCCCGCGAGGATGGCGATGTATTCCAGGCCGCACAGGGCTCCGAAGAGCATCTGTCCAAAGAGGGCCAGGGTGCGCAGATCCAGCGGGGGCGCGGCCACGGAGAAGGGCGTGTAGTGGATCGGCGCGTGGTGCGCCAGCGCCCACAGCGGCAACGCCACCAGCCCTCCAAAGACAATCAGAATCGCGATGCCGCCGATGTTGTGAATCCACTTACCCAACTCCAGCCCGCGCAGTGCAGCAAACATAATGCCGGCAATCAGCAGCGTAACGATGCCCAGCGAGGCGAGATGGTTCTCCGGCAGCCATGCGGCCGCGGGACCAATGAGGTACGACAACTCGGTGGGAATGGCATAGAGGATGGTCGCCGTGACCGCGATGCCGTAGACCCAAAGATTCCACGCGGTGAGGAAGCCGATGAGGTCGCCGAAGGCGTCGCGCGCCCAGACGTAGAGGCCGCCTTCAAGCGGCATTTGCCGGTTCAGGCAAATGACCGATGCGCCCATGGGCACATAAAACAGCAGCATCGCCGCGACCCAGAGCAGCGACTGCGCGCGTCCCACGCCCGCTGCCACGCCCACCCAAGAACTGCCCACCACGCACAGGATCTGCGCGAGCACGAGGTCGCGCAGACGCAGCGGTCGATGAAGGTGGTGATTGTCCGCATCACGCTGGGGCATGATGCAGAAATACTTTCACAGAAAGGGAATGGCCGCGGGAAAATGCGCTGGAGTTCTGCTTTTAGACTGCGCCGTCGAAGGGGTTCTTCGACAAATACCGTTCCGCGGAGTCGGGAATGATGGTTGCGACCCGCCGTCCCGCGCCCAGCCGTTTCGCAATCGCGACTGCCGCATGCACCATGGCGCCGCTGCTCGATCCGGCGAGCACGCCTTCCTGCCCAGCCAGCGCGCGCAGCATGGCGAAGGCTTCGGCGTCGGGGACCATCGCAATTTCATCCGTCACGGCGCGGTCAAAGGTCTTCGGCACAAACGAGACGCCGATACCCTCCACTTTGTGCGGCCCTGGCTCGCCGCCCTGCAGGATCGAGCCCTGGGTTTCAACGGCTACCGTAAGAATGCGCGGGATCTTTCTCTTTCAAATAACGTGCGATGCCCGAGAAAGTGCCGCCCGTGCCCACGCCTGCCACAAAGGCGTCGATGCGTCCCTCCATCTGCTCCCACAATTCCGCAGCCGTGGTGTCGTGGTGGAAACCGGGATTGGCCTGGTTGTCGAACTGCATGGCTGGCCACACATTCGGGTCGGTCTTCGCCAGCGCAAGCGCGCGCCGGATCGCGCCGGACATTCCCTCGGCTTCCGGCGTCCGGTGCACCTCCGCGCCAAAGCCGCGCATCAGGATGCACTTCTCCTCGGCAAATCCTTCCGGGACAAACAGCACCACGCGATAGCCGCGGTTAACGCCCACCAGCGCCAGTCCCACGCCGGTATTTCCCGCCGTCGCCTCGACAATGATCGATTGCGCATGGAGCACGCCGCGCCGCTCGGCATCGAGGATCATGCCCAGTGCGGCGCGGTCTTTCACGCTGCCGCCGGGGTTCAGAAACTCAAGCTTGGCAAACAGGTCAGCCGCGCCTGCGGGAACCACGCGCCGTAACTGGAGAAGGGGAGTGTGGCCGATGAGTTCAGTCACATCGGAGGCAACACGCAGGTGACTGAGGGCGCTGGTTTGGCTCATAAGACTCACCAGTCTATATCAGGATGGAGTCAGGGCGCTGCGCGCCAGAATCCCCTGAACGAGTCGCGACAGGAATGACATCCCGGGCTGCGCATCCTGGCTTTGAGTTATTCTCCGGCCGCTGGGAAGATTGCTGCTAAAATGGCCGCAACTTCAGAGCTTGCAATAATCCTTCCGGTTCGCTTACCCGTTGACTCGGCCCACCGCCAACTCGCTTCCCGGCAACCGCCGATTCGTGCGGTTGCTGATCGCATTTGTATTCACCATTATTTGTCTTTGCGCGATCGCCGCTCTGGTGATTTATACGGACGCGCACAACTCCGTTGCCCCCGAGACCCCGGTGAGCCACACCGAGGAAGTGCTCCTCAACCTCGCTGACGTTTCTCAGCAAATCGACCGCATTGAGCTGGATGGCCAGCTGTTTCGTGTCACCGGGAATGAGGACGCGCAGCGTGCAGCGCAGGGCGCCACCGTCACCCTGAATACGCTGCTGGTCCGGCTGCAGCAACTTCTCCGCGAGGAGCCGCAACAGGAGCGCCAGGCCACCGAGTTGATTAACGCCGCTGTGGATTTAACTGCTGCGGTGAATCGGATGAAGCCAGGATCGGCGTCGGTTCGCGACGAAGTCGTGAGCACCCGCCGCATTTTCAACGTTTTGCAGGATGAGGAGCAGACCCAGCTGGCCCAGCGCCAGGAAGCGCTGCAGCGCAGCAACCTCTACGACCTGGTCCGCCGGATCACCGTGATCGCCATCGGCACGGCGATCATCCTCACCCTGTTTGCCTTCCTGATGCGGGACGCTCTGCGCCGGGGACGATTCGAAGAGCAAATTTCCGACACCAACGAACGCCTCCGCCTGACCGTCCAGCGCCTGGAAGAGCAGGCCTGGGCCTCACGCCTGCTCATCTCCGCCCGCGACGAGGTATCCCTCTGCCAGGACGTCCAGCAGGCGCAGGAATGCACCCTCCGCTACCTGGAGCAGCTGCTCCCCGGCACTGCCGGCAGCCTGTGCACCCTCAACAACTCGCGTCAGGCGCTGGAATGTGTCGGCACGTGGGGTGGGGTGGACGCAGTCACCTTTGACGGATTCACTCCGGAAAGCTGTTGTGCCCTGCGTTCCGGGCGCAGCCGCTGGCGGCGGCCGGAGCGCTCTGAAGTGCAATGTGCGCATTTTGCCGGCAAGCCGCCGGAGCGCTACCTCTGCGTGCCGCTGACTGCCCACGGCGAAACTTTCGGGATCATCACCGTGGAATGTCCGTCGCAGGAGGTCGCCATGCTGGTCGAGATTGCGCGAAACGGCGCTCGGCTCCCTGGGCGAAATGGCGGCCATGGCCATGGCTGGGCTGCATCTGCGCCAGAGGCTGGAAAGTCAATCAATCCGTGATGGTATGACCGGATTGTTCAACCGAAGCTTTATGGAAATTGCCCTCGAACGCGAGATCACCCGCGCCAACCGGCAAGGCAAGCAGGTCGCTGTCATGATGCTCGACATCGACCACTTTAAGCAGTTCAACGACACCTTTCGGGCACGCTGCCGGGGACGTCGTCCTGCGCGAAGTGGCCGAATGCATGCGCCTAGGGGTGCGCTGCCGAGGATATTGTCTGCCGCTTCGGCGGGGAAGAATTTGTGGTCATCATGCCGGAAATCTCTACCCGCGCGGCCTTCGATCGCGCCGAGCTGCTGCGCCGCATGGTGGGCGACCTGTCGCTGCGCTTCCACGGACAGGCGCTGCGCCAGATCACCATCTCGATTGGGCTGGCCATGTACCCGGATAACTCCGACAATCCGGAAGAACTGCTGCGCAGCGCCGACCACGCGATGTATGCGGCTAAACACAAGGGGCGCAATCGCGTGGTGGCCGTCGACAGCAGCCTCCAGGCCTGATTTGCGTTATTGCCCAGTCGCCACGCCCGATTTGTGGGCGGTTTCCTTGTCCGGCTTGGGGTAATAGCCAGCTTTGGTCCGCACCATCAGCTTGCCGTGGTGAGGCGCCTTGGCCTCCACATGCACCACACGGTAGCCTTCCTCGTTCATTGGCTTGGTGGAGTGATAGCCGAGGGTGTACTGATTCCGAATATCGCGGGCTACTTCGCCGGCGATGGAATCCACATCCGCCAGCGAGTGCGGGAAGAAGGCAATGCCGCCGGTCTCATCAGAGAGCAGTTGAAGGGCACGGCGCGCCCGGTGCGCTTCCGTCCCGCGCGCGTCGTCGCCGAAGAGCAGCCCGATGGAATAAACCACGGGTCCCTGCAAATCCTGCACCCGGCGGATCGTCTGCTCCAGGTTCAGCGTCGAGGCATTGTCCTCGCCGTCGGTGATAATCAGCAGAACCTGCTTGGGACGCCTCGCTCCCTGGGCCAGCTGATCCGCCGACGCCGCCACCGCGTCGTAGAGCGCCGTCCCGCCGCGGGACTCAATGTGCGTCAGTCCTTCGCGCAGCTTGTTAATGTCGGAAGTGAAGTCCTGATCGAGAAACGCCTCGTCGGAGAAGTTGACGATAAAGGCTTCGTCGCTCGGATTGGAAGCGCGCACCAGGTCCAGCGCCGCTTCGTTGACCGCGTCGCGCTTGTCCCGCATCGATCCGGAATTGTCGACGAGAATCCCCATCGATACCGGAATATCGGAGTGCTGGAAGGAGACGATGGCCTGCGGAACATTGTCCTCAAAGACGTGAAAATCGTCCCGGGTCAGATCCTGCACCAGATGCCCGTCGGAATCCAGAACTGTACAATTCAGCACAACTTCGTCCACGTTGCGGCGCAGCGTGTAGACGCCGTGTTCCCGCTCCGCGGTCTCGCCGCCGTTGGGATGCCCAGGACTTACGGGCTGATTGTCGGCTGGCGTCGGGAGAGACGATCGGGTCGCGATCCACATCCAGCGGGAGGCTGTTTCTCGGGGGACTGGGGTGATGCGGGGTTCAGCGGTCTGGGTCTGTGACTGGGGCAGGCGCGGTTTGCGCGCGCAGAGCCGCGGAGCCGGCGATCACGATAAGTGCGATAAGAAGAGGTCGGTTACTGCAAAGGCGCATAGTATCCGGTACGTGCGTGCACAGTCAGCTGAGGCAATCCCGGCGGAGGCGACAGCTTAATTTTCACTTTACGCCACTTTCCGTCCATCCTCGCATCGTCGGTCTTATACCCCAGCACGTACTCGTTGCGCAGTTCGGCGCTGATCCGGGTGGCGATGTCGCCCATTTCCGAGAGGTCGTCGACCCTGAAAAGCCGGCCCCCGGTATCGCTGCTCACTTCGTTCAAAAGCATCGGGCCATTGCGCTCTTCGGTAGTCGGCGCTTCCGCGTCGAAGATTCCGATCGAGTAAATCTGCACATCCGCCTCTTTTACGGCGGAGCGCACCTCGTTCTCCGTGTAACGGCTATTGTTATCGCCGCCGTCGGAGACGATCAGCAGCGCGCGGCGCTTGTACTTGGCCTGCTTCATCTTCTCCAGACCGAAGTAGATGGCGTCCAGCAGCGCGGTGCGGTGACCGACCTCCAGCGTGGCCATGCGTGCTTCCACATCGTCTTCTGACGAGGTGAAATCCGTAATCAGCATGGGCCGGTCGTTGAACCCGATCACAAAGAATTCATCCTGGGGGTTCGACGTCTTCATAAACTGCAGCACGGCTCCGCGTGCGCGCACCACTTTATTTCCCATGCTCCCGCTCAGATCGAGAATGACGCCCACCGATACCGGTGCGTCGTCGCAGGCAAAGGTGCGGATGGTCTGCGGTGTGGTTGTCTTCAAAGATTGAGAAATTTTGTTTCTCGAGGCCGGTCACCAGGCGATCCATCGGGATCGGTCACCGTCAGCGGCACCAGCACCAGGTTGGTATCCACACGATACTGAATCCCGGTCCGCAGCGAGGCGTTCGGGGTCAGCGGGACGGAAGTATCCGTCTTCGCGGTGGCCGCCGCAACCGCGGCAGGCGGAGGGGTGACATGCACCTGATTGAGGGGATCTTCCTGGCCGCAGGCCGGGAGGGCCAGCAGCAGGGAAGCGAGCAGCACGGACAGCAGCGGAATACACCAGGAAATGCGGGCCCAGCGGATTTCCGGAGATACTGCGGCAACGAGTTCGCGCCCAGTCTGGGACGCCATGGCCGTACCTCTTGTGTGGAAAATACTGGCACGACGCGGAGACTTCTGCAATAGCCAATTCCGGGTTTCGCCGGAATCTCGCACCTCCCGCGTCATTCCATCATTCATTTCCTGGGATGCGTGCATAGCGACTCAGCGTGATCTTATGGCGCAAATTTGCGCTGGCTCCTGCACTGCGCGCCGACGACGGCTCTCAGGAGGCACGCTGCTAAAATCGGGGCAACAACATGGCCCGCATCTATCCGTTTCGTCGCGTTGCGCTATAACCTGCCCAGGTCGCCGCTCAGGATGTCGTTACCCAGCCGTACGACAAGATCACGCCCGCCATGCAGGAGGCCTATTACCAGCGGAGCCCGTATAACCTGGTCCGTATCATTCTCCGCCTGCCTGAGTTATTTGACGCAGAAGGAGACATTTACGCCAACGCTGCCCGTGACTTTTCCGCGTGGCGCGCTTCCGGCATTATGGCCCAGGAAAGCCAGCCGTGCATCTTCGCGTACGCGCAGCGTTTCGCCGTACCCGGTCTTCCCGGGGTCGTCCACGAACGCCGCGGCTTCATTGCTCTCGGCGAACTGTATGACTACGAGCAGGGAATCGTCTTCCGCCACGAGCAGACGCTCGCCAAACCCAAGTCGGATCGCCTGAACCTGCTGCGCGCCACCCGCGCCCACTTTGGCCAAATCTTCATGCTTTATTCCGATCCAGCGCATAGCGCTGAAGAGATTGCTCTTCGGCCAGGGCGCCGTCAGCGAAACCCTCCCCGAAATCGAAGTCACCGACGAATACGGCGTGCTGCACCGCGTATGGAAGATCACCGATCCCGCCCGCATCAACCTGCTGACCACGTCGCTCGAAGACAAGAAGCTCATCATCGCCGACGGTCACCATCGCTACGAAACCGCCGTGGAATACGCTCGCGAATCGGGGCCCGCCACCGATCCGGAAGCCTGCGAACGCGCCGGGGGAACGCTGCCGCAGCCCGCTTATCCCGAAGCCGCCGCCATGATGACCTTCATCAATATGGATTCCGAAGGCCTCGTGATCCTGCCCACACACCGCGTGGTGTTCGGACTGAATGGCTTCGTTGCGTCGAAATTCCTTGTCGCCGCGGCGCCTTACTTTGCCATCGAGGCCCTCGCGGATCGGGATCCCGCCATGGCCAGTGCGCGCCTCGCTGAAGCCCAGCCGAATACCGCCTTTGTTGCTGTCACCCCCGATGGCACCTGGTTGCTCACCGCCAAGCCAGAGGGAATCGCACAGGCCCTGGCGGCCGTTCCCGCACGCCAGCGCCAGCTCGACGTCGTCCAGCTGCACGCGCTTGTTCTGGAGAAACTGCTGGGCATCTCTGCTGAAGACCAGCGCGAAGAGACCCACATCCGCTATCTGCGCGATGCGGGCGAGGCCGCAGCTCAAGTGGTCCGGGGCGAAGCCAACGTCGCCTTCCTCATGAATCCGGTCACGCTCGACCAGCTCCGCGAGGTCGCCTTTGCCGGGGAAGTGATGCCCCAGAAGTCCACGGATTTCTATCCCAAACTGCTCAGCGGTCTGGCCATCTATGCGCTCGATTAAGGTGAGCTCGACGAATGCGGCAGCGGTGCTCCTTCTGCTGGCCGCAGCGTGCGTGCCTCTGAACGCGACCGCGCAAATCGCGCCGGCCACGCCTCAGCCCGCCGCGCAGGCTGCGCCCGCCGGGCCATCCATGCCGCCAGCGCCCATGCAGCCAGTTCAGCCGAGGTTCGTCGTCGTCCTCGATGCCGCACACGGCGGCACCGATTCCGGAGCGCACCTGCGGCCCGATCTTCAAGAGAAGGACGTAACGCTTGCCCTCGCCAACCGGCTCCGCTCCGCTCTGCAGGCCCGCGGCATTGCTGTCGTTACTACACGCACATCCGACGCAACCGTCCCCGCGCTTAACCGTGCAGAGATTGCGAACCACGCGCAGGCCGCCGCCTGTTTGCTGCTGCATGCCACGGCAACCGGGAGCGGCGTGCATCTCTATGCATCGTCGCTCAGTCCAGCGCCCGCGGTCCGGCTCGCAGCCGTGGCCAACGGCGCAGGCAGCGTGGATCACCCAAAGCCTGAAGTTCGAATCGGAAATCGATACCGCGCTCGCCCACGCGCAAATCCCCATCACGCTTGGCCGCGCCTCCGTGCAGCCCATGGATAACCTCACCTGTCCCGCCATTGCCGTCGAAGTGGCGCCGCTGGTCGCCGGACACGTCACCACGGCTCGCGACATCTCCGACGCCGCCTACCAAAAATCTGTAGTGGACGCGCTCGCCGCCGCTCTCGAGGCCTGGCGCAGCGACTGGAAACAGATAATGATCACCCGCGCCCACAAAATCCTCTTCACCGTCATGCTGCTGGCGTGCGTCATCATGGCGGTCTTCCTCATTCGTCTGCGCAACCGCGCGCAGGATCGGCTCCAGGCCCAGGGCGTGGAAGCGCCCGCCTCCATCGCCGTGGCTGCCGGCATTCCGTCGCGCACCGTCACCCTCTACGTCCCCAACGATCTCGACGGCTCGCTCACTGCCGTTGAGCGCAGCCTCGCCCTGCCCGCTGACGACAACGCCCAGGCGCGCGTCCTGCTGGAGAGTCTGATCGAGGCCTTTCACGCGCCTGGATCGACCCACCCCATGAGCGTCGCGTCCGGCATCAACGAAGTCTATTTCCTGCCCGTGCCCAAAGCGCCGGGCCAGAGCAGCGATCCCGGACAGCTCGCCGTCGTCGACCTCAACGGCGCGCTGGCTGCCGCGCAGCCCTCCGGCATCGAGCCGGAAACCCTGACCCTGCTGGCCATCATGGCCACGCTCCACGCCAACCTGCCCACCATCACCGAAGTGCATTTCCTGGTGGATGGCCAGCCACGCGATACCCTCGCCGGCCACGCCGACCTCACCCGGACCTATCTGGCATCGGAAGCGAATCCCGAGCCCAGCCAGCCGGAGACGCCCAGCACCATGAGAATTGGCGTCTTCGACTCCGGCGTTGGCGGACTCACCGTCCTCCGCGCCCTGCTCCAGCGGATCCCGGCGGCCGACTATCTCTACCTCGGCGACACGGCGCGTCTGCCGTACGGCGCCAAATCGCGCGACACCGTCGCCCGCTACGCGTCATCAAGTGCGAAATTTCTCGTGTCGGAAGGCGCGGAATACCTCGTGATCGCCTGCAACACCGCCAGCGCGCTTGCCCTCGACGCCATTCGCGATGCGGTCTCCGTGCCCGTGCTCGGCGTGGTCGAAACCGGAGCGAATGCCGCTGACGCCAGTTCCGCCACCCGCGACGTGCTGGTGATCGCGACCGCCGCGACCGTCGAGAGCCATGCCTACGCCGCGGCATGCGCCGCGCGCCAACTGCGCGCCCTCGAGAAAGCCTGCCCGCTGCTCGTGCCTCTGGTCGAAGAGGGATGGATCGACCATCCCGTCACCGCCGAAGTGCTGCGCGTCTATATGTCGGAACTGTTGCAGCAGGCCAGCGACGCAGCCCTCAAGCCCGACACGCTGGTTCTGGGCTGCACCCATTACCCGCTGCTGCGGGCGCAGATCGAGCGCGCCGTGCCACCCTCGCTACGGGTCATCGACTCGGCCGAAGTGACGGCCGAGCAGGTGGCGCAAACCCTGGGCGTTGGACCACCCCAGCCGGTTCGTCCCGGCACGCGCTTCTTCGCCACCGACTCCGTCACGAAATTCCGCGCCCTCGGCAGCCGATTCCTGGGTCAGCCCATCGATGGCGTCGAGCTGGTCGACCTCGGCGGATAGCCGGATCCTGGCGGTGCGACAAGGGTGAGCACCCTGCATGACCGCCGGGGCATCTGAGTCACTGTGTCCGTTGCACTGGAGCACGGCGCAGCGAGCGCAAGGAGCGGGACCAGCGGCTGCAACCCCAACAGGTGCCGCACCGCATTCATTATTTGCGTGGGCAAGTCGTTCCAGCTAACATGATTTGTCCAGCGGTATCACTTCATTCAGGGAAGGATTATTACAATGTCGAACGAAGAGCAATCGAGTGGATTTAGCTGGTTTTTGGCGGGTCTGGGAATTGGCGCTCTCATCGGAGTTCTGTACGCGCCCAAAGCTGGCCGCGAGACTCGGGAGGATTTGCTGAGCAGTGCGCGCGAAGGCTCGGAATATCTGAAGCAGCGTGGCCGCGAAGCCGCCGACCAGGTCAGCGACCTCGTCGACCGCAGCAAAACGCAGGTCACCGAATACGTCGACCGCAGCAAAGAAGTCGTTGAGCGCGGACGCGCCCAGTGGGACGAGTTCGTGAATCAAGGGCGGCAGTTCGTGAACGATCAAACCGGGAAGGTTACGGCCGCCGTGGAAGCCGGACGCCAGGCCTACCAAACCACCAACTCGTCTGAGAACGAGTCCGCGTAGCCAGCGGGAATTGCGTCTTTGCGCGTAAGGCCGCACGTCCTCGTGCGGCTTTGCGCTGAAAATGGGGTTAGGACATGCACGAAATTCCGCCGTGGATCTACATCACCTTTACCGCTGTCACCGCCTTTGGCGTACTGCTGCAGGCGGCGGTGCTGCTGGGGATGCTGCTGGCGCTGAAAGGCGCTCTGAAGCGAATGAATGAGGTTTCTGAGTTGGCGCAGGAGCATGCCATTCCGGCTCTCGCCACTGCTCGCCGCTTGCTCGAAGAGATTGGTCCCAAGCTCAAGATCGCCTCGCAAAACGCTGTAACGGTGAGCCAGAACGCCATCAAGGTTAGCCAGAGCGCTGTGGAGATCAGCGAGACGCTGAAAGAGCAATCAGCGCGCCTGGGCACCACCGTCGATCAACTCCGGGAAAAAACCGAGGTTCAGGCGGAACGCGTTGACGAAATGGTAACTGGGACCCTGGACAGCATTGCGCATGCCACGGCCATGCTGCAGCGCTTTGTCGCTGGACCGGTTCGCCAGATCAGCGCTGTCTTCAATGGACTGCGCGTGGGGCTCGGCGTATTGCGCGAGCGTGAACAGGAGCACGAAGTTCATTCCGCGGCCGACGGCGACCACTTCGTTTAGACTTTTGCAACCTAACATCCAGAGATCCTCGCTGCGGCGAGGATTTTTGCTGCTGGTACCGCGCGCATCCCGTCTTTCTGCGCAAACCTCTGTGCGCCGCGGCGCATCTAAACGCCAGTGCAAACGCTGGCAAGAGAGACGCCGCAGCCAATTCAAAATCAGTCGGATTGCATTCAGAGGGAGCCGCGCACCGGAGCGCGCGCCCCGCTGTCGACCTATCGCCTGCAGTTGCACGCGGGATTTCCTTTTGCCGCCGCCGAAGCGGTGCTTCCGTATCTGAAAGACCTCGGCATCGGCGATTGCTATGCCTCGCCCATCTTTGAAGCGCGTCCCGGCAGCATGCACGGCTACGACGTCACCCGTCATGACCGGCTCAATCCTGAACTGGGTGGGGAAGAAGGCTATGCGCGTTTCGCCGGCCGCCTGCGCGACCTCGGCATGGGCCTGCTGCTCGATATCGTTCCCAACCACATGGGTGTGGGCAACGACTCGTTGTGGTGGCAGGACGTGCTCGAAAACGGCCGCGCCTCCGAGTTCGCCGACTACTTCGACATCGACTGGACGCCGCTCAATCCCGATATGCAGGGCAAACTGCTGCTGCCGATTCTCGGCGGCCAGTATGGCGAAGAGCTGGAGTCGAAGCGCATCCAGGTCGTGAATCAGGATGGCAGCCTGTGGATCCGCTACTTCGACCACCTCATTCCCATCGCGCCCCGTACCCTGCATGTCATCTTTCCCGACGCGGAGCTTCACGAGTTGGGCGTCCCCCAGTCATTCCGCGAAATCCTGCGCGACGCAGCGCATATTCCTCCGCACGATACGACCGATGCATCGTTGAAGACACAGCGCCGGCAGCAGCTCGAAGAGTTGCGCCCGCGCCTGCGCAACGCGCTGCTCAGCGACGAGATGCAGCCGGCGCTTCATAAAGCTCTCGAACGGATTAACGGAGTGGAAGGGAAGCCGGAGAGCTTCGACCGCCTGCACGAGCTGCTCGAGCTGCAGCCTTCGCGCCTCGCCTACTGGCGCGTCTCCGCGGAAGAAATCAATTACCGCCGCTTCTTTGACATCAATGACCTCGTGGGCCTGCGCATGGAAAACCCCCGGGTTTTCGCCGCGACGCACTGCCTCATCCGCCGCCTCCTCGCTCGGAAGGAAGTCACCGGCCTGCGCATCGATCACTGCGACGGCCTCTTCAATCCCATGCAGTATCTGATCCGTCTGCAAATGCTCTACGTCGCCAGCCAGTGCATCGGCGAAAATCCGCAGGAGCCGGTCGCGCCGAACGGCATTGAGCTGCAGGTGCGCGATGCCATGCGCGATCAGGACTGGGCGACGGCGCAGGGTCCCTTATATGTCGTTGTTGAGAAAATTCTTGAGCCCCAGGAAGCCATGCCGCCCGAGTGGCCCGTCCGCGGCACGTCCGGCTACGACTTCGTCTATTCCGGCAACCAGATTTTCATTAGCAACGACAATGAGCGGCGCTTCACGGAGTTCTATGACGCGCTGACCGGCCGCCGCTCCGATCCCGAGACCCTCATTTACGAATCGAAGTTGAGCGTGATGCGCAATGCGCTCTCCAGCGAAGTCTATGTGCTCACGAATCTGCTGAGCCGACTGGCTTCTCAGAATCGCCGGGCGCGTGACTTTACTGACGATCTGCTCGAGACCGCGATTCGCGAGACGATCGCATGCTTTCCGGTTTACCGCACCTACATCGACCACCGCGGGCAGTACAGCGATCGCGACCGCGCCTTCATCTCCCAGGCGATCACGCGCGCCAAGAACCGCAATCGCGAGATGGACGCCTCTGTCTTCAATTTCCTCGAGAGCACGCTCCTGCTCCATGGCGAGCGTGGCGACCACGCGGAGCCTCGCGAATTCTATTTCGCTCTCAAGTTTCAGCAGCTCACCGGCCCGGTGATGGCCAAAGGCGTGGAAGATACCGCCTTCTATGTTTACAGCCGCTTTATCTCGTCGAACGATGTCGGGAGTTCCATGGAAGCCTTCGGCATCTCCATCGACGCGTTTCACGAATCGAATCGCGAGCGTCTGCGTACCGCACCCGACGCTATGCTGGCGACCTCCACGCACGATACCAAGCGGAGCGAAGACGTCCGCAATCGTCTCAACGTCCTCTCAGAGATGACCTGGCTGTGGCCCTCCTATGTGCGCCGCTGGATACGCATGAACGCGAAACACAAGCGCACCCTAGCAGATGGCCGCATTGCTCCCGATGCGAATGAGGAATATTTCCTTTACCAAACGCTCGCCGGCGCATGGCCCTGGAAAACACCAACCGGCCAGGATCGCGAGCAGTTTGTCGAGCGCATCCAGCAGTACATGACCAAGGCGCTCAGCGAGGCCAAGGTCAATCTCAGCTGGACCAATCCCAACCCGGCCTACGTCGACGCGGTGCATCACTTCGTTCGCAGCATTCTGATGCCGGATGGGCGCAATAAAGAGACACGTTTCGTGGAGACACTGCAGGAGATACTGCCCGCAGTGCAGCTCTTTGGTGCTGTGAACTCCCTCGCGCAGGTCGTGTTGAAAATTGCATCGCCCGGCGTTCCCGATTTCTATCAGGGAACGGAAATGTGGGACCTGAGCCTGGTCGATCCCGACAATCGCCGTCCGGTCGACTATGAGCTCCGCCGCATGGCGCTCGCCGCGCTCCGCGGGGAGGCCGTCCGTCGCGGCGAGCTCGCCGTCTGCCGCGACGTCGTGCACACGCCCGAAGACGGGCGCATCAAGCTTTGGACCATCCACAAAGCGCTGCAACTGCGCAATCGCATCCCGGAAACTTTTCGGCGCGGCGAATATGTTCCTCTTGAGGTTTCAAAGGACCACGTGGAGCGGGTGATCGCCTTTGCCCGTGGCCGGGACGTCGTCGCGGTCGTTCCGCGCTTTGCTTACTCGCTGGTGGATGGAAAGCCGGAGATGCCGCTCGCCGCGGCGTGGGGCGAAGGCGAGTTGGTCATTCCCGGCATGGCCAATGTCGCGTTCGAAAATGTTTTTACCGGAACGTGGGTAACGACCGATGCGGAGGGGCGCGTTCCGCTGCGCACGGTCTTCGCTGAATTTCCTGTGGCTCTTCTCGTGCGTAGCTAGTTGGTCCGGAGTTAGCCGGCAGCCAGTTCGGCCTTCGCCGCTTTGTCACGATCCGCTACGGTCGTCACCGCAGCCAGCTTTTCTGCCAACGCCGGCGTCAGCGCATTCTCCGGGCAGCGCCAGCTCCAGTTGCCCTGCGGCCGCGACGGCACATTCATGCGCGCACTGCCATCCAACTCCAGAATGTCCTGCACGGGAAAGAGACAGGTATCGGCGACGGAGGTGGCCGTCGCGCGAATCAGCGGCCACACCACGCTGTCGCCATCCAAGGCAACATAGGCTTGTGCCGCCGCTTTCTCCGTCTCCCCGGCCGTCTTCCACCAGCCCCGCGTCGTGTCGTTGTCGTGGGTTCCGGTATAAGCAACCGTGTTGGTGACGTAATGGTGCGGCAGATGGATGTGCGCGCCGCGCGCGGAGAATCCGAACTGGATGACCTTCATGCCCGGCAGGCCAAATCTCTCGCGCAGGGCATCTACTTCCTTCGTAATCATTCCCAGGTCTTCAGCGACAAAGGGCAGCTCGCCCAGCTCCAGCCGCAGCCGCTCAAACAGCGCGGTTCCGGGAGCTTTGACCCATTTTCCATTCACTGCGGTATCGTCTTCGGCAGGGATCGCCCAATAGGCCTCAAAGCCGCGGAAGTGATCGAGGCGAAGAATGTCGTAGAGCGACCGCGCGCGCCGGATGCGGTCCACCCACCACGCGAACCCGCTCTGCTCCAGCACTTCCCACTTGTAGAGCGGATTGCCCCAGCGCTGTCCCGTCACCGAAAAATAATCCGGAGGAACACCGGCCACGCGAATCGGCGACAAATCCTCGCGCAGTTCGAAAAGCTCCGGATGCGTCCACACATCCGCGCTGTCGTAGTTCACAAAGATGGCCACGTCGCCAATGAACTGGATATCCCGGCTCGTGCAATATTCGCGCAACGCCCGCCATTGCTCGTCAAACGCAAACTGGATGGCCTGCGCCACCGCCAGCTCTTCGCCATGCTCCGCGCGGAGACGGTCCAGCGCCTGCGGTTCGCGATGCTTGTATTCGCCGGGCCAAGCATTCCAGGACGCGTAGTTGAACTTGCGACGCAGCACCAGATACTGCGACCACGCATTCAACCACGTTGCATTTTCGCGGCAAAAGCCCTCAAACCGCGACCATTCCTCCGCCGAATGCGTGTGAATAAAATTACGCGCCGCCTCTTCCACCAGCGGCATCTTTTTGGCCACTACCTGCTCGAAGTCGACATTGCCCGAGCGCCCCGGCAATCCCTCTAAACGCTCACCGTCAATCCAACCGCGATCGGCTAAAAATTCCAGAGAAAGCAGCAGGGGATTGCCAGCGAATGCCGACAACGCCGCATAGGGGGAATTTCCGTAGCCCGTGGGACTCAGCGGGAGAACCTGCCAGAGCCGCTGTTTCGACGCCGCCAGAAAATCGGCGAACGCGTAAGCGGCCGGTCCCATGTCGCCAATGCCGGCATACGAGGGCAGCGATGAGATATGCAGCAATAGTCCCGAAGAGCGTTCCAAAGGCATGAAAGCATCCAGTCCGTCAGTAATTAAAAAAAGCCCGCGCTCTCGAAGGGATTCGAACCGCACGGGCTTCAGTTGCTTGTGACCCGAGCATTTAGGTCCCGCTCAGCGGCGACGGCTGCTGCGCCTTGCGGCTCAGAAGAACCCGTCCCGCCTTCTCATACTGCGACACCGCTTCGGAGACAAACACCTCGTACATCTGATCGCGACGCTGGTTCAGGAGCGTGTCGCGCTGCGAATCCAGGTTCTTCGCAATCTCCTCGGGAGTCGGCGCCTGCTTGTCGTCGATCTGCGCCACCACGCCGGTTGTTCCGTTGTTGATCGCGTTGCTGATCTGCCCGACGTTCAGGTCGAACAGCGACGGCGCCGCACTGGCCAGCGCGCCAATATCCGGCACCTGTTGCATCGCGGCCCACCAGATCGCTGGTCTTGATGGTCGCGCCTGCTTCCTTCGCCGCCTTCGCCAGGTCGTGCTCCGCGTGCGCGCGATCCGCCAGCTCGTTCGTCTTGCGGGCCAGAAGCGAAGTCACCTGCTGATCGCGGAAGTCGTCCAGCACATGCGATTTGTATTCATCAAATGTCGGCGTGTGCGCCGGATTGATATCCTCCACCTGCAACACGGCGTAATCGCCGTCGCCGGTTGTGGCCACCTGCGGCGCTCCGCCCTTCTGCGCGGCAAACGCTGTCGCCAGGAACTTCGAACTGTCCGTCATGCCCGGCACCGTCGCGCCCGCCGCCACAAAGTCGGACGTCGTCACCTTCAGATGATGCGCCGCCGCAGCTGCCGCCAAACCGTTCTTTTGCGCATCCGCTCGCCAGTTGCTGCGGCAAACGCCTGTTCGGCCTGCGCATCCTTCTGTTTCGTCAGAATGTCCGCGATGGAGCTTTTCACTTCCGCCAGCGGCTTCACATGTGCGTCCTGTTTCTCTTCCGTCTGGATGATGTGGTATCCAAACTGCGTCTTCACCAGACCGGAAATCTGCCCCGGCTGTTGGGCAAAGGCGGTGTGATCGAATGCGGGCACCGTCGCGCCGGGCTTCAGCCAGCCGAGTTCGCCGCCGGCATCCTTGCTGCCGGGGTCGTCGGAGTACTTCTTCGCCAGATCCGCAAAATCCTTGCCGTTATCCTTGCGCAACTGATCCAGAATCCCCTGGGCCTTTGCCTTGGCCGCCGCATCCGCAGCCGCGCCAGCGTTCGGATCAACCGCGATCAGGATGTGCCGCACCTTCGCCTGCGCGTCCACTTTGTAGTTCGACTGGTTCTGGTTGTAGTACTGCTGAATCTCCGCATCGGTCACCTGGGGCTTGCCGCCGGGCAGATCCTTATCCGTAAACGCGATGTAGGCAATCTTCCGCGTCTCCGGCTCCGCGTCCTTGTAGCGCGCTGCGTTCTGCTTGAAAAACGCCTGCAGCTCGGTGTCCGTCGGATTAATGGTCTTGCGCAGATCGTCCGCGCTGATCACCGCGTAGGTGAACTTAATCTTCGTCGCGGATTTCGTGTAGGCGTCCTTGATTTCCTGCATCGGAGACGGTGACCCCGCCCGTAATCAAATCCCGCAGCCGGTCGGAGATGATCTGGTCCTTCACTTCGCTCTCGAACTTGTCCACCGACATATGCAGGTTGTCGTTGATCAGTTCGGCATACTGCGCGTCACCAATGTACTTGCCGCCCGGAAAGAGATACTGTCCCCACATTCCCGAATGCAGAAAGTGCCGCACATCGGCGTCTGTTGCCGTCACGCCCAGGCGATTCGCTTCCTCCGATCAAAATGTGCCGCTGGATCACCACCTGCGCCGCCTGCTGCATAAACATCGGCATCAGCATGTCGGGAATCTGCTGTCCGCGCGCCATGGACTGCACCGCCAGCTGCACGTCGGCCGTAGAAATCTTGTCTTCCGCCGGCAGGAAGCGTCCAAAGATCCCGCCATAACGGATCGACGCGTACGTGTCCGAAGTGGCGGATGTGTCATTGAACATGCCGGGGACGAGGAAGATGACCATCAGCACGCACGTGACGCCGATAATGCCGATGAAGATGATCTTGGTGAATTTAGTGTCCTTTTGCAGGAAGCGAATCATGGATGGATGACAACCTTTTCTTGGAACAAGCGCTCCGGCAGGCCGGCCCGTTGGGCACAACGCCTGCGGGATTTCCCGATGCGGCAGGGAGCTTTACCAGTATAAACGCCGGGCCCGGAACGGCACGACCCGGCCTCCGCCAAACCGCCGGACGCTACAATGCAGGCAAGCTTCCAGCAAGTGCCATGTCCATGAATCCCACGCCCACCATCCCAGCGTCCACACCGCCCACCGGCCGGGCCAATAAACTCTCGCTGCCCACTATCATTGCCGTCACCGTCGTCATCGCCATCAGCCTCGGCCTATTGGCGCTGACCGCGCGCTCGCAGGCGACTGACCGGGACTTTATCAGCTACTGGGCCGGCGCCAAACTGCTCGTCACCCACGGCAATCCCTACGACGCTGCGTCCGTTCTACCCCTTGAAAACGGTGCAGGGAACCACTACACGCGCCCGCTGGTGATGCGCAACACCCCGGCCACCATGTTCCTGATGGCTCCGCTGGGCTGGTTCAGCGTATGGACCGCCGCGACCATCTGGGAAGCAGCGCTCATAGTCGCCGCGCTGCTTTCGATCGGGCTGCTGCAGCCCTTCACCAGCGGCAAGATCCCGTTTATCGCCTACTGCTTTGCGCCCATTGTGGATTGCTTCCTCGCCGGCCAAACCACGATCTTCGTCCTGCTCGGCGTGTGCCTGTTTATCCGGTTCCAGGAGCGAAGACCGTTCTATGCGGGCGCAGCGCTGCTGCTGACCCTGCTCAAGCCGCATCTGCTGTTTCTCTTCTGGCCGATCCTGCTGCTGGAGATCGTGCGGCGCCGTCAGGGTAAGGTCATCGCCGGGGGGGTGGTCGCCGTTCTGGCCGCATCGGCCGTTTCTACCGCGATCGATCCCCGCATCTGGGCCCAGTACCTTGCCTCGGTCCGCGCTGAGCACATCGAGATGCAGTATTTTCCCAACCTGGCTGTCGCGCTGCGCATCCTCATCGCGCCCAGCCATCTCTGGCCGCAGTTGCTGCCTGCCGCTCTTGGAATCGTGGTCGCGATTGCCTTGTGGGCGCGCTCGCGGGCGCACTGGGAGTGGCACCGCCAGGGCGCGCTGCTCATCGCCGCCTCGGCCCTGGTCGCGCCCTATTCGTTTCTGGTGGACCAGGTCCTGTTTCTGCCCGCCGTGCTCTTCTGCTACCCGCGCGCCAACAATCTCGTCCGTATCATTTTCCTGCTGATCAATGCTGCGGCATTTGTGTTGATGCTGCGCGTTCCGGAAATGAGCTCGCCGGTCACCATCTGGGTCGCGCCGGCCATGATGCTGTGGTGCTGGTGGGTTTACCAGCATCAGAAAGTCGACGTCGCGCCGCCTCGGGCTGCCTAATTTCCGGGCACGTGCTCACGGTCCTTTGCCCAGTTCGTCAGAATCGCATGCACCACCGGGCTGCCCACGCGCCACGCATTTTCGAGCGCCGGAATCCCACCCACATACGGCGCCGTCAGTGAATCCGCCGCTACGTGGCCCGGCCCCTGCATCGAGAAATTCGACGCCGTCCGCAGCACCAGCAACCGCTGAAAATCCGCGCGATGCATTTTGTCCAGGCGCGTCAACGCTTCGGCGATCCCAGGATCCTCCATATCGGTCATCACGAACTGCCCGTGCCCGTGTGTATGGATGCGCACCCAGTCTTCGGCGTATTTGGTCAGGATTTTTCCGTGCCAATAGGAGTCTGACCCGAGCGTGTCGCCTTCCATTACAAACGGGAGGCGCTGCGCGTTCGGAAATCCGGTCCACGTCGCGCGCAGAGCGGCCACTTCCGGGGTATCCATCAGCGGCGTCTTCTCGGTGAGATGAAACGCCCAGTCTGCCAGCGCGGGATTGAGCTGGTAGGCGATCGGTTCGTTGCCCCACATACGTTTTGGATCGGGCGCCTCATCCGGCCGCATCGCGCCAATGGCCAGAATCCCGTAAGGCCAATCCGGCGGAGCCTCTCGCGGATCGATCTCCATGCGAATGTCGGTCACAATCCATCGCGCCCATGCCGCTGAACCGAGCGACGCCACGTTGGGGTCGACTCCGGCAATTCCGGCCAACAGCCAGTACGCGTGGGTTAGATCGAAGCGCGGATCGAGCCCCAGCGCCATGATCGTGCTCGCCGCCGGGCCAATGGTCATCCCGGTCACCACGCCGATCACTGACTCGTCCGCGTTGGCCCGCAGGTCGCGTATGCCTCCCGGGAAGGGAAGCCGCCGGTCGAGATGCTCGCGTTCCACCCAGTATTGAAATTCCCCAGGCCGGTCGCCGGTGTCCTCGCCCACCTCAAAAGTGGTGACGATAACCACCTTTACCTCAACCGGATGGACAGCATCGCCCTGCGCCCGTGCGACCGCCCCGGCGCAAAGACACGAACCGATGGCAAGAAGCGAAGCGAATCGCCGCATGTTTTTGAGATCCTGATTGAAAGGGGTAACGACAAGCAAAGATTAGCAGAACGTCGAGGCTGGCAGGCTTTCCCCTGACAGCTTCATCGTTCGCCCCAATCCGGTTGCCGGCCGACGGCGTAACAATTAAGGTGCCCACGCGTCGAACAGGCGAAAGAGTAAATTAAGGAAGCGTTATGCTGATCCTCAAAAAGAACGAAATCCCGTCCTCGGAAATCACGCCGAAACAGGACTACATGAACCGCCGCTCCTTCATGGCCGCCGCTGCCGCATCCGCAGCCGTCGTTGCGGGCGATCATGCCCTGGGTGGCATCCTGCGTCCGCCGAGCGTGGAAGCCGCCGAGAAGCTCAATACCATCAAGAGTCCGCTCTCCAGCACCGGCCTCACGCTGACTTCGTTTGAAGACATCACGCACTACAACAATTTCTACGAGTTCGGCGTCGACAAGGGTGATCCTGCGAAAAACGCCGGGACCCTCCGCACCCGCCCCTGGTCCATCAAAGTGGAAGGCCTGGTCGCCAAGCCGCAGACTTTCGACATCGACACGCTCCTGAAGCTGCGGCCGATGGAAGAGCGCGTCTACCGTTTCCGCTGCGTTGAGGCGTGGAGCATGGTCATCCCCTGGGCCGGTTATTCGCTCTCAGAACTCATCAAGCAGTGCCAGCCGCTCAGCAGCGCGAAATACGTCCAGTTCATCTCTCTGGCCAATTCAAAAGAGGAACTGTTGCCCTGGAGCGCCGGTATCCAATGGCCCTATCAGGAAGGCCTGCGCATGGACGAAGCCATGCATCCCCTGACCCTGCTCACCTTCGGCCTATACGGTGAAGTGCTGCCCAATCAGGATGGCGCCCCGGTGCGCATCGTCGTTCCCTGGAAATACGGCTTCAAATCCGCAAAGTCCATCGTCAAAATCAAATTCGTCAAAGATCAGCCCTCCACAACCTGGAACGAAATGGCTCCGAACGAGTACGGCTTCTACTCCAACGTCAATCCCAACGTGGACCATCCGCGTTGGAGCCAGAAGCGAGAGCGCGTGATTGGGGCGCCGATCTTCCGTCAGCTGCAGCCCACGCTCATGTTCAATGGCTACGGGGACCAGGTCGCGAGCCTGTACAACGGCATGGATCTGCGCAAATATTACTAAGGCGGGGATGATCGGAAAACTTCAGGAATGAACAAGCGCGTCATCATTGCGCTCAAAGTTGTAGCCCACGCAGCCTGTCTCGCGCCCGTCGCGTGGCTGCTCTGGCGTCTCTACCTCTCCACCACCAGCAATCCCGGTGCGCTCGGCCCCGATCCCACCCACACGGTCACCTTTTTCACCGGACGCGGCACGCTGCGTTTGCTCATGGTCACGCTGGCCGTCACGCCAATCCGGCGTCTCATTCCGCAACTCTCCTGGCTGGTGCGTTTTCGCCGCCTCTTCGGGCTCTACGCGTTCTTCTACGCCTGCCTGCACCTGACGACCTACGTCTGGCTCTATGCGGGATTCAGCTGGTCTGCCATGGTCGACGACATTAGCCAGCGGCGCTTCATCACCGCCGGCCTGACCGCATGGTTGCTGCTGCTGCCGCTCGCGCTCACCTCAACGGCGTGGTCCATCCGCAAGCTGGGCGGCAAGAACTGGAACCGCCTGCATTGGCTCACCTATCTTGCTGCCCTGGCCGGAGTGGTCCACTACTGGTGGGGCGTCAAGCAGGGCGTGATGACGCCGCTGGCTATCACCGTGGTCTTTATTGTGCTCATGGCTGCGCGACCCATTCTGGCTCGCCGCGCCGCTCCGCCCAAGGGAACGGCCAGCCGCATCGCAGTCGGCTAAGCCGCTAGCCCAATGCCTTTGACATGCGAATGAAATGGCAGGCCTGCGTCACCCGCGGCATCATCTCCTCACGAATCGGCGCCGTCCCTACTTCCGCGTACCCCAGTTTCCGGTAGAAGGGAGGCAGATTGACGCGCAGGTTCACCACCGTCATATCCATTGCGTGCGACCCCATCTCCCGCGCAAACTCCTCTGCGGCTGCCACCATCCGGCGTCCCAGGCCCGCCTTCTGCCGGGATGGATCGACGGCGAGCAGGCCCAGATAGCTGCGGTCGCCGCGCATCTCCACATAAACGCCGGCCGCCAGCACACCGTCTTCCTCGGCCATCAAGAACGTGCCCTTGCCGAAGTATTCGCGCGTGCTCGCCGGATCCAGCCGGTCGCCTGTGATGAAAAATCGCTCCACTGCGAACGCCTGGTTGATGAGCCGCATCAGCCCGTCGAGATCCTTCTCCTCAGCCACTCGGATTTCCATGTCGTTCCTTTTGTCCTGCAGAAATGCGAAGGGCCGGAAGCATGGCTCCCGGCCCTTCAACTGTTGGTTCCCAACTCTTACTGAGTGACGGGTCCCTTATTGAGGGCCGCTTCTTTTTGCGTCATCACCTGCTCCGCGCGTTGCTCCAGCGCCTCAGCCTGCGGCATCTCGCTCAGCGCGTCCTGGATCATGGGATCCCAGTCCGCTTCCACGCGCAATCCGTAGGTGTAGCCAAACTGCGTGGAAAAGAGCTTCGACTTGATATTCGTCTTGATCCAGTCCAGATTGTCCGTGATCTGCTGCGGCGTGAAGTCGATGTTCTGGCTGGTCAGATACTGCTTGAAGTCGCTCATCACCGCGTCGTCCACCTGGAACTCTTTGGTCACCGATTTGTGCGCCAGATACTGCTCGGTGAAGCCAAGAAACGCCTCGTGTTCCGCCAGGATATCCTCAAACGGCGTGGCCTTCGGCGGGTCCAGCTTGATGTCCGGCGTGATGCCGCCGCCGCCATACACGGTCCGACCTGAATCCGTCAGCTTCACTTCCCGGTCCTTCAGGTCCTGTGGCTGATCGTGGTTGTAGTAGTAGTCGTACAGCGAAACGCCGTTGTAATTACGCTGGATGAGCCGTCCGCTCGGCGTGTAGTAGTGATACGTTGTCAGCGCCAGCCCGGTGTTGTCGCTCAGCGTGTAGACCGTCTGCACCAGCCCCTTGCCGAAGGTCGTCTCTCCGGAAATCAGCGCCCGGTCGTGGTCCTGCAGCGCTCCTGACACAATCTCCGCGGCTGACGCAGTTCCATGATTCACCAGCACCACGATGGGGAAGTTCTGCCCGTCGTTGCCATGGGTTGCGCGGTATACCTGCTCCGGGAACGCCCGGCCCCGCTGCGAAACGATAATCTGCCCACGCTTCAGCAGCCGGTCGCATACCGCGACCGCTTCGACCAGAACGCCGCCAGGATTCCCGCGCAGGTCGAGCACCAGCCCCTTCAGGTTCGGACCGAACGCATCGACCGCGTCGTCAAACTCGCGGCCGGTCGTTTCCTGGAACTGCTTGATGTGGATGTAGCCGATGCCGGGGCGAATCTCATAGCTAAGATCGATGCTGGCGTTGGGAATCTCATCGCGGGTCAACTGGAAAGTCAGAGGCGCTGGCGCTCCGATGCGCGTCACCGTCACGGTCACGCTGGTGCCGCGCGGTCCCTTCAGCTTGTTGGCCACGTCATCGGAATTCATGCCCGCTGCCGGCTGTCCGTCGATCCCGGAAATCACGTCGCCGGGATGAATGCCCGCACGGAACGCCGGCGCGCCTTCAATCGGATACACCACCACCACTTTGCCATTCTGCGGCTGGATGATCATGCCCACGCCGTAGTACTTGCCGTGCTGGTCTTCTTTCATCCGCGCGTACGACTTGGGATCGTAGAAGTTGGAGTGCGGATCGAGCGTGTGCAGCATCTCCGGAATCGCGCCGTCGTAGATGGCCTTGTCCGGCATGTCGCCGGTCAGCGGCTCCGCGTAGTTCTTCGCGACAATGTCATACACCGCGCCAAACGACTTCAGGCTGTCACGGAACGTCGACTCATCGGCGGAGGATTGTGCGCCAACCTGCTGGCTGACAACCATGCCGCCCAGGGCGCAGACAGCAAAGAATACGATGAGCGAGAAGTAGGTGCGGCGGGTGCGATTCGACATGCTGGGTGAGTTCCTGCGCGTCGGTCCGGCGTGGGGTGAACAAATGCACGGAAACCGAGGCGGTTCCCCGTTAGTATACCCCAACCCATCCGGGCAATTCGGGGTCCAGACGGCCGTCGCCCCGTGCGGATGGCCTCGCCCAGTCTGACCCCAACCCAGTCAAATCACTACGGATTCTTGTGTTTATCCAGCGCCTTCGACTCCGCCGTCGACAGGATGCGTACCTGCGACCCGAACCGCCGGTAACCCCTGAACTCGAATTCATTCAGGACCGCCTGATGTTTCCCCTCGCGGAGGCTCACCGCGCCTCGTGCCGGCATGAGGAAGTCGTGATTGTTGATCGATACCCAGGTGTAATCCACGGAGATACTCGTCGCCCGCACCGCGAGCACCTGAGGAATGTCATCCGCATCGATCGAGATGCGCCGCACGCTCCGCGTGGCCGCATCCAGATAAATCGTTCCGTGAAAACCCACAACCATCTGGCGGTCGTTTTCCCCCGCCAGGTCAAACTGCGAGTTCGCCTTCGCCACTTTGAAGGTGAATACCTGCACCGGCTGGCCGTCCAGGATATCCGCTTCCTTCCAGGTGAACTTCGCCTGCGCCCTGGGATCGAAGACCAGCAAGAACATGCCGCCAAACTCGCCCACGGAGTGCGCAAATCCCAGATCGTCCGTCGCCACGTTGCTCTTTGCCCCATTCAGTTCCAGGGTCGTCCGCGACTCCTCGTGGTCCACATAGCGCATCATCTGCACCACGGTGTCCTTGTGGTGCCAGTCGCCTTCGCCGGAGGGATCCACTGAGTGGTCGGTGACCTCCATGCACATAAAATTCGGCAGGGTCTCTGACCATCCCAGTGCGCGTGCGCGGGCTGCTTCGATAATCTCGTGCATCTGCGCATCGGTTGGCGGAGGCACCGGATTGCCCGACGCCGCGATTTTGAACTTGCTGTTGCCCACCACTGCGCTGGTCGTCAGATGCGCATCCGCGGCGGTCTCCGTCTCGCCCGTTGCCGAGAACGAGATCGCGGTAGGCGCGTTCTGCTGGGCAATCGTCCCTTCCACGCTGAACGTCGTGCTCGTGGTCGCCGTCTGCCCACCCTGCTTGAGCGTCGCTTCTACTTTGTAGTTGCCTGGCGGAAAGACGTGCCCGCTGATATTGCCGAGGTAGGGAATTGCTCCCAGGCCATCCGACTTGCTCAGCTCCAGCGGCATCGTCCCCACGGGCTCGTTGTTGCGGAAGATTTGCAGCGAAAGCTCCGGCTGCCCCGCGGATGGCGGCATGGGATGTACCAGGAAGAAAACCGACAGGCTCTTCGACCCTTCCGCCAGTTCCGGGCTCAGGTCGGGAATCACCCGCCCGTTCATGTACCGCATCGGCTCAAACGACGCCGTCTCTTCGTGGATCGGCTCCACCTCGCGCACCACCGCGATATCGCTCAGCGCCGGTCCTTTCCCAATGGGATCGATCGTGAAGGGAACACGCTGCGCGCCTGACTTATTACTGATGCGATCCGTTACCGCCGTCTCCAGCGTGTAGGTCCCCGGCTCCGCCGAGAAATGCCGCTCCATCGTGATGTACTGCCCCGCTGTGCTGTGCAGCACGTCCAGCGCTTCATGCCGCGGTATGTCTTCGCTGAAGCGCTGCACGACAGCGCCTTTATCGTTCTTAATCTGCGCCACGATGGTCAGATGGACTTCAGAGAGATGCGTATTCCCGTCGTTATGGATTTGCAGCGCCGACACGGGAACCTGCACCGCCAGCGCGCCCGAGTTCCCATCCGGCATCTGTCCCAAATGCAGCACCTGCGCCTGGAACGCTACGTCTGTGGGCAGCGTGGGCTGCGCCAGAATGGTCAGCAGCGGCACCTCATACGAGCGAATCCCTGACCCGTTGTCCGGCGGCAGCGCGAAGTACCCGGCCCGCGTTTCCACCACCAGCCCCTTGCGCAGCGGGTGAATCGCGATAGGACGAAACGCACCGTTGTAATTTTTGATGCTGGGCACATATTCCGCTTCGTAGTAGGTCGACAGGTCTTCGTGCAGCTGCTGGAGCGGCTTTTTCGTGCTCCCGCCCGCACGGATATAGATCCCACCCGTCCCTGAAGCCATCTTCGTCAGCGGGCTCTTTACCTCGTCCATGCTGTCGAATTCAAAGCTCGACATGTTCTGCGCCGCGTCCATCACTTGCCCAATCGGCGGTCCCGATTGTCCCCGTCCGTAGCCGGTCGAGCCCAGCGCGGCCGCGCTCGACATGGCCGCACCCGGGCCGCTCGCACCCGCCATGGCCATCGCGCCCATCATCTTGTCGCCCACCTGCTGGTTCATGGGGTCAGTATCGATCGCGCACAGCACCACGCCCGCCTTGTTGGCTTGCGCCACCACGGAATTGATCGTGTCGCGCACATCCGAATTCGCATTCAGCCCCCGGGAGAAATAAATCACCAGCTTGCGGCCGGTGATCTGCTTCTGCGACTGCACCAGCGCCAGCAGCGCGGCCAGCGACGGATAGGTGTGCTGATCTTCCAGAATCCGCTGCGATTCCTCCAGCGCCGTGACCAGCAGCTTGCCCCGCGCCCGGTCTTCAAATTCCGCCGACAGGGCATCGCCCTGCATCGAACCGATGAGCTGCTTTTCCGCCGGGGTCATATCGTTCGTCGCTACGGCGTTTGCGTTCGTGGCGTCGGCTATCCCTTTCAACGCCGCATCCTGATTGGCGGTGTAGGCCTGCATCACGCGCAGCCGCCCATTCATCTCCAGCACCGCAAACGAGTATCCCGTCGGCGGTATGGCTTTCATGATCTTCGCTGCCAGCTCGCGTGCCGTCTTCGCCGGTCCCGCATCCAGCCGATCGAACAGAAACGTCACCAAATGGTTAGTCTGCGCCGTCCCCGTCACCAAATGCATGTCAGCGAGCTTGACCGGGGTGCCGTCGTCCGTGATTTCCATATCTGACGGCTTCAAATCGAGGATGGGCTTCCCGTTCTTCGCATGCACCACGAGGTCCAGCGACACTTCGTCCACGGTCGTGCTCAGCGTGGTCGTCGAGGCCTCCGTCGAGGCATTCGTCGTTGGCACGGTATTCTGCGCGATGGTTTGCGAAAACGCCGGCGAAGGGGAAAGTGCAATGAAGAACGATGCCAACACACAACCCGGCAGAAACCCATGGGCTGCCTTCGCCCGCAAGGTAGACATATCAAAACTCCAAACCAATGAGGAACGGTACGGACGGTGGATGCAGCAGAAGAGCTCCGTCCGGCTGCGCTCCCACGATAACGCGCAAAAGCGGCGCATACAACAGGATTCCCACGCTGGGTTGTACCGAAGTGCGCACCGGATTAACATGGCCCGTGTTGGCCGGCTGAGGCTCGCTGTGACGCTTTCGGAATCCCGCAACCCAGGCACACTTCGAGTGGCCAGCGCACTTGCCCTCGTCGCCTGCTGTTTCCTGCTCTCCGTCCACGCCCGAGCTGCCACCCAGCAGGTGGTCTGCGCAGACGGCAATGGCAAATACGAAGTCCAGATGGACACCGGCGTCACCGTCCGCGTCAGCGCCGCTCTGCATCACGGCTTTGCCGGCCGCGCCTGCTCCGCCACGCTCCTCTGGAGTCACGATCAACTGGTTGCCGTCCCTTCGACCGCCCAGATCGATATCGATGTCCTCGGTGCTGACCTCGGCTTCGGCATGCCGGTCGTCGCCTTCCAGGTGAGGGAAGCAGACGACGCCTGGCAGGCCAGCTACGTCATCTACTCCCTCACGAGGAATCCCCGCCTGCTCGCCACGATCACCGGGGGCGACCTCTACCGCGCCTCCGACGCCGACTTCAACAAGCGCGTGGCCATCTGGACAACAGACGCCGCGGCTGTCAACGGCTTTGACGGACTTACGTACGCCGACTTCGATGCCACGCCGACCATCGTTCTTCGTTATGAGAAGGACCGTCTCACCGACGTCAGCGCGGAATATCAGACTCACTACGACAAGCAGATTGCTCAGGTCCGCGCCCAACTCGATTCCAAATCCCTCAGCGGCTTCCGACAAAGTGACGGAAAGCTGGCCCTCGGCTCCGTGCCCGGGGCAGAACTCGTCCGCCTGCGTAAAACGAAAGTCAAAGTCCTCGAAATTACCTGGGATTACCTCTACAGCGGCCGCGAGGATCAGGCGTGGGCGGAACTCGACAGCGCGTGGCCTGCATCCGACGTTGCACGGGTGAAGGCGGCCATCCTCGCCGCGCGCGCCAAGGGCATCGACGCGCAGGTCGCCGCCATCGCACCGAAAACTTCATCGGGATTCCTGAGGAAACATCCGTATATCTACGAGACGGTGAAGACGACAACTTCCCGTGGAGACGGGGATGAATCGATGTTTCCGGGGATGCCACCGGTCTCCGCCAATTCAGGTCAGGACGACGCTCCCGCCCAAACCGAAGTCACCACACTGCCTCGCTATATCCTGATGTGGGGACCACCCCCGTCGGGGGCGGAGCAGTCCGTGGCGAACACTCAGCAGCACATGGTTTTCATCCTCGATGAGACCGGCAAGGTCCGGTCTGCCAAAATGAATGGCTCGCCCGACGATCCCGCCCTCCTCGATGCCGCGAAAGACTGGAAATTCATCCCAGCCTTCCGCAATGGCAAGCCCGTCGCCTGCATCTATCGGATGAACGTCTCGCCTTTCCTGTAGATCAGCCCTGCCAAAATGCGCCCGCGCCGCGCCGGTCCATGCGCGACGGCCTCGTTCTGCATCTCACCCCACAAAGCCTGGCCCCGGCGCGTCCAGCGTCGGGAAATCCCGCATTGAGAGGAAACGAATTTTGAAAGCAGCCACTATTGTGGGGATTCTATTGATCATCGTCGGCATCGCCGGATTCGCCTTCGGCGGATTCAGCTTCACGCATCGCCACCAGGACGCCAATGTTGGCCCTATTCACATCTCGCACCAGCAGCACGAATCGGTGCCGATTCCGCCCATCCTCAGCACCATTGCTCTGGTTGGAGGCATTGGCCTGGTCGTCGTCGGCGCGCGCAGCCACTAAGGCAAATCAGCGCTTCCGGCATTGGGGCCTTCAGGTGCTTGCCTGAATATGCTGCGGCTGCAATCCCAGTCCAATAAACCGGGCCGTGAGCCGCTGAAAGCCCGGAATCCGCGTCGCCAGCTGCAGTTGCCATGGCGGAGTCAGCGGACCCGGGTCGCGGAGCACTCGGTCAAGAATCTTGTGCGCCACAATTTGTACACGCTGCGTATTCCGCACTGCGCCTTCCCGGTAATGTTGCACGCTCTCCAGGTCCTGATGCCGCACGCTGCCCGCCAGCAGCCGCGCCGTCAACATGTTCGCCGCAGCCACTGCGTCCTGCAGCGCAATGTTGATGCCAATGCCGCCAACCGGCGACATCGCATGCGCCGCATCGCCAATGCACAACAGTCCTGGCCTTGACCACCGCTGCAGATGATTCACCTGCACGGTCAGCAGCTTGATCTGCTCCCAGCTGTCGATTTCGCCCGTCCGACCTGACAGGAACGGCACAATCCGTTCCAGTTCCTGGTGAAACTGCGACAAGCCTCTTTGCTGAATTTCTTCGTAGTGATCCTTTGCGATGAGAAAACCCACCTGAAAATAATCGCGGCGATTGATCAGAATCACCAGCCGGCCAAAATTGGCATAGCCTAAGGCGTTTTCCGGATCGGAGTCCTGACGCGCGATGCGGAACCACAGCACGTCGATCGGCACGCCCTCCTCGATGACCTTCAGGGCTGCGGCGTCCTTTGTCATCGCATGCCGTCCGTCGCACCCGACGATCAGGTCGCGTGTAATTTCCTGCGGACCGTCAGGCGTCTCGGCGCGCACACCCGTTACCACGCCGTCGCGCTCCACCAATTCCGTGGCTTCCCACCCCATGCGCAGGGTGAAAGTCGGATACTGCTTCGCTTCCGCAGCCAGGAAATTGAGGAAATCCCACTGAGGCATCAGAGCGATGAATTTCGCGCGCGTGGGCAGATGCGAAAAATCGGACATGGCAAATTTGCGCCCGCCAACAATCGCCGAAAGGCATGTGACCTGAGAATGAGGGACATCCAGAAATTTCTCGTAGAGTCCCAATTCGTTCAGCAGTTCCAGCGTCGAAGGATGAATTGTGTCCCCGCGGAAGTCGCGGAAGAAATCCTTGTGCTTTTCCAGTACCGTGACCGGGAGCCCGGCCCGCGCCAGCAGAAATCCAAGCATCATGCCCGCGGGGCCGCCACCAATAATGCATGTCGACTGCATCACGGGACTTTAGCAAGCCCGCGACACCGTGTTCAAGTTGTGCTTAGATCTCCCAGCGCAACAGCGCCGCGCCCAGCGTGAAGCCGGCGCCCACGCTTGCAATGAGGAACAGGTCGCCCTTCTTCAGCTTGCCTTCCTGAATCGCGGTATCCGTCGCTAGCGGGATTGTGGCCGCCGTGGTGTTGCCGAAGCGGTCGATGTTAATGATCACCTGGTCGTCGCGCAGCCCCAGCCGTTCCGCACTCGACGTGATGATGCGGCGGTTCGCCTGATGCGGAATGAAGCACGCGAGATCCGCGGCCGTAACGCCGTTGCGGTTCAGCACCGTCTCCGCCGCCTCCACCATCTTGCGCACGGCGAATTTGTAGACCGCCTGCCCATCCTGGTGAACATAATGTTCCCGCTTGTCGATAGACTCGTGCGACGAAGGCTTCAAACTTCCGCCCGCCGGCATGAACAGGGAACATCCACCCGAGCCGTCAATTTCGTGGTGGAAATCGATCATCCCCAGCTCGCCCTCTGCGGCCGGCTCAATCAAGACTGCTCCCGCGCCGTCGCCAAACAGCACGCAGGTCGCGCGATCGGTGTAGTCGATAATCGACGACATCGTATCCGACCCAATTACCAGCACTTTCCTGTGCGCGCCGCTTTCCACCAGCTTGCAGCCTGTTTGTAACGCGTAGACGAATCCGGAGCACGCGGCCGACAAATCGAATCCCCACGCACCCTTAGCGCCGATGCGGTCCTGCACCAGACAGGCCGTCGCCGGGAAGAACATATCCGGCGTCACCGTGGCCACAATCACCACTTCGACTTCCGAGCCGTCGATGCCGCGCGCCGCCAGGCAACGCTTCGCTGCTTCTACCGCCATGTGGCTGGTGGCCTGTCCCGGCTCGACAATGTGGCGCTCGCGAATGCCCACCCTCGAGGTGATCCACTCGTCGGTGGTCTCCACCATTTTTTCGAGGTCGGCGTTAGTCAGCAGCCGCGGCGGCGTATAGGTTCCCAGGGCGCTGATTTTTGCACGGACCGGCACACGAGGACGAGCAGCAAGATTCAAATCACTTCTCCTGAACGAAGAAGTATTGTCGCAGAAAAGGGGCGGATCGCGGGAGTGGGACCACCACGCCGCAGTCGCAAAAGCCGCTGAGGGACAAATCACAATTTAAAGGGAAGGGCACTGCGGAATGTTTAGTGCACCGGGTGACCTGCTGCGCACGCACTGGCCCGTTACCGTTGCTTCCTTCCGGACCTGGCGGGGTTGGCGGGATTGCGCCGCGCAGGACCCGGCACACCTGTGATGATACCACTGCCCGCGCGGCCATCGCAGCGGGGGTGGCTGTCCTACAATTTATTGATTAGGCCAGAAATTATGGCTATAATTGTTTTCATGGACATGAGTACCGCAGAAGCGAAAAATCGGCTCTCGGAACTGATCCGCCGCGCCGAGAAGAACGGCGAAATTACTGTGATTACTCGCCACGGAAAGCCGGTCGCACAGATTGTGCCCGCACCCCCGGCGCGGCGGCGCGTTCGCCTGGGCGGAATGAAAGACCGCATCCAGCTGCTGCCGGGATGGGATGACCCCATCGACCCTGACGACTTCCTGAACGGCGAGCTGTGAGCGGCTTCCTGCTGGACACCAACGCCGCGCTGATTGCCCTGACCGATCCTGACCGTCTCTCCTCAGCAGCGCGTCGGGCCGTCCTGTCCGGAACGAGCGTGCTGAGTGTCGTTTCCTTTTGGGAGGTGCTGCTCAAGTCGATGAAGGGCAATCTAAGGGTGGGGGATCCACGTCTCTGGTGGAATGAGGCTCTCGACCAGTTGGCCGCCACCGCGCTCATGCTGCGTCCCGAGCATGTTTCCGTCGTTTACTCGCTACCGCCCATCCATCGCGACCCCTTCGACCGCATGCTTATCGCCCAGGCGATTTCAGAGGATTTGCGCTTTATCACCACCGACGAAGCTGCGCGTAAATACGCGTCTGCGGGATTACGCGTAATCCCGGTAAAATAGATATGTGACGGAAGTATTAGACATAACGGAAGCCCCCGCGCCGGGTCAGCCCACCGCTCGCCCCCGCGTCGGCTTCGTCTCCCTCGGCTGCCCCAAGAACCTTGTCGACAGCGAAGTGATGATGGGCCTGCTCGATCGCGCCGGTGCGCAAATCACCCCGGACGCCTCCTCGGCCGACATCCTCGTCGTGAATACCTGCTCCTTCATTGACAAGGCGAAGCAGGAATCGGTCGACGCCATCCTCGAAATGGCGCGCCTCAAAACCAATGGCTCCGCGACGAAGCTGATCGTTGCCGGATGCCTGGTCGAGCGCTATCGCGACGAAATCCAGAAAAACATCCCCGAAGTCGACGCGGTCGTCGGCACGGGCGAGCTGGAGTCGATCCTCGAAGCCGCCGGACTTACGCCCGCGCCAGCCCCCGCATCCAATTCGCCCTTCAATATCCTGGCGGGGTCGTCAGCCGTGCGGCCCGGCGTTGAATCACGCTCCGGCACGCACCAGGAATTCCGCCCCGAAGGCGATCGCCGCGAAGAGCAAGGCCGCTTCCTGCGCACCGCGTGGGACGGCGCTTCTGCCCAGTTGCCGCAATATCTTTACGACCACACCACGCCGCGCCTGCGCACCACCCGCTCTGCGTCGGCCTACATCAAGATTGCGGAAGGCTGCGACCATCCCTGCACCTTCTGCGTCATCCCCAATCTCCGCGGCAAATTCCGCTCCCGCCGCTTTGAGTCGGTCGTCGCCGAAGCGGAAGCTCTGGTCGCCGAAGGTGTTCGCGAAATCACCCTGATCGGACAGGACACCACCTGTTACGGCGAAGACTTCAACCTGCAGGACGGCCTCGCGCTGCTGCTTGATCGCCTCGCGCAGATTCCTGGCCTCACCTGGCTCCGTTTCCTCTACGCCTACCCCAACCGCATTACCGGCAAGCTGCTGCAGACCATCGCGAAGCACGACAACATCTGCAAATACCTCGACGTCCCGCTCCAGCACGCGGCCGCTCCCGTGCTCAAGACCATGAAGCGCGGCGGCGGTGCGGAAATCTTCCTGAAGACCATCGCCAAAGTGCGCGCAGCTGTTCCCGGCATTGCGCTGCGCACGTCGTTTATCGTTGGATTTCCTGGCGAAACCGATGCCGACTTCGAAGCTCTCTGCGACTTTGTCGCCGAAGCTAAATTCGACTGGCTCGGCGTCTTCTCCTACTCGGACGAAGAAGGCTCCCGCGCTTTCGATCTTGAGAAAAAGGTCCCGAAGCGCGTCATCGAACAGCGCCGCCGCGCTCTGATGAAGCTGCAAAAAGGCCTCAGCCGCCAGGCAAAACACGCTCAGATCGGCCAGATCTTCGACGTCCTCGTCGAAGGCGAATCCGCCGAAACGCCGCTGCTCTGGGAAGGCCGCACCCAGTTCCACGCGCCCGAAATTGACGGCACCGTTTACCTGAACGACTTCGGCCCCTTCGACGAGCTCACGCCCGGCCGCTTCTATCGCTGCGAAGTTACGGAAGCCCACGACTACGACCTCGTCGCCCGCGTGCTCAGCGAATCGGAGGTTGCAGAACCAGCCCTCGCAGCATCAGGAGCCGCCCGATGACCGGCAAAGCGAGCCGCAAACCCACCGTCCTCCGCTGCCCCATCTGCCGCACGCTTGTCACCAGTAAGGATGAGTATTTCCCCTTCTGCACGGATCGCTGCCGCGTCATCGATCTCGGCAAATGGGCCAGCGGCGGATACCGCATCTCGTCGCCGATTCTCGATCCCGAAGTGCTCGAAGGCTTAGCCGAGAATCAAAAAAACAACGGAGACCATGACGACTAGCCCCCAGGCCGTCGCTCCCCTGCCCACCACCAGAACGAAATGGGCCTGGGCGGTCGCCACGTTTTTCGGCGCCGGCCTGCTCAAGCCCGGCCCCGGCACGTGGGGATCGCTGGCCGCCACAATCATTTGGTTCTTCGCTCTGCGCTCCGCGCATCTCAGTGGTTGGACACCTCTCGTTGTCACGCTCGCCGGCGTTCTGGTCGTTGCTGCCATCGGCATCCCCGCCGGAACCATCGTTGAGCGTGAATGGGGTCACGAGGACCCGGGCTTCGTCGTGATCGACGAAGTAGCCGGACAATGGTTGGTCCTCGCCGTCACGCCGCTGGATTGGCGGCATGCATTGCTGGGTTTAGCCTTGTTTCGGCTCTTCGATATTGTGAAGCCGTGGCCGGCGCGGCAATTAGAAAGCCTGCACGGCGGCACCGGCATTATGCTCGACGACCTGGCCGCCGGGGTTTGGGGATTGCTGGTGATGCTGCTGGTCAGGCACTGGTGGTAGGGCTAACGTAGAAAGCGGTCATCTGTATGGTGCGCATTCTGAAATCCGAACCGAGCACGGCGCCTCGCATCGACGCCATCTCTCCGACGGCGGCGCTGCCCGGCGGAGAAGTGCAAATTACCGGCGCCAACCTGGGCGCCATTGCTGCGGGCACCGGATGGCGTCCGCCGGTCGCGATGCTGGGCGATCTGGCTGCTCCCATCCTGCTCACGCGCGGCGCGCGCCTCACCCTGCGCGTGCCCGACGAAGCAGAAACGGGGCGGTTGCGCATTCTGCAAAACGGGGCGCAGAGCAATGCCGTTGAAGTTCGCGTCGGCAGCCTCATCGCCACCGGGGCGCACATGGTTTCGAGCCCGGTCATGGACAACTCCGGCAACATCTTCATCACCTTCTCCGGCGAACGCGGCCAGGAAACGCCCATCTCGGTTTTCCGCATCGAGCGCGATGGCGAAATGCGTCCCTTCGTCCGCGGCATCGTGAACGCCACCGGCCTCGCCGTCGACTACGAAGAGAATCTGTACGTCTCCTCGCGCCACGAAGGCAAGGTCTACAAAGTCGCGCGCAACGGCGCGTCCACCGTCTTCGCGGAAGGCATGGGCGTGGCCACCGGTATCGCCTTCGACGTGGATCAGAACCTCTACGTTGGCGACCGCAGTGGCACCATCTTCAAGGTCGCTCCCGACCGGCAGATTTTCGTTTTTGCCACGCTTGAACCCAGCATCTCCGCCTATCACCTGGCTTTTGGACCCGATGGCACCCTCTACGTCGCCGGCCCCACGACCTCCAGCTACGACTCGGTTTACGCCATCGATCGCGATGGCATCACCACTGTCCTGCAGCGCGGCCTGGGGCGTCCGCAGGGCATTGCCGTCGATATTGCCGGGAACGTTTATGTCGCTGCTTCCATGCGGGGACGCCGTGGCATTGTTTCCATCGATCCGGAAGGCGTCATGTCCCTCGTCATTAGCGGCACCGGCATTGTCGGCTTCAGTTTTGTTCCCGGCGGCGGCGCTCTGGTCGCCACCAACACCTCCCTTTATCATGTAGCTCTTGGCGTGGAAGGCTGGCGGCTGGTTTAGGCCGCGCAAACGGCCCTGAGGAGATCGATGAACGCGGAAATTATCGCGGCTGGGTCCGAAATGCTCACGCCGTTCCGGCAGGACACCAACTCCCTCTACCTCACCTCCCAGCTCAATCAGCTTGGCGTCGCCATCGCGTTCAAAACCATCGTGGGCGACAACATCCGCCATCTCACCAGCGCCGTCCGCTCAGCACTGGGCCGCGTGGACATCGTGATTCTCTCCGGTGGCCTTGGCCCCACGGAAGACGACCTTACCCGCGAAGCGGTTGCCGGAGCGCTCAACGTCAAACTGCGGCGCGATCCTGACCTCATCGCACATCTCTACTCGCGGGCTGCCGCTCGCCGCATGACGCTCACGCGCAACAACGAGAAACAAGCGGACGTGATCGAGGGCGCCACCATCCTGCCTAACCCACTCGGCAGCGCTCCCGGTCAGTGGATCGATACCGTCATCGGATCGCATCGCAAGCTCGCCATGCTGCTCCCTGGTCCTCCCCACGAGCTCAAGGGCATGTTTGAAGCACAATGCCTGCCGCGCCTGCAGGAAATCCTGCCTAAGCGTCATATTGCTACCCGCGTCCTGAAAGCCGCCATGATCGGCGAGTCAGCCGCAGACTCGCGCATCGCCCCCATCTACACCACCTATAAAGATGTGGAGACGACCATCCTCGCCCACCTCGGCGACATTGAGCTGCGCCTCTCGTGCTCGAAGCCCATCGCTGAAATCGCCCAGGCGCGCGTCGATGAGCTGGCCGGCAAGCTGGAAGAAGAACTCGAAGACTACATCTACTCGTCGCAGGGCGAGACGCTGGAGCAGATCGTTCTCTACTATCTCGAGATGCGCGCCGCGACGCTGGCCGTCGCGGAAAGTTGCACCGGCGGCATGGTGGCGGAGCGCCTCACCAGCGTCAGCGGCAGCTCGCGCTCCTTCACCGGGGGCGCCATCGTCTACAGCAATCGCCTCAAGACGGAATTCGCCGGAGTCGACGCGCAGCTCATCGCGAAACATGGAGCGGTCAGCAGGGAAGTGGCCATCGACCTCGCCGAAGGCATCCGCGATCGCTGTGGCTCTACGCTGGGATTGGGAGTCACGGGCATCGCCGGCCCTGGCGGAGGCACCGAGGAGAAGCCCGTGGGCCTGGTCTGGGTCGCTGTCAGCGATGCCGAGGGCACCGATGTTATCGAGAAGCGCTTCACCGGCGATCGCGCCGCCATTCGCTTTAACGCGAGCCAGCAGGCGTTGGATTTAGTGCGCCGCCGCCTCATGTAGCGTAACGGCAATCAACTGCAGTTCAGGCGATAACGCGCTTTCTCCGGTCCATCAAAAATCCCAACAACGCGCCAATCGCTACACACAGAACTACGTACATCACCATATGGTGGAGTGCAAATCCGATCGCGATGCCGATTCCAACGCCCAGCGCAAGTCCAACTGCCAAATAAGGCTTCATAGGTCTCCTCGTCGGACCAAGCTTAGTCTCATCTGTCGTCAGCCGACAGGTTTATTGCTGACAGTTTCTCGCTGAAAGTAATATCGCTGCCGGCAACACCGCTAAATAATCCCCTTGCGCTCACCAAACTGATGTGTTACCGTCTGTAACATTATGGCGAGTAACACTTCCTCATCGCACGATCCTGCAGAGCTGGGCGACCTCGAACGCGACATTCTTTCCCTGGTTTGGCGTCTCGGCGCAACCACCGCTGACCAGGCTCGCGAAGAGCTCGACCGTCCCCTCAAGGACTCGACCATCCGCACTGTGCTGCGTCGTCTTGAGGAGAAAGGCTACCTCGCGCATGAAGTTGACAACCGCACCTTCATCTACCGCCCCGCGGAGTCGCCACAGAAAGTAGCGGGCCGCGCCGTGCAGCGCATTGTCGACTGGTTCTGTGCCGGATCCGTTGAGGAGCTTCTCGTCGGCATGGTCGACTCCAAAGTGGTGTCTCGCGCCGAACTCGAGCGCCTCGCACGTCGCATCGGCGCCGCCAAAAAACAGGAAGGAGGCAAAGCATGACCGCCATCGTTCTGGAAGCAGCCCTGCGCGCACTCGTCTTCGCCGCAGCCGTGGGTCTTGGACTAACTGCTCTTCGCGTCCGCAATGTGCCCGCCCGCAAAGCCGCGTGGAGCCTCGTCCTCCTCGCCTCGCTGGCCATGCCGCTGCTCATGCGCGCCGTCCCGCAGAAACTCGGCTGGACGCTGCCGATTCCTGTCGCACCTCACATAGCAACACCCGCGGCAACGCACGCAGCGCTGGCCGTTGTGAAGCCGCGCGCCGTGAATATCCCCGCGCGCGCCGAGTCTCAGGTTGCGAGCGCGGTTCCAGCCACGCTTGATCTCGCACCTGTGCCCGAAGAACCCAGCTTCATGCCCGCCATCCCGCGTCGCGCCACCCGGTGGCCGCCTGCCTCGCAGATGATGGTCTGGGTCTATCTCGCCGTCACAACCGCGCTACTCATCCGTCTTCTCTTTGGCTTGGCTGTTGCCATCCGCCTGTGGACAACCGCTGCACCCGTCTCGCCCCTCATCGCGCCCGATCCCAACGTTCGCACCAGCAGCAAAATTCCATCGCCGGTCACTATCGGCTCCGGCATCGTGCTCCCCGCCGACTACGCGCAGTGGGACATGCAAAAGCTCCGCATGGTTCTGGCGCACGAGCGCTCGCACGTCCGCCAACTCGATTTCTATTTGCAGTTGCTCGCCGGCCTCTACACTGCCTTCTTCTGGTTCAGCCCGCTTGGGTGGTGGCTGCGCCGCACGCTCTCTTCTTTGGGTGAAGCCATCGGCGATCGCGCCGGCATCGATGCGGCCAGGAGCCGCACCGGCTACGCCCAGATCGTCCTCGAATTTGCGGCCATGCCGCACAAATCTCTCCCGGGAGTCGCTATGGCCCGCTCCGGAAATCTCACGCGCCGCGTCGAATCCATGCTCAACGAGCATCTCTTCCGCACCTCGTTTGCGGAAGGCCGCCGCCGCGCCCTCGCTTCGCTGCTGCTTATCCCCGCATTCCTCATCGCGGTTTCTTTGATTCGTGTTCCCAACGCATCAGCGCAGTCCGCGCCGCCGCTGCCACCGCCGGCCACCGAGCCCGCGCCGGTCGTTGCGCCTGCTTCTCCTGCGGAACCAGCCACGGCGCCGGACGTCGCACCCATGCCTCCCGTACCGGCGGTCCCCGCACCGCCTGCGCCCGCCGCGCTCACCGATGATTCCGGACCGCAAACGCAGGCCGTGGTCAGTGACGGCAGCACGCTCTCCGTCACCGGACCGCACGCTGACATGATCAACGACGGCTCCAGTGTCCACGGAGATGCCTACCAGTTCTCCACCAACGGAGACTCCTGGGCCATCGTTCGTGGCAACGGGAACAAGTACACCTTCTCCGGCAACTGGAACAGCGACATCGGCGCGCAGCTCGACAAAGCCCGCGCAGCCTACTCCACGCCGTTCCTTTGGGTCCGCCACGAGGGCAAGTCGTACGTCATCACCGACCCCGCGATCATCGCCCAAATCGAAGCGAAGTACGCTCCCATGGAAGCGCTGAGCAAGCAACAGGAAGAGCTGGGACGTCAGCAGGAAGTTCTCGGCAAGCAGCAGGAGGAACTGGGCCGCCATCAGGACATCGACGTCGCCATCCGCCTGCCCGACCTCTCCAAGGAATTGGCGGAAGTCGATGCTGCCGCTGCGAGCGCGAAGGTGGAAACGGATCAAATCGATGTGAAAGAACTCGCTGACGTCGAAGCGAAGCTCAAGCTCGAACAGGATCAGCTGCTCACGCCCGAAAAAATGGCCGAGTTGCAGGAGAGGCTCGCGAAGGTGCAGCAGGAATGGACGCCCGAGAAAATTGCAGCTCTTCAGGAGAAGCTCGCGAACATTCAGGTACGCATCGGCGAACTGCAGGGGCAGGCCGGCGAGAAGCAAGGCCTGATCGGCGAGCAGATGGGCAAGCTCGGCGAACAACAAGGCAAACTCGGTGAGCAGCAGGGACGCATCGGCGAGCAGCAAGGCAAGTTAGCGGAAGAGATCGACCGCCAGGTGCACACCATCATTCAGCAAACGCTGCAAAACGGCACGGCGAAGCCCCTGCAGTAACAATTGCTGAACCATAAACGATCCCCCGGCTCTGCCGGGGGGTATTTAATTTGGGTGCATCTATGTGGCTTGAATCTGCTGCAGTTGCCCTGCTCGCCTTGTCTCTCGAGTGCACTGTCGCGGTAATGCCTCAGCAACTACCCTACCTGGACAGGTTTGCTGCTATGCTCTTCACGAGCTGTCCGCACAATCCCTGAAGTTGTATCCATCCCCCCGGCCAGACCAGACTCATCATTTCTTCTCGTGAGACGACACCATGAGACAAAATTCATCTGCGTCGCGATGGATCACGACGATAATCCTTTCCGTTGTTGTCTTCAGTCCTGCAGCTTCTCTGGCCACGAATGTGACCTATGCCGAGGCCCTGCATTCAGGCCCGCGTGAACTGAATGCGTTCCTTCAATCGAGTGCTTCCGCCGGGCATGACGAGTTACAAAGCATGCGCGAAAAGGCGGACGCACTGGCCAGGCAGCAGCGCTTTACTGAGGCGAGGCAATTGCTCGAACGCGCCTGCGGCGAGGGCGACATGGAAAGTTGCAATCAACTGGCAATCTTCTATGAGGGAGGTGAAGGCACGGAAAGGAACCCCGGTCGCGCCCTTGCGCTCTTCAAACAAGCCTGTGACGGCAGGAGCGCGAATGCTTGTGCCAATCTCGCCAGCAGGTTCTTAAACGGCATAAATGGCGGGGCGAAAGACCCCGGACAAAGCGCGGTATGGGCTCAAAAGGCCTGCGATTACGGTGCTGTTAGATATGCGCCCTATGTGCAGTTAAGGATTTACTGCGCTAGTTTAGTGAACCTGTACCGAAGTGGATATGTGGCCGAGCAGGATATTCCGAAGGCTCGCGCCGTTCTTGACAGGGCTTGCAAGGATGGCTTGTCTCAGGCTTGCGGAGCCTTGCCAGGGCATCGGCCGGCGAATGGCGACAGCAATGCACAGGCGCAGGCAAACCAACCTGGCCCACAGCCAGCGTCAGACTCGGTGGCTGCAGGCGGAAGTCCTACTCCGCCCGAGGGTCAAAGCGCAACCGGCAATTACCCAACCCTGACCGCTGACCAGATGCGCGACCTGGTGATCAGCTCGCACGACATCGGTCTGATGATGCGCCTTCTTCAGATCCGCGATCACCCGGAGCAACTTTCCACCGCCCTGGCTCTCGGCGCGTCCACAAATCTCAAGTTTTTCATTCAGCTCAACAATTGCAATAATCTCCAGATCAATCGCGAGATCAACAACGAATTCGATTACCCCGCCATGGCGGCGTATTACAAAGCAAGGGCGCCGCAAATCCTCGCCGAACTGCCAACCGCCATTTCCTACTGGACGATTGTTGCCGTCGGTGAATACAAGCCCGAGCTCCAGGGCTTCGCGGTAAAATTCCAGGACAAAGCGATTCCGGTGACGTCGACTGGCTTTCCTCGCGGCTGCCCCGCAGTGAGCGGCACGCCTGCTGGCGGCCGGGAGAACTATGCCGTCGTTCCGTTCTCCGTCTCCAGAATCCCGATGAGCGAGGAAGACGCGCGGCAGTATCTGAACAACCTTCCCAATCCCGCCCTGCGCACCATCGCTCTGCGCTTCGATATGGAGGTTTCGCCGAATTCCGTTGCCTGCAAAGATCTTCCTTCCTCATTTGTGCAATCGCTGAGTCACCCGCCGACAATGGGGGATTTCAAAGAGGCGTTGGCCGATGAGATCACGATGCTGCAGGGTACGGGGGTCCAGTGTGTCTACTTCGGACCCCTGGCGGGTAAGGTTGGCTGGGCCATGCGAGAAGGCGGAGAGATACAAGCCAGCTTCGATCCCAACCCTGCGCGAGGCAATGACGGTTTCCTGTACAGGAAAGCAATGACAATGCAGGAATATCGCGAAGTGGACACGTACGGCAACGCAGACGAGTTTCCGTTCGCGATGTCGGCTTTTCTCGAGCGCTCCATTGCCGGCAGCAGACTGCGCATGGAGGACTATGCGAAGGAGCAGGAATTCATTGTCAATGCCGTCAAACTTTGCTCCAGCCTGACGCCGGAGATGCGACGAAAGGGCTGGGAGAATCGCCAGTTTCATCCAGATGTTTTGGGCCAGCAGTATGCTGTGTGCAATGCCATCACCAACGTAACAAAGGCGGTTCGCCCCTACGATCCCGCGCGAGAGCGGGCAATCATTCTGAACATAGGGTTGTCGAGTGCGGGGACAAGCGCGCTTGTTTCCTTCGACAAACTCCAGGGTGAGTACATTGCCGCTGCGCCTGAGCTCGAGGTTCTGAATTACTTCGTTTCCGACGATAACGAGACGCCGGTGAGCGCAGGAAGTGGCGAGTGGCTGGACGCGGAGCATAACCGTATCTGGACGCTGAGCGGCGGCCAGCGCCAGGAATCATATGAAAATCCCGACGCGGCGGGATACTGCGAGGCCTTGAGAACGGGCGGATCGCCACACTGGCGCCTCCCGACCTTTGCCGATTTGCAGACGATTCAGGATCCGCGCGCTCTCCAGGCGCTCCCTGGCGGGTTCACGCTTCGGATACCAGGGGAAACTATTTGGACCGAAGGGGACACCGGGTCTTTCTCACCTGGAAGGCAAGTACTCATGGCCAAGGACGCCGCCGGGAGGTTGATATGGTCTCCCCTTTCCGGCGAGAGGAATGTAGTGCGTGTGTTGTGCGTGCGGTCTTATCGCTGGTGGCTGGCGGGGCACGCAGTGGCGGCGACCTCGTCTACCAGCCCGCAACCAGGGGGCGGCTCGCCGGGCGGCCCTTCAGGAGCCGCGGCTGCCGCCGATACCGAAGACCCGAGTTGCAGGGAGAAGATGGTGACCGCCGTCGGCTTTGGCCAGGTTGTAGCGGTGCAGGTTCAGTTTGTGAACGATTCGGATTTTGAGAGAAAGCTCTACAGAATTGACGGCATGGGGTTCAAGCACTCCAGCGGTTCGGTGAATCCGCACTCGACCTCTCGCCCCATCAACGGTCTTGCCGGGCAGGTATGGCTTGTGGAGGACCAGAATAAGAAGTGCATGATGAAGTTTCGCGCAGAGTCGAGCCAAACCATCTCTCTCGAGAAGTGACTCGCAGTCCTCGGCGTCGCCTCTGCTGCTAAACTCAATCTCGAAATGCCCTTAGCCATCGCCTCAGTTGCCGCTGGACTGGCCTATCTTCTCGGCTCCATCCCTTTCGGCTATCTTCTGGTCCGATTCTTTCGCCATGAAGACATCCGCCAAAAGGGAAGCGGCAATATCGGCGCCACCAATGTCATTCGCTCCGGCGGCAAAGGCCTCGGCGCCATCACGTTTCTTCTTGATGTCCTCAAAGGCCTCTGCGCGGTTCTTCTTTGCGGGTACCTTGCGGGCCGCATGGGCGCATCCCCGGTTGCGCGTATGAATGCCACTGCGCTCGCCGCGCTCTTTGCGATCCTGGGTCACATCTACACCGTATGGCTCGGCTTCAAAGGCGGAAAGGGAGTCGCCACAGCCTTCGGCGTCTTTCTCGCGCTGGCTCCGTGGGCAGCTCTCGCTGGGCTCGGCATTTTCGCGCTGGTTTGTGCTGCCTCGCGTTATGTCTCCCTGGCATCCATCGCGTCCGCCGCAGCCTTTCCGGTATTTGCGCTGTTGCTGTCCCACCCGCCGCGCACTCTCTGGTTCACCGCTGTCCTGTTCGTCATACCTCTGATCGTGATTGCCAAACACCACCAGAACATCGCGCGCCTTTTGAGCGGGACTGAATACCGCTTTGGCAAGACAAGGACGAACCCGGCATGAGCCGCATCGCCATCATGGGCAGCGGCGCCTGGGGAACAGCGCTGGCCATCAGTCTCGCCCGACGCGGCGGTCATCAGGTCGCGCTCTGGTCATTCGCGCCCGACGTGGCTGCCACCATGCGCACCACGCGCGAGAACACGCCGTTCCTGCCCGGCTTTCAACTGCCGGCGTCCATTGTCATCACCGAGAACGCCGCCGAAGCTCTTGCCGGCGCCGAAATTGTCGTCAGCGTTACGCCTTCCCAATTCGCGCGCGCGTCCTTCAAAGGCTTCCTGCCTCACCTGCGCCCTGAGCAGCTCCTGGTCAGCGCCACCAAAGGCATTGAGGACGAGTCGTACCTCCGCATGACCCAGGTCATCGGCGAAGTGCTGGCTACTCGCGACCTCCGACTCGCCTGCGGTGTTCTCAGCGGGCCGTCCTTCGCCCAGGAAGTCGCTGCCGGAGCGCCCACCGCCATCACCATCGCTTCCTCCAGTGCGGACCTCGCCTCGCGCGTCCAGCGGGAGTTCTCCTCAAACTCGCTTCGCCTCTACACCAACGACGACGTCATCGGCGTTGAACTCGGCGGATCGATCAAGAACGTCATCGCCATCGCCGCCGGCATCGTCTCCGGCCTTGGTCTTGGCTTCAACAGCAACGCCGCCCTTATTACCCGCGGCATTGCGGAAATGACGCGCCTCGCTGTCGCGTGCGGCGGCCGCCGCGAAACTCTTGCCGGACTTTCCGGCATGGGCGACCTCGTTCTTACCTGTACCGGCTCACTCTCCCGCAATCGCAGCGTCGGCATGGAGCTCGGTCGTGGACGCGGCCTCGAGGAGATTCTCGCGGGCCTCGAAGGCAAGGTCGCGGAAGGCGTACGCACCACTTCTGCAGCTCTCGGCCTCGCTCGCCGGCATGGCGTCGAAATGCCCATCGCCGAGCAAATGGAGGCCATCCTGATGCATGGCAAATCGCCGCAAAAAGCCATTGAAGAGCTCATGATGCGGCCGGGTCGCGATGAATAGTCCTCGGCTTCGTCTCGTGTGTGGGCATTTTTCCACATGCAACCAATGGGCGTAACCACAGTAATATCCGTCAGCTACCCCAATCGGATGCTCTCGTAACACCTTCGTGTGACGCCGGAGCTATCTGAACCTTCGTAAACTGGCGAGGAAAGGCTCCGCGGCCCTCCGTACGACCAAGGAGATCGGACAGTATGCAGGATTCTCCACGTCTCGTCGCACGGTCGACCCCTACCTCGGGGATCCAACGCCTGCGTCAGCGCGTTTTTATGCGCATGATGCTCGTCTTTGTGGCCGTCGTCGTGGTCACGGTTGCCGCCATTCTTATCGTCCTTCAATTCACTCAGAACGTCTTCATCCTGAGCGCCGTTGGTGCAGCCGTTGGTATTGGGGGCTCCTGGTTCGCTGCTACTCTCTGGAGCACTCGCTTCGAAAAGCGCTTTGAAGAACTCGTGCAGGTCATCGAGTCCGGTTCGCCTCTGCACGGCCAGGAACTTGCGCGCCAAACATCGGACAAACTTTTCGTGGAGATCATCGCCGCCTGGCAAAACGCTGTCAAAACGCTGCAGGACGGCTGGCAGGCGAAGCACGAAGAAGCACGCCGCGCCTACGAAACACTCGCGGAATTAATTCGCATGATGGCCAAAGCCGTCGACGAGCGCGCCGCTTATCTGCGCGGCCATTCGGAGCGCGTCGCTCGCTACTCCGCCGCCATCGCGCGCAAACTCGGCCTCGACGAAGAGAAAGTAGAGTCCATCCGGCTGTCAGGCCTGCTGCACGACATCGGCACGCTGGGCATTGAAGACTATCTCGTGATGAAGGATTCGCCGCTCGCGCCCGAAGAGTTCGAGATCGTGAAAGCCCACACCGTAAAAGGGGCGGCGATTCTGCGGCCCATCGAGATGCTCCATGACCTGATTCCGGGCGTCGAACTGCATCACGAGTCGCTCGACGGCACCGGCTATCCGTACGGATTGAAGGGCGATCAGATTCCCCTGATGGCGCGCATCATCGCCGTGGCCGACTCTTTCGACGCCATGACTACGCCGCGCCCATATCAGGCTGCGATGAATCCCGAATACGTATTGGAGGTCATGAAGAGACTGTCCGGGTCGCGGTATGACACCGCTGTTGTCGATGCGCTCACGGCTCTGGTGCGCAGTGGCGCGCTGGAAGTGAAGAAACTGCGGGTCCCCGTTTCGTTCCGCATGAGAAGGCCCACCGCCGAAGTGGTGTAGCCGCGGCGGGGAGCAACCGCATCCCCTCCTTTCGTTACACTCGAAGTAGTTGCGCTGAGGTCTCTTTTTCATGATTCAAACGTTGTTCGGCAGCCTGAATGAACCGCAGGAGCCGGAGAAGAAAAATTTGTTCGAGCGCATGCGGCAGGCGGTCTCCCGCACGCGCGACAGCTTAGGCGAGCAGATCGAAGGAGTGCTCGCCATCGGCCGCACCGTCGATGAGGCGGCGCTCGAAGAGTTGGAAATGAGCCTGATCGCGGCGGATATTGGCGTATCCACCGCGGCCGAAATTGCGGGTAACCTGCGTGAGCGCGCCAAACGGCAGCAAATCCGCGACGGCGCGGAGCTGAGAGATTTGCTGAAGGAGCAGCTGCAGTCCATGCTCGACGAGAATGCTCAACCAGCAACGCCCGTCCGCACGCCGCCTCATGTCATCATGATGGTCGGCGTCAACGGCACCGGCAAGACGACCACCAGCGGCAAGCTGGCTGCGTATTACCGTGCCCAGGGCAAGACCGCACTCCTCTGTGCCGCCGATACCTTCCGCGCAGCGGCCATCGAGCAGCTCGAAGTCTGGGGTCAGCGCAGCGGCGTCGAGATGATCAAGTCCCGCCAGGGCGGCGATCCCTCCGCGGTCCTTTACGACGCATTGACCGCTGCAAAGAATCGTCAGAACGATGTCGTCATCGTCGACACCGCCGGCCGCCTGCATACCAAAACCGGCCTCATGGCCGAGCTGGACAAAATGCGACGTACCGCGCAGCGCATCATCCCCGGCGCGCCTCACGAAGTCCTGCTCGTACTCGATGCCACCACCGGCCAGAACGGCCTGCAGCAGGCGCGCCTCTTTACTGAGTCCGCCGGGGTGACCGGCATTGTCTTAACCAAGCTGGATGGAACCGCGAAGGGCGGCATTGCCGTCGCGATCGCGCGCGAAATGAAATTACCGGTTCGATTTGTTGGCGTTGGGGAGGCTCTTGAAGATCTCCTGCCCTTTGACAGCTCTGCTTTTGTGAACTCACTGCTGGCCGCGTAACGCGCTGCCTTGCAGGTTGTGGGGACCCGTTGAAAAGATCGACCGAACTCGGTGCGCCGCTCGCAGACTGGATGCAGGAAGCGCTCAACCTGGCAAGACGCTCACTGAGCTTTGCTTCGCCGAATCCAGCAGTCGGCTGCGTGCTCGTGCGCGACGGCATGGTGGTTGGCCGCGGCTTCCACGGTTACGACTGGCTGGAGCACGCAGAAGTCAGCGCTCTGAAAAATGCCGGCAAGTCGGCACGCGGATCCACCGCTTACGTCACCCTCGAACCCTGCTGCACCACCGGACGTACCGGCCCCTGCACCAAAGCGCTCATCGATGCCGGAGTCTCGCGCGTCGTGGTAGCCACCAGGGATCCCAACCCAGCCGTCAACGGGAAGGGAATTGATGCTCTGCGCGACGCCGGCGTTGAGGTCGTCACCGGTCTGATGGAGAGCGAGGCCCGCCAGCTCAACGATGGCTTTGCCCGGCACATTCGCACCGGGCTGCCTTTCGTTACCCTCAAATCCGCAGTCTCGCTCGACGGCCGCATTGCTCCCGCGCCCGGCTCCGCGCCGCCCGGAGCGCCGGTATATCTCACCGGGGAAAAAACGCGCGCGGAAGTTCACCGCATGCGCCACGGCGTTGACGCTATCATCACCGGCATCAACACCGTTCTCCAGGACGATCCGCTCTTCACCGACCGCTCTGAGTTGCCTCGCCGCCGTCCTCTGCTGCGTGTGGTTCTCGATTCAGCGCTGCGCATTCCGCTCGATGCCAAGCTCGTCCGTACCGCCAAAGAGGATGTCATCATCTTCTGCTCCATCGCGCCCACCGAGCATCAGCGCGCGCTGGAAGCGATGGGCCTGCGCATCGAACGCGTCGATCCGGAAACCGCTGTCGCCGCCGCTCCCGCCCGCCGCGCCGGCGATCCCATCCGCCGTGCCGGCGTCTCGCTCTCCCAGGTCCTCAAACGGCTTGGCGATCTCGATCTCACCTCCGTGATGCTCGAAGCCGGTGCGCAATTGAATGGCTCCGCGCTGACCGGCAATCACGTTGACAAGCTCACCCTCTTTTACGCTCCGGTGTTTCTCGGCCCCAATGCTGTCCCCCTGATGCAGGAAACCGTGACCGGCCCCGTCCTCGTTGCCCAACCCACGATTGAAGGCATCGGCAACGACGTCCGCATCGACGCCTATCTTCGCGACCCGTGGGCATAACGCGCGGGGCGTAATCTGAACACATGTTCACCGGCATTATCGAAGCCACCGGAACCATCGTCCGCCTCGAGCCGCGCCCCGGCACGACGCGTATTACCGTATCCGCTCCCGCCTTCGCCCACGGCCTTCGCGTCGGCGACAGCATGGCCGTCAGCGGGACCTGCCTCACCGCTCTCGCGCCCATACCCGCGACCAGCGAACCGCCGCTTTTCTACGCCGATTTAGCAGAAGAGACTCTGGCCCGCACCTCGCTTGGCCACTTGAAGCCAGGCTCCGTCGTTAATCTGGAACTCCCCACCGCAGCCGGCGCTCCACTCGGCGGCCATATCGTCCAGGGCCACGTCGACGGTCGTGGCGAACTGCTCAGCCTCGAGCCCATCCACCCTGAAGCCGATCCCGCCGCCACTGACTGGTGGCTCCGCGTGCGCATCCCGGAGAACACTCGCCGTTACATGGTTGAGAAGGGCTCTATCGCCGTCGAAGGCATCAGCCTCACCATCGCCTCGTGGGATGGGGAAGTGGTCGGAATCGCCATCCTGCCCCATACCCGCAACGTCACCAACCTCCACGCGCTCAAGCAGGGAGATCCGGTGAATATCGAAGCGGATGTGATGATCAAGCTGGCACTGGAGCAGCAGCGTTCGTCGAGATCGGAGTATCAAGTAACACTTGAATATCTGATCGCCAACGGATATTGATATAAGCCAATTATGTTGATCGAAAGATGGGAGAAGCTCCGCGGGGTCGATCGCTGGCCAGAAGTAAAGGCTGTTTTTCGATCCGAGGATTTCTCGTATGGTCCGACCCGATCCGGGGGGGCAAACCGCCTTCTCGGCTGGCTTACCTTCGAGTATCGCGCCAGCGACGGGGTCTTACGCACGAAGACGATCCGCTTCTTCGCGTTAGGATCGAACAGCCTCTCTTCGCTGACGCCCGGGGACGAATTCTGGGTGCGATGCTCGCCGCAAGACGCGAGCCGGGTTTACGTGCGGGAATGTACGAAGGGAAACCTCATGGCGGGTCTCGGAATTACCATCGTGATTCTTGCCCTTTGGATGCGTGAGAGATACAGAGCAGGTCACTGACGGGGTGGCCCCTTTTACTGACAACTGATCGCTCACTACTGACGATTGGCTTCTCCGGTCCTCGCCCGCTTGAGATAATCCGCCAGCGTCCGTCCCGCCGTCGGCGTAAATTCCTCCGCCAAAACATCCGCGTGCTGCACCCGGTCCACCCGGAACGTCCGGAAATCCTTGCGCAGTTCGCACCACGCCGCCAGCGTCCACACCCCACCCCAAAAGTAGAGCGCCAAAGGATGCAGCCGCCGCACGCTGGGCTGGCCATCCTCGCGCGCGTACGCCACCAGCACCACATGCCGCTGCTGCGCCGCCGCATGCAGTTGGTCCAGTTTGCGCCGCACCTCCGCCGGAGCCCGCAGGCCCGGTGCATACAGCAGCACATCGTCAATGTTCTCCCGCAGATTCGGCGGCAGCACCGCCTCAATCTTGCGCAGCGCGCGGTTGGCCGCTTCCATCAGCTCGGTGCCGCCCCACGCCTCCACCATGCGTGCGCCCAGCACGAGCGCGGCAATTTCTTCACGGTCGAACATCAGCGGCGGTATATCGAAATCGCGGCGCAGCGTGTACCCAACCCCCGCTTCGCCGGTAATGGGAACGCCGGAGAGCTGCAGATCCTGCACATCGCGGTAAATCGTGCGATGCGAGACCTGCAGCTTCTCGGCAAGGTTCCGCGCCGTCTGCAAACGCCCGGAGCGCAGCAGTTGCACAATGCGAAACAGACGGTCGGCGCGACGCATAGCTGCATTCTAGGGCCTGCTTAGATCGAAGAGTGCAGCCCAATCCGGTTGCCCTCCGAATCCAGCACCTGCGCCACCAGGCCCACGCCGGGAATATGCGACTTCGGCTCGACGATGGCGCCGCCGGCCGCTTCGACCCGCTCCAGCACCTCGTCGAACCGCCCCTCGCAGTTCAGGTAGATCACCACGCCCGCCGGACCCGGCACATGGCCCTCGCCAAACGCGAGCGCGCCCGAGACGCCAGGCCGCTGATAGGGGAAGATGGCCAGATTCGGCCAATCCGCAAGATACTGGAGCGGGCTGGCGAAAATCGTCTCGTAAAACCGAATCGCCCGCGCGAAGTCCGAGGCCGGAATCTCGAACCAGGTAATGGTGGATACCGCTGTTGCTTCCAGGGTTGGCATGGGTGTTCCTCTCGCAATTCAAATTCGACTACGAGAGCATCCTGCGCCACCCCTGCTGACAACGTGGTGTCAGCAGCGTTTCACCATTCGCAGGTCAGTCCGACGTATATTAGTCCTGCACCCCGGAGAGGCCCCCATGTCCCAGTCCAATCGCGAAATCATCGTCGGCGTCTACGCCGCATTTGCCCGCGCTGACGGCCCAACCGTCCTCTCCGCCTTCGATCCCGCCATTGTCTGGACCGAAGCTGAAGGCTTTCCCTACGCCGATCGCAACCCTTACGTCGGCCCCATGGCCGTCGCTGAAGGTGTCTTCTTCCGCCTCGCTTTCGAGTGGGACAACTTCCAGGCCGTACCCTCCGAATACCTTGATGCTGGAGACCGGATCATCGCCCTCGGCCGCTACACGGGCACCTACAAAGCCACGAAAATCGAAATCGACGCGCAGTTCGCCCACATCTGGACCCTGCGCGACGGCAAAATCGCAGCCTTTCAGCAGTACACGGATACCGCACAGGCTGCGCGTGCCGTCAGCGGCAAATAACGTGCAGGATCCTGCCGTCTCCCAACTCCAGGAGTTCCCCATGCCCATTCCGCCCGACGATCCTACCCGCCACCTCGTTCACGCCCAGCCCAACACCGACGAATCCCTGCCACACATCGGCCTCGTGGGGAACACCTACACCGTTCTCCTCAATAGCAACGACACCGCTGGCCGCTTCTGCCTCATCGACATGCTCATCCTGCCCAATGGCGGCCCGCCTCTCCACCGCCACGATTTTGAGGAGACCTTCATCGTTCTCGAAGGGCAGATCGAAGCTACCTTCCGGGGCGACTCACTCACCGTCGGCGTCGGCGAAACCATCCATATCCCCGCCAACGCCCCGCATCAGTTTCAGAACGCCACCACCGCCCTCGCGCGCCTGCTCTGCATCTGCTCGCCCGCTGGCCAGGAAGAATACTTCGCGCAAATCGGCGTTTCGGTCCCCACCCGCACCACCCCGCCGCCTCCGCTGGACGAAGCGGCGCAAGCCGCCTTCGGACAAAAGGTCGCGTCTCTCGCGGCAAGATATCGAACAGAAATGGTGCCGAAACCCTGAACATCGAGCCTTGGGTTTCCACCTTTAACCTGTAACCTTGTCTTACGCTGGCGTAATAATCCCGCCCACCGGCGTGCGTTCCGGATACTTCTTTCCCGTCCTCTGCAATCCCATCGCCTCCGCGATCGCGTCAATGTATTTCAAACCCGAACCGGTGTTGAACAGCACCACGCGGTCGCTGGCTTTCAGAAATCCCGAAGCAATCAGCTGATCGTAGGCCGCGGTCGCCGCCGCGCCCTCCGGACACAGCAGCAACCCCTCCTGCCGCGACCAATCCAGCAGGGAAGCGAGAATTCCGGCATCGTCCACGTCCACCACTGTCCCGTCGCTTTCCTTCACGATCTCCAGAATGATCGCGTCTCCATACGGCTTTGGCACTCGCAGACCCGCTGCAAACGTCGCCGCGTTCTCAAACATTTTCGATACGGCAGCGCTTTCCTTCCACGCCTTCGCCACCGGTGCGCATCCCGCCGCCTGCACCGCAATCATCTTCGGACGCCTGCCGCTCACCCACCCCAGCGCCTCCATCTCCTCAAATGCCTTCCACATCCCAATCAGCCCCACGCCGCCGCCGGTGGGATAAAAAACCGCGTCAGGATACGTCCATCCCAGCTGCTCCACTAACTCGTACCCCATCGTTTTCTTGCCCTCCACGCGAAACGGCTCCTTCAACGTGGACACATCGAACCATCCCTCCCGCTTCGCGCCCTCGGCCACCATACGACCGCAATCGGAAATCAAACCGTCCACCAGCGTCACATGCGCGCCGTACGCCTCGCCTTCCAGATAATTCGCCATCGGCACATCGCGCGGCATAAAGATGTGCGCCTCAATCCCCGCAGCCGCGGCATACGCAGCCAGCGCGCTGGCCGCATTGCCCGCCGACGGCGCTGCCAGCTTCCTGAGCCCGTAATGACGCGCCATGCTTACCGCCATCGCCATGCCGCGCGCCTTAAAACTCCCCGTCGGGTTGTCCGCCTCTTCCTTGATAAAAAGCCCCGCATACCGGCGCGACGGCAGCATCGGCGTCCATCCCTCACCCAGCGTCACCGGCTCCAGATCCGGCAGCACGTTCGCGTAACGCCACATCGACGGCGGAGCCGAACATCCGGGCCGCTGGGCAGAATCCTTCAACGCGTCGAGATCGTAGCGAACGTAGAGCGTCCCCGCACAAGCCAGGCAAACCGTCTGCGGAGTGGCAGCAGAAACATGTTGATGGCAACGAGAGCATTCAAGATAGGCGATGGCAGGCATACCTTCAGGATACAAGCCGGCGCAGTGCATTCGCCGCAAGCCCACGGGCTATAATGACCCATCATTTCTGCTCACTCTCACAGGTCATCAGTGGCCGCACCAAAATCTCTACGAATGCTCGGTTTGGCTTCTGCATGACAAACGAAGACTTCATCCTGGTTACCGGCGCCACCGGCTTTCTCGGCGTTCAGCTCGTGCGCGAATTGCTCGTCCGCCAGCCGAACGCCCGCCTCGCTCTTCTCATCCGCGACCGACCCGGCCTGACCGGGCAGCAGCGCGCTGACGCCTTCGTCCCGGCATCCGATCGCCATCGCGTCGAAGTTTTCTCCGGCGACGTAGCCCAGCCTAACTGCGGCCTCGACGCTGCGACCACAAGCCGCCTCGCTGCAGAAACGACCCGCGTCATCCACTCCGCCGCCACGGTTCGTTTCGATCACACGCTCGCCGAAGCCCGCGCCATCAACGTCGAAGGCACACGCCGCATTCTCGACTTCGCCTCCGCCGCTTCCAACCTGCGCAGCCTTGCGTACGTCGGCACCGCGTACGTTGCCGGTGAACGCACCGGCCTCATCCGCGAAGACGAACTCATCACGGGCCAGACATACCGCAATACCTACGAGCAAACGAAAGCCGAAGCCGAAGCCCTCGTCCGCGAACGCCTGCAAAGCATTCCCGGCGTCATCCTGCGTCCCAGCATCATCGTTGGCGACTCGCGCACCGGCGTCACTTCCAGTTTCAAAATGATGTACTGGCCCCTCAAGATTTATGCGCGCCGCTTGTGGCGCACCGTCCCTGGCTATCCCGATGCGGTCCTCGACATCGTTCCCGTTGATTTTGTCGCAGCCGCCGTTACATATCTCGCTTTCGATCCCGCTGCCCACGGCAGCCACGGTCCACCTCTGCGCAGGACCCCGCGGCAGCGCCACCATTCAACAAATCGCGCAGCGTGCTATGGAATATTTCAAAGTCCGTGAGCCGCGCTACGTCGATCCAAAACTTTTCTTCGCCGCCATTCGCCCGCTGCTCTTCATGGCGCTCTGGGGACGCAAGCGCCGCGTTCTGCGCGACGGCCGCGCTTATCGCGACTACTTCACCATGCGCATGCAGTTCGATACCACCAACGCCGAGCGCCTGCTCGCGCCGTCCGGCCTCGTCCCACCCCCTGTGCTCGATTACCTCGACCGCCTCTTCCACTACTGCGTCGCCAGCGAATGGGGCCGCAGGGCCGTCCCCGCCCCATGAGCTTAAACACCAACCTCCAGCTCTCGCGCGACACCAGCGTCTCCGTCGCCAATCTCCTCGACGAGCTGCTCCGTCGTAAAGGAGATTGCGAAGTTGCGGTCGCGGAAGACGGCCCCTATCGCCTCTCTGCGCTCCACGCCGATGTTTGCCGCATTGACGCCTTTCTGCGCACCACCGTCAGCGTCCGTCCCGGCCAACTCGTCGGCGTCTATCGCACCAACAATCGTCACTGCTTCCACTGGTTTCTCGCCATCATCCGCGCCGGGGCGATCGCCGTTCCGCTGAATCCGCTGCTCTCGCTCGCAGAAGTGCGCCGCATCCTTGCTGACAGCGGTACGGAAATTCTCGTCACCGACAAGGCAGTCTTTGAACGCACCATCCACGCGCGCGATGCCCTCAACGTGCGCATCTGGATTCAGGCCGATGACGAGCCTGACACTTTAGAAGGCTTCCTTCGCCCCGCAAAGATTCAGGAAACTTTCCCACCCACCGCCATCGACCCCGCCGCCACCATTGCCGTCTTCCACACCTCCGGCACCAGCGGATTTCCCCGTGGCGCGGCACTCTCCTCGAACGCTCTTCTCGGCGCGCGCGCTTCCACGGTGCTCGCAGGATTTTTTCTCAGCTCCAAAGACCTGGCTCTTATCGCGCTGCCGTGGTCGCACATTATGGCGGTCAGCATCGCGCTCTACGGACTGATGGCGGGGATTCGCGGCTGCTTCCTCGACCACTTCGACGTCGCTTCCGCGCTCGATCTCGTCGAGCGACACGGCATCAGCGCCTTCGTTGGCGTGCCGGAAATGTTTGCGCGCCTGCTCAACAGCGATCCTCCGCCCGCGCGCCTGCGCACCATTCGGCTCTGGCTCTCCGCCAGCGATCATCTCCCCGGGGAAACCCGCCAGCGCCTGCGCCAATTCGGAGCGCTCGTCCGTCTGCCCTTTGGCCAGCGCATTCCCTCGCTGCTCCTCAACGGCTACGGCATGGTGGAGATCGGCGGCCTCGCCATGATGGGCATCGAGCTTTCGCTTTTTCCCGGAAGCAGCGATTTATATTTCCCGGTACCACCCTTCCACGTTCGCCTCGTCGACGAAAACGGCGCACCCGTTTCCACCGGCGCGACCGGAGAGTTGCAGATCCGCCGCCGCGGTCTGGAACCGCATTACTGGAAGCATCAGGAAGGAAAGTTGCTCACTGAAGATGGTTGGCTGCGCACTGGCGACCTCGCCAAGCGCAACCCTCTCGGCCTCATTCGACTCACCGGCCGCATGAAGGACGTGATCAAGTCCGGCGGCTACTCCGTCTACGTTCTCGAGTTGGAAGAAGCGCTGCTCGCACATCCATCTGTCGCCCGCGCCGTAGCCTTCGGCCTGCCGCACAAAGAAAAAGGCGAACGCCCCGCAGCCGCCGTCGAGCTACGCCCCGGCGCCGAAACCACCGAACAAGATTTATTGGATTGGGGCCGTCAGCATCTGGCCGGCTACAAAGCGCCACGCCGCATCTGGATCTTCTCGCCCGGTACGCTGCCGCAGAACCACACCGGCAAAGTTCTGCGCCGCGAACTCCGCGAACGTTTCTCAGCCGAAATGAATTAGCTCGTAACCGCCATCGCCACCGGCGCCGACGCCATCACCATCTCTGTAATCGAATCGATCACCAGATCCGGTTCGTCCAGATGAATCCAGTGCGCGCTTGCCGGAGCAATTACCTGTTGCACGTTGTCGCCGATCTGCCGCAAACACTTTTCACTCAGCGGCGACGATTTCCCCGGCGTCAGCACCAGCACCGGAATCCCATGAATCGGTTCGGAGTCCTGCATCTCCGCCACCGTCTCCGGCACCGCGGCCACGTGGCTCCGCATGCCCGCGTAGTAGCCCGGCCGCGACCAGTGCGCCGCCACAATGGGCCATACTTCGCGTGGCATCTTGCCCACTTCACCGCGCACGCGATCCAGCACATGCAATCCGCCCTGGCCCGCCGCACCCGCCAGCCGCTCCGCAACGCGCCCTGAGCGGCACAGCAGGGAAGTCACCGCGAGCCGCGCCAGCCCCAGCCGCGCGATCGGAATCGCATAGCTCGACAACTTCATGCCGCGATTGATCAGCGCCTGCTTCGTGGGATCCAGCGGCGGCCACTCCTCGCACCGCATCGGGTCCACCAGCACAATGCTGCTCACCTCGTCCGGATACAGCAACGCGAACCGCCGCATCACCAAACCGCCAAACGAGTGCCCCACCAATATGTACGGAGGCTTAATCCCCGCGCCTTCCAACAGCTCATGCAGTTCTACCGCAATATTGCCTGGCGTCCGCGGCGATGTGCACTTCGTGCTCCATCCCAGCCCAGCACGATCGTACGACGCGGTGCTGGCCATCCGCGCGACCTGCTCCTGAATGTGAAACCAGTTCAGATTCGTCGCCGCGATCCCTGACTCAAACAAGACGGTCGCTTCGCCCGATCCCTTTTCCAGCAGATACAGCCTGCGCCCCGCGCCAATATCGATCCACCGTCCCTCGCTGGCATAGCGCATCCGGTCATAGTGCGCGCCGAGCCATTGATACAGAAAACCCGTCGCCACCAGGGCCGCTAACAAGCCAGTAACCATCAGCAGGGTGTGCATTCTTTGTCCTAAAACTCCGTCAGTTGAGTGGTACTAAAATCTTTCAAACCCAGATGTGCGTTCGCTGAGCCGTGATCGATGATAAGCAGCGTTGACCCCGCCTGCCCACGTATTTTTTCTTCGACCTGCGTCGCCGACCATACCCCGTCGGTGTGACGCAGCCCAAAGTAAGTGAATTCCTTCACCTTTCCCGAGCTTTTCTCCGTCTTTTCCACGTAAACCGGAAAGTCGCTGCCCGCATCCAGCCAACTCTTGACTTCGGAGTACTGTGTCCGGTCCGCCGCATCCGGTGTGCTCCGGATCAAATCGCAACTCCGCGCTCCATATTTCGTTATACCCAGAGACGTTTGGCCCGCCCAAAAGTACGAAGCGTCGATGAAATCCTCGTAGCTGAAACCCTCCCCCAGCGGTCCCTCACTCCACTTCTCCAAAGGCACTGCAGTTGCAGCCTTGTCGCCTGGATGCGCGATCTCAATCGTGCTCCTGCCGTCCGCCCGCATCTCCAGCAGCACATGTGCTTTTGCCTGTGCCGGGGAGGTCACCTCCACAAGCACCCGAAGTATACCCGGGAACCACCGCGCCTTCATGGTCACTCCGTAATTCGTCCGCGCCCCGCTCGCAGCCACCCGTACCAGCCGCCCGCTTAGCCGGTAATCCGCGCTCTCGACCTGCTTCCGCGCCCCAGCCAGCGCCGCCGGCACATCCGCGCCGCGCACGCTCAGCGGCAGCAGCAGGGAAGCGCTCAGCATCAGCAACCCAAACCTCATGCCTCAACCTTCCCATCCCGCATCGTGATCAGCCGGGGCGCGCAGCAGGCAATCTCCGGAGCATGCGTCACCATAATCAGCGTCATTCCCCGCTTCTGCTGGATGCCAATCAGAATCTCCATAATCTTCGCCGAGTTCACGCTGTCCAGATTCCCCGTGGGTTCGTCTGCCAGCAATATTTCCGGACTATTCGCCAACGCCCGCGCAATGGCCACCCGTTGCCGTTCGCCAGCCGACAGCTGATTCGGAAACTGCTCCGCCCGGTGCGCCATCCCCAATTCTTCCAGGAGCGCCCCGGCCCGTGCAGCGCGCTTGCTGCCGCTGCGCTCGATGCCCATCATCGGCACCTGCACGTTCTCAATCGCCCGCAGCGTCGCCATCAGATAAAACGCCTGAAACACAAAGCCCACGCTCCGCGCCCGGTAGGTATCCAGATCCGTCGCCGAAGACAGGCTCGCGTTCTTAAACCGCACCTCGCCGCTGGTTGGCGTGTCCAGGCCGCCCAGCAAATGCAGCAGCGTCGATTTGCCGCTTCCGCTCGCCCCCGCAATCGCTACAAACTCCCCAGGCGCAATCTCCGCGTCCACGCCGCGCAGCGCCTCAATCTTCCCGTCGTCGTAACTCTTCTTGAGGGCGCGCACCTCGAGGAAGTTAGTCATGCCGCAGCGCCTCCACCGGAGAAAGCTGCGCGCCGCGCCACGCCGGAACCGCGCCCGCAATCAATCCCGCGAGCACCGCAATCACCAGCGCCTCTCCCGACAGCACCCACGGGAACGACGACGACACAATGCTCGCCGTCTGCGGCAGCAGCGCCAGCACATGCAGCGCGCACCACCCCAGCGCAATCCCTACCAGACCTCCGCCCACGCCCAGCACCAGCGCTTCCAGCTGGATCAGCATCAGCACCTGCCGCTGCTTCCAGCCCAGCGCCCGCAAAATGCCAATTTCCTTCGTCCGCTCGAACACCGACATCGCCATGGTGTTCGCAATGCCCAAAATCCCAATCAGCAGCGCAATCAGCGAAGTCCCCCAGGCCGAGGCCGCCGCCATCCGCACAAATTGATTGTTATTTGCCCGCTCGGCTGCCGGCACCGCGCGCAGCCCCGGCAATGCCGCCTGGATCTGTGCCTGCGCCTGTTTCATGTACTCATCCGGCGTCACGCCGGCCGGCGCTGGCTTCAGCCGCACGTGATACGTCGAAACCTTTCCCTGCATGCTGCTCAATTGCTGTAGCTGGTCCAGCGGCATAATCACCGCGCCCGCCTCCAGACCTGACCCGCCGTGGTAGACCCCCACCACCTTGAAGGGCGTCCCCTGAATCTCCATGGAATCGCCCGGCTGCTTCTTCAGGTCCTGCGCGAGCAGATCGCCCAGCATCACTTCTGGTTTGCCGTCCTGGAAGCGTGTTCCTGCCAGAATTTTCAGGGATTCAAACTCAAAGGAGTCCGCCTTCCAGCCATAAACCAATGCATTCACATCAGGCGTCAAGTCCATGACGTTATAGATCATCGGCGTCGCCGCAGCCACGTCCGGCAGCGCCCGCAGCTTCGGGCCGACGGACTGATCCACGGAGGTATTCAGAAAGGTCTGCTGGATGACGGCAATGTCGATGCCGCTGCTGGTGTAGATCTTCGCCCAACCCTGTTCAAAGGCCCGCGAAAACCCGACCAGCCCCACAAAAGCGCCAATCGCCATCCCAATCCCGCACAGCGTCAGCAGGGTCCGCAAACGTCGACGCTTCAGGTTCTTCCACACGAATCCTGGGAACGAAAGGGTAGACGCCTTCAAGTCGGAGCAGTTCCTCGCTCTCTCAGGTTGGGGACGAGAGTGCTGCCAGTGTATCCACCGACCCTCCCGATGTCCATTCCTGAAACCGCGTCCGTCCAGCATTGCGAATTTGTAACCAAATCCAAAGAAAAAGGCTGGCGGTCAGCGGTGACTGCGTGTGCTTTACTTACCGCTTCAAATCCGCTGTCCAGTTCGTTACCAGCGTAAATGGCTCCACCATGGACTGCGCAAGCACCGTATTCATCACGAACTTTTTGCCGTCGCCCGAAACGGTGAAGGGGCCCTGGGGGCCGGTCACGGTGGCAACCTTAAACAGTGCATGTGGCGTGCCCAGTTCAAGGCTCGGCCCGCTGGGCTGCACGTCCACAGCCATCACTTGCTGGTCCGTGGACTCGAAGAAGAGCTCTTTGCCGTCCTTCCGCCAGGTGGGCACAATCCCGCCGTTTGTTGACAACTGCCACCGCCCGGCGCCACTCGGGAATGGCTGGACGTACACTTCCATCCGGCCCGTCTCATCGTTGGCATAAGCCAGCCACTTGCCATCGGGCGAGATGGCTGGGGTCACATCCAGGAAATTGGTATTGACCAGGGGGAAGGGTTTGCCATCGCCAAACATCGGGAGCACCCAGATATCCCAGCCCGTCGTCGATTTCGAATCTCTCCGCATGTAAACGAGGTACCGGCCATCGGGCGAGACCGAGAAGGGAATGGCATTGATCCCGGGGGTATCCAGCAGTTTCTCCCTGCTCCCGGTGCCATCGGCATTTTGGCGGTAGATAGCCATCGATGTGCCGGTGGGGCCAGACCCGTAAACGATCGATTTTCCGTCGGGCCACCAGATCGGCCAGTTGCTGTACTGCGGGCCAAAGGTGATTCGGGTTTTGGTGTGGCGCGCCAGATCGATCATCCAGATGTCGCCCATGCCGTTGACTTCGATGGTGACGGCCAGCTTGCCACCGTCCGGGGAGAGCTTCGGAGTGTAATAATCGGCGGTTTCCGGCAGCACCGGAAGGCCGGGCTTCCCAGATGCGTCGAACCACACCAGTTGCGATCCACCACTCGCCGCGCCGTGCTGGAAGAGAAGCTCCCCATTCATCGACGCCGTCATGATGCCTCGCCATGTGTCCGTATTCACGGCAACGTGGTCGGCGATGGGCTTGGCTTCGCCCTCCAGCGCTAAATGCGCCACGTCGAAGCTTTGCGCCATCAGCGTGTTGTCGCGCACGAACAAAAGTTGTCCAGGCGCCGCGTAGATGGCATTCGAATCATTGCGCAGCAGCAGCTTGCGCTCCTTTGCATCGAGCGACGCCAAATAGATGCCGCTGGCGGCGCCCGTCGTGCCGTGGGCGAAGTAGATAAAGTGCTTGCCGTCGGGAAGAAAATCCGCCCAGCGATGGGAAGTCTCATTGGCGTCGGGCGTGCTTAGGCTGACGGGCGTCCCTCCCGCCGCATCGACGCGCTCCAGGCCCGTCGTTGCGTCTGGGGTGAACACGATGATCCCGTCGCGGTTCCATGTGCCGCCCCGTCCTGCACCCGCATCGCAAAGCGCCTGGGGCGGTCCGCCGCTGGCTTCGATCTTATTCAGCTTTCCTCCGGCAAAGAATCCAACATAGCGGCTGTCCGCCGACCAGAATGGGTAGCTGGCGCCGTCCGTTCCCGCCATCGGCTGCGCCACGGCCGAGTTCATCGGCCGAATCCAGAGCATCGGTGTGCCACTCTCGCCTTTGGCCACAAAGGCCAGACGCAGGCCATCCGGCGAGAGTGCCGGCGGCCCTGCGGAATTTCCCGTCACCACGAATGCGGCTTTTTCCGGAGGCAGAACATAGGAGTGCACCGACACCTGCGGCACACGCAATGACTGGATGTACGCCAGCGCGAACGCAATCGTCGCCAGGCCCAACACTGCGGCCACAGTCCACGCCAGCCAGGACCGGCGTGCCGGAGCCACTGCGACCGCCTGCACGGCAGTGGGCGCCGTCTCAACGATTGCCTGCAACTGGAGCTTCAAATCGTGCGCCGTCTGGATCCGCTCGTCAGGGTCTTTATCGAGACAGAGCCGGATCACGCGCGCCAGGCCCGGCGGCGTCTGCGGCCGCAGCGTGCTCACCGAAGGCGGATCGACGGCGAGGATTTGCCCCACAATGCTGGCCTGCGTTTTTCCTTCAAACGTGCGTTTGCCCGTCACCATTTCGAACAGCATCACGCCAAACGAGAAGATGTCGGAGCGCGCATCGGCCTCGACGCCCTGGATCTGCTCGGGCGACATATATTGCACGGTCCCAATCATCGATCCCGCCGCGGAAAGCGGCGAAGCCGGTGAGGGAGCGGGCATCGTGTTGGTCAGCGCGGCCGCGAACACTGAAGCCGCGCTACCGCTTCCGGTTCCGGACGCGACCGTTGCACCCAGTGGCTTGGCCAATCCGAAATCGAGCAGCTTCGCGCCTGATTTCGTCAGCATCACGTTGCCCGGCTTCAGGTCGCGATGCACCACGCCAGCGCGGTGCGCCTTTTCGAGCGCATCGGCCACCTCGATGGCGATGCTCAACACCTGGTCCGGGGGAAGCGGCCCCTTCGCCAGGCGCTCGGCCAGAGATTCGCCCTGCAGGTACTCCATCACCAGATAGTCGATAGGGCCTTCGTTGCCCACATCGTGCAGCACGCAAATATTCGGATGCTGCAGTTGGGAGATGATTTTGGCTTCGCGCTCGAAGCGCGCGCGCAAATCGGAATTCGCCACCAGTTGCGCGTTCAGAACTTTGACCGCAACGGTGCGATCCAACCGTGTATCGCGTGCGCGATACACCTCGCCCATGCCGCCCGAGCCGAGCGGCGACTGGATTTCATACGGCCCCAATTTCGTCCCCGAGGCTATTGGCATGCGTGGGCGCAATTATAGCGTGTGCAGCGATTTGCAGCCCATCCCGGACTCTAATGCATCCCGCCAGACCTGGGTCGCCCTGCTGAATATCGACCTACCCAGCCGGGCCCGTGCGATGCATATGGAAAACGTGGTACGAAAGGTCCGGCCACAGCTCGCGAAAGACATCGGTGAGCGCATCGCGGCCCAGCGCGTAGGCGTACTTCTCGGTGTATTTACTCGCTGAATCCGTGGAACTGGGATAGTAGCTGAGCGAGATCGCCTGCGATACCCCGCGGCCGAAAATCTCCGACGCATTGAACGTGTTATGTCCCTTGTCGTTTGGCGTGATCAGAATCCGGGATGCCGCATAGACTGCGCGGTTCAGGATCTTGCCGGTACCCTTCGAATAATAGCGCTCATCTTCATGTGTGACCGCCGGGAAGGCCCAGACCACGAGATAGTTGCCGATGGTCTTGTCGGCCAGGCCGTGCCAGTAGTAGTCGCCAAATCCACCCACCCCTTTGCCAAAGCTGGGATGGGTGTCATCCGCCTCAGCCAGCAGAGAGGTGACCCCCACAAAGACGAATGCCGAATAGTCAAAGCTGTCTCTGGTGGCGATAACAAACGACTCTTTCGGCCCTGGCGGAGCAGGATGAGTCCCCGCGCTCACCGCCCGGTAATTCGGCATCAACCCCAGAATGCGCTTGGGCTGCGGAAGCGGTTTATTGTGCGGCGGCGCCGGTGTGGACGCCTGCACCGGAGCCGGTGCGTTGGGCAACGGTGCCGGCTTCGCCTGGGGTGGAGTCGTGGACGCAGCAGGAGTGGATTGGGTCTGACTGGACGCGACTTGTCCTGACCCGGTCGAGGCGTACTGACCTGCGCTTGAATTGCTTTGGCCAAAGGAGGATACGGCGGACACGGATAAGGCCAGGATCAGGAATGTACTACGAAACAAATAGAAAGCCTCCGGCGAATTTGGCTCAAGCCAGTAACAATTGGACGCGCATTGGCTGGGTTAAGGTGCAGAATGACAGGAACATTTCACCCGACTTGTTCCCTGGCACCCGACTGCCTGCTTTCCGTTTCAGGCCCACTGAATGGAGCGCCGCGGCCGTGTTGAGCCGGCGCGCTTGCAGGACACGCAGCCCGTGTCCGGTATATTCGGAAAAACGATGTCCTCCGCCCCCTCCCACGAAACCGTCCTCGTCCATTTCGCCGGACACGACGCTCCGGGCCTCACCACGCAGCTGACCGGCATCCTCGCCGAATTCGACGTGAGCCTTCTCGACATCGGCCAGGCGGTGGTTCACGAATCGCTTTCGCTGGGGATCCTCATCGATCTTCCGCCCGCCGCACAATTTGCCGCACTCAAAACCGCGCTGCAAGCCCGTGCCCACGACCTGGGTCTCCAGGTCCGCTTCAAAACCATTCCCCGCAATGCTGTTCAACACTGGCTGCACGGTCTGCACCACAGCCACTTCATCATCACCGTCCTCGGCCGCTCCATTACTGCACAACAGCTCACCCGGGTCAGCGCGATCATCGCCGCTCATGGGATGAACGTCGACCGCATCGATAGACTGTCGGGCCAGCTCTCGCCGTCGGATGTTCCCGCCAACGCCTGCGTCGAGCTGGCCGTCAGCGGCGACGCCTCTCGCGAACTGCCCATGCGCGCTGAATTTCTTGCCGCCGCGCAGCAACTCTCCATCGACATAGGCTTCCAGCGCGAAAGCATCTTCCGCCGCAATCGCCGCCTCTTCGTCTTCGATATGGACTCCACCCTCATCCAGGGCGAAGTGATCGACGAGCTCGCCCGCTTCGCCGGCGTCGGTGAACAGGTTTCCCGCATCACAGAAGCCGCCATGCGCGGGGAACTCGACTTCGACCAGAGTTTCACCCGCCGTGTCGCCCTGCTGCAGGGCCTCCCCGCCGACCGCGCATTTTCACTTCTGGAAACCATCCCGCTTGCCGACGGCGCCGAACGCCTCATCCGCACGCTCCGCCTCCTCGGCTATAAGACCGCCATTCTTTCCGGCGGATTTTCCTTCTTCGCGCGCCATCTCCAGCAGCGCCTCGGCATCGATTACGTCCAATCCAACGAACTCGAGATCGTCGATGGCGCAGTAAGCGGCCGCGTCATTCCGCCCATCGTGAACGGTGCACGCAAGGCCGCGCTCCTTGCAGAAATCGCCAGCTCCGAAGGCATCTCTCTGGAACAGGTGGTTGCCGTCGGCGATGGCGCCAACGATATTCCCATGCTTAACCTGGCCGGCATGGGCATCGCCTACCGCGCCAAGCCGCTGGTTCGCAAGACCGCCGACCAGTCCATCGCCAACCTCGGCCTCGACGGTCTCCTTTACCTCATCGGCGTTCGCGATCGCGACCTCCATCGGCACGAACGCTCGTTACCGGATTAATTCGGACAATCAACCCCCGCTGCCAATCCTGTATTGCGCCGCCCGCACCGGACCCGGTCGGTAACCTGTCGACAGGCACACCGCAGTAATCTTCTCCGATTGCGCAACGGCCAGCGGCCCCGTGTATTGGTTTGTGTAGAACGTATCCATCGACGGCGCCTGTCCATCCGTCGTGTAATAAATCATGCTCGAGGGCGTCTTGCACGAAAGCGTAACCGTTTGCGCTTCACGGTAGGTCCCGGCTGCCGGCGCGAAGGTCACGGCCACCGAGTGCACTGCGCTCTCATCGTTGTCCACCGGCGTAAGCGAAAGCGGAAACCGGACGATTTCGCGATTGACGCTGTAATTAATTCTCCGCCCATCATTGATGGGCGTGGACTTCACCAACAGAAGGTATAACTGGTCCCCAGAATTGATAACATCAAAATTCGTCGACTTAGTGGAAGGGTCAAGAATACTGGGATACGTCAAATTGGTGGAGCCGTCGTGACGGCGGCCGAAGATAACCGGGAGCCCAATGCTTTCCGGGGCCGACCAGTGCACGAGATCGTTCGATACTTCGTATTCCAAATCGCCGTGATTCCCAAACAGGCCCAAAAACAGATTATAGGCCGCCAAATATTGCAGACTCTCTCGAGCGTTGGCATGGCAGTCATAGGTTCCTGGTGGGTTTTTGTACGCCTTCGGATTATCCAGCCGCACCGAGAATGCGGTGCCGTCCCACGACACCCATGTACTCAGATCCTGCGAACGCAACACGCAACCTCTAGCGGCAGAATGATCTGTAGCCGTCATGTAATAAAACCCGTCGTTGGGGTTCCTGATAATATCCGAATTATCCGAGATGCCGGTCGTAAAATCCGGATCGCGCGGTATATCCATATTTCGATAGGGGTACATGGCGATCAGCCTTTGCGGCATCGGCTCGTCCTTGAAGGTATACCCACCGTCGCTGGAATGAACCGCGGTGAGCGCGCGGTAATCGCAGGTGCCCAAATGATCCCGGCAATAAAATTCGTCATGTGCCACGCCGTAAACATGCGTACCGTCCAGTGTGTACGCTGCGCGTATCCATTCCTGGTATTGGTAGTGAGCTGGATTTGTGTCGTAATGCGAAAGGTACACTGAGTGACAATTCTCTTTCAGATCGTCGACAGACTTTCCCAGAAAGGCATAGTTAAACGGCCCCATGGCGAACATGTGGATGGTCCCGCTTGCATCTCGGAAAAAAATCGCCGGAGTATCCGGCTCGTCGATGGGAATGTCGGGCACGTGATCGTTGAAGGCGAACTCCGGGCAATGCCATGCCGAGTGCGGCAGAAAAACCTCTTCCTCTCCCGAGACCCTCAGTTGAAATGGAGACGGCGTGTTTCCGGTAATCGGAACCGGACCCCTTCCCTCCGATTCCCGCGGTGCCGCTCCGTGCGCGGTCTGGCCGGCCACAGTGCTGCCGCATGCTGCCGCCATCAACCCCCATGCCACCAAAGCCGAAAGGCAAAACAGGCGCCGATTCTTAATTTTGTGCATAATCCCTCCAGACGAAGCCCTAGTATTCAATCGTAGACTGCTTTAGATGCCGATATTCGCGGTTCACCTTGTCCGCGCGAAAGGCGATGTTCCCATCCCCGCCCGCGGTCCGGCCAAGCCGAGCCAGCAATTTCCGTGTGCTTCTTCCAAGGATGCCGCCGACGCGTTCGCCGGTATCTTCAGCGCCGCTTGTCGTCACAAAGTGGTCATGGACCCTGCCATCGTCGTGACCTATCGTGGCACCACAACGTTCCGCTAGTTTTCGCTCTTGAATTCCACGTGCTCAGGCGCAGAGTCACCTTCACGGAGAATCTATGTACAACCTGCCGATCCGCTGTTCCCTGGTGGCATCCCTCGTGCTCCTGGTTCTGGCTCCCCCGCATTTGCACGCGCAGACCGCCGCCGCCGCCAATCCCTATCCGACCCGCGCCCCGCTCAGTGAATACCTCATGGCGGATCCGCAGGTGGAGATCGCTCTGGCTCGCACCGCCGCTCCCTCGTCCGTATCCGAGGCAGCCGAAATAATGGTGCTGAGCCCAACCGGCTATTCGACCGCGGTGCAGGGAAGCAACGGCTTTGTGTGTATGGTGATGCGAGCTTTCTCCGCCTCCACGGATTTCCCGGAATTCTTCAATCCCAAAAACCGGAGCCCCATCTGCCTCAATGCTGCGGCTGCGAGATCCTATCTGCCCACCATCTTCCTGCGAACCAAACTGGTCATCGAGGGCCGTTCAAAGCCGGAGATCGCCAGCGCGGTGTCATCCGCCGTCGACTCGGGACGTCTGCCCCGGGTCGAGCCTGGCTCCATGTCCTACATGATGTCGAAAGAGCAGTACCTGAATGACGAGGCCATCAACTGGCACCCGCACCTGATGTGGTTTGTACCAGGCGACGACGAAAAAGCCTGGGGCGCGAATCTTGACGGCTCGCCGGTCATTGCCGGGAAAGATGTCGACGCGCGCGTGACCATCTTTATGGTGATCGTCAGCAAATGGTCCGACGGCACCCCGGGTCCGCCGATCAAATAGACATCGAAATGGTGTATGGCAATGTGCGCTTTCCGCAGGGTCGCGCTAGCGAACACCTGCCGGGAACTTTGGGAAAGCTCAACCTTAACGTGCCTGCAGGGAAGTGCCGTCGGATCCCACATGGAAAGCTGTGCGTGCAGTTGCATCGGTGGGAATTGGGCTGCGGAGCAGGGTATTTTGGTCATTTGAAGCGCGTGCTGGCGAAACGTATCATGCCGATAGAGGGCATTGAGAGGTATCGGGCCCACGTTTGCCGTGGCGCCAACAAGCGCGGCGGCTGCCGGAGCGATTCCGGAGAATAACGCAATTCCAAAAACAGGGAGAGGCAAGCAATGCGCATTGGAATTTTAACGGGCGGCGGAGACTGTCCTGGACTGAATGCCGTGATTCATGCGGTGGTGAAGAAGGGCATTACTCATTACGGAGACACATTCATCGGATTTTTAGAAGGCTGGCGGGGGGTTCTGGACAACAACACGGTGGCCCTGACGCTGGAGAAGGTCGACGGCATTCTGGATGAGGGTGGGACGGTGCTGCGAACCTCGCGGACCAACGTTCGCAAGGTGGAAGGCGGCATCGCCAAGTGCGTGGAAGTGCTGAAGGCCAACAAGCTGGACGCGCTGATCGCGATTGGCGGTGACGATACGCAGTCGGTGACGAACGCTCTGATCGAGGCGGGCGTGCCGGGCGTGGGCGTTCCCAAGACCATCGACAACGATTTGAACGGGACGGATGTCTGCTTTGGCTTTGACACGGCGGTGATGATTGCCACTGAGGCCGTGGACCGGCTGCACACCACGGCGGAGTCGCACAACCGCGTGATTGTGTGCGAGGTGATGGGTCGCGATGCGGGCTGGATTGCGCTGACGGCGGGTGTGGCGGGCGGAGCGCATGTGATCCTGGTGCCGGAGAAGCCGATTGACCTGGACCATGTTTGCGCCATCCTGAAGTACAACCACGACCATGGGAAGAAGTACGGCATTGTGGTGGTGGCGGAGGGGGCGAAGCTGCCTTCGGGCGGGCAGGCGATCAAAGGCGAGAAGGTTGACTCCTTTGGCCACGCGCGGCTGAGCGGGATTGCCGAGCACCTGGCGGAAGAGATTGAGAAGAAGACGGGTTACGAGACGCGGTCGGTGAATCTGGGGCACACGCAGCGGGGCGGTACGCCGACGGCGTACGACCGGATGCTGGCCACGCGGTATGGGCTGGCGGCGATCGACCTGGTCCACAAGGGCAAGTTCGGGCGGCTGGTGGTGCTGCGCGGGACGAAGATTGAGGACATCCCGCTGGCGGAGGCGATCGCGAAGAACCGGACCGTTGACGACAGCTTCCTTGAGATCATCAGCTCGCTGGAACCGAAGCTTTGAGGAGTCGTTGAAGACCAAGCCCCACCTGTTGCGGCCTGTTTGGGCTGTGCGGGTGGGGTTTGCATATGGGTTTCCCTGGCATTTGGGCGTTTCTTTCGGGTTGGGTGGTGTGGTATACATGGCTTCCCAGCATTAGGAGGAGACCTGTGAGAGCCTCATCCGCGCAGACGGAAGTACGGGAAGTGATGGACATTCGGCAGGCGGCCCATTATCTGGGCATCAGCGCCGACAGTTTGTATCGCTATGCAGCCACGGGGTTTATTCCGGCCTTCCGGCTGGGGAACCGCTGGCGGTTCCGCAAGTCCAGGCTGGATGAGTGGATGGACCGGCGGTCGGGGATGGAACCGGCTGAGGCGCAGGAGCCTAAGCTGGTGAGGAGCCAGAAGAAGCCGGTGAGGCCGACCCGGCTGGTGGGTCGGGCGGCGCGGACTGGTTCTTAGGGCTGAGTCTTCAACGCGGCCTTCAAGTGATCCTTTAAAAGTTCCTCTTTTTGGATGGGGGGAATGTGGCAAGCCCCTGATTGCAGGGGCTTTGCCTTTTTTGGGTTGCGGCAAGTTGTTGATCATTTCGGGGGGATTGGGTGGGATTTGGGCGGGAATGTGGCAGAACCTTGATCCTTCAGGGTTTACTTGATTGGGGATGCGGCAAGTTGTTGATTCTGTGTGACACGCTCAGGCGGTTATAGCTTCCTTTGCGGTTTTGGTGGGTTGGGTGGAGACGGGTAGGACGCCGGCGGGGCTTTGGCGCATGCAGACCTGGAGCAGGGCGATGAGGGCGGGTGTCCCCATGGAGAAGACGGCGACGACCTGGAGCGCGGGATACTCGTTGGTGGCGATGTAGCGCAGGGCGAAGAAGGCATAGACGATGACGGGCAGGGCGGCGAAGGTCCGGCCAGGGAAGGTGCTGGACGGGGCTGTCTGCTGTGCCGTCTGCGGGGTCGTCGACCGCCACAACACGCCCACCAGGGCATAGACGATAAAGGTGGTGAGGAGCCAGCCGGCATAGTTATGGCGGGGGACGCCGAAGTACGCCCCGCCTTTTTCCCAGACCCAGTTGCGGCCGATGGTGGACATGGCGGGGTCCATGACGAGGTCCCACGCGGTCACGACCAGCGCGGCGAGGGCAGCCAGGGCGGCGATGCCGGGGAGGGAGCGGGTGTCCAGCCGGGGGAGGATGGCGCGGGCGACCCTCTGCGCGGGGTAAATCATCATGAACCAGCCGAGGGGGATGAGGACGGGAACGTGGCCGAGTTTGACGCCGAGGCTCGAACTGTAGTGGTAGGCGCCGAAGATGAGGCCGGAGCGGACGCCGATCTCTTCCATGGCGTAGGTGACGATGGCGGAGACGGCGAAGAAGAGGCCGGTGCGGCGCGGTCCTTCGGTGGCGCAGCAGTGGACCAGGGAGAAGAGGACAAAGAAGAGGGTGAATCCGATGTTCCCGAGGCCGGGGAGGTTGAGCCACGGGGAGACCATCTCGACGAGGATGAGGTACATGATGGCGGCGAAGAGGAGGATGGCGGCGGGGCGGAGGATTTTCACGGCGGGGACGTCCTTTTTATGGGCTGGATGGACAGGGGGCTTGCTCATAATCCAGCAAGTCGTTGGGGGGAATCAGCTAAAATTTGCGGACGGCTGCCAGGTTCTCTCAGGGGCTAATCGGCCAAGCGGAAATTCGCCAGCGGATAGGGAATAGTTTTCTCGGGCTGGTCTCGGCCATAGATGATCCAGATGCGATCACCTTCTGAGTACGATTGATTGGTGTTGCCACCACCTTTGATCGTTCCGCCGGACTCTGCAGTAAACCGATATCGGGTCCTGTAGGCATTCTTCGTCCGCGTGGAGCTGGTTACGACGGCTGACGCAACGATGCCTGTTTGGATCAGGTTCCGTTCTCGATGAAGTTGTGCAAAGAGCATCGTGACGATTAATGAGAGGATTCCAAGGCAAAGGAACCAACCCCATTCGGCTGATATCGACCACTCCCAGGCGTTGGGATGATTGACGGAGGGATTCTCCGGCAGGAAGCGAATGGGTATGTCATCGCCGACCTCTAGGTGAGGGCCTGAGAAGTCGGGCATTTTCGTTTCGCCCGTATACACGGTTCGGTTGAAGAGAAAGGAATACTGAACCGACCGGGAGGAGCCGCGGCCTCCTGCAAGCATTCTGGTCACCACGCCTGTTACAACCTGACCATCCGAGCGCAGGATGGATTTTCGTTGTTGCTCGGTGACGGCCAGACTGCAGAGTTTCGCACATCCGAAAACGGCGGCGAGTAAAAGAACTACGGCGAGTCCGGTGAGGACGAAACCGCCGCGGGTTAGCCGTACGGACCGGGGCGCCGGCCCGGTCAACTCCTGCGGCATGGTCGAGTGTTCTGTGCGCAGCTCTTCTGACGTCATATCAGCTGGTGAACTCGGTGCTGAAGGTGAGAGTAACTGCGGCTCGTCGATCGCGTCACGCATTTTCTGCGGCGAAGGAAAATGCTTCGTCAGCGCTGCGGGCATCACGAATGAAGTGCCTCAGGGCTCAAGCCCGGTTGGATTTGGGGGCGTTACGGCACGGCTGAAAGCCGTGCCCTGACACGAGGCGGGATGCGCTGTCGCGCATCTCCCCCCATCCGCCGAACCCGGCAGATCTGGAGCACGACCGTTAATCAGCGTCGGGCATTTAGGCATCGCGCAAGATTGCGGTGATCACGCAGCCTAATATTGCGCGATGCTGTTTTTATTGCGCGACATTTCTTGATAGTTGCGCGGTAGCATGGTTTAATTGCGCGATAGGATTCGCGCAAACCAAGCGGAGGAAGCGTGCCGAAACGCCTAAGGGAAGAAGATTTAGCTGCAATCGTCACCGTCGTGCGGGAAAGCACTGATGGTGCGCGGAGAAGCGACATCGCCAAGGTTCTGAATAAGATCCCGCAACGAACCCTCCAGTACTGGTTGAGAAGCCTCGTAGTGGATGGACGCCTCGTGCAGGACGGCAAGGGCCCAGCTGCGCGATACCGGCTTTCGCAGGCGGTGGGGGAACAGAAAGAAACGGCTGCACGGCAAGCAGGGCTGGAAGAGGAGAAATCGCGCAAAGCGCAAATACCTCTCTCCGCAGAAAGCGTGAAGATACACGAGTATCTGCAGCAGCCGTTCGGGGCCCGAAAGGCCGTCGGGTATAACCGTCAATTTCTCGACGGATATCGCCCCAACTCAAGTTTCTATCTTTCGCCCAAAGAACGGGTCCACCTGGCAGAGGTGGGCAGGACGAGGGCTGCAGCCGAGGTCGCCGGAACCTATGCGAAGCAGATTCTCAACCGTCTGCTGATTGACCTGTCCTGGAACTCAAGCCGACTGGAGGGGAATACCTACTCCCTGCTCGACACCCGACGCCTGATTGAATTTGGCGAAGAAACGCAAGGGCGGAACAAGATGGAAGCCCAGATGATACTCAATCACAAGGACGCCATTGCGTTTCTTGTGGGCGCGGCGGATGAGATCGGTTTTAACCGCTATACGATTCTGAACCTCCATGGGATTCTGGCGCAAAACCTACTGGAAGATGAGTCGGCGGCTGGACGGTTGCGGCGCATTGCGGTCGGCATTGAAAAGTCCGTCTTCCATCCTCTCGAAGTTCCGCAGTTGGTGGAGGAGTGCTTTAACCAGGTGCTGGCAACGGCGCAGGCGATCCATGACCCGTTTGAGCAATCGTTATTCGCAATGGTGCAACTGCCGTACCTTCAGCCATTCGACGATGTGAACAAGCGTGTATCACGTTTGGCGGCGAACATTCCTTTCATCAGGGAGAACTTGTCGCCACTTTCATTTACCGACGTTCCGCGTTCGAGCTACACAGAGGCCATTCTGGGGGTCTATGAGTTGAACAAGGTGGATTTGCTTAAGGATGTCTTCGTCTGGGCTTATGAGCGGTCGGCCGAGCGTTACGCGGCAGTAAGGCAGTCCCTGGGTGATCCTGATCCTTTCAGGCAGCGGCACCGGGAGGCGCTACGCCAGCTTGTGGGGGACGTGGTACGTCGCCGTATGGGGAGAAAAGAGGCAACTGGGTATACCGCGGAGTGGGTGACGGACAATATTGCGTTCACTGAGAGAGGGAGATTCAGGGAGATGGCCGAGTCCGATCTTCTCGGACTGCACGAGGGAAATTTCGCGCGTCTTCAGGTTCGACCGAGCGAATTTGCGGCGTGGCAGATCGCGTGGGAAAACAAGGAATTAATATTCCCGACTCCGGAAGAACGGTATGACGCCAGTCGGGACGCTGTCGTGTTTTCGGGGCAGGACCGAACACAGCGAATACGATGCGCCATCAGCAGAGAGGCGCTTGATGACCACTTCGGCGGCGACCAGAAGAACAAGCTTGACGTATTCCGCAAACATATCCAGGCCATTGAAGAGATCGCGCGACGCAAATATCTCTCCGGCCATGTCGAGCCCGACGGAACCGTTCTGATACGCACGGCAGATATTCCTCGTTAAGAAGGCCAGGAGCGCTTGAGGACGATGACTACCATAAAGATGTGGATCGCGCTTTTAGAACTCGATGCGACCCTGGAACGCAATCATGCGCGGCGAGCTGTCGCCGCCGAGGCCTACGCCCAGCAGTCCGGTGGGCGGAGAGATGGTGCTGGTGAGGCCGCCGAAGCCGGTCTGCGTTGATGGCTCGCCGGGAATTCCTGCCTGCACGTCGGTGGGCAGGGCGAAGTTCGGGTGATTGAAGGCGTTGAACATCTGCATATCGAAACGCAGCGTCACGCCTTCGGTGAGAGGGATCTTCTTCGTCAGATAGATTTCAGAATAAGTGAAATGCGGGCCGCGCAAGGCGTTGCGCGCTAAGTTGCCGAACTGGCATGTGCTGGGCGAATCGCCTGCCGCGCACGCGCCGTTGGAGGGATCGACAGCCGAGATAAAAGCGTCGGGATTAAGCCATTGCAGCGTTCCAGGCAGGGTGACGTTCGCTATCGAAGATCTGCGATCAGGCGCAACGCCGGGCACGCGGCTGGCGAACTGCGGTCCCGCTGCCTGAAAGATGCCGCGGCCACTTGCCGTGTAAGGCGCGCTCAGAACGCTGAAGGGCAAACCGCTGTGCAGAAACAGCGTCTGCGAAAACTGCCAGTCGCCGAATGAGCGGCGCAACAGCGCATGCTGCGAGCGAAACGGAATCTGCCACACGCCGAAAGCCGAAAGGTTGTGGCGGACGTCGTAATCGCAATCGCCATATTCTCGGCGCAGGCTGCCGGGCAGCGGCGAGAGGATACCGAGCGAGGAGAAGGGAAGCAGGCCGCCGTTGGAAACCTCGTCGAGGCAATGGCTCAGGGTGTAGTTCGCGTGCAGGGTGAGTCCGCGCACATTCTCCGCCACGCTGGTTTGCAGGCCGTTGTAGTGGCTGCCGGCTCCGGTGCGGAACTCATTCACGCTGCCGAAGCGGGGATCGGGCGCGCGGCCGTAGCTGTAGGGCGCGAAGCATCCGGAGCAGATGGTCTGATAGCCGTTGAGCTGGACCTGGAATGGCTCGTCGACCGCGCGAGTGCCAACATAATCGGCGCGCAGCGAGCCATGTGCACCCAGCTGCCGCTCCACGCCGAAACTCCATTGCAGGAAGTAGGGCGTCTTGAGCGTGCCGCTGGGGAAGGTGTTCAGGTCCACAGCCAGTGGGCAGATGGGGGCTCCGGATGCACCCGCGCAGGGCGAGACGCCGGAGCGAAATGCGGTCTGGAAGGCGCTGCTCGCCTGGCTCGTCGCATCCACGGCGCTGTTGGGAACGCCAGGCGCCAGGGCCAGGCCGCCCACTTGTCCGTTGATGCCACCGACGAATACTGGCGCGTAGGGAGGATTCATCGCGCCCAGGTCGGCGACCTCGGCTGGAACAATGTCGTTGAAGACGCCGCCGCCGGCGTGGATGTCCATTTTGCTGGTGAGCTTGACGGCAACGGAAGCGCGCGGCTGCCAGACGATGAGCGGCGTGGCGGGAAAGAGCTTGCTGATTCCTGTCTGCACGGCCTGGTTCAGCGGCTGGGCGGGATCGTGGCTCATGGTGAGGAAGGAGCCGGCGGGGCGCGCAAACAAACTCTGCTGGTTCACGGGGTCAGTATTCCACGTGGTCCGCAGGCCGGCTGTGACGGTGGCGCGCGCGCTCGGCCGGAAAGTGTCCATCGCGTAGAGATCGAGATTGCCCTGCGCGATGCGCTCCTTGAGCGAGGCCGGAAATGCGGTGGTCGCGGTCCAGGCGGCTCCGTAGGTGAACTGGGCGAGATCGGTGTACGTCACCAGCGGCACGGTGCCTTCGCCCAGATCGTAATCGCTGATGTCGAGACGGCGAGAATTCTCGCCAAACTTCCACGTGCTGCGGCCGCGGGTCCAGACGAGGTTGTCGTTGACCTGCCACTGCGTCACCTTGCGTCCCTGCGGGAACGTCTGGTCGTCGCCGCCGATGGTCGTAAACGGCGCGTTGGAACTGCCTCCGGCCAGCACGATGGGGAATTGCGCAATCACCTGCGGCTCATGGTTCGGCTCAAAGATGCTGGAGTACCAACTGGCGCCGGGGTTGAACTGGTTCACGAGATTGGGCGAGAAGAGATGCGTGTAGCCGGCGACCAGCGTGCGCTGCGGTTGCGGCGAATACGAGTTGAAGATCGGATTGATGGGGTCGGTGTAGGCCGCCTGCAGCCCGGTGTCCTGCTGGAAGCGATACCAGATGCTGTTGTTCGCATCGATGGTGTGATCGATCTTCACGACGATCAGATTTTCGCTGTCGCTGTTCTTCATGGGCTGCGTGTGCACGTTCGCGCAGCCGCTTCCGTTCATCAGGTTGGCGGCGGACTGCGTGCCGGGCAGCAGGTTCCCATTCGCGGCCAGCGGACAGGAGAGCACGGGAACGGGTGTTCCCGCTGTCGTGGCATAGAGCCCGAACATGCTGCGATAGAACGGCACCTCATCTGGCTCGGCGCGGCAAGGTCGCGCCGGTCAGGGGATCGACGCCGCCCTGCGGCAGTTGGCTCAGCACGTAATTCTGATAGGCCGGCGAGGGCGACGTCACGCGAGCCACCAGCGGCAGCGCGATGCGAATGCCCTCGTAATGAGAAAAGAAGAAGAGCCGGTTCTTGCGGATCGGGCCGCCCATGCTCACACCAAATTCGTTCACATTGGAATACGGCTTGATCGCGACGTTGCCGGGCGTGTCGTTCGCGTGCAGGAAGTAATCTTCACCGTTGATGACCGAGCCGTTCCATAGCTCGTAAGCGTCGCCGTGAAACTGATTCGTTCCCGACTTGGTGAAGTAGTTCACCTGCGCCGCCCCGTAGCGGCCCTGATCGACGGCATACGAATTCGTGTTCACCGTCGATTCCTGCACCGCGTCCAGGCCAATCACCAGATTCGTCGAGAGCCCGATATTCAGGCCGAGAAACGGATCGTTGGTGTCGAAGCCGTCGAGGATGTACCCGTTCGACGTCGCCGGCAAGCCGTTGAACTCCACGTTGCCGTAGCCGCCTGCGGCTTTGGCGTCGTTGGAGGAGCCCGCCGTGTTCATCAGCGCGCCCTGCGCAAACTGCGCCAGGTAGGTCAGGTCCTGGCCGGGATTGGGCAGATTCGTGATCGTCTTCGCTGCGATGTGTCGTGGTCGTGTTCGGATTTTCGAGCGCCATCAGCGGCGACTCCGTCGTGACCTGAACCACTTCGGAGGAGCGCGCTGGGTAGAGCGTGAAGCTCACCGTGGCCGTCCGCCCAACACGCGACCGCGGTCGGCTGCGACTCGACCTCTGCGAAGCCCGCGGCCGTTACCAGCAACCTTCCATGTTCCTGGATCGATCTGGGCGAAGAGATACCGGCCCTCGTCGCTGGTCAGCGCCGAGCGCACTGTCCCTTTGTTCACTTCCGTCGCCGTCACGCGCGCGCCGCGGATCACTGCGCCGGACTGGTCGGCCACCGTTCCTGTGATCGCGCTGCTGGTTCCGCTTTGTGCAGCCAGCAGGGTTAACCATAGTTAACACGGCGACGACAGCGAGGATCGGCAGGAGGCGAGCGAATCTCACAAAAGATAACTCCAGAGCGTTTGTGGAAGTGCTGCCGCCGGAGCGCGGCACGGGGAGGGCCGAGGCAGGTCCTATTTAGCCATGCCTAATCATTAGGTATACCTAATTTGATTCCTCCGCGTCAATGTCGCCCGCGAAGGGTGATTCAATACTGAAGAGATCCTTTTATGCCGTCGCGCGCCAAAGCTCGTCCCAATTCGGAGTCCATCGACAACTACCTCAAGGCCATCCTGGCGCTCGGTGGTCCTGAAGGGCGGCGCGTCTCCGGCAAAGAGCTGGCGGACCATCTGCAGGTCGCGCCCGCATCCGTGACCAACATGCTGCAAAAATTGGCCGCTGCGCCGCCGCCGCCGGTCGACTACGAGATGCACCGCGGCGTGCGGCTTTCCTCAGCGGGCAAACGGCGCGCGCTGGAGATCCTGCGCCATCATCGCCTCATCGAGACGTTCCTGTATGAGGTTCTCGACTACCCGCTCGAGGAAATTCACGATGAAGCCGAGCGCCTCGAGCATTTCATTTCGGAGCGTTTCGAGGAGCGGATCGCTGCGAAACTCGGCCATCCCAAAATCGATCCCCACGGCCACTGCATTCCCGAGCTCGACGGCAGGATGCCAAGGCGTAGCGCGGTTGTCCTTTCCGAGACGGCCGGCGATGGCCCGTTCCTGGTGGAAAGCGTCGAAGACCGGGACTCGCAAACGCTGAAGCTGCTGCGCACCAGCGGCATCCGGCCGGGCCAGCAACTGCAGGTGAGGAGCCGGAGCGCGGCTGGCCATATCAAGATAAAGGTCGGCAAGAGGAGCGTGGAACTGGCGCCGCGACTGGCTGGCGCCGTTCGGGTGCGAGCCGACGAGTGACGCTGGTCCGGCGGCGTGAGGACGGGGCGGTTTGCTGAGCGGCGTTGTCCGGTGAATGCCGAGGGGATCATTTTGCGGTTGCGTGCGGCTGATTTATTCGCTATATAGGAAGATATGAAAGAACGAGAGCGGGTGCGGGAGTATCTGGGGGAGTTTGAGTTGATGGTGTTGCTGGCGGTGATCCGGCTGGGGGATGAGGCTTATGGGGTTCCTCTGACGCGGGAGCTGGGGGCGGTGCGGGGGCGCGCGGTGAGTGTGGGGAGCGTCTACGCGGCGCTGGAGCGGCTGGAGGCGAAGGGGCTGGTGACTTCGAGTTTGGGGGAGGCGACGCCGGAGCGCGGGGGACGGGCGAAACGGTATTTCCAGGTGACCGAGGATGGGGTGGCGACGGCGCGGGAGACGCGCCGGGTGCTGAATGGGTTGTGGAAGCGGCTGCCTGGAGTGGGAGGGGGTTGGGCATGAGGGATTCGTGGAAGGATGACGTTAAAAGCGGACGCGCTTCGCGCGTTTCCCATGTCCCCAACTGCAAGGACATGGGGCACCCGGTTGGGCTCACCTGGCGAATTTCACTGGGGCTTTGGTTGGTGGAGCGGCTTTCGCTGGGGGAGCGGAACGAGGCGCTGGCGGGGGATTTGGCGGAGCAGTGCTTTCGGGACCAGAGCATGAGGGGTTTTTGGCGGCAGGTGTTTGCGGCGATTGGGACGAATTGGTCGCGGGCGGCGGTGGGCGCTGCTCCCGCTGGGGCGTTTGCGGTGGGGTGGAGCGTGCTGTTTCCGTGGTGGCGGGGGGCGATGGCGGGATGGTTGCCGGGGGGGATTCCGGAGCAGTGGCTGACGCTGGGGTGGCCGCGGCCGGCGCTGATTGAGTTGAGCTATGGCGTGGTGCCGGCGGTGAGTTTTGTGTGGCTGGGGGCGCTGGTGTATGTAGTGGCGCGGCGGGCGCGGGGCGGCGGGTTGCGGGGGCTGCGGGTGGTGAGTGGATTGTCAGCGAGCCTGAATGTGTTGCTGCTGGCGACGGTGGCGCTGCTGCATCACTGGGGGCGTCCGGACCTGATGTACGTGACGGCGCCGCATTTTTATTTTGGGTATGCGGTGCTGGGGGTGAGTTTGCCGGTGGCGGGGAGTTTGCTGACGGCGTTGTTGGTGGTGGAGGGAAGACGGCCGCGGGTGGTGAAGGGGTGGCGGGTGGTAGGGCGGGTTCCGCAGTGGATAGAACGCGCGACGGATGGGTGGGGGCGATACACGCTTGGGTCCTGGCTGGCGGCGAGGACCAAGACGGACGCGCTTCGCGCGTTTCCCACATCTGCCAAAACCGGGCAGATATGGGGCACCCGGAGTTGATCTGCCGCCAGCGGGCGTACATGCGGCGCGCGGTGTCTACACGGTAGGAACGGAATCCTGCAGGGTTGGATTTTGTGGAGGGGGTTGCGATGCGGGAGGTTGCGGCGGTTCGCGAGAGGGATGGGGTGGATGCGGCGCCGCGGCGTGAGGATTTTGGAGCGCTTTGTTTTTTGGCTGTCGCGGGGACGGTTCCGGCAGCGCTGGTGGCGTGGTTGTGGTGCGAGCCTCCGTTGCACGCGGGGCTGACGTGGTTTGGGTTGCTGGTGCGGTGCGCATGGTTTCTGGCGGTGACGGCAGGGGCCGGGGCTGCGGGGGTTTGGGGAGGGTGGCAGGCGCTGGGAGTGAAGCCGGCGTTTTCGCGGAAAACTTTTTTCAAACATGCGGTGATGGGATGGATGTTTTTGCCGGGCGTGGCGCTGCTCGAGCGGACGTGGCCGGTTTGGGGACTGGCGGTGATGGCGTTGGGCGCGGCGGCGATGGCGGTGAGTCTGCGTCCGCTGGCTGCGGCGGTGGAGTGGGAGGACGCTGAACCGCCTGGCGGCGATTTCAAAAGTCTCTATGGAATGCGGCTGACGGGGTTTCGTCCGCGGCGCGCGCTGGCGATGGCGGCGTGCGCGTGGGGCGCGTTGGGCTGTGCGGCGGCGGGGGACGATTTGCCTGCCGGGATTCTGCTGGGGGTGGGGTTTTTTCTGCTGCTGTGGCACTGGAGCGGCGAAGTCGGGATTGGCGCGGTGGAGCGGCGGCGGGCAGCGTTTGGTCGGGGGACGCTGGCGTGTGCGGCGCTGGTGGTGCTGCTGACGCTGTTGCCGTGGCTGGCGCGGCGGGCCGATTTGCCGGGGCGCGTGTTGCGGGTGCAGACAGCGCAGGCGGCGGAGAGGCCGCGGGTGCGTCCGCATTTTTCCAGCGTGATTTTGTGGCCTCCGGCGCAGCGGGTGACGGAGATTTATTTTCCTTCGGCGACGCATGCGCAGGATGCCGACAAGGTGACGAAGCCGCTGGAGATTCCGTTTGATGGGGCGTATTGGTATTTTGAGCCGCCGGACGATTCGCCGGGAGAGACGGCGCACATTGCGCACGGGCTGCCGACGGATGCGCGGGTGAATATGGCGTCAGCGGATGATGGTCCGTTGCGGATGCAGGCGGTGGAGCGGTTGGCGAAGCCGGTGCGACTGAGTTGTTGCGGGGAACTGGATGTGACGGTGACGAACGGGGACTCGCAGGCGGGGCCGATTCACCTGGGCGTGATGCTGCGGGATGAGTCGGAGCCGGATGAGTTTGTGCTGCTGGGATTTCAGCCGGTGGCTTCGAGCGAGCCTGGATTTGCGGGACGCAGAGGCGTGGGGACGGAGGAGACGGTGCGGTTTGTTTTGCCGCGGGCGGGTTCGCAGACGGCGCCGCTGCGGAAGTTCGATCAGATTACGGTGATGGTGATTCCTTCAGTGAATGCGTGGCGCGGGAGCAAGGTGGCGATTGAGGGATTTACTTTAGTGCCGCGGTAGGGGTCAGTTGGAAAGCTGGCCGGTGAGATTGAGATCGATGGCTACGTTGGTTTCGGCTTTCCAGATGAGGAAGCTGGGATTCTTGAGACCCCACTGCACGTAGGGGATTTCGAAGTGCGACTTTGCGGTGAGGTTGGCACCGTCGATGTGAATCTGCACGGGGATGGTGAGGTCGTGCGGCGAGGCGAGCAGGGTGAAGACGCCGCTGACCTGGATCGTGGAATCGCCGGAGGGGGCGATGACGCCGCTGTAGGATTTGGGCGCGAAGGAGACGATCGCGAACTGATCGACCTTGAGGATTTCTTTGTCCATCCGCTTATCGCGGGAGGCATTGCCGGTGTTGCCGCTGGCGGCCGTTACGATGAGCGAGCCGGAGAGGGCGGGCGAATGGCGGTCAAACGCGACCGATCCCGACTGCAGGTGAAAGGTACCGTTGACGACCTCGTGGGTGGTGTTGAGGGTCATCTTGATTTCGCTGGTGTTGGGGTTGGCGGTGAAGTTTTGGTGTTGAGCGAGTACGACAGGGCCGAGCAGGAGCGCAAGGGCGGCGGCGATGAAGATCTTCATGGCAATGTCTCCTGCGTGATTGTCAGACGGTGGCTGTTTGGGGAGCGAGGGTGCTGTGCTGGGCGATGCGGGTGAGCCTGGCGGTCACCGACATGACGCCGGGCCAGAGCCTTAAGCAGAAGGGCAGGATGGCGCGGGCGACGGCGTTGTTCAGGCCGTCGGCGGCGAGCTCGGCGAGGCGCATTTGGGCTCGCAGCGAGGAGCCGAGGTTCGCCTGAAATTGCGGCGCGGGCTGGTCCGCCAAAAAGGCAGCGGCGGCGCAGCGGGCGGTATGGAGGGCGATGGAGATGCCATCGCCGGTGAATGACGGGATGACGGCGGCCTGATCGCCGATGCAGTAGAGGCCGTCGTCGGTGGTGCGGCGGATGTAGCCGTAAGGAATATGGGTGATGGCGATGGGCTTGGCGAGCAGCGGCTGAGCGCCTTCGAGACGCATGGCGAGGTGTGGACACTCGCGAAGCATTTTTGCGAGGAGGTTTTCCCACGGGTGGCCGGAGCGCGGCAGAAAGCGGCGCTGCACCACGCAGCAGAGGTTGGCGAGGCCGCCTTCGACGGGCTGGATGCCGCCGTAGCCGCCGGGATAGAGCATGAGCTCCGAGGCGCCGGCGAGTTCAGCGGCCTGCGCGGGAGCGAGGCGGTAATACATTTTGAAGGCGAGCCACTGGTCGGGATCGCGAGGGCGGGCGTGGCCGCGGAGATCGTGCTTGCCGGTGGCGAGAAAGGCGGTGGGGACTTCGCGGGTGGTGCCGTCATCGATCGCCACAGCCCAGGTTCCAGATGGAGTGCGGGTGAGCGACTGCACGCTGCGACCCTGCTGGACGCGGACTCCGGCGGAGATGGCCTCGGCGATCAGCGCGGTATCGAGCGACTTGCGCGTGAGCGAAGCCGCAGCAAAGGGTAACGGAGCTTGGGCGGCGCGGCGGGCGGCTGCCAGACGAACATGGTTAATGGGCACAGCGCCGAGGGAGGCGACATCGATGCCGAGCGCGTGCAGATCCTCAAGGGCTTCGCCGCTGAGGAACTCACCGCAGACTTTGTGGCGCGGTGCGGGCTCGCGTTCGATGAGGGTGACGTTCAAGCCCTTACGGGCAAGCGCGATGGAGACGGCACAACCGGCTACTCCACCACCAAGAATCAGGACATCATGTTGCAAAAGGAAACTCCTCATTCACGTAAAGGACCTTCACGTTCAGGCCCATGAATTTTTAGCAGGGTTCGCTCTATCTAGTAGACGCCTGTAACGGCGTCTGGGACTTGATTCTGTACAAATCGTCATGTTGTTGTAGGCAAAGAACTGCGTGCAGCGGCCGATGATGCCTTGCGGCGGGTGGTGAGCTCGTGCCAGTTGAGGCCGATGTCCACAATGAGCAGCGAGGCCAGAGTGAAGGCGATGACGCCGACGGCAGAGAGGACGTCGCCAAGGTGGGCCCAGTAACGCGGCCAGAGGTTGAGCACACGGCTGGAGACGAAGGTAAAGGTGACCGCGTAGGAGCGGGCCATCCACTGGCGGTGGGCGGTGATTTGGTGGTTGCGCGCGGCGATGAAAGCGGCGGTGGTGCAGACCATCCAGGCCGTGGCCTGCATGGAGGTTCCGGGCAAACCGGGGCGGCCGTAAGCCAGCGCGATGCCGGTGAAGGATCCGACAAAGACGGAGACGACATAGGTGAGGCCGAGGGTGCGATGGAGCTTGAGGTAACGCTGACGGATACGCGAGGAGAAATTGACAGGGCCGATGAGGAGAGCGAGGGTTCCGGCGAGTGCGTGCGGGATGAGGAGATGGCGATCGGCGATGACCTGGAGACGGTAGGCGTGATACATCGGGTAGTCGGTGTAGAGCATGACTTCCGAAGTAATGAAGACGAAGAGGGTGGTGAGGCCGAGGGAGATCCAGAGGACAGTCTTGAAGCGGGAAGCGCCGATTTTTTGCGCGGGCAGGGTGGTTGTGGCCATGGTTCTCTCTTCGATGATTAGACGTGATGAGGTGGTCTGGAAGTTGAGCGAGACCGGCCTCACTTCCGGCACCCGACGCACAGTCTTCCTGGACGCCAATGTTCAATGGTGACAGCGTTTTGCGGGATTTGTGCCGCGGCGAGCAGGCGCTGCCAGTCTTGTTTCTGGAAAGCGCGCCGGAACGATACGGGTCCATCGTGCCGGACGAACGGGTGCCAGCGGACGGCGGCGGCCAGCCAGCCAAACATGCGGGAATTCGACTCAGAGCGCTCCAAATCGTTGATGAACCAGCCCAGTTGCGCAGAAGCTTCCATCCAGCGGAGAAATGCGACGATCTCGGCCTCTTCGAGGTGATGCGTCATCAGCGAACTCACGACGATGTCGATGGGCTGGTCGGGACGATACAGGAGAGCGTCGCCGGTGAGCCACGCGATGTCTGATTCGTTCGGCGTCAAGTCCGCGGCGGCGCAGGCCGCGTAGGGGTTCAGGTCAATTCCGGTTAAGCGGACGGGCGTGCTGCGTCTGCGTGCCCAGCGGGCGATTTGGCGCAGGAGGCCGCCGCCGCCGCAGCCCACATCGACAATATGGATGGGCTGTTGGGCTGTGCGGGGCAAGCGTTCGAGCCAGGCGAGCGTGGGCCGGTAACCGAGGAGCCAGCGGTTGACCTGCTCCAGACTGCGAAGGCAGGCGCGGAATTCCTCATAGCTGCAGTCGCCGTCCATCCACTCGGGCAGATCGCGGGGCGCGACGCGGTGAGCGAAATTGATCGCCGTGCACGAAGACGCGGGGCTGGAGGGCGTGAGGCTAGACAGCATGGAAGCGCATGGTCTCCGCAGTGAGGCCGGGGCCGAAGGACATGGCGCAGCCGCGCTGGCCGGGTTGGGCCTGCTGCATGATGCGCTGCAGGACAAACATGACGGTGGCCGACGACATATTGCCGAATCGGCAGAGTACTTCGCGGGAAGCGGCGAGAGCATCGGGCGGGAGTTCCAGCCCCTTCTCGACCGCATCGAGAATTGAGCGACCGCCGGGATGGACGGCCCACAGATCGATGTTGTCGCGATCCGCCCTGAGTCCGCCTTCATGGAGGACGCGCGCTAATTCCGCGGGGACCTGTCCGGAGAGGTTCATGTCAAATCCAGAATCGCGAATCTTCCAGGTGATGAGCGGCCGTGACTCCGGCACGGTGATCGCTTTGAAGCTATCGAGGGCGAGGCCGTGCGGGCGCGCGGTGATGAGGCTGGCGGCGGCGCCATCGGCAAAGACGAGGAAGGAGAGAATTTGTTCCAGCTCCTGCGTCTCCTGGAAATGCAGCGTGCAGAGCTCGAGGTTGACCATGAGGACGCCGGCCTGCGGATCGGAGCGCACGATGTGGCGCGCGAGCTTGAGCGCGTTGATGGCGGCGTAGCAACCCATGAAGCCGACCATGGTGCGCTCGACGCCGGGGGCGAGGCCGAGGTGGTCGACGATTTCAAAGTCGAGGCCGGGCGCATAGAGGCCGGTGCAGCAGGTGACGAGGACATGCGTGATACCGGAGCGCGCTTCCTGGCTGAGCGCGAGGCGATCGAGGGCCTGGCGGGCCAGTTGGGGAGCGTTCTCTTCAAAGAGCTGCATGCGGCGGGCGGTCGAGGGGAAATTGCCGAGACGGTAGAACTCATGCGCGTCGTGCGAGGAGAATTGCGCGGCGGCTTTGCGCGGATCGAGGAAGGAATAGCGATGCGCGATAGCGGCGCGGCTGACCATGCGGCGAAAGAGCGCGCGCAGACGCGGATCGGCGAGCATTTGCTCGGCGAAGACGGCGAAGGCGTCGTGCACATCGTGTTGGGGTACGGCGGTGGCAATGCGATTCAGGTACGACGTCGTCATGTGCAAATGGTCCTTCGCCCGGCCAGGATGGGATGTCGCATGCGAGGCTGGAGCAGGCTGGCCCACGAATAGACGACGATTCGGCGGCGTTGGATGGCTTGCGGGAACCGGATTCGCAAATCAACGCCTACCTTTTGAGACAACATTTCTCTTCTTTAGATAGCACTTTGGAGGAGACGGGTGCGTGACGTTTTGTTCATGGAGGGCGGGAGGGGCGGAGTTGCGGGGGGAATTCTCGAAAAATCGCGGTGTCTTCATCCTATTCCTCCCGAGCCGGAGACTGACGGGCGGGGCGGGGCAATTGGGGCGGCGAATGAAGGATTTACGCGGGTGCCGCGCGAGGGGGCTACGAGGGCGTTTGGCGGTGTATTCTGGCGGTGACTTCTGCGGGCTTACGGATGAGGCTCAATGAAGTTGAGTGCCGCGATGTCACCTGACTCCATGAAGCTGCTTGATGCCGACCGGCTTTTTCCCGCGGAACCGCGTGTGCGCGCGATTGCGCAACGCTTGTATGCGGAGGTGCGCGGGCTGCCGCTGGTGAGTCCGCATGGGCACACGCAGGCGGGGTGGTTTGCGCGCAATGAGGCGTTTCCCGACCCGGCGAAGCTGCTGATCCAGCCGGATCATTATGTTTTTCGGATGCTGTACAGCCAGGGCGTGGCGCTGGAGGATTTGGAGATTGGCGCGGAGGCGATCGAGGATCCGCGGAAGGTTTGGCGGATTTTTGCGGAGCATTATTACCTGTTTCGCGGGACGCCGACGCGGATGTGGCTGGATTTTGTGTTCGAGGAATTGTTTGGGCTGACGGAACGGTTGTCGGCGGCGAATGCGGATCATTATTTCGATGTGATTGCGGAGCGGCTGCAGACGCCGGAGTTTCGGCCACGAGCGTTGTACGAGCGATTTGGGCTCGAGGTATTGGCGACGACGGATTCCGCGCTCGATTCTTTGGCAGATCATGCGGCGATTCGCGATTCGGAGTGGAAGGTGCGCGGGGCTGCGCCGCGGATCCTGCCGACGTTTCGTCCGGATGCGGTGGTGGATCCGGATTTTGATGGGTTTGCGGCGAATCTGGCGAAGCTGGGTGAGCTGACGGGCGAGGACACGCACAAGTGGGGCGGCTACCTGGCGGCGCTGGCGACGACGCGCGCGCGGTTTAAGGAACTGGGGTGCACGGCGACGGACCATGGGCATCCGACGGCGGAGACGGCGCATTTGGAGCGGGCGGAGGCTGCGCATCTTTTCGACGATGTGTGGCATGGGCGCGCGGATGCGGCGCAGCGGGAACTGTTTCGCGCGCAGATGTTGACGGAGATGGCGCGGATGAGCGTGGACGATGGGCTGGTGATGCAGATTCACCCGGGATCGTTCAGGAATCACAATCGGAAACTGCATGAGAAGTATGGGCGGGATGTGGGCGCGGACATTCCGATGGAAACGAATTATGTACAGGCGCTGCGGCCGCTGCTGGATTTGTTTGGCAACGAAAAAAACCTGACGGTGATTTTGTTCACGCTGGATGAGACGGCGTACAGCCGGGAACTGGCGCCGCTGGCGGGGCATTATCCTTGTTTGCGGCTGGGGCCGCCGTGGTGGTTTCACGATAGCCCGGAGGGGATGCTGCGGTTTCGCGAGCAGACGACGGAGACGGCGGGCTTCTACAACACGGTGGGATTTAACGACGACACGCGGGCGTTTCTGTCGATTCCGGCGCGGCATGATGTGGCGCGGCGGATGGACTGCGTTTATCTGGCGCGGTTGGTGAGCGAGCATCGGCTGGATGAGGATGAAGCGGTCGAAGTGTCGCGGGATCTGGCGTACAACCTGGTGCGCAAGGCGTATCGGCTCTAGAGGAATTGCAACGTCGCGATGAGAGATGCTGGCAACGAGGTGGAGACGCTGAACGAGCTGGAGAGCGGCGGGGGATTTCGACTGGGGCGGGTGCGCTGGACGATTTGCGCGATGCTGTTTGCCGCGACCTCGATCAACTACATGGATCGCCAGGTGCTGGCGATTCTGAAGCCGACGCTGCAGCACAGCATTGGGATGTCGGAGGTGAACTACGGATACATCGTGGTCGCCTTTCAGCTGGCTTACGCAATGGGGGTGCTGGGTGCGGGGCGGCTGATCGATAAGCTGGGCACGCGCATTGGGTATTGCGTGTTTATGGGGATTTGGAGTTTGTCGGCGATGGGGCATGCGCTGGCGAACAGCGCTTTTGAATTTGGGATTGCGCGGGCGTGCCTGGGGCTGGGCGAGTCGGGCAATTTTCCGGCGGCGATTAAGACGGTGACGGAATGGTTTCCGCAGCGAGAGCGTTCGCTGGCGACTGGGATTTTTAATTCGGGCGCGAATGTGGGGGCGGTGCTGGCTCCGCTGATTGTGCCGTGGGTGGCGCTGCACTATAGCTGGCGCGCGGCGTTTCTGGTGACGGGCCTCTTCAGCCTGGCGTGGATTTTCTGGTGGTACCGGAACTACCGGAAGCCTGCGGATCATCCGACGCTGACGGGCGAAGAGCTGCGGCACATTTATGAAGAGGCTGCGGTGCAGATGGGGCCGAAGATGCCGTGGCTGCGGCTGCTGGGGTATCGGCAGACGTGGGCGTTTGCGATTGGGAAATTCCTGACGGATCCGATCTGGTGGTTTTTTCTGTTCTGGCTGCCGTCGTATTTCAGCGCGCGGTTTCATCTGAACCTGGCGCATTTGGGGCTGCCGCTGATTGTTATTTACACGATGTCGTCGGTGGGAAGCATTGGCGGAGGATGGCTGCCGCTGCCGTTTCGCAAGCTGGGCATGAGCGCGGTGAAGGCGCGGCTGGCGGCGATGGCGGTGTGCGCGTGCGCGGTGGTGCCGATTTTTACAGCGGGATATTTACATTCGGAATGGGTGGCGGTGGCGTTGCTGAGTTTGGCGACGGCGGCACACCAGGGATGGTCAGCGAATTTGTTTACGACCACGTCGGATATGTTTCCGAAGAGCACGATTGGCGCAGTGGTAGGGATTGGGACGTGCACGGGTTCGCTGGGCGGGATGCTGCTGGCGTGGCGGGCGGGATGGATTTTGCAGATTACGCATAGCTACGTGAGTCTGTTCATTTTGGCGTCGACGATGTATCTGCTGGCGCTGGGGATCATTTTGCTGTTGGCGCCGGGGCTGAAGAAAGTGGAGTTCGCCGCATGAGTCTGCTGCTGGCACGGGGTGATGCGCAGATGGAGATTGCTCCGACGGAGCTGCGTGCGCTGCTGTTTGCTGCACTGGACGAGCTGGGGCCGCGGAAGAGGGTGCTGGTGGTGCCTCCGGATATTACGCGGCTGCATTCGCGGGCTGGGGAACTGACGCGGTATGCGTGGGAATACTATGGCGAGGCGCTCAAGGCAGTGTTGCCGGCGCTGGGAACGCATGCGGCGATGTCGGCGGAGCAACTGACGCGGATGTTTGGGGATTTGCCGCAGTCACTGATACATATTCACAACTGGCGGACGGATGTGGAGACGCTGGGCGAGGTTCCGGCGGAATTTGTAGAGGAGCAGGCGGAAGGGAAGCTGCGTTACAGCTGGCCGGCTCAGGTGAATCGGCTGCTGCTCGAGGGGGATTTTGATTTGATCCTGTCGGTGGGGCAGGTGGTGCCGCACGAAGTGATCGGCATGGCGAATTACAACAAGAACATTTTGGTGGGGACGGGCGGACGCGAGGGAATTAATCGCAGCCACTATCTGGGCGCGGTGTATGGGATGGAGCGGATCATGGGGCGCGCGGATAATCCGGTGCGGCGAGTGTTGAATTATGCGTCGGATCGGTTCTTATCGCAGATGCCGATTGTCTACGTGCAGACGGTGGTGGGGCGGGCGCCGGATGGCGGTTTGGCGACGCGGGGTTTGTTTATTGGCGACGATGCGGAGTGCTTCAATCTCGCCGCGGAGCTGAGTCTGCAGGTGAATTTCGAGATGATGGATGCGCCGCTCACCAGGGCGGTGGTGTATCTCGATCCGCATGAATTTCACAGCACGTGGCTGGGCAACAAGGCGGTGTACCGTACGCGGATGGCGCTGGCGGACGGAGCGGAGCTGATTGTGCTGGCGCCGGCGGTGAAGGAGTTTGGCGAGGACCGCACGATTGACGCGCTAATTCGCAAGTACGGCTACCACGGGACGCCCGCGACGCTGGCGGCGGTCGCGAAGAATGCGGATCTGGCGGCGGATTTGAGCGCGGCGGCACATTTGATTCATGGGTCGTCGGAGGGGCGGTTCAGGATTACGTGGTGCCCGGGGCATTTGACGCGCGAAGAAGTGGAGGGCGTGGGGTTTGAGTATGCGGATCTGGCGACGATGCTGCAGAAGTACGATCCAGCGAAGCTGGCGCACGGATTCAATACTGTGGAGGGTGAAGAGATTTTCTATGTGGCGAACCCAGGGCTGGGGCTTTGGGCGCATCGGGATCGTTTTAAAAACTGAGGATTGTTTCACTTCGGAATAATCGGAACTGAGGAGAGGATGAGCAGGAATTCGTTGGGACTTGGCAAGTTTTCTATCGGGGTGGGCGATCGTTTTGCGCACCAGGGGAAGGCGCAGTTGCAGGCGTGTGTAGCAGCGGCTGAGGCTGGAGTGGAAGTGATACCGGTGTGGAACAAATCGAACCGGGAACACAACATTATTGGTTCGGAGCCGGCACAGACGCGTGCGGCAGCGGACGCGGCGGTGCAGGCGCTGGGCTGGGCGAAGCCCTATTTCTGCGATGCGGACCACATCAATCTGACCACTGTCGATAGATTCCTGGCGCCGTGCGACTTCTACACGATTGATGTGGCGGATGCGATTGGGAAGGCGGCGTCGGCGGCGTCGATTGAGAAATTCCTGAAGCGGCGCGCGGAGCTGACGGGAACGATTCGTCTGGAGGGCGTGGCGGAAGCGATTACGATTTCGCCGGAGTTGCTGCGCGCGACGGCGGCGAAGTTTTTGTTTGCGGTGGAAGAGGCGGGAAAGGTTTATCGCAAGATCGAGGGCGCGAAGGGCGCGGGGAATTTTATTGCGGAAGTTTCGATGGACGAAACGGATGCGGCGCAGACTCCGGCAGAGCTGCTGATTATATTGGCTGCGATTGCGGATGAGGGGATTCCGATCCAGACAATTGCGCCAAAATTCACGGGGCGGTTTAACAAGGGCGTGGATTATGTGGGCGACGTCGCGCAGTTCCGGCGCGAGATTGCTCTGGATGTGGCGGCGATTGCGTGGGCGGTGCGGGAGTTTGGGCTGCCGCGGAATCTGAAGCTGAGCGTGCACTCGGGCAGCGATAAGTTTTCGATTTATCCGGCGATCTATGAGGCCACGCGGGAGTCCGGCGTTCATCTGAAGACGGCGGGAACGACGTGGCTTGAAGAAATTATCGGCCTGGCGGAGGCTGACGGCGATGGGTTGGCGCTGGCGAAGAAGATTTATGCGCAGGCCTACGATCATCGCGCGGAGCTGTGCGGGCCGTATGCGACGGTGATCGATATTGACGTGGCGAAGCTGCCCACGCCGACAGCGGTGGCGGGATGGAGTTCGGAGCAGTACACGTCGGCGCTGCGGCATAATCCGCGTGCGGGGGAGTACAACAGCAGCCTGCGGCAGCTGCTGCATGTGGGATTCAAAATTGCGGCGAAGATGGGGACGCGGTACACGGATTTGTTGGAGGCGCACAAAGCGGTGATTGCGAAAAATGTGACGGAGAATCTCTTCGATCGGCATATCGCTCCGGTGTTTCTGGGCAAGCCATCGCCGGTTACGGTGCGGGAACACGCGGAGGCGCGATGACGCTGGCCGGTCTGCAACTGAATGGGAAGATCGCGGTGGTGGTGGGCGGGACTTCGGGGATCGGGCTCGCAATAAGCCTGGGGCTGGCGGAGGCGGGCGCGGATGTTGTCGCTTCAGCGCGGCGGCAGCAGCAGGTGGAGGAGACCGCTGCGGAGATTGAGAAGCGCGGTCGCCGTACGCTGCGGCTGACCTGCGACATGCAGGATCGCGGATCGCTGGAGAAATTATTGGCGGAGACGGTGAAGGCGTTTGGGCAGGTGGATATCCTGGTGAACTGCGCGGGGAAGATTAAGCGCGCGCCGACGCTTACGTTTCCTGAGGAAGAGTGGCGCGACATTATTGATACCAACCTGACGGGGACGCTGCGCGCGTGCCAGGTATTTGGCGCGGCCATGCTGGAGCGCGGGTATGGGCGGATTATCAATATTGCTTCGCTGAATAGTTTTGTGGCGCTGAGCGAAGTGGCGGCGTATGCGGCGAGCAAGGCGGCGGTGGCGTCGCTGACGCGGTCGCTGGCGGTGGAGTGGTCGAAGAAGGGCGTGCTGGTGAATGCGATTGCGCCGGGAGTTTTCCGCACGGCGCTGAATGCGGATTTGCTGGATAACACCCCGCGCGGGAAGGAATTGCTGATGCGCACGCCGATGGGGCGGTTCGGGAAGACGGAGGAAGTCGTGGGCGCGGCCGTCTATTTGGCGTCGGACGCGGCTTCGTTTGTGACGGGGCAGGTGCTGGTGGTGGATGGGGGATTTTTGGCGAGTGGGGTGAATCGGTGAGACAGCGTGTAGCGTGTAGCGTATAGAAAAGACGCGGCCCGGGGCTGACCAGAAATGCCCGTCCTGTCATACTAGTTACTGGCCCCTTTATGTCCTACAACAACACCATTGCGATTGCTATGTCGGGCGGCGTTGACTCGTCGACCGTCGCGGCGATGCTGCGTGGCGAAGGGTATGAGCTGGTGGGGCTGACGCTGCAGCTTTGGAATCAGCGGCGGCTGGCTGGCAAGGAAGGGATGCCGGAGGCGGTGACCGGGCGGTGCTGCTCGCTGGACGATGTCTACGATGCGCGGCGCGTGGCTGAGGCGCTGGACATTCCTTATTACGTGGTGAATGAGGAAGAGCGGTTTGAAGAGGATGTGGTGCGGCCGTTTGTGCGCGAATATCTGAACGGGCGCACGCCGATTCCCTGTTCGTTGTGCAATAACCATTTGAAGTTCGATCAGCTGCTGGTGCGGGCGCGGCAGATTGGCGCGGACCGCATTGCGACGGGACACTATGCGCGCAACGCGTACGATGCGGGGCGGGGGCGGTGGATTTTGAGCCGGCCGGTGGATCGCGCGAAGGATCAGACGTATTTTCTATTTGGGCTGACGCAGGAGCAGTTGTCGCGGACGATGTTTCCGCTGGGCGGATATCAGAAGGCCGAAGTGCGCGCGATTGCGGCGGAGCGCGGGCTGGCGATTGCGGTGAAGCCGGATTCGCAGGAGATTTGTTTTATTCCTGGCGGCGATTATAAGCAGTTCATCACGGCGTATCTCGGGGAGCAGGGCGAGGCGATTCCGGATACGGCGGGGGAGCTGGTGTCGACGGCGGGTGAAGTAATTGGGCAGCACGGCGGGATTCACAACTTTACAGTGGGTCAGCGCAAGGGGCTGGGGGTCGCGTCGCCGGATCCACTTTACGTCATTCAAATCGACCATGCGACGCATCGCGTGACGGTGGGCGCGGATGCGGAAGCGACGACGCGGACGCTGCGGGCGCGGGATTTGAACTGGATTGCGATCCCGGCGCTGGAAGGCGAGTTGCGGGTGCGGGCGAAGATTCGGCACCGGCATGAGCCGGCTGCGGCTACGCTGCGCATGGTGGGGGACGGCGAGGTGGAAGCGGTGTTCGACGAGCCGCAGCGCGCGGTGACGCCTGGTCAGGCGGCTGTGTTCTACGACGGGGATGAAGTGGTTGGAGGGGGCTGGATAGTTTGACGGCAGCCGGTGGCTGGTGGCCGGTGGCAGGTAGCAAAACCCGAATTACGGTTTGCCGAATTTTTCCATGTGGTTTGTGATGGCTGCTCCCAGCGTGTCGAAGCCTCCTCCGCGTTCTTCGGGTGGGCTCTGGATGAAGAGCTCGGCGTGTTGATATTCGAGAATGTCGGCGCGGGTTTTATCGATGGGCAGCGAATAGAGATCTGAACTTTGCACGGAGAATTTTCCGGTGCGCAGATTTTGGAAGCAGCGGAAGCGCACGGAATGCGCATCGTCCATCCGATCCCACACATCGAGGGCCAGATACATTGAGCTCAACCTCCGTCATTTTTTGTGGCCGGGGACTGTGCCGGGTTTTATTTCACTTCATTCACTAAATCGCGCAGGGGTTTGAGGACGGTGAATTGCGTGAGCGCGATGGGTTTGGCGGCGTCGTCGAGGATGGCTAACTTCTGCGCTTTCCAGCCGGGGGGCGCGGGGACTCCGGCGGACAAATATGCAACTGCTTCGGTGCCTAATGTGCCGAGCTCGCTGAGTTGCTGGGCGCGGGGCAGAGCTTCGGCGAGCAGCGGTGTGGCGGAGACGAACTGCAATAGCTCGGGTTCGCCGTTGGTCCAGGAATGGAACATGGCGAGCAGCGCGGCCTGCTGATCGGGGCGCGCGGCGGGGTCCTGCAGGTAGGTGCTCATCATCTCAGCAAATTCGTGACGGGAGGGCGGATCGGGCGGGAGTGCGTCAACCCAGCGATCGTGCGGCGAGAGCGTGGTGATGCCGTGGGCCTCCGACCACTCGGCGCGGGTATCGAAGTTGACCGGTTCGAGGACGGCGGCGAGGGGCAGCAGGGGGTTGATCTGCATGGTGCCGGCGAGGGCGCGGAGGCTGACGTATTCCTGGGAGATTTGGGTGAGGCCGAGCTCTTCAATGCGCAGCGATTCGACCCAGAGGCGGCGATACATGTCGTCGACGTTGTTGACGGACTGCGGGGACCAGAGGCGTTCGGCGATGGCGGCGGTGCGGGGCCAGATGCGCGAATCGATAACGAGGGGGTCGACGTACTCGCTCCACATGCAGGCTTCGCCGCCGAGAATGCGGGAGGCTTGTTCGAGCGTGAGGTCGCTGTGCGCGGGCAGGGGATCGACGCGGTAGTGGGTCGCGGCTGAATCCATGTGGTCGAGATAGTAGCCGGCGGAGAGGATGCCGCTGTAGCCCTGCCTGGCTCCGGCAGCGAGCGAGTCAAAGCCGCGCCACGACTGGACCATCACGTCCTTGGGCAGGTCGGGCGTGAGGATTTCGTCCCAGCCGATCATTTTTTTGCCGTGCTTCGCCAGGATTTTTAGAAGGTTTTCATTGAAATAATTCTGCAGCGCGGCGGTGTCTTTCAGATTGTGGTCGTGCATGAATGCCTGAATCTTCGGATTCTGCTTCCATTCCACACCGTTGTTTTCGTCGCCGCCGATGTGCATGTACTCGTCGGGAAAGATTGTCGCCATCTCTGCTACAAATTTGTCGAGGAAGTCGTAGGTGGATTTGCGAGTGGGGTCCATGGTGGCGTCAAAGACGCCGAAGTTGCGGCCGATGGTGAAGGGGCCGGGGGCGCTGGCGAGGTCGGGATAACCGACCATCCACGAAGTGCTGTGGCCGGGGATGTCGAACTCAGGCACGACGCGAATGCCGAGGCCGCGCGCGTAGGCGACGATGTGCTTCGCTTCTTCCTGGGTGTAGAAGAGGCCGTCGGAGCCGTCTTCCGTGAGTTTGGGGAAGACTTTGCTTTCCATGCGGAAGCCCTGGTCATCGGAGAGGTGCCAGTGAAAGACGTTCATTTTGACGGCGGCCATGGCGTCGAGGGTGCGCTCGATGACGCCGATGGGCTCAAAGTGGCGGGAGCAATCGATCATGAGGCCGCGCCAGCGGAAGCGCGGGGAATCCTGGATGGAGACGGCGGGGAGCCACCAGCCCTGGCCGTCGCACTGGACGAGCTGGAGGAAGGTTTCAAGGCCGCGCATCGCGCCGACGTCGGTGGCTGCGTGGAGATGAGCTCCCTGAGCGGTGACGGTGAGGGTGTAGGACTCGTCTTCGTTGACGCTCTGAATGGCTTCGCCGGGGCCGTCGACGGTGATGACGAGCGATGCGGCGGGACCCGGCATGCGCGAGGCCTCGACGCCGGTTTGCATGCGGAGGCGCTGCTGGGCCCAGGCGACGGCGGTGTCGAGGCGGTCGTCGTGAAACTTGTCGTCACTGACGGCGAGGCCCTGGGAGAGGGAGAGGCGACCGTTGCCGGCAGTGAGCTGCGCGGGTTGCGGCATGAGCGTGTTGATGAAGGCCGGTTGGTTGGTTTGTGCTGCTGCTGCGCTGGTGAGTAGGGCGGCGGCCATGATGATCTTCACGAATCCGTTCACGTCGGTTCTGCCTCGCTTTGGGTTCCGCGAATCAGATTACGAGAATGGAGGCGGAGATGCCAGGGGCGGGCTGTTTACAACGCGATCTGATACCTTGATTTTTCACCTGAACAGGAGAGATGCCTTGATGCGAAGCCGTTTCGCCACCCTTTTTGTTTTGATATCGCTGGCTGCGTCGTGCGGGCTGGCGCAGAGCGTATCGGGCTACACGCCCCCGGATGCGGCGACGAAGGCGCTGGCGCTGGATATCTATCGCCAGCTGATCAACACGAACACGACGGACAGCGTGGGAAGCGTGACGGCGGCGTCGAAGGCGATGCAGGCGCGGTTTCTCGCAGCGGGCTGGCCGGCGGCGGATGTTTACCTGGGGGGTCCGAATGACCGCAAAGAGAATCTGGTCGTTCGCTACAGAGGGACGGGGGCAGCTGCGCCGATTTTGTTTATCGGGCATCTCGACGTGGTAGAAGCGCGGCGCGAGGACTGGTCGGTGGATCCGTTTCATTTCCTGGAGAAGGATGGGTACTACTACGGGCGCGGCACGCAGGATATGAAAGACGGCGACGCGATGCTGGTGACGACGTTTTTGCGCCTGCGCAAGTCGGGGTTCAAGCCGGACCGGGATTTGATTTTGGCGCTGACGGCGGATGAAGAGGGCGGCAAGTCGAATGGCGTGGACTGGCTGCTGAAGAATCATCCGGAGCTAATGAAGGCGGCGTTTGCGTTCAATCCCGATGGCGGCGGCGTGGAGCTGAGGGACGGCAAGGCGATTGTGGCGGAAGTGGATGCGAGCGAAAAGCTGTATGCGGACTATCAGCTGATTACGACGAATCCTGGCGGGCATAGTTCACTGCCGGTGCCGGACAACGCGATTTATCACATCGCGGACGCGCTGCAGCGTTTGCAGAACTACACGTTCCCATTTGAGCTGAACGCGATCACGCGCGCCTACTTTGAGCAGCTGAGCACGCAGGAGCAGGGGCAGACGGCGGAGGACATGAAGGCGATGCTGGCGACGCCTCCGGATGAGGCGGCGATCGCGCGCATTTCGGAGCAGGCGGAGTGGAATGCGTCGGTGCGCACGACCTGCGTGGCGACGCGGCTGCTGGCGGGGCATGCGAACAACGCGCTGCCGGGAATGGCGCAGGCGAATGTAAATTGCCGGATTTTGCCGGGGCATTCGCGCGAAGAGGTGCGGCAGGATTTGATTCGGATCATCGCCGATCCGAAGATCACGGTGAATTATGTGGCGGATACGGGCGAGATTTCTCCGACGGCTCCGGCCGCGAAGGCGCTGCCGCCGGTGGCCCTGCAGCCGGAGGTGATGGATCCGCTGAAGAAAATGGTGGCCGTGTATTGGCCGGGCATCCCGGTGATTGCGGATATGGCGGATGGCGCTTCAGACAGCGTGTACACGAATGCGGCGGGGATTCCGACGTATAACTGGTCGGCGGTGGAGCTGGGGCCGGAGGATTTTCGCGCGCATGGGAAGGATGAGCGGCTGCCGGTGAAGAGTTTCTGGATGGGGATTCAGTTTTGGCCGGAGTATGTGCGGATGCTGACTAATGGCAGCCGGTAGCTGGTGGCTGGTAGCGTGTAGCGTGTAGCGGTTTGGCGCGCCGGCTGGCGCGGGGGGTGCCCATGTAACCTCCAAGAATGGTGGGGTGGTGCCGCGGTCGTCGTGAGCGATAAATGTTGGTTTTATCGCTCATAAATGGCGTTATAATGAGCGATAAAGAGAGTGGTTATCGCTCATGACATGGAATTGGCAACAATCCGACTGGCCTGATTTCACGTGGGACCGCTCGCGGCTTTCCGCAGCCGAAGCGCAGTTTCTGCTGGGCGCTGGTGTTGCCATCGGCACGGTTCGGCACCTGGACAAGGATGAACACGATCAGCTTTTGCTGGAGGTGATGAGCGCAGAGGCCGTCACCACTTCGGCCATTGAGGGCGAAGTTCTGAATCGGGCCAGCGTTCAGTCATCGATATTGGGGCAGCTTGGATTGCCGTCTGCGGACCGGCGGAAGATTATGCCCGCGGAAAAGGGCATCGCCGAGATGATGGTCGATCTCTATCGAACCTTCTCCAGCCCACTTACCGGCGACCTGTTGTTTGGCTGGCACCGGATGGTGAGCCTGGGGCGCAATGACCTGACGGATGTTGGGCGGTATCGCACGAGCGGGGAACCGATGCAGATTGTCTCCGGACCCATTGGCGCTCCGACCGTGCATTTCGAGGCGCCGCCGTCCAAAAAAGTCCCAGCAGAGATGAAGCGGTTCCTCGCCTGGTTCAATCGCACCGGACCGCAGGGCAAGGAAGCGCTGCCGGCGATAACGCGCGCGGGGATCGCTCATTTGTATTTTGAGTCGGTCCATCCGTTTGAGGATGGAAACGGGCGCATTGGGCGCGCGATTGCTGAAAAGGCGATTGCGCAGAGCTTCGGGCATCCGGTGCTCACGGGGCTGGCGACGACGATTCTTGCGCACCAGAAGAGCTACTACGACGCATTGGCCAAGGCCAATCGGCGCACTGACGTCACGGAGTGGCTGGTGTGGTTTGCAGGGATCGCGCTCGAAGCGCAGAGGCGGACGCTGGCGCAGACGGAGTTCGTGATTGCCAAAGCCAGGCTGCTGGACCGGCTGCGCGATCAGATCAATGAAAGACAGCAAAAGGCGCTGCTCCGCATGTTCCGCGAAGGACCGGAGGGATTCAGGGGAGGTCTGAGTGCGGGAAATTACAGCACGATCACCGGGGCCTCAGCTGCGACCACGACGCGCGATTTGGCGGATCTGGTGGAGAAGGGCGCGCTCAGTCGGACGGGCGAGCGGAAGGGAACGCGGTACCTGCTGCATCTCGACAAGATCTGAGAGCGTCAGTGCTTCGCGGCGGCGCCTTCGGCGGGTTGGGTGACGATGCTGACGTTGGTGATGCCTGCCTGCTTCACGGCATCCATCAGCGTGGCGAATGCGCCGAAGGGGACTTTCTCGTCGGCGCGCAGGTAGACGACTTTGTCGGTGGTATCGGTTTCGCCCTGGCGCAGAAGGGTGGGCAGGTCGTTCAGGTTGACCGGCTTGTCGTTGAGGAAGACTTCCTGGTCTTTATTGATGGTGAGGACGGTGCGCTGCTGGGTGATTTCTTTGACCGTTTTGGTTTTGGGGACGGCGACCTGAATGCCGGACTGCAGCACGGGCGCGGTGAGCATGAAGATCACGAGCAGCACAAGGACCACGTCGACCAACGGGGTGATGTTGATCTCGGCGAGGGCGGTTTGGGTGTGGCCGCTTCTACTTGTGAACGCCACGGATGTCTCCTGGGTCCTGATTGGGCCCGAGCGCGGCCTCTTCCATGCTGTTGAGCAGCTCGCGGGCAAAGTCGTCCATGCGGGCAGCGAAGTCGCGGCAACTGGCGGTGTACTGGTTGTAGGCAATGACGGCGGGGATGGCGACGAGCAGGCCGGCCGCGGTGGTGATGAGGGCTTCCGCGACGCCGGGGGCGACGGCGCGCAGGGTGGCGGTGCCTTCGGTGCCGAGGCCGACAAAGGCCTTCACGATGCCCATGACGGTGCCGAAGAGGCCGACAAAGGGTGAGATAGCGCCGATGCTGGCGAGCCAGGTGAGGCGGCCTTCCATGGCGGTCAGCGATTCGCTGGAGGCGGTTTGCGCGGCGCGCTCGAGGGCGGTGATGTTCTTAGGAGGGCCGTAGCCGCCGGTCTGGCGCCGGTAGGTCTCGTAGACCTCGTCAAAGACGTTGACCAGGGGGCTGGGCTTGAATTGCTCGCTGACGGTCGCGATCTCCTGCAGGCGCGTGGCTTTGCGGAAGGCGCGGAGGAAGCGGCGGCTCTGCGCGCGGGCGCGCCGGAAGGCGACCCACTTGCCGAGGATGATGGCCCAGGAGTAGAGGCTTCCGACGAGCAGGCAGGCGAGGACGGCCATCGCGACGGGGCCGCTGTTGCGGAGCATCGCGACGATGTCATTGCCGTTGCTGACCGGAGGCGGAGCGGACGTTGTGGCGTCCTGAAAGAGAAGAAGGGCAAGTGCAGGAATGAGATGTGTCATCGCCTAAATATCACGTTACCAGAAGCAGGAACGGGGTGCGGGGTTGTACGGGGTTGGGACGAGTTGCATTTCGCCAGCCCCGGCGGTTGAAAAAAAGATACTTCAGGGGCTAAAGCCCACGATTCTGTGTGCTTTACGGCACGGCTCAAGCCGTGCCCTGACACGAGGCGCAGGGGCTGAAGCCTGCTCCTTTTGAGCGTTTTGCGGCACGACGGAAGTCGTGCCCTGACACAAGATGCAGGTTTTCTCGCAAGCTGTTCATTCGAAACTTTTCCCAGCGCGCTCGCACTCATGCATTTTCATGAGACCTGTAGATCGCCGTGCCTTTTCAATCCCGATGATGATACGTGCCCGGATTCTGTTGGTGAGATGCGTCCGATCATCCAGCGATCAACGAACCGCTCTCACACCTGGATGCGGGAAAAGAGCCAGGCGCTGGTTCCTAAGAAGATTCCGGCGAGGATGGCGAGGATGCCGAAGTCGAGCAGGAAGTTGAATTGCGCGCTGAAATGGAGTTGCCAGGCGCCGATGAGGACGCCGCGGAGGCCGTCGACGCCGTAAGCGAGCGGGTCGGCGTGGGTGACCCAGGTCATGACTTTGCCCAGGTTTTTGAGCGGGTAGAGCGCGCCGGAGAGAAAGAAGATGGGCAAGACGAGAAAGTTCATGAGCATCTGGAAGCCCTGCATGTCTTTGATCATGGAGCCGATGGACGCGCCGAGGGCGGCGAAGACGATGGCGATCATGATGACGAAGACCGGAGCGATGAGCAGTGCGGCCCAGTTGTGGATGGCGGGGGCGCCGGGGGCGTGCGCGTAGACGGGGCGGAAGCCGGCGATGATGCAGACGATGAGCATGAGCACGCCCTGCAGCATGGCGACGGTGGCGCCGCCGAGGGTGCGTCCGAAGATGATGTTGAAGCGCGAGACAGGGGCGACGAGGGTTTCTTTGAGGAAGCCGAACTGGCGATCCCAGAGCATGGCCATGCCGGAGAAGATAGAGCTGAACAGGACCGTCATGCCGATAACGCCGGGGGCCATGAACTGGATGTAGCTGCCGGCGCCGGCTTTGGCAAAGATGGGGCCGAAGCCGAAGCCGAGGGCGAGCAGATAGAGCGTGGGCTGGCCGAGCGAGACGATGATCTGCGCTTTGGAGCGGAAGTAGCGCTTGAGTTCGCGCAGCCACATGATGTAAATCGCGCCCATTGTTTCTCCTTGAAAGTGTCTGGCCGTGTATTTTCGAACCAGATTTGCTGCACAGCTATTGGGTTTTTCTGCTTCACATCTCTTACCGCTTTTGCCACATTTGCGCGAAGCGGCGCATGTTGTCGGTGGCGCTGGCGCTTTCGTCGCGCAGGGATGTGCCGGTGAGGGAGAGGAATGCGCCTTCGAGCGAGTCGGTGCTGGTTTGCTGTTTCAGCTCGGCCGATGTGCCGACGGCGACGATGGCGCCGTGATCCATGATGGCGATGCGGTGCGCCACGCGATCGGCCTCGTCCATGTAGTGCGTGGTGAGGAAGACGGTGGTTTTCTCGCTCGCGTTGAGGTTTTTCACGATGGTCCAGAGCTGGTTGCGGCTCTGCGGATCGAGGCCGAGGGTGGGCTCATCGAGGAAGAGGATTTTGGGGGTGTGCAGGAAGCCGCGAGCGATTTCGAGACGGCGCTTCATGCCGCCGGAGAAGGTTTTGGCGTAGTCGTTGCGGCGCTCCCATAGCTCGAAGAGCTTGAGGAGCTGCTCGATGCGCTCGGTGCGGACTTTTTTCGGAATGTGGTAGAGGACGCCGTGGAGCTCCATGTTCTCGTACGCGGTTTGTTCGCCATCGAGCGAGGGGTCCTGGAAGACGATGCCGAAGCGCTGGCGGGCTTCCTTCTGCTTGACCCAGGGGTCGAAGCCGTCGAGGTGGATGCGGCCGGTGGTGGGGCGCAGGAGGGTGGTGAGCATCTTGATGGTGGTGGTTTTGCCTGCGCCGTTGGGGCCGAGGAAAGCGAAGATCTCCCCAGCTTCTACTTTGAAGGAGATGTCTTTGACGGCGGTGAACTGGTCAAAGGTTTTGGTCAGGTTTTCGACCTGAATCACGGGGTTTCCTCCCGGGGAAATGCTTTAGAGACAGTTGGATTAGTTTGCCAGAAAGCGGGGATTGGGGCTATGGGGAAGGCTATTTGCGCTGGGCCAGGTGAGTCGTCCAGACGACCTTGTCCTGGAGGCCGATGTCGATGCCGAGGGTGCCTTCTTCGCCCTGGTCCAGCTCGGGGCCTTTGACGGTTTTGTTGTGGCCGGTGGAGTCGGTGAAGTCGACTTCGACTTTGTCGTTGAGGAGGATGTGGAAGCGGTAGTGGAAGGTGGCGTGGGGCGCGATGTTCTGGATGCCGAAGCTGCCGCCGGGGTAGTTGACCTCGACCAGGTTGATGGGGGTGTCCTGGTCGTTGGTGACGGTGGCCTGGACCCAGGGAGACTGGCAGCCGGCGAGCAGGAGGGCTGCTGCGAGCGCGGTACCGGTGGCCGAAAGAACGATCCGGAGTTTATGCATTTCTGACTGACCTCAGGCTACCACCACAGATTTTACGATTTGCGGGTTTTCCATGGGGTGAGGACGGTGTAGGTGGGGATGGCGGTAGCGTTGGTTTTGGCGGTCGAGAGGAGTTTGCGGCGGACCAGCCAGGCGACGGCGGCCTGGGCTGCGCTTTTGGAGACGCCGATGGATTCGGCGAGTTCCTGATAGCTGACCTGCATGGGGGCGCCGGCGCGGGCCTGGTAGGCGGCGAGCCAGAGATAGACGAGGAAGCTGACGGGGCGGCGGTCGTGGCCGACCAGGTCGCGGAGCAGGACGTCGGTGACGTAGTCGTCGATTTGCATGGCTAAACCGATGAACCGGTATTGCCTGAAGGGTGCGGTGGCAATGGTTGAGGCCGAGGGGTCAGTTTGAAATTTGCTTCCGGCTGTTGATTAACGCGGCGGTCAGCAGGCCGAAGGCGCCTCCAACTGCGATACCGAGTCCAGGGTAGTGCAGCGCCGCCCCTGCGGAAATTCCGAGGCCAGATCCCAAGGCAAGTCCAAGTCCTATCCTGACATTGTTTTTCATCGTGCTCCCGTAGTGTCTGGTTTGGAATTCTCCCCATGAGTCTACCGTGTTCGCATACTTTTCAGTCAATACCGATGAATACTATAGCAAGGAATGGACGATTGCACTGGGACCCCTGGCTGGATATGCTCCGGGAATTGGGAGGAGCGACGATGATTGGAGGGATTAAGTTTGTGGGGGTTCCGGTGGGGGATCAGGATGTGGCGCTCAAGTTCTGGACCGAAGCTGTGGGGATGAAGGTGGTGACGGATCAGCCGTTCACGCCGACGCAGCGGTGGATTGAGCTGATGATTCCTGGCGCGGAGACGGGGATTGCGCTGTTCACGCCGCCGGGGCAGGAGGACCGGGTTGGGAAATTTCAGAGCATCTCGTTCTGGTGCGACGACGTGATTGCGACGTCTGCGGCGTTGAAGGCGAAAGGCGTCGTGTTCGCGAAGGAACCGATGGAAGAGGTGTGGGGGACGATGGCGATTTTCCGGGATCCAGATGGGAATCAGTTTGTGTTGTCGGGACGGGGGAAGGCGAAGTAGGTTTGTTGGACTGCGAAGAACGTCCCTCGGGGGCTAAAGCCCCGCGTTATTTTTGGGAGTTACGGCACGGCTCAAGCCGTGCCCCTTCAAAGCAATTCGCTTATCCGCAAGCTGTGGATACAGGATGTCGGTTTTTCCGCAAGCTGAGGCAAAACGGGCGCTCTCGCGCTAGCCCACATCTGCCAAAACCGGGCAGATATTGAGGGGCACCCGGATTCGTTTTTCTGCAGGCGCAGGCAGACGCGAGATGAATCTCGCGCCTGCCTGATTTGATCCAAAGATGTTTCGGAGAGAATTACAAAACCGATTTGCGTTCGAGGGCGCGCGCGGTTAACACGACGCCGGTTTCGCGGGTGTGCAGGGTGATGGGGAAGGCCAACACGTTCCAGACGTAGCGGTCGCCTTTGCTGGGCAGGTTAAGGACGCCGCGGAAGGTGCGATCGATGTACGTCTCGCGGGTTTCGGCGACGGTGCGGAGAATGTCGGCCCAGTCGACGGCCAACTCCGGCATTTCGTCAAACATGTTGCGGCCGGGGAACCAGTCGCGGGCTTTCTCGAGGACGCGGGCGCAGTCTCGTTCACGTAGTGCCAGTTGCCTTCGGCATCGAGGATCTCGAGGACGACGTCGTCGCCGATGGCCATGTTGATGCGGGAGTAGAAGAAGTCGCGGGCGTCGACGACGACGGGCTTGCCGCGGCGCTTGGCTTCGAAAGAGCGCAGGGCGGTGACCAGGTCGTCGATGGAACTGTAGCCCTTGAGCAGGTGCATGTCCTCGACGCCGCCGAAGCGGCGCTCGAGCGTGGCGGAGAGGATGATGATGGGGACCTGGGGGCGGCGGCGGCGCAGCTCGGCGGCGACTTCGGTGCCGAACTGGCCGGCGCCGAGGTGGTAGTCGAGGACGGCGATGTCGATGTGGTCGAGGAGCTCGGTCGGCCTCTTCGATGGTGGAGGCGGTGACTCACGTCGTAGCCGTGCTGGCGCAGGATGGTGGAGCGGAGGATGCAGGTTGTCCGGATCGTCGTCGAGCAGCAGAACGCGTATGGGCGCGGCTGCGCGGCGGCGGGATCGAGAAGGACGTCGGGATGCCTGATCGTTCGTAGGCATCGATCTAGTTGGATGCGAACCTGGTTACGGATGCTGCCGTCCTGACGACTATAGTCTCCAACTCTACTCTTCGGTTATTTTGATTTGCGCTGCCATTGTCTCGTGATCAAGCTCGGGAAGGCGGTTGAAAGATGGCGACGGCGCGGAGCCACTGCCGGTTGTCGATGGCGGGAGTAGCCGCTGACGATGTTTCCGGCGGGCGACGTCGCCGTGGAATGCCGGCTCTGGGCGGTGGCGATGACGCCGTCGCCGATGGTGCAGTGGCCGGCGACGCCGACCTGTCCGGCGAGAATGACGTTTTTGCCGACGTGGGTGGATCCGGCGAGGCCGACCTGGGCGCAGAGCAGGGTGTTTTCGCCGACGGTACGAGCCGTGGCCGACCTGGACGAGGTTGTCGATCTTGGCGCCGTCGCCGATGCGGGTCTCGCCGATGGTGGCGCGGTCGATGGTGGAGTTGGCCTGGACCTCGACGTGGTCGCCGAGGATGGTGGGGCCGGACTGGAGGATCTTGTGCCAGCGACCCGCTTCAGTCTTGCGGGCGAAGCCGAAGCCGTCGGCGCCGACGACTGCGCCGTTCTGCAGGATGACGTCGTCGCCGAGGACGGCAGTGCTCGCGGACGACGGCGTGGGCGTGGGCGAAGAAGTGATTGCCGACGCGGACGTCGGGGTAGAGGACGACGTGGGCGAGGATGACGGCGTCGTCGCCGATGACGACGTTGTCGCCGATGACGGCGTAGGCGCCGATGTGGGCGTTGGCGCCGATGTGTCGCGGTGGGATGCGATGACGGCGGTGGGGTGGATGCCGGGGGGGTAGGCGGGCGGCTGGTAGAAGAGTTCGATGGCGCGGGCGAAGGCGAGGTAGGGATTGGCGATGCGCAGAGTGGCGGCGGCGACGTCGGGGAAGTCCGGGGACGACGAGGATGGCGGTGGCGCTGGTGGTTCTGGCCAGGGCGGCGTATTTGGGATTCGCGACAAAGGTGACGTGGCCGGGACCGGCCTCTTCGATGCCGGCGACGCCGGTAATTTCCAGGTCGGGGTCGCCGCGCAGCTCCGCCTGGAGCACGCGAGCCAACTCAGCAATTCGCATGGGGTGATTGTAAATCGGAGGCCGGATAAGTGGTGGTGGTGGAGAGGGTTGCGGAAGACGTGCTTGCCGGACTTGCTTACCGGTTGCTTACCGGGGAGGTTTCACAACCGTCCAAGGTATGGCATCATCTATCGTAGTACGACTTGTTTTCCCGTTTGTTTTCCCGTCGATCCAATCCGCCTCGATCTTCCGTTGTTAGTCTCTCTGGCAATAAGGGGATGCGTGTGTTCGCCTTCAGCCTGGTGCTGCTGGGGATCTGCGTTTTTGCATGGGGACTGCGGTACAAGCTGTCGCTGTACGATCCGCCTCATTCGGTTTCGCAGGATATGCCGGCGGCCAAGCTGCTGGCGGGCAAAGAGCAGATCACGCTGCCGGCGGTGAATTTTCGGACCGCTCCGGTTCCCGTGGCGCCGCTGGCTCTGGTTTGCGTGGCCCTCGCGCTGGCGGGTCTGGGATTCCGGCCCGGCATGGGCGGGAAGGGGCTGCTGCTGGCTCCGGCCAGGCGCACCGCCGAGCGCGCCGCTTTAGCTGCGCATTTCACACGACCCCCACCCCTCCGCCGCTAATTCTCATCTAATGTTGCTGCACCGCTCATCCGCCGCACCTCGGCGTCCCTGAGTTCCTGAGCGTGACGGCAATTCCTGACCGGGATCATCGTCCAGGTTTTCCAGGGCTTCGGGCCAAATTTGAAAATCACCGTTTTTAGGGGACACCCGCATGCGTAAGCGTTTATGGGTCCTGCTCTCTGCCATCGCTGTTGCCATCCTTGTGGTGGCTCTGATTTGGCATGGGCATCGCCGAAGCAGTGTCGTGGAGGCCGCGCCGGGGCCGCCGGCGGCCGAGGTAGCAATGGTGCAGCGCGGCAACATTGCGCAGGTGCTGACGCTGGCGGGCCAGTTTCAGCCGTACCAGGTGGTGGACGTTCACCCCAAGGTGAGCGGATTCATCCGGCACATCTATGTGGACATTGGCGACCGGGTGCACCAGGGCGAGACGCTGGCGGTGCTGGAAGTTCCGGAGCTGCAGGCGCAACTGGCGGGGACAGTTTCGGAAGTGGCGCGCAGCAAGGATGAGATCGCGCGCGCGCAGCACGAGGTGAGAGCGGCGGAATCGAAGTACGCGGCGCTGCACTCGGATTATGGGCGGCTGCTGCAGACTTCGCAGGCGCAGCCGGGGCTGGTGGCGCAGCAGGAGCTGGACGATGCGCAGGCGAAGGATTTATCCGGCCAGGCCGATGTGGATGCGGCGAAGGCCGCGCTGGACGCGGCGCAGAAGGGGATGGAAGTTTCGCGCGCGGATAACCAGCGGGTGAGCGCGATTGCGGGATACACGAACGTGGTGGCGCCGCTGGATGGCGTGGTGATCTGGCGGTATGCGGACACGGGCGCGCTGATCCAGTCCGGCATCGGATCGAACAGCCAGGATTTGCCGATCGTGAAAGTGGCGCAGAGCGGGCTGATGCGGCTGCGGCTGCCGGTTCCCGAAAGCTATGTGCGGTACGTGCATCTCGGCGATCAGGCGAAGGTGCGCGTGGATGCGCTGGGGCGTTCGTTTACCGGCGACGTGGTGCGGTTTACGCGGGAATTGAATTTTGAGACGCGCACCATGGAAACCGAAGTGGACGTGCCGAACAAGGATCTGAGCATCGACTCCGGCATGTACGCCAATGTGCTGATGCGGCTGAACCATGTGGACAACGTGGTGACGGCGCCGGTGAGCGCGGTGATCCTGCACGGAAACGAGCACGAGGTGTACGTGCTGGACAGCGATAACCGGGTGCACGTGCGCACCGTGCAGGTGGGGATCCTGGGAAATCAGCTGGAAGAGATTCAGAGCGGATTACAGCCGGGGGATCGTGTGATTCTGGCGGCGCAGGCGAAGTATGCCGAGAACGAAAAAGTGACGCCGGTGGTGGAGAACACGCCCGCATCGGAAACGGCGACGCAGTCCGGCGGCACCATCGACATGAACGCGGACGCCGGAAACGACGGGGGCGCATAAGCGATGCCGAAGTTTGCGCTGCGCTTTCCTTATTTCATTCTCATGATCTGCCTGATGGTAGGTCTGGTGGGGATCGTGAACCTGACCTCGATGCCGGTGGATTTGTTTCCGGACATCGATATGCCGGTGGTGGTGGTGGCGACGTTTTACAACGGCATGCCGCCGCAGCAGATCGAAGCAGACATCACGAATACGTTTGAGCGGTTCTTTACGCTGGCGGCCAACGTGGATCACAGCGAGTCGCGTTCGCTGACCGGCGTGAGCCTGATCAAGATTTACTTCAAGCCGGGCACGGATCCGAATGCGGCGCTGAGCAATGTGGCGAACCTGGCGATGGCCGATTTGCGGCGCCTGCCCCCGGGAACGCTGCCGCCGGTGGTGCTGGGGCTGACGGCGTCCACGCAGCCGGTGTGCCTGGTGACGCTGGAAGGGAAGGGGCTGAACGAGACGCAGCTCAAGGACCTGGCGCAGTTCCAGGTGCGCAATCAGATTTCGAATGTGCAGGGCGCGTCGGTGCCGCAGCCATATGGGGGAACGTACCGGCAGATTCAGGTGTATGTCGACCCGCTGAAGATGGAGGCGCGGAACCTGAGCCTGAACGATGTGGTGAAGGCGGTGGACAGTTCGAACCTGATTCTGCCGGCGGGAGACGTGCGGATCGGCAACAAGGATTTCAATATTTACGCGAACAGCCAGTTCCCAAGCGCGAAGGCGATGAACCAGATGCCGCTGAAGTCGGTGGGCAACGGCTCAGTGCTGGTGGCGGATATTGGGCACGCGGTGGACGCGGGCGCGTTGCAATACAACATTGTGCGCATCGACGGGCAGCGCAGCGTGTATGTGCCGGTCTTCAAGCAGGGCGGCAACAGCAACACCATCACCATCGTGAATGGAATGAAGAACGCAATCAAGCATCTGGTCGACATTCCGGCGTCGTTGAAGACGGCGGTGGTTTTCGACCAGTCGGTGTTTGTGAAGCAGGCGCTGCGCAATGTGGGGAAAGAAGGGGGCATTGGCCTGCTGCTGACGGGGCTCATGATCCTGCTGTTTCTCGGTAGTCCGCGCGCGACCATTGCGGTGCTGCTGGCAGTACCGCTGTCGGCCCTGGCCTGCTTGCTGATCACCAACATGACGGGCGGATCGATCAACACCATGATTCTGGGGGGTCTGGCGCTGGCGTTTTCTCGCCTGATCGATAACGGGGTGGTGGTGCTGGAAAACATCTTCCGCTACATGGAGATTGGGGAACCACCGAGCATTGCGGCGGAAAAGGGAGGGTCCGAAGTTGCACTGGCGGTGCTGGCGGCCACAGTGACGACGTCCATCGTTTTTCTCCCGGTGGCGGCACTCTCAGGCGTGAGCAAATACCTGTTCACGCCGCTGGCTCTGGGCGTGGTGCTCTCGATGTTCGCTTCGTACGTCTTTGCTATGACGGTGGTGCCGCTGTTCTGCGCCCTGTTCATTCATCCTCATGGGGAGCATGCGAACAAGCCGAAGCGGCGATTCTCGTTTCAACCGGTCATCGAAGGGTTCAACGAGTACTTCCAGCGGATGGTGGAGTGGTACGAGCGACTGGTGCGGCGCGCGCTGGTGCGTCCGGGCCTGACCACCGGCGGGATTCTCGCAGCCGTTGCAGTGGTGCTGGTGGTGGTTACGCCGTTTATGGGGCGGGCCTATTTTCCGCGGACTGACCCGGGGCAGTTTGTGATCAACGTCCGGATGCCCAGCGGCACGAGGCTGGATGTGAGCGATCAATATATCGCCCGGGTGGAGAACATCATTCGCGAAGAGGTGCGGCCAGCGGATCTGGGCATGATTGTGTCGAACATTGGCGTGTATCCGGATCTCTCGTCCATCTTCACGTCTAACGCATCGATGGATACGGCTTTTGTGCAGACCAGCCTGAAAGATGGGCACAGCATCGGCAGCTACGAATACATGCGGCGGGTGCGGGAGCGGCTGTCGCGCGAGATGCCGGAGCTGACGACGTACTTCCAGGCAGGCGGGTTGATCGATGGCGTGATCAATCAGGGATTGCCGGCGCCGATCGACGTGCAGGTGAGCTCGCGGGATATGAACGGCGCCTATGCGACGGCTGAGCAACTGGCGGCGAAGATTCGCACGTTTCCTAATGTGAGCGGCACGTATATCCCGCAGGACATTAATTATCCAGGCATCCAGCTGAATATCGACCGCGAGAAAGCCAGCCTGATCGGACTGTCAGCCAAAGAGATAGTCGATAACGTGATCACCGCGCTGACGTCGGACGGCATGGTGGCGCCGAGTTACTGGATCGATCCGAAGAGCGGCAACAACTACATGGTGACGGTGCAGTATGCGAACCGCTGGATCAACAACATGACCATGCAGGACTTTGAAAACATACCGCTGCGCGGGATTGAACCTGGGGGCTACACGCCGATCGACGAGGCGCTGCAGGCGAGCGACGTGTCTCCGGAAATGTGGACGGGGTCGCATCATGCCGGATACACGCCGCTGCGTTCGGTGGCGGACATCAAGCTGATCAACACGCCGACCGAGGTGGATCACTACCAGATCCGGCGAGTGATTGACGTTTATGTGGCGACGAAGTCGGAAGCGCTGGGAGTGACGGGGAAGCGGGTTCAGAATCTCCTGGATCACACGAAGACCGACCGCAACACGGTCATCACCATGCGCGGTGCGGTGGTGAAGATGAACGAGGCGTTCAAGGACTTCGGGCTGGGGCTGATTATCGCGATTGCGCTCGTCTACCTGGTGCTGATGGCGCAGTTCGCGTCGTTCGTCGATCCGTTCATCATCCTCATGGCGATTCCGCCGGGGATTGCGGGGGTGGTCCTGATCCTGGTGCTGACGGGGAGCACGCTGAACATCATGTCGCTGATGGGGACGATCATGATGACCGGCATTGTGGTATCGAACAGCATTTTGATCGTCGACTTTTCGAACATTCTGCATGGGCAGGGATTGCCGGTGCTGGAAGCGACGATCGAATCGTGCAAGATGCGTCTGCGGCCGATTCTGATGACGTCGCTGGCCACACTGCTGGGCATGATTCCGATGGCGCTGGGGTATGAGGCGGGGAGCGAGCAGTACGCGCCGCTGGCTCGCGCCATCATCGGCGGGCTGGGAGTCAGCGTGGTGCTGACGATGTTCCTTGTGCCGGCCGTCTATCTCATGATTCACAGCCGGCAGGAACGGAACAGCAATCGGCAGGAAGGAGCCGAAGCATGAGACATTTTCTGATCTGGCTGGGAGCGCCATTGCTGGCGTGTGGATCGCTGGCGGCGCAGGGATTGCCGGCAGCTCCGGCGCCGCACGGGATCGCTGTACCGGCGGCGGGGAGCAACAACCTTGCACTGTTGCAGGTCGCGCCCGGGGGCGGGCAGGCGGCTTCCGCTACGCCTGCGGGGACTGGAACTGCGCAGGTGCTGACGCTGGCGCAGGCGGAGCAGATGGCGATTCGCAACAATCCGCGAGTGACGGTGGGCAAACTGCTGGCTCTGGCGCAGCACCAGGTGGTGCGCGAAGCGCGATCCGCGGAGCTGCCGACGGCTACCGGGGAGATAACAGCTGTGGATGCGGAGGAAGCGAGCCGCATTGGCGCGGGCGGGCTGACGTCGTCGCGCCTGCTGGAACACGCGGGAGGCGGGGTGAACGTCTCGCAGCTGATTTATGACTTCGGGCATACGCACAATTTGGTGCTGGCGCAGAAGCTGAACGAGAAGGCGTCGAATGCGAATGCGCTGGCGACGTCGGAAGAGATTGTGCTGGAAACGGATCAGGCGTTCTACGACGCGCTGACCGCGCAGGCGGAGCTGGATGTGGCGCGGCAGACAGTGAATGCGCGCCAGACGACCGATTCGCAGGTGGGCGCGATGACGAAGAACAAGCTGAAGTCGACCCTCGATCTGAGTTTTGCGGATGTGGATTTGTCGCAGGCGCAGTTGCTGCAGCTGGACGCGCAAAGCAACGCGGATGCCAGCATGGCGGTGCTGGACGCGGTGTTGGGGCTGGATCATGACGTGGCGTACCGGCTGGACGAGGGCGATGGCGCACCGGCGCCGCCGCCGGGCGCGGTGGAACCGCTGATTCAGACCGCCTTGCAACAGCGGCCCGATCTGCAGGCGTTGAGCTACGACACGCAGTCGGCACAGAAATTTGCGCGGGCGCAGTGGGATCAGTTATTGCCGACGGTGAGCGCGGCGGGCACCGTGGGTGGGTTGGCGGTCGATCCCGGCACATATTACATAACGAACTGGTGGGGCGGGGTAGGGGGCAACGTGAGCGTGCCGATTTTCAACGGATTTCTTTACGTTTCCCAGGCGCGGGAGGCGAAGTATCGCGCGCAGGCGGCAGCGGAGAACAGCCGCGATCTGCGCGACCGGATTGTGCGCGACGTGCGGACAGCGTGGCTGCAGGCCAACAATAACTGGCAGCGCATGACGGTGACGGCGCAGCTGGTGAAGCAGGCGAATCTGGCGATGGGGCTGGCGCAGACGCGCTACAAGCTGGGATTGAGCTCGATTGTGGAGCTAAGCCAGGCGCAACTGCAGCAGACCAGCGCGCAGATAGAAGATACCAGCGCACGGTATCAATACAGGCTGTCGCTGGCGACTTTGAATTATGAAATGGGAGTAACTCCGTAGTTATGGGGAGTTCCCCGAGAAGGCGGCAACTACTTTTGCAGGAAATTCCAGCGCAATGTCCCTGGTTGGGGGTAGAGTGTTGCAATGCGTTCGGATGCCGCCGACATCCTGCGGGCCCTGGAGAAGGGTGAGTTCTATCCAGCCTTCCAGCCCCTTGTCGAGTTGAAAACCGGACAGGTGGCAGGGTTTGAGATTCTCGCGCGCTGGCAGCAGGGGCAGGGAACGATCCTGCCGGATGAATTCATTCCCCAGATTGAAGCGAACGGATGGAGCAACCAGCTCACGCTGAGCCTGCTCGATCAGGCGTTCTCTTCGGTTGCGTTGCGCGCGAGCCCGCTGTTTGTGTCAGCGAATTTGTCACCTCTGCAGTTGCAGGATGCAGAACTGCCGGGAATGATCGCGGAGTGCGCGCAGCGGAATGGGTTTGCGCTGGACAGGCTGACGATCGAGGTGACGGAGAGCGCGCTGGTCGACGATCTGACGCACGCCAAAGCGGTTGCCGGGGAGTTGAAGGCGCTGGGCTGCAGCCTGGCGCTCGACGATTTCGGAACCGGCTATTCGAGCCTGAAGCATCTTGAGTCGCTTCCCTTCGACAGGTTAAAGGTGGACCGTAGTTTCGTCAGCACCATGACGGAAGACCGGGAGCGCAGAAAGATTGTTGCGGCCGTGGTGGGACTGGGGCAGAGCCTGGGCATGATGACCGTGGCGGAGGGTGTCGAGACGCAGGAGCAGGCCAGCATGCTGCTGTGGCTGGGGTGCGACCTGGGGCAGGGCTGGCTGTATGGCAAACCGGGGCCGGCGGAGGAAATCCCGCGCATGCTGGCCGTACCGGCGCAAAGCCTGGCCGCGAAGATGCCTGCCCCGCTGGAGGGGGAATCTGTCGTCGGGGCGGACCTTTTGCCGGCGCAGCGATTTGCGCAACTGCAGGCCATCTACGATGGCGCTCCGGTGGGTTTGTGCTTTCTGGACCGGCAACTGCGCTACGTTACGCTGAACCGCCAACTGGCGGATTTGAATGGCGTCCCGGCGGCGGCGCATCTGGGAAGAACGGTGGCGGAGGTGTTGCCGCGGCTGTTTCCGGTGGTCGAGCCGTACATCCGGCGGGCTCTGCGCGGGGAATCGATCACCGGCGTGGAGGTGCAGAAGCCGGCTCCGGACGGTGGCGGGGAAGCGCAGACAATTGTGGTGTCGTATCGGCCGGCGCGGGATGAGGCAGGGGAAGTGCTGGGCGTTTCCGTGGCGATTATGGACATTACGCAGCGCAAGCGCACCGAGCGGGCGCTCGAAGAGAGCGAGGTGCATTTCCGCCACATGATGACTCTGGGTCCGCATGTGCCGTGGGTGCTGAACGCGCAGGGAGAAGTGATTGAAGCGAGCCCGCAATGGGAAGTTGTGACCGGCCAGAGCATAGCTGAAGCGCTGGGTAACGGGTGGCAGAAGATGCTGCACCCTGAAGACGTGCTGCCCACCCAGGAGGCCATCAGGATTTCGCTGAATACGGGCGAGCCGATTGATGTTTCGTACCGGGTGCAGAGCCCGCAGGACGAATGGAAATGGATGCGCTCGCGGGGCGCGGCGCGATTTGGGCCCGCGGGCGATGTGGTCTCGATTTACGGGCTGGTGGAGGAAGTGGAGAGCCAGAAGCAGATCAGCGAGGAATTGCTGTGGTGCGAAGCCGAGTTGCGGGCCGCAATCGAGGAAGTGCCGGTGGGGGTGATCCTGGCCGATGCGAACGAAGGCACCATTTTCATGGTGAACCCGCAGGCAAGGGCCATTTTTGGCGAGGTCGCCTTTGCCGGGCAGAAGCTTTCGGAATTCGCTCCGCCTGGCATGACGGACGCTACAGGCGTTCCGGTCGGGGTGGGGGAGAATCCGCTGGCGCGCGCGATGCAACACGGCGAGACGACGGACCCGCGGATGATGTTCTACCGGAGGGCCGACGGCACCCGCATCCGCATCATGATTTCCAGTAAGCCAATTTACGCCGACAATCGCAAATTGATTGGCGCACTGATGATCGTTCGGGAAATGGGCGCTGCCGAGTAGTGCAGGTCACGGAGCGGTTTTATGGCGCTCCCGATCCGACGGAGCGGCTCTCGGTCTGGGAGTTGAGCTGGCCTGAGGTCGCCTGCCCCGGATATTGCTCGTTGACATGCATGTCGACGATGTTGCCCTGCATTTCGGGCGTGGCGCTCACAATGTCTTCGTCGGTGCGAATCACGATCAGGTACGGGCTGTTCTGGGAGGCCACGTAGACCTTGCCGATGGGGTAGTTGTAGATGGACCCAATGGCGTGCGGGTTGGAGTTGAGCGAAATGGTTTCTTCGACGTTGTAGCTGCTCAGGTTGACGATGGAGACGCTGCCCGGCGTGACGACGGCGCCGTTGGCGCCGATGACGCCCTGGTTGGCAACGTAGACGCGGCTGCCATCCTGGAGAACCGAGACTTCGACGGGATGGAGGCCGACGGGAACGGTGGCGAGGACCTTGCCGAAGGTGGCGCTGTCGTTGCCGTATTGGTCAAGGCTGACGTCGATGATGCTGATGGTATTGCTGTCGTAATTGGCGGTGACGAGGACCTGGCCCTGGCGGTAGTAATCCGCAAAGACGGGACCGGCGCCGACCTTGATGGTGCCGGGGGCGGGGCCGGTGGGAGTGAACTGCGTGTCAATGGCGTCGAGCTGCGTGTTGATGACACTCACAGTGCCGCTGCCGCGGTTCTCAATGAAGGTGCGGAGCTCGTCGGGGGTTTGCAAGCCGTAGACCGGACAAACGCCCAGCGGGAGGCGCGCGGAGACGGTGTTGGTTGCGGTATCGATCGCGTCAGCTTCGCCATTTACGGTGACGGCGGAAGGATTGGAGCACTGGCCCCAGGTCAGCGCGCCGCCGGTGCCGGAATTTCCCTGGCTGATGGCGAAGACGCGGGCGCCCGCACTAAACCCGACCATGTTGATGAGCGAAGGGGCGACAGGAATCTCCTGCTTCAGGCCTTCGGGCGAGCCGGTGAGCTGGGCGACGCAGTTGGTGGCGAGGCAGGAAGGACCGTGCAGGCCCGACTCCGTGACATAGGTGTCGACGCCTTCCACCATCACGTTGGTGGGGACCGAACCGGGGAGCAGGGTGCTGGTGAGGACAAGCTTGGTCAGCAGGGATTGCTGGGTGGCCTGGACTTCGGTGAGGGTACCATCGCAGTTCGGGGAAAAGGCGTCGGCGCCGCCGGATTCGAGCGAATAAGTCAGAGGTCCATTGCCGCCGTCGGCCTCATTCATGATGGAGTCGCCGGCGAAGTCGACCAGAGTAAAGACGCTGGGCGTGGAATAGGTGACGCCCTGGCAGGGGTTGGTGGTGACAGCTCCCGTGGCGAACGGCTCGAAGCCAGGCTGCGAGACGATAATGATGGACGCAGGGGGCTGCGACGAGGGTCCGGTGGGCTGAATGGGAGTGATGACGGGACGATACTGGTTGCCGCACCCGGCGATGGCAAACGCCAGGAGGCCGCCCACGACGACGCCGGCTGCGCTCAAAATGGCTGTTTGACGGGAAAAGACGCTGCCGGAAGCCTGTTCAGACCGATCCGAAGTGGGGCTGATTCGTTCCCGCAAGGGATTCAGCCATGACCTGCTACGCACTCGCAATACCCTGACTCCTCGAACGGGACGCGTGAATTGTCCCGGTTCAAACTGGTTGCTGGTAGAAAGATGATTGTACTGTACGCGAGCGGGTTTGCGCCCGCCCTGGGAGAGGCTGGATGTTCGACGGCGCGAGACCAAATCGGGAAGCAGGTCCGCTGCGCTGGCAGTCGCAGGCGGTGTTGCTGGCGTTTGTGCCGGTTGCGGCGACCTGGGTAATGCTGGTGGGCGGCCAGGCGTGGCAGGCGGGCGACCCGGTGCTGGCGCCGGCGGTGGTCATCAGCATCGGTTTTGCGGCGCTGGGGTACCAGATGCGCGCGGTGACGGCAGGCGCGGCGCTGGTGGGCGGCATCTTCACGGCGGCGCTCTATCTGCAGACGCCGGGATGGCACACAGCGCTGTGGCCGGTGTTGGCGCTCTACCTGATGACGTGGGCGGCCACGCGCTTTGGGCGCAGCCGCAAAGAGGCGCTGGGCATTGCGGAAGGGAAGCGCGGGCGGGCAGCGTCGCAGGTGGCGGCAAATTTGGGCGTGGCGGTGCTGGCGGGGATTCCGATCTCTGCCGCGCATGTGTTCAGCGCGATGCCGTCGTTTGGGCGCGGGGCGCTGATGGCGATGGTGGCTGCCATGGCGGAGGCTACGGCGGACACCATTTCTTCGGAAATGGGACAGGTGCTGGGCGGCGAGCCGCGGATGATTACGACGTTCGAGCGAGTTCCGGCCGGGACAGATGGCGCGATTACGCTGGTGGGCACGCTGGCCGGATGTCTGGCAGCGGCGGTGCTGGTGACGGTGGCGGCGTGTGTGCTGCCGATGGGGCGAGTGGACGCGGGCATTGCATTGGCTGCGGCGATTGTGGGGTTGTTCTTCGACAGTCTGCTGGGGGCGGTCCCGGAGCGGCGCGGGTGGCTGAACAACGATGCCGTGAATGCGTTATCGACGCTGGTGGCGGCGTTGCTGGCGGCGGAGTCGGTGCGGTTGCTGCCGGGGTTGTGATTGATTGGGATTTGATTGGGAAGCGTCCCTCAGCGGCTAAAGCCGAACGCACTTGCAATGCTTTACGGCACAGCTGAAGCTGTGCCCCTTCAAAGCAATTCATTTTTCCGCAAGCTGTGAAGTCATGCCCTGATACAAGATGTGGGTTTGTCCCCATGCTTCGCGCTTCGTGATCCGTGACTTGGGATCGTCTAGTCGGTGCCCAGCGTGCGCTGTAGCTGTTCGAGGCTGGCGCCTTTGGTTTCGGGATAGACGAGCAGTACCACCACGAACTGCAGCACCATCATGGCGGAGAAGAAGACGAAGGGCGCGGCGGTGGAGCGCGCGGCGACCCACGGGAAGAATCCGGAGATGAGCGCGTTCATGATCCAGTGCGACGAGCTGCCCAGGCTTTGGCCTTTGGAGCGGACGCGGTTGGGAAAGACTTCGCTGATGTAGACCCAGATGACGGCGCCCTGAGAAATCGAGAAGAAGAAGATGAAGCCGATGAGCAGGGGGAGCAGGTCGCTCTGATGGCTGTTGGCGTGGAAGATGGCGGCCACTCCGGCGAGGCAGAGGGCGGTGCCGACGGAGCCGATGAGCAGGAGGGATTTGCGCCCCAGCTTATCGATGACCGTCATAGCGAGTATGGTGGCGCAGAAATTCATGGCGCCGAGCAGGACGGCCTGTTTGTCTCCGGAGAGATTGGTGAACCCGGCGTAGTGAAAAATTTGCGGTGCGTAATACAGGATGGCGTTGATGCCGGCCAGCTGGTTGAACATGCCGATGCTGACGGCGAGGAAGATGGGCAGCCGGTATTTGCGTTGAAAGAGCGGCTCGGAGCGCGCCAGACGCTCGACGTGAATGGAGTCGATGATCTCCTGCAACTCGGCTTCGCTGTTGGGCGTTCCCATCATCTCGAGAACGCGGCGCGCCTCTTCAATGCGATTCTGCGTGACGAGCCAGCGCGAGCTGCGCGGGATGCCGTAGAGGAAGACGGCGAAGAAGAGCGCGGGGATGGTGGCGACGGCGAATTGCCAGCGCCAGGTGTCAACGCCGGGCACAAGCTGGGCAACGACGTAGTTGGAGGCGTAAGCGAGCAGGATGCCGCCGACGATGTTGATTTGAAAGAGGCCGACGAGACGGCCGCGCAGACGCGCCGGAGCGAGTTCCGCCAGATACACGGGGCCAAGGACTGAGGATCCTCCGATGCCCAGGCCGCAGATGAACCTGAATCCCAGCAGCGCCCACCAGTTCCACGCCAGCGCACAGCCCACGGCGGACAGAAGGTAGAGCACGGCCATGACGCGCAGGGCTTCGCGGCCGCCAATCTTCTGGCCGAGCGGTCCGGAGCCGATGGCACCAAGGACGGTACCGGCAAGCGCGATGGAAACCGTGAATCCCAGCGCTGCGGGGGTGAGGTGAAAAATATCGGTGAGCTGCTGCGTGGTTCCGGAAATGACGATGGTGTCAAAGCCGAAGAGCAGGCCACCCAGCGCGCCGACGAGCGTGCTTCGAACGAGGAGAGGATTGAGTCGCATGGAAGTGGCAAGGATACCACCGGGCCTCAAGGCTGAGTGGGGATCGGCCGATAAGCGAGGCAGAGCGATTGAGGCAGCCGGAAACTAAGCGGCCCGAAACCAGGCGGCCCGAAACTAGGCTGCCGGGATGGAGCCGGTTCCGGTATCCGGCGAAGGATCGGATTCGCCGGGCGGCGAGGGGCCGAGCGGGGGAGCGATTCGCTTCATATTGCGGAGACGCATGAGGAGCTGGAGCGGGTGCAGGGGTTTCTCGAGCAGTTCGAATTCGTAGCCGCGGCGTCTGGCGTCACAGAGCAGGTCGAGGGCTCCGGACTGGCCGGAGAAGAGCAGGATGCGGCATCGCTGGCCGGCGCGGCGCAGGGCAATGGCCAGCTCGATGCCGGTCATGCCGGGCATCATGACGTCGGTGATGAGGACGTCGGGCGGGCAATCCATGGCGCGCACCAGCGCCTGGCTGGAGTTGTGGAAGGGGTGGGAATTGAAGCCGCCCTTGTTGAGGATGGTGGCCAGGGTTTCCGCGATGATCCATTCGTCGTCGACGATGTAAACGCGGGGACTGCCGGAATCGGAGGAGAGCTGGGTCGTCACGTTAAGGCTCCAAAGCGATTGCGGAATGGGAAAATCCCAGATGGACAACGCCGGTCGACTTGATTGATTTTCGGCTTTGGCCAGCGAACGTGCGATGGCGGGGCGGAGAAATTGGTTGCCTCGATTTCGCGGGACCCATCGAAAGAGAGGCAGGGAATGGGGGTGGGAGGCTGCAACACCGTTCTCGCAGAGGCCGTCTGATATTCTGTGAGTGCGGGGATCGTTCGGCAACGATCCCCTTTTGAGTGTCCGGGGCCGGCGCGGTTTGGGCCGGAAATAATCGCGATATTATGGGTTGAGGTAACAGTCTTACGATTCTGATTCAAAATGGGTTAGTGTCTTCGGTTCCGGAGCGGGATGACTTAGGTTTGAGGTCCCCGGAAAGTTCGATTGACGTGGGAAAGGGTCGCTGGTACGGTTCATACGAAGGTGGTTAGCCCCCTCCCTCTGCTGTAGGAACGATCGATGAGGAGTTTCCGGAAGTTCTTCGGAATCATAGGATATTGCGCAGACAGTTCTACATCATCTTCGTAGCACGCGAGAAGGACGGACCGCTTCGTAAGATTCCGATTCCTCTTCACTACGCCGGCGTGTTTGTGGCCGCGGCGGTGGTGGGCGCGTTCACCATTACGGGGATGGCCGGATCGTACACGCGCATGCTGCTGAAGACAGCCAACTTCAATCAGGTGCGTTCGCAGCAGGCGGCGCTGCAGAAGGATTATCAGCATCTGCAGGTGGTGGCGCACGAGAAGGACATTCAGGCCGCGTCGCTGGGGTCACTGGCAAGCGAAGTGACGGCGCTCTACGGGCTGCGGCAGAATCGGCTGGCCAAGGCGGCGACGACCACGACGGCTGCGGCCGAGGCCGCCAACACCGGGACGTTCACGGAGCAGGCTTACACGCAGTCGCTGAACCAGTTGACGCTGCTGCGCACCGATGCGCTGACGGGCAAGTTTGCGGGGTTTGGGGCTGCGGTGGCGCACTCGGCGACCACGGACTGGGCCAGCATTATCGGCGCGCCGTCGCTGTGGCCGGTGATGGGCCCGATTACCAGTTCCTTTGGCGAACGCGAAGATCCGTTTAACGGGGAAGGCGCGTTCCATTCGGGCGTCGATATCTCGGCGAGTTTCGGCACGCCGGTGCATGCGGCCGCGGACGGCACGGTGCAGACGGCGTCGATGGAAAACGGGTACGGACGCGAAATCATCATCGATCACGGCAATGGGATTGAGACGCTCTACGGACATCTCTCAGGGTTTGCCGTCACCGCCGGGCAGTCGGTTCGCCAGGGCCAGGTGATTGGCTATGTGGGCATGAGCGGACGGAGCACCGGGCCGCATCTGCACTACGAAGTGCGCATCCACAATACCCCGGTCAATCCGCATCGTTATTTGCGGGAGACGATGGGGCAGCTGGCGGATGCGAATTCGCTCGCAAAGAGCCAGATCGGCAACTAGCCGCTTCTAACCACCCGAAAATTCCACCAGCTTCGCAACCGTGTTGATGTTGCGCATGGTGACAGAGACGCCCTTGAGCGGGAGCCGGAATTTCGACCGCCCCATGCCTTCCGGGTAGAAGACATAAATTTCCCGCTTGCCGACGCGCACCTGCTCGCCGCCTGGAGCGACCATGCCTTCGAGGGGATTGGCGGGCATGGGACCGCCGACGAAGGCGACGAGTACTTTGGAGCCGTCTTCTTTGGGGAAAGGATTCGCTGTGAGCGCGGCGCGGAGCTCAGCCGGTGTGCGGACCATGACGGCGACGGGCTTGGGCATTTTCGCGGCGAGGGCTTTTTCTAATTTTTTCTGGATCGCGGCTTCGGACAATTTGCTTTCGAAGATGGCGTTGCCGCTGTTGATCCAGGTGCGGGTGTCGCGGAAACCGCAGTCGCCGCAGAGCGCGGCGAGATCTTTCATAGCGAGTTGGTTGGCGCCGACGACGTTGATGCCGCGCAGGAGAGCGATGTAGGTGGGCATGGAATTCTCCTGAGAGGATGGATGCGTTATTTCGGCTGTTGCGTGGTGATGGCGGGGCGTTCGGGTGATTCTGCCTGCAGCTGCTTTGCCGTCGCCTGGACTTCGCGGAAGTAGCGCATCAAGTTAAGCCCAAGAATTTTACGGCAATCTTCGGCGGAGTAGCCACGGGCCATGAGCGCCGCGGTGATCTTGGGCAGGTCGGCGGCGGAGTCGAGACCTTCGGGCGAGGCGGGAATGCCGTCGAAGTCCGAACCAAGGCCGACGTGATCGATGCCTGCGGTTTTCGCGACATGGTCGATGTGGTCGATGAGCATGCTGAGCGGCGGGCGGGGAATTTTCGCGGCCCACTGCTTGTCCATGGCCTCGGTCATGCCGAAGGTGATGGGCGTGCCGGCGGCTTTCCACTGCGCGATTTGCGCGTTCTCAGCGGCCTGGCGCTCGGGTGCTTGCGCCGTCCAGGCGTTGCGCCACGCGTCACTGATAAAGCCGGAATAGAAATTGACCATGACGACGCCGCCCTTGCTGCCGGGGCCTCCGCTGCGGGCGACGGCGCGGAGCATGTCGTCGGTGAGGTTGCGCGGGGAGCTGGTGAGGGCGCGGGCAGACGAGTGGGACGCGAAGACGGGCGCGCGCGAGGTGATGACGGTGCGGTAGAACGTTTTGTCGGAGACGTGGGAGATATCGACCATCATGCCGAGGCGATTCATCTCGTAGATGACATCTTTGCCGAAGTCGGTGAGGCCGTCCTGAGTGTGGTGGACGCTGGGGTCGTCGATGTCGCCGGAGGAGTCGGCCCAGTCGTTGGAGTTCGACCAGGTGAGCGTCATGTAGCGGACGCCGAGGCGGTAGTAGTCGCGCAGCAGGGGGATTGAGTTTTCGATGGAGTGGCCGCCCTCGATGCCGAGGAGCGCGGCGAGCTTGTGCTCACGATGGGCGCGCTCGATGTCCTCGGGGGAATACGCCATCGTCATTTGATTGGGCGTGCGCGCTTGTTGCTCGTAGACGGCGTCGATGAGTTCCAGCGTGCGGCGCGCGGCGGCATCGCTGGGATAGAAGCGCGGGTCGACCCATATGGAAAAGAACTCCGCGCCGAGATTGCCTTTTTTTGCCGATTCGAAATTGAGGTAGCCGCCGTTGAGCGGCTGCGACAGGTCGTAGTGTTCATCGAGCATGCGCTGCGGCGAGTCGGCGTGGGTGTCGATGACGAGGGCGGAGGCGTGGACGTTGTCGGGGCTGGGGGCGGGAGTGGTTTTGTGGGTCACGGGCTTGGGGGTGTTTTGGGAATGGGCGATGAGGGCCAGCGGCAAAGCCGCCAGGAAAACGAGGGCCGAGTGCGGGATTTTCATTTTGCTTGCCGGATGGAGCGTTGAGTGGATTGTAGCAACGGAGCAGCCCGGGAACCCTTGCGAAGAGGGTGTATTGACGATGGTACGGCTTAGCCGTACCATTACTTTAGATTGATTGTTCCCCGCAGGCGGGCCTTTGCCCAGTCGACGGGAGCGGAGAATGGCATTAGCTCTCCGCCATGTTCTACGAATGGGATTTACAAAAGGACGATGAGAACTTTCGCAAGCACGATGTGCGCCTCGCGGAAGGTATTCCAGCACTCGAAGATCCTTCTTCCGAGTTTTGGACCGATGATCGTTACGATTACGGGGAAGATCGGGTTATCACGCTGGGACGTGCCCCCAGCGGAATCTTATACGTGGTCTCAACAGAACTCGCCGAGGATCTGACACGGATCATTTCGGTCAGGAAAGCTGAAGCTTATGAAAAGGACTGGTATGTTCAGGGTCGCCCATGAGCCAGGCGATCCGCCGCTGAAGACGGATACCGATTGGGAAAAAGTCGGGGCTCTCACGGACGAGCAGATCCACGCGGCGGCGCTTGCTGATCCTGACGCCCAGCCTCTGCCGCGCGACGGGCGAGGGCTGACGAAGCTCGTCAACGTAAAAAAGCTGCGTTTGAAGCTGGGCATGACGCAGGAGACGTTTGCCGAACTCTATCGGATACCACTGGGCACTCTTCGCGATTGGGAGCAAAGGCGCAAGAATCCGGATGCGCCCGCTCGCGCTTATCTTCAGGTTATTGCGAGCAACCCAGAGACAGTGGCCGCACTCCTGAATGCGAGCAGGCTTTCAAGAAATCTATGGGCTACTTCTCCCCGAAATTCCAGTCGGTAGCGGGTGGGATGGTGTTGATCACCTCCGCGCGTTCTTTCCAGGCGCCGCTGAGGTAGTCGCGATTCATCGCGGCGATTACTTCTAACGGGATTTCTTTGGGACAGACGCCGGTGCATTCGCCGATGTTGGTGCAGCTGCCAAAGCCTTCGGCGTTCATCTGGCCGACCATGCGGACGGCACGGCGATCCTGTTCGGGTTTGCCTTGCGGCAGGATGCCGAGGTGAGCGATTTTCGCTCCGGTGAAGAGCGCGGCCGATCCGTTGGGGCAGGCAGCGACGCAGGCGCCGCAGCCGATGCAGGCCGCCGCGTCCATGGCGCGATCCGCATGCTCTTTGCCGACGGGGATGGCGTTGCCGTCGGGCGCGTTGCCGGTGGAGACGGAAACGTAGCCGCCGGACTGGATGATGCGATCGAAGGAGCGGCGGTCGACGACCAGGTCCTTCACAAACGGAAACGATGCGGAGCGCCAGGGCTCGAGGACCAGCTCGTCGCCGTCTTTGAAGTGGCGCATAGTGAGCTGGCAGACGGTGGTGGCGGGCTGCGGACCGTGCGCGACGCCGGAGATCATGAATCCGCAGGAGCCGCAGATGCCTTCGCGGCAGTCGTGCTCAAAGGCGATCGGTTCTTCGCCGCGTTCGCTCAGCGTTTCGTTCAATACATCGAGGGCTTCGAGCATCGACATTTCCGGATTGATGTCGTTCATGTCGTAGCTGACGAATTTGCCCCTGGTGCTCGGGTTCTTCTGCCGCCAGATGGTCAACTTGAGTTTCATTTACTTGTAGCTCCTCTGGCTGGGATGAACGTAGGCAAACTCCAGCGGCTCTTTGTTGAGCTCCGGCGGATTGTTGGCGCCGGTGTAGCCCCAGGCCGCGACGTAGCTGAAGTGCTCGTCGTCGCGCTGGGCTTCGCCGTCGGGGGTTTGGAACTCTTCGCGGAAGTGGCCGCCGCACGACTCGTTGCGCTCGAGCGCGTCGATGCACATGAGCTCGCCCAGTTCCATGAAATCGGCGACGCGGCCGGCTTTTTCGAGGGACTGGTTGAGGTCGTCGCTCGATCCGGGAACGTTCAGGTTCTGCCAGAATTCTGCGCGGAGGGCGCGGATGCGGGTGATGGCGTCCTGGAGGCCGGCGGCGGTGCGGGACATGCCGCAGTCGTCCCACATGATTTTGCCGAGCTCGCGATGGAAGGAGTCGACGGTGCGCTTGCCTTTGATGGCGAGCAGCTTTTCGACGCCCTGCTGCGTGGCGGCGAGCGTGGCCTGCGCCTCAGGATGCGAGGCCGTCACCTTGCCGAGCTTGTTGCTGGCGAGATAATTGCCGACGGTGTAGGGAATGATGAAGTAGCCGTCGGAGAGGCCCTGCATGAGCGCGCTGGCGCCGAGGCGATTGGCGCCGTGATCGGAAAAATTCGCTTCGCCGAGCACGAAGAGGCCGGGGATGGTGCTCTGCAACTGGTAATCGACCCACAGGCCGCCCATGGTGTAGTGGATGGCCGGGTAGATGCGCATCGGAACCTTGTAGGGGTTCTCGTCGGTGATGCGCTGGTACATGTCGAAGAGGTTGCCGTAGCGCTCGCGGATGGTGGCTTCGCCGAGGCGGTTGATGGCGTCGCTGAAATCGAGGTAGACGCCGAGGCCGCCTTCGCCGACGCCGCGGCCTTCGTCGCAAACGGCTTTGGCGTTGCGGGAGGCGACGTCGCGGGGAACGAGATTGCCGAACGCGGGATATTTGCGCTCGAGGTAGTAATCGCGCTCGTCTTCGGGAATTTGATCGGGCTTGCGCTTGTCGCCCTTCTGCTTCGGCACCCAGATGCGGCCGTCGTTGCGCAGCGATTCGCGACATGAGCGTGAGCTTGGACTGGTAATCGCCGGAGACGGGAATGCAGGTGGGGTGAATCTGCGTGAAGCAGGGATTGGCGAAGAGCGCGCCGCGGCGATGCGCGCGCCAGATGGCGGTGGCGTTGGAGCCCTTCGCATTCGTCGAGAGGTAGTAGACGTTGCCGTAGCCGCCGGTGGCGAGGATGACGGCGTCGGCGATGTGGATGGTGAGCTTGCCGGTGATGAGGTTGCGGGCCACGATGCCGCGCGCTTTTCCGTCGATGACGATCAGGTCCAGCATTTCGGTGCGGGGAATCATGGTGACCTGGCCGGTATCGACCTGGCGCTCAAGGGCCTGATAGGCGCCGAGCAGAAGCTGCTGGCCGGTTTGTCCGCGGGCGTAGAAGGTGCGCGAAACCTGGGCGCCGCCGAAGGAGCGATTTTCGAGCGAGCCGCCGTATTCGCGGGCAAAGGGCACGCCCTGCGCGACGCACTGGTCAATGATGTGGACGCTGTTCTGGGCGAGGCGATAGACGTTGCCCTCGCGCGCGCGGAAGTCGCCGCCCTTTACCGTGTCGTAGAAGAGGCGGAAGATGCTGTCGCCGTCGTTCTGATAATTTTTGGCAGCGTTGATGCCGCCCTGCGCGGCGATGGAGTGAGCGCGGCGGGGCGAATCCTGAAAGCAGAAGCATTTGACGTTGTAGCCCAGTTCGCCGAGCGTGGCCGAGGCTGATGCGCCGGCAAGGCCGGAGCCGACCACGATGATGGTGTGGCGGCGCTTGTTGGCGGGGTTCACCAGCTTCATTTCGAAGCGGGCCATGTCCCAGGCCTGTTCAATGGGGCCGGTGGGAATGCGTGCATCCAGTTTGATCGTGCTCATCGTACCCACCCCGCGAGAACCGCAATCGGAATCGAGATATACCCGGCGGTGATGAGGATGGCGATCCACAGCGCCGCCTGCTGCAGGACCGGGGTATGCCGCGGATGGTTCATGCCGAGGGACTGGAACATGCTCCACAGGCCGTGGCGCAGGTGGAAGCCGAGCAGGATGAGGGAGAAGATGTACCAGGCGGAAACCCACCACACGCTAAATCCGCCGACGATGTTCTGGTAGATATCGCCTTCGACGAAACGCGCTTCCGGATGGATATAGCCGGCGGTGAACTGCAGCAGGTGGAAGATGACGAAGGCCAGGACGATGGGGCCGCTCCAGTACATGGTGCGGTCAGCGTAGTTGGAATTGACCGACTTCTTGACCTTGTAGCCGACGGGCCGGGCTTTGCGATTGCGCAGGGCCAGTTGGATGGTGGCCACGATGTGCAGCAGCACGGCGGCGATCAGCGTCAGGCGGACGATCCAGAGCAGCTCACCGAGTTGCTTGAGGAAGTGGCCGTAGGCGTTGATGCGCGCGGGGCCTTCGAAGATTTGGAGATTGCCCAGCAGATGGCCGATGACGAAGAGGAACAGGATCACGCCTGTTACGGCCATCACGGCTTTCTTGCCATTCGTGGACTGCCAGAAGCCTGGCGCCCGATTTGGTTGCGGCCCAGCCACAGCGGCGCTCATCGGGCCTGCCTGATTTTTTTGATCACTCGGATGGTTCCTTCTCTGCCTGTAAGACTTCGGGATCGGTTTGGGTCCCTGATTCGAGATGCTCGGACACTTTAGGGCGAATCATTATTATTGGGGCGCAATGGAAGCAGCGTCAACCTAAGGAGGGAACGTTGGTACCGTCTTCAGGCTGGTTAGCTCGCCGTGCGCGATGCCAGAATCAGGGCAAAGAGGAAGACGAGGGCGGCGCCGGTGAGGGATCCGATATAGACGGTGTACCAGCGGCCGTGCGGCAAGACTGCGTGATACATGTGCATGACGCGGCGGTCTTTGTAGTTGGGCCACCAGCTGAGCGAAACCCGGTTGCGCGGCTCGACGCTGCGGTTGATTTCCTTCGCCATCCGGAAGACCGACCACTTTGCTGCGATCAGCGCGGCCAGGGCGACGGCGAGGGAGAGGTTGAGAATCCAGGTCAGAGTGTTCACCGGAACCTCCTGCCCTGAATTTTAGTCCTTTTTGGCAGCGCGGAGCCGGTCGGCGATGCCGGCGATTTGAAGATTCTTTTTGGGGAAGAACGCGAGAATGTTCCGGGAAAGGAGTGCGGGAGCCGCCGTGTGGAAGGGGTGGGGCCGCTACTTGACGTCCTTCTTGAAGTTGGTGCCAATGGTGGTGTACAGCTTCAGCAGATCCTTTTTGCCAAAGTTGGTCATGGCGGTGACCGAGGCGACGGCAACGAGCGCACCCAGAAGGGCATACTCAATCATCTGACCGCCACCGTCTGAAGCGGCTAATTCCAAAAGCATGATGCGAAGTACATTCATGGTGACCTCCTGGGCGATGCCCGGACCCGGGGGCAACACCTAAGACTCTAGTGGCCGAAAGATAGCCAGCGCATCCCCTAAGCGGGTAATGGATTTGTAAAACAAAGGTGTTAGCCGGGTGCAGTAGGGCAACGTGCGGATCGGTGTTTTCGTAACAATTACTGATGCAATTTGCAGGTGATGCGCGCGATTTGGAGTTCTTCTTCGGCGACGATGACGCGGACTTTGGGGCATTGCGCGGGGTCGCCGCTGGTGAGGCCGAGGAAATCGAGGCCGTGGCAGATGCGGTTGCGCATAGACGCGTCGTGTTCGCCGATGCCTCCGGTGAAGACGAGCAGATCGAGGCCGCCGAGTTCGGCTGCATAGGCTCCGATCATTTTGCGGACGGCGTGCGCGAAGACTTCAAGGGCGAGCTGCGCTTTGGCGTCGCCCTTCTGCGCGCACTGCTCGATGAGGCGCATGTCGGATTCGCCGCCAGAGAGCGCTCCGAGGCCGGAGTCGTGATTGAGGAGCGACTCGAGCTGGTCGGCGTTGAGCTGTTCGGTGCGCATGAGGAAGAGGACGACGCCGGGATCGAAGTCGCCGCTGCGCGTGGCCATGGGGATGCCGCCGACGGGGGTCATGCCCATGCTGGTGTCGATGGAGACGCCTTTGCGGAGGGCGGCGAGGCTGGCGCCGGAGCCGAGATGTGCGCCGACGATGCGCTCGGGAATTTGCGGGCCGAATTCCGCTTTCAGCCGCGTGACCATCGATTCGTAGCTGAGGCCGTGGAATCCGAAGCGCTCGACGCCGAGATCGTAGAGGCGCTCGGGGAGCGGATAGTGGCGTGCGCTTTCGGGCATGGTGCGGTGGAAGGCGGTGTCGAAGCAGGCGTATTGCGAGACGCGGGGGAGCAGCTTTTCGGTTTCGCGCAGCAGCTTGAGCGCGGCGGGAATGTGGATGGGCGCGAACTGCGTGGCCGCTTCAAGGGTGCGCAGCAGATCGGGCGTGATGAGTTGATGTTCGCGGAGGTGCGGGCCGCCGTGCACCATGCGATGGCCGACGGCGTCGGGCCTTTGTCCGGCATGCTTCGCGATGGCGTCGAGAATCTCACGCATCGCTTCGCCCTGGGAGCTGAGCTTGTAGGCTTCGTCGATGACGGCCTGGCCCTTGGCGTCTTTGATCTCGAGGCGGCCGTTGGGGTGGCCAATGCCGCTGGCGCTGCCGGCCAATAGCACGTCCGGATCACACGACCCTTGCGGGGTGCGGTAGAGGCCGAACTTCAGGGACGAGGAGCCGCTGTTGACGGCGAGGATGAGAGGTCCGGGTTGACTCTCGCTCACAGGGGCCACTTCCAGTTGCGGATTTCCGGCTTGTCGATGCCGTTTTCGTGCGCGTAGGCGATGCTCTCGGTGATTTGATCGCGGAGCCACTCCTGGGTGTGCGCGCCGATGTTGTTGAGACGCGGCACGCGGTCGATGGCGTCAATGGCGATGTTGAAGCGGCTTACGTTGTTGATGATGGCGAGCTCGAGCGGCGTGTTGATGTTGCCCTGTTCCTTGTAGCCGCGGACGTGGATGTTGTCGTGATTAGCGCGGCGATACGTGAGGCGGTGGATGAGCAGCGGGTAGCCGTGGAAGTTGAAGATGACGGGCTTGTCGCGCGTGAAGAGGGAATCGAAGTCAGCGTCGGTGAGGCCGTGCGGGTGCTCGCTGCTGGGTTGCAGGCGGAAGAGGTCGACGACGTTGACGAAGCGGAGCTTGAGGTCTGGGAAGTGCTCGCGCAGAATGGCGGCCGCGGCGAGCGTTTCCATGGTGGCGATGTCGCCGGCGCAGGCGAGGACGACGTCGGGTTCAAGACCATCGTCGGTGCTGGCGAAATCCCACACGCCGACGCCTTTGGTGCAGTGCAGAATGGCCGCGTCCATATCGAGGTAGATGAGGTGCTGCTGCTTGTCGGCGACGATGACGTTGACGTAATCCTCGCTGCGCAGGCAGTGGTCGGCCACGCTGAGCAGGCAGTTGGCGTCGGGCGGGAGATAGATGCGGACGACTTCAGGGCTTTTGTTGGCGACTACGTCGAGGAAGCCTGGATCCTGATGGGAGAAGCCGTTGTGATCCTGACGCCAGACGACGGAAGTGATGAGCAGATTGATGGAGGAGACGGCGGCGCGCCAGCGTAATTCTGTCTTTGATTTTTCGAGCCACTTGGCGTGCTGGTTGAACATGGAATCGATGACGTGGACGAAGGCTTCGTAGGTGGAGAAGAAGCCGTGGCGGCCGGTGAGCACGTAGCCTTCAAACCAGCCTTCGAGCGTGTGCTCGCTGAGCATCTCCATCACGCGGCCGTCGGGTGCGATCTCGGTACCGTCGGAATCTTCGGGCTTGATTTCGGCCATCCAGGTTTTCGGACTGGCTTCGTAAATATCCTGCAGGCGATTCGAGGCGGTTTCATCGGGGCCGAAGACGCGGAAATTCGTCATGTTGTTGCGCATGGTGTCGCGCAGGAAGTGGGCGAGGATTTCGGTGGGGCCGACGTAATCGTTCGCCGGCTTTTTCACCTTCACGGCGTAGTCGCGAAAATCGGGCAGATGCAGAGGCTTGCGCAGAGTGCCCCCGTTGGCGTGGGGATTGGCGGTCATGCGGCGATTGCCAACGGGAGCGATGGCGCGCAGGGCCGGAATGGGAGTGCCTGCTTCGTCGAATAATTCTTCGGGCTTGTAGCTGTGCAGCCACTCTTCGAGCTGCTTGAGGTGCTTCGGGTTCTCGCGGACTTCAAGAATGGGCACCTGGTGGGCGCGCCAGAAGTTTTCGACCTTGTGCCCGTCGACTTCTTTGGGGCCGGTCCAGCCTTTGGGCGTGCGCAGAACGATCATGGGCCAGCGCGGCCAGCCTGCTGTGCCTCCGGTGGTTTTGCCGTTGACGCGCGCGTCGTGCTGGATGGCGCGAATCTCGTCGAGCACGTGCTCAAGGGTCGCGGCCATGATGGGATGGCAGGGCGGCGGGGTCGTCTCCTTCGACGAAGTGGGGCGTCTAGCCGTAGCCCTGAAGGAGCCATTCGAGTTCTTCGCGCGGAATGCGGGCGAGGAGAGTGGGGTTCGCGATCTTGTAGCCATTCAAATGGAGAACGGGCAGGACTGCACCGTCGCGCACGGGGTTGAGAAATTTGTTGCTGTGCCACGAGGTCGCGAGCGGTCCGGTTTCGGCCTCGCCATCGCCGATGACGCAGTTGACGATGAGGTCGGGGTTGTCGAAGGCCGCGCCGAATGCGTGCGAGAGGCTGTAGCCGAGCTCGCCGCCTTCGTGTATGGAGCCGGGCGTCTCCGGCGTGCAGTGGCTGCCGATGCCGCCGGGAAAGGAGAATTGGCGGAAGAACTTTGCGAGGCCGGCGTAGTCCTGGCTCTTGTCTGGATAGATCTCGGAATAGGTGCCTTCCATCCAGGCGTTGGAGAGCGTGGCGGGCGCGCCGTGGCCGGGGCCGGAGATGTAGATCATGTTCAGGTCGTACTTGCGGATGAGCCGGTTGAGGTGCACCCAGAGGAAGGACTGGCCGGGGTCGGAGCCCCAGTGGCCGAGCAGGCGCTGCTTGATGTGCTCGGCTTTGAGCGGCTCGCGGAGCAGGGGATTGTCGCGCAGGTAGATCATGCCGGCGCAGAGGTAATTGCAGGCGCGCCAGTAGGCGTCCATGGTGCGGATTTCTTCCGGACTCAGAATGGCGGAAGGAGCCGAAACGGTAGCGGTCATGAGGACCTCAATTCGGTTGAAAGGATGGCGGGTAACCAGGAAGTTAGATGCGTCGCGAGGCGCACCGGTGTACTGTCCAGTTTCTGCCGCGAGCGTTGCAGACAGGTGAACGGGCCTGACTCGTCAGGATACCGCTTGAGCGGCCTGAATACCGGCGATCTCCAGTTCCAGGCCGCCAAATTCCGGATGCTCATTCTGGCGGACCCGGTAGGCGAGGTCGATGACGGAGTCAGGGCCCACGCCCATGGCGGTGACCTGTTCGGCGAGGTTCCAGCCGACGGCGGAGAATGTTGCTCCCTGCGCCACGCGGAGGCGCACGTGTTTTTCTTTCATGATGCGCGGGGGGGCGAGCACGCGGACATTGCGCGCGATGAAGGCTGGTTCTTCGTTGCCCATGCCGAAGGGCTCGAGGCGGCGGAGCCAGGAATAAATTTCGGGAGTGACCTTGTGGAGCGGCAGCTCGGCGTGGCAATCGAGCGAGGTGCCCAGATCTTTTTCAGAGAGATGCGCGGCGGCCCAGGCGCAGAGGCGCGTGCGCAGCGCTTCGACGCGATCGGAGGGCAGCGAGAAGCCGACGGCGTGGGCGTGGCCGCCGAAGCGGGTGAAGAGATCGCGGCGAGCTTTCGATGGCGTCGAGCAGATGGAAGCCGGGGATGGAGCGGCCGGAGCCGTGGGCCTCGCCGTCTTCGTGGGTGAGGACGAGGGCGGGCCTGCCGGTGCGGTCGACGACGCGCGAGGCGAGGATGCCGAGGACGCCGCGATGCCAGTCGGGTCGTCGAGGATGACGCATCGGCGAGAAGGCTTCGGCGAAGCTCGGGCTCCTGGAGGCTGGGCTCGATGTCCGCGAGCATGGCGGCTTCGGTGGCGCGGCGATCGTGGTTGAGGCGTTCGAGCTTTTCGGCGAGGTCGCTGGCGCGCGCGGGGTCGCGGGTGAGGAAGAGCTCGACGACGTCGCGGGCGATGTCCATGCGGCCGGCGGCGTTGATGCGTGGAGCGAGGCGGAAGCCGACGTCGGTGGCGGTGAGCGGGCGGGCGGCGGTGTCGATTTGCGCGACCTGCATGAGCGCGCGCAGGCCGGGCTGGACGGGGTGGCGCAGTTCGCGAGGCCGAGGGCGACGATGACGCGATTTTCGCCGAGTGAGCGGAACGGAGTCGGCGATGGTGGCGATGGCGAGCAGCTTGAGGAAGGAGGGGAGGAGTTTTGGTGCGGAGCGAGTGCGATCGGCGTCGTCGCGGTCAGCGCTGCGAGCAGCGCCTGGGCGAGTTTGAAGGCGACGGCTGCGCCGCAGAGGTGTTTGCAGGGGTAGGGGCAGTCTGCCTGGTTGGGATTGAGTACGGCGAGGGCGTGCGGGATGCCCATGGCAGATTCGGGGAGGTGGTGGTCGGTGACGATGAGGTCGAGGCCGAGGGCCGCGGCCTCGTCGGCGGCGGCGAAGGCGCGGATGCCGGTGTCGACGCTGATGACGAGGCGGACGCCTGCCTGCGCGGCGGTCTCGAGGATCTCGCGTCTGCATGCCGTAGCCTTCGCGGAGGCGGTGGGGGACGTGGTAAGTGACATCGGCGGGTGTCCTTGGCCGAGCGATGCGTTCGATGGCGGTCTTGAGCAGGACGGTGGCGGTGGTGCCGTCGACGTCGTAGTCGCCGTAGATGAGGATGGGCTCGTGAGCGGCAACGGCGCGCTGGATGCGCGCGACGGCGGGGAGCATGCCGAGCATCGAGAAGGGGTCGAGCAGATCATCGAGAGTGGGGTTGAGGAAGCGGGCGGCTTCGTCGGAAGAATGAATGCCACGGGCGGTGAGCAATTCCGCGATGAGCAGGGGAAGGCCTGCGGCGCTGGCTAAAGCTGCGGCTTCAGCGCTGCGGGAGGGTGCGAGGATCCAGCGAGGCGGTTTCTTTGCTAAGCGTGCGGGTGGGGCGGTGGCGACGGCAGCAGTATCCGGCGTGCTCACGGCTCTTCGTCTTCGTCCCCATCTTCGACGACGATGTCGCCGAGGTCGTCGACGGATTCGAGCAGTTGCTGGTAGCGGTCGTACCACTCGGTCGAGGTCTCGCAAAGAAACATGACGCCCTGGTAGGCGAAGCCAAGCTGCAGGTAGCCGATTTTGCCGACGTGCTTGACGAGGTTCTGGGCGTCGTCGAGGTCGGGCGATCCGCCGTTCATTTCGAAGTCGCGTCCTGAACCTCTTCGATGAGCATTTCGACGTCCTCTTTTTCGAGGACGACTTCGCTCATGGTGACGAAGGGGGCGCCGGCGGCCTTGGCGTGTTCGACGAAGTCCTTCCAGCCGTCGGGATTTTCTTCGTCGTCCAAGATGACGGTGGGGACGTCTTCGCCGACGTAGCCGGGAACGCGGCGAATGCCGTGTCCGGCGATGAAGGCCACCATGTCGTCTTTGGTGGAGGCCAGGTTGTCGGAATGCATGGAGAGTGGGTTCATGTCGGAACAATCAGTGTATCCGAATGGATTGCCGGAGGAATGCAAATCCTGGCGGCAATTTCTTTTGCCCGCCGGCGGTTTCGTGATTGCAAGCTGGAGGTTTATTGCGGGACTGGACGCGACAAATCGGCAGATTGCCGCTGCGGTTTCGGAAAAGAATTCAGAGCGTCGATCACGATGCCCTGGGTCAGGACTTCGGGGAGGACATGCGGATCGGCGTTGGGGTCAGCCGGATAGATGGCGTAGGTGGGGACGCCGGAGCGTCCGAGGGCGGAGAGGGCCTGGGTAATGTCGGCGTCCTGGTTGGTCCAGTCGGCGCGGACGAGGGTGACGCCGCTGTCGTGCAGGTGCTGCTGGACGCTCGCGCTGTCGAGGATGACGCGCTCGTTGACCTGGCAGGAGAGGCACCAGCTGGCGGTGAAGTCGACGAAGACGGCGTGGCCGGCTGCGCGTTCTTTGGCGACGAGTTCGGGGGAGTAGGGTTGCCAGACGGCGTTCGTTGAGGCGGCGGCGTTGGCCTGTGGTGGTCCGGTGCTCCCGAGTTGGCGCACGGCCCAGACGGGCACGGCCAATGCGGCGATCAGTACGAGGACGGCCACGGCGGCAGCGGAAGTTTTTCCCGGCCAGCGGCCCAGGACCCATCCGGCGATGGCCAGTAGAAGAAATGCGGCGAGCAGGCCCATCATGGCGTTGGTTCCGGCGATCTGCGCGAAAACCCAGACTAACCATATGACGGTGGCGAAGATGGGGATGGCGACGGCTTGTTTCAGAATCTCCATCCACGCGCCGGGTTTGGGGAGCAGGCGCGTCCACGCGGGATTGTAGGAGAGCAGCAAATAAGGCGCGGCGAGTCCGAGGCCCAGCGCGGTGAAGACGGCGAAGCTGACCAGCGCGGAGTGGGCGAGCGCGTAGCCGATGGCTGCGCCCATGAGCGGCGCGGTGCAGGGCGTGGCGACGACCATGGCGAGGACGCCGGTAAAGAAGCTGCCCGCGTAGCCGTGCTTTTGCGCGAGCGATCCGCCGGCGCTGGTGAGCGAGAGGCCAATTTCAAACTGCCCGGCGAGCGCGAGGCCGAGGAAGAAGAGCAGCATGGCCATGACGGCGAGGAAGATGGGGGACTGGAATTGGAATCCCCAGCCAAGCTGGCGGCCGGCGGCGCGCAGCGCGAGCAGCACGGCAACCACGGCCCAGAACGAAACAAGAATCCCGAGCGTGTAGACCCAGCCATGGGCGCGGAGCTGGCGGCGCTCCTGCTGCGACGACTGCACCAGCGCCAGCCCCTTGATGAAGAGAACGGGGAAGACGCAGGGCATCAGGTTCAGGATGATGCCGCCGAGAAAGGCGAAGATTGCGGCTTTGAGCAGGCCGCCCGAGTCGCCGGGACCGCCTGCGGAATGGGTTGCGGCGGTGGTGGCGGGGGTGGCGTGGATTACGTATGCCGATCCGTCGGCTAGTTCGATGACGCCGTTCAGGGTTTGCGGCTTGCCCTGGAGATTTTCATCTTTCTTGAGGGTGAGATCTACGCCGTCCGCTGTTGGTTTGGCCGGTTGCGGCGCGGCGTTGGCGATGACCGTTTCGTCGAGCGGGAAGAATTGCGCGGTGGATTGTTTTTTGCCTGTGTCGACGTTGAGAAGGAAGCCCTGCGGCGTGGTCTGGAACGTCGCGGAGTCGGTGGTGGGGAGGGGTTTCGGGATTTGGGCCTGGAATTTATCGATGAGATGAAATGCCGGAATGTTTCCGGGCGAACCCTCAGGCACGCCAGCGATGGGGCGCTCAAGCGCCAGATCGGCTTTCCCAGGAAGGCAGACCTCACGGCACACCAGCCAGGTGACATGGGCCGCGATCGGTACGGGATTCGGCTTGAAGGAGGGGCTGGCCGCCTGCATCGACTCCAGACGCAACGGAATCGGAAAAACGACTTCGTCCTCGTAACCGAAATCCATCAGCGGGCCGAGAGGGAGGCGTTTCGGAGCAGGGAATTGCATAGCTCCGGCGGTGATGCCCTTCGGCAATTTCCAATCGATGGTTGGCGGCTCGCCGGAATCGCCGGCGTTGGTCCAGTAAACGTGCCAGCCTTCTTCCAGCTTGAAATCGAGGCCGGCCGTGAAGTGGTCGCCATAATAGAGTTCGCGATCCGGTACCAGGAGTGACACCGTGAGGTGTTGGGCCTTTACCGTCGCGTGCGGGTCGGACTGCGCAAACGCGCCTGTGGCGCCGACGATGGCCAGCAACAGGATCAAGTTCCTCAACAGACTTCCAAATTGGGCCAAACGTATACGCATCATTGCTCTTTCGTCATTGTAGGACGGGTGGGGCGTGGAGAGGTGATCTGTGTCACCCGATCCTCAGGCGTTTATAGGACAATGGGACAGACGCACTTTCTGAAAGGTTGAGCCTTGAGCACCTCGATTCCGACACCGGTGGAAACGCCTGCCGCACCTGCGATTCGCGAGATTAAGATCGCGCACAGTCCCGACTCCGACGATGCTTTCATGTTTTACGGCCTGGCCACGAATAAGGTGCGGGTCAGCGGCTACAAGTTCAGCCATGTGCTCTGCGACATTGAGACGCTGAACCAGCGGGCGATCAAAGAGGCCTATTTCGACGTGACGGCCATCTCGTTCCACGCCTATCCGTACATTCAGGACAACTACACGCTGATGGCGTGCGGCGGATCGGTGGGCGAAGGCTACGGGCCGATGATCGTTTCGACCAAGCCGTTCGACCTGGACGAGATTCGCAAGATTCGCATCGCCATTCCGGGGACGCTGACCACGGCGTATCTGGCGCTAAAGCTGTTTGCGCCGGAGATTGAGACGGCGGTGGTGCCGTTCGACCAGATCATTCCTCAGGTGCTGGCGGGGAATTTCCAGGCGGGGTTGATCATTCACGAGGGGCAGCTGACGTGGTCGCGCAGTGGCCTGTACAAGGTGCTGGATTTGGGGGAATGGTGGCGCGAGCAGACGAAGCTGCCGCTGCCGCTGGGCGGGAACGCGATTCGGCGTTCTCTGGGCGAGCCCGCGCTGCACATCGTGACCCAGGCGCTGCGGGACAGCATCCAGCACGGACTCGACCATCGCGACGAGGCGCTGGCCTACGCGATGCAGTTTGCGCGCGATCTGGACACCAGCCTGGCGGACAAATTCGTGGGCATGTACGTGAACGAGCGCACGCTGAACTACGGCGACGATGGGCGCGAGGCGATCAAAAAGCTACTGGAAATGGGCTACGAGCGCGGCGTGATTCCGCATCCGGTGAAAGTGGATTTTGTCGGATAGCTGAAGCGGGATGGATGAGAAATGGGGCGGCTTCGTGCCGCCTTTTTAGTTGGGGATCGGCTTAGAGGGGAGATCGGGCAGGTCGGGGAGCTCCCGAACCTTCGGTTCGATCTGGCCGTCAGCATTCTTCTGGTGAGACTTCTTTTCCTTTACGCGCTTCTCTTTTCGCCCTCGTTCCTGGGGGACGGGCTCGTCGGATTGCGCGATGGGGGCTGCGGCGGCGGGCGCAGGGGCCCGCGCAGGTTCGGCTGAGCCAGGCTGGTCCACGACCGTTTGCGCGGGCTGAACGGAAATTGTCTGGCCGGGTACCGGTTGCGCTGGGATTGGCGCCGCCGGGGCTTCTGTCGCTGCAGGAGTCTCAACGGGCTGGGCATTTTCGGGCTGTGCGGCCGGAACTGGCTGGCTGGTTTCGGTGCGGGCCGGCTCGACCGGAACCGCGGGTGGCAGTGCAGCCGTCGCCTTTTCCGCATAGATGTGTTCGGGATAGGTGTGGGCTTGGGCGGCCAGGGCGCGGCCGGCGCCGTTCACCGTGATGGACCAGACGGTGTATTGCCGGGGAGCGTCTATGCCAGTGAATTCAATGTCCATCGCCCCATGCAACTGCGAGACGTGCAGAGTGGGAGGGGGTGCGCTCAGCAGGGCTGCATCGATTTCAGGATTTTGCGGGACGCGGGGCTCGGCGCCGGCAATCTCGGCAAAGCACATGGCCAGGGTCAGCCAGTGACCGTCCGGCTGGACGGCCTGTTTGGCCAGATCAGCGGGAACGGCGTGGTTGAAGACGGAGAGCATGCGCTCGCTGCCAATCGCCGACTCCCACGGCGTGGCGTCGCGGTAGAGAATGGGCACTACCCACACGCGGCCATCGCCACGCGGCACCACGGCGGTGAAGAGCGATTGCGCGCCATTGTGGGAGACGCTGCGTTCGTGCAGGACGATGGCGTCGGGGATTGCAGGGCAAACGGCCTGATCGTAGGTCCAGTGGCCCGCGCTGAGGTCGTAGCCGAACATGGCCGCTTCTCTGGTAATTTCACCTTGTTTGGCACGGAGTACGGCAGCATCGTCCGCGCTGATCTGATCCGGCGAGCGGTGCTGCAGCGCCAGATATGGGGCGACATTGCGCGCCACGGTGCTCTGCGCCGCCGCAAATTGCGGCGGCGCGGCCGCCAGAATTCCAAGCCCAACGGCGACCGCGGCTGCCCTGTACGAGTTCCAGAGAAAGGACTGCATTTGCCTTCACTTTAGCAGCATCCGCCGTCCAGGCGGGACAGCAAAAAGGGCAGCCGCGTGGGCTGCCCTTTTCGCCTTGCATCGATTGGTTTTAGCGGGCCGGGTGATGCGCCGTGTGGTGAACCACCGGTTTCGGCGCTTCTTTTGGCTCCCCGTCTTTCAGGATGATCATCGGGGGGGTTTGCGTGTAGGAGTCAAAGGTGGCGATGTAGGTCACCTTGGTTCCGGGAGTGGGCACGGTCTTCAGCGGCTCCTTCATGTTGACCGTGAAATCTGCCTTGTTGGACTGCTGCGCGTCCTGAGTTACAGCGATCTGCACCGAGTCAGCCGTTGCGGTAACGACGACGCCGGGAACTTCCGCGGTGACGCCGTTCATGACGCTCCAGATAACCTGCTGGTCCGCCAGATCGCCATTGGCCAGAATGAATTCCTTGTCGGACAACGCCAACGAGTTCTTCAGGTTGTCAGAGCAGGTCTGGGGCACGGTGGGCGGAGTTGCGGGAGCTGCGGCCGGAGCCGGAGTGGCAGCCGGGGCAGCAGCCGGAGCAGCAGCTCCGGGCGCAGGCGCCTTCGGAGGAGCCGGGGTTACGTTCTCACAACCCGTCGTGCCCACGATCGCCTGATGCGCCAAATCCTGCGGCGACGGCGGCGGAGGAGCTTGTGTGGGGTTGTAGGAAGCGGGCGGGAAGATGTTGGCCGGAACAGCGGCCAGTTGCTGGATGGCGGCAAGGCCGTCCGGCTTGGCCTGGCAGGCGGCGTCGTTCTGCGCGCAGTGATACTTCTTGTACCAGTATTCGGCCTGGGTCTCAATTTGCGCCTTATAAGCGGCGGGCACAAATTGCGCGGCGCGGATCAGGAACCAGACAGCCTCTTTCTGGTTGTTCGGATCTTTGGAATCCTCCTGCAGATACGCCTGCCCGAGATAAACGGTGTCCAGAAGCCCCGGGAACTTCATGGTGGTGGTTTGCGCGGGGTCCTTATAGGACTGCAGTTCCTTGGTGTAAGCGTCGATGGCGCCCTTGTAATCCTTCTTGGCCGCATCGTCAGCGCCGATGGTGCTGTAGAAGACAGGCGTGGCGGCATCCTTCAAGGTGTCGTAATCCGCCTGGGACATGCACTGATCTTTGGTGGCGTTCAGGCCCTTTTGAGCGTCGGCCGCGGCCTGGTCGAGGGCTGCCTGGTTGCCGCCGGCCTGCTGTTTCTCGAGGTAGACGACGAAGGTGAGAGCGCGGAGGTTGTTAGGGTCGGCCTCCATCAGGCGCTTGGCGGCTTCGAGGGTTTTGGCAACGTCGTTGGCCTGCGAATAGGCGGTCATCAACTGGCCGAGCAGATCCACTTTGGCGACGCTGTTGGGATACTGAGTGAGGAACGCTTCAATGGCCTGAGCCTTCGCCTGCGGCGTCGACTGGCTGGTGGCATTCGCGTAGGCGTTGTATTCGGCGGGCTCTTTAATGGTGATAGCACCGCAACTTGCGGGTTGGCCGGAGGCGGCCTGACCGCTGGCGGCCTGGGCAGACGCAGCTGGAACAACGATCATGGCCGAACACACACTGAGCAGCATGATCGACGCGGAAACGAGCTTCTTCATTCAACGCTCCTGGGAGAATTCCTGAGATGCAAAGCAAAGCTTAGACGCTGCTGCAGAGCCAACTGTGCGGTGCCGATGAAGTCGCGCCCCTCTTCACCACCCTCCGGATTTTGCGCTCCGGATATTTCGCCCAGCCATGTGATGCTGGATTATAAAAACCAATTGATCGTGCTGACAAGTGAACGCCCCAGACACGGCGCGGCCCGTTTCTCTGGGATGCCGCCAGCCATGGCCCGCGTTGACCGGCGTCATAATGAGCCAGCTTACACGACCCTGACTGATTTCGCGCTGAAATCCCGCGATGGTGACGGAAAATGCTCCAGCCGCGGCACCTTATTCTTACTTTGACGTCTGAATCAGCCGGATGCGGGTGGTGAAAGCGCGGCCCAGCGGCTGCTCAAACGTCAGGTATTGCGGCGAATCGACGTTGTTGATCACGATGCCGGGGTCCTGAGCGTTGGTGGCGTTGGTCACCAGTCCGCGTAATCCAAAATACTTTCCATGAAAGTGAAAGCGCCATTCCAGGCCGGGGCTGAAATTTGTGTAGTCGGGAAAACGGTGCGAGGCCACCGCGCCTACCAGTTGCTCGTTGGCGTTGACCGAATCGAAGGGAAAGCCCGTACCCCACGCCAGGGTATAGACGAAATCCCAATTCTTGTGAACCGTGGGCAGGAACGGCGCCCACGCCGGGAGCCATCCCCAGCTCAGGATGCGGTTCGGCGTATTCCAGAAGAGCGGCCCGCTCTGCTGCGGCCCGAGCACGGGGATAGTGGGGACGTAATCGAGCGCGGAATTCGTCGTCGCCGAGGAATGGGTGTAGGAGCCGAACAGGGTGTACCAGGTGCCGAAGGAGCGCCGCGCCTCCACTACTTCTGAGGAGTAATGGTCCTGGCGATCGTTGGTGAGCAGATAGGTGCCGGGCTGTTCGCCGGTGCCGTCGTGGTTGGCGTAGACCAACTCGTGGATGAGGCGCTTCTGCATGAAGTTCGCGCTCACGTAGATCTTATCGGGGAGCTTTTGCTGGGCGCCCACGCTCCAGTTCAGCGCGCGCGCTTCGCGCAAGGTACCAGGGTTGTAGACGAACTGTGTTTCCTGCGGCGGACCTGTCGGGCGTAGTGCCGTCCGGCTGGTAGTACGTGTCGTAGCGAATGCCGGCGAGGGCGCGCGTCAGCAATTCCAGCTCGGTGTGCTCGTAATACTCGCCGATGCCGGCGCTGAGCTTGGTGGAGTTTTCTTCGCCGGGCGGGGAATAATTCAGCGCAATGCGCGGCGCCAGCAGCGGCCTGCGGATGATCTCGTCCCAGTCATAGCGCAGGCCTGGCTCGATCAGAAAACCATCGCGGGTCGACCAGCGGTCCTCGACGTACGCGCCCAGTTCAACATTGTCGCGGCTGAACGGCGCAAAGGCAGGGAAGACACTGCGGCGGGTGAGCGAACCGTCTTCGCGGAGATAATTCACTGGCGCGTAGGCGACATTTTCCAGGAAGCCGATGTGATCGGCCTCCATGCCGAGGCGGAACTGATGTGTTCCGAATAAATGGCGAGGCGGCAAGTAGACATTCTCGTATCCCTGGACCCGCTGGGAACGCGTAGTGGTGTTGTCGAAGTCGCTGCCGGTCTGCGTTTCGGGCGTCAGGGCGAAGGGGAGCGTGCCGTGCGGCTCGAATCCCTCGCGGTAGCGCATGACGCCAAAGCCGGTATCGAGCACCACGCCGTTCTTAAAGCTTTGCTGATCGCGCGCGTAGGGCAGCCACGCCACATTGTCGTGCTTGTCGGTGGTCTGCTGGGGGCTAAGCGCGTTGATGCCGTCGTAGGGGGAATGGAAATCGTTGAACAGGAGGGCCATAGTCAGGCTGTTGGTGTGGCCCAGGTTCACCTGGTACTTCATCAGATTGCCTTCGCGGGCCAGGTGATTGGTGTCGGCGTTGGTGGGCAGCTCCGGAATGAAGATGTCGTCGTATTCCATCTCGGCGCCGTCGAAGAACCAAGCGCGATCGCGGATGATCGGCCCGGAAACGGTGAGGCGCGGCTCCATGGTGTCAAAGCGAATCCCTTTCTGATTGCGAAAGGACGGAATAAAGTTTGTAGCGTCGTAGCGGAATTTGTTGTCGCCCATGCCGGTGCTGTAGGCGATCACGCCGCCGGTGGCGCGCCCGTATTCCACGGGATAGCGCGTCGTCTCCGTATCGATAGAGCGCACGGCATCGGTGCTGACGCGCATGTCGAGCGTGCCGTAGACCGGGGAGCGCATATCGAAGCCGTCCAGGGTGTCCAGCGTCATGTAGGTTTCGCCGCCGGCCACGTGCTGCTGGCCGTAGGCATCCTGCACCACGCCAGGGGTAAACGTGAGGAGGTTACGAATATCGTTGTTGGTGGGGAACGGAACGTTGACAATCTCCGGCACGTTCATGGTGCTGAGGTCGGAGATTTGCTGCGGGTCGATGCCGGGCGCGGAGGCCGATACGCTGACTTCCTGCTGCACCATTTGTTCGTGGGTCAGCACCAGGCGAGCAGTATGCTCGCCGATATCGTTCTGCTGCGCCTGATAAAACCCCGGCTTGCTGACGTGGACTTTGTACGCGCCGGGTAGTCGCGGGACCCATGTGCAGCGTCCGGTGTAGTCCGTCACCAGGTGGAGCGGCGCCTGGCCCGGCTCCTCGACAGTGACCTGCGCCTGCGAGACGGCTAATCCGTTTTCGTCGACCACGGTGAGGACGATCTGCGCGGGATTGGCGGTGGCGCTGGGACCGGCCGGACGCGGAGCCGCAGTCTGCTGGGCTTGTGCATTGCCAGCAGCAAAGACGAGAACCACGATGACGAGGAACGCTAACTGTTGCGAACGCGGCATCAGCTTCGATCCGGCAGACCTAATCGGCAGAAACCATTTGGATGCGATCAAAAATTAGGCGTGAGCTGCCTGTCGCAGTTGTAACAGGCTGGTCACCTCAGCGCGACTCCGATTCTGCCAGGCGCTTTTTGTAGGCGGCATCCGGGTCGGTGGTGATTTCGACCCAGTGCTGGTCGGGCGGGGCCGCGGCGTTGTAATTGTCGTGCCAGTTCCACCACTTGTACGGCGGCGTCTGGGGGTAGCCTTCGGGGGAATCCTCCCAGGCCTCCTGACGGCCGAGTGGAGTGATGTCGAGGAAGCTCCACACGCTCCCCATGGTCTCGTCGCCCCGGGAATTGATGAAGTAGGTGCGAAAGACCTTGTCGCCGTCGCGGAAGAACACGTTGTGGCCATGCCATTGATCGACGCCGAAGTCCACGTCGAAGCTGTCGGTCATGGTGTACCAGGGCATCTTCCAGCCCATGCGCTCTTTCACGCGCGCGATATCCGGCTGCGGTGCGCGCGAAGCGTAGGCAAGAGTGGTATCGCGGGCATTGAGATGGGCGAGATGGCCGACCTGATCGGCGCCAAGGGAGCAGCCGCGGCAGGCGTGGTCGGGCCAGCCGAAGACGCCGGGCTCAAAGAACGCTCGATAGAGGATGAGTTGAGGGCGGCCTTCGAACAGGTCGAGCAGGCTCACTTTACCGTTCGGTCCGTCGAACAGGTACTGTTTCTCGACGGCCATCCAGGGCATGCGCCGGCGCATCGCCGCTAACGCGTCGCGTTCGTGCATGACCCGTTTCTCTTCGACGAGAAGTTGCTCGCGAGCCGCAAGCCATTCCTGCTGCGACACGATGTTTTGCTTTTCAACAAAACTGGTGGGCATCTTGGTTGCTCCTTCCGTGGTGGGGTTCGAGACGATTCCGGGCATGCTCTTCGCTTTAGAGGTCCATTCCTGTGATTGCCTATACTACTCGTGAGTTGCTGGCATGCGCGATGCGAGATGTAAACCTTGTGGTATGTGCGGTTTCCAATGGATGCAGCGCGGCGGTCAGGCCTCATTCCTGCTTTGACGGGCGCGGTACCAGCGTGGGTTCCCCGGTGCTTCAGCTTTTCACTTGCCTTGCGACAGCGGCGGGGCTACGTTGAAGGGGAAATTCCGCCCGCTCTGGCGTTGAATTCCCGGCCTAAAATGGTATTCAGATGTACCTCGTCCCCAATAGTTGGGTTTCGGACTCCTTATCCACAAGATGTTGGGGTGGGTCGGTTGACCCCACGGGAAAGCGGACGCTACAGTTTTTGAAGATGACCCGTGCTTCTCACGATCTCTGGTCCCCGTTGTCCCCATCCTGCGCGATGGGCTGGAGGAGCAATTCCCCATGCTGAAGCTGAAGAAAATTCACATTCTCGGGTTCAAGTCGTTCTCTGACCGCACCGAAGTGCACGTGCCGGGTCAGGGCATTGCCATCATTGTTGGCCCGAACGGCTGCGGCAAGTCGAACATTCTGGACGCCGTGAGCTGGGTGCTGGGCGAACAGAGCGCCAAAAGCCTGCGCGGCGGCAAAATGGAAGACGTCATCTTTGCCGGGACGCGCGACCGCAAGCCGCTGGGCATGGCGGAGGTCTCGCTGACCCTGGTCGATCCCGACGCCTATGAGGGCGGTCCGCTGTTGCTGGAGCCGGAGGTGGTGGTTGACGACAATCCGGACTGGGACGAAGAGAAGCTGCGCGCCGAGACGCGCCGCGGAAGTGGAAGAAATTATTGCCGACTCGCAGCCGGGACAGATGCTGGAAGGCGATCCGGCCGCTGCGCCGGAGCCGACGCTGATTGAAACGGGTATGGAGGCGGCGTGGATGGCGCCGTGCCCAGCGTGGTGCTGAAGATTCGCCGCCGCAAGTTCAACCGCACTCCGCAAAAGGGCGAGATCGTCGTCACGCGCCGGCTGTTCCGCACCGGCGACAGCGAATATCTGCTGAACGGCAAGCTGTGCCGCCTGCGCGATATTCAGGACATCTTTATGGGCACCGGCCTGGGGCCGGAGTCGTACGCGATCATCGGGCAGGAGCGGATTGGGCAGCTGCTGAGCTCGCGTCCGCACGATCGCCGCGCCATTATCGAAGAGGCTGCGGGCATTACGCGCTTCAAGACGAAGAAGCGTCTGGCGGAATTGCGCCTGGAGCAGGCCAAGCAGAATCTGGCGCGCGTGAACGACATTTTTGAAGAAGTGACGCGGCAGATGGCGTCGCTGAAACGCCAGGCCGCGAAGGCTGAGCGCTACGCGAAGCTGCGCGACGAAATGCGCGAGAAGCTGAAGGTGGTTCTCGCCAGCAAGATTGCGACGATGGATGCGCGCCACGCCGAGCTGGAAGCGGAGATTGCGTCGCTGACCGCGCTGATTGATGCGGGCGCAGAGCGCGTGACGACGCTGGAAGCCGAGCACGCGGCGCTGGTGTCGCGCGGATATCTGCTGGAAGACGCGGCGAAGGACGCGGAGACGCGGGCGAACCAGAGGGCCGTGGAGATTGAGCGGGCCGATGCGCGGCATCTCTCGAATCAGGAACGCATTGCCGAACTGGAAGCGCGGAAGTCGGCCGCGCAGGCTGAGTTGGAAGGCGCCGCATCGCATCTGGAAAGCATGGCCGCGGAGCGCGAAACGCAGCGGGCGTTTCTGGAGTCGGCTGAGTCGGAGGCTGCGGAATTTCGCACGCGCACCCAGCAAAAACAGGAAACGATGCGCGCCGCGGTGGCCGCTGTCTGCGACCGCCGAGCAGCAGTCGGAGGCTTCGCGCCGCCGCGCTGCGCAATTGCTCTCGCAACTGGGCCAGACGCGCAATCAGATTACGCAGGGCGAAGAATCGATGGCGTCGCTGGAGCGCGAAGCGCGAGCGGCTGACGGTGGAAATGGATTCGGCGCGCCGCGATCTGGAAGCTCTCGGGTCGGAGCGCGGCCAGGTTTCGCTCACGTTTGAATCCGTGACCGAAACGCTGCGCCGTGTTGAATCGGAGATTGCGTCTTATCGCAGCGAAATTGAAACGCGCCGCGCTGAAGAGGGCGCGGCTCGCCGCCACGCAGATCAACTGCGCGCCGAACACGCCACGCTGACCGGCCGCCGCAACTCGCTCGAATCGCTGATTCGCGAGCACAGCTACTCGACAGACACGGTGCGCAAGCTGTTCCAGTCGCATTCGCTGGGCGGAGGACTGGCGCCGGTCGGCACGCTCGCTGATTTCCTTGAAGTGACGGGCGAATATGAATCCGTCGTCGACGAATTTCTGCGCGAGGAATTGAACTACATCGTCGTCAAGAGCTGGGATTCCGCGCACGAAGGCATGCGCCTGCTGAAGGCGGGCGTCGATGGCCGCGCCACGTTCCTGGTGCATCCGGACGATTCGCAGGCGAAGTTCTCCTTTGCGGGCGACGACACGCCGACGGATCACAACACGAACCAGCCGATCGTTCCGCTGCGCAACTGCATTCGCGTGCTCGACGGGTTTCGGGCGGTCGCTGGAAGCGATTCTGCCCAAGCTGCGCGAGGGTTTCGTCGCGCCGGATTCGGAAACCGCGCGCTCGCTGGCGCTCGAAAATCCGAGCGCGTGGTTCCTCGCGCCGTCGGGCGACTGCTTCCACAACGTGACGGTGACCGGCGGCAAGCCGGGCGCGGAAGGTCCGCTGGCGCTGAAGCGGGAACTGCGCGAATCGCAGCAGAAGCTGACTGAAATCGAGATGGAACTGGGCCAGGCGGAAATTCGCGCAGCGGCTCTGGCGAAGTCGCTGGCCGATCTGACCAGAGCGCTCGACGCAAAATCCGAAGAGCGCCGCATTGCCGAGCGCGAGAGCGCCAATCAGAGCGCGGCTCTGCGGCAAATGGAAATGGAAGTCCAGCGGCTCGAACGGCGTCTGCAGGAATGGACGCTGCAGAGCGAGCGCAATCGCGACGCGCGCAACGGCAAAGTGGGCTGGCTGGAACAGCGGCGCGAAGAAGCGGGCCGCTTCGAGGCCGAGCATCAGGCCGCCGAGTCGGCCATTGAAGAAATTCAGCGGTCGTGTGGCTGATTTGCGCGCGGTGCGCGACCTGGCGCAGCAGGAAGCTGCGCAGCTTTCCGCGCAATTGGCCGGGCCTTGGAAGAGCGCCGCCGCGGAGCAGAAGCTGCGTTTGCGCGCATCGATCGCATGTATCGCGACCTCGAGAATCGCGTCGCCCAAATCAATCAGCAACTGGCTGCGGCGCGCGCCGAGCAGGAACAGCGCGCCAGCGAGAACGAAGCGCTGGTCTCCACGCGGCAGCAACTGGCCGAGGCACGCGAGACTGCGCAGCGCGAAGCGACCGAAGCGCATCAGCAGATTGCCACGCTGCGTTCGGAGATGACGGCGATGGAGCACGACCTGAAGGTTCTTCGCTCCGGAGATTGACGCACAGCGCGAAGCACGCAGCACCAGCGGCAGCCAGGCCGCCGCGCTGTCCGCCGATCTGCGCCACGCTGAAGAAACCTGCGTCGCCGACCTCGGCCTCGAAGCGTCAGTGCTGCGCGCCGACGAAGCGCTGATTCGCATCGAGGGCGAAGCGTTGGTTGCCGAAGACCAGGCTTGCCGCGAGATGAAGGTGAAGCTCGACGGCATGGGTCCGGTGAACATGATGGCGCTGGAGGAGTACAACGAGACGGCGCAGCGCCACGAATTCCTCGAGACGCAGCGCAAGGACCTGCTCGATTCCATCGACAACACTCAGGCGACGATCAAAGAGATCGACGAGATCTCGCGCACGAAATTCAACGAGGCCTTCGCGCGCATCAACGAGAATTTCAGCGCGACGTTCTCGAAGCTCTTCAGCGGCGGCCAGGCGTTTATGCGGCTCACCGACGAGGAGAATGTCGCCGACAGCGGCATCGACATCGTGGCGCAGCCTCCGGGCAAGAAGCTGCAGAACGTGCTGCTGCTCTCCGGCGGCGAGAAGGCGCTGACTGCGCTGTCGCTGCTCATCGGCATCTTCGTCTTCCAGCCGAGCCCGTTCTGCGTGCTCGACGAAGTGGACGCGCCGCTGGACGAGACCAACGTGGGACGGCTCGCGGATATGCTGCGCAGCATGGCGACGGATACGCAGTTCGTGCTGGTCACCCACTCCAAACGCATGATGACCGCGGCCGACATGATCTACGGTGTCACCATGCAGGAGCCGGGCGTATCGAAAGTGGTGAGCGTGCGGATCGGGGATCGCGAGCACCATCCGCATCGCAACGAAGCGCGTCTGGCCACGGCGTAATCGGCGGGGCGCATCGCAACGCCTATCGCCGACCTTCAGCTAGTCGCGGATTTCGCGTCCGCGCGGCTTGCCTACAAACTTTCCGCGTTCGAAAACCGGAGCGCCTCGCAAATACGTAGCCGTCACGGTGCCAAATAGCCGTTCTCCAATGTACGGAGACATCGGATGCCGCGTGTGCAGATCGCTCCGCTTCCAGAATTCGCTCTTCATCCGGATCGAAAACCACCAAATCCGCGTCGTAACCGGCTGCGATCTTTCCCTTGCGTCCCTGCAATCCGGCCAGCTCCGCCGGCTTTTCCGCCATGCGCCTGGCTACATCGGTCAGCGTGAAGCCGCGCCGACGCATGCAGGTCCACACCGCGCTCAGCGCCGCCGACATGCTGGCAATGCCGCCCCACGCTTCGGCAAAGCTGCCATTCCCGCGCGCCTTCCACTCCGGCGGACAGGGCGAATGATCCGTCGCGATCAGATCGATCTCGCCGCGTTCCAGCGCCTGCCACAGCAGTTCGCGATTTTCGAGGTCCGCGAATCGGCGGCGCGCATTTGTACTGCGTGCAGCCCTTCGCAATCTCCTCGGCGGCGAAATACAAATAGTGCGGACAGGTCTCCACCGTCGACCGGCAGTCCTTCTGCCTTCGCCGCGCGCAGATCGTCGAGCGCCTGGTCCGTGGCCAGATGCACGATGTGCAGGCGGAAGCCGAGACTCCCGCGCCAGGCCGATCATCTGGCGAATGGCCGCGACCTCCGCCTCGTCCGGCCGCGATTGTGAGCCAGGTTTTGTGCAATTGCCAGTCGGCGCCGTTGAGAGCGCTGGCACGCGCGTTCGAGCTACTTCCGCGCGATTCGGCATGCACCAGCAGCGGCAGGCCCGTCTGCGCGAGGGAGGGAAGCGCCCTGCGCAATTCCGCTTCATCCACGCGCGCAAAGCCGTCGATGCCCGGCTCTGCGAGGAAGCATTTGAATCCGCGCACGCCGGCAGCAGCGAGCGGGGCAATCTGATCCGCGTTGCCGCCGGAAACGCCGCCCCACGCCGCCCAATCCACCGTGCACTGGCCCGCAGCGGCAGCGCGTTTTGCTTCGAGCGCTTCCACCGACGTGGTGGCCGGCAAGCAATTCAGCGGCATGTCGATCAGCGTGGTGTATCCGCCCGCCGCAGCCGCGCGCGTGGCCGTCGCAAAACCTTCCCACTCCAGTGCGACCCGGCTCGTTGATGTGGATGTGCGAATCGACCAGCCCCGGCAGCAACGCGCCCGGACACTGCGTCACGCGTGCGTCGGCAGGAATCGCGTCCGATTCGCACACGGCCTCAATCTTCCCGTCGCGCACCAGCACAGCGCCGGCTCGTTCCCCCTCGGGCGCGACGATGCGCGCCGACACAAATGCCTCAACCATCCCCGCGTCCTCTTTCTTTTCCGTCTGCGCTGATACAGTACATTTTGAACCGGAAGAGATAACCAGGAAGAAATTATGACCGATACCCTGCGACTGCCCTGACCAGCCAGCAGATTGTTGAGCTGACAAAAAGACTGAACTACGGCACCTGGCGCTTCCAGAAAACCTGGAATCCCCTGCATATTGCCGACGCAGAAGGATGCTACTTCACCGATGGCGCTGGCAAGCGCTATCTCGATCTCTCGTCGCAGCTGATGTGCGTCAACCTGGGGCACAAGAACCCTGCGGTGGTGGCGTCCATTGCGGCCCAGGCCGAGCAACTGGCCTACGCCATGCCTGGCTACGCGACGGAAGCGCGCGCCGAACTGAGCCAGTTGCTGCTCGATGTGCTGCCCGCGGGACTGAACAAGTTCTTCTTTACCACGTCCGGCACCGAGGCCAACGAAGCGGCCTTCAAAATTGCGCGGATGTACACCGGGAAGACGAAAATCATCGCACGCTACCGTTCGTATCACGGATCGACGATGGCCTCCATCGCCGCTACTGGCGATCCGCGGCGCTGGGCGATGGAGCCGGGCGGCAAAGGCCAGGGCTTCGTCTTCGCGCCGGAAGTGAATTGCTACAAATGCCCCATCCATCACACCTATCCGGGCTGCGGCATCGCGTGCGCGGAGTACCTGGAGCACATGATCCGCAACGAAAGCGATGTGGCTGCGGTGATTGTGGAGCCGGTGGTGGGGACGAATGGAGTCCTGGTCCCGCCGCCGGAATATATGCCGATGCTGCGCGAAATCTGCACGCGCCACAAGGTGCTGCTGATCGCCGACGAAGTGATGAGCGGCTGGGGACGCACCGGGGCGTGGTTCGCCGTCGATAACTGGGGCGTGAAGCCGGACATTCTGGTCACCGCGAAGGGCATCACGTCGGCCTACGTGCCGCTCGGGCCTCTGCGCCACGACCGGGGAAATCGCTGCGTACTTCGACGACCATTATTTCTCGCACGGGCACACGTACGAGGCGCACCCCATCACGCTGGCGCCGGCCGTCGCGACCATTCACGAGATGCAGCGGCTGGACCTGGTGAACCGCGCGCGCAAAATGGGCGAGATCCTGGGGCCGAAGCTGCACGCGCTGAAGGCGAAGCATCCCTGCATCGGCGAAGTGCGGGGGCTCGGACTCTTCTGGGCGCTCGATCTGGTGAAGAATCGCGAGACGAAAGAGCCTTTCAACACGCATGGGCGCAGAAGGTGGACGGCACGCCGCTGGTGGTCGATAAAGTGGCCGCGGACATGCTGAAGCGCGGCATCGCCATCCAGGCCTGGGTGAGCCATCTGATCGTTGCGCCGCCGCTGATTGTCGAGGAGGCGGATCTGGACTTTGCGGTAGCGGCGCTGGACGGAGCGCTGGCGCATTGCGGACGCGGCGATTGCCGGATAATGCGCGGAGATCAGAGGCCGGGTACGCGCATGGTTCGCCCGGCAGAATCAGCGCTCGATCGCTATGCGATACTGAGAAGGCCCACCCCGATGCCGGGATGGCGGAACTGGCAGACGCAGCGGACTCAAAATCGGCTTACCAGAAATCAAATCCTCTATAAACAATTGAATATAAACGGCTTGTTTTGATGCCGTGCACGGCGCAGGACTTGCGCAACTCTTGCACACTTTTGTGCTTCTATAGAGAAGCAGGAGGTGCAGCCGCATGGCAGAGCATCACACCATCCTCGGTGGCAAAGTTCACGTCTACAAGCGTCCGAACAGTTCGAGTTGGCAATGCGCGACCTATCTGGCCGGAAAGAACCGGCGCACGACGACCAAAGAAGACAGCCTCTCGAAAGCGAAGGAGTTCGCGGAAGACTGGTATTTGCAGTTGCGCGGCAAGCTCCGCGACGGTGAGTTGAAGAGCGGCAAACTGTTCCGCGACGCTGCGAAGTTGTACCTGCGCGAGTTCGACATCATGACGCAGGGACAGCGCAGCGCGAAATATGCGAGCGGACAGCACGCGCGTGCCAATGGCTATCTGATCCCGTTCTTCGGCAGCATGGTGCTACCTGAGATCACGGCGGGCAAGGTCAACGAATATCGCGTCCATCGACTTGAAGAGTGCAAGGCGATGCGCGGCAAGCCTCCAGCGCATAGCACCATGCACCAGGAGATCGTGACGCTGCGCCAGATTTTCAAAACGGCTCTGCGGCACGGATGGGTCGATCATCTCCCGGATTTTTCAGCGCCATATCGCGCGTCCGCGAAGATTTCCCATAGAGCATGGTTCTCACCGGAAGAGTACAGGCAGCTTTATGAGGCAACGCGGAAACGCGCCCAGGACCCAAAGCAGCCCCGTTTTCGTTGGGAAGCGGAACAACTTCACGATTATGTTCTGTTCTCCGCCAACACCGGACTCCGCCCCGACGAGGCGAGGCGTCTTCAGTTCCGCGATGTCACGGTGATCGAAGACGAGGGGAGCGGCCAAACCATCCTTGAGATCGAAGTACGTGGCAAGCGAGGCGTTGGCTATTGCAAGAGCACAACAGGTGCCGTGCATCCGTTCGAGCGGTTGAAAGCGCGCCTGCGTCCAGATGGAGGGCCGGGAAGAGCAGGCAGCCGTACCGCATCAATGGCCAACGGTGAGTGGCACGCGCCCGGACCCACCGATCTTCTGTTCCCGAAATGGCCACGCGAGTTGTTCAACGCAATCCTTGAGGAAGAAAAGCTTCGCACCGACCGTGACGGAAGGCCGCGAACGGCGTATAGCCTGCGCCACACCTACATTTGCCTGCGCCTGCTTGAAGGTGCCGACATCTATCAGATTGCCAAGAACTGCCGGACAAGCGTGGAGATGATTGAGAAATACTATGCGGCGCATTTGAAGACGCAGCTCGATGCTTCCGCTATCAACATCATGAGGCCACGGTCGAAGAAAAAGACGGTTCCCAAGAAAGGCCCCGGACGAGTCGAGGCCGTCCGTTTGGCTGAGGAAGCGTAGACCAGCACTGCTTGCTTTCTGATCACCGTCAACACTGCTATCCAGTGAGCCAGGATGGAACCATCCTGGCATGGTTTTTGGGCCGGAACCGGCCCCACTCCGGCCCGGAACCGGGCCGTTGTCAATATCGTTCCAGAATGGAATGAAATGGACGGCATCGCATCCGCAGCGATTGGTCGGGCATTTGCTATGGATTTCGCTTTAGGAAAGCCGCCCGCACGGCTGGGGATATTCGGAAGTTGCTTTGCTCCAGCTTGCTCAGGGCCTGGCGGAAATTGATCTTGCCCAATTTGGCCCCGCGCTCCAGAATCCCCAGCGTTCCGCGAACCTCCAGATGGAGATTTTCCGCCTCCTGCCGCCCATCCGTTTCATCGAGAAGCACGGTGCTGATTCCAAGCTCCAGCGCCAATTGAATGGCCTCGCGTTCTCCGACATCCAGCTTCATCAACGCAGGGCTTGGTACGGATGCAACTGTGCGCACTTCCAGCCACGCCGGGAAATTGCTGATCCACTGCTGTACCTTGGCGGGGGTTTTGGGGTGTTTCAATTCCTGAAAGACGGCCTGCGGAATCAGGACCTCACCAAAAAGGGCGGGCAACAAATCCACTTCGTCAATCAGTACCAGGTAATTCAGTGGGGAGGTATCGGCAACAACGATCATGCCGTCCGCTCAAATGCCTCGGCATCCTTCTCCAGGTCCTCGACGCTGTAAGCCCGCTCCCAAACTCCATGCTCCTTGAGAAAGCCATCCAACTCATAGCGGGTCTCAAAGCCTAGAAGCATACGCGTCTGATATGCGGAAAGCGCGCCGGAGCGATACCCTTCGATGGCGAACGCCTCCAGGGCTTCGCGCGCCGGATCGGGGCGCTGAGCGAGATCATCGGGAAGCTGCACAGTGATCTGCATAGCTCTGAGCGTAGCACGGAACCAGGGCAAAAACCACTCGGGACCAATCCTCTTTGCGAGGAACGAGGCGGAGCAAAATGTTCGTGTCCACCAGGTAGGACGAGCCGGGCATCAGGCGTGCTCACCATAGATCATTTCGCGCGAGAAGGTCTCTGTCCGCAGTTGAGGGACATTCGGCGCTTTGCTCGCAAGAGCATCCAAAAAGGCGCGAAACTCTTCCTGGCTTGCGCGTGCGTGCCCTTTGCCCCTGGAAGCGATTGCTTCCTGAAGAAGCCGCTGCGCATACAACTCCAGCGCAATGCCGCGAGCCAATGCCTCTGCAGTAAGCTGTCTTTCCATCTCCGGGTTGAGTTCGACACGGATGGTCATGGAAACCTCACACCTATACCCATTATCGGATGGCTGCGAGCGAAAGTCGATCCCAACCTTTTTGCGTCGGGCTGCACGATCACCCATTAGACCGTACCTTGCGCCGGCGCGGCTTCCTTAATCAACGGGGGAACATCAGCGTCTGTGTAGCCCTTCGGGGTTGCGGCCTCCCGCACCCTGGCCCAGTTCATCCAGCGCCCATCGCGCCTGCTGTGCAGAGTACGTGCGAAAGGCTTCGCGGAATAGCTCGCTCATAGTGCGGCTGTCCCTCTGAATCAGCGCCTCGCTGTCTGCGCAAGTTCGGGTGGAAGGCTGATCGTGTAGACCTCCGCTTTCCTCCCTATAGCAATAGCCATATTCGAATATTTGCGCTGTGATCGATTCCATTACCACCCATCGAGACGCTGCCTGCTCACTTTTCTCCGGTCGTCATCCACGGGAGCAGTAACATGTAGGGGTGGGCAACGATCAGGAGAAAAGTGAGCCAAATGGACCACGAACGCATAGAGATCGATTTGCAACGCGCACACGATGATGCGAGCGAAAATGACCCCCAGTTCCAAGAAGAACTGCGGGGATTCTCCCACTCACTTCGCACTGCTGGAGTCGCATTTTCCCAACGGGCCATGGCATTCGACTCAGTCGATGCTCTCGGTTTTCCCCTTGCAGAATTCGTAATTAAGACCCTTTCTCCGGCCGTCGTTCCCGCCGCCGCAGCTGTATGCGGAGCCTGGGTTCAGGCGCGATACGGACGGAAAGTCCGGCTCAAGATTGGCGATGTTGAAGCTGAAGGACGAACCACCGCAGAAATCGAAACTCTCTTGGGACAGGCTGCCAACTTTCGAGGCAAGACTGACAGCCAGCAACGGGAATCAGCCATCGCTAACGAGCAATCTGATCGGCAACAAAATCTACCAAGGCCGTAATGTGACGTGCTCTGTGCTTATACCTTGAGACTTGTTCGTGAATATTGATCGCTTCTTGGGAGCAGAATATGTCTTGGCTTCGACGCTTATTGCAGCCATCTACCAAACCTACAGAAGTTAAGAAAGACCGTTCTCCGTCTGTGCGCTATGCCATGGAAGCGATACCCACCATCAAATTCGATCCGTCAGTGGTGACGAAGAGTGTCAAAGCAGACCTACAAAGAAATGTCGAGTTGCTTGCCGGGGTGGAAAAGAAACAAGTCAAGCAGATTTACGAGCTTGCTTTGCGTTTTATTGTGGGACGCCGGGACTTCCACTCGTTCTGCGCGGAGATGATGAACCTGCACATCGAAGGGATGACGAAATCGAAGGCCGTTGAAATCGGAAGGTCTCTAGCCAATAAAGCCGGGGCTGTAATCGACAGAGAGCGCCAAGCGTCTCTTGGTATTACTCACGCAATATGGAGATATGCGAACGCGCCCTGTATGAGGAACCCATCCGACCCTACGGATGCCCAGGCCAGACAGGACGCTGCGCATCAGGCGGCTGACGGGAAGCGATATGAAATCAGTAAGGGATTGTTTGTAGATGGCAAGTGGACATGGCCCGGTGTTGAAGAAGATTGCAAGTGTATATCACGGTCAATCATCCCAGGGCTGGAAAGGCCAGAATCGTAAGCAGAGGAGGCGCATTGTGAATGGCGTATGGACCGGAGCTGTTATTGCAGCGGGTGGAACAATAGTTGGCAGTTTTATCTCAGCTTTCGTTCAATATGTGATGTCCCGCAACCAGCAAAAGGAGCAGAGGCGTACCGCAGAAATAATGCGACAGAATAGCCTAGCCGACGAACTGCGCGACCGCATCTTAGAAGTCATCAGTCCAGCAACGTGGTTCTACTTGGCGAAGTGGAAAGGCCGGCCATCGCCCCACGTGGATGGCGTATCGTGGGACCCCGAGAGCGAAAACCATACTATAAGGCTGACGGACAGCATCAGCCGTGTTCGCCTCATGTTAGACCCAAAGGACGAGACTCATGCCAAACTGATCAAGGCGTCGGAATCGGTGAGGTCCGCGGCGTTCACGAATGACACCAAAGATGCAGCGCGGTTCGAGAATGCCATTCATGATTTGATAGAGAGCGGTCGTGTTGTTGTGAGTCAGGTGTCAGCGCAGACCACGCCTCGGCTTTGATACGGGCCGTACAAGAGATTCGGCTAGGTCCCCATGATGAGCAGAAAGCAGAGCGCCCCTGAGAGCGTCTTTGGGCGCTCTCAGGGGGCGCACCCAGCATAGGAGAGACCATCATCGCACACTCGCGGGGCGTGTCCTAGGGCAAATGTGACGGCGCATTTCAGGGCCGGGGCGGATTACCCAAGATTATGAACGAGTTCAGGAACTGACCGTTGTCCTGGCCGCTTGGGAAATTGCTCTTCGTGGTAAGCACAAACACCTGGTAGATGCGAGTTCCGGCCAGGAATTCGTGTGCGGTATAGAAGTTTCCATCGGAATCGGTGGCGGTGTAGGCACGGCCGGGGACGCCGTCGAGATCGATGACCTGCTCACTGAGCAGGGTTTTGCCTGCGACGAAGCTTTTCTCGGCCCTTTGCAGGAGGACTTGCGGCGAAGCAGATGCGATGATGATCCGGCGAGTAATCGGTGTACGTCACGTAATCGCCGGTTTTATTGTTGTCAGCACGGGCATAAAACACGTAGACCGTACCCGTTTTTCCGTTCTTCAAGTTAATCGGCTGCGGGAACTGCTGCGGGATGGCGTGGAACAGGACGCTGAAACGCCCGTTGGAGGAGGTGAACGGCTGCATTGTGTTGGATTGCGCTGGCCCTTGTGCGCTTTGATTGACGCAAGCGGTCGCAGCGATTTCGCCCGCGACAGACCTTGGCGGAGCATCCATCCATTCCCAGCGACAACTTCGACAGACCCAGCAGGCCGACGCCGGCGAATGGTGCTCCGTTGTCTGTGCGGATGCGTTCCGGCACGCCGAACTCGCGCATCGCGGCATCGCAGACGGCGCTGACTCGGGCTAGATCCATGCGTGGCGACAGCCTGACAGCGGATCAGAAATCGGCTGTGTGCATCGGTGATCGTGAACGGATCGCAGCGATAGCCGTCGCCCGTCAGGAAGTACCCCTTGAAATCCATGCACCAAAGCTGATTGGGCGCCGTGACCATCGAGAACGGTTGCGAACTCGGCGTGGCGCGCCGTTTCTTCCTCTTCGGGTTGGTGAGCCCGGCCCGGCTGAGGATCTGACCCACCGTACTTGCCGCCGGCCAGCTCACGTTCGGGTTCATGCGCTCCAGTCGCGCCTTGAGCTTCCTCGCTCCCCAGGACGGGAATCGCTTCCGTAGCGCAAGGACCTCGTTCTCGATCTCGGCCGATGTTGCGTATGGGGAACTGTGCGGCGTGCGCGTCAGATCGAGCAGGCCCTCAGGCCCAACTTCGTCGTAGCGCTTGATCCACTTGTAAGCAGTTGGACGCGAAATGCCGTACTCGTGACAAAGATCGGTCACGGACATCTCTTCCTTCTGATAGCTCGATAAAAACTGCAGGCGTTGGTCCACGGTTCGAGTCTCTTTCCAAGGCATAAACGCATCTTCATGCGTCAAGCCAAAGCTGGGAAAGCCAACTGTTCTCCGCCATGGTGTAAACCATGTCTCCGGTCTGTTTTGTAAAGCTGTCATCCCCTCGTCATCAAAAGGCATAAAATGACCTTGGCAATCAAACGCCAGCACCTTTAGCTTATCCAAGTCGAATATGGTATTTGGAACGCTGGTGTATACCTGGACCTGCATGCCGGCAGCGCCGCGCTCAATCGACTTCATGTCAACATAACTAACTTCGCCATTATTGCTTTCAATTGGCTTCCAGACCGGCAAAAATGCATCTTCAGGGGCACCTACCACTCGCCCGTCCAGAGAATTTGATAGTACAGGTAGGCGTATCTCGCCCGATTGAGCTGTCTGGGCACCGCACGGGAAGCCGCCGAGAAGCAAGAGCAGAAAAAAGATGCCGAATCCACCGGCGTGGCCAGCGCCTCGGGCAAGGTCAGTTTTGATCTCGGATGCTTCGCGTGCTTTCATCTTGACTTTTCGATTCGGGACAAGTTTACACGCTAACCGCTTAGCGTAGGCAGACTTGCTATTACAACTTTGCAATTACCGGCTTACCACGAAACGGCCACCACGAGGTACACGGTGAGATTGCGGGCGACGGGACCGATGGGCTCGGCGGCATCCACCACGCCAACGTCTGGGGCAGAACGAGCGTCCGAAGAACGGCGCTGCCTACGGCATCGGCAGGAGTGGCGACACGTCACCCCGGCTCGGGTGCTGCAAGGTTGCTGGAGGTTCCTGCGGCGGGAACCTATTGAAAGTGCAGCGGTTGACCGCAAAATGGACTGCTCACGGTTACTGCGGGAGTAACCTGCGGCTGCCACTCGGGGAACCTGTTGAAAGCACAAAGCGAGAGGCCGGAACCGGCATCCCGGCGCGCTCACGCGCGTGTAGCCTCCGCTCCGCCGTCCGTAAAGGCTCTCCGCTTCGCTCCGACCGCTGGCGCGGCTCCCGTTCGGTCGGCCTTGACTGACGGCTCCGCTGCGGCTGGTTGGCAGCTATGAGAAGAATGTCTTCTTCTCATGTTCCACATGACAAGGGCCACGGCTCCGATCTTCGGCGGCTCTGGGGCGGAGCCAGCGACTATAACGGATAAGGCGGCGAAGCACGCAGCGCCAGGGTTGTAGCTGGGAAGCGAAGAGGCAAAATCTCTGAAATCGGGTTACTCTGGTAGCAACCTGCGGTTGCTGAAGGGGTAACCCGATGACTCCCCTCCCTTTAGCAAGAAAGCGGCTCGGCACGGCCCCGTGTCCTGTACGTTGCGGCGCGCTGGCGGCGTGCGGCCCGAATCCCCAACACAATCGAACAGGCGGTGAGCGATGAAGGCCCCGCTGCGCACGAAGTCCATCGGCACGAAGGTGAGCGAGGAGGAGTTCGCGGCGCTGGAGGAGTGCGCGCGTCAGGCCGACATGACGCTCTCGGAATGGGTGCGGGCGGTGTTGCTGGCCGCGCCGGGCGTGGAGCTTCCCGACGACGACGCGGCGCTGGCCGGGCGGGTGACGCTGGCCGAGGTGCTGGCGTTGCGGACGCTGTTCCTCAATCTCCAGTTCCGGCAGCAGGCGCAGGGTCCGATGACGGAGGCCGAGATGCGGGGCTTGATCGAGCGGGCCGACGCGGTGAAGGGAGAGCGGGCGCGGGAGCGGATCGAAGCGGCGCGGAGTCAGGCCAGGAAGCAGGCCGGTGTCCCGGCTGAGAAGCCGGAGGCCGGAGAGACACAGGCGGAGGAGGGTTGAGCATGGCGGAGTGGGGCCGGAAGCAGTACGCGAAACCGTGGCCGAGCCGGGCGCACGTGTGGACGTGGGGAGCTTTTTTCCTTAGCTGCCTGTTCTTCGTGTTCATGACGTGGCGGGACGGGCGGGTGAACTGGACGGCGGCGGAGCGGCTGTACCTGTCGTGACTATCTGAAGAGCGGCGCGCGGTCGAAACTTCCGGCAGCGAAGGCGCGTTACACGCTGCTCGAAGGGGTAACGGCCAAGGGCGAGCAGGTGCTTGTGACTGGCGACGAAATCGAGGCGGTGAAGGGCCAGGACGGGCGCTACGGGTACGTGCTAACCGACGAGGGAATCAAGGATGGACTGACGCGGTTGCAGTGGACGACGGGGGTGTTCAACGACCGTGGGCTGCATGAGCTGATGGGAAGTTACGTCTATCCAGAACCAAACGCTGTGGGACTTCGTGAAGCGGCCCACGTACTGGACGCTGGCGTTCTTCGCCGTGCTGCTGTTCATGGCCGTGCCGAAGGACCGTGCGCGGCGGATGGTCTGGAAGTTCGGGCGGCGGCTGCGGGGGCCGGAGCTGGTCACGACGGCGGAGTTCAACGAGAAGCTGGGCCGGAAGAAATGGCTGACGACTTACTACCCGGACGGAATCGCGCTAATCAATCTGGAGCAGACGTGGGTTGACCGGCTGATGCGCCGGGACCGGGGCCGCTGGGTCCGCATCCCGAAGGAGCGCGAGGCGATGCACTTCCTGATCGTGGGCGACTCGGGGACGGGCAAGAGCGCGGCCATCCGGCAGGTGCTCGCGCAGATCGCCGACCGCGGAGAGACGGCCATCGTGTACGATCCGGCGCTCGAATACCTGCCGCAGTTTTACTCGGAATCGCGGGGCGACGTGGTGCTGAATCCCCTGGACGCGCGGTGTCCGTTCTGGACGCCGGGCGACGAAGTGCCGCACGAGGCGGAGGCGCTGACGGTAGCGGCATCTCTGTTCCCGGATCGGGGCCGGGAGAACCAGTTCTTCGTCGATGCGCCGAGGAAAATCTTCGCGCACCTGATCAATCTGAAACCCACGCCGGAGCAGTTGACGTACTGGATGTGCCACGAGGAGGAGATCGAAAAGCGGGTACGGGGTACGGAGCTTGCGGCGATGATCCACGCGACGGCTCCGCCGCAGAGATCGGGAGTGCTGGGGTCGCTCAATATGGTCGCCGATGCGTTCAAGCTGCTGCCACCGGAGCGGGAAACGGAGCGGCGCTGGAGCGCGTATGCGTGGAGCCGGGAGCGGCGCGGTTGGCTGTTCCTTACGTCGAAGCCGACGATGAGCGAGCGGCTGCGCCCGCTGATGAGCCTGTGGCTCGACCTGTTAGTGCTGCGGCTGATGAACGAGGGCGGGAGCGGGGCGCGGAAGACAAAGACGTGGTTCGTGCTGGACGAGCTGGCGACGCTGCAACGGTTGCCGCAGTTGACGACGGCAATCACGGAGGGCCGGAAATCGAATAACCCGATGGTCCTCGGCTTCCAGGGCAAAGCGCAGGTGGAGGCGCTGTACGGGCACATCGCCGAGGCCATGCTGTCGCAGCCCGCGACGAAGTTCTTCTTCAAAACGAGCGAGCCTCATGCGTCGGAGTGGATCTCGAAATCCATCGGCGAAGTGGAGGTAGAACGGTTCCGGGAGAGCCGGACGCGGGGCGTGTTCCCGCATCAGCGGGAGAACGAGCAGCGGGAGATTACGCGCGAGCCGTTGGTCATGGCGTCGGAGATCGGCGGGCTTGAGCCGCTGCACGGGTATTTGAAGCACGGCAACCTGGTTGTGCGGATGCGGATACCGTATCTCAAGCTGGAGGAGCCAGCGGAGAAGTTCATCGAGCGGAAGATGACGACGCCGGCGATGCCGGCGACAGAGCCGGAGCCGGTTGCAGCGCCGGCACGAAAGCCGGTGCGTTCCGTCCAAAAGAAGCAGGAGCAAGCGCAGCAGCCAGCGGCGGTGAACGAGCAGACGCCGTTCTTCGAGTGAAGCGATGATTACGCTGTCGAAACCGATCAGCTCCGGCCAGGCGCAGGCGTACCACAAAGAAGAGTTCGCCAATGCGCGGGAGAACTATTACACAGAGGGCGAGCGTGTGCGCGGCGAGTGGCAGGGCCAGCTTGCCGCTCGCTGGGGCTTGCAGGGTGAGGTACAGGAGCAGCAGTTCGCGCGGCTGGCCGAGGGCCAGCACCCGGAGACGGGCGAGCAGTTGGTTCGGCATCAGACGGCGCGCGAGTACGTCAACGCGCAGGGCGAGACGGTGCGCACGATGGAGCACCGGGCGGGATGGGATGCGACGTTCAGCGCGCCGAAGAGGTATCGCTGACTGCGCTTGGTTGGCGGCGATGACCGCGTGCGAGAGGCCCACAGAGAGAGCGTGCGCACGGCGCTTGACGAGATGGAGAAGTACGCGCAGGCGCGCATGGGCGGCAATGTCCCGGCGCAGACGACGGGCCAGTGGGCCGTCGCCAAGTTCGAGCACGACAGCAGCAGGCCCGTTGACGGCTACGCCGCGCCGCAGTTGCACACGCACGCGGTGATCTTCAATATGACCGAAACGGCGGAGGGCCAGACGCGGCGCGTTGCAACCGCAGGAGCTTTACAGAACGCAGCAGTACGCGACGGCGGTGTATCGCTCGGAACTGGCGGCGCGGTTGCAGGAGCTTGGTTACGAAATCGAACGCGGCGCGCACGGGCAGCCGGAGATCAAGGGTTACACGCGCGAGTATTTGGAGGCTTCGAGTCCGCGGCGGCAGCAAATCGAAGAGCATATGGAAAAGGCAGGAGTGCGCGGGGCTGGCGCCGCGCAGATCGCGGCGCATCAGACGCGCGATGCCAAGCAGCCGTTATCGCATGAAGACGTGCGAGCGCAGCATCAGCGACTCGCAGCCGAACACGGCCACCAGCCGCAGCACGTTGTCAAAGAGGCGGCGCAGCGGCCCGGTGTGGAGCTGAAGCCGGAGCAAGCGGGAGTTGCCGCGCACGAGGGCGTGAGCTATGCGCGCGAGCGCGGCATGGAGCGCGAGGCCGTAGCCGATGAAAGAACGCTGATGCGCGATGCCCTCAAGCACACTATGGGCGAGGCAAGGTTGCCGGAGGTTCGCGCCGAGTTCGAGCGGCGTGCAGAACGCCAAGAACTGATCGAAGTGGAGCGCAGGCCGGGACTCGCAGGCCGCGCGTTCACGACCGGCGAAATGCAGGGTTTCGAGCGCGAGCTAATCGAGCGGATGAAGCTGGGCCAGGGCACGCGCGAGGTATTGGCAGACGGTCAGGTACGGCAGCAGACGATGGAGCAGCATCCGCACTTGAGCTTGAGCCAGCGGAACGCGGTCGAGGATGTGCTGACGAGCCGCGACCGCATGATGGCGCTTGAAGGCGTAGCCGGGGGCGGAAAAACGACTTCCTTAGCGGCTGTCCGTGAAGGGGCCGAGCGTGCGGGCTATCAAGTGGAAGGACTCGCGCCGACATCGAGGGCCGCGCAGAAACTCGCCGAAGCGGGCATCGAGACGCAAACATTGCAAAGGCATCTTGCACGGGGCGAGCAGCAAGACGACGGACAGAAACGGCTCTACGTGGTCGATGAATCGAGCATGGCGAGCACGAAGCAGTTACACACGTTCGTTGAGCGGCTGAAAGAAAACGACCGCGTGCTGTTCGTGGGCGACGTGCGCCAGCATGAGGCGGTCGAAGCAGGACGGCCCTATGCGCAGTTGCAGGAAGCGGGAATGCGCACGGCCAGACTGGATGAGATCATCCGGCAGAAAGACCCGGCGCTCAAAGAGGCCGTGGAGCAGCTTGCGCGCGGCGAAGTGCGCGAGGCCATCGGCAATCTGAACAGCCAGGGCCGCGTGCATGAAATCGGCGACCGGCAGGAACGCATCAGCGAAATCGCCCGCGAGTACGTGCGCTCGCCGGAGCGGACACTCGTTGTGTCGCCGGACAATGCCTCACGCCGCGAGATCAACGAAGCCATCCATCGCACGATGCAGAGCGAGGGCAAGGTCAGCAATAACGAGCAGCGCGTGCATGTGCTCTACGCGCGGCAGGACGTGACCGGCGCGGACCGGCAGCACGCGCAGAACTACGAGAAGGGCGACGTACTGCGCTACTCGAAAGGCAGCAAGCCTCTCGGCATCGAGCCGGGAGAGTACGCGCGCGTGTCGCACGTGGACCGCGAAAGCAACACGCTCACGGTGAAGCGGCACGGCGGCGAAGAGCTGAGCTACGATCCGCGCCGCTTGCAGGGTGTAACGGTCTACCGCGACAGCGAGCGCAAGTTCGCGCAGGGCGACCGCGTGCAACTCACGGCCCCGTACCATGAACAGAAACTCGCTAACCGCGAACTGGCGACCATCGAGCGGATCGAGGGCGACGGCAATCTGAAACTCCGCACGGACTCGGGGCGCGAGGTCGAGTTCAACGCGAGGCAGCATCCGCATCTCGATTACGGTTATGCGGTGACGAGCCACAGCAGCCAGGGCCAGACCGCAGACCGCGTGCTGATCCACGTGGACACGGAACAGGCTCCCGGCGAACTCGTCAACAGCCGCATGGCCTATGTGTCGGTGTCGCGCGCTCAGTTTGACGTGCAGATGTACACGAACGACGCGAAGGCGCTGGGATACGAGTTGAGCCGCGACGTGTCGCACCCGACCGCGATCCAGCAGGAGCCAGCAGCAGCACAGAAAATCGAGCCGCAATCGGTGGGCATGGAAGTTTCCCAAGGGCTGAGCGTTGGATAAACGAGACGCTGCCGTCGGTAGTGGTGCAGTTTCGGGATACGCAGCGATCCGAGCAGAAGCTGGAAAGGTGATCCAAACCGCTGTAGGTTAGACTCCAGCTATGGCTGTGCAAAGGAAACCGAAGCCGCAAAGAATGCTATGGGAAACGAAACTTCCCGGCATCAAGAACGCTATCTTGCCGTCGCGAACAACACGATCCAATCCACTCGTTGCCGGTGAACTTGTCTTCGCATCAGTGTTCTCGCCGGGTGCTGTGTGTGCTGCGAGACGCAAAACCGGAGAGCTTCTTTGGCTGAATTCGCTTGATTCGCTCGGTTCCGAGTCCGTGCTCTTACATGGCCGCAACTTGTATGCGAAGAGCAATCGGACGCTTTATGCACTCGATCCAAAGACAGGCCGAGTTCGCTGGGAGTTCTCGCCAATACCCGACCCTGGTGAATGGATATATTCATCGCCATCTGTTTGTGCGGGTCGAGTATTTATCGGTGACCGGTGCGGCTACCTCCATTGTCTAGATGCCAAAACTGGAAGCAGATTATGGCGTCGTCTTACCTCGAAGGGCCGGAATAATCAAGTCAATTCCACCGCCCTTGTCACCAAAGAACAAGTCGTATCCGCCAACAATCAGGGGATTGTGGTTTGCTATTCCCCAGAGACCGGCAAGACCATTTGGCGGGAGAGAGTCGATGGCGCATGCACCCGAGAACTGCTCCGCTTCAAATCGGACGTGATCGTAGCTGCACACTCTCTTTACGCTATTGACCTCAGAACAGGAAGGGTCCGCAACAAATGGAGTTTCCCTCTCAAAACCGTCGCATCTGTCGCCATCGTTGGTGCGCGCATCGCCACCATCCTGGGTACCGACTTTCAGGCGCAGCCGTCCGCTTGGAATGAGCCATCTGCTTTTAACGGCGAACTGGTAATCCTCGAACGTGGTCGAGAAACAGCTAGATGCACATTGAATGGAACGCCGAGCCTGCGAGCGAGCAAAGAGAAAGGCTGGTTGCATACAGTCACGCACTCTGAGATGAATGTATTTAATCCGTTAGACGCCTCGCTGTTGTCGGGCCGTCGGGGTGAGATCGCCCAACCAGCAATCTCAGAGCATCAACTCTACGGATTGACCCATGATGGCGTCCTGTTTGCCGAATCCACATCGTAATCGTTTATCGTGAGGATTCGTTTGACGTGCAGATGTACACGAACGATGCGAAGGCGTTGGGATACGAATTGAGCCGCGATGTGTCGCAGCCGATCGCGATCCAGCAAGAGGCAGCGGCGATGCAGAGAATTGAGCCACAAGCGGTGGGTAGGGATGTTTCCCAAGGGCTGTGTGCTGGATAAACGAGACGCCGAAGTCAGTGGCGCAGTTTCCGCACTGACTCCGCAGACATTAGCTAAGAGGTACGTACATAACGATCAAGATAGTTATAGTACCGCATCACATATTCGTTTTCCCGATCTACGCCAACCTCCAGCGCAGGCCATAATGAACCCAGCCCGACGTGCCTCAGAAGCCGCTTGTACTCTCGCCACTCACGAGGCACTTGTCCTGACAGCATCATGGCTACTAGCCGCTCTCTGATTCGACTTTGTTGTTCTGATGTCAAAGAGGCGCGGCGCAATGCACGGGCGGTATTGGACTTGAGGATTGCACCGAACACAAAGTAGTCATCTTCTTGAATGGACTCGATCCCGATCTCGATTGCGGCTTCATCCCCTGCCTCGATCAGGTTAATTATCCGTTCCATCAACGGGAAAACCCACGTTCTGCCGTTCTCCGTGTGGCGTCTTGGCTCAAGACGAGCCGGAGTCCGCCTAGTGCATCGGCGCACGTTCTATATCGTTTCTAGAAAAGCCTCCGCCGACCAGATTCCTACGCCGTTGTAATCGACGAGTGCACCGGTATAGTTCCCAATGTGAGGAGACCTTCGTCGAATCGACCCTGTTTCGGTAGACATTTGAATCTCACGCGGTAAAACTTGCACTTTCGTTGGTAGTCCGCTCGATTGAAAGTATGGCATGAACGGCATCTTGGGCGTGTGACCGGCTGGCGTCCCCGGGGAACTTCGGCGTGCCCAACCTCGTACAATCGCCTAAAGCGTGGGTAATCGCTATGCGACGACTCAAGGTAATCGTGATCGTGTCGGCCGTAATCGTCATCGGAGCCGGAGAACTAGCTTATCTCGTTTCGCGGGGCTTGAATGAAGTAGCACACTTGGAGCCGGGAATGGTCACGCTCCAACTTCCCTCTGGAGCAACCGCATACGTCCGGCGACAATCGTTTTTCGGAAAGCCAGCCGAGGTTTACTTGTCTGCGTCCCCTGACTTCTGTGCGCCCTATAGTCGATCACATGACTTCAAGCTGCCCGACTTCATTCATGGGGGAGTTGATTCCCCGTCTGCGATTTCATATCAGGACAACACGATCATTGTGCACGGCCCGAAGCAGCTTCAGCGCCCCAATGCTCCGCCGAGTTCCTTCAACGTGCTTTATGAGCAGATGAATCCCGACGTGTACTCAGCATATGTAGGATCGAACCGACTTCCCGAAGGCTGGGTGCGGGTTGAAGTCCCATTCGGACACAATACCTGCGCGTTGTAGCCGCGAAATCGGCTCTCTTTGCTCGTGCGGGCCGAGTCACCGTAGGCAAGATCGGAAGTGATCTGGGAAGTGGCGAAGATTCGTCAAGTGCGAAATTGGCAGCCACAGCAGACTTCGGGCCAGCCTTTTGTATGGTCTAATAGTGATGTTGGCTTGATGGCGGAATCGGCATACGCGGTGGTCTCAAAAACCATTGGGAGCAATCCCGTGTGGGTTCAAGTCCCACTCAAGCCACCAAACCAATCCAGCCCTCTGCCTTCCCCCAAAAACCAGTGCGAAAGAGTCCCCAGGATGTCAGTCGGGGCCGAGGCCGATTCTTCGTAAAAAAGTCGAAATTTACACATTTTCTTCCACAGTTCTCTGCTGCGGCCTATCTAAGACATAGATAATACGATGTTTACTTGCGTACTTGGAGGACTCAAAATCCGCCGAGATAACCTCTGTGGGGGTTCGACCCCCCCTCCCGGCACCAACAAAACAAAGAGTTTAAACTGAATTGGCCTCTCGAGCCGGAGAGACCAAAATCGTTTGGTGGCTGTTCTGATGGCTGTTGGTTCCAACCGTCATGCGACGGATCGAAAATCTGTCTACGGGACCCGCGTTGACCTTCCCATACGAGACTCGGTCCCTCCAACGTGGTGTGGCGAAGCGCAAGAAACGATCTCGGAGGAGATCGTTCGAGTCATGACCAACTCCATCGAAACACCCAACGCTAAAATCAACTTATCCCTCTGATGAACGATCCTGTCCAACGCGCTCGAATCAAGGAATACGCGCACAAGGCGTTTCTCGCCAAGATCATGCAGATGAACGAAATACGACAAAGCAAGAAACTAGAACTCCGCGGCGAACTCGGTCGGCATGGTCACAGCCTGAATTCAAGCGCATGGATGATCGGCGAAATTGAAATCGAAGAAGACTGCATCGCGGACCTTCTCAGGCAAAAGGCTGAGCTTTACATCGATGCTTATACGCGTGTCGGTCTGACGATCGGCCCTGAGGTCTTAAAGGACATCGCCCATTCTCAAGTTGAATTGACCGCCGCACGGAAGAGTTCCTTAATCGGCGAGGCGCAACTCCTGGCCGCGCGGACAAATCGTGTCCATAATCTGACGGGTTACGCACATCTGGGCAAGAAAGCGTCTGTCGCGATGAAGGAGGTCGAGGCAAATATCGATCTCTATAACTTGGCGCATTCAGCAATTGTGACGGATGGCGCTCGGAGAGCAGAGGCAGCGCAGAGGAATCTACACCAGGACGATCCGACAACGGCACAAAGTTCCGGTCTGAATGGCGAGCGGGGAAAGAGCGAAGAGCTAGACCGATCTGCAACGCCAAGCGCCATCCAGTCAGCAACCAAGGAGACGATCTGGGCTCAGATGTGGTCGTGGGTTGTAGTGGGAACGATCGATTTAGCCGTCTTGGGTGCAGGGATTGCGTTTCTAACCTCAGGACACCCGTGGGCTGCGGATATCTTTCTGCTCGTGGGTGCGCTCCTTTTCGTCGCGAAGTTTTGGAGCTGGGAAGAGGCGAGGCGGCAACCACCCTTCAGAAAATGGATGCTTCAAACCGGTGCGACACTGCTCTCGCTTGCCGTAACTGCTTTTGGCATCTATTGGAACCACTCCATCAATCGCCCAACCCCTGCCAGCCAACCGGTGCAACCAACCACGCCGGAGACGACAGGTGTTGCAAACCGGAGGGAGCACGACAATGAGAAGGGTGTAACTCCTGAGCAAAAACTTGAAGATCAAGCAGGCAAAGATTCGTCGTCTGTCGCGGGAGGGCGAACAATATCGCTAGCTGAACGCGTGAAGATCATCATCGCGGGCCACCTGCAAGTAAACGAAGCAGATGTCAAACCGAACAGCGACTTTGAGGCAGATCTTGGGGCAGATCCAGCGGACGTGTATTTCTTGATGCGTTCTCTGGAGCAGGAATACGACATTAAGATTCCTTCTAGCGATTCGAAGAATTTGCATACTGTAGGCGAAACGATAGCGTACATAGAAAAGCGAACGCAGCAGAAGCGTCAAGTGCATCCGAAAGCCGACAGCCCAATAACTATTGCGCAACGAGTCGACGTGATCGTTGCTCATCATTTGCACGTGGATCCGGCCAAAATCAGGCCAAATGATGATTTCGAGCTTGATCTCGGTGCAAATCCAACTGATGTCTATTTCTTGATGCGCGATCTAGAACAGGAATACAACATAAAGATTCCAGCCGATGATTCTAAGGGATTACATACGGTCGCCCAAACGATCAGCTACATAGAAACGAAGGAAGGCCGCAAGTAACGATGAGCAGCTCTCGAGTCGCGAAAGTCTGAGATTGCTCGTAGCAATCTGAGGCTTATTTATCTTGCGGTGTGGCAATCCGATCGATCACAGAAAGCCTGTGCTCCGGCGAAAGATGGCTATAGCGCGCAGACATCGTGATCGTCTTGTGGCCGGCGAGTTCCTGGATATCTTTGATAGACGCTCCAGCCATCGCCAGCCAAGAACAGAATGTGTGCCGGTTCGAATGCCAGACGTAGCTCGAAATGTTCGCCTCCGTGAAGGCGCCCTCTTAAACAGGACTCAGGCCGATGGGATGCAGCTCCATTTCCAGTTCTGAATTTCGGGCATGTCCTGGCCGTGGGCGTCGATATAGTGTTTGTGTTCGATGAGCTTGTCCTGCATCTGCTGCTTCAGGTAGTCGCCTTTGGAACCCAGATTCGGTACGCGATCCACCACGTCCATCACCAGGTGGAAGCGGTCCAGGTCGTTTTGCACCCTCATGTCGAAAGGAGTCGTGATCGTGCCCTCTTCCTTGTAGCCGCGCACGTGCAGATTGCGGTTGGTGCGGGCATAGGTCAGCCGGTGGATGAGCCATGGATACCCGTGAAATCCGAAGACAATGTGTTTGTCTTTCGTGAAGAGCGAATCATAGGCCAGTTCTGTCAGCCCGTGGGGGTGCTCGGTGTTCGGCTGCAGCTTCATCAAATCGACGACGTTGACCACGCGAATCTTCAACTCCGGCAGATGTTCGCGAAGAATGGAGACAGCAGCAAGAATCTCCAGCGTGGGCGTGTCGCCGCAGCAGGCCATCACCACGTCGGGTTCGCTGACCTGGTCATTGCTGGCCCACTGCCAGATGCCGACGCCTTCCGTGCAATGCACAACCGCCTGATCCATCGTCAGCCATTGCGGGAGCGCATGCTTGCCGGCCACTACCACGTTGACGTAGTTGCGACTGCGCAGACAGTGATCGAAAACGGATAGAAGACAGTTGGCGTCCGCGGGAAGGTAACAGCGCACGATATCGGCCTTCTTATTGATGACGTGGTCGAGGAAGCCGGGATCCTGATGGGTGAAACCGTTGTGATCCTGCTGCCAGACATGCGAGGCCAGCAGATAGTTCAGCGAAGAGATATCGCGCCGCCATGGCAGCTCGCGGCATACTTTGAGCCACTTCGCATGCTGGCTAAACATGGAGTCGACGATGCGAATGAAGGCTTCATAGCTGTTGAACAGCCCATGCCGCCCGGTCAGCAGATAGCCTTCCAGCCATCCCTCGCACTGGTTTTCACTCAGCATGGAATCCAGAACGCGACCATTTGGCGCGAGAAACTCGTCGTCGCTGAATGCGCGCGCGTCCCACTGGCGGTTGGTGACCTCGAAGACCGCCTGCAGAAGGTTCGAGACGGTTTCATCCGGACCGAAGACGCGGAAGTTATGCTGGTCCTGATTCAACTTCACAACATCGCGGAGAAACGAGCCGAGCACAAGCGTGTCTTCAATCTGTAAGGCGCCGGGTACAGTTACTTTGACCGCGTGGTTGTGGAAGTCGGGGATACGCAGATCGCGGAGAAGGATACCGCCATTAGCGTGTGGATTGGCGCCCATACGCCGGGTGCCCTGTGGGGCTAACTCGGCTAACTCCTGGAGGAGTCGCCCATTTTCGTCGAATAATTCCTCGGGCTTGTAACTCTTCATCCAGTCTTCGAGCTGCTTGACGTGATCAGGATGCTGGGGATCGACGAGGAGTGGCACCTGATGGGATCGAAACGTTCCTTCGATTTGCAGGCCGTCGACGACCTTCGGTCCGGTCCAGCCCTTGGGCGACTCGAGCACGATCATCGGCCAGCGCGGCCGCGTCGTGTCCCTGTTGCTGCGCGCATTCGCCTGAATCCGATGGATGTCTTCGATGGCTGTGTCGAGAGTGGCGGCCATGAGCTGGTGCATCTTCTCCGGTTCATCTCCTTCGACAAAGTACGGCGTCCATCCGCAGCCTCTTAAGAATTGATCCAGCTCCTCGTGCTCGATGCGGGCGAGTACGGTTGGATTGCTGATTTTGTAACCGTTGAGGTGCAGAATGGGCAGCACCGCCCCGTCCGTTTGTGCATCGAGAAACTTGTTGGAATGCCACGACGTCGCCAGGGACGCCGTTTCCGCTTCGCCGTCGCCAATGACACAGGCGACGATCAGATCGGGGTTGTCGAACGCGGCGCCAAAGGCATGGCTGAGCGAGTAACCCAACTCGCCGCCTTCGTGAATGGATCCAGGCGTCGTCGGCGCAACGTGGCTCGAAATTCCCCCGGGAAAGGAGAACTGCTTGAACAGTTCTTTCAGGCCGGCTTCGTCCTGAGTGACGGTCGGGTAGACCTCGCTCCAGGTGCCTTCGAGGTAGACGTTGCCCACAATCGCGGGACCGCCGTGGCCGGGGCCGGCGACGTAGAACATATTCAGGTCGTGCTGGTTGATAATCCGGTTCAAGTGAACGTAGATAAAGTTCTGCCCCGGAGTTGTACCCCAGTGGGAGACAACCAGCGGCTTCACGTGCTCCAGCTTCAGCGGTTCCTTCAGCAGCGGATTGGCGTAGAGATAGATCTGGCCAACTGACACATAGTTGGCAGCGCGCCAGTATGCGTCCATTTTGCGCAGTAGCTCTGGAGTGAGCGTGTTACTGGCCTGAACGGACTCTTCTCTGCCTAGCGCTTCGGGCGTCTCGTGGAGCAACTCCGCAGTGGTGAGCATGTCGGTCGGCATCGGTAGGTTCTCCCTTTGTTGCCACGGGGGTGACGAGGTGTGGTTGAACCGGGCAGTTGATGACAACGAACCTGCTCGTTGACGCGGCCGCGATGCGGGGCACGGGGCATATTGATTGCCAACGATAGAGTCGCATTCAAGGCAGCGATAAAGCTGGTCTCTTTTGACCACGTGCGGCGGCAGTTGCAGATGTCTGCAAGAAGTTGCGCAGTTGTCGTCACGCCTCGTTGTCTCCGATGAACGCAGCGGGCCAGGCGGCTGATCTCCTGCATGGTGAGCAATTCGACTCAGCATCCTCAAGGTCGCGGCGAGATACTTCATACGACGCGCGCAGATGACCTCCGTCGTCGCGATCCGCTCGCAGACAGGAGAAACCCATCGTGTCTCCATCTCCCACGACCGCCGAATCCACGTCTGAGTCAAAGCAGAATTCCGAGCCTGAGGCAAAAGCACCATCGCAGGCAGCGAATGATAACGGGACGAAGCCCGATGCAAAGACTCAGGCCAAAGAGGATTTGAAGCCCGGCGCGAAGGCTAAGTCCGGAGACGACCTGAAGTCCATTCCGATGGCGGATCTGGAGAAGAAGCTGGGGTCTTCTCCCGACGGACTTAGTCAGGACGAAGCGCAGAAGCGGCTGACGCAGTACGGTCCGAATGCGATTACAGAAAAGAAGACGAACGCATTTGTGAAATTTCTCAGCTATTTCTGGGGTCCCATCCCGTGGATGATCGAAGTCGCGGTGATCTTGTCCGGGGTAGTGCGGCACTGGATGGATTTTTTCATCATCCTCCTGTTGCTTGCTTCAAACGCCGTCGTTGGATTCTGGGAAGAGCATCAGGCGGGCAACGCCATTGAGGCGCTCAAGGCGAGGCTGGCCATCAATGCGCGGGCGAAGCGCGACGGAAAGTGGACGACTCCGAAGGCATCGGAGCTGGTGCCCGGCGATGTCATCCGTTTGCGGCTGGGCGACATCATCCCGGCGGATGCGCGCCTGCTGGCGGGCGATCCGGTCGAAGTGGATCAGTCGGCGTTAACGGGAGAATCTCTACCGGTGAGCGTAAAGCCGGGCGGTGCGGTGTTTTCGGGCTCGATCCTGCGCCAGGGCGAGATCGACGCCATGGTGTATGCAACCGGAACGAACACCTATTTCGGCAAGACGGCTCAGTTAGTCCAGGAGGCGCATACCGTCAGCCATTTTCAGCGCGCCGTACTGAAGATTGGCGACTATCTGATCGTCCTCGCCGTGGCGCTGGTGGCGGTGATTCTGGCTGTCGCGCTGTTTCGCGGCGATCCTGTTCTGACTACTCTCGAATTTTGCCTGGTGCTTCTGGTGGCTGCAATTCCAGTCGCCATGCCCACAGTACTGTCTGTGACGATGGCGGTCGGCGCTCGCCTGCTCGCAAAGAAAGAAGCCATTGTGACGCGATTGTCAGCCATTGAGGAACTGGCGGGCGTCGATGTGCTGTGCTCGGACAAGACCGGCACCCTGACGCAAAATAAGCTAACCCTGGGCGATCCCTTCAGCGTTGATAACATTCCAGGCGGCCAGGTGATTCTCTGGGCGGCGCTGGCTTCGCGCGCGGAGGACAAGGACACCATCGACCTGGCGGTCATCGGCGGGGTCAAGGACGAGAAGGCGCTGAAGGGGTATCAGATCCTGCATTTCCAGCCGTTCGACCCGGTGCATAAGCGCACCGAAGCAGCGGTCAAGGGCACTGATGGAAAGCAATTCTTTGTCGCGAAGGGAGCGCCGCAGGTCATTCTCGAGATGTCGACGAACCAGGGCGAGGTCAAGCCTGCCGTTGAGAAAGCTGTCAATGCATTCGCGGGACGCGGATTCCGTTCGCTCGGGGTGGCCCGTGCCGATGAAGAAGGGAAGTGGCAGTTCGCCGGGGTGCTTCCCTTGTTCGATCCGCCGCGTGAGCAGGCGAAAGCAACCATCGCCAGCGCCCGGCACATGGGCGTAAACGTCAAGATGGTCACAGGCGACCAAATCGCCATTGCTAAAGAAACTTCACGGCAACTGGGACTGGGTACGAACATCCTGGACGCGAGTGGGCTGGGCGACACCAAACAGCAGGCGAGTTCGCAGATCGGCGAGGCCATTGAGAAAGCGGACGGCTTTGCTCAGGTCTTCCCTGAACACAAGTATTTCATCGTCGATGTGTTGCAGAAGCGCGGGCACATTGTTGGGATGACGGGCGACGGAGTGAACGACGCACCAGCCCTCAAGAAGGCGGATTGCGGCATCGCTGTTTCCGGAGCGACCGACGCGGCGCGCGCGGCGGCCTCCATCGTGCTGCTCGCATCCGGCCTGTCGGTGATCATCGACGCGGTGAAGGAGAGCCGGCGGATTTTTCAACGGATGAACAGTTATGCGATCTATCGCATCGCGGAGACATTACGCGTCCTGTTCTTCATGACCCTGGCGATCCTGGTCTTCAATTTCTATCCGGTGACCGCCGTCATGATTGTCATGATCGCGTTGCTCAATGACGGGGCTATCCTCTCGATCGCCTATGACAATGTTCAGTACAAGGACAAGCCCGAAGCCTGGAACATGCGGCTGGTGCTGGCAATTTCCACGGTGCTGGGAGTTATCGGCGTTGCCGCTGCGTTCGGTTTGTTTTATCTGGGCGAGCGCGTTTTTCATCTCGACCGGCTGCACATCCAGACTCTGATGTACCTGAAGCTTTCCGTGGCTGGACACCTGACCATATTCCTCACCCGCACCCGCGGTCCGTTCTGGTCCATACGCCCCGCGCGCATCCTGTGGATCGCGGTACTGGGCACGCAAACCATCGCGACACTGATCGCGGTCTATGGTTTGTTCATGGCGCCCCTCGGATGGAAGTGGGCAGGCTTCGTGTGGGCCTATGCCCTGGTATGGTTCCTGATCAACGACCGCATCAAGCTGCTTGCCTACCGGATCTTCGACCCATCAAAACCGTCGCTGCTCGAGAAGAAGCCGCCGGTCGATCGGACGCCAGAGATCGCCGCGCGCGCCTATGAGCTCTATCAACAGCGAGTCCATGGCGAAAGTGCGCAGGATCAGGAGTGGATTGAAGCGGAACGGGAAATTCGGAGCGATTCGCCGGCAAGTCCGAAGGTTGCATAGACGCCTGCGTGGTGCGAAAGGGAGAAGATGACAATTCATGCGAAGGATTTTCGCGTTTCGCCCGGAAAGAAGGTAAACCTCGGCAACTGGCCGACGATGGTCAAGCCCGTTTGCGCGTCGAAGGATGACTATCAGGCCCTTCTGGAAAGACATGTGGCGGAGCTCAGCTCCCTGCAGCAGCTTCACTACGCCTCACACCGCTATGCGTTGCTTCTGGTCTTTCAGGGTATGGACGGCGCCGGCAAAGACGGGGCGATCCGGCATGTGATGTCTGGCGTCAATCCCGAGGGATGCGAGGTATTCAGTTTCAAGCAGCCGAGCGCGGAAGAGCTGGACCACGATTTTCTCTGGCGTACCAACTGCCGGCTGCCGGAACGTGGGCGGATCGGCATCTTCAATCGTTCCTATTACGAGGATGTGCTGGTGGTTCGGGTGCATCCGGCGTTACTTCGCACCCAGGGACTGCCGATCGAGCTGTGCGATGAGAAGACCGTCTGGGATGGGCGGTACCGCTCCATTGTGGACATGGAGAAACACCTGCACCGCAACGGCACCCGGATCGTCAAGATATTTCTTCACCTTTCCGAGGAAGAACAGCGCAAGCGCTTTTTGGCGCGCATCGACGAGCCGGAGAAGAACTGGAAATTCAGCCTCGCTGATATTCACGAGCGGAAATACTGGAAGGATTACGTGAAGGCCTATGAGGCATGCCTGCACGCGACCAGCACGCATCACGCACCCTGGTACGTTGTTCCCGCCGATGACAAAGAGAACGCGCGGCTGATCGTCTCGCGCATTGTGCTGGATGCGCTCGAAGATTTGAAAATGGCCTGGCCCAAAACCACTCCGAAGCGGCGCGCGGAATTGCAGTCCATCCGGAAGCATCTGTCAGCGTAAAGGCTCGGAGCTGGCGCCATTCGCAAGGAAAACAGAAAAAAGAGAGGATCGTTCCCACTTGACGTCAAAGTCAGAAGTTGAAGGCATGGACGCGCTGACGGAACTTGCGCTCAACCTGCACTGGTCCTGGAATCATGCAGCGGACGAGTTGTGGAGACGTCTGGATAACGACCTGTGGGATGCCACGCAGAATCCATGGGTGATCCTGCAGACCGTCTCGCGAGACACGGTCAAAGCCGCGTTGGCGGAGGCAGGATTTCGCCTGAGTCTCGACGAGGCGCTGCAACAGAATCGGGATTCGTACAGCGCCTATGCATGGTTCCAGGAGAAACATGCCAATTCTGCGCTCACCCTGACGGCCTACTTCAGTATGGAATTCATGCTGAGCGAAGCATTGCCGATCTACTCCGGCGGACTGGGCAATGTAGCCGGCGATCAGATGAAGGCAGCGAGCGACCTTGGCGTCCCGGTTGCGGGGATCGGCCTGCTCTACGGTCAGGGATACTTCCGCCAGGATTTCGATTCGGAAGGGCGGCAGCGGGCGTTGTATCCGGTCAACGATCCCGGCCAGTTACCCATCCGTCCGTTGCGGCGGCCGAATGGCGAGTGGTTGCGGTTGCAGATCCAATTGCCGGAATCGAAGATATGGCTGCGCTGCTGGGATGTTTCGGTTGGCCGCAATCACCTCTATTTGCTGGACAGCAACGATTTCGCTAACAGCGCGGCCCATCGGGGAATCACCAGCGAGCTCTATGGCGGCGACCCGGAGATGCGGCTGAAGCAGGAAATCGTGCTGGGCATCGGCGGCTGGCGTTTGCTGCGGGCGCTGGGGCTACAGCCTGAGGTCTGCCATCTCAACGAAGGACATGCAGCCTTTGCCACTCTGGAGCGAGCACGCTTTTACATGGAGGATCATCGCAAGCCTTTTGAACTGGCCATGAGCGTCACGCGGGCCGGAAACATGTTTACGACGCACACGGCGGTTGCCGCGGGATTTGACCGCTTCGATCCGGCTCTCATTCACAAATATCTTGGGCATTACGCGCAGGATGAGCTGGCGATTCCTTTTGAAGATCTACTCGGTATGGGGCGGCAGAACCGGGACGACGATGCGGAACCGTTCAATATGGCGTGGCTCGCGGTGCGCAGCAGTGGCCGCATCAACGGCGTGAGCAAGCTCCACGGACAAGTGAGCCGGCATATCTTTCAGGCACTTTTTCCGCAGTGGCCGGAGGGGGACGTTCCGATTGGCTCGGTCACGAATGGCATTCATGTTCCCACCTGGGACTCGGCAGCCGCGGATGCACTCTGGACCACAGTCTGCGGCAAGAAACGATGGCGCGGGGACCGCGCCGTCGAGGACGACATTCGCCGATTATCGGACGAGCAGTTATGGGCAATGCGTTCCGCAGGTCGAAAGACATTTGTGGATCGGATTCGCATGCGGTACGCGCATCAGCTCGCATCGGAAGGCCGCCAGCCGTCGGAAGCCGACGCTGTATTCGACGAGAAGACACTGACACTGGGATTCGCGCGGCGCTTTGCCACCTATAAGCGTCCGAATCTTCTCCTTCACGATCCGGAGCGGCTGATTCGCCTGCTTTCTAATTCGGAGCGGCCGGTGCAGCTGGTTCTCGCTGGAAAGGCTCACCCTCAGGACTTGCCCGGCCAGGCGCTGATCCAGCAGTGGAATGATTTCATCCGCCGGCCGGAAGTCCGCGGCCGCGTCGTCTTCCTCAGCGATTACGACATGCTGCTGACCCAGGAGCTGGTGCAGGGAGTCGACCTGTGGATCAACACACCGCGGCGGCCGTGGGAAGCCTGCGGAACCAGCGGCATGAAAGTTCTGGTGAACGGCGGGCTCAATCTTTCCGAGCTGGACGGATGGTGGGCGGAAGCGTATTCCCCCGAGGTGGGCTGGGCGATCGGCGATGGCAAAGAGCACGGTGAAGACCCGGCGTGGGACGCGACGGAAGCGAACGAATTGTATTCGCTTCTGGAGCGTGAAGTTATCCCGCAGTTCTATGAGCGCAATGAAAGCGGAACGCCCGCGCAGTGGCTGGGACGCATCCGCGAGAGCATGGCGCAGCTCACTCCTGAATTTTCAGCCACCCGTGCTATCCGCGAATACACGGAAGGTCACTATCTGCCCGCGGCTTCCGGTTACCGCGATCGCGCAGCCGGTGAGGGAGCGCAAGGCAACAGCGTGATCCAGTGGCAGAAGAACATCACTCAGCACTGGAACTCTGTGCGCTTCGGCAGCGTCGAAGTAAAGACGCACGACGGGCAGCATTTTTTCCGGGTTGAAATTTCTCCAGGCAATCTCGCTCCCAATGATTTGGCGGTCGAGCTCTACGCGGAGCCTGACGAGCAGGGTGGATCTCCCGTTGCTGAGACGATGACGGCCTGTACGGACTGTGCAAACGCAAACGGGATCCTGGTGTACTTAGCGGAAACACCGAGACTCCGCCCCGCAAGCGATTACACGCCACGCATTATCCCGTATCATCCGGGCGCATCGGTGCCGCTCGAAGCTGGCCAGATTCTTTGGCAACGGTGATCGGTGACTCGTCAAGTAGCTTTTACGTGTATCAGGGTCTGAGGGTGCCGTTCGGGCTTGCCCTGCCGCCTCTGTGGAAACGGTGATGAACCATGGTCCGAGCCAGCGCGAAGAGAATGACAACCAGAACGACAATCCAAATGAATGTCCCGATTCCTGGTCTGCGTGGCTTTCTTCCTGTATCGGAAATCATCATCGTCTCTCTTGTTGCGTCACTATGTGGCTAACTCATGAATCCCCACCTGCAGGTCGGCCTGGGGGACATCGCTTAAACAAGCGAGGATGGCTTCGATCACGCGCTTGGTGTCTTCAGGCCCGCGGACCGGAATGGAAATCGCTCCTGCCTGTTCGGCCGGATAGTCATTTCCGCCCACAAACAAAGCGTCGCCGACGTAAATCATCTCTTTCGTCGAAATGCCGAGGATGTCCCGCAGCTTGCGAATTCCGTAGGCCTTGTCGATACCAGGCTTGGTGACATCGATGGAGGTCGCACCCCCCAGGCGCACGGAGAATTCGGGAATCAAGGGGTCCAGGATCGCCTTGACCTTTTTCCGCTTCGTAAAATCCGGGTCCCACTTTTCCTTTTCATCGAGCGGCGCCTGCTGACCCAGCGCGGACAGGGTGATCTGGCTCCCCCGGTCTTCGATGATCTCTCCCCACACTTTTTCGGCCTTGAATCCTGAAGCCTCGAACGCTTTCTTCAGAGAACGAACGATCTTCTCTTTTTCGTCCGCGGTGAAGTCTTCCGAATAAATCTTTGTCCACTCGCCGGAGTAGCGATAGAACTTTGTTCCACAAGCCGGAAGAATGGACAGATTCATCAGGTGTTGGTCGTGGGGTAAATGGGAGAGCAGTTGTGCCTCGAACTGCGGCCAGGCGCCTCCGGAAATGACAGCCACTTTAACGATGGAGAGAAGATTAGTCAGAAGTCCGGACATTTCCCGGTCGAGAGACGACTTACTCCTGGCGAGTGTTCCGTCGAGGTCGAAAACAACGAGTTTCTTCATGCCGTCATCCGTTCTGGAGAATCGTCTATTGGCAGTGCAGCCCGATTTCTGCGTGGCAAGCGGTGAAGTCTTTACAGAGGCATACCATTTCGCAAAGCACTGATCCGACCTCGGATTTCCGGCGCGCCGTTTCGTGCTGTTCAAACGCAAGGCGTCGAGCGACGTCCTGCGCCATCAACGGAAGGGTTGCGAAGTGAGTGCTGACAATCAACGGGAAGATTGGTGAGACGCAGATTCATGCGCGTATCCCGTCGAATCATTCCCGGAGATCAGTGTGGCAGAGTGGCTGTATACAAGATGGTCACTTTTGCTCAAGGGACAGAGGATTCGCCTGTCAGTCAGCAGGAGCGTGTGGCCGCACATGGCTGCCACTCGGTGCAGAATCTGGTGGGCCCATTGAGATCATCATTACAAGCCGACCCTCCGGTACCGATCCGGGATTCACCATCAGAGCCGGTATCTGATGAATCTCGCGTTACAACTGAACGAGGATTGTCCCGGCGGCTGATTGGCCGCCGGGACAGTCGCCCGTGGCGAATTATTCCTGCACAGTAAACTTCGCGGTTGTGCTGGATGTAGTTGAGCCCGAGGTCCCGGTGAAGCTGAGCGTGTATGTGCCCGGCGTGGTGTCTTTGGGAAATAATATCCCGGAGATGGCCAACGCCGTTTTGTTGGGTGACAGCTTCAGCGTTTGTGGGAAGTCGGCGCAGACGGAGTCCGAGGGCCCGCCCGAGCAGGTTATCTTGACGCTCCCCGAGAAGCTGTTCAACGATTGGACTTCCAGGAGGAACACGGCCAGATTGCCCCGCTTGATCGCTTCCGAACTCGGCGTCGCAATCAGTTTGAAGTCGGAGGCCGCGGCATTCACCGTGAAGCTTTGGTCGACGGCGGTGGCAGCGGCAAAGTTTGTGCTGCCGCCCTGGGACGCCTGAATCGTACACGTACCCGTGGCCAGCATCGTTGCTGTTGTACCGCTGACCGAGCAGATCGTGGGAGTCGTCGAGGAAAAGCTCACCGTCAGTTTTGAGGTGGAGGTTGCGGTCAGAGCCAGCGTTACCCCGACCGTCTGCGCCGGGATAGCCGCAAAGCTAATGGTCTGGGCGGACGGGCTGATGACCAGGGTGCCGCTTGCACTGCCGGAGTAATCGCCACCGGCAACGATGGTGGCGACAACCGAATAGCTGGCAGCGTTGGTGGGCGCCGTCGTACTCCCGTTATAGGTGATCGTGACCGGCTGGTTAGCCGGTGTGGTGGTTGCTGTTACGGACAACGGTGAGCCTGTGTAAGTCTGGCTCAGGTTATTGAGAATAATGCCCGCCGTCGCCGGACTGATCACCAATGTGCCGGTGGCGGTACCCGTATAAGCCCCGCCGGTAACGATGGTCGCGACAACTGTGTAACTGCCGACCGCCGTCGGCGCCGTGGTACTTCCGTTGTAAGTGATCGTGACTGGAAGATTGGCCGGGGTCGTGGTCGCCGTTGCCGACAGAGGCGCGCCGGTGTAGGTTTGGCTCAGGTTACCGAGTTGGATGGTCGCCGTCACCGGATTATTAATAGTGAGCATGACGGGGCTGCTGGTGCTCACGTCGTACACCGAATCCGATGAGTAGGTGCCCACGACGGTATAGGTTCCCGGAGCCAGCGATGACGTGGTAAAGCTGCCGCTGCCCGCGCTGAGATCGATCGTGCCGATGGTTGCAGCAGGCGAGACGGCGGTGTTCGTCAGAGTCACCGTACCGGTGGGGGCCGGCGAGGTTTGGAGGGTGCCGGCTACCATTGCGTCAAACGTGACCTCCTGTCCCGTTACGGCGGGGTTCGGCGTAGCCGTCAGGGTGGTGGCCGTCGGACTCAGCAGAGCAGAAATCTTGACGAAGAACGGAACGGGACCCGTTCCGGTGAACGGTGTCGAATAAGTGCCCGTCGTGGTGGGCCAGCTGGTGAGTGTCGTGTTTCCTTCGAAATAGGTTTGTTGGCCCTGTGTGTTACCAACCAGATAGATGTTGCCGGCCGGGTCCAGCGTCATTCCGTTCTGCATGGAAGTGACGTAGTTATTCGGGGCAATCTGGCTGGAGAAGAGGAGGTTGGTGCCGGTGGGGTTCAGAACACTGACAAACGGATAGGGCTGATACCAGTTATCCGGGTACTGCGGCAACGGACTGACCGCGGGAATAATCAGGTCTCCCGAGTCGCCGTAGACGTAAACATTGTTATGCGCATCGATCGCAATTGCATTCGAGGTTCCGCCGGAGGAGGCACCCTGGGTTGGAGCGAGGAAGGTGGACCATGTGTACGCCGAACCGGTAGAGTTCAGCTTGCTGATGAAGACACTGTTATCGCAGAAGTTTGCGCCGCTTCTGCCGTCGAGGGGGCAGGTGGTGGCATAGGCGCCGGCCGTGGTTGGAAACAGTGCGTCGGTCGTATAGCCGGTGACATACACGTTGTTATCGGCATCGGCGGCGATTGAATTCAGCTGGGTGCTGACCGCTGTGTTCGGATTATCCGGTCCGCTGATGTAGGTAGCCCAGGCCAGAGAACTCGGGCCTGACTTGGTGATATCGAATGCGGCTACGTACCCCACGTTATTTGCGCATTGGGTTGGCGTGGACTGCAGGCATGTAGTTTGCACAGCATCAGCAGACACCGGCAGGGTAGTAACTCTGGTTTCTCCGGCGATGAAAACGATTCCGTTTTGCCCCACAGCAACATCTGAAGGCACGGTGCCATTCAGGCAGCTTCCGCAACCACTGTCGATTGGTTGTGTCTCTCCATAGATCGTCGAATACAGGATGGTTTGTCCATCCGCGCTCAAAGCTGTAAATGCAGTTCCATAGTCGCCTACACCACCGGTCTGGAACGCGGTTGACGTCGTCGGGTACAAGACTTCATCCGGATTACTGGTATTCGGATTGGGATCGGCGTCGTTGATCTCGCTCAGTATGTACATGTTGCCGGAGGCATCGAGCGCGAGCGACTGCGGATAAGTTGTTCCGCTAAAGCCAAGGAATGCGCTGTAGAGCAGGGTGGAACCATCCGCACTCAGTTTGGTGACGAAGCCGGACGGTCCCTGAATCGTCCACTCGGTGCCGCCGCCGTCGAAGTAACCGTTACAGGTTTGTACGGGGGGGCCACCGGCCAGCGGGATGTGCGGCTGGCACAAAGACATTTGTGCAATGGCCGGGGCATGGACCAGCGGGAAGTCAGCCGAAGCCGTTTGCCCGACCACTACGGCGTTTCCGGCTGCGTCGGCCTGCACGGCCGATCCTTTTTCCCATCCGGTAATACCGTGAAGGTAGGTTGCGTAAACCAGACTGGTGCCGTCCGCGCTGAGTTTTGCGATATAGGCCGAGCTGAGCGCCCCGGGCTGATCCCCGACCGCGCAACGAAAAACTCCGTTCTGCGTATCCGTCGCGCTGACCGGGCCGCAGGCGGTCTGATAGGCCCCCGAGGTCGCGGGGAAATTCAGGTCGTAAGTAGCTCCGGTGATGATCAGTTCGCCTTTGGCATCGACGGCCATGGCGGCGGGGGCATCGCTCTCGCTGGCTGTGCCGAAGGTGCCGGTATAGACCAGCGTTGGATCGATCACCAGCTCGCGGGATTTGTCATAGGCGCCGAGCGCAAACGTTACCTCATGGTTTTTGGCCATCGTGAAGCGGCCATCGACCGGTTGCCGTACGCCGTCCTGCATCTGGTAAACGACGGGCTGATGGAAGCGGACCTCGCTGCCGTTGACCGGCAGCACCAGATCCCCGTTGCCGGCCAGTTGCGGAGTGGCGCCGTCGAACCGTAAGCGTATCGCCGAGGCATCGGCTTCCGGCGCCACGATGAAGTCGTACTCCAGCTGTCCCTGATGGCCGTAGTAAGCCAGGTCGATGCCGGGATAAACCTGACGCAGGCGAACCCGGCCGAAGAGGGAGACGTTGCGGTGCCAGTCCGCACTGTTGTTGCCGGTGAAGTAATTCACTTTGCCGGTCTGCGGCTCTTCGCCGGTCGAGGCGGAGGTGAGATTGCCACCGAGGAGATTCATCCGCAATGCGGTGGTGTCGACCTTCGCTGCGCCGCCATGCTTCGCGTCCGGGGCGACCCTGCTGACTTCCAGAACCGCGTCGGGACCGCTGAGGAACAGCGTGTAATCCTGCCCCCGCGACAGCCACTGAACCTCGTGGGAACTCTGGCCGACGTTCGGCTCAAAGCTGAGGGGCAGCTGGCCATAACGGACGGATTTCTTTGCAGGCGCGGGGGAAACGGGCTGCGTGGACGGAGCGGAAGCCTGAGCAAGAGCAGTCGTCCCCACTAACGTGAGGAGGAGCACAGTGCTCCATGCAGATTTTCGGTTCATGGCGGTGAGTCTCCTGCACCGTACGCGCCAGGTTGCAGGAAAGTGCGTCAGGTGGAAAAAGGATTGTTTCCGGATGCAGCGCACGGCGGGAATGCTGGGAGGGGGCTCAGGGCAGTTTAAGCAAACGCATTATGGCAAGGTAGGTGAGATTTCAAGGTGTGCTTGCCGAATCATGACTTCAGGGCAATGCACTCACTTACGAACATCACCGGTTGAGATGAGCTGGTGACTCCGTCAGAAGAGGTCCGGGATGCTGGTGAAGGCGATTCGCGTGGGAGCGGCTGCACGGGCCAGCAGCATACTGGCTGAGAAGATGGTGGCGGTGCCGTACTTCTGGTTCAGGGCATCCATTGTGCTGGTGAGGCGGTTCCGCTTCGATTCGGTTTCGAGGCTGGAAAAGAGACTCAGCGTGTGCAGGTGGTCCGGCACGAGATTTTCCAGGCCCACGCCGACGTAGAACGGCTTGTGGTGTTGCGCGTCCTGCGGCCGCGCGGCCCAGAGCTTCTGCAACACTTCGATCATCGTCTGATTATCCTGGCACTCGATCACGGAGCGCCCCTCAGACCAGACGGACTGATGAATTCCGGATGAGTGCTGGGATTCACCGCGGGATGTTGCGTACTTAACGGTCAGAGAGATATGTGTCGTCCACAGGCGCGCCGTGCGCAGCCGCATCGCTGCTTTGTGCAGCAGCTTGTGAGCGACGGCATAGCAGCCGTCTTCGGTGCGGAGTTCGGGCGGCAGCACATGACTCTGGCTGACCGACTTCTGATGCTCGAGCTCCGCGTCCTGAAAATCCTCGCCGCGCAGCCAGTGCCAGAGTTTTTCGCCGTTGATGCTGCCCCATACGTGGTTGAGCTGCTCGCGATCGAGCGCCAAAAGATGCGGCATGGTGCGAATGCCCTGAGCGTGGAGCCGCTTTTCCATTTGCGCGCCAACACCCGGCAGATCGCGCAGGGTGAGTCCGCTGAGCGCGGACGGCAGTTGATCGGGAGTGAGTGCGACCAGCCCGTCCGGTTTCTGCATGTCGGAAGCGATCTTCGCGAGATAGCGATTCGGCGCGAGCCCAATCGAGCAGCGCAGCATCGAACCGACATTTTCCCGAATCGAGGTCTTGATGCGCCTCGCCAGATCGAGCGCAGCCGAAAGAGGCTGTTCGCGGCCGATCAGCGTGGATGCCATCTCGTCGATCGACAGCACGGCTGCGACCGGAACGCATCGCTCGACGGCTTCGACGATGCGGTTGTGATAATCGACGTACAGCTCGTGCCTGGCTTCCACCAGCTCAATGCCCGGGCACATCTGCTTTGCGTCGCCGACGCGCGTTCCGGTTTTGACGCCGAAGGCTTTGGCTTCATAGCTCGCCGCGATGGCGCATGTGGTATCCGCCATGACCGGAACCACAGCCACCGGGCGCCCGCGCAACTCAGGACGAAGCTCCTGCTCGACGGAGGCGAAGTAGGAGTTCAGGTCGAGAAGAAGCCACCGCAGCCGAGGTTCGTTTTCAGATGCCATACTTCTCATCCAGAAAGATGCGGAGCGGCTTCGGCAGCGTAACGCTGATTTCCTGCCAGGTCAGAATCCCCAGCCGGGTCCGCAGCGAACTGTCGGTCACGGCGCGCATAATCTCAAACCAGCGATCGATGAGATCCGGCCGGCGCCGGTCACAGAAGACGAAGAAGGAACCGCCGATCGCATGCGCAGCCAGAACTCCGCGAATCAACTGCCACGAGTGTACGACGCCATCGCGGACGGGGAGCAGTTCGGTGTCGAACACGTCATGCAGGTGGCGATAACGCGCCAGCATCCGGAGGGGTGCGCGCTGGAAATCGGCTTCCGTCAGTTTCGCTTCGACCAGCAGAGTGCCGAGTCGCATGTCGATCTCGGTGCGATCGGTGTTGCCGTTCGCCAGAGGCACCGCCGGCCGGAAACCAAACTCCGGGGTCTGCCCCGAGGGGAGGCCGAGCAGGGCACACAGCGGCTGGCGGCTCAGAATGCGGGGGTAGCAAAAGATGTTCATCAGCAGAGCATCGGAGCTGGTGGCGCAGTCCAGCTCAAAACGTTTTCGGTCCTGCACGCGGGGCACAAATCTGCTGGCGGTGTAGCTCTTGGTTAGCCGTTTCTGCCAGGCAGGATGGTTGCGGATGCGAGCCCAGGACGCGGGCAGAAAATTTCCATGAGGTCCTTCTGTTCCGTCGAAAATAACGCTCGCCGACGGTCCCCAGGAGACCTCGTGGGCGTGTTGTTCTCCACGAATGAGATTGCGGGCGCTGATCTCGCGCCGCAGTTCGCCTGCGTTCAGAGAAACTGTCATGGCGGCCAGCCCTCCACTAGCGTTCTCCCTTGAGCTTGCGATATTGCGCTTCCGTCAAGTCGAGCCAGATACCGCCGCGGCCCATATCGATGGCGCGCTGGATCGCCTGACGGCCTTCAAGGTTCAGCCGGTAGCCGCCGCGTTCGGCAATCTCGAAAAGTTTCTCCTGCCGTACTAATTGCAGGGAGACGGGAATTGGCGTTTTCAGGTCTTCTTCCAAAAACTGGCAGCGCCAGCCGCTCTGGGTTTGAAAGGACATATAGACGCGGCGAGGCGGACTCTTTTGGGCAGCGCAGCGGGTGCACAACTGTTCGCCCGCTCGATGAGGCGCGGGCAGCGGAGAACGGCAGAGCGCGCAGATCTTGCCGGCGAGCCGCATGCGCGATGAAGAGGATCGTTCTCCGCCCATGCGCGTAGTCTACTGCCAGATTCGCCGTTTGTTCTCCACAGGCTAAAGCTTAGCCGAGTTGGGCTCGCCGCTTGCCGGTGCATGTTTTGGTGCATCTTCGATTCGAGTTCCCGTGCAGAGCCATGCACGCAGATGGAGATCACTGTCTTAAACAAGATTATGAAAATAAGCCATTTATCCTCCAGATGGTAGTTCTGTGCCGCACAGTGCAGAATGTCCAGAACCGGACTCAACATCCGGTTAGATAACCTCTCGTGGGGGGGGCGCCCCCCCTCCCGGCACCCTGAAAATCGCAGAGCCTATAATGGCTGCGCTGCGCGCCATTCTCTTTTCATGAAGAAACCGCCCCTTAGGATTGGACAGACAATTTGTGCCGCAGTGGTTGCCGCGATTGCTGTCTGGGGCGGCATCCCTCTGCGCGGCCAAACGCCGCCAGGGGCCGGGCATTTTGTCGACGCCACAGAACAACTGGGCATTCATTTCCGCCAACAGGCATCGCCCACTGCGAAGAAGTATCTGCCCGAGACCATGGGCTCGGGCGTGGCGCTGTTTGACTACGACAACGATGGCCGCCTCGACATCTTTTTAGCCAACGGCGCACTGATCACCGACCCCATGCCCAAAGGGGCGATTCCCAGAAAAGATGGGCCAAAGTACTGGAACCGGCTCTACCATCAGAAATCCGACGGCACCTTTGAAGATGTGACCGAGAAGGCCGGCCTTGCAGGCACTGGCTACTCCACCGGAGTGGCGGTGGGCGACTACGACAACGACGGCTACGAAGACATTTACGTTTGCGGATACGGGCGTAGCACGCTCTACCACAACAATGGGGATGGAACGTTCACCGATGTCACCGATGCGGCGGGCTTGGCCGGCTCGGGATGGATGACCAGCGCAGCCTGGGTGGACTACGACAACGATGGCCGTCTGGATCTGGTGGTCGCGCGCTACATGCAGTGGGATTTCGACGACATTGTTTGCACCGATTCCAAAGGAGAGCGCGGCTATTGCCATCCTGATATGTTCAAGCCCGCATCGGCGCTCTTGTTTCACAACGATGGCGGCGGAAAATTCCACGAAGTGTCGCATCAGGCGGGCATCGACAAGCCGGGCAAGGGACTGGGCGTTGCGATTGCCGACTACAACCACGATGGCCGGATGGATATTCTGATCGCTAACGACGCGATCCAGCAATACCTGTTTCACAATCGGGGCGACGGAACCTTTGAGGAAGTCGGGCTGGCCGCCGGCGTCGGCTTCGACGGCGATGGGCGCGCTTTTTCAGGGATGGGCGTGGACATCAGCGACTACAACAACGATGGATGGCCGGATATTTTCATTACGGATTTGGCGCACCAGCGATTCGCACTTTTCACGAACCAGAAGGACGGCACGTTCGATTACTCGACTTCCATCGAGGGCCTGGCGCCCATCTCGCAGCTGCATTCGGGCTGGGGCGCGCGTTTTATGGACTACGACAACGATGGGTGGAAGGATCTGTTGATCGTGCAGTCGCATGTGATGGACACGATCCAGAACACCGAACCGAACCTGCATTATCGCGAGTCTCCCGCGCTGCTGCACAATGAGCAGGGAAAGAAGTTTGTGGACGTTTCAGCGGACTCGGGCGGTGTATTCCATGAGCAGTGGGCGGCGCGGGGCATGGCGATTGGCGACATTCATAACAACGGGAAGCTGGATGCCGTGGTGACGCAGAATGACGGGCCCGCGCACGTACTAATGAATGAAACGGAGAACGCGAATCACTGGATTGACCTCAGCCTGGTTGGGGTGAAGAGCAATCGCGACGGCATCGGCGCAGAGGTCCGCGTGCTCACTTCTGCGGGAGAGCAGTTTGGGACGGTGACCACGACGGGCAGCTATCAATCGTCGTCGGATAAACGTCTGCACTTTGGGCTGGGCAGTGCGTATTTCATCCGCGAGATCGATATTCGCTGGCCCAGCGGTATTCGTCAGGTTCTGAAAGATCAGAAGGCGGATAGAATCCTGACCATTACTGAACCGGTCGATAGTCTCCGCAGAGCGAATCCTTAAATGTCCGCATCGACCAACACGAGCCGTGTTTTATTGCTGGTCGTTCTCTCGCTCGCCCCAGGCGCGGCGTCGCTTGCCCAGACGGCGAACCGACCGTCCGGGTCCCTGCAGGATGCGGCGAAGGCACTCTCCGCCGGCAAGCTCGATCAGGCCGAGCTGGACCTGCAATCCGTGCTGCGCGTGCATCCGGGAGACTATCGCGCTCTCGATTTGCTCGGCGTGGTGCGCGTGCTCCAGCATCAGGAGGCGCAGGCGGAGGAGTTGTTTGAGCAGGTGTTGAAGGCGCAGCCCGACTTCGCTCCAGGGCACGCGCACCTCGGTCTTTTGTATATGCAAATGGGGCGCGAGCAGGATGCGTTGCCGGAGTTGCAACAGGCCCTGCGGCTTGATCCCAGCCGGAGCGACGTAGCAGGAGCACTGGTTCACATTCTGCAGGATCAGGCAAAAGCGGCGACGGATTCCGGAGACTGGAATGGCGCTCTGCAATCCCTGATCGAAGCCCGGAAAATTGCGCCGGAGAATGCGGACATCCAGTATGAATTCGCCATGGTGGCGCACCAACTGTCGTTAGACGACGACGCCATCGCGGCCTTTCAACAAACGCTGAAGTTGCGCCCAAACGACGCACCCGCGCTCTACAACCTGGGATTCGCGTTGATGCATCGCGGCCGGGTGGATGAGGCACGCCGGCAGTTTGCGCAATATATCGCATTACGACCTGACGATGCGTCCGGTTATTGCGCGCTGGGCATGGCGCTGGCGGATCTCGAGCAGACGGCGGACGCGCGCGCGCAATTTCAGCGGTCCATCGCGCTGGCTCCCGCGCAAAGCGAATCGTATTACCGGCTCGGCCTGCTGGATCTGGACGCGGGCGATTACGATGCCGCCGCGCAGGACCTGCACAAAGCTCTCGAACGCAAGCTCAACGATCCCGGCGCTCTGACCGCGCTGGGCCGAGTGGACTTCGAGCAGAAACACTATCCGGAAGCGATCACCCTGCTGCAACAGGCGGTGGGGCGGGACGATTCGCTGCGGGAGGCGCACTACTATCTCGGCCTCACCCTCGCGCGCATGGGGCGGAAGCAGGAATCGGACGAGCAACTGGCGATTGCCGCGCGGCTGGAGCAGGAGCAGAAGGAGCAAAGCCGAAACCTGTTGCGGATTGGCAAACCCTAGTCGGCATGGCGCGTCAACGCTGCGTGAACCCGGCACGCGGTTTCCTCAGCGGCGGATGCGGGACGGCGGGTGGGTTGATTTGCGCAGTCTCAAGCGGTGGGGCTGGCGTGAGCCACTTCACCAGCACCGGCGCGAACAATGCCGCACCGTCGTCGGAGAGATGGATGCCGTCCGGGGCGCGCAGGCGCATGCTGCGACCATTCGCGGCGGTTTCAAATTCGCGATAGCCACCCGCCGCGTCGCCTACATAGGGTGTGGGATTCCACCACACCGCCTGTGGGAACTGGCTGACCTCGGCGTAGGCGATCCGATTGATCTCCGCAATCCGCGCGTTGTATTGCGGCGACTTCATCGGCGGCAGACCTATCCAAACCACCCGCGCTCCATCCTGTGTCAGCATAGCGAGAAAAGCGGCGACCCGCTGTTGGTAGACCTTCACCCACCCGTCGCTGCCGAAGGCCATCACTTTGTCGCCGTCCACAAAGCCCTGACCATCGTTGGCGCCAATGGCTACCACGATCACGTCAGGGTGCTCGTCGCCCAGCATCGCGGGATACTCCTGCATCCAGTCGAAGACGTCAGGGCGCGCCAGGCCGGTGCCGGAGCGAAAGGCCCTGATCATGCGGATGTGCGGATCGTCGGCGGTCGCGCGCAGCAGCACGTCGCTCAGCCCTACGGCCATCATGGAATCGCCCACCAGCGCGACGGTGCGCGTCTGTCCGCTGGCTATGAGCGGCAACGGCGGCAGCGCCGTTTGCAGCGGGACCGACGTTGCGAGGGCCACCGGAGCAAGCGGCCGGGACGCAAACGGAATGCGCGCGGGGACGACGCTGCAGGCACGCGTGCTGTCGCCCAGCAGGCTGCGCCGCGCTGCCGCGAGACTGGCCGGGTCGTCGCTCCAGCCGAGCCGGGCTAGCCCCGTGAGACTCTTGCTGCGAATGGCTTCGACGCCCAGGGGATGCACCGCGCGATCAATCGCCGCCGTCACATGCACGGCCGCTTGACGGGCAGGCCCAACGTCCAGCCGCTCGGCCCACTGCGCCAGGCCGTTCGCTTCCAGCAGCAGAATGGTCAACGTGAAGCCCGTCATCACGGCGGCGAGTTGGTGAACCGAATTGAATCGTGCGCTCTGCATACGCGGCCTCAAAATCTGAAATAAATAAATGGCGCTACTCCGGTGGGGCCAAGAAGTTCCGTCGCGAAAATCGCTCCCGCAAAAGCCGCGCCGCGGGCCATGGCCGGCCAGCGGCCCATTTCGCGCTCGACGCCCATGCGCCAGCGCAGCGGCTGGTATTGCGCAGCCAGTCCGGCGATGAGCGCCAGCACGACCGGGACGGTTGCCAGCGTGGCCGCGCCTGGAATCCGCAGTCGATGCAGCATCGCAAAGGCAATCGCGAACGATGGCGCGCGGAAGAACACCCATCCCAGACAGACCGCGTGGAACAACAGGATCCGCGACACCCAGCTTCCATTCACGCGTTTGCCGCAGGCGCACGACGGGCTCCCACAGGATCGCGGACCATGCGCGATGCACGACGAGATAGATGCCGTGCAGCGCGCCCCACACCACAAAGGTCCACGCGGCGCCGTGCCACAGGCCGCCCAGCAGCATGGTGATCATCAGGTTCACGCAGGTGCGTGCCGCGGTTCCGCGTGAGCCGCCCAGCGGAATGTAGAGATAATCGCGCAGCCATGTGGAGAGCGAAATATGCCAGCGCCGCCAGAAATCCTGCGGATCGGTCGCGGTATAAGGCGCGTTGAAGTTGCGCGGAAAGCGGTAGCCCAGCAGCATGGCGCAGCCGATGGCCATGTCGGTGTAGCCGGAAAAATCGCAGTAAATCTGCGCGGCATAACCGTAAATGGCCAGCAGAGCATCGCCGCGGCCGTAGGATTGCGGCGACGCGAAGACCGGCTCGACCAGGCGAGTAGCCAACAGATTCGAGACCGCGACTTTCTTAAACAAGCCGGCCGCCACCAGCAGCAGCGCACGGTTCACGCGGATCGCCTCAGGGTTGCGCTGGGCGCGCAGCTGCGGCAGAAAGCTCGAAGCGCGCAGGATGGGCCCCGCGATCAGCTGCGGAAAGAATGCGACATACAGCAGCGCATCGCCCAGGTGTACCTTCTCCTTCAGCTTGTGGCGGAACGCGTCCATCATCAGCGAAATGGCGTGGAAGACGAAGAACGAGACGCCGAGCGGCAGCAGCGGCGAAGGAATGTGCACGCGCGGAGTCCGCCCGAGGTGCCCCCATGCGGCAAGGATCGTCGTAAAGAAGAAGCTGGTGTATTTGTAGTAGCCCAGCGTCGCCAGGCAGAGAGTAACTCCCGCGGCCAGCCATGACTTCCTTTGCCGCTGGGTTGGGCTTGCCTGGATGCGCTGCGCGATGAGTCCGCTGAACAGGCTGATCCCAAACAGAAGCGGAACGTAACTCCAGTCCCAGAAGCCATAGAACAAGTAACTGGCCGCCAGCAGAAAACCCTTGTGGGCAGCAGGGAAGCGGTAGAGACTCCACGCGCCCAGCAGCACCGCGAGGAAGAAGATTGCGAATTGAACCGTTGGAAACAGCATCGTGCATTGGTCCGCCTGACGGGCGGAGAATGCACGATCTTCGCCACACGGCGGCGATTGATTGCAGGGGAGTTAGATTTGCGGCGCCGAGGGGCGGGCGTGTCCTGTAGCCCACAGTGTGTGTGGCGTGACACGAGAATGAGCGTTCTGCCCGGGGCAAGGCAAAGCCCTGGCGGAAATCTCCGTCAGGGCCTGGTTCTACGAAAGAAAGCAGCGTACGCCGGCGTTAGCTTAAGTGAATCGCAATGCCTGTCTGGGCCTGGATTGTTTTCAGCAGATCGGGTTCGGTGCCGCCGGGCAAATCCATGTCGACGAACGACGCCGCGCCGCTGCCATCCCGGTACTGGATCCGCAGCAGGTGGTTGGCCATGTAGAACTCGATGGAAGAAATGTTGCGATAGGGGATGGTCTTCTTCACGCCCTCGTTGACGACAAAGAGAACGTTTTTGGAATCCGGATCGAGGTTGAGAGTGCCTTCGAGCTTTCCGGCTTTACCGGATTTGGTCTGGTCCGCGCCGATACACAAACGGACGTTTTTATAGGTGGAAACAGCGCTCTGAGCGGAAGCTGGAACGGACAGCGTCAGCCCGGTGAGCAGGGCGAACGAAGCAAGGAGAACTTTCATAGCGAGAACTTAACATTGGTTTTCCAGCCGGGTAAGTGTCAAACCATGTACATGCGCAGTGTTGGCGCGGGAATTCTTCCGGAGCGATGAAACTTCTTTCGGCGGCCATTCCTGAAAAATCCACTGGTCAATCGCGGAGTCGCTGACTAAACTTGGCTTGCCTTTTCCAGTCCTTCTCCTGATGGAGTTTGTTCGTATGTTTCGGCCCATTCGGACTATTCTGCCTTGCCTGGCGTTTGGCGCCCTTGTCGTTGCGGTTTCCGCAGCGGCAGCGCATGTTACCAGCGCCAACCTTCCTCTCTATTTCGAACCCAATCAGGGGCAGGCGCCCAGCGGCGTCCGGTACATCCTGCGCGATGGCGTGGCGCAGGCTCAGCTCGCAGCGGGTGGATTCACGCTGGTGCTGCCGGCTGACCATCATGGCGCGGCGGCGGTGAACATCGATTTCTCCGGGGCTAATCCGAACCCCGCGGTCGGCGCGCTCGATCCGTTGCCCGGCCGCAGTAACTATCTCATCGGCAACGATTCCTCGCGCTGGGTGCGCGGCGTGCACAACTACGCGCAGGTCCGCTACACGGGACTCTATCCCGGCATCGACGTCATTTTCTACGGCAACCATCACGCCCTGGAGCACGACTTCGAAGTCGCCGCGGGCGCTGATCCTTCGCGCATCGCGCTACGCGTGCACGGCGCTCGGAGCCTCGACGTTTCTCCCGCTGGCGATCTCGAAATCCATCTGCCCGACGGGACGGTGACCTTCAATCGGCCGGTTGCTTACCAGGAGTTATCCGGCACACGCCAACCCGTCACGGCCACTTATCGAATTGCGAAGGATGGAACCGTACATTTCCGCGTCGGCCGTTACGATCGCGGACAGAAACTGGTGATCGATCCGGTACTGGTGTATTCGACGTGGATCGATGCGCTGCCGTCGGTTCCTGTGGCGGCGGCTACCAACGCTGCCGGCGACACCTATGTCGTTGGGAATACCGAAGCGATGCCGTTTCCAACCACAGCTGGGGCATTCCAGGCCGGTTGTCCCAGTTGCTCTGCGGAGGCGGTTTATATTACCGAATTCAATCCTGCCGGAACCGCCCAGATCTTCTCCACCATCATCAGTGGCAGCGGCGCATCCACCGCAGGATCGATTGCCGTTGATCCGAAGGGAAATGTCATTGTCGCCGGAGCGTCCTTCACCGGCGATTTCCCAGTCAGGAATCCGTTCGTCGCGCAGCCCAGTTCCGGCAATCCGAGCTGGCAGTTTGTCGCATCCCTGACGCCGGATGGGAGCGCCCTGAACGACTCGACATTGATTCCAGGCGGGACTCCGATGTATGCCACTACCGACAGCGAAGGCAACGTCTATTTCACGGGAACGTCCGCGTACGATTTTGCGGCCACTTCCGGGGCGCTGGGGGGAGGCCAGAATTACGGAGGCAACTGCGTCGGCAAAATCACATCGACAGGCCAGCTTGTCTACAACGCAATCATCGGCAATGCTGCCCCGCAGGTCGGTGGCGCTGGAGCCGACGGGCCCGACGCGATCGCCGTGGACAGCAGCGGCAGCGTTTATATCACCGGAGCGGCTGGGACCCTTTGGCCCACCACCTCCAATGCGTACCTGACCAGCCTGCCGGCGAACACATTCAGCGGCGTGATGGTGACCAAGCTCCATCCTGATGGGTCGAAGCTCGACTTTTCGACGTTTGTCGGGTTGGGGAATGCAACCGGCATCGCTCTCGACGCGGCCGATAACGTATGGATTACCGGCACGACCGATGACGGCACCTTTCCGGTGACTTCCAACGCCTATGACACCACCGGAGACACCGGCGCGGGTTTCTTCAGTGAGGTCAGCGCGGATGGTTCGCAGCTTCTGTATTCCTCGTTCACTGACTCCACGCTGATCATGCCCGACGGCAGTGCTAACTACGTCGCTCTGTCGCCCGCGAATTCTCTGGCGCGCGATGCGAGCGGGAATATCTGGATTGCGGGCTCCACGAATAATCCTGAGTTTTCCCTGGACAATCCACTCGTCTCGAATTTCTTTAACAAAGCCGGCTACCTCGCGGAGTTCGATCCAACCGGAACCAAAGTCCTGTTCTCCACGATCTTCGGCGACAATGTCCAGGCGGTGGCGGTGGACCCCGCGGGACGGGCCCATATCGCCGGAATCTCCGACGGCGGGGTCTATGTCAGCCCAGGTTCCTTCCTGACGTCGACCGAATATCAGTTCACCAGCCCGCCGGACTACAGCTTCGCCGCGGTGATCGACCCCACCGTCCCCGCTCCCTCCATCTGCACAAATCTTTCGACCATTGGGGAGGGCGTAGCGTATCCCGTCGATACTTCGATGTCTGCGCTGCAACTCACGAACTGCGGCAATGCGCAGCTCACGTTCCAGTCCGTCGTCACTTCGGAAGCGGCGTTCTCGCTGTCAATGAATTCCTGCACAGGTTCCCTGGCAGTCGGCGATTCGTGTTCCCTGATCGTCGCCTTTAATCCAGGCTTGAGCCAGGCCTGCAACGCAACGCTCACCGTCAATTCGAATGCGTCGTTGCCGTTGATCATTCCCATGACCCTGGGCAATGCGACCGGTTGCTATTACTCACCGGCGGACTTAAACGCGTCGCCCTCCAGCCTGAATTTCGCTTCGCAGGCAACCAGCACGGCCAGTGCATCGCAAACTATCACCCTCTCCAATCCCGGCTACCAGCCGCTGGGCATCAGCTCCATCGCCATTTCTTCCGGTGAATTTTCCCAGACGAACACCTGCGGGGTGTCCATTCCGGCTCTCGGCAGGTGCACCATGGCGGTCACCTTTACGCCGCTCGCCGACGGAGAGAGGGTGGCCACGCTGACCATCAGCGATTCCGCGCAAGATTCACCGGACACCATTGCGCTGAGCGGAACGGGGACCGGTCCCGCGCCCACGGTCACTCTGTCCGCGCAGGTTATCGGGTTTCCGCAACAGCCGTTCAATACCGTCAGCGCGCCGCAGAACGTCACGCTCACCAATTCAGGCAAAGGTTCTTTGGCGATTGCGTCCATCGTTACCAACAATGGAGCTCCTGATTCCGGTTCGCCCGACCAGTTTGCTGAAACCAATAATTGCGCCTCGGTGCTGGCTGCCGGAGACAGTTGCACCATCGCCGTCACGTTTTCGAGCGCCGACGGATATGCCAACAGCGGCGAACTGGTCATCACAGATAACGCCGCCGACTCGCCGGAGTCGGTCCTGCTTCTGGGTAACGAAGAGGGATTCACTTTGAGCGCGAACCCGACTTCGATTTCCATCGCGCCCAGCGGCGCCACGGCAACGTCGGCCATTCAAATCACGCCGATCAATGGATTCACGGGAGGCGCCGGACTCAACTGCGCCGTGACATGGATTGGCGCGGGAACGCCGGCGTTCTATCCCGCCTGCATCGTGAATCCCGCCGAACCGATCGTATCCAGCGCAGGGGGTTCCGCGACCCTCACTATTTCTACTGGTGAGGGTTCCCCCACCGTCGTACCCGCCGGACGGCTGCGGCGCACCGGAATCGCCTTCGCCTTCCTCTGCGGGCTGCTGTTCCTGCCGCGGCGCCGGTGGCGTGGTGTTATTTCCATGGTCGTTCTTCTCGTGCTGGTCACGGCCGCCGTTTCCGCTTGTGGCGGCGACTCGAGCGGGGGAGGCGGAGGCGGAGGAGGTGGTGGTGGCGGAGGCGGCGGAGGGGGCGGTGTCAGCGTAACCCCGGGAACCTACGTCGTCACGGTCTATGCCGGTGAAGGGGATAACGATGCTTCCCTGGTGGGCACGAATGTGACCGTCACCGTGCAGTAATTCCACTTCATCCTGCGGAGTGTCCGCCGGACTGTCCATCCGCGGACACTCACTTTCGTTTTCGGACAATCCGCTGGCGCGCAGTGGCGCGAAGCCCACTCCCCGCTGGCCTGCGGCCCCCAAATTTCCGGCGATACAATTGCTTTCTCATCACCTTACCGGAGGGCTGCACATTGGGCACACTGGGGCAGGATGTTCGTTACGCGCTGCGGCAGCTAAGAAAATCGCCGGCCTTCGCTCTCACCGCCATCGTCACCCTCGGCCTTGGCATCGGCGTCAATGCAGCCATGTTCTCGGTCATCGAGCAGGTGATCCTCCGGCCGCTGCCCTATCCGAACGGCTCACGTCTGGTTGAAATCGATTCGCGCCACGCGAATTCCGACCGCACAGGCGCGTTCTCGCTGCCCGATCTTGAGGATTACGCGGCACGCAGCCACTCCATCCAGCAGTTTGGCTACTTTACGATTCAGCTGCCCACGCTGGGCGGCACGGAAAATCCTCAGGTGGTTCCGCAGATTGTGGTCAATGCGGGCCTGATCGATGCGCTGGGAATCCGGCCCGCTCTGGGACGCATTTTTACGCCGACGATGACAAGGGCGGCAATCACCAGATTCTCATTCTGAGCGATTCCGCGTGGCGCAAGTTCTACCACGCGGACCCAAACATCGTGGGCCGCTCCGTGCCCATCAACGGCGATCCGTGGACCATCGTCGGCGTGCTGCCGCCGGACATTGGCTTTCCCATGGGTGCGGATGACGAAATTCTGAGTCCGCTGAACCTCGACGACAAAGGCCTGCAGGATCGCGGCTCGGGCGTTCTGCAGCCCATCGGCTTGCTGCGCCCTGGCGTCACACCCGCGGAGGCGCAGGCGGAACTGAGCGGCATCCACCGGCAGCTGGAACACGAATACGCAAACGAGAGCCAGGGCAACTCGATTGTCGTCACGGATTATCACGAATCCATTACGCAGCATTCGCGCTCCGCGATTTTTGCGCTGGATTGGGCGGTGCTGGCGGTATGGCTGATCGCGTGCGCTAACGTCGCCGGGCTGATGCTGACCCGCACCAATGGCCGCCGCCGCGAAATCGCCATCCGCGGAGCGCTGGGCGCGCCGCGCCGGCGCATCACGCAGCAGTTCCTCACTGAGAGCCTGCTGCTCGCGCTGGCTGGATCCGCCGCGGGCCTGGGCCTTGCCGTGCTCGCGCTGCGCCTGCTGCAGCGATACCTCGCCAATACTGTGCTTTTCGGACAAGACATTCACATCAACGCCGGGGTGCTGGCGTTTCTGCTGTTTGCCTCGTGTCTTTCCGCGCTGCTCTTTGGGCTCGCGCCCGCGTGGCATGCGTCCAGCGTTCCCGCGCAGGAAGGGTTACGCGAAGGTTCGGCCGCTGCCGGCACGAGCCGCCGCCAGGCAATGTGGCGCGATGGCCTCGTGGTGGGCGAAATCACGCTGACCCTGGCGTTGCTGATCGCCGCCAGCCTGATGATGCGCACGCTGCTCAATCTGCGCCGCGCCGATATGGGATTTGTCACCGACCATGTCGTCACCGGATCGCTGTTCTTGCCGACGCACGGACCGTGGTGGACGGTGATGGCGAATCATGGCTCACCCACTAACATTGTGCAAAGCTTCTACACGCCGCTCGGCGAAAAGCTCGCGCATACGCCCGGCGTGCAAGCTGTCGGCTTCAGCACGGTGCGCCCGCTGCTGCCCGACTGGAATTTCGATGACGACCTCGTCGTCAAGGACCATCCATTCCCCAAGGGACAGGAAGTGCACGCGCAGGTCCGCGCAGCGACGGACGGCTTTTATCGCGTCCTGGGCATCCGGCTCATCTCCGGCCGCCTCTTCGACGATCAGGATTCGACCACGGTGCCGTTGTCGCTGCTCGTCAACCAGGAACTGGTGAAGCAGGCCTTCCCGCATCAAAACCCGATCGGCCAGCAGATTGAAGTGGCGGAGAGCGGTGCGCGCCACTGGGGGACGATCGTCGGCGTCATCGAGAATACGAAGCAGGATTCACCCGGCCAGGCGGCACTTCCGGAGATCGATATCGACCTCGATCAACTGACCCCCTCCGACGATTTCTATCCGATCCTCGTCACGCTGCACATGGATATGGCCGTTCGCACGAATCTGCCCGCGGGCGTGATTGACGACACCATTCGCAAAGACGTGCATGCGCTGCGGCCGGAAGTCGCCATCCAGAACCTGCAGTCCATGCAGCAGGTCGTCGACGATACTCTGGGCGGTCAAACGCTGGCGGCGCGGCTGCTGGGCATCTTCGGCCTGGCCGCGCTGGTGATCGCGGTGGCCGGGATCTATGGGTTGCTGGCGTATTCTGTGAGCCAGCGCACGCGCGAACTGGGCGTGCGTATTGCACTGGGCGCGGCGCGGCCTGACATTGTGTGGCTCATCCTGCGCCATGCGCTCATCCTGCTCGGTATCGGTGTCGGCGTGGGACTGTGCGTCTCGTGGGCCGCCGCCGGAGTGATGCGCTCGTTCCTTTTCGGAGCCAGCGGTTACGATGCGGTCACGGTTTTGCTGGTGGTGCTGGCGCTTGGCCTCTGCGGATTGGTCGCCAGCTATCTGCCGGCGCGCCGCGCTGCGAGGATCGATCCCGTGGAGGCGCTGCGGTCGGAATAAAGGTCTTTCGCAGAGTTTTTTAGATAAGGAGGAACCCGATGCTCTCATTCTTCCAGGATGTTCGCTTCGCACTCCGCCAATTACGCCGCAGCCCCGGCTACGCCATCGTCGCCATTGTCACGCTGGCGCTGGGCATCGGCGCCAACACGGCCATCTTTCTGCTCACCTATTCGATTGTGCTGAAGAGCCTGCCGGTGCCGCACCCTGGGCAGCTCATTCGTTACACCTTCAAAAAGGGCGAGAGTGACATGGGGCTCTCGTATCCGCTGTACAAGGCGCTCGAACAGCAGCAGAGCGCGGCGAGCGGCATCTTCGCGTGGTCCGACGGCGAAGGCACGCTGCGCCGCAACGGGCAGCCCAGCAAGATTAATTTGGGGCTTGCGACGGGACCCATGTTCAATGTTCTTGAGCTACGACCTGCGCTGGGCCGCGGCCTCGATCCGCATGCCGGAGAGCCAGGCGCTGCGTACCAACCTGAAGCTGTGTTGACTTACGACTATTGGCGCAATGCTTTCCATGCCGATCCCAACGTTCTGGGAAAGACGCTGAATATCGAGAACCAGTCTGTCTCCATTGTGGGGGTGCTGCCGCAGGGCTTTGATGGATTACAGCCGGGGCGCAGCGTGGACGTGATGCTTCCGCTTTCTTTTGAACGCGTGGAACATGGCAAAGGCGCCATGATGGACATGGGCGGCGCGTTTTGGCTGACAATCATGGGCCGCCTCAAGCCGGGCGAAACGCTGCACCAGGCGCAGGCGAATGTTGCTGCCATCCGCAGCTCGGTCAACAAGGCGGCCGATCCCTCGAACCTGTTTTTGAATGGCGGCTTCTTTTCGAGTTACACGCTGGGCGCGGACAGCGGCAGCGGCGGCCGCTCGTGGCTGCGTGAGAAATACGCGACGCCGCTGCTGGCGCTGGAGGGCCTGTGCGGCCTGATGATGCTGCTGTGCGGCGTCAATGTCGCGCTCGTCGTGCTGTCGCGCGTGAGCGGACGTCTTCATGAGTTCGCTATGCGCAACGCCCTGGGCGCCAGCCGCGGCCGCCTGCTCGCACAGGTGCTGACGGAGACGCTGATTCTCGGCGCGGCCGGCCTGGCCATCGGCAGCCTGGTGGGCGCGCAGTTGGCGAAGGTGCTGATCGGCATGATCACCGATCCCGGCCTTCCCGCGGCTCTGCATCTGCAGGTGGGATTCGTCGTGTTTCTGTTTGCATCCGCTATCAGTCTCGGCGCGGCACTGTGTGCCGGCGTGTGGCCTGCATGGCGTGCTGCGAGTACCGCGCCTGCCTCTGATTTGAAGACGACCGGAGCCAGCCGCACTTCTGCGCGCCTTGGCCGCTGGATCATTCCCGCGCAGGTCGCGCTGGGTGTTGTGCTACTGAACGCGGCGCTGCTGCTGACCGCGACGCTGCGTACGTACCTGCGAGAGAATTCTGGGTTCGCCGCGGATTCTACTGTGCTCGGCCAACTGGAAATCGACAGCGCCGGCCTCTCCAAAGCGCAAATTCCGGTTGCCGCTCTCGACATGCTGCATCAGGTGCAGGCCATGCCTGGGGTTCGCTCCGCCGCGCTCATGTCCATAGCGCCGGTCTCCGGAGGCTTCTCCGCCGGCGGCTATTACACGCGCGACAGCCATGGCAATCTGCGGAGCAATCAGCAGGTGTGGCCGGAATCCACTTCTGCGGATTATTTCAACGTGATGGGGACGCACATACTGGAGGGGCGTAGCTACACAACGGCTGATGCTTCCGGCGATCGCGTTTGCGTGGTCAGCGCCGGAGCGGCGGCGTTCTTCTTTCCTGGCCAGTCGGCGCTCGGCCAGTTTCTGAATTCCGGCGACGGGACGGAGAAGACGCATGAATCGTGCCGCGTGATCGGCGTGGCCCAGGACGCGCGCTTTGGCAGCCTGCTCGATGCTGCGCCGCTGGTGGTCTACCATCCCATCGAGCGCCAGACCGCTGACCAGTTCTCCTATGCTGCCGTCGGGGTGCGGGCCGCCACGCCGCAGATTGGTCTTGACGCCATCCGCCGCGTCAGCGCCCGCGTTTTCCCCACGCTGCCCGCGCCGCGCGCCTTCCTTTTCCGCGACGCTATCAACTATGACCTGAGCAGCCAGCGGCTGCTTTCCAGCGTCTCGGGAGGCTTTGCGATCCTCGCGCTGGCCCTGGTCGCCATTGGACTCTACGGCATCCTGGCGCGGACCGTCACTGAGCGTCGCCGCGAGATCGGCATTCGCATGGCGCTGGGTGCGCGGCGGCAGCAGATTGTCTCTGCGCTCGCCCGCACGGCAGCCCTGAGAATCGCTATTGGCGTGGTGGCCGGGGCCGCTCTGGCCGCGGGTGTCGGACGCCTGCTGCAATCGCTGCTCTTCGGCGTCACACCAGGCAGCCCCATGGTCGCCCTCGCCACGCTGGTGCTGTTGCTGGCGGTGCTGGCCATGGCCTTCGTCTTTCCCGCAGGCCGCGCTGCGTCCGTCGATCCCATGGAGGCAATTCGCGACGAATAGCGCACGGAGCGGTCGCAAGCTGGAACGCTGAACCCTGGGCGTGCGTTGTGTCATCCAACACCCGTGCCCCTTCCCGTCTCCATCCTCGATCTCGTCGGCATGCGCCCCGGCGAAGGCCCCGGCCCAGCCATCGCCCGTTCCGTCTCGCTCGCCCAGCACGCGGAGTCGCTGGGCTACCGCCGTTACTGGCTCGCCGAGCATCACTCCATCGCCGGCCTCGCCTGCTCCGCCACTTCTCTCCTCATCGGACACATCGCCAACGCGACCCACACCATCCGCGTCGGCAGCGGCGGCATTATGCTGCCCAATCACGCGCCGCTCGTGGTCGCTGAGCAGTTTGGCACGCTGGCGGCGCTCTATCCCGGCCGCATCGACCTCGGTCTGGGACGCGCGCCCGGCGGCGACCTCGCTACCATGCGCGCTCTGCGCCGCGATCTGCGCCAGTCCGGCGACGATTTCCCCGATCTTCTTGCGGAGCTTCGCACCTATCTGGGACCGGAGCAGCCACGTCAGGCCGTGATCGCCACCCCCGGCCAGAATTCGAACGTCCCCATCACCCTGCTCGGCTCCAGCGACTACTCCGCGCAACTGGCGGCGCGTCTTGGGCTGCCGTTTGCCTTCGCCGCGCACTTCGCTCCCGACGCGCTCCAGTATGCCACGCGCCTTTACCACACCGAGTTCCGGCCCAGCGCCGTTCTTCGGGAGCCCTGGCTCATGATCGGCGTGCAGGTCATCGCCGCTGAATCCGACTCCGCTGCCCAGCGCATCTTCACCACGCCGCAGCAGCGCTTCCTGCGCCTGATTCGCAACCAACCCGTCGAACTGCTGCCACCCGTCGACCAGCTTGACTGGTCGGAAACCGAGCGCATGATGGTCGAAAGCAAACTCCGCGCCGCTATCGTCGGCTCCAACGCCATGGTCAAGGCCGGCCTTGAGGCGCTGGTCGCCGCCACCGGAGCCAGCGAGATCATCGCCGTCACCGACACCTGGGATCCGGCCGACCGCCTCGATTCCTATCGCCGCCTGGCCGAGATTGCCGCAACCATGGAAACGCCCACGGACACCAGCACAGCGGCGCACGCGTAATGCACCGCGCAGGGACGAATTGCCATTGAATTGTTCGGGGAAGGGAATTCGCGACGCGAAAACCGCGCCGCCTGGAGAGGAAAATCTGACTACATTTGCGAAACGGTTGCGGTCTGCGCCTTGGCGCGTTCCGCTGCCACCAGGCCGGCATGCTGGCGCAGCGCAGCAAACGCTGTCCGGCACACCCCATACGCCAACAGCACTCCAAAAGCCAGCGACGCGGCCGTCGCGCAAATCAATACCAGCGTGTTCACTGCACTCTGCATGCGAAAAAACTCTCCAACATCGTTTCCCGGGCCTTGCAGACCCTCGGACCCTGCCCTTCGACCCCGTCCCGTCCAAAAAGTCGCGAAACCCCGGGTGCTCTCATCCCTACGATGTAATTGTTAACAGAAAAGCCAGGTCGTTGACCCCCTTTTCTGTTGCCGAATAAGATACCGATAGTACCTGTTTCCCGATTTGAGCCAACACTCTCCCATTTTGCAAACGGATTCGTGTCCGCGGGCGCTGGTTTTTACCAACATGTAACACATGAGTAACCCCCTGAATCGATGGCCATTACCCATATCACCGTGCGCGGCGCCCGGCAGCACAATTTGCGCGACATCGGGGTGCAAATCCCGCGCAACACCCTCACCGTAGTCACCGGCCTCTCCGGCTCCGGCAAATCCTCGCTCGCTTTTGACACCATCTACGCGGAGGGACAGCGGCGCTACGTCGAAACCCTGTCGGCGTATGCGCGCCAGTTCCTCGACCAGATCGAGCGGCCCGACGTCGACTCCATCGAAGGCCTGTCGCCCGCCATCTCCATCGAGCAGAAGACCACCAGCCGCAGCCCGCGCTCCACGGTCGGCACCATCACCGAAATCTACGACTACCTGCGCCTGCTCTACGCCTCGGTCGGCACGCCGCACTGCCCGCGCTGCGGCCGGCCCATCTCGCGCCAGTCCGCGGAGCAGATCGTCGAGCGCATTCTCGCGCTGTCGCAGGGCGAGCGCGTCACCATCTACGCGCCGGTGGTGCGCGGCCGCAAAGGCGAATTCAAAGACCTGCTCGACAAACTCGATCAGCAGGGATTCCGCGCCCGCGTCGACGGCGAAATCCGCGACCTGGCCGAATCGCTGAACCTGGAGAAGCGCAAGAACCACACCATCGAAGCCGTCGTCTATCGCGCGGTGCTCAAGCCGGGCATCGAAAAGGCTCTGGCGGCGTCCGTCGAAAAAGCTCTGCAAATGGCGAACGGCCTGGTCCTGGTCGCGACGGCTGGCGAAGAGACAGCTTTACTCCTCATCGATGGCCTGCCCCGACTGCGGCCTCGACGTGCCCAAGCTCGAGCCGCGCAGCTTTTCGTTCAACTCCACCTACGGCGCCTGCCCGGAATGCCACGGCCTCGGCAGCATCTACGACTTCGATCCCGCGAAGATCATCACCGACTGGTCGAAGCCGCTGCTGGACGGCGCGCTCGGCCCTGGCTCCGCCTCGCAATACCTGCTGCGCCTCGATCAACCTCGCCGCGCAGAAATACAAAATCGATCTGAAGCAGCCCTTCGAGCAGCTTCCGCAAAAGCAGCAGGAGCTTGCTGCTGCACGGACCGCCGCAGGCCGAAGCGCCGCGCACCGGCTTCCACGGCATCCTCGCCTATCTGCGCGACTCGCTCGAAGAAGCGCGCTCCGACACCTACCGCGAGTGGATGATGCAGTACATGTCCGCGTCGGAGTGCCCCGTCTGCCACGGCCAGCGGCTGCGCCCCGAATCGCTCGCCGTCAAAATCGACGGCATGTCCATCGCGGAATTCACCGCGCTGCCCATGGTGCGCGCCCTCGCACGCGCCCGCCTAATCTCCTTCACCGCGCGCGAAGCGCTGGTCGCCGAACGGCTGCGCAAAGAGATTGTCGAGCGCCTGCAATTCCTCAACGCCGTCGGCCTCAGCTATCTCTCGCTCGATCGCAATGCCGCCACGCTTTCCGGCGGAGAAGGCCAGCGCATCCGGCTCGCCACGCAAATCGGCTCGCGCCTGCGCGGCGTTCTCTATGTGCTGGACGAGCCCAGCATCGGCCTGCACCAGCGCGACAACATGCGCCTGATCGTCGCGCTGGAATCGCTGCGCGATCTCGGCAACACCGTCCTCGTGGTCGAACACGACGAAGAGACCATCCGCCACGCCGACTACGTTCTCGACCTCGGTCCCGGCGCGGGACGCCTGGGCGGCAGCGTGGTCGCGGAAGGCACGCCCGAGGCCATCATGAACGCCCCCGGCTCGCTCACCGGCCGCTACCTCTCCGGAGAAATCTCCACGCTCCAGCGCTTCGTGCCGCGCGCGCTGACCGGCAAATGGATCACCGTGGAAGGCGCGCGCAGCCACAATCTGCAGGACCTGACCGTCAAGTTTCCCGTTGGCGTGATGACGGTCATCACTGGCGTCTCCGGCTCCGGCAAAAGCACGCTGGTCAACGACATTCTGTACCGCGCGCTCGCCAAAGAACTCTACGGCTCCCGCGAAGCGCCCGGCCTGCACACGCGCATCAAGGGATTCGAGCAGCTCGACAAGGCCATCCGCATCGATCAGTCGCCCATCGGCCGCACGCCGCGCTCCAACCCGGCGACCTACACCGGCGTCTTCACCGCGATCCGCGATCTCTTTGCCATGCTGCCGGAATCGCGCGAGCGCGGCTACAAGCCCGGCCGCTTCAGCTTCAACGTGCAGGGCGGACGCTGCGAAGCCTGCCAGGGCGAAGGCCAGCGCCGCATCGAAATGAACTTCCTGCCCGACGTCTACGTGGAGTGCGAAGTATGTAACGGCCGCCGTTACAATCAGGAAACCCTGGCCGTGAAATTCAACGGGCTACTCCATCGCCGACGTCCTCGACCTGACCATTGAAGACGCACTGCCCGTGCTCGGCGATATTCCCACCGCGCGGCAGAAGCTCGAAACGCTGGTCGATGTCGGCCTCGGGCTACATCCATCTCGGCCAGGCGGCGACCACGCTCAGCGGCGGCGAAGCGCAGCGCATGAAGCTGGCCCGCGAGCTCTCCAAGCGCCAGACCGGGCGCACTCTCTACCTGCTCGACGAGCCCACCACCGGCCTCCACTTCGACGACGTCCGCAAGCTGCTCGAAGTCCTGCATCGGCTCACCGACAAGGGCAACACGGTTATCATCATCGAACATAATCTCGACGTCATTCGTAATGCTGACTGGGTCATCGATCTCGGCCCGGAAGGCGGCGAGGGCGGCGGGCGCATCGTAGCGGAAGGGTCCCCGGAGCTGGTGGCCGGTGTCGCTGAGTCGTACACCGGGCAATTCCTCCGGCGCTATTACGATGGGGCTCCAGGCATCGCCGTGGCCCCGGTTGTGCATCCGGTGCAGGGAAGCCCGGCGCGCCAGCCGGCCGCGAGGAAGACGAAGAAAGTGACGGTGCAATGATCGACGATCCGGAATCAAACCCTGTTCCCAGCCAGCGCTACGCCTGAAAATCCCACCCCTGAAAATCCACCCCGGAAATTCCCGTGCCCGACATTCCCGAGGCGGAATCTGCGGCCGTCACGCCCGAGCCTCTCGACCTGGCCGCTGCCGTATCGTTCGCTGGATGCCACGGAACCGGCGAGTCCGGAAGTCTTCGTCGAAATTGCGCCGCCCATTCCGGCAGCGCCGCCTCTGCCTCCGCTGCGTCCGCACATCGGACACTTTGTTCACGTTCATCGGTCTCTTCCTGCCCGCGATCATCGGCGGCTACATCGTCACGCTGCTCGGCCTGTGGGTCATGCGTCCGCACGAGGGGCTCGGCGGCGTCATCGCCCGCATCGCAGGCCTGGCGAAAAATATGCTCTTCGCCCTGACTATGCAGGGCGTTATCTACGCAGTGTTATGGGTGCTCACCGTCATTGTCTTTACGTTATGGTGGAGCGGCTTCGGGCGCGGCATTCACTGGAACGGCGCGGTCGCCGGGCGCTGGTTCCTCCTGCTCGCCGGCATCGGCGTTGCCACCGGCATTGTCATCACGCTGGCCGGCAACTTCCTCCCCATGCCCAAAGCCCCACCCATCCTGGATGACATCACCAAATCGCGGACGGCCGCGTGGTTCCTCATGATCTTCGGCATCACCGCCGCCCCGCTCACTGAAGAGCTCGCCTTCCGCGGATTCCTGCTGCCCAGCCTGGTCAACATCTTTCGCTGGTTCGAACGCAAAGGCAGCATGAGCGACGCGGCTGTCCGCAACGTGGGCATTCCGATCTCCATCATCCTCACGTCCGTCCCTTTCGCCCTCATCCACGCGCAGCAGGTTTCGTTTTCCTGGGGACCGGTGCTGCTCATCGGCTGCGTCAGCGTCATTCTCTGCATCGTGCGCCTCAGGACAGATTCGCTAGCCTGCAGCATTGTCGTCCACTCGTTCTACAACCTCACGTTGTTCACGGGGTTGCTGATCCAGACGGATGGGTTCCGGCATTTGGAGAAGCTGAAGGGTTGAGATGATGGTGGCCCATCCAAGCCTGGTGGGGGATTGAATGGGCTCACACGACAGAACGACATTCCAGACTTGGATTGCGCCGCAGGCGCGTTCGCCTGGACGGCCAGTCCACTGTAGTCTGTAGCCTGTGAAGGCTCTTCGCACCGCCGGCATCGCGCTCTTCCTGCTCACGGCGCTCAACCTTTTTAATTTCATCGACCGCTATGTGCTGCCCGGCGTGCAGCCGCTCATCCAGCGCGATTTTCATATCAACGACGCGCAGACCGGCACCCTGACTTCCGCCTTCTTCCTCACCTACATGCTGATTGCGCCGCTCACCGGATGGCTCGGCGACCGCTTTCCGCGTAAGCCGCTCATCGTCGCCGGCGCGCTGATCTGGAGCGCGGCGACCCTGCTGACCGCGACGGTCCACAGTTACGAAACGCTGCTCATCCGTCACGCCGTCGTCGGCATCGGCGAGGCGACATTTTCCATTTTTGCCCCCGCGCTGCTCGCCGATTTTTATCCGGAAGAGGATCGCAACCGCGTTCTCAGCATCTTCTATATTTCGATCCCGGTGGGCGGTGCGCTCGGCTACCTGCTCGGCGGCGAACTCGGCAGCACGCTACGGCTGGCGCATGCCTTTCTACGTGGCCGCAGCGCCCGGCGTGCTGATCGCGCTCGCCTTCTGGCTTTTCGTGCGCGAACCGGCAACGCGGCTCGTCGGACACGCTGCAGGCGACGCGTGCAACGCTCCAGCCTCCGCGGCCTGCTGCGCAATCCCGCCTATTGGACGGCGACCCTGGGCATGGCCATGTGGACGTTTTCCGTCGGCGGCATCTCCACGTGGCTGCCCACGTTTTTCAATCGCCTCGCCGGATACTCGCTCGCTGGCGCGGATCGCGCCGCCGGCACCATCACCGTTGTCGACGGCCTGCTCGCGACCATCGCCGGCGGCTGGCTCGCGCAAATCTGGCTGCGCCGCAATCATCGCGCGCTCTATTTGATCTCCGCGTGGAGCGCCGTCGCCGCCATTCCCTTCGGGGTCGCTGGTGTTCTTTGGGCCCGCGCACTGGCTCATCCCCGGCACCTATGCGGCGGAGTTCTGCATCTTCTTTTCCACTGGCCCGCTCAACGCCGCCATCGTCAATTCCGTTTCCGCGCCTATTCGCGCCACGGCAATCTCCGTGAACCTTTTCGTCATTCACCTGCTCGGCGATTTTCCCTCGCCGCATTTGATCGGATGGATCTCCGATCGGCACAATCTGCGCATCGGCCTGGGCGCCACGCTGATCACTCTGGGTATTTCCGGAGTGATTCTCTTCAGCGGTGCGCGTTTCGCGCCACGGCTGCCCGATCTCGAACGCGGCCTTGCTCTTCCGGAGCAGAGCTAGCACGCATGCACCCATTCATAATCGTCGCGACGGTTGTCGCGTGGCTCATCGCCTTCCACTGGACGCGCATTACGCTGACCGCGCTGCGCAAACTGCCGCGCGTTCCCGACTTGCTCGACCCGCGCTACGATCCCAGTCCCGATCCGCCAGCAGACACGGATCTGCCCGCTGTCACCGTCATCGTCCCGGCGCGCAACGAGGCGGTGAGCCTGGAGGCGACGCTGCGCTCGCTGCTGGCGCAGTCCATTCCGCTGGACATTATCGCCATCAACGACCGCTCCACCGACCAGACGGGCGCGATTATGGCGCGCCTGGCTGCGGAGCCAATACCTCAGGGAAAATCCCTCACCGTCCTGCGTGTCGAAATCCTGCCCGAGGGCTGGATGGGCAAAACGCATGCCATGGCGATGGCCGCGCGCCAGACCGCGACGCCGTGGCTGCTGTTTACTGACGGCGACATCCTCTTCCGCCCCGATGCGCTGGAGCGCGCGCTGCGCTTCGCCGAAGCCTCGCAGGCCGATCACGTCCCGCTGGCTCTCTCGCTCATCCTGAAATCGCGCGGCGAACGGTTGATGATTACCGTCCTGCAATGCTTCTCGCTGCTCACGTTCCGGCCGTGGAAGATTCCCGATCCCGCGGCGAAGCACGATTCGGTCGGCATCGGCGGCTTCAATCTCATCCGCGCCAGCGTTTATCAGGCCATCGGCGGCTTCGAGTCGCTGCGCATGGAAGTTCTTGAAGATCTGCGCCTGGGATTCGAGGTCAAGCGCCAGGGCTTCCGCCAGCAGATCGTCTTCGGGCGCGATATCGCCCGCGTGCACTGGGCCAGCGGCGCCTGGGGCATGGCACACAACCTCACCAAGAATTTCTTTGCTGTCTTCCGCTTCCGCCCTGTCGCTCTCTTCATTGGCGCTGTGGTGCTGGCTGTGCTGCTCTGGGTACCGTTTCTCGGACTCTTCGGCCCATGGCCCATGCGCTCTGCCTGTCTGCTGACGCTCGGCGCGTTCGTTCTCGGGCCATCGCTACTCATCGCGCCACTTCACCGCGATCCCGATGGTCTACCTGCTCACGCTGCCCATCGGCACGGCGCTGCTGGTCTATTCGCTGCTGCGCTCCATGGCGTTCACGCTCACACGGGGAGGCGTGGTGTGGCGCGGTACTTTTTATCCGCTGAAGGACCTGCGCCGCCACGCCGGACCGCTGCGCTAACCCCTGCCCCCTGAACGATGTACCCTGTACGCTAATCCCCGGCCACTGTGCTCTGAGCTCTGTGCCCTGTAAACTGTAGTTGAGGTTCCCCATGCCGGAAATCCATCGCAGGAAGACCGTCACGGTCCGCATCGGACAGGTTCGGGTTGGCTCGGATGCCCCCGTCGTCGTGCAGTCCATGACCAACACCGACACGGCCGACGCCGCATCCACGATCCAGCAGGTTGCCGAGCTGGTTGCTGCCGGATCGGAGCTGGTCCGCGTGACCGTGAACAACGACGAGGCCGCTAAGGCCGTTCCGCACATCGTCGAAGGCCTGGCCCGGCAGGGAATCAACGTCCCCATCATCGGCGACTTCCACTACAACGGCCATCAGCTGCTCAAGAAGTATCCGGCCTGCGCGCAGGCGCTCGCCAAGTACCGCATCAATCCCGGCAACTGCTCCATTGGCCGCAAGGACGACGACAATTTCCGCACCATGATCGAGTGCGCCGTCGAAAACCAGAAGCCTGTCCGCATCGGCGTGAACTGGGGCTCGCTCGACCAGGCGCTGCTCACGCGCATGATGGACGAAAATTCGAAGCTGCCCAATCCCGCGCCAGCCCGCGACGTAATGCTCGAAGCCATGTGCCGCAGCGCGCTCGATTCCGCAGCGGCTGCCGAGCGCTACGGCCTGCGCCACGACCAGATCATCATCAGCGGCAAAGTTTCCGGCGTGAACGATCTCATCGACGTTTACCAGATGCTCGCGGCCCGCTGCGACTACCCGCTGCACCTTGGCCTGACCGAAGCCGGCATGGGCATGAAGGGCATCGTCGCTTCGACGGCCGGTCTGGCCCCGCTGCTCCTGCAGGGGATTGGCGATACGATTCGCGTTTCTCTCACGCCGAAGCCGGGTGCGAGCCGGACGGAAGAAGTCCTGACCGCGCAGCAAATCCTGCAATCGCTTTCCATCCGCAGCTTTACGCCGCAGGTCACGGCCTGCCCCGGCTGCGGCCGCACCACCAGCACGTTTTTCCAGGAACTGGCGCAGCAGATTCAGGACTACCTCCGCACCTCTATGCTCGTCTGGCGCGAACAGTATCCTGGCGTGGAAGAGCTGAAGCTGGCGGTGATGGGTTGCGTCGTCAATGGCCCCGGCGAATCGAAGCACGCCAACATCGGCATCTCGCTGCCTGGCACTTTCGAGGAGCCGAAAGCTCCGGTCTACGTGGATGGACGGCTGATGACGACGCTGCGCGGCGACACGATTGTCCAGGACTTCAAAAAGATCCTGGATGATTACGTTCGCGCCAGATACGGCAGCCGGGCGTTGGAAACAACAGCGGTTTAGCGCGAAGGTAGCCTGCCCTGAGCGAGCCGCAGGCGAGTCGAACGGGTGAAGAACCGCTATGGCGCCAAAGAGCACGAACTGACCGCGGTCTAAGGGCGCATCAATGCCAAACAATTTGGGTGGCCCATTCAAGCCCGGGTTTGGCTTGATTGGGCTCGTGCCTACTGACTCGGCGCAGCCGGAGCGCTCGGTGCAGCTGCCGGGTGCCCCATATCTCGCCGGTGTTGCGAGATGTGGGAAAGCGCGAGAGCGCCCGCTTTTCGTTCTTACCGGCTCGGCGCCCCATTCAAGCCCAGTGTTGGCTTGAGTGGGCTGGCACTCGCGACGTAAGCACGGTCCGACGCGCCCGCAGTCCGCTCACTCTCGCTGCCAAAACGTTTCCTCGCACGGGTCGCCATCTACTTTGGCCGGAGCCCCGTGGTAGGTTCCAATGGCATCCACTTGATTCTCATCGTTTTGTGGCGTTGGGGAGTCGATGACCTCTGTCTCGCG
>CAWFNL010000014.1:0-13847 GCA_963817165.1 uncultured Acidobacteriaceae bacterium | reverse complement strand
CCTCGTTCCGGCCGATGTGGTAATCCGCCTGCGCGGCGTAATACCAAAGCCGTGCCGTTCCCGCGGGGTCCAGAGCCAGAGCCTGATCCGCCCAGTCGCGCGCCTCCTGCCAGTGCCGCTGATCGACCGCGATGCCGGCCAGCACAATACAGGGCGAAACAAATTTCGGATCTGCCGCCTGCGCCTTCTTCAGCGATGCGGTCGCCGCGTTCGGATCGCTGCTCAGCTGCAAACGCCCCAACAGGTACCATGCCTCCGCAAACTGCGGATCCAACTGGACCGCCTGCGTCAGATCGGTCTGCGCTGCAGCGGGGTTCCGGTGCAGCCATTCATCATGCGCCTTATCAAAAGCTTTCATTGCCTCCGGCGAGGCTGATTCGCCCGCCGTGCTGATCGCAGTCCCCGGCGCATGCTCGTCCGGCGTGAGCACAATATTGTTCAGCACCGGCTTGTCGCGCAGATTTTTCTGCGTGATGGTGATCGAGCTGGAATGGTACCCGGCCAGCGGCGCCTGCAGCGTGCATCCCTCGTAGTGCTGGCTCATCTGGATGCTGAGCGCATCGTCTTCCGTGGTGTAGGCCTTCGGGAGGTTCACGTGGGTAATGGCATATTGGCCGTTCGCGTCCGTTTGCGTGGTCAGGCTGGCTTTGCCGGTGGTGCAGGAGAGCATCACCGTCAGCGGCTCCCACAGCAGCGGATTGCCCGCCAGCACCACTTTGCCCTGCAGAACGCCGCCGGCAATCACGCCTCCCGGCGCATTCGCCATGTAACCCCAGTACCCGGTGTCCTGAATCGAATCAGGACGCGTCTCCGTCGGCAGGCCCGCTCCAGGGACGGTGCCCTGCGCCAGCGCTGTACCGGCAAATAGTGTGAGGACAGGAACAAGCAGAAAAGGAAATAAGGCAGATTTTGTTTTCATGACCGGCCCCGCAAACTTCAGAATATCTCTGATTTTACGCTCCCAATCCAGGCTATGCTGAGGGCAATGCGCGCCGCGTATCTTACTTTAGTATGGCTGCTGCCCGCGCTGGCACAGGGCCAGGTAACCTCGCCGGATCAACTCCTCGATCGCGCCATCGGGGAGCAGCAAAGAGGCGACCTGGATGCGGCCATCCGCGACTATCGCAGCGTGCTCGCTGCCCGGCCCAATACCCTCGCAGCCCGCGTGAATCTTGGGGCAGCCCTCGCTCATTCCGGACAAGTGGACGCCGCCATTACTGAATACAAAGCTGCGTTGAAGCTCGCGCCCGATCTCGAATCAGTCCACCTCGATCTCGGCCTCGCTTATTCCCGCAAGGGCGACCTGGAAGATGCGCGCCCGCAGTTTGAAGCGGCGCATCGCGAGAATCCCCGGGAGGTGCGTACCGCCATTTTGCTGGGCGACGCGGAGGCCCGGACCGACAAAGCCGCTGACGCCATCGCTATGCTGACGCCGATGGAGGCCGCCAACGCCGGCAATTCCGACTTTGAATATGCGCTGGGTGAGGCGCTGATTGCCGGCGGGCACCCTCGCGACGGCGCTGCGCGTATCGAAAAATCCGCAGCCATGAGCAACGCCGCCGATTCCTGGATGCTGGCAGGGTCCACGCTGCTGCGGCTGAACGAGATTCCCCAGGCGCGGAAGGATCTGGACCACGCCATGGCGCTGAACCCGGCGCTGCCCAGTTTGTGCACCATGGATGGCACCGCGCGCGACAAAGACGGCGACTCCCAGGCGGCCGAGCCGGCATTCCGCCAGGCTCTCGCGCAAAACCCCAACGACTTTGAGGCCAACCTCTACCTGGGCGCGATCCTCTACAAGCAGCGCAAAATGGACGAGGCGAAACCCTATCTCGACAAGGCGCTCGCGCTCAACCCGCAATCCGCCATGGCCCGCTACGAGTCGGCGATGTGGAAGAGCACCTCCGGCCAATATGAAATTGCGGCGCAGGAACTCGAGAAGGTGGTTGCTGACGACCCGCAGTGGCTGGAGCCGCATGTGGAGCTGGCCTCGCTCTACTACAAGCTGCACCGGCCCGAAGATGGCAAGCGCGAGCGCGCCATTGTGGACAAGATCACCGCCGAGCAGCAGCAAAACGGTCCTGGAAAATAAGCAATCCGCCGCTTAGTGTGGCGCCGGCGTCGCTGGTTCCGTCACCTTGAGAATTTGATCGGCCTTCACATCGTTCAGCGTCTGGACCTCGCCGGAGGGCCAATGAATCTCCACGGTGGTTGCGCTGGTATCCGCGCCGAGGCCGAAGTGCACCGGGCCGTCGCTCGAGGACGCATAGCAGACGCTGGTGGTCATGTGGTTATACTGCGCGCCCACCGTGGGGCTGACGACCTTGATGCGTGCGCCGATGCCGTCGCGATTGCTCTTTGTCCCGCGCAGCGCAATGTCGAGCCAGTGGCCCGCATGCTCGCTGCGGTTCATCCAAATCTCCGCTGGCGCTGACAGCGCGGTCACCACTACGTCGACGCGCCCATCGCCGTCCAGATCGCCCAGCGCACAGCCGCGGTGCCGTGCCGGCGGTGCTGCGTCGAGGCCGGCCTGCTCGGTCAGTGCCTCCCACTTGCCGCTCGCGCCCTCATTGCGGAATACCGTGTTGTTCTGGGCGATCTCGGTGCCCGGCAGCGGCTGCGACGCCACATGCCCGCGCGTTACAAACAGGTCTTTCCACCCATCGTTGTCAAAGTCGTAGAGCGCCGCGCCGAAACCCGCCATGTTCATGGTCAGGTCGCGCATGCCGCTGGAGGTCGTGACCTCGCGAAAATCGCCCTTTCCCGTGTTCTGAAACAGCGGAAACGTCTGCTGATTCAGCGCGACGAAGGCGATATCCGGGTACCCATCGTTGTTGAAGTCGCGAAAATCCAGGCCCATCCCGGAGATGAACTGCCCGCCTTCCGGAAGCGCCACACCCGCATCGAACGCAACCTCTTCGAACTTGTTTCCGAGATTGTGAAACAGGAAGTTGTAATCGGCGTCGTTCGTGACAAACAGGTCCTGCTTGCCGTCCAGGTCGTAGTCTGCCATCCCCACGCCCATCCCCTTGCCGATGTGGTCGCGCAGTCCCCACTCCTTCGAGACATCGCGAAAGGTCCCGTCGCCGTTATTCAGAAACAGCCGATCCGGCGTTCCTTTGTAGTAGCGCGGATGACAGTAATCGGCGACCGGGCCGAAGTGGCAGAGCGGCTGCGGCGAATACTTCCACTGCATGTAATCCACGATGAACAGATCCAGCAGGCCATCGTTGTTCACGTCCACCCATACCGCGGCTTCGGCCCACAGCGGCCCGTATTGCGGATCGTTCGAATCCGCGAGGCCAGCCTTCTGCGTTACGTCGGTGAAGGTGCCGTTGCAATTGTTGTGGTAAAGCGTGTTGCGATAAACGCCGGCGACGAACATGTCGGGACAGCCGTCGTTGTCGTAGTCTCCGATCGCCACGCCGATGTCGTAGCCGGTCCCCGCCACGCCCGCTGCATCTGTCACATCGGTGAAGGTTCCGTCTCCGTTGTTGCGAAAGAGCCGGTCGCGGTATTGGGGATCGTCTTTTTTCAGGGTGGCGATATTGGCGCCGTTGGTGAAAAAGATGTCAGGCTTGCCATCGCCGTTGTAGTCGAAGACCGCGACGCCGCCCGCCATGCTCTCCGGAGCATTTTTGCCGGGGGTCTCGTCGTTCTCCAGGACGAAGGGAATCTTTTTCAACTCGAAGCGGATGGGGCTGGGTGCGCCGGCTGCGTGCACCAGGCCAACGGCGGCCGCCGCCACAACCAATACCAGCACCGCTGGCCGCAAAGATCGGAATGAGGACATGCTCCTCGAAACTATAGCGTGCCGGAAGAACCCTGCGCCACTTCGAGTCCGCTCCAGGGATTGCACCCAAAGAGCATCGCCGGTGCCATTTGTTTGTAGGAAAGCAAAGGGGTGGCTCGCGCCACCCCTTTGAGTTTGTTACCAACCGTTGACTTTCTCTTAGAAGTAGTACTTTCCGGAGAAGGTCATCAGACGCTGGCCAGTCGTGTGGAACGGCTTGCCAGTGACCGAAGTATCGGTGTTGGTCTGACCCGGAGTCGTGAAGTCAACCTGGATGTCGTCGTTGTTGCCATCCAGATCGAACTGACGGTTCGGGTGGTTGATGAAGTTTTGACCCTGGACTCTGAGCTCGAACCGCTGGCTTTCCGTTGTCGGGAAGCTCTTGAAGATCGAGAGATCGTTATCCAGATAGCCCGGATACCGCAGGTACGGCGTGTGCAGGGGACCTTCAACACCGATGGTGTTGGGGGCCTCGTAGCAGTTTGGATTGAAGTGTTGACCCTACTTCAGTCCAGACCCCGGATTGCAGGTCAGCAACGGCATCAGCAGGTTGACCGACGGGGAACCCAGCCACGTCGACCGGTGTTCAGTGTCGTAGCCGTTTGTCCGTTGGGCTCTGTGTAGATACCAGCCGCTGCGCCACTTGCGCCGTTACCGTTGTAGGTAGCGTTCATCGTGGGCGCGTTGGAGTTGATGTTGGCGCCGGCCTGATACGTGTTCCAGCCCGACAGTTTCCAGTCATTCACTACGCTGCCCAGCAACCGGTTCCCGTGAATCGGACTTGGCAGGTTGTAGATGTACCAGATGTTGAAGATGTGGGTGTGATCGTAGTCCAGCGGCCCGTAGTTGGCATTGAGAGCGAACGGCCAAACCGTCGTCCCGTTGCCTGAACCGTTAGAGGTGTCACCATCCGAGATACCCATCACCTTGCTGAAGGTGTAGTTCGCCTGGAAGTTCAGCTTGGCGCCGTTCTTCCTCCACGAGGCCTGCAGCGAGTTGTACTTTTCGTAGCTCTGGTGAGTGAGCAGGTAGACGTTGGAATAGTTGTGGATTGGACGGAAATCGTTCTCCGTGCAACCCGTCTCTACGTTCGTCGCACCCGAAGCGCAATAGTTGCCGGTGATTGGATCCGGCTTCCAGTACGCGCCCAGCGGTACGTTGCCCAGGTTGTTGATGTTTCCGTTGCCGCCGTTGAATTCCTCGCCCGTCGTATGGTTGCCGACGTACGAGATTTCCACCAGCGATTGCCACTTCGTTGCCTGGTCAATGGAAACGTTCCAGTCCAGCGTATTGGGGGTCCGGTCGTCTCCGTACAGATCAGCTCCGACGCTCGGTCCGCAAAGCCAGCAGTTTTCCTGCACCCCGGTGGGCGGGCTGCCCGCCGTGGCCGCATTTGCGTATCCAACGAAGGAGTGTGGGGTGGTGAAGTTGATAACGCCCTTCGGGCCATCAGCAACGTTGTTGCTTTCCGCCTCGTTCACTGAATCCTGATAGTGATAGGACCCAAAGCCGGTGCGGAGAACGGTTTTGCCGGTGCCGAACAGATCGTAGATCAGTCCGATACGCGGATCCGGATAGAACAACGCCGATTTGAAGCCTGAGAGCGGAATGCTGCTGTCAATTTTGTTCCAGATCAGGCCTGTATTCACAGGAGCCGTTGCCGAGTCAACATACTTATTCGGCAGTGACGCTGCGTCTGGCCCTTCACCGGGGCCGGACCAGACCTGCATCCCGGCCGGTTCGCCGTACCACTGTCCTTCGTGGTCGAGGCGGAGTCCGAGATTGATGGTCAGCTGTTTGTTGGCCTTCCAGGAATCCTGCGCCCAGACGGACCAGTTATTGGATTTCAGGTTATCCAGCGGAACGCCGCTCTGCTGCTCGTAGTTGGAAACGTTGCCGAGCAGGAAGTCAGCAGCGATGTTGCCCGTGCCGTAGTTGGCCGGCCAACCGATGTTGAACTGCCCCTGATCGCCCGCGCCGTCGTCACTGCCGCCGGACTGGCTGTTGTAGGGCTGCGCCCAGTAGAAGCCCGCCTTCGCGGTGTGCGTGCCGAGGACCTTGCTCACCGTGTCGTAGAACTGCGGTACGCGCGCCAGCTTGCCAAAACCGTTGCCGGCGAATCCGCCGTCGAATGGTTCCTGGTCGATGCTGGACAACGCGCTGCCCCATGCTCCGTTGTTGATGTTCGGCATCTGGGTCGACGTGTGACCGAAGAGTCCAGGGATGCCGCTCATGCCTTCCAGGGCGCGGGTATTCGGATTGGTCGTGTTCGGGTTGATGAACCGGGACAACGTGAACACGGCTTCGTTCGTCGTGGTCGCGTTGAACTGGTGCGTGAAGTTCGCGAGGATGACCCGGGCGTTCACGTCAGCCTGTACCGGTGTCGGGAACGGCAGAGTTTGCGGCGGAGCCCACCAGATCGTAATCGGGTGCTGATCCACTTCGCTCTGATACGCATACGTTCCGCTCAGCTTCGTGTTGTCGCTGATCGCGTAGTCGAGTTTTCCGGTCGCTTCCCACCGGTTCTGCGGGATGCTGGGCGAATAGGCGTAGTTGGACCATCCGTTGTTGGCATTCGGAGTGATGTTCGGGAGCGGATAGGCCTTCGAGACGAGCGTGGTGATGTTCGGATCGAAGTCGGTCGTCGGAATGTGAACGTTGCCGCTTGAATCCGTCGTCCAGTTGAGTTCATTCGCGCTGGTTGTTGGAAGCCGGCGTGTAGTACGCATACGCGGTGGTGCCGTTCCCGGCTTCGAGCGCGGAGAACTGGTTGCAAGCCCGCGGGTTCCGCTGCCGCAGTCGAAGATACCGTTGCGCTGATCCTGCGTCACTTCGTTGTAATAGTTAACGGACGTGTTGGGGTGCTGAATCATGTACTCATAGCCGCCCCAGAAGAACAGCTTGTTGTGATTCTTGTTGAAGTTCACCCACGGAAGAACGACGGGGCCTCCAACGTTGCCGCCAAGGTAATAGAAGTACTCGTACGGGTATCCGATCGCAGCCAGTGCCGAGGCGTTCGCCGCACCCGCCGCTGACTTGATATCCGAAATGTAAGTCTCCTTGGCATACGACTCCCAGGAGTTCAGCGTTGAGTTGCGGGCATACATGTAACCTTCACCGTGAAGGTTCTTGCCGCCCGACTTGCTGAAGGCTTCGAAGATCACCGGGCCATACGCATATTCCGCGCCGTAGCTGCCGGTCAGGACTTTGACTTCCTGCACCATGTCCTGGTTGATATTCGCAATCTGGGTTCCGGCATTGCCCGGATCCACCAGGTTCGCGCCATCCAGCATGTACGCAGTGGAACCGTAAGGCTGCGTGCCGTTCAGCGAATAGTCGCCGATCGGTCCGCTGTTCGTGCCGGTCACCTGCGGGTTAAAAGATGAACCCTGGCTGCCGCCGTTGGTGAATGCCGCACCGGGCATCATCTTCAGCAATTCGCCAGCGTCACGGCCGCCGAGAGACATATCTTCGATCTGCTCAGCGTTCATGGTTGTGCTGATTTCGGGAGTGTCGAGCGGAACTTCGACGTTCTTATCCGCAACGACTTCCACCGTCGTGCCTTCCGACCCGGCCTTCAGTGCGATGTTCGGCACCGTTTTCGAGTCGCCCAGGTTCATGACCACGCCGCTCAGTTTCCACGTCGTGAAACCCTTGGCGGCAACCGTAATGCTGTAGGTCGCCGGCGGGACGGCTGTAAAGGTGAAGTATCCGGAACCATCGGAGACGCTCTTACGAACGTCGCCGCTATCCGCGTTTTTGAGTGTGACCGTCGCGCCTGGTACGACTGCGCCGGTCGAATCGTAGACTGTTGCGCTCAACGTTCCGGTGAGCTGCTGTGCATGAGCCGGCATGGCTGTAAACATCGCCACTACCGCTATCAGCAGTCCGGAGAGAATGAGCAACGAGCCAGGCGAGTGTCGACACACCGACGCCAGGCGTCTCATTGAATTCATACCCTTGCCTCCTGTGAAGCGTACATAAGAACGTGCAATTGCTGTTGTTGTTATCAGTTAAGCCAGTCTTTCGGCTTCGTAAATCGGGCCCTTGTTCTTTTAACTATGCCTGCATTCTCTTCGCGCAAAATCACCACGACGAACCTAAAGGGGTCCTTTCCGTCGCGATTAAACGCTTTACTTCAATGCTGACGTGAGTTTTTACGCTGCTGTTGAAACCATTGTCAACAGAAAAATCGTTTAAGCAGCAACTCCTTGAAAGTAAACCCCTTGCAACCGTAGTAACGTTACGTGAAATCCCCACGCACTCGGCCAATTCCCGGCCCGGAAAACCCTCCGCTCCGCTCCGGCTTCCCGGCTCACGCCTTCCCGCGCGCTCGTGCTACCATCACCCAGCAACCCCGCAATGCAACCTCAGCCAATCTCTCTCCAGGGCGTACCCAACAGGCTGGCAGGAAGGCGCCGCCAACGAGGGATTCAGCTTTCCCTGATGATCTTTCTCGCCACCCTGGCATTCACAGCCAGGATCCAGGCCCAGGCGCCGCAGTCCGCCACGAACCCCGCTTTCGATCAACTGGTGGCTCAAGCCTCCGCAGCTCGCGCCAGCGGCGACCTCGCCCAGGCGTCCAGCCTCTACACGCAGGCCCTGCATCTGAATCCAGCCTGGCCTGACGGCTGGTGGTACCTCGGCCAAATCCATTACGCCGCGAATGAGTATCCGCAGGCCGTCGACGCCTTCACCCACTATCTCGATCTGGTCCCCAACGCCGCTCCCGCCACGGCCCTCCGCGGCCTGTGCGAATTCGAGCTGGGACAATTTGACCCATCCCTGCGCGATGTCCAGCGCGCTCTCGCTCTCGGCGCAGCCGACGACACCCGCAACACCCAGATCCTCCGCTACCACGAGGCTCTGCTGCTCACCCGCCTCGGACGCTTCGAGGAGGCGCTCACCGCCTACGCCTACTTCGGCAAGCAGCATCTTTCCAGCGACGATATATATGTTGCGATCGGCCTGGCCATGCTCCGCCTGCCCATCCTGCCCGCGGACGCCGACCCCACCCAGCGCGAATCCGCTACCCAGGCCGGGTACGCCGCATTCCTGCTCATGTCCGGAGACCTGGACGGCGCCGCACAGGCCTTTCAGCAGTTCTTTGCGAAAGATCCAACCACCATCAACGTCCATTACAGCTACGGGTATCTCCTCTACCCCACCGATCAGGACGCGGCCATCGCGGAGTTCCAGCGCGAGGCCGCCGTCGATCCCGGCTCAGCGCTCAATCACACGATGCTGGCGTGGTCCCTGCTGATGGAAAACCAACCCGCCGAGGCTCTGCCCGAAGCGAAGAAAGCCGCTGCTGAAGCTCCCTCACTCCCGCTGGCTCAGCTTTCCCTGGGACGCGCGCTGCTCGAGACGGGAGACGCGAAGGCTGCAACGCCCATTCTTGAATCCGCGCTCGCGCTGCAACCGGCGAATCTCGAAGTCCACCTCGCGCTTGCCCGCGCTTACTCTGAAACCGGCCGCGAAGCCGACGCGCGCCGCGAGCGCCTCACCTGCCTGCAAATGACTGAGCACTCCACCAAACCAGCTCCCGCCATGGGTCAGCAGGAGGAGCCTTCTGCAAAGTAGCGCCATCTCGATGCTGCGGCGCCGCGGACCCATGCTCGCCGTCGTGATTCTGGCCGCATTCTCTCTGTGCGCGAATGCTTCCGCCCAATTACCGTCTACCCAGTCGTCCTCTGCCCATTTGCCCTCCGCCGACGCCACCACCTGCGCCAGTTGCCATCGCAATCAGGCCAGTCAGACCGCTACCCCCATGGGCCATGCGCTTGAATTGCCGCCGGCGAACGCCGTCCTCGCCGCGCATCCCACGCTTACGTATCACATGGGCGCTTACACCTGGACCGTCGAAACCCACGACGGCCAAAGCACCTACAAAGTCACTGATGGAGTGAACACGCTTGCCCTGCCTATCCAATGGGCTTTCGGCGCCGGCGCGCAAACGTGGGTCTTCGAGCAAAACGGCAAGTTCTACGAGAGCATCGTCAGCTACTATCCCGCTGAGAACGCTCTCGGCATCACCACCGGCGACGAGCGCCTCACCCCGCAGACGCTCGAAGAAGCCATGGGCCGAGAACTCAATCCCATGGACGTGAAACTCTGCTTCGGCTGCCACGCCACCAGCGCAGTAACATCGCACCAGCTCACGCTCAACACGCTGCACCCCGGCGTCACCTGCGCGCATTGTCATCAGGGCGCGCTCGATCACGCGACGGATGCCCTGAGCGGCGACTTCAGCACTTCGCCCCCGCACCTGAAAGACCTTACCTCGGAATCCATCTCCAATTTCTGTGGCGAATGTCATCGCTCCTGGGAGACGGTGGTGCGCAATGGATGGCGCGGCCTGCCCGACGTGCGCTTCCAGCCCTATCGCCTCGCCAACAGCCGCTGCTTCAACGGCACGGATCCGCGCATCGCCTGCATCGCCTGCCACGATCCGCATAAGGATCTCGTCCGCGACGACAGTTTCTACGACAGCAAATGTTTGGCCTGCCACGCAAAGTCCGCGCGCCCTGTGACCGTTGCAGCGTCGAGCACGATCAAGCCAAAAATTTGTCCCGTCTCCTCTTCCAAATGCGTCAGTTGCCACATGCCCAGGACCACGCTGCCCGGCGGACACCTGCATTTCACCGATCATCAGATCCGCATTGTGAAGGCCGGTGAGCCTTTCCCTGACTGATCGCCGCTCCATTGCAGCCGGATCGCCGGAAATTCCTTGCCCCTGCTGCTCGCGGTTCGCTATCGTTGTTCAGGAGTTTCCTCACCATCTCTCGCGCAATGTGTGTCTCGCGGAATTTCGTCCCGGCTCTTCGCTGTTCTATGCTGCGCCGCCTGCGCTTCGTCGCTCAGGCTGGGCTCGCCATCATCCTGATGGCAGCCGCTCTGCCCCTGCACGCGGCCTGCACCGGTCCTGCCGCGCTCACTGCAAAGATCAAGGCGCATCCCACGTCTGACGCCTATGCCGAGTTGGGCAACTGGTATGGCAGCCGGAACCAGTTCGCGTGCGCCGCCACCGCGCTTAAATCTGCTGTCCGGCTCAATCCCAAATCGGCGATGCTCAATTACCTCCTCGGCCTCGCCTACTACGAGTCGCACGACTTCAATGACGCGCTGCCGCCGCTGCGTCACTCCCTCGCCGCCGATCCCAGGGCCATCAAACCGCATCTGCTGCTCGCATCCGTCTTCACCCAAATCAACCAGCCTCAGGACGCCGCCTCGGAATGGGCCGCCTCGCTCAAAATCGATTCCACCAACAGCATGGCGCTCCATGGCCTCAGCCACGCTCTCATCACCATGGGCGACTATCCCTCGGACATCGGGCTGCTGAAAAACGTGAAGCTCGACGACGATCTCTCTCTCGATCTCGCCATCGCCTACAGCAAGACCGGCATGCCCGACGACTCCGTCGCCACGCTCAAGGCGGCACTCGCCAAATCTCCCGACTCCATCCCGCTCTCCAACGCGCTGGTTACCGTCTATCTCAAAATTGAGCAGACCGATCTCGCCGAACAGATCGCGCAAAAGTGCTACAAGGCGCACCCCGACGACCGCAGCGCGCAGGTTTCTTACCTCCGCACGCTCGTTGTCAACGGAGACTGGGCGCCCGCCACGCCCATCGGCAACAAGCTGCTCGCCGAAGATCCGCACTCCTTTGACGCCCTCTACATGGTGGGTGTGATGGAGCGCCAGTCCGGAGACTTTACCGCCGCGCGCGATCACCTCACGGAAGCGATGGCTCTCGATCCCAGCCTCGCCAATCTTCGCTTTAATCTCGGCGTCACCCTGGCCCGGCTGCATGATTCCGCCGGCGCGGTCACCCAGCTCCAGCAGGCCATCGCTCTTGGCGATCACGATCCTGAAGCGCATTTTGAGCTGGCGAACGCTCTGCGTGCTGTCGGTCAAACCGATTCCGCGAAGCAGGAGATGCTCGCCTATCAACAAGCCGTGAAAGATAAAGACGCCACCAGCCTTGCCACCTCCAAGGCTGCTGAGGCAGAAGTGAACCTGAAGAAAGGCGACACGGAAAAAGCCGTTCAGCTCTATCGCGATGCCTTTGCCGCCACTCCGAAAAACGCGCTGCTCGGCTACAAACTCGCCATGGCTCTGGATAAAGCCAACCAACAGGACGACGAGCATGCGGTTCTCGAGCAGGTCATCGCCATCGATCCACAAATCGCGCTCGCGCAGCATCAGCTCGGCTATCTGGACTCGCGCCGCGGCGACAACGCCGCTGCCGAAAAAGATTTTCGTCTCGCTGTCACCGCAGCGCCCGGTTACACCGACGCGTGGATCAGCCTTGCGGCCACGCTTGGCATGGAATCCAAGTTTCCCGCCGCGAAGCAAGCGGTGGCCAATGCGCTCCTGCTCGATCCCGACAACTCCCAGGCGCGCCAGTTGAGCCACGACCTCACAGTCGCCCAGTCGGCTGGCCCGTCTCAGCCCGCTTCTCCATCTCCGTCCGCTCCGCCGCAGCAGCCGCATAACGAATGACGATGCCCCTGCCGCCCTGGACTCGTCGCCGCCTGCTGCGCACGCTGCCCGCCGCCGCCGCGCCCGCTCTGTTTGCGCATCCCCTGCGTGCGCTCGCCGGCGCTGCCGCCGCGCCCACGCCGTTTTCACGCTTCACCGACATTGCGAAATCCGCCGGGCTCACGCAGCCCAGCATCTACGGCGGCGTCGCCACCTCCGACTACATCCTCGAAGTCACCGGCTGCGGTTGCGCCTTCATTGACTACGACAACGACGGATGGATGGACATCTTTCAGCTCACGGGACGCCGCCTCGACGGCGCCGTTCCCGGCACCAGCAATCGCCTTTACCACAACAATCGCGACGGCACTTTCACCGATGTGACGGAGAAAGCCGGCCTGCTTGCTGAAGCCGGATGGGCCATGGGCGTGTGCGTCGGAGACTACGACAACGACGGCTTCGACGACCTCTTCGTTACGTATTACGGCCAGAACAAGCTCTTCCACAACAACGGCAACGGCACCTTCACCGACGTGACGGAAAAGGCCGGCCTGCTGCTTCCTGGCATCCATTACGGATCAGGCTGCACGTTCATCGAGACGCGCCGCAACGGCCTCCTTGACCTCTTCGTTGCGAATTATCTTGAGATGGATCTGGTGCACGGCCCGCGCCCGTCCATGGCGATTCCCAACTGCAACTACAACGGCGTCCCCGTCAATTGCGGTCCGCTGGGTCTGCCCGGCGCGCGCCACTACATGTATCGCAACAACGGCGATGGCACCTTCACCGACGTCTCAAAGGAGTCCGGCATCCTTGGTCTGCCGGTTTCCTTTGGGCTCACGGCCGTCGTAATCGATGTGGACGAAGATGGATGGCCTGACATCTTTGTCGCCTGCGATTCCACCTTCAGCTATCTGCTCATGAACAACAAAGACGGCAGCTTCCGCGAAGAGGCGCTGCTGCGCGGCGTGGCTGTGAATACCGATGGCCAGCGGATGGCGGGCATGGGCGTCGGCGTCGGCGACTACGATCTCGACGGCCATCTCGACATCGTGCGCACCCATTTCTACAACCAGCCCACCGGCCTCTATCACAACGACGGCACCGGCTACTTCGACGACGTGAGCGAGAAGGCCGGCCTCGGTCTCGAGCATCGCTTTATCGACTGGGGCACCGGGATGCTGGATCTCGACAACGACGGTTATCCCGATATCTTCATCGCCAGCGGCACTGTTTATCCGGAGCTCGCTCCGCTCTTCCCGGTGCGCTTTCCCGCAAAAACGCCGCGCCTCATCTTCCGCAATCAGGGGAACGGCACGTTTGTGGAGATGGGCGACGAAGCCGGTCCCGGCGTCACCGACGTCCACAACTCCCGCGGCGTAGCCTTCGGCGATTTTGACAACGATGGCGACCTCGACGTCTTCATCGTCAATCGGAATGAGGCACCGTCACTGTTACGCAATGACGCGCCCCCCGATCACCACTGGATCAAAGTGCGCCTCGAAGGAACCAAGAGCAATCGCGGCGCCATCGGCGCGCGCGTTCTTGCCCACTACAGCGGCAAAGTGCA
>CAWFNL010000013.1:0-35218 GCA_963817165.1 uncultured Acidobacteriaceae bacterium | reverse complement strand
GCTCGCAGCAATTATTTTTTCTCTTCGTGGTATTCCTGCTCGGTATTGATTTGCCAGAGTGCGGACTTGTCGATCTTGCCGGCGACGATTTGGTCGACGGCGGTCATGGCGGTCAGCATGGAGTGGTCCTGATTGTTGTACTTGTGCATGCCGTTGCGGCCGACCATGAATAAATTTTCAAAACGGTCGGTGTAGCGAACGATTTCATCGAAGCGGTCGTAGGTGCCGAAGTAGGCAGGGTAGGTTTTGGGGACGCGGACGACGTGGGTGTCGTGAACGTCGGCGGCGCGGAGGATGCCGATCTTTTCGACTTCTGCGATGGCGAAGCGTGCGATTTCGGCGTCGGGCATGTTCCACAATTCGTCGGTGTCGTAGCAGAAATATTCGAGGCCGATCCAGATTTTCGAGGGATCGGCGACCATGTAGGGGCTCCAGTTATTGAATATCTGGAGGCGTCCGACCAGAACATCAGGCTCCTGAATGTAGATCCAGGTGTCTTTGAGCGGCGAGCCGTCGGGCTCGGTGACGGTGAGGCGGTCGACGAGCAGGCCGACGGTGATGAAGTCGCGGTAAACAAGGCCGTCGGCGATGGCTGTGATGTCGGCGGGAACCTCGACGTCGAGCGAGTGGATCAGTTCGCGGACGGGCATGGTGGAGAAGACGTAGTCGGCGGGGAAGGTGTGGGTGGCGCCGTGAGGATCAGTGGCGTGGACGGAGACGACGCGGTTGTTTTCGACGTGGAGTTGCGTGACGCGCCAGCCGAGGCGGACTTCGCCTCCTTTATTTGTAACCAGGTCGGCTACATGTTCCCAAAGCTGGCCAGGGCCGAATTTGGGATAGAGAAAGCGCTCGATGAGGGAAGTCTCCACGCCCTTTTGCGCGATGCCGGTGGATTGCTTGCGGCTGAAAGTCTTTCTCAGGAAGTGGGCAATGGCGGTGCGCAGCGATAGGCCTTTAATGCGCTGCGCGCCCCATTCGGCGCTGATCTGATCGCAGGGAACGCCCCAGACTTTTTCGGTATAGGACTTGAAGAACGTGAGGTAGAGCTCGGTGCCGAAGCGGTTGATGAGGAAATCTTCGAGGGTCTTCTCGTTGCGGCGGGGAAATAGTTTGGCGCGGAGATAGCCGAGGCCGATTTTGATCATGCGCAGGGGGCCCAGTTGGGCGATGGTGCGGCCGTTGAGGGCGACGGGGTAATCAAAGAAGCTGCGCAGGAAGTAGATGCGGCTCTTGCGCGGGCGGACCAGCATGACGAGGTCGGGATTGGCGGGCAGGTCGCTGGGGGCGGTTGCTGCAACAACGCGCTCTTTGTTCTGGTAGTGGATGGAGTGGAATTCGCTGCCGTCTTCGGAGGCAGCGAGGGGCATCAGCTCGGTCCACCAGTCCATGACGCGGTCGGCTTTCGAAAAGAAGCGGTGGCCGCCGATGTCCATGCGATTGCCGTTGTGGCGGATGGTGCAGGAGATGCCGCCGATGCGCTGGGTGGCTTCGAGGACGATGGGGCGGACGCCGGAGCGGCGGAGCAGCTCGAGGGCGGCGGTGAGTCCGGCCGGACCGGCGCCGATGATGAGGGCAGTTTTCATGCGAAAGAACAGGGTACAGGGTGCAGGGTACAGGGTGCAGCGGGATCAATCCTTGGACTTGGGTCAGTATGGAAATTGAGAAGTGGGATCAGCTCTCCATTACCCAAGCGAACCAGAGAAAATCGATAACTACGAGCGCCACTATGATCAGTACCGCGATCACGAGAATCCGCAGCGCATATCGCGTGTCGTCGTTCATGGCAGCGATGCTTTCATGGCTCCGCGAGTCCTACAAGCTCCTCAACATCTCAGACGGCCGGCTTCAGTTTTTTGTAGGCGCAGCGCCTGACAGTGTCTCCCAGCCTCTTCGATTCAGGTCCCACCAGATTAGGTATCCGGCGATGGCGGCGGCTACCAGCAGGGCGGTGGCTGTCCACCAGGCGGCGAAGATCAGCTTGCCAATGCCGAACAAGCAGCCGTAGACGAGGATGACGCCCATGACGGTGTCAAAGGCGTTGGCGGTGAAGTCGCGGACGGGTGGGAGATCGGGCGCGAGGGCGGCGATGCGTTTCCAGCCGTGGACCATGGGGTGCACGCGGCGGTAGAAGGCGAGCAGGGTGGCTTCGGGTTCGGCGGGCGTGAAGATGGTGAAGAGAATCCACGCAACGGTGGTGACGCCTGCGGTGATGAGCGTGCTTTTGGCGAAGACGACGGGGTCGCTGCCGGTGAACTGCACGTGCGAGAGCACCAGCGTGACGAATGCGGCGACGAGCATGGCGGAGATTTCGCTCCACGCGTTGATGCGCCACCAGAACCAGCGGAGGATGTAGACGGCTCCGGTGCCGGCGCCGAGGTTGAGGACGAGCTGCCAGCCTGCGCCAATGGAGGTGAGCTGCGAGGCTACGTATCCCGAGCAGAGAACGAGGACCACGGTGATGATTTTGCTGACGAAGACGTAGTGGCGCTCGGTGGCGTCGCGGACCATGAAGCGGCGGTAGAGGTCGGAGACGAGGTACGAGGTGCCCCAGTTGAGCTGGGTGCCGATGGTCGACATATACGCGGCGAGGAAGGCGGCGATCATGAGGCCGCGGAGCGCTGGCGGCAGGAAGTCGCGCAGCACCATGACGTAGCCCTGTTGCGGGTTGGCGGCATAGGCGGCGCTGGGGTGCAGTCCGCCGTGGGTGGAATACATGGCGAGGGCGACGAGGCCGGTGATGATCCACGGCCAGGGGCGGAGCGCGTAGTGGGCAATGTTGAACCAGAGGGTCGCGCCGAGGGAATTCTTTTCGTCCTTCGCGCTGAACATGCGCTGGGCGATATAGCCGCCGCCGCCCGGTTCGGCGCCGGGATACCAGGCGGCCCACCACTGGACGCCGATGTACATCATGAAGGTGAGGATGGGGAGGGTCCAGAGATTGGACGAGGTGAGGCCTGCATGGAAGTCAGGCAGGAAGGAAAGAACGTTAGACGTGGGATGACCGGCGGCGCGCGTGGCGTCGCCGACGATGGCGAGGCGGAGGCGCAGCGCGTTCATGCCGCCAATGCGGACCACCGCGACCCACGCAAGAACGATGATCATGGCCATCTTGAGGGCGAACTGGAAAAGGTCGGTGACGAGAACACCCCAGAGTCCGCCGAGAAAGGTGTAAAGGCCGGTGAAGGGAACCAGGATGAAGATGCAGATAAAGAGGGCGGTGTGGCGGGGATCGCCCAGGGTGAATTGGAACAGGTTGTGACCGCCGATCGCGAGGACGAGGACACGTCCCTTGGCGATGACGGGACCGAGGGAGACAGCGATGATGTCGACCATGGCGCGGGTGACCCAGCCGAGGATGAAGCAGTTCATGAGCAGGCCGAGGTAGACGGCTTTGAATCCGCGAAGAAACGCGGCGGGTTTGCCGGCGTAGCGAATCTCGACCAATTCGACGTCGGTGAGGATTTCCGCGCGGCGCCAGTAGCGAGCGAAGAAGAAGACGGTGGTCATGCCGGAGAGGCAGAGACTCCACCAGATCCAGTTGCCGGAGATGCCCTGGGACGCTACGAGGCCGCAGACGAAGAGCGGGGTGTCGGCGGCGAAAGTGGTGGCGACCATGGAGGTTCCGGCGAGCCACCAGGAGACGTCGCGGCCGGAGACGAAGAAATCCTCTGTCGATCCGCTGGCTTTGCTGCGGTAATACAAGCCGATGAGCAGGTTGAAGAGCAGATAGGCAGCAATGACGAGCCAGTCGAGATGGGTGAGGGGCATGGAACTCCCGGGTGGATGGAATCTGAACAGTATAGGGGCAGGGGTAGGGGATAGGGTGTAGGGGGTAGAAAAACCGAAACAACCGCAGGGTCCTTCGTCGCTGCGCTCCTCAGGATGACAGCGTTTGTTTTCTGCCAGCGATCAGGTGGTGAGGGCGGAGGGGGATTTTTGGGGTTCGGGAGAGCGGGCGGGATGCATGAGGCCGCCACGGGTGAGGCGATACTTTGACCCGCGCCAGAGGATGGTGCTGCCGGCGTAGCTGGCGATCCAGCAGAGGAAGCCGAGCAGGTCGCGGAGCGGGTAGAGGAGGATGGTGCGCGCGAGGTGGCGCTCCTGCACGGCGATGCCGCCGACGAGGGCGGCGAGGATCATGCGCTGCACAATGCTGTAGGCGAGCAGGCCGAAGCCCAATTCAGGGCGGTGAAGGGCGAGGGCCGCGCAACATGCGAGGATGCCGAAGGGGATGCTGAAGGTGAGCGCGGTGCCGAGGTGGCCGAGGGGGCGCGAGAAGCGCGTGGATTTCATCCAGCGCGTCTGGTGCTGCACGGAGGCGGCGAAGCTGAGGTTGAGAATGATGTGATCGATGACGTGGTGGGAGAGGACCACGGTCTTGCCTTGCGCCGCGACATTGGCGCCGAGGAGGAAATCGTCGGAACAATAGGGGCCGAGGACGCCGAAGCCGCCCATTCTCTGCACGCAGCGGCGGCGAACGGCCATGGTGGGGCCGAGAGCGAATTTCATGCCTTCGAGGAGGCTGGCGCTCAGGACGCCTGCGGTCATTTCAACGGACATGCCGGCGGCTTCGAGGCGCGACCAGAGGCCGCGGTCAGCGGAGCCGCGATAGAGGCAGGTGACGGCGCCGACGTCTTCGCGGGAAAAGGGCGAGACCACTTCGCGGATGTAGTTGGGCGTGACGCTGACATCGCTGTCGCTGATGATGAAAAGGTCGTGCTCGGCGGTGTTGGCCATGACTTCGAGCGAAGAGACTTTGGCGTTGATCCAGGTATCGTCGCCGGTGGAGAGGAAGTGCGCAGAGATGTCGGGATAGCGGGCGGCAACCTGGCGGGCGATGGCGAGGCCGGGGTCGTTGGGGCAGCGGGTGCAGAAGAGGATTTCGAAGTTAGGGTAATCCTGCTGGAAGAAGGACTCGAGGTGCGCTTCGAGGTCAGGCTCAGCGCCGTGGAGCGGCTTGAGGAGGCTCACGGGGGGAGCAAAAGAAGGCGTAGGGCAGGTATGCCGCTGGCGCAGGAAGCGGAAGAGGCCCGCCAGCGAGAGCAGCGTAAAGCCGGTAGAGGTAATCAGGCCGAACAGGGCGACGTCGAGGAGCATCTGCGGCATACGATTGGGCCGGGAGGAACAGCCGGCAAAGCGAAAGCGCTTAGAAGAAGATTACCGTAATCGGGCCTGGAGGGCGCGCCAGGTTCCGCCAAGTGGCCGGGTAATGATGAAAATCGGCTGGAGGTGGGAAAAAAGTGGGGGCTGAGCCGTCTCTCGATCTTAAAGATAAGAAAACCAGCAGCACGAGACTGGATCGAGGACCTACTTCGGATGAATCGACGGCAACTGGTCGCGCGGGGAGCGCTGGCCGCGGGGTGGGCTTTGGCCGCAGCGCGGGGGGCGCGAGGGTTTGTGCGCGGCGGCGAAGCCGGCGGTCCTGATGGGCAGGACGAGGGTGGGACGCGGAGTTTCTTGTGCGACGATGCTGATTTGATGCGGGTTTATGCATCGGCTCTGGCGACGCTGCGCGGGAATGTGGTGCAACTGCAGGACTTTCCCGGGCCGGTTCTGGCGGAGGGCAGCGTTTATCCCGGAGTTTGGCTGGAATGCGGGCCGCAGGAGGCGCTGGTGTGGAGCGCGTGGGGGACGGAGACGGCGCGCGCGGTGGCCCGGAATCAGCATTTGATGTTTTTTGCGCTGCAAAAAGAGGATGGGCAACTGCCGTACGCGGTGAAGGCGCGAACGACCACGGGCGGCGCGGGCAGCCCAGGTGGCCCGGGGTGGGGGCAGATTCAGATGGTGGTTCCGGTGGCAGCGACGGCGTGGGAGCTGGCGCAGCGGACCGGCGATCACGAGTTGTTGGAGAAGGCGTACGCGGCGTGCGGACGCTGGGACGCGTGGCTGCGCAAATACCGGAATACGCGCGGGACGGGACTGTGCGAGGGCTTCTGCACGTGGGATACAGGGATGGACAACAGCCCGCGATGGAAAGGGGAGCCGAACAGCTGTCCCGATGAGGATGCGCGGCAGTGTCCGCCGGGGGCGGGGCTGCCGCGGCTGTGTCCGGACCTTTCGGCGACGGTGTATGGCGGGCGGGTGGCGCTGGCGGCGATGGCGGAGGCGCTGGGCAAGAGTGGCGAACGGGACCAGTGGACGCAGGATGCGGAGGGGATCCGGCGGCTGATTGTGGAGCAGCTGTATTACGCGGAGGACAGCGGTTTCTACGATCTGGGCGCGCAGGGCCGGTTCGTTTGGGTGCGGAGCGCGGCGACGCTGCGAGTGCTGGGCGAGCATGTGCCGGACGCGCAATTGTTTGAGGCGGTGTGGAAGCGGCAGGTGCACAACGAGAAGGTATTTTGGGCGCCGGTGCCGTTTCCGTCGGTCGCGCTGGATGATCCGGAGTTTGTGCGGCCCATTCCGAGGAATTCATGGGGAGGGGCGGCGCAGGCATTGACGGCGTTGCGCGCTCCGCGATGGATGGAGCACTACGGCAAGCCGGCAGAGTTGGCGTGGGTGATGGAGCGGTGGGTGCAGGCGGTGTTGCGGGCGGATGGGTTTCGGCAACAACTGGATCCGGTGAGCGGGGAGTTTACGGCGGATGCGGGTGGTTACTCGCCGACGGCGCTGGTGCTGCTGGATTTTGTGTGGCGCTTGTCGGGAGTCCGTGAGGACGGAGATTTGGTGGAGTGGAACGTGCGGCCTCCGGCGCGGGGGCGGACGACGTTTTCGGCGCAGGTGCATGGGGTGTCTGCCGAGCTGAGGTATGACGGCGGGGCGGACGGTGTGACAGGGGAGATGCGGATCGGGGGCAAGAGCGTGGCGTCGGTGCTGGGCGTGGTGCGGGTGCTGACCACGAAGACCGGCGAGTTGCGCGAGGTGGTGGGGATTGCCGACGGGCTTTCGCCGGTAACGCTGCGCGTGGGCGGGGCGGAGCGCCGGTTGCAGGTGGAAGCGAATACGCGGGTGAAGCTGAGTTAGACGGCTTGCGGTGACTCAGGCGGCTTTTTGCCAGGTTTCGCGTTGCTTGTCGATGACTTTGAGACGGCGGTTGATCTTAGCCGTCGTGGAGGGCGCGAGCATTCTCCAGGCAAGGCCTGCCAGTGCGATGCCCAGACCGGCTGCGGCGGCGAGCAGGACAAGCTCGGTGCGATTGGGGCCGTCATCTTCACAGACGTATTCGCCAATGGAACCGCGGCGACCGGTGACGACGTAAAAATCCTGGTGGGTCATGGTTCTCCCCTTCCTACCGCTACTTTGGATGCGAATTCTGTTGGCGCGGTGCGGGACCTATCAGGGATTTCGGATTTTTTTAGTTCTGGAAGGCGTTTCTGGCGATCACCCATGCCAGTTGCGCGAGGCCGCGCAACTGGCATGGGCTACCCCTCGGTCGACGGCCCCACCCTATTTGCGCCAAAAGAGGGCGCAAATGGAATAGGGCACCCCGATTGAGTGCCCCGTTTGAATCACTCTTATTCGTAACTGCGATGGTTGCTATTGAACGGTGACGGTGACGGTGGTGGTGGAGGTGAGCTGCTGGGTGAGGTTATCCATGGCGGTCACGGTGAAGGTGTAGGAGCCGGCGGTGGTGCCGGGGCTGGTCTGGCCGCCTCCGCCTTTACTGACGGGAGTGCTGGTGCTGCAGCCGACGCCGGAGATGAGGACGATGGCGACGAGCAGGCCGAAGAGGGTGCGCCAGCCGCGGCGGCGGGCGGGGATTCCGAAGAAGAGGACCATGGCGAGCGTTGCACCGCCGCCGAGGAAGAATTCCTTCAGAGGCGAAGTGAGCGCGCCGGTGGTTGCGGCGGTGGTGGCGACGGTCATGGTGGCCGTGGCCGCTGTGGTTCCGCTGATGGTGACGGTGGCAGGCACGGCGCAGATGGGCACGTCATTCGCGCCGGAGACCTGGCTGGTGAGCTTGCAGGAGAGATCGACAACGCCGGTGAATCCGCCGGAGGGCGTGATGGTGAGCGTGGAGGTGTTGCCCGTAGATGCGCCGGGGGTCACGGAGATGTTGCCGCTGCTGGTGAGAGCGATGGCCGGAATGGGCGGAGCCGCGATGACGGTGACGGTGAAGCTGGTGGTTGCGGTGATGGCGGCGTTGAGCTGATCGGAGGCCGTGACGGTGATGGTGTAGGCACCGGCCGGAGCTGACGCTATGCTGCCGAGACTGAGCGTGACGAAGCTGCCGGTGCCTCCGGTAACGCTGGCGGTGGAAGGCAGCGAACAGGCAGGACCGCTGCCGGAGCCGCTCACCGCGCAGGTGAGATTGAGTGATCCGATATAGCCGTTGAGCGGCTGGATGGTGACGACCTCGGAATTGTTAGTGCCTGCATCCAGAGAAACGTTGCCGCTGTTGGAAAGGGAGATGCCGGCGTTGTTAGGGATGCCGGTGATGACCACGTTGAAGGCGGTGCTGGCGGTGATTTTGCCGGTGGTGTCGATGCCCTTGACGGTGAGGGTGTAGGTGCCCGGTGTTGCTCCGAATTGCGTGGTAACGGGGACGGTGATGGTTTGGGCTAAGGTGCTGGCGACCGCGATGGATGCGGGTGGCGTGCAGGCTCCGCTGAATCCGGTGGGCGTGGCGCAGGTGAGCGTGATCGGTCCCTGGAAGCCGCCCGCAGGCGTGATGGTGACGGCGGCATTCGCCGTTGAGCCTGCGGTGACGTTGAGGTTGGCGGCGTTGGTGAGAGTGAAGCTGCCGAGGCCGGTAGTGTTGGTGACGGTGATCGTGCTGGAAGAAGCGGCGTAGTTCGCGTCTCCGGTGTAGGTGACGGTGACCGTGTTGGGGCCGGTGGCGAGCGCGCTGCCGGGTACGAGGCCTGATCCCGAGAGAACAAAGTTGAAGGCGTTGCCGTTGGTCTGCGTGGAGAGCGTGAGCGCGGAGATGGAGCCGACGGTGTTGCCGTTGACGAGGAAGTTGACCGTGCCCGTGGGCAACGCGCCGATGTTGACGGGGGTGGTGATGACGACGTTCACCTGACTGGAGGTGGTGGCGTTGATGGTGGGACTGGGATCAGTGACCGTCAGGGACATGGGGGCCCTGACGATGGTGAAGGCCACGGGCGCGCTGCTGGTGCTCGCGTTAAAGCTGGCGTCGCCGGAGTATTTCGCGCTGATGCTGTAGGAACCGACGGGGAAGACGGAATAGCTGGCGCTGTTGAGCGGATAAGAAGCCTGATTGCCGAGGCCGACGTTCTCCGTAGCGAGGGCAGTTGCACCGTTGGTGAAGGCGACGGTGCCGGTGGCAGTGCCTTCGGTATTGTTGCCTTCGGCTGTGCCGGTGACGATGGCGTCGAGGAAGACCCACGAGCCGTAGGGGATCGACGCTGTGTTGCCGAGGGACTGCTGCTCGTAGTTGTAGGCGTTGACGCCGAGGCTGGTGGTGCTGGCTTCGGGCGCGATGGTGACGCTGATGCCGCTGGAGGTGCTGGATGCGTCGGAGGCGTCGCCCGAGTAACGGGCGGTGACCGTGTAGGTGCCGCCGGGAAGACCGTTATACGTGGCGGATCCGTTGCCGCTGGCTAACTGAATGGCGAACTGGCCGTTGTTGGCGGGGCCGCTGGCATTTTCATTCACGGCGCCGGCAATGGCCACGATGCCGGTAGCGGTGGAAGGCGTGACGCCGGTGGAGAAGGTGAGCGCGGTGCCATGCGTTACGTTCACCGCGGCGGTGGAGTTATCGATGGAGAGCGTGGTGCTGGTGGCGGAGAGCGTCGCCGAGGACCAGTTGTTGACCATGGCGCTGGCGTCAACGCTGCCGAGGCCGGAGGCGAGATCGTAGCCGGTGCCGGTGTCGTAGCCGGTGAGGAAGCTATTCGATGCGCAGTTGGGTGAGCCGGCCAGGCAGAAAACAGAGTTGTTGCCGGTGGTGACGTCGTGGAAGACGGTGGAGTATTTGGATTTGGCGAGTTGATAGAGGACGTCGTCCGCCTGGCCGAGGCGCGAGCCGGTCTTCTGTTCGACGAGGGCGAGCATGCCGGCAAAGGCTGGCGCAGCGGCGGAGGTGCCGCCGACTCCTTCAAAAATGGAGGTGTCGCTGAACTGGCCGTTGGTGTTCGCGCAGTCGGTGAAGGTCTCGCTGGTGACGCCGTCGGCGACGCTGTCGGAACAGAGGACCCAGATGGCGGAGTACATGCCGTTGGCGGCAAAGAAAGAGACGTCGGGCAGGTCGCGGAAGCTGTCGTTGGGGGTGAGCGAGGTTTGGAAGGCAGGCTTGGGATAGACGATGCTGACGCCGCCACCGCCACCGACGATGTTGGACGCTCCGGTCGCAAAGCTGACCTGATTGTTGGCGAGGAGGCCGTTGACGGAAGTCGAGTCGTTCCAGGGTGATTCCGGAATGTAGCTGTAGGCGGTGCCGTAGTAGGGAGCGGTGCCGCTGGAGAGATCGTTGACGTAGGTGGTGAAGTTGGGGGTCAGCGTATCGAAGTCGGTGCCGCCGACAGCGATGTTGTAGGGAGTGGAAGCGAAGGCGTTGACGCCGAGGCCGTACTGCGCGTAGGTCGCGGTGTCGAAGTCGTCGCAGCCGGCGGAGCCGCCGTCGCCCGCGGAGACGGTGACGCTGATGCCCTGAGCGGCGGCTTGCGCTGCAGCTTCATAGCTGATGAGGTTGCCGGTGTAGCCCGCTGCGGCTTCGCACTCGCCGAAGCTGATGTTGAGGATGCTGACGTTGTTGTCGTCGATGGCGCGGAAGATGGCGTTGAAGAGGCCGTCGGCGATATCGGAGCCGGCCGAGGTATAGAAGATGATCTTCGCTCCAGGAGCGATGCCGCCAGCCACTTCGTTATCGAGGAGAGCTTCCACGGTGGCGCCGTTGATGCCGGGGTCGTTGCCATCGGTGACGATGGTGGGGAGATTGACTTTGGCGGTAGACTCGCCGAGGAAGCCGGTCCGGTAATTCGCGATGTCCTGGGAAACGATGTCGGCTTCGCCGGCAATGCCGATGGTGACGCCGGTGCCGTCGTAGTTGGTGCCGTTGGCGGGGAATTTGAGGTTCAGATTCTTGTTGGGCGTGTCGTAGATGGTGGCGGCGTCAGCAGGATCGACGAAGAGAAACGGCTCGGTTCCCTCCAGGAGAGTGAGGCCTGGCTGAATGGAATGGGTGCTGGGATCCCAGTGGCCGTTTTGCCCGCGAATGTAGTTGGGCTTCGGGTGAAAGTCGTTGAGCGGGCCGACGCCGGCGATGACCGGCGCGAGAGCGGCGGGGATTTGCGGATCGGTGGCGTTGGCGAAATGCGTCTGGCCGTTGACGGCGTAGGTATGGATGGCGGTATGGAAGGTGTTCTGAATCTGGTCGAAGGTGCCGGAGAATTCGATGACGTTGCGGGCCTGAGGAACTTTCTCAATAGTGAAGCCGTGGGCCTGGAGCCAGGACTCGACGGTCTGGAGATCGGAGTCGGCGATGGAGAAGCGCGCGCCGTATTGCGCGGGCGTGAGCCAACGATGGAAGTTGGGCGAATTGGCGTTCTGCACGTCGGACAGGTACTGGGTGAGCGCCTGCTGCTGGGCGGCGCTGCGCTGGAGCACGAGCATGATGCGGCCGGTGGGGGTGGAAGCCGGTGCGATGCCGCGATCGAATTTTGCCAGGGCGAGCGGGTGGACCTTGCCACGCAGGGGGACGAGGTTGGTCTCGTCCATGGGAGCGACGATGCGGCTGGGCGCAGCCGAGACCAGAGCGGACTGGCTGACAAGAGGCAGAGGGACTACCGCACAAAGGACGCCGAGGCAGAAGGAGCGAAGAGTGCTGGATTTCATGACCTTCTCTTTGCAAAACACGTAGGGTGCAGGCCGGGGTTATGCAGCGCTCGACCCGGGGGGACGGCAGGAACGCGCAGAAAGGAATGCGGGAAGAGTATTTGGCTGAAATGCTACCGACCGGGGTAGGGGATTGCAAGGTGAAAAGCTATGCGGAGAGAGGGGATAAGTACAACGAAAGAGGCATGGTTGGAGGGTGGGAATGAGTGGGGAGGTAGTTAACTGAGGGATAACTTCTAGTACCCACCCTATTCACTACCCCACCCTAATTGAGCCGAAGGCGGCGCAATTAGGGTGGGGCACCCGATTTCTCAGCGAATTTCGACCTGATCGATCTCGAAGCTGAATTTGCCGGGGTTCTGCATGGCGGCAAAGGCGACAGCGGTGATGTCGCTGCCGTCGGTTTGAAAGGTGGAGAAGGGAAAGGTGTACTGCTTCCACTCCGGGCCAGCGGAAAAGCTGGTCATGCCAGGCATGGCGTTCTGACCATTCGCCTTTTCCGTGAGGACCAACAATGTGTAACTGTGACCGTCACCTTTTGCCCGGAAGCGGATTTCTTTTTTAGAGGATAGGTTGACGGGCTCCATGGGATGCGCTCCCGGCATGAACATGGCTCCGGCGAAGGGATATTGACTGCCGGAGACGACTTCGCCGGTAACCTGGAGGGCGCCTTTGGAGCCGTCGGCGCCGGGCGCGACGACGGCGATGACGGAATGGGATTTGCCGCCCTGCATGGAGTCGGAGGCGGGCACCCACATGCCGTAACTCGCTGACGGCTTTGCCGTCGTCGAAGGTGCTGACGACGCCGGATTCAGAGCCAGCCGGGGGCGGAGGCAGCGGAGGCTTTGGGAGCGAGGCCGGGTGAGCCGACGTTGAGGTGAATGGTTTTGGTTTCGGCGGAGCTGGGGCCGACCATGAGGTCAAAGACGCCGGGCTCGACAACGGGGTGCATGTCGCGTTGAGCATCGAGAGATCTTCGGGGTCGACGGTGAATTTGACAGTGCGCTTTTCGCCGGGCTTGAGCGTGATGCGCTCGAAGCCTCGCAGCTGCATGACCGGACGCGTGACCGAGGCGATTTCCTGGTGGACGTAGAGCTGCGGGACTTCGTCGCCGTCGCGCGATCCGGTGTTGGTGACGTCGACGCTGACCTTGGCGGTGCCGCCGGTCTCAATCTGCTTCGGCTCGACGCGCAGGTTGTCGAACTTGAAGGTGGTGTAGCTCAGACCGTAGCCGAACGGAAAGAGCGGCTGGCGCGTGGTGAAGGCGTAGCTGCGATTGTCGGAGGGCTTGTGGTTGTAGAAGTCGGGCAGATCGCCGACGGAGTGCGGAAAGGTGATGGGCAGTTTGCCGCCGGGATTGACGTCGCCGAAGAGCACGTGCGCCGCGGCGGTGCCCCCTTCTTCGCCGAGGTAGAAGCCTTCGAGGATGGCGGGAACGTTTTCCGCAATGTAGTTGATCGAGAGCGGACGGCCGTTGATGAGGAGCACGACGGTGGGCTTGCCGGTTTCGACGACGGCCTTGACCAAGTCGTTCTGCGCGCCGAGCAGGTCGAGCGAGTCGCGATCGCCGAGGTGATTTTCCGACCAGGCTTCGCGGTTGGTGCTTTCGTTTTCGCCGACGACGAGGATGGCGACGTCGGATCTGCGCGCGGCAGCGACTGCGTCAGCAATCGATGCGGACTGATCGGCGGGGGCGAGCTGAACGTCGTTGGCCTACCAGCCGCGCCAGCCTTCGGGAGCCATGGTGATCTTGCAGCCTTCGGCGTAAATCACTTTGGCTTTGTCGCCGACGTACTCCTTGATTCCCTGGAGGATGCTGACTTCATGGCCGGGCTGGCGGCTGTATCCGCCAAGATGTGTGTCAGCAGCATTAGGGCCGATGACGGCGATGGAGTGGAGTTTGGAGAGGTCGAGAGGAAGAAGGTTCTTTTCGTTCTTGAGCAGGACAATGACTTCTTCAGCAGCTTTTTCGGCGATGGCGCGATTTTCGGGGCTGTTGACGATCTTTGTTGCAGCGTCGGGATCGACGTAGGGATTGTCGAAGAGGCCGAGGCGGAATTTGGCGGCGAGGACTTTGGAGACGGCGCGATCGAGATCGCTCTCGGGCACGATGCCCTGCTTCACCTGCCAGAGCAGGGTGTGATAAGCGGAGCCGTCGGAGAGGTCGTAGTCAATGCCGGCGGCGATGGCCTGGCGGGCGGCATCGGCGTTGTCGTCCGCGACGTGGTGGGTTTGCCAGAGCATCTGAATGCCGTCGCCGTCGGAGGTGATGAATCCCTGGAAGCCCCACTCCTGGCGCAGGACGTGATCGAGCAGCCAGTGGTTGATGTGGGAGGGCATGCCGTCGATTTCGTTGTACGAGGCCATGACGCTGCCGACATTGGCTTCCTGGACGACGGCCTGGAAGGGGACGAAGAAATTTTCGCGGATGATGCGCTCGGAGTAATTGCCAGGCGCGGTGTTGGTGCCGCCTTCCGGCTGGCTGTGGACGGCGTAGTGCTTGGCGGTGGCCATGACATGATCGCGGCCGATGAGGTACGTGTCGTCCCTGGAGGCCGGTGACGGCGGCAACGCCCATGCGCGAGACGAGGAAAGGATCTTCGCCATAGGTTTCTTCGGTGCGGCCCCAGCGTGGATCGCGAGCGAGGCCGAGGACGGGCGCGAAAACCTGATCCATGCCGCGCGCGCCGGCTTCATTACCGGCTGCGGTAAAGACCTGGTGGACAAGGGCGGGATCCCAGGTAGCGGCGAGGCCGAGAGCCTGGGGGAAGCTGGTGCTGCCGCTTTCCATAAAGCCATGGAGCGCTTCGCCCTGGAAGAGGGCGGGAATGCCGAGGCGTGTTTTCTCAAGCTGGTAGCGCTGGATGGCGTTGCGCAGGATAGCGGAATCGCGCGGGGAGATGGTGAAGTCGACGCTGTCGGACTGGAGCAGGGTGGTGCGGGCCTTGTCCAGATCGTAGGTGCCGGTGGGATCGATGACGCCGTGCAAACCACCCATGCCGCCGCTGATCTGCTCGACTTTTTCTTCGAGGGTGAGGCGGGGAAGCAGGTCGGCGACGCGCTCGTCCACGGTGAGTTTGGGATTGCGATACGGAGCATTGGTATCGGGTGCGGCTGGAGCAGTTTGCGCGAATGCGGGGGCGGCGCAGAGAACCGCGAGGCCTAAGGAGCAGGGCAGAAGGACGGACGCAGGAATTTTCATGGGCGTGGGAGAAGTACAGCCTCCGAATGGGATTGCGGGACCATGCTACTCCCGATACGTGTGGGGAGGAAGGCGAGTTCCGGGCAGCGAGTCAAGACAGGGGGTAGGGGGTAGGGTGTAGGGTGTAAAACGGCAGCGAAAGTATCCCCACCCGTTTGCATGGATGAGATGAATCGAAGCGACGCCGATCTGCGCAAGCGCTGGGCGGTGATATTGCCGACGGCGTTTGTGACGTACAGCCTGGCGTACCTGGATCGCGCGAATTATGGATTTGGTGCGGCGGCGGGGCTGGCGAAGACGCTGCACATCAGCGGGTATCAGTCGTCGCTGCTGGGGTCGCTGTTTTTCCTGGGATATTTTTTGCCGCAGATTCCGGCCGTGGCGCTGATGCAGCGGACGAGCGCGCGGTGGATGGTGTTCGCGGCGCTGGTGGCGTGGGGGACATTTGCGGCGTTGACGGGAGTGATCCACGTCTATTGGCTGCTGGTGGTGGATCGCGTGCTGCTGGGCGTGGCGGAAAGCTTTGTGTTCCCGGCGATGCTGATTCTGCTGACGCGCTGGTTTACGCGGGCGGAGCGATCGCGGGCGAATTCGCTGATGATGCTGGGGAATCCGCTGACGGTGCTGTGGATGTCGGCGGTAACGGGATTTCTGATTGCGTCGGTGGGATGGCAGCGGGCGTTCATCCTGGAAGGCGTGGTGTCCGTAGTGTGGGGCGTGGTTTGGCTGGTATTGATGCGCGATGGGCCACGGGAGGCGCGCTGGATGAGCGAGGAGGCGCGTGCGACGCTGGAGGCGGAGCTGGAGCGGGAGCAGACGCTGGTGCCGCGGATCGCTGGGCTGGGTGAGGCTTTCCGGCAGAAGAATGTGGTGCGGTTGTGTATCAATTATTTTTTCTGGAGCCTTGGGATTTATGGGTTTGTGCTGTGGCTGCCGGTGGTAATTCGCAATGCGACGGGCGCAGCAATGGGAAGAACGGGCCTATTGACGGCCGCTCCTTATTTGGCTGCGGTGCTGTTGATGCTGGCGGTGGCGCATTTCTCGGATAAGAGTGCGCGACGGCGCGATTTTGTTTGGCCGTTTTTGATGATTGCCGGCGTGGCGCTGGCGGGATCGTACTTTAGCGTGGAGAAGTCGTTTCCGCTGGCGTTTGGGTGTTTGATTGTGGCGGGGAGCTGCATGTACGCGCCGTATGGGCCGTTTTTTGCTATGGTGCCGGAACTGTTGCCGCGCAACGTGGCGGGCGAGACGATTGCGCTGATTAATGCCTGTGGGGCGCTGGGTGGATTCTTTGGAACGTATTGTGTTGGGCTGCTGCAGACGTTTACAGGGAACTCGAAGGCGGGATTTCTGCTGATGTCGCTGTCGGTGATGTTGTCGGGGGTATTGTTGCTGGGGATGAGAAAGCCGGGCGCAGAGCTCAGAGCACGAAGCACAGAGCACAGCGAGAGGCAGTAGTCAGTGGTCGGGAGTCAGTCGATTTATGCGTGAGATTGCGGTTCATGAAGTGTTGGAGACTGAGGGGTTGGATCTGGCTGGCGTGGCTACGCATGCTGCGGGGCCGGCGGGTTCGCTTTTGCTGACGCCAGAGATGCTGCTGACGGAGCCGTCAGGAAATTTGTTTGGGCTGAGCCAGGATGTGGGGATGGGCTGGGAAGCGGCGCGGCTGGGCGGGCCGGAGGTGCTGATTCTGAGCACGCATGGCGGCTTGCGCGCGGAAGATGGGACAGCGATTGCGCTGGGCTTTCATACCGGGCATTGGGAAGTGGGGTTGCTGGTAGCGGAGGCGGCGCGCGCGCTGAAGGCGCTGGAAGCGGTGCCGTTTGCAGGGGCGGTGACCGATCCGTGCGATGGGCGAACGCAGGGCACGACGGGGATGCTGGATTCGCTGCCCTATCGAAACGACGCGGCGATCGTGTTGCGCCGCCTGATGCGTTCGCTGCCGACGCGGGCGGGTGTGCTGGGCGTGGCCACGTGCGACAAAGGATTGCCGGCAATGCTGATGGCGCTGGCTTCGTCGGGCGCGCTGCCGTCGGTGCTGATTCCTGGCGGCGTGACGTTGCTGCCGGAAAACGGCGAGGATGCGGGGCGGGTACAGACGATTGGCGCACGGTTTGCGCAGGGACAAATCTCGCTCGACTATGCGGCGGAGATGGGATGCAAGGCGTGCGCGAGTCCGGGCGGCGGGTGCCAGTTTTTAGGGACGGCGGCGACTTCTCAGGTGGTGGCGGAGGCGCTTGGATTGGCGCTACCGCACACGGCGCTGGCTCCGTCGGGGCCGCCGGTGTGGCTGGATGCGGGGCGGAGATCGGCGGCGGCATTGCTGCGTTTGCGGCAGATGGGTGTGGGGACCAGGGACATTTTGACGGATGCGGCGTTTGAGAATGCGATGGTGGTGCACGCGGCATTTGGCGGGTCAACGAATTTGTTGCTGCATGTTCCGGCGATTGCGCATGCGGCGGGGCGGAAGCGGCCGAGCGTGGCGGACTGGATGCGAGTGAACCGCGAGGTTCCGCGGATTGTGGATGCGCTGCCGAATGGGCCGCGCGGATTTGCGACGGTGCAGGTGTTTCTGGCGGGCGGCGTGCCGGAGGTGATGCTGCATTTGCGGCGCGCGGGATTGCTGCATACGCAGGCGATGACGGCGGCCGGGGCTATGGTCAGTGATTGTCTTGACTGGTGGGAGCAGAGCGAACGGCGGCAGAAGCTGAAAGAAAATTTGCGCGCGCGTGATGGGATTGACGCGGACGAGGTGATTTTGTCGCCGGATCGCTCAAGGGAACGGGGGCTGACGTCGACGGTGTGTTTTCCGGTGGGCAACGTAGCGCCGGAGGGGTCGGTGGTGAAGAGCACGGCGATCGATCCGGATCTGATCGGCGAAGATGGAGTGTTTCTGCATCGCGGGCGGGCGCGGGTGTTTACGGCGGAGACGGATGCGATTGCGGCGATCAAGGCGGGAACGATTGCGGCTGGCGATGTGATGGTGCTGGTGTGCTGTGGGCCGCGCGGCGCAGGGATGCAGGAGATTTATCAGATTACGGCGGCGTTGAAGGCGCTGCCGTATTGCAAACATGTGGCGCTACTGACGGATGGTCGGTTTAGTGGCGTGTCGACGGGGGCTTGCATCGGGCATATTTCACCGGAGGCGCTGGCGGGTGGGCCCATTGGCAAAATTGTGGATGGGGATAGGATCGAGATTCGCATCGATCGAGTGCAGATGAACGCTGTGGTGCATCTGGTGGGAGAGGGCGACGAGATTTTCGATGCGGAAGAAGGTGCGCGGCGGCTGGCGTTGCGGGCTTCGCGCGGGGATTTGCAGGCGCACCCGGAACTGCCGGACGATACGAAGTTGTGGGCGGCGTTGGTGGAGGCGAGTGGCGGGATTTGGGGCGGGTGTGTGTATGACGTGGATATGGTTACGCGGAGGCTGGCGGCTTACAGCGGATCCCTCAGGGGCTAAAGCCCACCTCTCTGGGACCTTTACGGCACGGCTGAAGCCGTGCCCCTTCAAGACAATTCTGGGAGGGTGCGAGTGATTTTGTATCGGACAACGCAGGGTTGGGTGGCGGAGGCGGCGGGGCAATTCAATCCGGTGGAGGAGAATTCGCTGGATAAATTGCTGGTGCGGGAGGATTTGATTCCTTATTTGGAATCGCTGCTGACGGCGGGTGCTACGGCGGCTGGGATACTGCGCGCTGAGGATTTGGTGGCGCCGGTGGGGACGCAGGAAGTTTGGGCGGCGGGGGTCACGTATCTGCGGAGCCGGGCGGCGCGGATGGCGGAGTCGAAAGATGCTGGGGGCGGGGACTTTTACGATCGCGTGTATGCGGCGGAGCGGCCGGAGTTGTTTTTCAAATCGCAGCCGGAGAAGGTGGTGGGGCCGGGCGCGGCGGTGGGGCTGCGCAGCGACGCGACCTGGTCGGTGCCGGAGCCGGAGCTGGTGCTGGTGATCGATCCGGGCGGGCGGATTGTGGGCTACACGATTGGGAACGATATGAGCTCGCGGGATATTGAGGGACAGAACCCGCTGTATCTGCCGCAGGCGAAGATTTACAACCGCAGTTGCGCGATGGGGCCGGGGATTTTGGTGACGCGGGAAGCGCTGCCGGATTCGACGCGGATTTCGATTTCGATTGAACGCGGAGGCGCGGCCGCGTTCGCGGGCGAGACGACTTTGGCGCAGATGAAGCGGAAGCCGCAGGAACTGGTGGATTACTTGTATCGGGATCAGACATTTCCGGCTGGATGTTTTCTATTCACGGGGACGGGGATTGTTCCGCCGGATTCTTTTACGCTGGAGAGAGGCGATTTGATTCGGATTGGGATTGATGGGATTGGGATGCTGGTGAACGAGGTCAGCTAAAGAGCGGTTAGCTAAAAAGCGGCTAGCTAAGAAGCGGTCAGCGATGGTGCGGTCAGCGATAAAACGGCCAGCAAAAACGACCGCCGAAGAACAACGGCTTACGAAGTGGAGTGGTGATGGAGACGGCACAGGTTTGGATTGGCGGGACATGGCGGGCAGCGGATGCCGTGTCGGTGTTTCAGGCGGAGAATCCTTCAACGGGGGAAAAGCTGGCGCGGCATTTCCCGACCAGCTCGTGGAAGGATTGCGACGCGGCGCTGACGGCGGCGGTCGAGGCTGCGCACGCTCTGGAAAAGGTTCCAGCGGCGGAGATTGCGGATTTCCTGGAGAGTTACGCTGCGGAGATTGAGAAAGCGGCCGACGCGCTGGCTGCTGCGGCGCATGAAGAGACGGGGCTGGCGGTGAAGCCGCGGCTGCGGGATGTGGAGTTGCCGCGCACGACGGATCAGCTGCGCCAGGCGGCGAAGGCGGCGCGGGATGGGGCATGGCGTCGGGTGGTGATCGATGAGGCGCGCAATTTGCGTTCGTGTTTGGGTCCGGTGGGTCCGGTGGTGATTTTTGGGCCGAATAATTTTCCGTTTGCCTATAACGCGGTGAGCGGAGGGGATTTTGCTTCGGCGATCGCGGCCGGGAATCCGGTGATCGCGAAGGCGCATCCGCTGCATCCTTATACTTCACTGCTGATGGCGGGATGCGCTTTTCAGGCGCTGAAGGGTTCGGGCTTGCCGGCGGCTACGGTGCAGATGGTGTTCAACGTGGAGAACGAGACGGGCATCAAGCTGGTGAGCGATCCGCGTCTCGGGGCTGTGGCGTTTACCGGCAGCAAGGCTGGCGGGTTGAAGCTGAAGCAGGCGGCAGACGCGGCGGGGAAGCCGGTGTATCTGGAGATGTCGAGCCTGAACCCGGTGGTGTTTTTGCCGGAGGGATTGAAGCAGAACGTGAAGAAGTGGGCGGCAGAACTGGCCGACAGCTGCACGGCGGGGTCGGGGCAATTTTGCACGCGGCCGAATTTGGTCTTTCTATATGCGGGGGATGCGGCGGAGACATTGCTGCAGGATGTTGCTGCGACCTTCGATGGGCGCGAGCCGCATGCGCTGCTGGCCAGCGGCGTCCGGGACCGGCTGCACGAGTCGATTGAGGCGCTGCGCGGTGCGGGCGCGCAAGTGGTGACGGGCGGGAAAACGCTGCCGGGGAGCGGGTATCGCTATGCGAACACGCTGCTGCGGGTGCCGGGCGAGGTTTTTCTGAGCAAGCCAGATGAATTTTTGCGCGAGGCGTTTGGGAATGAAGTGCTGGCGGTGACGGTAGGCAGCGACCGGCAGCTTCTGGACGCGATTGGGCATCTGGAGGGAAATTTGACGGCCAGCGTGTATTCGGCGGCGGCGGGTTCGTCGGCGGGCGCCGATGAGGAACTTTATGGCAAGGTTGCGCCGGTGCTGCGGCGCAAGGCGGGACGGCTGCTCAATGACAAGATGCCGACCGGGGTGGCGGTGAGCCCGGCGATGAATCATGGCGGCCCGTATCCGGCGACGGGGCATCCGGGATTTACGGCGGTGGGGATGCCGGCGTCGATTACGCGGTTCACGGCGCTGCATTGTTACGATGCGGTGCGGGAAGACCGGCTGCCGGAGTGGGTTCGGACGAGGGTGTAGGGGTAGGGTGTAGGGATCAGCCGCAAGCGTGTAGCGTATAGCGTGTAGCGTGTAGGGGCGGCCGACGCATCCTAGAGTGGATAGCGCTGCCTGAAAAAGTCCCGGAATGTTCGGGCATCTCGCCGAAAGGCAGGGGACGGCTGCCAGTAAGCGGGGAAAATTCCGCGTCTAAGAAAGCAGTGATGATGGAATTCCACATTTCGCGTGAGGCTCGCGACCGGTATCAGGTCAGCGACGTCCTTTTCAATTTCGTCGGCAACGTCATCTTTGGAAATTTGGCGGAGTGCCGCGCGCTGGCCTACCGGATGAGCGAGGCTCGGGACAAAAACGAGCCTGTGCCGCCGGGCGCGCTGTTTGCGATGGGGCTGATCGACGAAGTGAGCCACGCGCTGGTGGCGCAGTACCGCAGGAGCCGCGACCCTGAGGTAAGCGGCGCGGCGCTGAAGTGGTTTTCGGCGCGGATGGGCGAGGAGAATGTCGAGCGGCTGCTGAAGGGATTTGTCGCGGAGTTTCCGAACGTTGCGATTTATCGCGGAGAGGCGAAGCTGGATGAATGGCTGAACGGGTCGACAGAGGGATTGACGCATCGCGAGGCGGTGCTGGAAGAGCTGATTTTGCTGTGGCTGGCGAATCAGAATCCCGCGTTCAAACCGTTCAAAGAACTGTATGACGATAAGAAGCTGGCGGCGAGCACTCCTTATAAGGACGTGACGGCGGAGCTGAAAAGCTATTTTGCGACGCGGCCGGATACGGGGATGGGGCGCGGCAATTTGCTTGATTTGCTGCGCGCGCCGATTGAGGCGTCGCCCGATTCGCTGAGCGGACAGCTGGCGTGGATCCGGGAGAACTGGACGCCCTACATCGGCGAGAGCCTGAGCAAAGTTTTGCTGGCGACCGATGTGCTGAAGGAAGAAGAGATCGCGGTGTGGATGCGGTTTCATCCGCCGTCGGAGCATCGGCACCACGATGCGATCGAGTTTGGCAAAGCGTATTACCCGGTGCCGGAGTATTCGCGTGAGGGCGGCCAGGGTGCGGTGGATGTGGAGTACGAGCGGTTCAGTCCGGATCTGGACTGGATGCCGAATGTGGTGATGATTGCGAAGAGCACGTATGTGTGGCTGGCGCAGTTATCGCGGCAGTATGGGCGAGCGATTGAGCGGCTCGACCAGATTCCCGACGAAGAACTGGAAGCGCTGGCGCGGCGCGGGATGAACGCGCTGTGGCTGATTGGGGTGTGGGAGCGCAGCCAGGCTTCGCAGACCATCAAGAGAATGCGCGGGCAGGCAGATGCAGTGGCGTCGGCGTACTCGCTGGATAGCTACCGGATCGCGGATGATTTGGGCGGCGATTATGCGTACCGGAATTTGCGGGAGCGGGCGGCGCGCTATGGTGTGAGGCTGGCGAGCGACATGGTGCCGAATCATATGGGCATCGATTCGCCGTGGGTGGTGGAGCATCCGGAATGGTTTTTGTCGCGGCAGGATTCGCCGTATCCGGCGTATCGATTTGACGGGCCGGACTTGTCGCATGACGGGCGAGTGGAGATCAAGATTGAGGATCACTACTACGACCAGACGGATGCGGCGGTGGTGTTCCGGCGGCGAGACAACGCGAGCGGGCACGTGGAGTACGTGTACCACGGCAACGATGGGACCAGCTTTCCGTGGAACGATACGGCGCAGTTGAATTACCTGCGCGCGGATGTGCGCGAGCAGGTGATTCAGACGATCCTGCACGTGGCGCGGCTGTTTCCGATTATTCGCTTTGACGCAGCGATGACGCTGGCGCGGCGGCATGTGCAGCGGCTGTGGTTTCCGCTGCCGGGCAGCGGGGGATCGATTCCGTCGCGCGCTGAAGTCGGCGATGACGCAGGAGCAATTCGATGCGGCGATGCCGCATGAGTTCTGGCGCGAGGTGGTGGATCGCGTGGCGGCGGAGGTGCCGGGAACGCTGCTGCTGGCCGAGGCGTTCTGGCTGATGGAAGGGTACTTCGTGCGCACGCTGGGCATGCATCGCGTGTACAACAGCGCGTTTATGAACATGATGCGCGACGAGGAGAATGCGAAGTATCGCTCGGTGATCAAGAACACGATCGAGTTCGATCCGGACATTCTGAAGCGGTATGTGAACTTCATGAGCAATCCGGATGAGCGGACGGCGATCGATCAGTTCGGGACCGGCGATAAATATTTCGGCGTGTGCACGCATGATGGCGACGCTGCCGGGACTGCCGATGTTTGGGCACGGGCAGATCGAGGCGTTCACGGAAAAGTACGGGATGGAGTACAAGCGCCCGCGGTACGAAGAGAATCCGAATCATCATTTGGTGGAGCGGCATCAGCGGGAGATTGCGCCGCTGCTGAAGAACCGGAAAGTGTTTGCGGAGAGCGAGCATTTTGCGCTGTTCGATTTCTGGCGTGACGACGGCGCGGTGGATGAGAACGTGTTCGCGTAGTCGAACCGGCTGGGCGATCAGCGCGCGCTGGTGATCTATCACAACAAATATGCGACGACGGCGGGGACGCTGCATGGATCCGCAGCGAAAGCGGATAAGCAGACTGGCGGATTGTCGCGGGTGCAGTTGCATGAGGCGCTGGATTTGCCGGGCGACGGCGAGGCGCTGTTGGCGTTCCAGGACAATGCTTCGGGACTGCATTACTTGCGGCGGGCGCGGGAAGTGCGGGAGCGCGGGCTGTCTCTGCGGCTGGGCGCGTATCAATATCACGCGTTCCAGAACTGGCGGGAGTTGCGAGCGAGCGAGGAATATCCGTGGGACGCGCTGTGCAGCGATTTGAATGGCAGCGGCGTGTGGAGTTTGGATGAGGCGCTGGCCAAATTCAAACTGCGGCCGGTGCATGCGGCGCTGCGGCGGGCGATGGATGCAGATCTGCTGCGGTGCTATTCGGATTTGGCGGGCAACGGCGGCGCGGATGCGGAGTTGATTTCGCACGCGAGCCATGCGCCGTGCGGGCGCGAAGAGACGCTGGATGGGCTGACGAAGCGGGCGGAGCGGTTCTTCCGGGAGGCGCTGGTGGCGGTTGAGGGCTCTGCTGAGAGGGCCGCGGCTAAAGAGGCGGCAGGTGGCGCGGTTGTCGATGCGAAGGCCGCGGCGGCTGTGGCTCCAGTCGACGGTGCGGCTGGACGGCTGAAGTCGGCGCAGAAAACGTATCGCACGTTGCTGGAAGCTGCGGCGCGGGTTCCGGATTTGGAAAAGCAATGCGCGCACACATGGCCGCCGGAGGCGCGCGCGGTGGTGCCGAGTCATAGCCCGACGGTGAGTGCTGCGGCGGTGTGGTCGCCGGTGGCGGCGTGGTGTTTGCTGCGGGCATTTGAGGATTTGCTGCCGGTGGATCGGAATCGCGGCGAGGTGTTTGACAAGCTGTATCTGCGGTCGGTGCTGGCGGAGGTGTTTCACCCGGTCGGCCTCGAAGGGGACGCGGCGCATCGAGCGGCGGTGCGGGTGCGCGTGCTGATTGCAGAGCCAAAGGATGCTGAGGGGATTGCGTGGAGCGATCCGGATGTGGCGTGGCTGACTGGATTGCATGAGGCTGAGGGCATTCGCTACTTCCACAAAGAGGCGCACGAGCAGATGGTGTGGTGGCTCGGGTTGCCGCGGCTGGTGGCGCTGGCGGAAAAGGCGCAATCTGCGGCAACGCGGACGGCGCTTGACGAGTTGGAAGAGGAAAACGATGCGGCGGCGAAGGCTGCTAAGGCTGCGGGTTACAGGCTGGATGCGCTGCTGAAGGGCGGCGTGGGCGAGGACGTGACTTCGCCGGATGAAACAGCGGCTGTGGAAGCCGCGGCGACGGACGCTGAGGAGTCCGAAGACGAAGAGCCGGCGGAAGAAGCGAAGCCCGAAGGACAAGACTTTCCCTCAGGGGCTAAAGCCCAGTAGTATTTGGGGTCCTGACGGCACGACTGAAGTCGTGCCCTGACACGAAGCCGCAGGGGCTAAAGCCCAACAGTATTGCGGTTCTAACGGCACGGCTGAAGCCGTGCCCCTTCAAAACATTTTGTCTTGTCGCAAGCTGTGAGGTCGTGCCCTGACACGAAGCCGCGGGGCTGAAGCTCAACGAGATTACGGGCATTTTCGGCACGGCTGGAAGCGTGCCCCTTCAAACCTTTGCGTTCACTTGGCAGGCTGTGTGGTCCGCGAATCTATTCGGCGCGCAGGGCTTCCATGGGATTCACGCGGGAGGCGCGGCGGGCGGGCAGATACGCAGCGAGCATGCCGCTGGAGAAAAGCAGGATGGCAGCGGCGGCGAGCGTCCAGCCGTCGTGCGCTTTTACTCCGTAGAGGAAGCCATTGATGAGGCGCGCGGAAGCGTAGGCGAGGCCCGAGCCGGCGGCGACGCCGATGAGCAGCATGACGCCGGCCTGGCGCAGCACCAGCCATAGCAAATTGCCGCGACCCGCGCCGAGTGCGATGCGCACGCCCATTTCGCGGGTGCGCTGGGTGACCACGTACGCGAGCAATCCGTAGAGTCCGGCGACGCAGAGCAGCAACGCGGAGAGGCCGAAGATTTCGAGCAGATGGGCGGCGAGGCGCTGGCTGCCATAGGAATCTTCGACGATCTGATCCATGGTGGTGATGTCGGCGCCGGCGAGTTCGGGGCTGCTCTGGCGCAGGATGTCGCGGATTTCCGGAATGACCTGAGACGTGGAGCGTTCGGTGCGGATGGCGAGATCCATGGCCATGGTGGAGACCTGATAGATGCTGGCCGTGGGTGTGATTTGGCAGAGGCAGACTTCGACCTCAGGCTGCGACGCTTCGGCGATGGATTTTTGGTGGAAATTATCAATGACGCCGACGACGTGGAGGGGTTGGTCTTTCTGGAGAGACCAAACCTTAGTGCCGAGGATGGAGTTGGGATCATGCTTATTGGGTGCGTAAAGGTGAGCAAAAGCGGGATTGACGACGACGACCGGCTGCGAGGTGGGTGAGTCGTCGTTCGAGAAGAATCGGCCGGCGAGCATGCGGAAGCCGAAGATTTGCTGGAGCGTGGGGCTGACGGTTTTGAGGCCGGCGGCGATGTCGTCTCCATTCATGCGCAGGGTGAGCTGGATGTTGAAAGAGTTTGCGAGGGGGACTTCGCTGATGAGGCCTGCGGTCTGGACGCCGGGAAGATGCTGCGCGCGTTCGAGGATGGGCTGGTAAAGGACCTGGAGCATGTTCTGCCCGGTGAAACGGAAGCGGGGAATGTTGAGGTGGGCGACGACGATGTGGTCGGTGCGGTAGCCGAGCGGGACGTGGCGTAATGAATTGATGGTGCGCAACAGGAGTCCGCAGGCAACGAGCAGGGTGAGCGACATGGCGATTTCGATGGAGACGAGAGCGCCGCGCATGCGGTGGTGGCGGCGACCGGTGCCAGCCTGCATGCCCCCAGAGCGCAGTGCAGGCTCAATCGGCGCGCGGACGGACATGAGCGCAGGCCACGCGGTCGACATGACGGCGGAGGTGATGGTGAGCGCGAGGAGCGCTGCGAGAATCCATGCGTTGGGTGCGGCGGGGATGCGCAGCGGGAGCTGTTGGGTCAGTTCGTGGGCGAGCAGCTTGACGGAAGTGAAGGCGATGGCTGCGCCGAGCGCGGCGGCGATGCCGCTGAGGACGAGGCCTTCGACTAACATTTGTTGAACGACGCGCCAGCGGCTGGCGCCGAGGGCGCCGCGCATCGCGATTTCGCGCTGGCGAGCGGTGCTGCGGGCGAGCAGGAGATTGGTAACGTTGACGGCGGCGATGAGCCAGAGCACGCCGGCCGCGGCTAATAAGGCGAGCAGTGCTTTGCGCAGATCCGCGTCGACGAGCGAGTCGCCGTAATTCTGGATGGAAACCTGGCCGTAATTCTGCTTCTCTTCGGGATCGGTATAGGCAGTGACGACGCGCTTCTGGATCGTCTGCATTTCGGCGGAGGCCGCAGCGAGGGTTACGCCTGGACGGAGGCGGGCGATCACGGCATAGCGTTCAGACTCCCAGCCCCGGCCCTTGTCGTGATCGTCCAACTGAAGGGCAGTCCAAACCTGCGCGCTGCGCGAGCCGGTCGCGGGATAGTTGAACCCGGGCGGCATGACGCCGATGATGGTGAACGAGCTGGCGTTGATTTTGACGGTGCGGCCAAGGATGGATTTGTCGGCGCCGTAGGCCTGGCGCCAGACTGCATCGCTCAGGACGACGAGGCCGGCATTCTGCGTGGCGCCGTAACGTGGGGTTTCGGGCGTGAAGGCGCGACCGAGTTCCGGCTGCACGCCGAGGGTTGCAAAGAGATTGGAGCTGACCGCGTTGCCGTTGATTTCGAACGACGATGAAGGGCCTTCGAGATAATTGCGGCCGCCGCCCAGGCTCAGGCCGGACGAGAATGCGATTTGCTGAAAGGAGTGACTCTGCTGCATCCATTCCTGCAGATCGAGCCAGGGAACGCCCCATCCGTTGGGGGACTTGCCGTCGCTTTCGTCGAGCAGGACCAGGCGGCGCGCGTCGCGATAGTGCACGGGCTGCAGGATGACGTGGTCGACGACGGTAAACATGGCGGCTGCAGCGCCGATGCCTAAAGCGAGCGTCCCGATGACGGTGGCGGCAAAGCCGGGGGAGCGGCGCATCTGGCGGAAGGCGTAGCGGACATCCTGGCCGAGGCGTTCGAGAAAGAGCCAGCCCCAGGTGGCGCGGGTGACGTCTTTGGAGAGCGCGATATTGCCGAGTTCGCGCTGGGCGGCGGCGCGGGCATCAGCTTCGGATTCGCCGCGGGCGACGCGGTCGGCGATGGCCATGCGGAGATGGGCATCGAGCTCGGCATCCAGCTCGGCCTTGCGTTTGTCGAATGCGAACCAGCGGCGAGCGAAATTCATCGTGGCTCTCCTTGTTGCGGGTTAGCTACGTTTCGAGGATGGAGGAGATGGCGGTCACCATGGCGACCCATTTGGAGCGGTCGCGGGCGAGCTGTTTGCGGCCTTCGGGCGTGATTTTGTAAAAGCGGGCGCGCTGGTTTTGCTCGGTCATGCGCCACTCGGCGGCGATCCACTTATGGCGCTCCATGCGATGCAGTGCAGGGTAGAGCGAGCCGGTTTCCACCTGGAGGACATCGCCGGAGCGGAGGCGCAGCGCCTGGCTGATGGCGTAGCCGTGCTGCTGTCCCCATTGCAGAGTTTGCAGGATGAGCATGTCGAGCGTGCCCTGGAGCAACTCGATGCGGTTCTGGTAGTCGGCATCTTTTCGGAATTTCATGGATGGAGACACTCTACATCCATGGGAGTAGCGTGTCTACTGCCATGGTGCCGATGGAAATCTGTTTTGATCGGATAACTCGATCCCAAGATGCTGAGTCGATACGTGTTGCAGGTAAAGCAGAGCGCTGGTGTGGAGCAGGCGGCGAGGAGGCGCGCCGGACAACCTCTGCGCTTCTGTTAGCATCATAAATAGCAAATCTGGCGAAGCTTGACGCGATTCGAGTCTGGCGGCTTTTTAGTCTGCGACTACCACTCTCCGTCTCCTGGCGACCTTCCGCAAGAAATCCAGAACAAGGAAAACAACGTGGAACAGGGAAGCGTGAAGTGGTTTAACGACGCAAAAGGGTATGGTTTTATCACTCGCGATGAGGGTGGTGACGTCTTCGTGCACCAGTCCGCCATCGTAGCTGCTGGATTTCGCAGCCTGCAGGAGGGGCAGCGCGTCCAGTTCGGAGTGACGAAGGGTCCGAAGGGGCTTCAGGCCGAGAACGTTCAGTCGCTCTGATCGAGACAAGCGAACGGTTTGGGCAGCTTACTGGTGGACACTTCCTTTCTACCCTGAACCGTTGAAACTTATCAGCTCAGCCTGAACTGCAGCCGTCGAGGTTGTTGCAGCTGCATCTATGTGCTCAGGTTCGATCGAACACCGGCGGAGGACGCCGCACCAAGACAGAAAGGAACCAATGCAGCAGGCAAATACATACAGCAAGTACGCGTTGAGGGACCTGCACGAGGCGATCGATCTGTTTGACCGGAAGATCGTTTATTGCCAAACGCACGAGAAATTCGAGAGCGATGAAGAGCGGGCCAAAGCGCTGCAGAAGCTCGGCACCAAGCGTGGAGCGCTGGTGAAGACGGCGCTGGCACTGCGGGCGCTGGGCGTGGAATCTGCGCACAGCGAGTTGCCGCGTTCGCTGCAGCCGGTGATGAATGCAGAAGGCGTGCTGGTAGAGCCGGCGGTAATCGCCGAGACCACGCGGCCACGGCGAGCGGCCCGGGCCAGGAGGTAGACCTTGTCACCACGAGCCCGCCCCACATTTTCAAAGCGGCAGAAGGAACAGGCCCGCCAGGCCAAGCAGCAGGCCAAATCCGAACGCAAGCAGCAGCGCAAGCTCGAGAAACTGAGCGGCGTGACGGCGCCGGATACCGAAGAGATCGGGTTAGACACGGATATTGCATCCGAGTCGGAGCCTTTCTCGCCCCAGGGAAATGCCGCGCCCGCAGCAGCGACCACGCACGAAGAAATCTGAGGAATCATGAAGAAGCTTTATGTAGGGAATATCGCCTTTGCCACGACGGAGGCGGATCTCCGCCAGTGGTTTGAACCGCACGGCGCCGTGGAAAGCGCGTCGGTCGCGACCGATCGCGACACCGGAAGGTCGCGCGGGTTTGCGTTTGTGGAAATGGCAAACGATACGGAAGCAGAAGCCGCGATTACCGCGCTGAACGGCAGCGAGTTGAACGGACGCGCGCTGGTGGTGAACGAGGCGCGGCCGAAGACGGGTGGTTCGGGCGGTGGGTATGGACGCTCGGGCGGCGGCGGACGCGATGGCGGACGTGACGGGAATCGGCGCGGTGGCGGTGGCGGCGGCGGCCGTTCGCGCTACTAAATCCAGTTCAGGAAATGGAAAGGCTCCTCGATTGAGGAGCCTTTTATTCTGCACAAAAGGTTGAGAGGCGCATGCCTCGGCGTTCGCTTTAGGCGGCGGGCGCGATAAGGAGCGCTTCGATGGCGGGAAGGGCTTTGATTTCAGGCATTTCCGCCTGCACGTAGCGGCCCTGAGCGACCTCAGTCAGGACCTTATTAGCGGTGTCCTCGGTGCGGGTGGAGTTAATGTGCAGAGTCCGCACGGCCCGCATGACGATGGTGGAGAGCAGGAAGCGATTTTCCACCTGAAGGCTCGCAGAGTAGACCAGATCAGACCGCATGTTGCCTCGTTTATCCGTTAAAGTGCGTTGGCCACATAAGCCGGGCTCGATGCCAGATACCCAAAACAGGGTCAACCTGGTGAAAAAGATCAAATTTCGGGCGCATGCGCAGACGAAATGCAGATCTGTCGAGAGATGGGCTAGAAACTAAAGAGAAGCAGAAAGAGCGCTTTCTCTACACTTCAGCATACGCGGAATGCGGAGCTTCTCCTAGTTCTATTTCGGGTCCCCACGCACGCGGGAGCGGGTTTTGGAGGCGGTTGGCCGGGAAGATGCTATACTCACAGTTGATCGTAGAATCCGACTTGGTGTTATTGCCTGTTCTGCTCTGTCGCTCGACTTGCAACAAGCTCCACATTGAGTTCAGCGATACATTTCGACCAATAAGGAAACACAGATGGAACAGGGAACAGTGAAGTGGTTTAACGATGCCAAGGGTTTCGGCTTTCTGAGCCGGACCAGCGGTGAAGATGTGTTTGTGCATTACTCGGCGATCCAGAGCAACGGCTTCCGTTCGCTGCAGGAAGGCCAGGCGGTTCAGTTCAACGTTGTAAAGGGACCGAAGGGCTGGCAGGCTGAGAACGTTCAGGCACTGTAAGAAAAAGTTCGTAACAGAATGACGGGAAGAAGCTGGCCTCGGGCCCTTCTTCCCGTTTTTCTTTTGGGCGCGTCTTAGAAGATCACACGACCGCCGAGCTGGGCGGCAAACGGAATGCCCACTGTCGTGCCGGGGCCGAAGAAATCTCCCAGTGCGCCTTCGGGGATCTCCAGCTGCTTCAGGCTGGTGATGGGTTCGGTCTGGGTGCATGCGGCGTTCGCGCAGAGCTGGGTGATGTTGGTGATGCCATTGGCATCGGGCTGCATCTGAGCTGCGGGGATCGGTAGCTGCACGACGTTTACGGCAAAGTTCGCGCCCGGATTGTTGCGGTTGAAGAGGTTGAAGAACTCAGCAAAGGGATCGATCTCCAGGCGGTCGCGGATTTTGAAGGGCCGGGTGACGCGCAGATCCGCCTGCATATAAGGCGTTCCGCGAAATTCGTCGAGGCTGGTGTAGGCCCCGTTCACCCAGATGCGCGCGGTATTGTCGGCGTTGGTGATGGTGATGGGACGGGCGCTCTCGAGCTGCGTGATGCTGCTGAGATCGAAGCCGCCGGGAACGTGGAGAGTGCCGGCGAGCACGAAGCGATGGCGCACATCTTCGCCGGAGGGTCCGTAATCGCCGGGGCCGAAGGCGTCCAGCTGGCCGGCGTTGGGTCCGCTTTGCAGCGTGCAGACGCCGTCGACGTAATCGAAGAGTTCCCCGAGGAGGCAGCCCCAGGTCTGCGCTTTCGACAGCTGGTAGTTGGCGACCAGGCTGAACCAGCGCATATTGCCCTGAGCGTGCAACATGAGCGCGTTGTAGCTGGAGCGATTGTCCGACTGAAACACGTTGACGTTGGGGACGACGTTCGCCTGGTCGGTGGCGTAGTCGGGATCAGACGTGGGGATTGCCGGAGATAACAGGTTGACGCCGCCGGAATACGGGAAGGCGCGGTATCCGTGATTGCCCTGCTCGTGGGTGTAGTCAGCGCTGGCCAGCCATTTGGCATTGAAGGCGTGCTGCACGCCTCCGGTAATGTGAATGGCGTAGGGGGTCTTGTAGGTGGAACCGATCAAATTGCCGGTAGCGCCGGCGCCGCCCTGCAGGCAGCCCGCGCCGGTGAGCGCATAGGTGCCTGGACCGCCAGTGAGAGTGCAGGCTCCGGTGGTGGCGTTGGAGCCGTTGATGCCCTGAAACGCGGTGGCCCAGCCGTTTTGCGCCAGGTCCTCGGAGTAGAGGCCGATGCCCGCGCGGAAGGCCGTGTTCTCGCTGCGGCCTGGGGCATAGACGATTCCCAGGCGCGGATTGAATTGCCGGTGGTCATCGTGGGGCGCACCGGGAACAATCGGGATCCCCAGGGCGCGCAACGTTATGTAAGCACTGTTGTCCGCCTGGGTGCGGCCGGAGCCCGAGAAGAGGCCGTAGGTGGTTTGATAGCGGAGGCCGTAGTTGACGGTGAAGCGGTGCGAGACGAGCCAGGAATCCTCGGCGTAGACGGCGAGGCGTTGTACGTTCTGCGAGAAGCTGCCGTCGCCAGCGGGCGTGTAGGTGCAGTTAATCCCTGACGATGGATCGGGTGCTGGATTGCATTGTGAGGACGGCGAGGCGAAATAGAACGGAAGAGGAGCGGTAATGCCTCCGCAGTCAGCCCCGGGTGGATTGATGTAGCAATCGGGGTTGGACGGATACTGGATGATCTGCTCGGCATTCGCGGCAAAGGCGCCGCTGAGCACCGGCTCGTGAATGAAATCGAACCCGAACTTGAGCGCGTGGCTTCCGGCAACGTGGCTCAGATCGTAACGCGCCTGGTATTTCTCCTGATTGCGCAGGTCGGGGAAGAGGGTGATCGGCGTGGCGAACTGGTTGTCGCCGAAGGTTTCGAAACCGGAGATGGTGAGCGCGGTGGAACTAAAGGGAAAGGCCAGCGCGAAGCCAAGATTCGAGTTGCGCGTCTGGGTGAGATGGAGCAGGCTGGCGCCGAGGACCAGATTGCCCAGCCAGGATGGGCTGAATGCATAAGAATTGCTGACGACCGCGTTGCCGTAGTTATTGTGCGTCGTCAATCCAGTGGATGGAAGCGTGCCCTGCTCCACCAGCGCGTTGCGGGTGAGGTAACTGTCGGTGGAGGTACGCAGAAACCACTGCGAGCGGGACGACTGCGCCCAGTCAAAACGGACCGAGCCGTCGTAATCCCTGAAGGGGATGGGCACGGTAGATGGAGCCGGAATGCTCGAGACGCCGGATATGTAGCCTTGCGATGCAAGCGAGCTGAGCGCGTCGAATTGCTGCAGGCTGGCGGGACTGTAGGCGATGCTGGCGTCTTCGTGAACGTTCTCAAACGAGGTGAAGAACCAAACCTTGTCTTTAACGATGGGGCCGCCGAGGGTGGCAACGTAGTTTTGCCGGGAAAAGGGCTGTTTGGGATTGTTGACGCAGGTTCCATCGGTGCAGGTTTGGGCGGGATTCTCAATGGGAAAACGGGCGTTGAGCGCTGCTGCCCGCTCGTAGAAAGCAGCATCGCCGTGCCAGTCGTTCGTGCCGTGTTTGGTGGTGATGACAACGGATCCTGCGGTTGTCCAGCCGGTATCGGCATCCTCATTCGAGGTGCGGACGGCGAACTCCTGAATGGCGTCCGGGGAAAAATTCTGCAGAAATCCGCCAATCCAGTCATCGGAGTCGTCGTCGCCGTCGACGGAGAGCTCGTTGTTCAGGCCGGAACTGCCGCCGGTGGAGACAGCTGTGATGCGGGCTTTGGTCGGATCGGAGGGTTCGACGGGCTCGGTGCCGGGAACCAGGTAGGCTATGTTGGCAAAACTGCGTGCGGGGAGCGGAAAGTCTTCGAGATCTTTGCTGCCGACCAGGCCCCCGCGTACGGCGCTTGAGGTGTCGACCGTTTCACTCGTGATCGACGAGGGAGTTCCCTGTACCGTCACAGTCTCGTGTTCGGCTTCCGGTTTCAGGGTGACACTGATATCGCGCACGATGCTGACGGCAATATCCACATCGGCGGTGGCCCCGGCAAACCCTTTGGCGGTGACGCTGACGCGATAGATACCGGGCAGCAGCCCCTCTATGCGAAATACTCCCTGCCCGTCGGTCGTTGCCGTGCGGCTCATGGAAGATCCGTCGGATTGCACCGTGACCTGCGCACCTGCCACACGCGCGGCGGTAGAGTCCTGGACCTCTCCCCGGAGCGCACCGTTGGAGATTTGGGCCTGGAGAACACCAGGTGTGGAGGCCAGGAGCACGAGGAACACTGCCTGCAAAGCGGCGCGAGCGAACGCGCTCATTTTGCCAACTCCAGACAGGGGGAATCTGGTGAACATAAGAGTCTTCCGATCAGCGAGGGGGATTGCGTTTTCAGAATGTTACGGGAAAAAGCGTGGGACGGGAAGTCAGGCTGGAGAACCAAAATTGGGATCCGCGCGTGGTCGGTCGCATGGCGATTTTGTGGCCAAACGCGGAAACGGCCTCCGATGCATCATCGGAAGCCACTGAACCTACGTAGGTTGATTGGTTGCGGGGGGTGGATTTGAACCACCGACCTTTGGGTTATGAGTGGCCGCGCACTCACGTATGTTGCTGAATTCATTGGCACAGATGGCGACGCGGAAGTACGGAAAAGTACCCATCGGACACCCTACTGGGAGTCTATTGGGAGTGCGTTTTTTAGCTTACGAATCACGAAGAAAGAACTCTGGCGGCTTCCCATAGAGCTCCGCGAGTTGCAACAGTTCCATTACGTCGATCCCTCTTTCCCCTGTCTCGCACTTTGACAAAAAGGAATGGGAAAAACCAAGCCGGCTCGACACGTCACGTTGATTGAGACCGGCCTCCTGTCGTGCGACGATCAGCTTTTGAAGAAGCCTGTCGTAAAGAGCCTGGTGGGGCGCTATACGGGCCGTTCGCGACCTCCGGGTCTCTCTCTTTACGGCTTTCGTCACCCTCCAAGTGTCTTGAACCCTTGCGCAATCCCCTAATAAGGGACAAACTGCAAGAAGTGCCAGGGTGGAGGGTGATCTTGCCGAGAGACTTTGTCGAATGTCCCGAACTCGCCGGAAAGACCGTAAAAGCGGCCAAGCTATATGAAGATCTCGATGGAAGCTGCGAGGTCGTCTTTGAATTCACCGATGGGACCTCCTTTACCTGCTCGGTTGAACAGCGGTTGTCTATGAAATCCAGTCTCTTTAGAGAGAGGGTAGGCACCCCGGAGATCATCCGCGAGTACGGAGCATAGAGTCGTCATTCCGAAAGTGAATAACGAACTTCCGCGTCGGCATTGGACGCGCCGGAGCGATCGGACTTAGCGTTGCGCCATAGCTGACCACGTCACGTCAGCGGAGGTGCATATGTTCCGAATCCGCCACCCATTCCGAATGGAAAACCCCTCCATTCGGTTATCCATTCGGCCTGCCCAAAGCGGGTCGCAGCCCTTCACAAAACCCAAGCTTGTTCACGCATTGCGAGTGTTGGGACCGACACTCGTTGCATTCTCTTTTGCGGCTGTTGCGAACGTCGCCCAAGCCCAGGGAACG
>CAWFNL010000012.1:0-656639 GCA_963817165.1 uncultured Acidobacteriaceae bacterium | reverse complement strand
GAGGAGCCATGGGGACAACGATTGCCGTCTTCGAGGTGCAGGACGAGATGGCGCGCAAGATCGCCGAGGCTCTGCGCGTCACGCTTTCGCCGGAAGAACTGGAAGCGCTGGCGACGAAGCCGACGGAGAACCTGCAGGCCTATGACCTGTATCTGCGCGGCAAGCGCTATGCGCGGCGGCAGACGCGTCAGGATCTGGAATTCGCGCTGCAGATGTTCGAGAACGGCGTGGCCATCGATCCCGCCTTTGCTCTGGCTTACGCTGCCTGCGCTAATGCCTGCGCCATGTTCTATTGCAACTACAGCCGCGATCCGGTGTGGGTGGAGCGGGCGCGCGAAGCCTCCGGCAAAGCCGTCGCCCTGCGCTGGGATTTGCCGGAAGTGCAGGTGAGCCAGGCGTGGGTCCTGTACGCGGCGGACCTGCATGACGAAGCCGTGCGCATGGTGAAGAAGGCCATCGAACGCAAGCGCGACTGCGAAGGCGCATGGTATCTGCTGTGCCGCGCGCTCTTTGCCGGCGGCCGCTACCAGGAAGTGGTGGACATTGCCGAGCCGGCCATTGAAGCCAGCGGCGAAGATTACAACGTCTATATCCCGATCGTGAACTGCATGGGCGCGCTCGGGAAAGAAGAGGCGGTGCGCAACATGAAACAGCGGCGCATCGCTGCCTTTGAGAACCATCTGAAGCAGGTGCCGGAAGACGCGCGGGCCCGCATCCTGGTGGGTGGCGACTATGCTTCGCTGGGACGGACGGACGATGCGCTGCGCGAGCTGAATCTGGCTGTGACCCTGCGCGCCAACGAGGCTTCGATTCTCTACAACGCGGCCTGCCTCTATTGCGATTTGAATAAGAAAGCTGAAGCCCTCGACGCGCTGAACAAGGCCTGGGAAGCGGGCTTCCGCGATGCAGTGTGGGCGCGTCGCGATCCGGATTTGGCGCCGCTCCACGGCGACCCGGAATTCGACCGGCTCTACCCGGATAAGAGCGTTTAGAAGTTCGCTCTACTTCATCGCCATCGAACTATTCGAGTTGACAGCCTCCCGCGCGTGCACGACTTCCGGCAGCTTCGCATCCGCAGAGGGCCACGCTTTCAGGAACGCCTGATACTCCGTTTGCGCCTGGGATTTGTTGCCGGCGAGCTCATCGGCGTGCGCGATGCCGTAGAGTTCGAAGCCGGAGGCAGGGCGCTCCACCAGCGCGGCCTGGTAAGCCGTTTTTGCGCCGGCGTAATCCTTCGCGCGCAGCAGCGCTTCTGCTTCCGTCTCCGCCACGGGGCGAATGTAAAACGGCGGCTCGTGATAGCCGAGCTTCTTTTCCGCGGCGATGGCCTCGTCGTACATTTTCCTGGCCAGATCGGTCTTGCCCTGGAGCAGCAACACGCCCGCGCGCAGCTCCTGCGACTCGATGCCGAGTGCGCTCACCAATGGTTCGGGCTCTGCATCCGGATTCACCGGCTCGGTGGGCGGCTTTTTCGCCGCGCCTGTTTTGTCGGCTTCGGCCTTCGCCGGCATCCGCTTTGGCTTTGGCCTCGGTCGTGTCACGCGCATCCTGGCTCCGCCGCCACAGCCCCGCGTCCAGCTGAGCGGAAGCCATTTGCGCGGCCGCGAGATTGCCGCGATCGAGCGCCTGCATGCCCGACGCATAGTCGCGCAGCTCGTCCTTCAGAAAGCGGAGATTCGTGGTCTTGTCATTATCGGCGAGCGTCGCCTGATCGAGCATCGCGAGCACGCTCGTCCAGTCGCCGGTGCGCAGCGCGACGGGGAGACGCCGGCTCACGCGCGACACCTGATCGCGCGCACTCCAGATGTAAAGCGTCGCGGAGAGTTCGCCGCGTGCGCCAGCGAGATGGTCGGACAGCGCATTCGCATCGTCGAGCCGGCCCTGCTCCATCAGGTTGGCGATGCCGTACATCAGGTTGTGCACGTAATTCCAGTCATCGTCCACGCTCACATGCTGGTCGCGCATGTACTTTTCATCGGCGGCCGTGGACGCGGCAAACCAGCGGTCGGCGCTCGAGTAGTCGCCGACACGGTAATAGATGTGCCCGGGCATGTGGACCATGTGGCCGCTGGTGGGCGCAAGGCTGGCCAGCAGCGCCGCGCTGGGAATGGCGCGCTCCGGATGCGCGCTGGGCTCCATGGCATGAATCCAGTAGTGATTAGCGGCGGGGTCATTCGGATAGTCCTTCAGCACCGCCTCGAGAATCGCGATTTTTTCTTTCGTGCCGGGCCTGGGCTCGCCTTGATCGTCGAAGCCTTCGCCCAGCGCATTCGCCAGAAAGATGCGCGCCTCCGCATCGTGTGGCTCCTTCTTCACCAACTTGCGATAGATCGCGACGGTTTCGTCGCCAGGCGCGATCCGTTGATGAGGGATTGGCGAACGGTCTTGTGCGCGCGCGGCTTCGATGTACAGGCGATCGGTCTTGCTGGCTTTCCCTTCGAGGCGCACGGCCTGGTCGAGAGCCTGCCGCCCGTATGCTTCTTCCGCTCCGCCGCGCATGCTCTCTGCCTGATCGAGCCCCCAGTAGCACATGGCGCAATCGGGATCGACGCGAATGGCCTGCTCAAACGCCTTCGCCGATTCGTAATCCCAGAAATCATGCAGCAGCGTGAGTCCCTGGTCGAACCAGATCTGCGCTTCAGGCGTGGCTTTGATGGTGATATGCGAATTGCCGATGCCGGTCATGCGGATGGGAACGGGCAGTTGCTCCGGGGGCGGCAGGGCGTGCATGCCCTCCATGGGCGGCATGGCGGACGATTGCGCATTCGCCAGCGAAGCTCCGATGACAAGAATGCCGACCAAAAAAATGCCCGTCAGGGGCAGAGCGATCCAATTGCGCATGAAGACGAATTCCTCCGAGGACGCGGGATGACGCGTCGGCAGCCAGGGGATGAGGCCGACGATGGCGTTAGCTTACGCGACTCGCAGATACGATGTGTAGGGCCGGTCGCCGATCCACGTAAACGGCAGCAGCGTGACCGGGCCGGATGCGGACTGCGCCTGCCACTCCCGCTCACTCACGCGCTGGGCAGCCAGTAATTGCTCGCGTGTGATCTTCGGCAGCGGGCTTTCCTGCTGCGGCTTCACCGCCATCAGCACCACGGGGCCGCGCAGCAGCGCGACGGTGTCCGCATGCTGCGCGTCGATCGTTTCGAGACGCATGCGCAAGCGGCAGTTCCAGCTCGACGCGATCGCCGCTCGCCCACGTGCGATGCACCCCGCGAACTGACCCTGCATCGCCAGCCCCTTCTGGCGCTGGCCGTTCACAAAGATTGAAGCGCCCTCAGCCCATGCGGGAATGCGGAAGTGCAGCGTCATATCCGCGGCTGCGAAGCGGTCATCGTGAACGAGACGCGATCCTCAAACGGATATTCGCCCTCCTGCGAAAGCGACAGCGCCGCACCGTTTTCCGTCCAGCGCAGCGTTGAGGGCACATAAAGATTCACATACACGGCTTGCGGGCTGCGCAGATAAATGTTGATGCGGTAATCCGCCGCGACCTGCGGCATGGTGCCGGAGCAGCAGGGCCAGCGCGCTTCTTTGTAGACGCGCTTGCTGTCGAAGTTGTAATCGGCGTAGTAGAACGTGAGGCCGTTATCCTGCAGCGGCTTCGCGCCCAGGATGGTGTTGTACATGGTGCGTTCCATGCTGTCGCCGTAATGCGCGTCACGCGTAACGCGCAGCAGATAACGCGTCAGCTTGAAGTGCGCATAGGAGCCGCACGGCGTCTCAAAGCTGTGGTGCGTGTTCGTCAGGCTCGCGTAGACGTCGCTGCTGCCGGGCGCGCGCAGCGTTTCATCAGGACCCCAGCCGCCGGTCGCGAAACTCTGCGCCTCCAGCATGGCGAACCCGTTACGCGCGGCGCGCAGATGCTTCTCGCTGCCCGCCACCATGTACGCCATCATCGCCGAACAAAGCGAGTTCACATGGCTGTACGCATGGCGGCCATTCAGCACATCTTCATTGCGGGAGAGTGGATCGAACCACGGCTTGTCGTCGAGATACTGCAGGCCGAGGTCGTAATACCGCCGTCCCGCGCCGCGCTGATACGCGAGAAATAAATTCTCCGGCATGGTGTAGGACTCATCCCAGGTCCACGACGGATCCTGCTGGTCAGGACCGGTGCGCCACGACACTCCGTGTTCGACAGCATGGCCGGGCAGTTGCGGCAGCGCGACATTTGTCGTCTGCTCCAGAATCGCGAGGGCCTGCGGATCATGCGCCAGAGTATGCGAATCGAGGAGGCCGATCACAAACTTGTCATAGGTATAGGCGGGAAAGCGATTCTTTTTGTAGAAATCCGCAGTGATGGTCTGCGCGTAGAGGCGGTTGAGGCGCAGCACCTTCTCGCGCGTGGCCTCATCGCCGGTAATGGCATAAGCCCGAGCCAGCGCCGAGACCCACTGGCCAAACGTGCAGGCGGGCGCGAAGCCTACATCGCCATTGTGATAATCCCACTCCGGCGCGGGAACGTATTGGTACCAGCCGCCCAGCTCCTCCCCCGGCGCAGGCATGCCGGACATAGCGCGCAGCGGCTTCAGCAGGCTGTCGTCGCTCAGGTCCATCAGCACGGAATGTGTGTTGTGCAATTGCGATTCGTGCACATCGCTGGCCATCAGCACGTCGCCATAGCCAAATTCCGTCAGCGGTGCAGATGTATTCGTTTCTGCCGCCCATAGCGAGCGGGCGCCGAGATGGCTGCCAGCCGCGGCTGTCGCTGCAAGGGTAGTTGTTTGAAGAAATTTGCGGCGGGAGAGGCGATAGGGACGCATGGGGAAGACCACCTTTTTTGAGCTTACGCCAGCTCGCGGTGCCGTAGCTGCCTACCCCACCGGACTCGCCTGAGCCGAAGCAAACCGTGTGATTTCGGCAGCGAAGTGCAGCGGCCCGGTCACCATGGCGCTGTGTCCCTCGCCTTCCAGAACGACCAGCTCGGCATGCGGTATAGCGGCTGCCAAAGACCGTGTGCCGGCCTGCAGCCACGCAGGACTTTGCGATCCCATCAGCAACAGCGTCGGCGTTGCAATCGATGCGAGCGCTGCGGGCGATGGCTGATCGTCCCACAGCGCCCAGTCGTACGGGATGGCCCGCGCTGCTGCGCGCAGGTGCTCCCACCCTGGAGAACTGCGCAGCCCGTTGATCTCCGCCTCGCTCATGTCCACGGTTTCGCGCATAGCGATCGCCAGCGCGGCATCGGGATCCCCCACCGCCAGCAACCGCTCCATCTGCTGCAGAACTGCCGAGTCCGGCTTTGCCCGCGCTCCGTCGGCGATGTATGCAGGCTCGTAGAGCATCAGGCTGCGCAGCTTGTGGACAAGCAGCGCGGCGTGCAGCGCGGCCACTCCTCCCGCGGAATGGCCCAGCAAATGGGCAGGCTCCCCGATCGCAGCCAGAATCGCTTCTATGTCTTCGCCTTCGCGCTGGGGCGCGTGGGGCAGCGTTCCACTGGATTGCCCGCGTCCCCGGCGGTCAAACGTCCACACCGTAAACTGCTCCGCCAGCAGCGGTGTTACGAAGTACCACGAAAGATGATCGCAAAGCCCGCCGTGCACCAGCAGCAGCGGCGCGCCGTTCCCCACTCGCCAGCAGGCCAACGGCGTGCCATCGCGCGAGGCGACTGTCTGCATCTGCGTCATGCCGTTCTCTCCATCTGCTCGCTGCCGCTATCTCTGATTACGCGGCTGCGCGGCACCGCGTTCCCGGCTAATCCAGCTCGCGCAATCGCCGCGTCACGTCCTGCCTCTCGCGCGTCAGGCGCAGCACCTCGTCGGCGTTGCCGCTGCGCTCGGCCTGATCGATGGCCACGCGCAGACGGCGCTCTTCCTGTTCGAGAAAACTCCGGCGAATCGCGAGCACGGCTTCTTCCACGGCGTCCGCCTGCGGCTCCGCATCGTGGATGGAAAGAAAGAGCGCAGCCAGCAACTGCCGCTGTTCCTCCGTGGTCAGCGCCGCCAGCGGATCGCCGCCGTCAGGGCGCGCGCGCAGCGATTCGATCATCAGCCGCACATCGTCGCGCAACGCGGCGAACTCGCGATGGTGTTCGTGGTACGCACCCTCGGCCACGAGATACCCTTCGCTGGAGCGCGGCGCGGAGAAGGACATGAGCAGGATTTGCTCGGCGCGGTTGAGCACCTGAGCCTGCGGCGCAATCGAATCGCGGCGTTTCGCGGCCGCGTCTTTTAGCTCCGCGCGCACCAGGCCTGAATCGATGCCGAGCGCCTGGGCTGCATCGTTCGCAAAGGCGTCGCGGGCGATGCGGCTGGGAATCCGGCGAATGTGCGGCAGCAGAAAATTCAGCGCCTCAGTCTTTGCCTTCGGATCGCGCCCTGGAAAGAGCTGACGCGCTCGTTCGATCAGGTACGTCTGGTACGGCGGCGCAGCGCGCAGAGCCATCGCATAGCCCTTCGCTCCGCGCTCGCGCACATAGCGGTCGGGGTCAAGTCCGCCTTCGAGCGTGAGCACCTGCACATCGAAGCCTTCCTCCGTGAGCAGGGCAATGGATTTTTCCGCAGCATTCGCGCCGGCCGTGTCGGGATCGAAGTTGACGATGACGCGCGTAGCGTAGCGCTTCAGCAGACGCGTCTGGAATTCGGTGAACGCGGTGCCGCTGGTGGCGATCACGTTGGGAATGCCGGCGAGATAAACGGAGATGCAGTCCATCTGCCCCTCGACCAGCACCGCGCCACCGTCGTTGCGAATCGGCTGCCGTGCCTTGTCGAGATTGAAGAGCACCTGCCCCTTGGAGTAGAGCGGCGTCTCCGGCGAGTTCAGATATTTGGGTCCGGCCTTCTCACCGGATTCCAGCGTGCGCGCGGTGAACGCAATGACGCGACCGCCCTCGTTGGCAATGGGAAACATCACGCGCTTGCGGAAGCGCGCATACATCGGGCCGGGCGAGCCGTCTTCCTGCTCCTTCCATGAAAACAACCCGGAGAGGCGCAGTGCCTCCTGATCCGCCAGCGGCTGCAGCCGTTCGCGCAGCGCATGAAAATTATCAGGCGCGTACCCGATGCGAAATTTCGTAATGCCTTCCGCGGTCAATCCGCGCCCCGTGAGGTATTCGCGGGCCGTCGCGCCCTCAGCGGAGCGCAGTTGCTCTTCGAACCAGGCCGTCGCGACCTCATGCAATTCCAGCAGCTTGCCGCGCTGGCGATGCTCGGCCGCTTCTTCCGGCGAAGTAAATTCGCGCTTGGGCAGCGGAATACCGCACTTCTGCGCGACCGCGCGGATCGCCTCAGGAAAGCTGACGTTCTCGACTTTCTGCACGAAGGAGAAGACGTCGCCGGACTGCCCGCAGCCGAAGCAGTGATAAAACTGGCGTCCCGCGTGGACGCTGAAAGAGGGCGTCTTCTCTTTGTGAAACGGGCACAGGCCGCTGAAATTCTGCGCACCCGCCTTGCGAAGGCGGACGTAGTCGCCAACAATTTTGACGATGTCGGCCTGGTCTTTCACGCGCCGGGCGAAGTCGGAGTCCATCTGGGCGGGGTCCGGTTACAGGGTACACGGCGGGAAGAATTCTCGGAGCGTCTTTGCAGGCAGCCGTGCCGGGAACTGAGCGCATCCAGCAGCCGTAGAGAATAAAAGAGGGAGATCGCGTGCGAGGAATCGTGCTGTTGTTCATGACTTTGCCATGGTTGGCCCCGATGGGCCAGGCGCAGACCGTCTACAAGGTTGGCGTGACCGATCGCACCTTCCTCAAGGGTGATGCCTCGTACGACTGGCGCGGTGCTCAAACCCACGCGCTACTCACCACCGTTTGGTACCCCGCCGATGCGCAGGCCGTGGAAACCGACCGGTGGATCGGCGACCCGCAGCATCGCTTCGCCAGCGCCGGCCGCGCTGCTGTGGATGCGGCCCTGGCGCCAACTCCGGCGAAGTTTCCGCTGATCCTGCTTTCCCACGGTACCGGCGGCTCGGCCATGATGATGGCCTGGCTGGGCACCCAACTGGCAGCCCACGGGTATATCGCCATCGCCGTGAATCATCCTGGAAACAATGCCCTGGGACCGTATACCGTCCAGGGATTCACGCTGGGGTGGGAGCGCGCCGTGGACCTGAGCAAGGTTCTGGACGGCATGCTGGCGGACCCACAGTTCGGGCCGCGCATCGACGCCCACCGCATCGGCGCCACCGGTTTCTCGTTTGGCGGATACACCGTGATCGAACTGGCCGGTGGCATTGGCGATTTGAGCCAGGTGATCACCGCGTGCGACGTTCCGCACCCCACCGCCGCACTTTGCACCTCGCCACCGGAGCTGCCCGACCTGATGCCGCGCGCGATTCAGCTCTTCCACACCGACCCGGCCTACCGGCAGGCTCTGGAAGCCTCGCGCCAGTCGTATCGCGACCCGAGGATTCGCGCGATTTTCGCCATCGCCCCGCTGGGCTCGGTTTTTTCGCCCGAATCCCTCCAAAAAATCTCGATTTCCGTCGAAATTGTGGCCGGAGCGGGCGATCCGATCCTGTCGCCCCACGCCAACGCGGGTTATGTGGCCGCGCAAATTCCCGGTGCGAAGCTGACGATTTACCCCGGCGGCGTGGGTCACTATACGTTTCTCGATACCTGCGCCCCGGCAGCTAAATCGCAGAATCCTGGGCTCTGCGAAGACCGTCCAGGTGTCGATCGCGACGCTATCCACACCGAAACTGCCGCGAAAGCCGTGGCCTTCTTCGATAAATCACTGAAAAGATGAAACAAAACGGCCTTCAGCACATCTATATTTCTGAGGACTTGTCCCTCAAGGTACCCGACGTTTTTGAGGCGGAAATCGCCCCGAAATGCCAGAAATTGCCGGAGTTAGGGTGATTTCGTGGTATTCTGAGGGTCCTGGCAGACGTGCGCCTTAAATCCGCCGGCCCCTGAGCCGTACCGGAACGCGCCTATAAATGGCCCCGACCGCACCTCGTCCGCTCCAGGCAGACAGATCCGAAAAATTCGATGCGCGGGAGCCATTCGCTTTGGCAATTGACGATAAGTACGACCAGGACATTCAGAAGCTGATCGACGCGGGCAAGGAAAAAGGGTATCTGACCTACAACGAGGTCAACGACCTTCTTCCAGGGGACGTGAATTCGCCCGACGATCTCGACGACCTCATCACCACGATCGGGACACAGGGGATTGACATTCTGGAAGGCGGCCCAAAAGTTGGGGCTGATCGCGACGACTTCGAGCCTGAAGAGGGCGAAGACGTCGAGCTCGACCTGACGCCGGGCACGCTGGAGAAAACGAACGACCCCGTCCGCATGTACCTGCGCGAGATGGGCACGGTGCCGCTGCTGACGCGCGAGGGCGAAGTGGAGATTGCCCGCCGCATCGAGCGCGGGCAGATGCGGGTGCTGAAGGCCATTTCCCGCTCGCAGGTCGTGATTCGCGAGATTGTCGCTTTGGGTGAAGACCTGAAGCGCGGCGTGCGCAACATCAAGGAAGTGGTGATCTTCGACGACGAAGAGCTCACCGAAGAGGTGGTGCAGGCGCGCGTACGCGTGACCGCAGGCCGCGTCGAAACTCTGGTGAAACACCAGAAGAAGGCGCAGCAGTTTGAAGAGAAGCTGGCCACCATCAACCAGAAGGCGAAGCCAAAAGATCACCGGCGCGCGCGCTGGGGCATTGCCCGCGAGCGGGTGCTGGTTTCGCGCATCGTCCGCGAGCTGAAGTACACCAATGCAGAGCGCAAGCGGCTCCTGGAAAAGGTGAACAAAACCGTTGAGGCCATGCGCACGCTCGAGCGGCAGATTCGCTCCCTCGACACCAAGCATGAGCAGAGCCGCAGCGAAGAGCTCAAGAAGGAATACAAGCGCCAGCAGAAGAACTGCAAAATCGATCTCGAGAAGCTGGAAGAAGAAGCGGGCGTATCCATCGCCGAGCTGAAGCGCACCCAGCGCGAAATGATCCAGGGCGATATGGATGCCGAGCAGGCGAAGCGGGAGCTGATTGAAGCCAACCTGCGCCTGGTCGTCTCCATCGCGAAGAAGTACACCAACCGCGGACTGCAGTTCCTCGACCTGATTCAGGAAGGCAACATCGGCCTGATGAAGGCGGTGGACAAATTTGAGTACCGCCGCGGTTACAAATTCTCGACGTATGCAACGTGGTGGATCCGCCAGGCGATTACCCGCGCCATCGCCGATCAGGCGAGGACGATTCGTATCCCGGTGCACATGATCGAAACCATCAACAAGCTGATCCGCACGTCGCGGCAGCTGGTGCAGGAACTGGGGCGCGAACCTACTTCAGAAGAGATCGCGAAGCGCATGGATATTCCTGTCGCGAAGGTCCGCAAGGTCCTGAAGATTGCGCAGGAGCCCATCTCGCTGGAAACGCCGATCGGTGAGGAAGAAGATTCGCACCTGGGCGACTTCATCGAAGATCGTCAGGCGGTGTCGCCGTCCGACGCGGTCATCAGCGTGAACCTGAAGGAGTACACCTCGCAGGTGCTGCGCACGCTCACGCCGCGCGAAGAGCGCGTGGTGAAGATGCGTTTCGGCCTCGAAGACGGGTCGGAGCACACCCTGGAAGAAGTCGGCCAGAGCTTCCAGGTCACGCGCGAACGCATCCGGCAGATCGAGGCGAAGGCGCTGCGCAAGCTGCGCCATCCGTCGCGCTCCCGCAAGCTGCGTGCGTTTGTCGACACCACACACGAATAATCTGCACGTGTTGTCTACAGAAAAGCCGCTCCGGTCCGGAGCGGCTTTTCCTTTTGCCCATCGATGCGGCCAGTGTTAAACCGCGGGCGCCTGAGGAGCTTCTCGCCAGGGGAGCACCTACAACCAAAGTGTAATAGTCAACGTTACATTCGAGTGTAAAAGTAACCACCGTTGTTATTTTGTTTGTTTTTGTAGAGATTCCCAGTTCTTCTGCGGAGGATTCTCTCTTTGCCTGTCGTGAAAATGAAGGTCGCAGCCCTCCCCCGGGCCAACTCGGTTCTTGCAATCGTCACCCGAACATCAAGGCCGTCGCCTGAGCCGCACCTCCCTTTTGGCTCCGAACGGCGCGGTGGGTGCATCCGCGGTTTCCTCTGGGCGCTGCTGCTGGAGGGAACAACTACGGTATGCGTAATCGGGGCAATCTTCGCCTGGAGAGCCGCTCATTTTTGAATCTGCCGCGGCGGGGGCGCGGCGATGCACCGCCCAATCGACCGTGAACTTCACTCGACGGTGAGGTTGACGGCGGTGCTGTGCGTGATGTTGGACATCGTCGCTGTAACGGTGATGACATACGTGCCGGGAGGCGTGGGATATTGCGCGCCACCGCCACCTCCGCCGCCGCCACTGCCGCTTCCACCCGAACTGGATACTCCGCAGCCGGACGCAATCATCAGCGCGAGGGCTGCCAGTATCATCGACCACCCCGCCAGCCTTCTGCGGCGCAGGCCGATCCATCCCAGAGGCACGGCAATCGCGAGGAGCGTTGGCCATTTCCAGCCGATCGCGGGGCGCAGCAAGGCCGTTGTCTCCGTTCCCGTAGCGATCGAGAGCGTAGCGCTGGACGTTGCCGACCCGCTCACCGCGATGCTGGTGGGATTGAGTGAGCATGCGGCATTCTGCGGAGCGCCGGTGCAGACCAGGGCTACAGTGCCTGAGCTCCCGGCCAGTCCGGCCAGTTGCACGGCGAACTGAGCAGACGCCCCGCTGGTGATCACTGTCGACGCCGTGCCGCTGATGCCAATGCTGAAATCCTCGCCGGATCCGGTGAGCGCCACTTGCAGCGGCGTAGCCAGATTGGCCGCCGCAATCGTCAGCGTCCCCGTGAAGGCGCCTGCCGTTGCCGGCGAAAAGGTCAGGCCAATTTGGCAGGCCGCACCGATGCTCAGGCTCGCCGAACAATTGTTGCTCGCCATCGTGAATCCGCTGCTCACCGCCGGCGCCAGGCCCGTCAACTCAACCCCGCCTTTGTTGGTCACCGTAACGGTCTGCACTGGGCTGGTGCTGCCCACAGCCAAACCTCCAAAGCTAACCGCCGAGGGCGTCGCGGAAACGCCCGCTGGCACAACTCCCGTCCCCGCCAGTTCCACGGTTTGCGTCCGCAATTCGTCAGTGACGTTGAGGATGGCTGAGACGGGTCCTGTCGCCACGGGCGAGAATGTAACCGCGATCGCGCAGTTTCCATGTCCTGCCAGGGATAGCCCGCAATTGTTCTGCTGCGTAAAGCCACTTCCAGCCGAAATCAGAATGCCGGTGAGCGATTGATCGCCACTATTCGTAAGCGTCACGGTCTGCGCGGGGCTGGCGGTTCCGACCGCCTGGGCGGTAAAAGTCAAAGATCCAGTCGACAGAGTATCTGTGGCGATGGCCTGACCAATGCCGGAAAGGATTGCCGTTTGCGACCCCTGAGAATCGGTGACCGTCAGGTCTCCGGTGAGGTTCCCCGAAGCAGTCGGCTTGAACACGATGGCGATCTGGCAGTTGCTCTGCGCTGCCAGCGAGCTGGCGCAGGTGTTGTTGGAGATGGCGAAGTCGCCGGTGACGGTCTCCGCAGTCAGCGTCGCGGCAACGCCGTTAGTATTGTCGACAACCACCTGCTGCGGTGCGGAGGTTGTTCCAATGGATCGCGCAGCAAACGTCAGGGCAGATGGCGCCAGCACGACCGTGCCCGACGTTACGCCCATCCCGGACAAAGACACCTGCAACTGCCCGCCAGTGACGTTGGCGAAGACGGTCAGCATCCCCGCGCGAGCCCCCATCTGCGAAGGATCGAAGGTCACCTGCAGGGTGCAGCTCGCGGCTGGCGCGATCGAGGCGCCCCTGCAGGTGTCGCTTTCTGTAAAGTCGCCATTGATGGAGACGCTTGCGATATTGAGGTTGAGCGTACCTGTATCCGTCACGGTTACAGTTTGCGGCGGGCTCACCGTTTGGATCGTCTCCGCCGCGAAGCTCAGCGGCGAGGGCGCCGCCGTCGCCGGCGTTGTGGCGATGCCCGCAGTTGCCAGGCCGACTCTCCAGATGCCGCGGCCGTAGGTGCCGGCACGCAATTCCTGGGTTGAAGCCTGATTCCACGCCGTGAGCGCGGTCACCGGCACATTCGGCAGGCCGCTCGCGAATGGGCCCCAGCAGTTCGAGTCGGTCGACGCACAACTGGCAACATTTTGTGTGTAGTAGACGCCCGTGTCGAGTGCAACGTAGACAATGTTCGCGTCGTTTGGATCGACGAGCACGGCGTTGCCCGGCGCGGACGGTAAATTGGAAGTCAAATTCAGCCAGTGCGCCCCGGCGTCGCTCGACTGATACACGGTCGGGTCCTGTGCGCCTCCCCCGTCCGAGTATCCCTGCACGGTCACATAGATCGTTTTTCCGGTGGAATCGTGGGGATCGACGTAAATGCTGGAGATGTCAAAGCCGCCCGGATCGAACTGTGCAGCCCCACTGTTGGTCACGGGAGAGCCGTAATCGTCCGTCCACGTGATAGCGGCAGGAGACGCGCTGTTGTACCCCGCGGTGAAGACATGGCCCGGAATCAGATTGCCGCCGTCCACCGCGCCAGCCATGCCTGCATAGAGTTGCTCTGTTGCGAATCCGCCGGCAGTGTCGACACCAGCCGCCAGCGAGCGAATTTCGGAATTGCCGTCGCACGCCGGCCCAGCCCCTCCGTCCAGAATTCCGCTGAGCAGGTTTTCTGCGCTCCAGTCTGTTCCTGTCACTGGGCCGCGCCACACCCGGCACGTGCCGAGAATGACATCCGCCGTCTCCACCGGGTCGAGAATCCATGGCGCCGGAATGAGCTGAACGTCATCCTCTACCTGCGTTTCGCCGACGGCAATGCTGCCGAAATCCGCAATGTCGCACCCCGCTCCGTCGGGGCATCCGTTAATGCCCACCCCGAAGGCCGACGTGGCATACCAGTTATCGGCATTGGCGGGGTCGATCGCGACGACATTTCCCTCCCCGTTCAGCACTTGATTCCACGGAATTTGGCCGGACGCCGACGCGGCGGTCCCGAGAGCCCCGAGCGCCGCGAGGTAGGTCGATGCGTCTCCTGGAGATTCGCTCAGGCTTTCAACTTCGGCCAGAGACCCCAGGCCGCTGTTCAGGTTTTGAAAGTGAGTGGCGTCGTCTGCGGAACAAGGCGGCTGTTGCTGGTTGACGGCGTCCGTAGTTCGCCAGAGCCCTCCGTCGTTGCCGAAATACAGGAGCCCGTTGACGCCGAAGGTTGCATCCACGGCGTGCTGCGCGGGCGCCACTTGCGCCGCTGCGCACGTCTGCGTGTTGGTGGTGTTGCGCCAGGCGCAGCTATTCGCCAGGCTGCACCGCCACAGATCGGTTGTTCCCGCGAAGAGCAGCGTGTCCTGCTGGGCCGGGACGGCGGTCAGCGTCAGATTGTAGACGCCCTCTGGAATGGTGCCATCGCCGTTGACGGAATCCAGAGGCTGGTCGGGGATTCGTGTAGCGAACTGCACCGTACCCGAGGCGCAGGCGCCGGCGTTCAACTGGCAGGCATCCTGCCATAAGCCCTGGTCGAGATTATTGGCGTCCACGGTGAGCGCAAACATGTCGCCCGTCTCCGGCTGGACAGCGAGCGTCCCGCGAAACAGCGGGCACGCCATCGAGCCAACCGTGAACGGATTGGGCGGGCACATCGCCGCTGTCAGGGTCGTTCCAGGCTGCTTCGCGAGACGCGTCCAGGTGATGCCATCGGCTGATTGGTAATAACCGTGGTAACGAATCGCGGCGTAAAACTGCCCCCGCACAGGATTCCATACGACCGAAGTTGCGGCATTGCCGAAGTTTTCCGCGGTCTGCGCCGACTGAACCACCTGCGAACCGTCCTCCAGCGTCGCCAGCTGCCAGGTGGCTCCCGCATCGGACGAGTAATACAGGCCTAATATGCCCTGCTGCCCCGGCATCTGCAGCACCGCGCCGTACTCCGACTGGGTGACGGCAGCGACCACCCTGTTCGGGGTTAGCGAACTCCACGCAAATCCCGCGAAGGCGTTTCCCGTGAAGGTGTAAGCCGAGTAGCTTTGCGTCACCCCCGTCTGCGACTTAAGAGTCCACGTGAGACCGCCATCGGCGGAACGAAGCACGCCGACTCCATACCAGGAGTCCGTCGCGTCGTTGGGATCGCCGGTTCCCGCGAGCACCACTCCCGTGCCCCCCGGCTGAACCGAGACCGCCCCGATGCTCAGCGAACTAAGGCTGGCCGAAGGCGATGTGCTCAGATCGTCGGTGAGCGGCGCAAAGGTGACGGCGGCAGGCGCTCCCGCCGCATTGATCGACTTCCAGACCCCGCCACCCGAGGTGCCGATATAGACCGTGTTGCCGGTGGCGTCGGAAGGATCTGCCACAATGCCGGTGACGCGTCCGGTGACCAGGTTCCAGGCCGGAGTAATGACCTGCGACGGGCCGACCGGCTGCCATACAGTGGGCGCCGGGCTGGCCGCTGCTCGCGCCTTCAGCATCGCCGCATGCTGGGCGCGGGCCCGCATCAGCGTGGCGGCGGGTATTGTGTGACGCGGGCGCGCGGGTTGGACCGGACCGATTCCGCGTCGCTCGACGAACAGCAGCGCCCGCCGCTGATCTGCCGATTGTCTCGGAATCTGCCGGCCTGTGGGGTTTTGCTGGCCTTGCGCCACAGGTGCGGCGATCCCTGCGCTCAGCAGGACAACCAGGAGAATGAGCCGGGCGGCCAGACCGGGCGCGTACCTCCACCTCCGGGGACGCGAGGATTCGGCGTCTGCTTCGAACTCAATCTGGACGATCAACGGGTGCTTCCTCATGCAGGCCACAATGCGACCGCAAGTCCCTGACCTGACGAAGAAGGGCCCTTACGCCAGCGAGACTGATCCATTATGTCGATGGGATCGAGATAGGTCGCACGTTACTTTTGTAAGTTGGCGACATCGCTGGTACCGAAAATAACCGCGATTACCAATTTGAGACTGAACCGCACCCTGGCCCAGGAGAGGTAGGTAACCATATGGTTATCTCACGCGTGGCTGCGCGTCCCGCTTTGCGGGAGTATCAATCTAACTGACGGGGGACCGTGATCAATAAAGCATCCCGAAATTGTGACCCAGATCACACTTCAGAGTTCAGAGCCGCCGGCTGTACCGGACGGTGACGCACGGGATGGCTGGCGGGCATGGGCAGTACTTTCGCGGTCGTCACCCGTTCTGCGGCATAACGCGCAATGATTTCTGCCGGACCCGCAAGCGAGTCTTTCGCTCCAAACAGACACGAGATGGCCGTCCGCCCCAACACTCTCATATCGCTGAACCACGTTGCCGTGCGCATATAGTCGAGGTCCAGCTTGGCCTTGGCCGGTTTGACGAACAGCTCGTAGAAGGCCTCCAGCTCGCACTCCGGAATGCCGGACAGGAATTCCTCTTCCTTATGGAAAGCCAGCGTAGCGACTCCAGTGATGCCGGGCCGGCAATCCAGGTGGAGCGCTTCATGATGAGGCAGCTTGGGACGCGGCCCCACCAAACCCATATCGCCACGCAAAACGTTCCAGAATTGCGGTAGCTCGTCGATCTTGTATCGCCGCAACAGCGCGCCCAGCCGCGTGATCCGCGCATCGCCCACAACCGTGATGCTGCAACCAGCGCCCCCCGCCACACGCATGGAGCGAAATTTGTACAGCGTGAATTCGCGCCCGTTCCGGCCCATCCGCTGCTGGCGAAAGAAGACGGCTCCCGGCGAAGTGAGTCGCACCAATACCGCTGTCACCAGAATCACAGGCGCAAGAAGGAGCAGGGCGGCCAGCGCTACCGCACCCTCAAGGAAGCGGCGCGTTCCCGACAACGCCCATGGACTCGCCTTACTGCAGGTGCGGCCCGGCGACTGAGCGCCTGTTCCCGCACCGCTGTTCGGAGTTTGCGATGGGCTTGTCCTGATCGCAGGCGCGGAAAGCGGACTCTCGTCCGATCGATCATGGGGCCCCGAAGAATAAACCTTGTCAAAAAAAACAGAACTCATTCCACCCATCACAATGCGGCCAGTAGTGTTGCTGTTATGGACGTACGCAGTATCGGGAAAGACGTGCAGAACTTCAGCGTGAATCCAGCCGGTGGACGGAAAAATAATTACTAATCCGTAATCATATCTGCCCAGTGCTGCCGGTCCATTGCATCAAAACTGTCGTTGCTTCGCTGTAGCAATCCTACCTTGATTTGAATTTGTGGCCTATATATTTGTGATTCTTTTTTGTAGCCGGGTGCCGCTTGTAACCATTCAGAAACTTAAGCTCCATATCGGGAGCAACCTGCGCCTCCTTCCGTTGATGGCGTGCTAAGCTCAAGGAAAGGGAACAGTTCCACCCGATTCGCGGGTGAATTACGCTGCGCCCAGGCGCATTTTGGCCGATGGTTTCGTCTCCCGCGTCGCCTTTGTTTGTATGAAGAAACAGTTCGCCCCTCGCCTGCTTCCGATTTTTCTCCTGGCCGCTCTTCCGGCGCTCGCCCAGACTCAGGACAATTCGACCGGTCTGCCCGGATCCTCCGTCTACGGGCAAAGTCAAAGCGGCTCCGTGGACTGCACCGATCCTCTTGAAGCCGACTCTGCCCAGTGCGCTTTTCAGCCCCGGGCGAACAATCCCTACGGGAACCTCATCGGCTACCCCTCCGGGACTTCGTCCGCTCCCGGAATGCCGGGCATGCCGTCGACGGGTTTGCCCGGTCCGCAAACGGAAACTCCCGGCTATCGGGACAATGGCTCATTATCCCGGCAGCAATCTCTTTACCCGGCAAACCCGGTGGAGTACCTTCCGCCTGAACCTTTGACGGAGTTTCAAAAGTTTGTCGCCTCCACCACCGGCCAGGTGCTCCCGATTTATGGCGAGAATCTGTTCCGGCGCGTGCCCTCGACATTTGCTCCCCTGGATTTGAGCCCGGTGCCCGCGAATTACACCATTGGCCCCGAAGACGAGTTGCGCATCCGCGTCTGGGGCCAGGTGAACTTTCGCGCCGACGTCCGGGTTCTCCGTTCCGGCGACATCTACCTGCCGCAGGTCGGCCAGATTCACGTTGCCGGCATTCCCTACTCCGACCTGGACGCCCACCTGCGCCAGGCCCTGGCGCGCGTCTATAAGAACTTCGACCTCACCGCGGAAGTGGGTCAGATTCGCTCCATTCAGATCTATCTGGCCGGTGCGGCGCGCCGTCCGGGCGTCTATACCGTCAGCTCCCTCAGCACCCTGGTGGACGCCTTGTTTTCAAGCGGCGGCCCCTCGACTGGCGGGTCGCTGCGCCACATCGAACTGCGCCGCAGCGGAAAAGTCATTACCGACTTCGATCTTTATGCCCTCCTGATTCACGGCGACAAAACGAAAGATGCCCCTCTGCAATCCGGGGATGTGATCTTCATTCCGCCCATGGGGCCACAGGTGGCACTCTACGGCAGCGTGCGCAGCCCCGCGCTGTATGAGTTGCGTGGCGACGAATCTCTGGCGGATGCCCTGGCCGATGCCGGCGGCGTTTCGACGGTGGCCGCCGAAGCTCGCGTCTCCATTGAGCGCATCAGCGACCATCGCGACCGCTATGCGATGGAAGTCGCCTGGGATGCGGCGGGCATGAAAACTCCCCTGGCCGACGGCGACCTCGTGCAGGTCCTCTCGATTCTCCCCCAATATCAAAAGACCGTCATCCTCCGCGGAAACACAGCTAATCCCGGCCGCTTCGCGTGGCATCCCGGTATGCGCCTCAGCGACCTGATTCCGGATAAGGAGTCCCTGATTACGCGCAACTACTGGTGGCGGCGCGCGCGCCTCGGCATGCCGGCTCCGGAATTCGAGCCTCTCGAGAATCTTCCACATCTTGTGCAGCCCACCACGCCCATTCAACTCAGGCCCGACCAGCTGGGGGGACCAGCCATCGGCTCGAACAACGGCGTCACCGGATTCGCTCCTGGTATGCAGCCGGGGGCCAATAGCCGAAACCCGAACGATCAGTCGTTTGCCAACAACTCGCAGGCTGCTGCGCTGTACGGATCCGCCGATGCGATGCAGGGGTCAAACGCAGGCAGGAATCCACTTGACCAGCGCAACCCAAACAGCGGCCAGCCCGGTGATGCGCCCGATCAGCAACCGGAGGAGACGGCCGCTCCGCAGCGCATCGAAGTAGGCCCGATTGCGCCGGAAATCGACTGGGACTATGCCGCTATCCAGCGCCAGGACCCAGCCACCCTCAAAACCAATCTGATCGCGTTCGACCTTGGCCGCCTCGTCCTCCAGCACGATGCGTCCCAGGACCTCGCCCTCCAGGCAGGCGACGTGGTCACCATCTTTTCCCAGGCCGACATTCATGTGCCCATTGCTGCGCAGACCAAATACGTCCGCCTCGATGGAGAATTCGTCCACGCCGGTATCTATACGGTAGAGCCCGGAGAAACCCTCCGCGACCTGGTGACGCGCGCGGGCGGTTTCACTTCCTCCGCGTATCTCTACGGATCGGAATTCACCCGTGTCTCGACCCGCATCCTCCAGCAGCGCCGGATGGATGAGTACATCCAGACGCTGGAAGTGCAGATGCAGCGCGGCAACCTCGCTCTCGCCTCATCGCCGGTAACCTCGGCCGAGGATCTGGCCAGCGGTGCCGCCGCGCAATCCAGCGAACAGCAGTTGGTCAGCCAGTTGCGGCAGATGCGCGCAACCGGCCGCATCGTGCTGGAGCTGCGTCCGGGCAGCGCCGGCATCGACGCTTTGCCCGACATTACGCTCGAAAACGGGGATCACTTCATCGTGCCGCCCGTTCCGGCGGCGGTCAACGTGGTGGGCGCAGTCTTCGACCAGAACTCATTCCTGTATGAAAATGCGCGCCGGTCCGGTGACTATCTGCGCCTTTCCGGAGGCCCGAACCGCGACGCCGACAAGAAGGACGTCTTCGTCATCCGCGCCGATGGTTCAGTTATCAGCCGCGCCGCCGCCAACGGTCCGTGGGGTAATCAATTCGATCGCCTGCGCATGAGTCCTGGCGATACGATTGTGGTGCCGGAGAAGAGTTTTAAACCATCGGCGCTGCGCGGTTTCCTCGACTGGTCGCAGTTGTTCTCGCAATTCGCGCTCGGAGCAGCGGCAATCAGCGTCATTCAGTAATCGGGCCGGTTGCGGCCGCGCGCCTTGCGGATCGCAAACCGGGGAGGCTCATGGCAACAGAAACACACTATCGCGATGTGCAGGACGCCCCAGCCGCCCGCCCGGCCTCCCCCTCCCCGCGCGGCGACGATCATCTGACGGTGCTCGATCTGCTCATCGTGCTGGCGGAGCACAAGCGCACCATTGTGTGGTTTACGGCGGTCTGCGCCGTCGTTTCGATTCTGCTCTCCTTCCTGCTGCCTGCGCGCTACACCGCGACGGCCATCCTGATGCCTCCGCAGCAGGGCTCCTCGGTCGCCACTGCTCTCATGTCGCAGTTGGGAGGCGGTTCCGGCCTCGGTTCCGTGGCTGCGCTGGCCGGCGGCAGCCTCGGCCTCAAGAATCCGAACGACGAGTATGTGGGAATGCTTCACAGCGAGACCGTCGAAGATGCCATGGTTCGCAAATTCGGGCTCATGCAGGAGTACCACAAGCACTACCTTTCCGATGCCCGCAAAAAGTTTGAGTCAAATGCATTGGTGAACGGTGACGACAAGGATGGCCTCATCCACATCTCCGTCGAAGACCACGATCCGCAGCGCGCTGCCGATCTGGCCAACGGCTATGTCAACGAGTTTCGCCACCTCTCGCAGGGCCTTGCCGTCACCGAGGCGGCGCAGCGGCGCGCCTTCTTTGAGCAGCAACTGCTGAAGACCAAAGATCAGTTGGCCGATTCCGAAGAAGCGCTGAAACGAACGGAGGAGTCGACCGGCCTCATCCAGATGGACAGCCAGGCGCGCGCCCTCATCGAGGCCGCAGGCGCCCTGCGCGCACAGATTGCCGCCAAAGAAGTAGAGCTCCAGGCAATGGGCACCTACGCCACCGGACAAAATTCGCAGACCGTTGAGACCCAGCAGGAGCTCGACTCGCTGCGCGCGCAACTGGCAAAGCTCGGCGGCTCCGAGGATAGTGCCGACTCACTCATTGTCCCCAAAGGGAAAGTCCCGGAAGCGGGCCTTGAATATATCCGCAAACTGCGCGACGTCAAGTATTACGAAACCATGTTCGAGCTTCTCGCCCGGCAGCTCGAAATCGCGAAGCTCGATGAGGCCAAGGAAGGAGCCCTGGTCCAGGTCGTCGATCCAGCGATCCGCCCCGACAAACGCTCCTTTCCAAAACGTACCTTGATCACGGTGGGCGGCACACTCGTGGGATTCTTCCTCGGCATCCTGTTAGCGCTGGTGCAGGGAAGCCTGGCGCGCATAAAGGAAAATCCAGAAGCCAACGCCAAACTCGCCCTGCTGAGAAGCACGCTGAAGAATAAAAATCACCCGGCGGTGTAATCGGCGCCAGCCCTTCGTCTCAAGCTCCTTACTCGGGCAAGTCCTTTTCCCCGGTAATGCTGAAGTGCGCCACAACGCCTGCGCCGGATGTTGACGCATCCGGAGACACTCCTCCGACAAAGATCTGATAATCTCCCGCACGAACCGCTCGATGACCCTGCGCGTCCACCTCGCTGAGCTCGCGCTGCTCCAAATTGAAGTGAACCACCGCGCTCGTATGCGCCGCGAGGGTCACCCGCTTCATGCCCTCCAGGCTCCGCAGCGGATAGCCATCCCCCGACGGGGGATCCAGATACAGCTCCGCCACTTCGTCTCCGGCGCGATCCCCGGTATTCGTCACCGTCACATCGGCGGTGAGGGGCTGGCCTGCAGCGAGCGACGTCGACGAAAGATGCAATCCAGAATAGTGAAACGTCGTATAGCTCAGCCCGTAGCCAAACGGATACAGCGGCGCGCCGGAAAAATACCGGTAGGTGCGCCCCTTCATGCTGTAGTCGCTGAACGGCGGCAACTGGTTGTCGGAAGCATAGAACGTCACCGGCAGCCGTCCTGATGGATTCGCCTTTCCAGTAAGAATGTCAGCAATCGCTTCGCCACCAGCTTCGCCCGGATACCAGGCTTCCAACACCGCAGCCGCGTGTTGCTGCGCCCAGTTCATCGCGATAGCGCTGCCGCTCATCAGCACCACGACCACCGGTTTGCCCGTTGCCGCAACCGCGCTTAGCAGATCCAGCTGCGTTTGCGGCAGATCGATGTCCGTACGGTCGCCGCCCGCAAATCCCTTCACGTGCACCGGCATCTCTTCGCCTTCCAGATTCGGCGAGATGCCAACGAACGCCAGCACCACATCGGATTTCTGCGCAGCCTCGACCGCTTCCGCGCGCAATGCGCCCGCAGGTGGTTCCCAGGTAAGCGTCAGGCCGGCTCCGAAACGCGGCGCTTTGAATGCATATTCCACGCGGATTGCGTGCGGCGCCGTGTCGGCAAGATCCAGCTCCGGTCCCGGCGCACCGGCGCCACGGCCGCTCGGCTGCGTCCTGCTGTTGAAGATTTCTTTGCCGTCCAGCCACAGCGCAGACGTGACCTCATCGCCGCAGTGGTAGCAACCAAGCCGCCGAATGGAGAAGCGATACTTGCCCGGCGCAGGCGGCGTGAAAGTTCCCGTCCAGCGCACGCTGAAGTTCGTTGCCGGAACGTGCGGCCCAGGACTCGCCGCGTCCCAGTCGAAATCAATTTCCTTATCGACTCGCGTCAGAGCGGGCCTGCCGGAAAAATCCGGATTGGCAAAATATTCACCCTTGAGTCCCTCTTCCCGCGCGCCCTGCGCCGGATGCAGCGCCGTGCGTGGCACCAGGATCGGCAGGCCTTCCACGTAAGCCGACCCCTGCGCGTACGTAACATCCGCTTTGCCGCGCAGCGCCTGCGTCACACCATCGACTGGCAGCGACGGATGCGACGGAATCGCGTTGTAGTTCCCCTCAATCGCTGCCAGCGACGCCGCGTTCGGTCCAATCACCGCGACGTGATGCACGCCAGACCGCAGCGGCAGCGTTCCATCGTTCTTCAGCAACACAATCGCTTCTTCCGCGGCCTTCAGGGCGAGCGCGCGATGTTCCGGCGAGTCAACGACCGAGTAGGGAATTTGCGCGTACGCCACTTTCGCCGGCGGATCGAACATCCCCAGACGCATCCGCGCCGTGAACAGCGCCTTCACTGCCTTATCGATCTGCGCTTCTGGAATGAGATTCTGGTGCACCGCATCGACCAGCGAGTCGTACTCATCCCCGCAGCTGGTGTCCGTTCCCGCTTCCACGGCGACAGCGCTGGCGTGCGCAGCGTCCGGCGAAAAATGATGGCCGATCGGCGTAAAGAAATCAGAGATCGCGCCGCAGTCGGACGTGACAAAACCCTGGAAATGCCAATCGTCGCGCAGATAATGCTGCAGCAACATCGTGTTGGCGCAAGCGGGAACCCCATCGATGGCGTTGTACGCACACATCACCGAATCAGCGTGCCCCTGGGTCACCGTGGCGCGGAATGCCGGCAGATACGTGTCTTCGAGATCATGCGGCGACACATCCACGTTGAACGAATGGCGCTCCGGCTCCGGCCCGCTGTGCACCGCGTAATGCTTCGGCGTGGCGATGGTTCGAAAATAATGCGGGTCGTCGCCCTGTAGCCCAGTCACAAACGCTACGCCCATGCGTGGCCGTGAGAAACGGATCTTCGCCGTACGTCTCCTGGCCGCGGCCCCAGCGCGGATCGCGAAAGATATTGATGTTCGGCGACCAGATGGTGAGCCCGTAGTAAATGCTGTGCAGGTTGTCGCGCATCGCCTGGTTGTATTTGGCGCGCGCTTCAGTAGAGATGACGGTCGCGACCTGGTGCTGCAATGCCGGATCCCACGTTGCCGCCAGCCCAATCGCCTGCGGAAACATGGTCGCGTATCCAGAGCGCGCGATGCCGTGCAGCCCTTCGCTCCAGTAGTCGTACTCCGGCACGCCCAGCCGCGGGATCGCCGCCGCATGGTTCTCCATCTGCGAGACTTTTTCCTCGAGCGTCATCGCGGACACCAGCGCATCGACGCGCTTTTCAAGAGGCTTCGAAGAATCGAACCAGACTTGCTTGCCGGGCGCAGCGGGTGCCTGGGCAAAAACCGTGGGGACGAGACAAACGCAAAGAAAGGGAAGGCAGCGATGAATGGAGCGAGCAAACACGGAACGAATCCTCCTGCTGATGCTGCCAGCGGCAGCGCTTTTTGCTTTCAAATAGGTACGCCGGCGGCGCGCCGGTTCACCAGTCGCAGATCGTGCCGTCGAGCTTGCGCAGCACCGGCAAATACGCCCGTTGATACGGATATTGCGCAGCCAGCTTCTCATCCAGATCGACGCCCAGCCCCGGCGCATCGCCCGGATGCATATAGCCGTCTTCGAATCGATACGCATGCGGGAAGACGGCGTCCGTCTCCGCGCAGTGCGGCATGTGCTCCTGGATGCCGAAATTGTGAATGGCCAGATCGAAGTGCAGCGCGGCCGCCATGCATACCGGCGAAAGATCCGTCGGACCATGGCAGCCAGTGCGCACCTGATAGAGCGCCGCGAAATCGGCAATCTTTTTGAGCGCGGTAAAGCCGCCGGCATGCGTCAGCGTGAGCCGCGCGTAGTCGATCCACTGATTGCGAATCAGCTCGTGCACGTCCCACACGGAGTTGAGCACCTCGCCCGTGGCGATCGGCGTCGTGGTGTGTTCGCGAATCAGCCGGAAGCCCTCCTGAAATTCGGCAGGCGTCGGGTCTTCCATCCAGAAAAGATGAAACGGCTCCAGCTCCTTGCCCAGCCGCGCCGCCTCAATCGGCGTCAGGCGATGATGGCAGTCGTGCAGCAGATGCAGGTCGTCGCCAAACCGTTCGCGCACGCGACCCATCAGCTTCGGCACATGGTTCAGATACTTTTCCGTCGACCACCGGCTCTCGGACGGCAGCCCGCGTTCCGCTGGTTCATACGGCTGCGCACCTTTCGGCACCCCGTAGGTAGCGTCGAGGCCGGGAATGCCGCTCTGCACGCGGATCGCGCGGTAGCCCATCTCCTGGCGACGCGCCACATCGTCAATCGCTTCTTCAATATCGTTACCGTGCGCATGGCAGTAAACCAGCACCCCGTCGCGGCTCATTCCGCCCAGCAGGTTGTAAACCGGCGTATTGAGCGCCTTCCCCTTGATGTCCCACAGCGCCATATCCACCGCGGCGATGGCCGACATCGTGACCGGCCCGCGCCGCCAGTACGCTCCGCGATACAGATACTGCCAGATGTCCTCCGTCTGAAACGGATCGCGGTTCAGAATGCACGGAATCACGTGGTCGTTGAGATAGCTGGCGACGGCCAGCTCGCGGCCATTCAGCGTCCCGTCGCCCAGACCGTAGATGCCTTCGTCGGTCTCAATCTTCAGCGTGACGAAATTCCGCCCCGGCGAGCAGATGTTCACGGATGCGTGCGTGATCTTCATCGTTTCGGTTTCCCCGTCATGGCTGATGGCTCCGGCGTCACTTCGAGATAGTCGATCGGCGCCGGCTCGCCGTCGTTCGGATGCCCTTCAACGGTCAGCACGTCGCCCGGCTGCAGCGGCACACCCTGCAAAGTGTAGCGCGTGGACGTGTCACCGTTCGGCGCATCGCCCGGCAGTGTGTTGTCCGCGGTCCATGTCGCGATCACCTGCCGGTTCAGCAGCAGCTGGAACGTTGAAGCTCCGTGCAGATAATCGAAGTACTCAACGGCCACCGTGTACCACCCTGCAGGCCGATCAAGATGCGCAGCCGCCATGCAAACGTCGCGCTGCTCGCAGACGTAAGCTTTCCCGTCCGAAGCTGTCTCCCACGGCGTGACCGCAACCGGCGTGTAGCCATCGAGCTGCATCTGCGCTGCCGTGATCCGGTTGGGATCGTGGTCGATCCGGCCCTTTGCATCCGCAATGCCTGAGATTCTGGCGAACCATCGATCCACAGCGTCGCGCCATACGATGGCGTGCCCCGCCTGGTATTCCAACAGGCCAAGGGTCTTCGCATAGCGCTCCTCGTCCATGAGTCCATTGAGCGTCTTCCACTGCCGCACCAGCCCGGCCGCTTCGTCCGCACCCTCGTAGTGATCGTCGTAGATCGTCTGGATCACCGTCTTGCCCGTGTGCAGCCTGTACGTCCACGGAACGTGGTGCATGAACAGCAACAAATCGTCAGGACAAGTGGCCGGCGATTCATACTTTTTCGCTACCGCCGGCGGATACTGACCGATATACCCAGTCCCGGTGCCCCCGTATTTCGGGTCAGTCCGGTCCATGCCCACGCCATCCTTCTCCGCGCGAATCCACTGGCCCCACCCGTTCTCTTCCTGCGATTGCGGCGCCGGTCCGTAATGTGGACCAACAATATTGGTCAGCGTCTGCAAGCCGAGCGGCCCGGTGTAATCCTCATACATCGGCCACGACAACAGCAGCATGTGCGTGATGGTGTTCACGACCACCGGGTCGTTGCTGAAGGTCAGCCGCGTCCAGTCGCTCGCAATCGTGGTGGCCGAGACGCTGGGATTCCACGCGAGCCGTCCAAATCCATATAGATTCGCCATCGCCAGCGGATGCGCCAGCCAGTTCGTATCCAGCCCCACATTGGCGACGCCAACAGACCCTCCCAGCGGGCGATGAAACGTCTTCCCCTCCACAATGTCGCTCAATGGCGCGTAGCGATTCTCCGCGTGCAGATCGAAATCCAGATAGCTCTTCCACATCGTTGGCAGAAAGACCAGATGCCGCTGCTGCCCGGTATATTCCTGCGTGATTTCCAGTTCAACCGCGTCGTTGGTCTTGTGCAGCCCCGCAAACAGCGGCGACACCGGCTCGCGCACCTGAAAATCAATGGGCCCGTTTTTGATCTGCACCACAACGTTATCCGCAAATTGTCCATCGAGCGGATGAAAAATGTCGTACGCGGCACGGGCGCGATCCGCCTTCATGTCGTGCCAGTCGAGATGGTGGTTGTAGACAAAGGCGCGATACATCACGATGCCGCCGTGGGCTTTTACCGCCGCCGCCAGCATGTTGGCAGCATCCGCCGGACTGCGGCCATACTTTGAGGGACCCGGCTGGCCCTCCGAATCGGCTTTCACCACGAAGCCGGCGAAGTCGGGAATCGCTGCGTAAATCTCGTCGGCTTTCGCGCGCCACCACGCTGCCACTTTCCGATCGCCGGGATCAAAGGTGTCGAGGCCCCCAACATCCTGCGGGCTGCTGATCGCCACCGCCAGCGACAGCCGCACGCCCCATGGGCGAAACGCATCGGCAATGCGCGCTATCTCCCGAATCATCTCCGGCTGCAGCAAATGTGGATCGGCATTCACATTGTTAACGGTGCAGCCATTGATACCGATCGATGCGAGCAGCCGCGCGTATTCACCAGCGCGTGTGAGATCGCCGCGCACGTGGCCGCTATCGAAGAAAATCGACCGTCCCGCGTACCCACGCTCAATCGTTCCATTGGGATTGTCCCATTGGTTCACCCAGCGAATCGGCGCGGCGGGCGATTCACTGCCCTCCAACTCCGCAAAGCTTTGCCCACGCGCCACGCCGGACAAAAGATGAAAAGCTCCGTACAGAATGCCGCGAGAATCCGCGCCCGCGACGATCCAATAGGTGTGCCCATGCCAGAGCACCGTCGTCAGAGCAAATCCCTCTGCGCCCAGAGCAGGCAGGTGCACCTGCGGAAAGGCCGCACGGAGTTCAGTCGCTGTCCCCAGAACCCACGCACTCTCGTCGGGAAGTTGCGCGTCAATTCGCAGCGTGCGCCCCAGCATCGACCGCACTCCGCGCTGCAACTCAATCTGTGCGCTGGCGCTCGGGGGCGCAGCGTCCAAATTCACCAGGGCCGCCGGCATCGTCTGCCATGCTGCGGGAATCCCGTCCCGCACCGGCGGCGCGTACCGCAGCCATCCCTGCGAACCGTCTTCCGCGTGCATCGGCGCCGCAACAGCAAGGAGTGCAGCAGCCAGCAGCACTCGCCGTCGAATTGTCAGGGAGACGCGCAAGGCCTTCATTCTCCGGCAAGCCGCGTACCCCAGGCAATGGCCGCGTCCCGCACCGCGAGAAATCTTACTGATTGACGCCGCTCGCCAGATATCCGCCGTCCACCGCCAGCACCTGCCCGGTGAGGAACGAAGCGCTCTCCGACGCCAGAAAAACTGCCGCGCCTACTAACTCGTCCAGATGCCCGAAGCGCCCTATCGGCGTCCGCATCAGCACTTCGTTGCCGCGCGGCGTTGCCGTCAGCAGCTTCTCGTTGAGCGCCGTCGGAAAAAATCCCGGAGCAATCGCGTTCACACACACGCCATGTTTCGACAGCTCCACAGCCAGTGATTTGGTCAGCGCGCCCATCCCGGCCTTGCTGGCGCCGTACGCCGCTACCTCGTGAAATGCAAGAAACGTGGCCAGCGACGCGATGTTGATGATGCGCCCCCACCCGTTGCGCACCATGCCGGGCGCAACAATCTGGCAGGCGCGAAATGTTCCCGTCAGATTCGTTTCGAGAATCCGGCTCCAGTCCTCTTCTGAACATTCGAGCGTAGGCACGCGTTTCGTGGTGCCCGCGGCGTTCACCAGAATGGCGACCTTGCCGAATTCCGCAATCGTCGCCGAGTGCAGTCTCTCGAGCGAGCGCCGGTCCAGAACATCGGAGCAGACTTCCAGCGTGCGCCTGCCCTTTTCACGAATCTCGCTGGCTACGGCAGCCACTTCCCCAGCCCGCCGCGAGCTGGCGACCACATCGGCCCCCGCCTCCGCCAGCCCCAGCGCGATCGCCCGGCCGATGCCCGAAGTTCCGCCAATCACCAGTGCGGTGCGCCCGCTCAAATCAAACCGGTCCCGCTTTGTTTCATCCACCATGCGATTCGCTGTCTCCCCTGACTGGATCCTTCATCAGGTTAAACACACATGGTAGGCCGAATGCCCCGCGGGGTGCCGAGCCGCGAGCGACTTCCGCTAGCTGCGCCCTTCCGGCTGCAGGTCGACGGCCGGGCGCAGGCTGCCGTCCATATAGAACGGGACCGAGTGGTGCTCGTGGACGATGACCCAATCGCCCTGCCGGCGTTCCAGCGTAAGCGTGCCGCGAAACCAGAAGTCAACGGCGCCAGCCGCGCCAATCTTCTTCCCAGCAAGCCGCACGTAACCGTGCGCAACCGCAAGGTTTCCGCTCACTTTGATTTGGAGGTCGTGGTAGGAAAACTCCACCGGGCCTCTCCATGTGTTGAGCCACTTTTGCGTTTCGTCCACATCGGGCCGGTGCAGCAACGGCGGCGCGAGGCTGAAGATGGCCGCGTCTACCGCATGTTCGGCGACGATCGCGGCTGCGTCCTTATCGTGATGCGCACGGCGGATTCTTTCGGCGACGGCGAGGATGGCGCCCCTGTCGCTTGTGACTGGTTTCTGCAACGTTGCGGTTGCCATGGGGATTCTCCTTGGATTGGGGTTGGGTGAAAAGCATTTCCACGTATCGGCGAAGATGATCCACGCTCTCTGCTGCAATCGCGGGCCCCTGCTTGGCTTTGGCCAAAATGAATGCCCCCTGCAGGACGCATTGCGTGTGCAGCGCGAGACTCGCAGCGGTCCACGATGGATGAATCTTGTATTGCTGAATGGCTGCAGCGATGTCGGCCTCGAGTGTCGCCGCGTGATTGCTGATGCTTTGGTCGCAGGCTTCCCGAATCGACGGAGACGTCTCGTAGGTCTCCTGCAGCATGGTGCCCATCAGGCACGTGAATTCGGGCAGTTCGCCGTGCAACAGCGATTTGCGGAGATCGATGTAAGCGAGGACCCGCTCCAGAGGATCGGAGGGTTCGTGATAGGGAGCGGAGGCAAAGAAGCCGCCGGTCTGCTCGTTCCAGCGCGCAGCGGCCGCCAGAGCCAAATCTTCTTTGCTGCTGAAGTAATGGAAAAAGCTGCCTTTGGAGAGCCCAGCCGCGGCACAAATGTCATCGACGCGGGTCGCGGTGTACCCACGGGAGCGGATCAGATGGATAGCGGCGTCCAGCAGCTTGCCGCGAGAATCGGATTGGGTGCTGGTTGGCATTACTCGATCAACATACCGACCAGTTGGTATGTTTGTCAAGCCAGGAAAACCCCACAGACCGGCGCGCTGCCATGAGCCGCGCCCGCCGGTGGGGTTTTCCCCTTACTTTCCCGCTGGCCGAGCTAGTCTTCGTCGCCCGCTTCCGGCAAATCCGTCGGCTGTTTCGCCGGGTTGATGGCCGGACGCCCCGCCTTATGCAGCACGTCGTTCAACGCCGGCAACTGTTGCGCTTTGAAGTTGTCCCACGCGGCAACCGCTGCTTTGCTATCCTCTTCCGCCTTTGCAGCCGCGGTCAGCAGCGTCTGCGTGGGCGGTTCGTCAGCCATGTCGAATTCGCCATAAAGCTGCCCGTCTGCGCCCGTAACCGCGTCGACGCCATCCACATGATTTGGCGAATCAGCCCCGCTGCCGTCGAGAACCGCCTTCAGGGCAGCGCTATACGGAGCGAGTTGTGCCGAGAGCGCCGCATTCCCCGCTCCATTCATCTGCTCCTCAACAGCGTGCGCGGCCAGATCCGCCTTCGCCGCAGCATCGAACGTCGTATACATGGCCCACTCCGCGGAATGCAGCGCCTCCAGATCAGCCGGAGAGGTATGCACGCGCGGATCCATCTTCACGGTCAGCGGCGCCGTCTCGCTGTGCCCGTCCACAGTCAACTGCACCGTGTACTCGCCCGGCAGCGCCAGCGGCCCTTGCGGCGTGAGCGGCGTTCGCCCCGGCACGGCGGAAATGGGGTATTCGTAATGCAGCGACGCAGGGGGCGTGGCGCGCAAATCCCACACCCAGCGATGCATCCCCGCGCTCACCGGCATTGGACCATTCCGCTTCGGCCAGTAAGGCGGAATCAAATTGGTTTTCAATTCCTCAGCCGTCGGCGAAACCGGATCCGTGCTCGAATATTTCCGCAGAACCGTTCCGCTGCCGTCAAGAATTTCCAGCGTGACGGATTGCGCGGCCTTCGCCAGGCGGTAGTCGATGCTCGCGCCCACCGGCGGGTTCTCGCCCATCGGCTCATCCGGCGGCATTGGCGTATCTGTGTAATTGCTGCGGCGTACGCGCCACGCCGGAGCCGGAGGCAACAACATATGCGCCTCTCCGTCCATCATGGAGCGCAGCGGCGCCACATCGTCCAGCACCCAGAACGATCTTCCATGCGTCGCCACAATCAAATCATCGTCGTGCACCAGCAAATCGCGCATGGACGTGGGCGGCAGGTTGTATTGGAGCGAGCTCCAGTGCGAGCCGTCATCCCACGACACCCACACCCCATGCTCCGTCGCCGCATACAGCAGCCCCTGCTTCACCGGATCGGCGCGGACCGCATTCACCGGCGCATCGTCCGGCAGCCCCGCGCTGATCGATTCCCACGTCTTGCCGCCGTCGTGCGTGCGGAACGCATACGGACGCAGATCGTCGATTCGCTCGCGATTTACCGCGACATACGCTGTGTCATCGTCGAAGCGCGACGCGTCAATCTGTGCGATCTTGCTCCACTCCGAAATGCCGGGCGGCGTGATCTTGCTCCAGTTGGCCCCGCCATCGCGAGTGATCCACACCAGGCCATCGTCCGTTCCTGCCCAAATGGTCTGCGTCGTTTTGTACGAAGCAGCCACCGCATAAATCACGCCTCGCCGCTGCGCCTGCTGTTCCGGCGTCAGCGTGGGAACCGTTGCCGGCTGCCCCGTTTTTTCCTGGCTCAGGTCGGGACTGATGTTCTCCCACGTGTGTCCGTAGTCGGTCGTCTTAAAAAGGTGGTTCGAGGCGTAATACAGCGTGTGCGGATCGATCGGCGAGAACAGAATCGGCTCGGTGCGATCGCCGCGGAATCCCTTCTCGCGCGCGGGCAGCGGCGTAACATTCTGCACTTCGCCGGTCACGCTGTCGTAGCGGGAAACTTCCGTGCGGCCAGCGCCATAAATGATGGCCGGATGCAGCGGATCCGGCGCAGCATAGCCGTACTCGATGATCCCCGCCGGATGCCATTCGCGAAACGTAATTTCCCCATCGTTGCCGCGTGTCGACGTGCACACCGAGCCGCTCTCCTGCTGGCCCGCGCACACCTGATACGGAAAAGTATTCGTCGCCGCCACGTGATACAGCTGCGCCGTCGGCTGGTTATACCACGAGCCCCAACTCTCGCCGCCGTTCACGCTGATCACCGCGCCCTGATCGCTCACCAGGAGAATGATTTTCGGATTGCGCGGATTGATCCACATGTTCTGGTAGTCGTCGCCGCCCGGCGCGCCGCGCAGGCTGATCCACGTCTTGCCGCCGTCGGTGGAGCGAACCGTCACGATGCTGGTGCTGTATACCGTGTCGGGATTCTGCGGATCGGCCACCGGCACTGATAAATCGCCGCCGCCAATTTTCATCGCGGGCCGCGGATCGTCGGTGATCTTCTGCCACGTCGCCCCGGCATCATCCGACCGATAAACGCCCAGGCCTTTGCCTGACGCGTAGCCGCTGCCCTCCGCCTTCGTCGACAGCGTTGCATACAGGCGATCCGGATGGCTGGCAGCAATGGTGACGTTGATCTGCACCAGATTGTCCGGCAGGCCCCCGCTCAGCTTCTTCCAAGTATCGCCGCCATCTGTGCTTTTAAAAAGCCCACCGTTCGTTCCGGAATATTGATTCGCGTCTTCCCACGGCCCCAGCGTATCTTCCCACAGTGACGCGTAAATCACGCGCGGGTTCTTCGGATCGATCACCACGTCGGAACCGCCGGTGCGCTCATCCTTATACAGCACCTGCTTCCACGTTTTGCCGCCGTCGTCGGAGCGATAAATCCCGCGCTCCGGATTCGGCCCATAAGGATGCCCCAAAACCGCAGCGAACAGGCGATTCGGATTGCCTGGATCGATAGCGATGGCGGGAATCTGTTCACCCTCACGCAGACCGAGATGCACCCATGTCTTGCCCGCATCAGCCGAACGATAAATCCCGTCGCCAACAGAAAGATCCGGCCGATGCAGTCCCTCGCCGCTCGCCACATACACGACGTTATCGTCAGACGGAGCAACCGCAATCGCGCCAATGGACTGCGTGTCCTCGTGATCGAAGATGGGGAACCAGGTGCGTCCGTAATCCGTCGACTTCCACACGCCGCCATCGACCTGGCCAATATAAAAAACGTTGGGCTGATCCGGCACGCCCGCAGCAGCGCGGGTGCGGCCTCCGCGAAATGGGCCGATCATGCGCCAGTGCAGGTCGGGCATGGTCGAGGCTGTCTGAGCAACAACAATGGGTGCAGGCAGCAGAGCGGCACAACAGGCTGTGGCGGCAAACAGAAAACGCGAGGAAAAACGGCTGACCATGAGGTTGAGGATTCCCTTTCAGCCGCATCGCGGGACGATGCGGGCATACAGCGGACATTGTAACGGGGCTGGTGGCTCTTGCGCGGCATTCGATTCGCCGTCACAATCGATGCACCAATGAAAACCCGTCAGCTCATTGCGCCTCGCTCGTCCTTCCGTCTGCATTTTTCGCTGTTTCTCGCCGTGGCCGCAGTCGCCGCGCCGAGTTTCGCTCGCGCCCAGGGAGTCTCTCCGCAGCTCTTCAATGGCCTTCACTGGCGTCTGGTGGGGCCGTTCCGCGCGGGCCGCGTCGTCGCCGTGAGCGGCGTGCCGGGCAGCGACGGCACCTTCTACTTTGGCGGCGTCGACGGCGGCGTGTGGAAGACCACGGATGCAGGCACGGTATGGCAGCCCATCTTTGACCACGAGCCCGTGGCCTCCATCGGCGCGCTGGCTGTGGCCCCCTCCGATCCGTAAAGTGATCTACGCCGGCACCGGCGAGTCGGACATTCGCTCCGACCTTGCTTCCGGCAACGGCATGTATCGCAGCGACGACGCCGGCGCGACCTGGCAGTCCATCGGCCTTGAAGATTCTCGCCACATCAGTCGCATCCTCGTCGATCCCACCGACGCGCACACCGTCTACGTGGGCGTGCTCGGCCACGCCTACGGCCCCAGCGACCAGCGCGGCGTTTACAAATCCACCGACGGCGGCGCGAAGTGGACACGCGTGCTCGACAAGGGTCCCGACGTTGGCATCGCCGACATCGCCATGGCCACATCGCAGCCGCAAATCCTTTTTGCCACCACCTGGAACGCGCATCGTCCGCCGTGGAGCACGTACGCTCCGCTCGAAGGCCCCGGCAACGGTCTCTACCGCTCCACCGATGCCGGCGCGCACTGGACGCAGATTTCCGGACACGGCCTGCCCGACGCCACCTGGGGACGCACCGGCATTGCCGTCAGCGCGGATGGCCAGCGCGTCTACGCGACCATCGACTGCAAAGGCCAGGCCGGTCTCTATCGCTCCAACGACGGCGGCGATACCTGGTCGCTCGCCAGCAGCGACGCGCGCCTCACCAGCCGCGCCTGGTATTTCAACTCGCTCGCCATCGATCCCAATAATCCTGACGTGCTCTACATGCCCAACGTCGCGCTCTATCGCACCAACGACGGCGGCAAGACCATCGAAATTGTGCGCGGCGCCCCCGGCGGCGATGACTACCACCAGATTTGGGTCGATCCGAAAAACTCGAATCACTTAGTGCTCGGCGTCGACCAGGGAACCAGCGTCAGCCTCGATCGCGGCAAAACGTGGTCCACCTGGTATAACCAGGCTACGGCGCAGCTTTATCACGTCACCACCGATCATAAATTCCCGTACACCATTTTCGGAGCGCAGCAGGATTCCGGCGCGATTGCGGTGCACAGCCGCTCCGATCACGGACACATCGATACGCGCGACTGGTTCCTTCCCGGAGGCAGCGAGAGCGGCTACATCGCCATCGATCCGAAAGACGAAAACATTGTCTACGTTTCTGACACCTACGGCGGCCCCTCGCGCCAGGACCTGCGAACGTCCTTCAGCCAGAATGTCTCTCCCTGGCCCCTCGGCGGTTTCGGCACCGAAATCAACCAGCGCAAGTATCGCGACCCCTGGACACCCGTGTTGGTTTTTTCACCGGCAGATAAAACTTCGCTCTACCTCGGCACGCAGTTCGTGATGAAGACCATCGACGGTGGAATTCATTGGGAAAAAATCAGTCCCGATCTCACCGGCGCCGATCCAAAGGCCAGCCAAACCGGCCCGGTTACTCCAGAAAACGCCATGCAGCGTGGTTATGGCGTGGTCAACACGATTGCGCCCTCGCCACTCCACGCTGACCTCATTTGGGCGGGCAGCGATACCGGCAAGGTCTACATCACCCGTGACGCCGGGAAAAACTGGACCGACATCACGCCGCCCGGACTCACCCCCTGGACGCGCATCGACATGATCGAAGCCTCGCACTTCGATCCAGCCACCGCGTATGCCGCCGTCGAGCGCCATCGTCTCGACGATCTGAAACCGTATCTCTTCATCACCCACGATTACGGCAAGACCTGGACCGCCTCCGTGAACGGCATTGCACCAACGCACTTCGTGAATGCCGTCCGCGAAGACACCGAACAGAAGAACCTGCTCTTTGCCGGGACGGAGTTCGGCATCTACGTCTCGTTCAACGGCGGCGCGCAGTGGCAGCCTCTGCAAATGAATCTGCCCGTCACCTCAGTGCGCGACATGAACATCAACGGCAGCGATTTGATCATCGCCACGCACGGCCGCAGCTTCTGGGTGCTCGACGACATCACACCGCTGCGCCAGGCGGCCGCCGTGGGAGACGCCAAAGCCTTTCTCTATGCACCGGCAACCGCGGTCCGCGTCGATAACGACGGATTCCTCGGCACGCCGCTTCCGCCCGAAGAGCCGCAGGCCGACAATCCTCCCAACGGAGCGATCGTCGACTACTACCTGAGCGACGCTGCCACCAAAGTCACCCTGCAAATTCTCGACGCGCGGGGCCACGTTGTCCGCCATTTCTCCAGCGCCGACAAGCAAGCACCGCCGCGGCCCATGCTGCCCATCGCTGAACGTTGGTTCCCCAGACCGCAGTTGCTGGAGACCAACGCGGGCGAGCATCGCTTTGTCTGGGATCTTGCCTCCGGCGGATCCAGCGCCGGCACCGGCGACGACGATCAGGATGACGAAATCGGCGCGCCCGCAGGACCACGCGTTCCGCCCGGCTCCTACACGCTGCGCCTCAATGTGGATGGCACCAAAAGCGATCGCCCGCTCAAAGTCATCATGGATCCGCGCTGCGCCTGCACGCAGGCGGTGCTCGATGCGCAGTACGCCCTCGGAACCCAGGTTTACGCGCAGGTCCTCTCCGGCCGCAAAGCGATGGCGGAGTTGCAAAGCCTCGAAAGCCAGATCGCAAAAATCAAAGGCTCCTCGCCCGATGCGGCGCTCAGTGACGTCATTACGAAAGCGCAGGAGCAACTCAGGTCCATCCGCGGCGGCGGACGTGAAGACACAGATGAATCCCATCCCGGCCTCGGCGAAGCCACCTCAGCGCTGGGAACCGTTCTCCATGTCGTCGAAAGCGGAGACCGCACCGCTCCCGCCTCGGCACTCGAAATCTTCAACGCGATGAGCAAAGCGGAGCGCGAGAAGGTCGCCGCCTGGGATCAATACAAGAAGATCGGCCTGCCTGATTTGAACAAAGCGCTCCAGCAAGCCAACCGCGATCCCATCAAAATCGCAGCCATCGAAGAACAGGTGCACTACGCCATGACCCGCTAGGCTCGAGATCATCTGTAACCATCACAGGCCCAAATAGCCTCTGCACCGACTAACGCAGCAGGGAACAGCAGCTTCAGCATTGCATGGAGTGCATCGTCCTCCAGGCTACCGGCTGCGGAATAACTTCCACTATTCGGGCGAGTCGCCTTCCATCTGTTGCGACTGGCGCGCCTTGTCGTACCCCTGGCGGGCACTTGCGTTGCCGGGTTGGCAGTTCAGCACCATGCTGAAGCTTTGCGCCGCCTGGTGATACTTGCCCGCCGCCAGGCTCCGCTCGGCGATCTCCAGCACGCCGGAAATGGACCCCTCGTCGATTTCGCACCGTCCGCTCTTCGGCGGCGCGGCTGCTTCGGGGGTCGCCGGCGCCGGCGTTCCCTGCGCGGCCTGCTGGGTTTCTTTCTTCTGTTCGCGTTTCAGTGCCCGCAGTTCCTTCGGAGTAAGCTTCTGTTCATTCGCCGGCGCTGCAGTGGGTGTCGTCGACGTTGGCGCGGCTCCGACGGTTTGCGTTGTAACGGCCGGCTGTGTTGCCGCCGCCGGAGTACCGTTGGACGACGCCGGAGAAGACGCTGACGGAATACTGGCCGCGGGTACCTGAGCCGGTTTCCTCAAATAGAGCGCGGCCAGGGCCGCAGCCCCCAGCAGCACCACAATCACCGCAGCGATCATCAGACCCTTACGGCTGGAGCGTGGCGTCTCCTCGACGGTATCAAGGTTGCGTTCGTCCGCTCGCGGCACAAAGTTCGCCGGCGCAGCAGGACGCTCTTCGATCTCTTCCACGCGATTGCCGCTCAATTCGATCAGCCGGTTGAGCGTTTGCTCGTCCTCGCTGCGATCCGTTTTCGATTGCGCGCGCTGCCAGGCCAATTCGCGCGGGCTCCCGGCAACGGCGGTGGCCAGTGCATAGCCGGGAATCTGTGCCACGGCCTGGCAAGCTTCCTCGGTCAGCAAAATTTGCCCAGGATTCGCCTTTTTGAGCGATGCGACCCACTCGCTGTCGGCGAGCGAATCGGGCAGCTCGATTCCCCCATGAACCAGCGCCGCGGCCGCCGTTTGCTGCAGCCCTTCGCTCTCGGCAAATCCCTGAATCGCCCACTGCAGGCGGCGTGCCGTCGCAATGGCGGCTTCTACGGAGGGTAGTTTGGCGACCATCTGCCGGCCCACAGTCGCCGTGCGCACCCCTTCCGACGCCGCAATCAGGTCCAGAGTCAGGCCAACCGCAGGCGTATCGGACTCCCAAAAGTGCTCATCGGTCTCGCCCTCTTCGGGTGCCGGCCACAAACGCACGAAGAGCAGCGCGCCTGGCGATGAAGCCGGGCCGTCCGCCAGCGCGGTGCGTTGGCCTTTCGCGAGTTGCGCCTCACGAGAACCCTGCATTGCTATTGATCTTCTCCGATGCAGCTACATTACAACTTCCGTATTAGTGACACCAAAGTTTCTTGCGCCCGTCCTGCCAGGAATGATAGCGTAGCAGGCACAGTTACCGAGCCTATTCTCTGATCGCGGATATCCGGCGTCATCCCCCGTGATTCGGATTTCCTTTCTGTGGCTCGCGGCTCTCTTCCTGTTGAAAATCGGGCCTTTCATCGGCATAGTTGGTTTTCTATTCGGGGTCACCACATGATGTCACGTACGTCCTTGCAGCGAAATGCTTTCCTGCGGAACTCTCTGTTTTGGATCGGTTCGAGCGCTCTGGCTCTGGGCTTGTTTGTGCCTGCGGCGCACGCCGCCAAACAAGGCCTCAATGCGATTGAACTATACGATGGCCGGTCCGGCGCCGCGTACGTCCAGTTAGCCAACTTTTTCATCAACGACAAACTGGAGCTCCGCCAGTGCACGTCTGGTCAGGCCATCGACCACTCGGCGTATGGCAAGCTGCCCAAAGTGGTCATGGCTCCAGGGGGCACCCTCGAGCGTGGCGCTGATGGCATCCTGCGCTACAGTACCGGCGGCGGCCAGGGCATCTGCGTCCTTCCCGAGAATGTAAAGTTTGACCACGGCGCGGCCTATTCGCTCTCTGAGCTCGCCGATCAGGCCCTTCCAACCGGCACTCCCACCGGTCCCTCCACCGAGAGCGTTTCGCTGCCCCAGCCCATTAGAAAAGGCGTCACCATCGTCCTGGTCGCCACCCTGAACACTGAGACGGCTGACTATCTGCGCGCGAAGCGTGCTTCCGACATTGCCATCTGGACGGCCTTCATCAGCCGCTATCCAACCACTTCGCATCTGGCCGAAGCAAAGTCGGCGCTGGCTCTGCTCTATGTCCAGGCCGGACAGACTTCCCTCGCCGCATGGGAGAAGTCCGCTGCACTGGCGGCGCCTTCCTACCCCGACCTGAAGAACGCGCGCACACACGCTGATCTCGCCCTGGCCACGAAACCCAGTCTCGACTCCGCACAGAAGCTGGATGCCGATGTGACCGGGCAGCTCACCAATCTCACCAATCAGGCGCTCACCGAACTGAACGCGTGGGATGCCGCCATGACTGCCCACACTCCCGGCTATCCCCACCTGCAGACTGCCAAAAAACTGAGCGATGCGATCACCTCCATCGATCCAAAATTTGCACCCGGCCGCAATCTGGCCACTCAGGTGCACACCGATGTCACGGCGTTTGAGACCGCTGTCACTTCGGCCAACGCGAGCCTCGTCGCGGGACAGTACGACAAGGCTTTTGCGCAAATCCAGCCCTATCGCTCCTTTGCCGATGAAGAGCCACGCATCGGCTCCGTGGTCGACACCGTCTACAGCTATCACTACGAGAAGGCCAAACAATACGGGAAGGCCCTCGACTGGCAAAACGCCACGGCGGAATACGAGAAGGCCAAAAATGTCCATGACACCGGTGAGGCTGAAGCGGATCTGAAAACCGCCCAGGCCCAGCTGGCCGTCGCTCGTGACAAGGCCGCTGCCCAGGCCGCCCTGGCGACCAGCCAGCAGTACGAGCAGGACCACGACATCATTCGCGCCTACGAAGCGCTTTATTTCCTTTCCAATGCACAAAGGAAATTCGTGCAGGCTGATATCGACCGCCTGGCTCCCGGGTATGCGGACGCCGCTTCCGCGAAGGCCAAAAACCTGCTCAAGCTCCACGGCTCCATCACCGGCCCCGGCGACGAAAGTCAGGTTGAGTTGGCATACGAGTACCTTGACCGCGCTTACGAGATCAACCAAAACGATACTTACGTCGTTCTCAAGCAGGTAGCCGCGAATGATCTGAGTAAGTATCTGCTGACTACAGCGAATAAGTACTTCGCCAAGCCGGGTGCCTCGGGGACGGAGTTAGGTTGGGCCGAGATTGTGAAGGCGATGCCCTACAAAGCCGACAATCTTGCTGACCTGCGCGACGCCCAAAACCTGAATACGACGAGTCACAACCTGCGTTCCAGCCTGGCGATCCGCGTGCAGTTCCTCGATCAGACATCCCAGCGCGACAGCGCCGGCTTTGTCGGACAGATTGAAAGTGCGATTATCGGCGACCTGGAGAGCTCCGGACTTCCCGTGAAGGTGCTGCGCGCCACCGATTCCCTCCCGCCCGATGTCGAACCGGATTTCCAACTGGAGGGCGACGTGATTCAGCATCATGTTTCTGCGCCCAGTACCCCCGAACAGATACCTTCCGAATTTGTAGTTGGAACCCACGATGTTCCCAACGACGCGTGGAATAAGGCCGATCAGGCCGTCGAAGCCGCGAAAGAAGAACTGACCGCAGCGCAGGGTACCCTCACAGGCGCCGTCACCAAAGGAAAACACGTCTCGAACGCCCAAAAGGCGGTTGCCGCTGCGGAAGACAAGGTCAACAAACTGATCGCGGCGCGGGATGTCATCCCCAGGACCCGGACCGAGGATATTCCCCGGCCTTACACCTACACCAAAAAGACGATTAAAGTGAACGGGATTGTGCAACTGCGGTTTTCCATCAGCCAGCCCTTGTCCGAACAAACAAGCGGAGCGATGCCCCCACCGGTCCTCATCACCAAGGACGACAAGGAGACGGCAGTCGTTCTGTCCAATGTCAGCCCGGCGGATCGCAACGGCGTGGTCAATACCGGAACCGAACCTGACCTCGAAGAATTTAAGACCAACCTGGAAACCGCAGCCTTGCAGGAGTTGGTGGAATCGGTGCGCAAGCACATTGCCCTGCTGCCTCAGAAAATTTATGACGAAGCCTACCGAAAAGAAAATGAAGGCGATATGGAGGGTGCAGGTGAGTCGTATTTGCGCTATCTGAATTTGACCCACGAAGACGGTTCCTCGCAGCGGGAACACGCAAAGAAATTTCTGAGCGACACGTTCCTGCTGGAGCCGACTCCGCTGCCCAACAACACAACCATCCAGCAGGCGACCATGGTGAGCAGTAATTAGTCTGTCTTTTTTTCATTTGCCTTGAGGTCCGGCGTTCTGCGGCGCCGGCAGTTGTTGCAAATACGCAGCGAACAATCGGATCATGTCGGACACCTCGGAGAAAACCCGGATCAGCAGTCCTGTCACGCGCATCGGCAAATACGATGTGATCGACGTGCTGGGCCATGGCGGCATGGGTGTCGTCTATCGCGGCATCGATCGCCGCATCGGCCGCGAAGTCGCCATTAAGACCCTTACCCAGGGCTTCGCCGGCGATCCCGACATGCTGGCGCGTTTCTACGATGAAGCCCAGCGCACCGGGCGTTTGAAGCATGCCAACATCGTCACCGTCTACGACATGGGCGACGAAAACGGCGTTCCCTACATCGTGATGGAGTGCATTGACGGCGACCCGCTCGACAAGCTCATTAAGGCCAACGCCCCGCTCTCCATGGCCACGCGGCTCCGCATTATCGAAGACACTTGCTCCGCGCTGGGCTACGCGCACCGCTGCCATGTCATCCACCGCGACGTGAAGCCGGCCAATATCTTCGTCCAGGCCGACGGCGTTGTGAAGCTTCTCGATTTCGGCATCGCCCGCCTCGAAAAACGCAACCCCGGCGACGACGGCCGCACCCGCACCGGCCATATCATCGGCACCATTCCCTACATGGCTCCGGAGCGCCTGCGCAATGAGAACATCGATGGCCGCTCCGACATCTTCGCGGCCGGCGTCGTTCTCTATCAGCTCATCACCGGCCGGCTGCCCTTCAGCGGCGATGACGTTGTGCTGATGCAGCAGATCCTTCAATATCCGCACCCTCCCATCACCAATTTTGGTGAATTTCCCGCGGTCCTCAGCATGATTGTGGATCGCGCCCTCGCCAAAAATCCCGAGGATCGCTATTCCGCCGCCGAGGAAATGGCCGGAGACCTCAGCGGCGCCATCACCGAGCTGAAGCAGGAACAAATTGTCGAGATGATGCCCGAGGCGCAGCGGCTGATGGAGGCCCAGGAGTTTACCCGCGCCCGCGCCGTGCTTCAGCAGGTGCTCAAGCTCGACGGCGCCCATCCCGAGGCGCGTCAGTTGCTGCTCGACATCCAGCGCCACTTCACGCAGCGCCAGCGCGAGGAGCGCATCCAGCAGATTCGCCAGCTGGCCGAAGACGCCATTGAAGAGAAACGCTTCGATCAGAGTCTTTCCATGCTCGAAGAGGCGCTCAAGCTCGATGCTTCCAATCCTGAACTGCAGCGCCTGCAGAAAAAAGCGCAGCGGGAAAAAGAAAAGCAGGAGCGCATTGAGGAATACCTCACCCAGGCCGAGCTGGCGCGCCGCCGCGGCGATTATGAGTCGGCCATCGCCGCTGCGCAAAAGGCTCTCAAGGTCGATAAGTCCAACTCCCGCGTCGTTGCTATGTGCAACCTGCTCTCCCGGGAAGCGGAGCAGGCCGGCAAACAGGTACAGGCCCGGCGCCTGCTCGATGCCGCGCGCGCGGAAATCAGCGCTCGCCGTTACAACGAAGCCATCGAGCTGTTGCGCCAGGTCGAACAGTTCGATCCCACCAACGCCGAGCTCTCGCTGCTGCTCGGCGATGCCAACGCCGGCCTGAATCAAATTCGCAGGCGCGAAACCGTGGCCGCGATTGAAAGCGAAGTCACCCGCGCCACTACCCTGGAAGAGTTGCAGCACGCTGCCCAGTCGATCCACGCCGCCATGGCGGCCATGCCTTCCGAGTCTGCCCTCTTTCGCCTCAAGACCCAGGTCGATCGCCAGTTGCGCGACCACGAGAATCGCCGCCTCGTGGATGAAACCGTGCAGAAGTGCCGCGACCTCCGCCCCCGCGAAGCGCTTGAGCTGGTGCGCGAAGCGCTGCAGCGCGTGCCCGGCGACGAGCGCCTCATGTCCCTCGATGCGCTGCTCACCGAACGCTTCCGCCAGCAAACCGTCGAAGAACGCCGTTCGGAATATGTTCAGCGCGCCCGCGAAGCGCTGGGCAAATCGCAGTTCACCGACGCCGTCCGCATTCTTGAGCTGTGCCAGAACGAGGGCATCGCGACCAACGAAATTCTCTCCCTGCTCGATTTCGCCCGCACCGAAGAGCTGGAGCATCAGCGCCAGGAAACCCTGCGCAACAACCTCGCCAAAGCTCAGGTGCTGATGCGCGATGAATCCTTCGACGAGTGCATCGGTTTCCTCGAAGAAGCTATCCGCCGCAAGGAAGATACCGCACTGCGCATGCTGCTCGATCAGGCCGAAACCGGACGCGCAGCTCTCCGCAAGCAGGTGGAAGGCGCGCTGGCTTCCGCCGCCAAGCTCGCCCAGGCCGGCCGCATCGCTGACTCGCTCCATCTTCTGGAGAGCCAGTCGTCCGGCGTCCAGCGCTCTGAAAAAATCCAGATGGCCCTGCGTGCCCTGCGGGAGGAATCCAATCAGGCGCTCTACCGCATGATCGGCCGAGCGTACGCCGTGCTCGAAAGCGATTTGCCGACTGGCGAGAAGGTCATTCGCCGCGTGGCTGCCGCCACCGACCCCGCCTCCACCACGCGCACCATCACTAAGTCGTTCCGGGCTCGCGGCCGTTCAACCGCCGATCGCGTCATCGGCACCATCCTCGAGCGCTCCTCTCAACTGCTGCGCGATCGTGACCGCAATGGCGCCGGCGACCTGCTGCAGAGAGTCTCCGGCCTGCTCGACTTTGCCAGCCTCGAAACCAAAACTGACTGGCACCGCCTGGAGAGCAAAGTCTCCAAAAATACGGGCGTCACCAACGTGCGCAATTAGAGCCTCAATTTTGCTGGTTGATTAGGGCTTCGGCATGGGCGGCGGCCCGGTTTCCGCAAATTTCAAATACGCTTGCGCATCCGCAATGGGCACGGCCGCGTTCTCCTCGGTCACCACTCCTACAATCCCCTGCGAGGAGATCACCGGCGAGCCCCAGCCGCTCGGGTCAATCGCCGGATCCAGCGCATAGCCGGTTGCTGCTGCCGGCATCGTGACCATCACCACATCAGGGCGAGCTTCCCGCGCCGCCACGCCGCCAGGAAAGCGGAACACCGCCAGCGGTCCCGCTGCCGACGCATTCCCTCCGGCTGTCGGCACTGCAATCTGCGCCGCCATCGGCGCGACCGTCTCATCGGTAATCTCCACCAGCGCCAGCGCCCCGCTGCCCTGCCGCCGATGCACTTCCACCTTCATAATCTTGCCGTCGCCCTCCGGCACCAGCATCACCTCATTGTCTTCCCGGGCCAGCGGCAGCACGCGCACCGCGCCTGTGCTCAACCGCCATGCATGCTCCGGCAGCAGCGCGCCCGACTCGTCGCGCAGTTGCGCCCCCTCCGGCCATAACCACAAATCGTAGTGGTCCACTTTAAGATCGCCGTCCTGCTTCATGCTGGCCGCCAGATACGGATCGAATTTCCACGGCTCCAGCAGCGACCTCGGCAGCAGCACCTGGCGTCCGCTCACCCGAAACCCCATCCCCGTCGCTTCTTCATCGAAGGTCTTTCCCGACGCGTCCTTAAACTGCCAGGTAGCGTGGGCCAGCACCAGCTTGGGCGCGTAGCTTGTCCATAGCTGCCTGCGCCATTCCGATGTAGCCTGCTGCACCGACTGCATCGCGCTCCCCGCCTGGTCCAGCGCCTTCTGCGCAAAATCGATGGCCGCCAGCGCTCCCATCTGCGCGGCGAACCCGCCCGGAATCTCCACTCCCACGGATTCGTTGATGCGCACCGGCACCTGCGCGCCGCCCGTGAACAGAAACATCTTCTCCGCGGCGTTCATCGTTACCGCTGCATACGCCATGCCGTCCAGGCTTACCTTCTCATCCGCCACCAGCGAGCGCAGCGGCCGCAGGCTGTTCAGATCGTGAAAATACACCGTCATCACAATCGGGTGCGCCGGAGAAACCTTCTGCCCAGGGATCAGACTGAGCGGTTCGGTAATCGGCGTCGCATAAAACGGCAACCCGTTCAAAGCCATCTGGCCGAATGTCACTCCCCGCAGCGTCACTTTGCGCTGCGCCACAATGGCCACGTCCGCGCTGATTTGAATTTTCTCCGATGTCAGCGACTCCAGCGACAGGCGCTCCAGCGAAATCCCGATCGGCGCAGCCTCCTTTTCCGCGCGCGCCAGCGGCACGGCGCAGATGACCGCCGTCAGCATCGTCAGAACTCCGAGTTGTTTGCTTCTCCGGCTCATCGTTCTCTCCGGGCAGACTGTCCAGACTGGGTTACGCGTCAGGGCGTGGGCACCGGAATGCCTGCCGGCGCCTGCCGTTTCAACTCCGCCTCTTTACGTTTGAGATATTGATCCATCATGGCGGGAACCTCCGCATTCATCCGCTGCACCATGTGGTCTTCCGCGGCCTGCATCTTCGCGTCCATGCCATCCATGCGCGTTTCAAATACATTCAGCCGCGCATCGAGCGACGGCGTGAACTGCCCCATCGCCGTCTGCGCCTGCATGCGCATTTGCTCGAGCGCCACGCGATTCTGATTGATCTGCTGGCTTTCATAGAACAACCCGAACAACAGCAGCACCAGCACCACCAGGTTCGCCGCCAATAGATTGCGCATTGTATCCAGCTTTTTCTCGATCATACGTACATCTCCGCCTGCTCCGGCCGGGGCAACCGGCGCTTTGGATGTTGTGGGAACTGCCGGCGCGGCTGCTTCGGCGCCACTTTCCTGTCCAAACCTGACCCGCACGCCCTGCGACTTTGCCTGCCGCGCCGGGTTCGCCGCCCCGTCCATCGGACTCGCGGCCATCACCGTCGCCATTTCCGTCGGCCTGTCGGTTCTGTCGACTCGGCTGCCCGGCGCCGCAGCAATCACCGTCTTCTCCGCCGAGATCGTTGCCCGCGTCCGCACTTCGCCTTCGCGCAGCTTCACTCGGTCCACCACCGTAATTTTCAATGTCGGCCCGCTCGGCCCCAGCCGCAGCACGTCCCCGGAGTGCACCACCGTGTTCCCGCTCATCAGGTGGTTATTCATCCACACCGGCGCATCGGTCCCGCGTCCCGCCGCCAGCATCACCAGGCCGTTCGCAATATCCAGAACCGCGTGCTCGCTCGCCACACTCGGGTATTCCTCAGGCGGCAATATCACATCGCAGCGCGAGCCGCCCCCGATGCGTATCCGCGACTGGCTCAGTACCCAGCGGTTCGTTGTGCCTTCCAGTTCGATTTCAACGTCCATGTTTCTCCCTGTAGCTCAGCATGCCTGCCGTCGCCCCAATCGATACAACGCCGAACGCCGCGAGAATGGCCAGATAAGCCGACCACGGTGGCCCTTCATCCCGCTCTGGCGCAGGCATCTGGCCCTTGACCATCTGCTCCAGCCGCGCCCGCGCCGCATCGGCAGCACGCGGATGCAGCGTGATGGCTACGCTGTTCAGCAGTTCGTAGCTGTACTGCTCGTTATCGCGCACGTACACATCGGTGAGCGCTTCCAGCCCCCATCGCGAAACCATCAGCGGCGATAACCCATAGTGCAGAGCCGACCCCATCGGCGCCGGCATAATCTGCGCGGGAATATCGCGAATCGCCGGCGGTTTCCCCGGCTGCTTATCCAGATAGAACGGATGCAGCGCCGTCACCGGCATCAGCAATCCCGCCAGCAGCAGTTGCGGAATCATCGTCAGCGGAAACACGTACAGGGCTTTCTCCGCCGTAGAGAACGATGCAGAGATCAACAGCCCGATCAGAGCGCCTTCCAGCGTCATCAACCACGTCAGAAAAACGCAGGTCAGGATGTGATTCTGGATCGCGCCCATGGCCATCAGCACCGCGACAAACGGCACCGCCTGCGCCACCGCGACCGCGGCCAGCCACACCAGCTTCGAACCCAGATAGCTCGATATCTTCAGCTCGCGCTGCCGCTCCCGCAGGTAGACCGGCATTTCGTCCACGATCTCCCGCACCGCGGCCGAGCACCCAAACCACAGCGACACGAGCACCAGCAGAAAGAGCATCCTCGGCTCGTTTGGCGTCTGCGACATCATGCCCGCCAGCGCCGCAATCGCAATCGGCGGCGCCAGAATCGCCGCAATCGTCGCCTTATCCTTCAGCCGCAGCGTGAACTGCCGGCTCACCAGGGTCATCCATTGCCGCCACGCGGAATGTCGCGCCTGCGATGCCTTTCCCTGGGGCCCCGCGGTCTTCGAGGCCGCCGGCTTTTCTCCGCTCCCCGCCAAATCCCGCCAGGTTTCCGATGCGCGATATGCAGCCGCCCATTCGTCCGGCGTCTTCTCCTGCAGCCGGTCGTAAATCTCGTGCGGACGCCGCGCCTCGAAATACGGCATCATCTCCTGGCTGCCGCCGAAATACGCCAGCTGCCCCCGCACCAGCACCGCAACCTTATCCAGCAAACTAAACGAGCCCAGCAGATGCGTGTTGATCACCACCGTCGATCCGCGGTTCGCAATCTCGCGGAATAACTGCATCATCTTCATTTCCGTCCGCGGATCCTGTCCCGCGGTCGGCTCATCCACAAATAGCAGTGCCGGCTTATTCAGCAGCTCGATCCCCAGACTCACGCGCTTGCGCTGGCCCCCGCTGAGCTGCGCAATCGCCAGATCGGCGCGCTCCGTCAGGTCCAGCATCTGCATCGTCTCGTCCACCCGCGCCGCGATCTCGGCTTCGCCAAAATCGTCGGGCAGCCGCAGTTTGGCCGAGTAGTAGAGGCACTCCCGCACCGTCAATTGCCGGTGCAGAATGTCTTCCTGCGGCAGGTACCCGATTTGCGTCCGCAGCGAATCGTACTCGCGATACAGATCCGCATTGTTCAGCAGCACCTTGCCATACTGCGCCGGGCGCGATCCGTTCAGCGCGTCCATCAGCGTCGATTTCCCCGCGCCTGACGGTCCCAGCAGCCCGATGAACTCCCGCGGCTCGAAGACCAGCGATACATCGTTCAGCAGGCGCAGCAGCTCGCCCGTCCGGAAATCTTTCGCCTCCACGCGCAGGTCGCGCGCCGTCAGCCGGATCCGCGTCCCGTCCGACTGCTGCTCCATCTGCGCGCCGTCGAACACAAACTGCACCGCGCCCAGGCTGATGCGATCCCGCGGCTTCAGCATCTGCTTCGTGATGCGCACGCCGTTCACGAACGTCCCGTTTGTCGAACCAAGATCCGTCAGTTCGAACGCGTCGCCCACCCGCCGCACTTCCGCGTGCTGTCCGGAAATCGTCGGATGCTCCAGCCGGATATCGTTCGTTTCCGCGCGGCCGATCTTCACCAGCGGGGCCTTCAGCTCCACGTCGCGCAGAACGTTGGCTCTCGCCCGCGTCTCGCGAAACAGAAAGACGTGCGTCTCACAGTTGCCAAACTGAAGAAGATCGCCCTCCTCGAGTTTCTTCTCCGCGATGCGCACGCCGTTCACCCGCGTGCCGGCCTCCGACTTCAGGTCGCGCAGGATCGCCCCATCGCGGCCGTTCACCAGCTCCGCATGGCGCGGCGATACCGACGGATGATCGATCTGCAGCCGTCCCGGCGCTTCTACGCGTCCGAATTCCAGCCGCGCCCCGGTTACCGGAATATCCCGCACCGCGTATTGGTCGAGGATCAGCTGCAGGCGGCGCCCTGGCGGCGCGTCTTCCTGATCCGTCGCCATCATGAAAATCGTTGGCCGCGACGCCGCGGCGCTCGACACCGCGGCCGGCATCGGACCTTTCGGCTGAGGGTCCTGCGCCGCCCTCTTGTGCACCGCGCTCGCCTCCGCGAAAAGGAAACTGTTCTCCTCGCGCGCCCCAAACCGCACCACATCGCCCGGCTGCAGCACCGCTTCCTGCGCACGCTTGCCATTTACGAAGCAGCCATTCGGCGAGCCAGGATCCACCAGCCGCGCTGCCCCGTTGGCGGCAATCTCAATCTGCGCGTGCTGCCGCGATACTTCGGGATCCTGAATCACCAGCTGATTCATGCCGCTGCTGCGGCCCACTTTCAGGCCGCTGCGCTCCAGCGCCACCCGCTGCCCCGTCAGCGGTCCGTGCAGCCACTCCAGACACCACGGACCGACCGTCTGCAGTGAAGCATGACAGCTCTTGCAAGCGCCTAAACCTTCGGCATTCGGAGTCTCACACTCAGGGCAGATCGTCAAAAGGGCCTCGCGCAAATCAGTGCAGGCGCACGTATTTCAATCGAGGGGAAGGTGCGACCATACTAGCGCGTAAGCGAAACAAAAGGGGAGTGAATTTTTGGGCGCACATCCCTCGCCATGGCAGCGGCGCCAATTAGTTCAGGCGCGCCAGCATACAAGTGATATTGTCGTTGCCCCCGTTGTTCCGGGCCTCCGCGATCAGCGCGCGGCACGAGTCTTCCACCAGCTTCTCGCTCGCCAGCAACTCAGCAATCCGCGCGTCCGTCACTTCCCGGGTCAGGCCGTCGCTGCACAACAGGAAAATGTCGCCCGCCAGGGCGTCCTCGATGGCGATCTCCGGCTCCAGGCGCGAATCCACGCCTACCGCCCGGGTAATCACATGCCGCATGTTGGAGTGTTCCGCTTCCTCCGCCGTAATTTGCCCCATGCGCACCTGTTGCTCCACCAGCGAGTGATCCACCGTCATCCCAGACAGCGTGCCATCGCGAAACCGGTAGCAGCGGCTGTCGCCCACATGGGCGATCCATGCCGCGCGCCGCACCGAGCCGTTGATTTTCGCCTTGCGCAGCCACATCGCCACCAGCGTCGTGCCCATCCCGTGGAATTCCGTGCTCAGCCGTGAACGCTGCAGCACCAGGCTGTTCGCATCCAGAATCGCGAACCGCAATGCTTCCGTAACATCCTCCGCCGCCGCATTATTCCCCAGCTTGGTCTGCCGCAGTTGCGTCAGGAACGACTCCACTGCGAGGCCGCTCGCCACTTCTCCCGCTGCGCCGCCTCCCATCCCGTCGCAGACTACGAAGATTCCCTCTTCGCTCTGGATCGCGAAAGCGTCTTCGTTGGTTTCACGAACACAGCCGACATCGGAAAGGCCGAAATACTCGATTTGGGGGGGCTTACTCATGCCTGCGCGGTTAGAAATTCCTCACGAACTCGAAATGTCAAGATACTCGAACATACGCAGAAAGTCGCCCCCGGACAACTGAAACGTTCCATCCGGGCCGGGGTGGCTCGCCCACGGATTCCGCAGCGTCACCATATCCGTTCCTTCATCGTAGTCCAGTACCGTGTACGCATGTCCGGCCACCCACCAGTTGGCCCCCTTCGCGTACGCTGCATCCTGCTGCGCCACCACCGGCCGCGTCGCTGCAATCGCCGGTGTCGCTCCCGCATGCACACGCTGCAATGCCGGACGAATCGCGCCGGCATTCAAAATCGTTCCCACCACCGACACCTTGCCGCCAAACGCTCCCAGCACATGTCCCGGCAATCCCCCCTGGCCCACCGCCCGATAGGCCCCAAATAATTCGCCATTTGCCTGCAGTTCCTTCTGCAACGTGGCAATAAACTCATGCGCGCGCAGAAACTGCATCACCTGGATCCGCATCATCACCGGCACGCCGGCTTCGTCCATTTGATGATCCAGCGCTGTTCCCAACCCGCTCACATCGATCGTGCCAGACTGGTCGATGGTCAGCCGGATCGCGCGGTCGTAAGCATCCAGCAGCAGATCGCTCTGCTCCACCACATCCTCGACTGCCTGCTTGATCTGCGGCGGGTACGTCGTGGCCTCGATGGAAGCCAGCAGCGCGGCCCGCAGCGTCGCCTGCCCGTACGCCCGCAGCAGCACCGCTACCCAAAGCCCATCGGACCGGTCGAAGTCTTTGTCCCGCGCATACTGTACGTCGGCTATCCGCACGTTCTCCGGCATGCCGGTCGCAAACGTGACCCGGTACAGACCATCGCCCGTCTCCTGAATGGCCTGCCTCACCAAATCTGGATGAGCATGGGCCTCGGCGGCGATCGACGCGTGGAAATAGCAACTCCCCAGGCCACCCTGGCGCACCGCTTCTGCGCTGATCCCCTTCGGCCCATACAGCGGCGTCACACTTTGCGCCCACGTCCCCTGCGCCAGCAAAAGGAACGCTCCGCAAAGAAAACCAAGCCGCAAACCACTCTCGCGCGTACCTGCGACGTGCTTGGACATAGGACTGACCGTTTGAGTTGGGCGAAGTAGCCTAACGGTATCACAGCAACGCGCCGCCATCGTGCCACTCGGTCGACTGTGCTGGCGCGAACTCTACTTTCCGATGCAGAAAGTCGAGAAGATCCGGTTCAGTATGTCGTCCGCCGTCGTCTCGCCGGTCAGGCCATCCAGTTGGCGCAACGCGCTATACAGATCAAGCAACAGCATCTCGTGCGGAACCCTGGCCGCAACGGCATCCCGCGCCGCGCCCAAAGAATCATTCGCCCCGCTCACCGCTTCGAAGTGCCGCAGCGTCGTCAGCATCCCGGACTCGCTCTCGCCCGCAGGGTTGCGCACCACGTCGGCCAGCGCCGCTCGCAAATCGCTCAGCCCCGCTCCAGTCAGCGCAGACGTCTCCACCGACGCTACCGGCAGCGCAGCATGATCCCCGCCCTCCAGATCGCACTTGTTGCGAACCACCAGCGCGCGCCTGCCCTCCAGAGACTCAATCAGCCCGCGCTCATCGTCGCGCAGCGGCACGGACGCATCCAGCACCACCAGCACCACATCGGCCTCCGCCAGCGTCTCGCGCGATTTGCGTACGCCAATCGCCTCAGCCTCGTCGATCGCCTCCCGCAGCCCCGCCGTATCCACCAGCTCCACCGGAATCCCGCCCAGCGATAGCCGCTCCGTCACCAGATCGCGCGTTGTTCCCGGAGACGCCGTCACAATCGCCCGCTCCCGCTCCAGCAGGCGGTTGAACAACGACGACTTGCCCACGTTGGGCCGCCCGACAATCGCCAGCCGCAACCCCGCATGCACCATCCGTCCGTGTTCAAAGGTCTGCGCCAGATCCCGCAGCGCGACCGTAATTGTATCGATGCGTGTGACAATATCTTCCCCCGGCATCACATCCACATCGTCTTCGGCAAAATCGATGCCCGCTTCCAGCAGCGATATCAGCTCCACCAGCCGTTCCTTCGCCGGCTGGATGCGCCGCGAGAGCGCTCCCCCCATCTGCTCGGCCGCGATGCGTGCCTGATACAGCGTCTGCGCCTCAATCAAATCGCGCACCGCCTCCGCCTGGGTCAAATCCAGCCGCCCGGAGAGAAACGCGCGCTCCGTGAATTCCCCCGGCCGCGCCAGCCGCGCGCCGCTGCGCAGCGCCAGACGCACCAGCAGTTCCAGAATCACCGGCGATCCGTGCGCGCTGATCTCCACCAGATCCTCGCCCGTGTAGGAGCGAGGCGCGGCAAAATATGTAACCACCGCCTCGTCAATTCTCCCATCCGAATCCGGATCGGGGATTTCTGCCAGCCGCGCGCGGCCGTGCTCGAGCGGTGCGCGCACGCGAATCAGCCCATGCGCAATCTCCCCCGCGTGCGGCCCGGAAAGGCGCACAACGCCAATCCCCCCGCGCCCAGGCGGCGTGGAGATCGCTACGATCGTCTCCTGTGCAATCGACTCGCGTTCGGTTGTTTGTGGATGAGGTTGCATGGCGATGCCCCGCGCTCGCGCGCCGCCTCTTTAGTCTAGTGGCTGCCGTTGGGGATGCGCTCTACCGCCGTCGCCTCTCGAAGCGCCCCTCGCGCGGAGCCTCAATCCGATGGGCATGCCCTTTCGGATAGGCCACCACGAAGCGATGCAGCCCCTCGCCGCTCGACGCCGTTTCCAGATCGTCGTAGCCCCGCAATGCCAGATGCAGCATTCTCCGCTCTCGCGAGCTCATCGGCGCAAAGCTATATGGCTGACCGGAGGCGCGCACCCGCTCCGCTGCCGTCTCCGCAGCCAGTTTCAGCTCGCGTGCGCGCAGCGCCTTGAAGTTCTCGGCGTCAAAACTAATCTTGTCGTGTTCCGCGTCCTCAAGCCGCAGCATCTTGGCCGCTACGTGCTCCAGAGCCCGCAACAGCTCGCCTCCACGCTGCGTTAGCAGCCCGGCATCCGGCCCCGCGAGTTCCACATAGATTTCCCGAGCTTCCAGGCCCGCAGGGTCGGCAGCGCCCGCACCGGCCGTGATCCGGTACTTCAAACGGAGCCCGCCCAGCGTGATCAGGGACTTCAACAATTCCGCAATTTTTTGTGCGGCGGCAGAGTAGTCTTCAATCGGCATCGAAGGTTATTAGTATCGCATCCCGACGTAATTAAACCACAACTATGCTCCCGGGAACGCGCCTGCAACCCGCAATTGAATTTATCGCCCCGGGCTTTTGCCTTTGGCCTTTTTCTTGGCCGCCCGCTTTGCGGCAATCTCGCGCATTTCCCGGCCCATGCTCGTGCGGTTCATCACCAGCTGCTGCCCAACGCCGATGATGTTGCTCCCCGCCCAGTACAACGCCACGCCGGAGCCGATATACCACATCATGTAGCCGAATACCGCCGGCATCATAAACGCCATCATCCGCTGTTGGGACTGGTCCACGCCCGGTGACGGCATCATCAGTTGCGAAAGCACCATCGAGACAATCACGAAAATCGGCAGGATGTGTAACGGATCCGGAGCGGACAAATCCGGCAGCCACAACCAGTGCGCATGCCGCAGTTCGATCGCATACATCAGCATCCGGTAGAACCCAAACAGCAACGGATACTGCAGCAGCATCGGCAGGCATCCGCCGAACATGTTCACGCCTTCCTTCCGCTGCAGGTCGAACATCTCCTGGTTCATTTCCTGCCGGCGGGGATCGGTCGTCTTGTATTTCGCGTACTTGGCTTTGATTGCGTCGATCTGCGGCTGAATCCGCTGCATCTTCAGCGATGACTTCATCATCATCACGCGCGTCGGCAGCATCGCAAAATTCAACAGCACCGTGAGCACCAGAATCGCCCAGCCCCAGTTGGGAATGCCGTGCGTCACAAAATAACGCAGCACCACCAGCATCGGCTTCGCGATCCAGCCCCACCACCCGAAGCTCACCACCCCCTCCAGGTTTTGCCCGTTGGCAGTCTTAATGGACTTCAGCAGATCCAGCGACTTGGGCCCCGCAAACATCTGCGTGTGCACCCCGTCGCCCATCTGGCCAATGGCCGCGCCCAGCAGCGGCTCCTGCTCCACCGCGCCGCCCTTTGCCTTGCGATCTTTGGGAACGTCGACCGTGTCGTGCAGCGTTACCACGCTCGTGTCCGCGGGCGTATCCGGCATAAAGACCGCCGCGAAATACAAATCGCTCACGCCGGCGTATTCAAAAGATCCATGCAGCGTGTCGCCGCTCGATACCTTCTTCGCCGCCGTTTCCTCGTTCTTGCCGTTCAGCAGATCGACATAGGTCGCGGTGGCATACTGCTGCACCGTGTTCTCGTCGCCCAGTCCCGCCGGCCACTCCAGAAACGCCGTTACCGGCGCGCCGTTCTGCGTCACCGATACATCGGCATGAATGACATAGCTCGAATCGAAGTGAAATGTCTTGTGGACCGTCAGCCCGCCCGCGGAATAATCGAAGCTCAGCGCGGTGGGCGCGGTCAGGTCGCCGGTCGCCGACGCCACGTACATCGCAGAATTCAGCGTGCCCCGCAGGTTCGGGTCGTACGCGTACAGTGACAGCGGCAATCCGAATTTGCCGGCCGCATCGGAATTCACCAGATCGAGCGGGCCGCCATCGTCATTCGTAAATTTCTTCAGGATCCACGACTTCACCTGGCCGCCGCGGTTCGTGAAGGTGATCTTGTACAGCTCGTTCTCGACAATCGTTTCCGTTGCGCTGGCCGCCTGCACCGTGCTCAGGGCTGCAGGCGCATCTTTCTTCTCCGCGCCCCGCTTCCGCGACGGCGTCGCTGCTGCTGCCGCAGGCGCGTCCTGCACCGACGCCGGCGTGGGCGTTGTGTTCGCTGCCGTCTGCGTCGGCTGGTTTTTGTGCTCGGGTTCCGGCTGCGGCTTCTTCGGGCCCCAAATCTGGAACGCCACCACCATCAGCACAAACACGATCATGAAGCCAAAGAGCGAACGCGAGTCGGACCCGCCCCCGCCGCTGCCTTGTTGATTGGGATTCTGTATCTCTGCCAAGACTTCCGTTTCCTACTCTCTGATCTGCGGAACCAGGGTTCTCTGCGCAGCCTGTATGCCTTCTGTTCGTTTCGCCGGCACTGGATCGAATCCTCCGCCATTGCCCAGGCGGTTCAGGGGATTGCAGCGCAGCACCCGCCACGCCGCCATCAGGCTTCCGCGCACCGCTCCTTGCTCCGCAACCGCAATGGCCGCGTATTCCGAGCACGTGGGCTGAAACCGGCACGCGCCCTGCCCTCTGAAAAGTGGCGAAATAGCGCCTTTATAAATCGCCAGCAGCACCTGTGCCATGCCGCCTCTCAGCTTTTGGCCCTGCGCGCTTTTCATGCCCTGGCTCCAGCCGCTGCGACCGCAGCGAAGATCCGCCCCACTTCGTTCTCCAGCCGCGCAAATTCCATCTCCAGCACCTGCTTCCGCGGATGCAGCACCACATCCATGCGCTGTGGCAGTTCCACCACATGCAGTCGCACCGCCGCGCGCATACGCCGCCGGATCCGGTTGCGCTCCACGGCGCCGCCCAGCACGCGTCCCGTCGTCAATCCAATACGCGGAGCAACGCCTGCCGGTTCACCGGCTTCTCGTGCACGGAAAAAATAGGTCATTGAAGCGGACGTATGCCTGCGGCTCTCCCGATAGACGCGCTGGTAGTCTGCATGCTTTCGCAGACGGGTGCTGCGCCAGTCGAAACTTGCCTCCGGCATATCTCCATTCCGTCTCACTTTGGGGAGAGGCAGCGGATCGCTGCCCTTCTGAACGGGAAAAACCGTGGGAACTTTAGTCGCGATAGCTCGCGCTGACGGATACACGCTTGCGGCCCCTCGCGCGACGCCGGGACAGGACTGCGGCCCCGCTCTTGGTTTTCATGCGGGAGCGAAAGCCGTGTGTCTTTGAGCGGCTGCGGCGGTTAGGTTGAAATGTACGTTTCGGCATGGAAACGGTGACTCCTGAACTTTTGGATCGGATTCTCCGGAATGCGTGTCGCGGGCATCAGCCCGGCTTGACCTGCACAACCGAATCCCATGGGCCGCTCAACTGCGCACAACACGCCTTCGGGCGGCAAGTATCAAGTATATCCCATCGCTTCCGCGCCAGCAAAAACTTTGCCCTCCCGCCGATTTTCACCGCCTCTGCTGCATCTTCTGTGCAACTTCTTTTTGCGAAAAAATTTCTCCCTCCCGTCGCGTTTGCACGGCCTTCCGACTGTGCTACTATCGGCAACGTTCACTTAAGTTTTTTTCGGCGCCCTGCGGTTGTCGGAAGAACCTGACCGAAACTTCGCTGCATGACAGAGCGGAGTCATTCCCGGCCTACTACGGATCTGCTCCTGAACGCGCCCTGTTTGTTTCCACAGCACAGGGTTAACCTTGGGCATTTTCGATTTTCGGCCAACGGTCGCTTCCGCTCCCTCGGCGTTTCGCAAAAGGATTGCGCATGTCTTTCGCCGTTACCCCGTCCGTTGCTCTCAATCCGTGGGTCCAAATCCTCGCGGCACTCGAAAAGAAAATCAATCGCCAATCCTACGACACCTGGCTCAAGCCCACGCGCTACAGCTACGTGCGCGAGCGCGTCCTCTTCGTGCGCATTCCCACGCCTGAGTTTCGCCACGTCGGCGACCGCTACGGCGATCTCATCCAGGAAGCCATCGAGAATCTGCAGCTCGAGTTCGACGACGTCAATTTCATCACTCCCGACGAAGACCCCACCCTCCCCCGCATTCGCGAGGACGGCGGCTTCGCCCCATCCTCCACGCAGATTCCGAACATGCAGGCCAACGGCTCGCCGAATCGTCCGAGCCAGCCATGCCGGCCCGCAGCAGGCCCGCTTTGACTGGTCGACCGCCGCGCAGCTCAATCCGCGTTATACCTTTGACGCCTTCGTCTGCGGATCCGGCAATCAGTTTGCCCGCGCCGCCGCCCTCGCCGTCGCTGAGCAGCCCTCCAAGGCCTACAACCCACTCTTCCTCTACGGCGGCGTCGGTATGGGCAAGACCCACCTCATGCACGCCATCGGTCATGAAGTAAAACTGCGCATACCCGGCGCGTCCATCTCCTACGTCTCCGCGGAAAAGTTCACCAACGAGATGATCAGCTCGGTCCGCTACGACAAGATGACCAGCTTCCGCGACAAGTTCCGCACCGTCGACGTGCTGCTCATCGACGACATCCAGTTCCTCTGCCAAAAAGAGCGCACCCAGGAAGAGTTCTTCCACACCTTCAATGCGCTGCACGACAACTTCAAGCAGATCGTCATCGCCTCCGACCGCCCGCCCCGGGAGCTGGCCGAGATTGAAGACCGCCTGCGCAGCCGCTTCGAGTGGGGCCTCATCGCCGACATTCAGCCCCCCGATCTCGAAACCAAAGTCGCCATCCTGCAGAAGAAAGCGGAGAGCGAGCACCTGCCCTCGCCGCTGCCCATGGATGTCGCTCTCTTTGTCGCTTCCAACGTCCGCACCAACGTGCGCGAACTCGAAGGCGCTCTGGTCCGCCTGATCGCCTGGTGCGGTTTAAATGGTCTTGAAATCACGCTGCCCACCGCGCAGCAGTGCCTCAAGCAGTTCATCGATACTCAGGTGCGCAAGATCACCATCGAGTCGATCCAGCGCGCCGTCGCTGAGCAATTCGGCATGCGCGTCGCCGAGCTCAAGCAGAAGAACAACTCCCGCGCCGTCGTCGTGCCGCGCCAGATCGCCATGTACCTGGCCAAACAGCTCACCGAGGCATCCCTGCCGGAGATCGGCCGCCAGTTCGGCGGCAAGCACCACACCACCGTGATGCACTCCATCGGCAAAATCGACGAGCAGCGCCGCGCCGACAAGAACCTGAACAGCACCCTGAACAAGCTGCAGGAAACGCTGAACGGGTAGTTTGTGCCGATGCTTCGCGGCCTTTTGCTCTGCGTGCTGATCGCAATGCAGCAACCGACCGTTCAGACGCACGAGATTCCCACGCAGCTACAAGGCGATTGGGTCGTCACACGCCTCATCCCCACGCGGACAATTTCCTGTTGGGGCCAGCGCGAAGCAAATCAGCTCATCGGCACAACGATTCGCTATACGGCGGATTCCCTTCAGTGGAAAAACCACATCGCACAGGGTGTCGGCGTAGCCACGCGCGTGTGGACCCGCGAAGAATTTGAGAAGGAATATTATGGCGGACCATCCGACTCACAGCTCGACTTTAAGCAACTCGGGATTCTTTCAGGAACAGCGGAGATCGTGACAATTCACCACGCCCCCGCCGACATCGCGGGCGGCAGTATTGAAATTCCGGGAGACTGGGCTCTTTTGAAGAGCTCCGATACGATCATCGTCTCGGTCTGCAACCTATACTTCGAAGCGCACCGCGTAGGACTCAAAACTCCTGCCCATCCTTAGGAATTGAATTCCCGAGTACTGGCCTCGAAAACGTCGAACGGATAGATCGGTCTTTGAGACACCAGCGGAGCCAGAATCGGCTCATGCCGCGCGAAGCCGCCCAACTCCTTCACGAAGCTCTCGAATCGCCGGGCGAGGAACGCGCAGCTCTGGCCGATTCCTTGCTCGGCAGCCTCGATTCGGACGTGGACGCCGAAACGGAACGGGCATGGCGCGAAGAAAATGAGCGTCGCACCGCTTCCATCGACACTGGAACCACGAAGCTGGTGCCATGGGACAATGTCTATGCCCGCCTAAACGAACGGCTCCAGCATCGAACCGCTCCTGGTTAGCTTTTCTGAAACCTGTAGCCTGCCATTGTGAGCCACGCTCACAGCCCCTTCAAGCCCGCCGCCTCATAGATTTCCGAGATCAGCGTCATATCCCGCAGCCCTTCCTGCCCATCCGTCTTGGGCTCGCGGTTGTTCCACACGCAATCTGCAAAATAATCAGCCTGCACCGTGAATTGCGCAGGATCCTTCTCCGGGTCCGGCATATCCAGATTCAGCCCATCGAAAGTGTGCGCCATCAGCCGCATCCCGTTGTACGGAAATGCCGGCTCCATCGCCACCCATCCCTTCGACCCATGCACCTTGAAGAATCCGCCGCCGCCCGTGTCCCCGCCATACGTCGTCGTACAGCTCGCCAGAATCCCTGACGGAAACTTCATCGTCCAGCCATCGTTCTCCTCGACCTCGTTGAACCGGCCGTCCTTGTCGATCACCGAAGCGTTCGCTTTGATCTCCCCCGGCTCCTCGCCCGTCAAATACCGGCAGGCATTCAGCGAATAAATCCCCACATCCATCAGCGGACCGCCGCCCGCCAGCTTCTTATTCAGCCGCCACTCCCCCGCCTGGATCGGGAACCCAAATGCACTCTCCAGGATCTGCACCTGCCCAATCGCCCCCGACCGGATCAGCTCAATCGCCTTTAAATGCTGCGGCTGATACTGGCAGCGATACGCGATCATCAGCTTCACGCGATGCTTCGCGCACTCGTCAATCATCTTCCGGCAATCCGCCACGCTCGTCGCCATCGGCTTTTCGCACAGCACGTGCTTGCCCGCCTTCGCCGCGCGAATCGTGTATTCCGCATGCATGGAATTCGGCAGCGCAATGTACACCGCGTCGATCTCTTTGTTCTGCGCGATCTCGTCGTAGTTGTCGTAGCTGTAGATCGAAGGCGACGGCACGTCGTACATCGCTGCCTGCTTCTCCGCCTTCTCGCGATGCCCGCTCACCAGCGCCGTCAGCTTGCCCGTCTTCGAGTCCGCCACCCCCGGCATGAAGTGGTCCATCGAGATGCGCCCCAGCCCCACAATGCACCACCGCAGCTTCCGCCCGGACGTCTGGCCTTCGCCGCTTTGCGCGTCCACCCGCGGCAAAGCGCCGGCAAACGCGGCCATCGCACTCAGTCGGGAAAAATCGCGGCGTGTCAGCTTCATCGGAAAAATCCTCCGCCGCTATTGTAGGGCGCGCCTACAGGTCAGGCGCAAACCTCCTCGACGTCCCGCAATCTTATCCCCCACATTCTTTCCAACCCTCTTTTCGCGCGCAGATTTCTGTCCGCTTCTTGCTATCCTGTCCGCAACCCACCAATGATCCGACGCGCTCTCCTGGCTTGTTCTCTCGCCGTGCTGCTTCTCCCCGCCTACGCCGCGCCGCGCCGCCGGGACACCGGATTCCTCAACCGCACCATCGATATCAACGGCGTTCTCCATCACTACGTCGTGTACCTCCCGGAAAACTGGAGTCCCAATCAGCGCTGGCCGGTCATCCTTTTTCTCCACGGCTCCGGCGAGCGCGGCTCCGAGGGCATGGACCAAACCCAAATCGGCCTGCCCCAGGCAATCCGCCTCCATCCTGAACGCTGGCCCTTTATCGTCGTCATGCCCCAGGTCCCCTTCAATCACCATCACTGGACCGACCCCGACATGATGGCCATGGCCATGGGTGCGCTCAACGACGAAGTGAAAGAGTTCCACGGCGATCCCGACCGCACTTATCTCACCGGCCTTTCGCTCGGCGGCTATGGCGTCTGGGAAATCGCCAAAACCTGGCCCAACCGCTTCGCCGCCATCGTGCCCGTTTGCGGCGGCGTCTTCTGGTCGTATCAGCCCGACCGCTGGCACGAGGTCAACGCCCTCCCCGCTGAATACGCTCACGCCATCGGCCGCACGCCGACGTGGATCTTTCACGGCGCCGACGATCCCATCGTCATTCCCCGCCAGTCGCAGCTCATGTTTCAGGCGCTCAAGGCCGTCGGCGGCGATGTCCGCTTCTGGGAGTACGCCGGCGTTAAACACTCCGTCTGGGATCGTGCCTACGCCGAGCCCGAGCTCCCCCACTGGCTCCTCGCTCAGCGCCGCAGCACGGTCCCTAAACTCGTCGCCGCCGCTGAAGAAATCCTTGTCCCCATCCATCCCGTTCCGGCCATCATCGACCCCGCTGTCTACAACGCGTACGCCGGCGAATATGAGGATCAAAAAGTTGTCGTCGAAACCATTTACCGCGACGGCAACAAGCTCATGCAGCGTAACCCAATCGGCGAAACCACTGAGTTGCTGCCGGAAAACGCGACCACATTCTTCTACCCAGCGGGTGGCCCGCGCCGTATCGTTTTTCTGCGTGATGCCGAAGGTCGCGTCACCGGCATCCGTTTCAGCGATGATCGCCACGAAGAATTCTGGGAACGCCGTCGATGATTCCAGGTTGAGTGACGAGTTACTAGCTCAAACGTTTAATTAGGCAAATATCTCTTCCCCGGGCTCCCGCTGCTCGACTATAGTTTCCGGTCAGACGCCTATGGCTCGTATCCCGCAACGTCTCGTGGTCATCGCCGCCGTCCTGCTCCTGCTCGACGTTTTTGCGGCACAGCTTCTGCTCTCGTCGCAGCGCAATTCCGTCACCTGGGATGAAGGCCACCATCTCTACTCCGGCTATCTCTCCTGGAAAACAGCCGACTACGGCATCAATCCCGAAGTTCCCCCGCTCGTCAAAATGGTGGCAGCCGTCCCGCTGTTGAGAATGCACCTTAACGTGCCGCCTCTCGAGGGCCGCTTCTTCAAAGACGAAGCCTTTTTCGGAGGCCGCGACTTCCTCTTCCATAACAACGCCAACGTCATCCTGCTGCGCGCACGTCTCGCCGCTTCCGTCTTCTCTTTCGCATTAGCCCTGCTCGTGTTCGCGGCGGCTCGTCAGATGTTCTCGCTGGAAGCCGGATTCATTGCCCTCGCTCTTTTCGTCTTCGATCCCAATTTCCTCGCCCATGGCGCCCTCGTCACCACCGACGTCGCCTCCGCCTGCACCCTCTTTGCGACTATCTACGCTTTCTACCGCTGGCGATTGGCGCCGTCCCGCAAACGCCTGATCCTCGTCGGTCTCTGCGCCGGCATGGCCCTCGTCACCAAATTCACCGGCGTTCTCGTCGTCCCCATGCTCGCCCTGCTCGCCTTTTTCGAGTGGGCCATGCCCGCGTCCCTTTCTTCCTATGGATCGCTGACCATCGAACGCCGCGGTGCCCTCTTCCGCCGCTTTGCCCTGGGTTTTTCGGTGATCCTCCTCGTTGCCTGGGCCGTGGTTTGGGGCATATATGGAGCGCGCTACACCGCGCGTCCCCACGGCCACGTCCTGCACCCGGTCTTTGCCGATTACGTTCCCGGGCTGGCGAACCAGCGCTCCGTCCACATCCTGACCTGGCTCGCCCATTACCGCTTGTTTCCTGAGTCCTGGCTCTACGGCCTCGCCGACACCAAAATCACCGCCGACTCCTACACCAGCTACTTCCGCGGCCATGTCTATCCCCACGGAAACTTCCTGTATTTCCCCACCGCCTTCGCCATTAAGTCCACGCTGCCGTTCCTGATTCTCCTCGCGCTGGCCGGTTTCCTCATCCTGCGCCGCCGCTTCATGGCACGCCGCGAAATCCTCTACCTCGTCCTGCCCGCCGTCATTTATTTCGCCGTAGCCGCCACGTCCAACATGAACATCGGCGCGCGCCATCTGCTCCCCATCTATCCGTTCCTCTACGTTCTCGCCGCCGGGGCAGCCACGCAGCTCATCTTTTCGAACCGTCGCTGGATCATCGCCGTCGGCCTCCTCGTTGCCTGGCAGGCCGCTGACGCCCTCTCCATGTACCCCGCCTACATGGCCTTTGGCAACGAAGCCTGGGGAGGACCCTCGAAAGTCCATCTCTACCTCAGCGACGCCAATGTCGACTGGGGTCAGCAGCTCAACGACGTCCGCACGTATCTCGCTGCGCGCGGCATTCAGCCCCTCGCCAAATCTGCGTCCTCCGCACAGAAGTCCGCCAAGCCGCCCTGCTGGTTTATCTATTTCCCTGATGGCGTCGTCGATCCGTCCGACTACGGCGTCGCCTGCCGCCGCTTGCCCACTGCCAACACTCTCTGGTGGATGCATCAATCCGGCAGCATCCCCACCCAGATCGACGGCCCCGTCCTCATCAGCGACAGCGATCTCGCCGGCATCGAATTCGGCGAAGGCCCGCTCAACCCGTACGACCAATTCCGCCACATCCAGCCCACCGCCGTCATCGACTATGGCGTCTACGTCTATGACGGCCACTTCGCGATTCCGCTCGCCGCAGGCCTAAATGATGCCGAGTTGGCCAACGATCTCCTGAAAGCAAAGCAGCCCACCCAGGCTCTCGCCGCCGCCCAGCAAGCCGTCGCGCTCGCGCCCAATCTCGTCAACCCGCAGGTGGCGCTAGGCGATGCGCTCACCGCGCTCCATCGCACCGCCGAAGCCCGCGCTCATTACCAAATCGCTCTGCACCTGGCCCAAACCGTCGATCCGCAACTCCAGACCGCCTGGGTCAAAGCCCTGAAAGCCAAACTCGGAGAAAAGTAATCCCACCCACCGCCTCCGAGGCCGCTCAGAGCACGTTCTTCACCAGCGCCTCGTCCTCGCTCATCGCCGGCACACCCGTCCGCGGCGCATAGGTGTGCACGGAGCTCATCACCCAGTTCAGCGTTCCAAAAAACGCCAGGCTCAGCGCAGCCGTAATCGCTACCTTCCGCGACATGGGAATAATCAGCACCGTGCTGGTCAATTCCGCCGCAATCAGCACCAGTAGCACATTCACGATCGCTCGACGGCTCATCTTCGAACAGATGATCGCACCCAGCGGCGCGCCCACCGAAACAATCGGAACCGCCGCCAGCCAGTAGCTGGCATCCGCCCGGGTGAAGTCGCCCAGCGCCAGTACATGCAGCGCGAACCCGGTCAGCGTCACGATCGTCATCAGGATCACCGTCGTCGGTGTCACCACCTTCTCGCTCACGCGGAACAGCAGCACCATCACCATAAAAATCACGATGTTCTCGCCGCATCCTGCCAGCCCGCTCATCAGGCCGCCCACCATGCCCGCAGCGACAATCATCGCTTTTTCCTTCGCTCCGAAGACCTCCATGCGCAAATGCCGGTGTTCCAGCTCTTTCCGGTTCAGCAACAGCAACGCCACACCCAGGCTTGAAACCATGATCGTGAAGGCGATCCGCACCAGCACCGGCGGCAGGAACGGCTCAATGCCATACGTGCTCACCAGCAGCCCGGCAATGCCTCCCGCTCCCCCCCACAACAACACTCGCTTCTCAATAGGAATCCCCAGAAACAGAATGCTGAGCGACGCCGCGCCCATCCCCACGCTCTGGATCGCAAACGCAAACAGGCATGCCTGATGCGCTGGAATATGCAGCAGCTTGGTGAACACGGGAAAGGCCACCGCGCCGCCACCCTCGCTCGTCCCGCCCCCCACCAGCGAGCCGAAGATCATGGTCACCGCCACGCGCCAGTTCGTCAGCAGGCTATCCCACGCAAAGCGGCCGCCGATCGCGATCCACGCCACCCACACCACGGCCGCCATGCCGAAATTGAATCGGATCCACCGCGACCGGCGCATCCGCCGGGCGATCCTGTTGCCGCTCGCTTCTTGTTCCCGCATCACCGCTCCACGGCCCGCAAATTTCCAGCCCATCACCCCTGGGGAAAGGAGCGTACTTTACTTTAAGCGGTTCCACACTCGGTAGTCGCTGCCTGGCCGCGCGCCGCAAATTTTCTGTCCATTCCCGAACAGTTTCCAGCCAATTCGGACACCCCCGCCTCAACCCGACCCGCTAACTCCCTGATCCACCGTCCTTTGCCGCCAGCGAATTCGGCATCCTGCGTGCACTTCTCTCCTGCGGGCCTCGACTCAAAACTAAGGAACTCCTATGCCTCCCACCGCGTACCCGTCTCCTGAGGTTCGTGCCATGCGCCGCTTCGTCGTGTTTGTCCTCGCCTTCTGCGCCATCGTGGTGCTGGGCGCGCTGCTTCCTTCCTCGCGCCTCCATACCCGCGAAGTCGCCGCTGCCCAACTCGGCAGCAACTGGCACACCGGCGACTGCCCTGACGATCCCAGCCACCACTGGGGCATGGACCGTGTCTGCCAGATGCGCCGCACCACCTTCGCCCTGTCCTCCGGCCATCTCGCCGTCGATACCACCAACGGCGGCATCGACGTCACCGGCGAAGACCGCACCGACGTCGCCCTCGAAGCTCGCGTCACCGCCTGGGCGCCCTCGGAATCCGGTGCGAATAACCTGCTCAACCAGATCGTCATCGATACCGCCAACGCTGATGTCCGCGATCACGGCCCGCACTCGACCTTCTTCGGCGGTACCGGCTACAGCGTCGACTACCACCTCCACGTGCCCCGCCGGCTCGTCGCCGAATTTCACTCCATGAACGGCGGCATCGACCTCACTCACCTCGACGGCACCATCCGCTTCTCCACCACCAATGGCGGCGTCGACCTTAGCCAGCTCTCCGGCGACGTCCAGGGCCATACCACCAACGGCGGCCTCGACATCGCGCTCTCCGGCAATCGCTGGCAGGGTGAAGGCCTCCAGGCCAACACCACCAACGGCGGCATCGATCTTCGCATTCCCAATCCCTACGCCGCGCACCTCGAAACCAGCACCGTCAACGGCGGCATCTCCGTCGATTTCCCCATCACCATCCAGGGCGAAATCAAGAACCACCTCGCCACCGACATCGGTGGCGGCGGTCCCACCATTCACGTCCAAACCGTCAACGGCGGCGTCTCCATCGCCCACGGCAGCGCGAATCCCGGCAACGGAGAATAATTTTCCCCTCCCCCAAACCGTTCAGCCCTCCCCAAAAGCCCTGCTTTCCGCAGGGCTTTTCCCGTCTGTGCAAGCTCTGGATAACCCTCCCGCTGTGCATTCCCCGTCCCCCGCGCACCCACGCCCTGCCTGCTCGGAACCGCGCTTTCCACTCACTGCGGCCCCTTTCCACACGCCTGCCCGACGCCGCTGTGAGTAATGAGGGAATCCTGTGCCCCATTGCGAGATCTCCACCCACCTTTCCTCGTTATGCTTTCCGCGCGTCCCCGGTTTTCTAAAACGCGTACCCTCCCCAACCCCGCTCCAGACAGAGTTTCCCCTCCGCTTTCCACTTTTCCGCTCCCAACGACTACGGCTACTGGGTAATAAGTATTCTTAAAAACCCGTAGTACCCCGTCGCCGTCCCGCGGCTCTCGCACGCACTCACCACCACCCGCAAAAAGCGTCCGTCCCGGCGTCCCACACTCCGTACCGCGTTTTCCAGAGAGCGCATCGTATCCATTTGTCTCTACAATGGATTGCTTGCAGAGTGTTTCTCTGCATGGTGTAAATTGAGTCGAACTGCCACGGGGGAAATCAAATGCCGGCTGGAGTGGAACAGGAAAAAGCCATTCAGGGAGCGACCATGGAGATCGTCGTTAGCCGTCAGGATCTGTTGCGCGAGCTGACTGCCACGCAAAGTGTCGTCGAACGTAAAACGACCATTCCCATCCTCTCCAACTTTCTCCTTGAGGCCGATGACGATCGCATCGTCATCACCGCCACCGACCTCGATCAGAGCATCCGCACTTCCTGCGCCGCCAAGGTGAAGAAGGCCGGATCCTGCACCATCCCCGCGCGCAAGCTCTACGACTACATCCGCCTCCTTGGCGACGGCGACATCTCCGTCAAGCTGCTCGAGAATCACTGGGTCCAGATTCGCTCCGGCCGCTCCAACACCAAAATGGTCGGCATGGCCCGCGCCAATTTCCCGCAGGTGCCTGAGTTCCCTGAGGCCAGCGTCACCAAAATTCCCGTGGCCTCGCTGCGTAATCTCATCGCCCGCACCATCTTCGCCATCTCCAACGAAGAATCCCGCTACACCCTCAACGGCGCGCTGCTCATCCTCAAGGCCGAATCCATCGCCATGGTTTCCACCGACGGCCATCGCCTCGCCCACATCGAGAAGACCGCTGAGAATTTCCCCGGCATCACCGCCGAAAAGAAAACTCTCATCCCGCGCAAGGCGCTCCAGGAGTTGCAATCCCTGCTCGCGAACACCGAAGCCGAAAGCATCGATTTTGCCGACGACGATTCGACGCTCTTCTTCCGTATCGGCCATCGCGTGCTCACCAGCCGCAAGCTCACTGGGCAGTTCCCCAACTACGAAGCCGTCATGCCCCGCGACAACAACAAGTTCGTCATCGTGCGCAGCGAAGATCTCTCCGGCTCCATCCAGCGCGTCGCGCAGTTCGCCGACGAACGCTCCGGCGCCATCAAAATGCGCCTCGAGCAAAACGAAGTGAAGATCACTTCCTCCTCCACCGACTCCGGAGAATCCGAAGACACCATCGAGACGCCCTATACCTTCGATCCCATCGTCGTTGGCTTCAACTCGGTGTATCTCATCGACTTCCTCAAAGCCATCGGCAACACTGGCGAAGTCCGTCTCGAATTCCGCGACGCCCAGTCCGCCGGCCAAATGCGCCCCGAAGACGGCTCCGACGAATACAAATATCGCTACATCATCATGCCCATGCGCATCTGATTCGCGCATCCCCGTACCAACACACCCTGTCCCAAAGCACAAAGAAGCGGCCTGCGGGCCGTTTTTTTGTTGGCGGCCTCCAACCTCGACCGCTCGATTGCGTATAGTGAAGTCCTCGCCCATCCCCGACGATGGCCGACCGGAGAAGCCTGTGCCGCCACTCCTTCAAAGCCTCCGCTTCGCCCTCCGCCAACTGCGCAAATCCCCGGCCTTCAGCCTCACCATCATCCTCACCCTGGCGCTCGGCATCGGCGCCACCACCGCCATCTTTTCGCTCGTAGAAGGCGTCCTGCTCCGCCCACTCGCCTTCCGTGATCCCCAGCGCCTCGTCCTTGTCGGCGATCGCCTCGGCGACGGCCTCGAGCTCGGCGTCACCGCCCCCGAAGTCGCGACCTACCAGCATGCCGCGCGCGCCTTCTCCTCCATGGGCGCCTACATCACCACCTCCTGGGAGCTCTCTGGCAGCGTGCTTTCTGAATCCGTCAACGGCGCGCGCCTCACCGCTGGCGTCTTTCCCACCCTCGGCGTCGCCCCAGTCGTCGGCCGCGTCTTCACCCAGCAGGAAGACGACGGGCACGCCCCAGTCGCCGTCATCAGTTACGCGCTCTGGCTCAACCACTATCACCGCGACCCGCACATCGCCGGCTCGATCATCACCCTCGATCGCCGCAACTACATCATCGTCGGCGTCATGCCCCGCAGCTTTGAATTTCCCCTGCTCCCCGGCCGCATCGGCCAGGCGCAGCTCTGGGTGCCCATGAGCTTCACCCCCGACGAACTGGCCCCCGGCACAGGTGCCTGGGGTACCCATCTGGTCGCGCGCCTCAACGACGGCATCACCACGCAGCAGGCCGCGCAGGACGCCAACCGCGTCGCCCAGCAGGTCATGCGCGACTTTCCGCCGGGCCTGGCCGCCATCCACATCCGCGGCGACGTCGTGCCCCTTCGCGAGTCCGTCGTCGCGGACGTCCGCCCCCTCCTGCGCGCTCTCTTTCTCGCTGTCGGCATCGTCCTGCTCATCGCCTGCGCCAATGTCGCGACGCTTCTCCTCGTCCGCGCTCTGCGCCGCCGCCGCGAGCATGCCGTGCGCCTCGCCCTCGGCGCCCGCGCCGCCGTCATCCTCCGCGAATGTGTCACCGAAGGTCTCCTTCTGAGCCTCGCCGGAGGCCTCCTCGGCCTGGCTCTGGCCGCGGTGGCTCTCCGCGTCGCCCTGCCCCTGCTCCCCGAGTCCATGCCGCGCATCGACGTCATTTCCATCGATGCCCGGGTCGCGCTCTTCGCTGTGCTCGTCGCCGTCGCCACCGGCGTTCTTTGCAGCCTCGCCCCAGCCCTCGCCGCGGTGCGCACCAATCTGCTCGAAGCTCTGAAAGAAGACGGCCGCTCCGGATCCGGCAGCGTGCGCCAAAGCTGGCTACGATCCTCGCTCGTCATCGCGGAAATCGCCGTCGCCACTGTCCTGCTCACCGTGTCGCTCGCCTTTGTGCGCAGCTATCAGCAGATGCTCGCCGTCGATCCCGGCTTCCGTCCCGATCACGTCCTGATCGCTGGCTATCAGCTCCCTGCGCAGCAATACGCCACCGAATCGACAATCGCCAACTTCAATCGTGAAGTCGTCAGCCGCCTCGCTGCCCAGCCCGCCACCATTGCCGTCGGCTTGGTTAATACACTCCCGGACACCGGCGGCGGCGGACGCGGCGGCTTCACCATCGAAGGCAAGCCCATCGCCGGATGGAAGCTCCACTTCGCTCCGTTCATCGAAACCTACGGCGACTACTTCAGCGCTCTCGGAATTCCTCTCATCTCTGGCCGGATCTTCACCGTTCACGATCGCTCCGACGCGCCGCTGGTCTGCATCGTCGATGAATCCATGGCCAAACACGAGTGGCCCGGCCAGAACCCCCTCGGCAAACGCATCCACATCGGCAATCCCAAACACAATTTGCCCTGGGCCACGGTTATTGGAGTCGTTCCCGATGTTCGCATCGATGCCCCCGACCAGCCTGGCGGAGAGCAGTGGTATTTCCCGCTCGAGCAGCCCGCCATTATTGAAGGCTCCGGTGTCACCGGCATGATCAACCTTTCATCCGGGTGGATCGCCCTCCGCTCCTCGCTCCCGCCCGACCAGATGATTCACACCCTGCGTTCCGTCATCGCCGGCATCGATCCCCGCCTCGCTCTCGATCCCGTCCAGCCCATGGCCGATACCATCTCCGCCGTTGAAGCGCCCCGCCGCTTCAACACTGGCCTCATCTCTGGCTTTGCCTTCGCCGCGCTGCTGCTCGCCGCCATGGGCATCTACGCGGTCATCGCGTTCACGTTTTCCATGCGCACTCATGAAATCGCCATCCGCATGGCGCTCGGCGCTCCACGCAGCCGCATCGCGCGCCTCGTGCTCGCGTCCGCCGCTAAAATTGCGCTCTTCGGTTGCGCGCTTGGCGTTCTTGCCTCAGTCGCCGTGGCTCATCTGGTAAACGCTTTTCTCTTCGGCGTCTCCGCCACCAACCCGGCCATCTATGCCGCCAGCGTCCTCATCATGCTCGTGCTGGCTTTGCTCGCTGCCGCGCTTCCCGCATCCCGCGCCGCGGCTGCCGATCCTTCCGACGCGCTCCGCTCCTCATAGCCGCGTCACGCCACTGACCTCAAACGCCCGACAACTTCGCGCCCGTCTCTGCAGCGGCCTCAGCCCGGCGGAACACCACGCAATTGCGGCCCGCATCTTTCGCGGCATACAGCGCCTGGTCCGCCACCGAGAGCAGCGCTTCAATATCCGCCGCCCCATGCAGCGGATCGAACACCGACGCCCCAATGCTGCACGTAATCGTCAGCTCCGCATCCCGCACCTGCACGCGCAAGTTCGAAATCGCCGCATGCAGCTGCAGCAGCCGCCTCTCCGCATTCTCAGCAGGAACTTCCGTCAGCACCAGCAGAAACTCCTCGCCCCCATAACGCCCCACGCGATCGTACGTGCGAATCGCCATGCGCAGCGCCTCCGCAAAGCTACGCAGCGCCTCATCGCCGGCCAAATGTCCGCACCGGTCGTTCACATTCTTGAAGTGGTCGATATCCGTAATCGCCAGGATCAGCGTCCGCCCCTCGCGCCGCGCGCGATCCATCTCCTGTTCCAGATCGCGCAAAATCGCCGCGCGATTGAGCATCCCCGTCAGCGCGTCGTGCGTGGCCTGGATGCGCAGCTGCTCCCGGCTCGCCTCCAGCTCCCGCGTGCGCTCCCGCACCAGTGCTTCCAACAGCAGGCTCCGCGCCCGCAAATGCCGCCCGTATTTCCGCATCGCGATAAATGCCACCACCAGCAGCACCAGCGCGTCCAGGCTCAGCAGCCAGGGATCCCTCCACCACGGCGGATGAATCGTCACATGCATCCGCACCACATCCGACTTCGCCTGCAATCCCGGATTCACCGCCATCGCCTCAAACGTATAGCTGCCCGGCGACAATCCCGACAGCACCGCCTGCCCGTCCTCGCTCTCAATCCATCCCGAATGCAGCCCTTCCATCTGATAACGGAAGACCAGCTCGCTGCGGTTGCGCACCAGCGGCGAAGAAATCTGGAATCGCAGCGGCAGCGGCGACCACGCCAGCCCCAGGTGCGGCTGCAGCAAATAATCCTCATTGCCCCGTTGCATGGCGGTCAGCGAAACCGGCAGCGCCACGGGATCGAAGATCCGTTCCGGATGCAGCAGATGTGCCACCCCGCCGCTCGTCCCCACCCACAGGCTGCCGTCAACGCCCTCCTGCAATCCCCACTCGTCGACGTCGCTCCACAGCATCCCGCTTTCCTGCGTTTCGTGGCGCCAGTCTTTCCCGTTCCACGCAAACAATCCCTGATCCGTCCCCAGCCAGATCCATCCCCGCCGGTCGGCAAGAATCGCATAAGCCTCGACCGCGCCCAGGTCCGCCGGAGGCACCAAATGCCACGCCTGCAGCCGTTCCCCCGCCGCGCGCACGCGCCATGTCCCGATCCGCTCCCCTGTCACCCATAGCGACCCATCCCGCGCACACGACAGCGCGATCAACCGCCCGCTTCCCGCGCCCGGAAGCCCATCCAGTTCCGGCTTGCTCCACACCCCGGCCTTCTCGCGCACCAGCCGGTTCCCCGCCAGGAACCAGTCCGCTCCATCCGGGGCCTGGCACCCGCCGTTCACCGGAACGCCGTCGTCAATCAGTCCATGCGCCGCCGTCACCGGTGTGAACGCGCCGCCACCCGCTTCGCGCTCGAAGATGCCGTGATCCGTCCCCAGAAACAGCCGCCCCGCGGAGTCTTCAAACCCGCTCACCACCGACGCCGGCACTTTCGCCGTGTGCGTCACCGCACCTGTGTCCGCACGCATCGTCACCACGTTGCCTGAATTCGTAGCGATCCACTCCGAGCCATCGCCCTCCCGGCCCATCGCCACAATCCATCCCGGCGTCCACCGCGGTCCCTTCGCTAACGCGCCCCCCGCCCCGCTGACTGCTCCGCTCGCCGGCCCGTTTGCCGTATCGATCCACGCCGGTCCCTTGTCCGTTCCCACCAGCACGCGCCCCGGCCGCGACGCATCCAGCGCCCAGATAATCAGCGACGGCAACCGTTCGCTGTCGTTCCAGCCTTCCCACGCGGCGTACCCCGCCCACTGGTAGAGACCATCTCCATAGCTGCCCAGCCACAGATCGCCCGTCCCATCGAACGTCATCCCCGCAATCGGATTGTTGCTGGGCAATCCACTCGCGCGATTGATCGTGTGCCAGTGATTGTCTTCCCACCGCGCCACGCCCTCATCCGTCGGCGCCAGCACCCGTCCCTCCGGATCAACCATCAGGCGCGCCCGCAGAAAATAACTTCCCTGCGCCGACAGCGGCAGGCTGCGATCCACAAACTCCGTCGCCCCTTTGGGCAGCGCCGCCACGTGCGTCCATCCTTCTGCCCACACCGTGCCGCGGCCATCCACCACCACGCTTTCCCAGTGATCGTCAGGCAGTCCCTGCGCGCGTCCCCACTCTGTCACCGCGTTCTTGCCGTCCGTGCTCCACGAATCAAGCTTCGTCCCCGCTCCCACCCAGACGCGATCCCCGGCCACGCTCACACTGCCCAACGAAGTCGCCGTCAGACCAGCGGGAGCCGCCGGTTCCAACGTCAGCGCTTTCCCCTGCGCATCGTGCTCCAGGCGCACCAAATGCCCGCTGTCCACCACCAGCACGTGACGCTCATCTTCCACCGCCAGATCGTGCGGATCCCGCAGCCGTAACGGGCTCGCCGCCGCCTGCACAAAGCGCTGGCCGTCGAATCGATAAAAATTGTGCGTGGTTCCCACCCAGACATTGCAGGCGCGGTCCGTGGCAATTTCCTGAATGCCCAGCTCGGTAATTCCCTGGTCCGGTCCGAAATGCTCGAACCCCGACCCCAGGAACCGGAAAACCCCATTCTCCGTCGCCACCCACACAAATCCGTGGCAATCCGTGGCCAGCGATCGCAGTCCGAGATTCTTTAAGCCATCAGCCTGCCGCCACGCGCGAAACACGTATTGCTGCGCCGCAACCGGCGTCGCGATCGCCAATAGAGCCGCTGCCACCCGCATTCCGGCAAATCGCATCGTTCGCACCTTCAGCAAAGTAGGCACGCTCCGCTTTCGGGCTGTTCAGGACGAAGGCGAGCTGAGTATCCCTATTGTGACATCCAGCGATCACGTTTTCCGTTGCCGATCTGGGTCCCTCCCGCGACGCAGACGCAACCCCGCGCCCCCGCAACTTTGCGTTACGAGTCCCGCTGTTCTGACGCGGTGTGTTGGGAATGATCGCCGGTCGCGTCGTACGCGTGCCGCCGGCAGGCCCTTACTTGGGAGGAGCCAGCGCCGTCTGTACGGCCGCTGCGTCCGGCTGCGAGTTCTTCAGGTACTCGCTCACCCGCGTGCGCTCGTCAGCGTCCAGGGCTGGGATCAGAGCCAGCATGCGGCGCATCGTGGTTGCCACATCGTCCACCAAATTCATTACGCGAATGGCTTCGCCGGAAAGGGGCATAAACGTCAGTTGACCTCATCCCTATTTTCTCCCCATCCCGCGCCATCGGTAAAGCCGACACTCTGAACAGGTACTTCCGCACGGTTAAATCTCGCCGCTTTACTTCCAGTTTTTCGCTTCTTCCAGGTAAATCTTCACGTAGTCCAAATAATTCCGCGCGTACTGCAAAATCATCTCGCGATCGTCCGACGTCAGGTCCCGCCGCACCTTCCCCGGCACTCCCGCCACCAGCGAACGCGGCGGAATCACCGTGTTCTCCGCAATCACCGCGCCCGCCGCCACAATTGACCCCTCGCCGATCCGCGCGTTGTTCATGATCGTCGCGCCCATCCCAATCAGGCACGCATCTTCAACCACGCAGCCATGCACCGTCGCGTTGTGCCCAATCGTCACCCAGTCGCCCACAATCACCGGATACTTGTACCGCATCCCGTGCAGCACGCTGCAATCCTGCACATTGGAATGCGCCCCAATGCGGATCGAGTGCACGTCCCCGCGCACCACCGCATTCATCCACACGCTGGAGTGCTCGCCCAGCTCCACATCCCCAATCACCTGCGCTGAAACATCGATGTAGCAAGACCCCGGAATCACCGGCGTATGCCCCTGGTAAGAGCGAATCATGACGTTAGTTTATCTCTCAGAGGGACATGTCTAAACGGCCCGCGGAAAAATCCGCATCCTGTATCTGTGCGGGACCTCAAAGCCTGCGGACAAACCCACATCTTGTATCAGGGCATGACTTCAGTCGTGCCGTAAAGCCGCACTAATGAACTGGGCTTCAGCCCCTGCGGCTTCGTATCAGGGCACGCGTTTACTCGTGCCGTAAACGCCCGCAAATACTCCGGGCTTCAGCCCCCTGCTATCTTCCCCGCACCGGCCCCAGCGCCGCTCCCAGCGTGCCCCGCACCATCTCCAGATCCACCACCGACACATCCGTCTTCGGCAGAATCACCACCCGGTTCTTGTCCGGCGTCAGCAGAAAAATGACCGTCTTCCCCTCGCGCCAACCGCGATACGCCGCCCATGGCGCTGACCCCTTCGTTCCATCCGTGCTTTCCCAGCTCAGCTCGGTAGGATTCAACCGGAAGCGGTCAGGCGCGGCGGAATTGTAAACTCTGCCCGCCTTAGCCCGTGCGCGCCGCAGCTGATAAATCAAGATGCCGACCACCCCCAGAATCGGCAGCGATACAGGCACAACCGTCCGGAACGTGTTCACAAAACCAAAATGCAGGACGCCCGTGATGCCCAGCCATGCAAGAAACACGAGAAAGAATCCCACGTAGATCCAGCGCACGCCCATCCGCACCCGGGTGAGACGAGACCGCAGAAACCGCTCCGTCTCCGCCGCTTCTGTCGCGTTGAGTTTGCCGCGCATCTCCAATCCGCTCGTCGTGAACGCCATCGCTATCCCCGTTCTCCCAGCCTCCGCGATTGTAGAGGAGCTTCCTGCCGACGGATGCCCCTCCCTGATTTATCCTCAAGAGAATCATGCAGGACGACGCAATTCCACCTCTCGGCGGCTTTTCCGAGCCAGAACTCGATCAGGCCTTCGCCGCCATCGCCCGCGAAGTCGAAGCCTCCGCGCAATCCCTCCGCTCGCCGGAGGACAAAGAGCAGTTCCGCCTCCAGTGGCTCGGCCGCAAACAAGGCCGCCTCAAATCCATCAGCGACGCCTGGCTCAAGTCCGCGCCCCCCGACGCCAAGCGCCTCATCGGCCAGCGCTTCAATACCCTCAAATCCCAAATCGAGCAGCGCCTCGATCAGGCCGAATCCGCCATCCCCGCCGCGGCCCTCGATGCCCAGGCCATCGACATCACCCTCCCCGGCACCCGCCGCACCCTCGGCGCCGAACATCCCCTCATCCGCACATGGAACGAGCTGGTCTCCATCTTCCAGCACATGGGCTACTCCGTCGGCGTCGGTCCCGAAGTCGAAACCGACTACTACAATTTCGAATCCCTCAACTTCCCCCCCGGCCATCCCGCCCGCGACACCCAGGACACCCTCGTCGTCGCCGGTCAGGAGCGCAAACCCCTCCGCGACCGCCTGCTCATGCGTACCCACACCTCGCCCGTCCAGATCCGCACCATGGAGCAGCAGCCGCCGCCGGTCCGCATCGTCATCCCCGGCAAAGTGCATCGCAACGACGCGGCGGACGCCACCCACTCGCCTATCTTCCATCAGGTCGAAGGCCTCTGCGTCGACACCAACATCACCTTCGCCGACCTCAAAGGCACCCTCGACTTCGCCATGAAGGCGCTCTTCGGCTCCAGCGTCAAAACGCGCTTCTTCCCCTCGTTTTTCCCCTTCACCGAACCCAGCGCCGACGTGCAAATCAGCTGCCCTTTCTGCGGAGGCGCCGGCTGCCGCAAATGCAAACACTCCGGCTGGATCGAGCTCCTCGGCTGCGGCATGGTTGACCCCGCTGTCTTCGAATTCGCGCGCCGCCAACAACCCGCCTACGACCCCAAAAAGATCAGCGGCTTCGCCTTCGGCATGGGCATCGACCGCATCGCCATGATGAAGTACGGCATCGGCGACATCGGCCTCCTCTACTCCGGCGACCTCCGCTTCCTGGAGCAATTCGCATGAACCGCGCGTTCGCCGTGGCGAAATGGGCAGGCCTGTTTCTCCTCGAGATAGTCGTTTTTGTGCTCGCCACTGGGCTGATTCGGCTGATCGTCCAGACGTGCGGCAGGCTGGGAGATCGCGCAGGCGCTAATGTCGGCTTAGCATTTCTCGTCGAACATTTTCTGATTGTGCAGTTTGCCTGCGGCCTGGCAGCTGGCATCGTGGGCTTGGCGCTCTTGCGGATTTTGTTTCTGCGGATTAAGGCGGCTACTCCGCCCGCCTCGAGCCCGTGGCGTCGGCCGCAGGTATGGGTGTGCCTTCCCTACACAATTCACTTCTTCCACGGCGTCTTTCAGTGGGTCGCCATGAATACCCATCACAGCGTCGTCGCCAACTTCTCATCCCCCGGAGTGTCTGACTTCTTCACGACGTTCTTTGGATCAGGCTGCGATCCCACCAATAAAGACATCCTGGCGATGATGTCGAGCGGCAGTGACTGCCCTTTGCAGGTCAATTTCACTGCTGTTTGGGTCGCTGCAACAGGCTATTCGTTGGCGACTTTCTTGCCAGCACGTTGGGGCGGGCAATGTTGGAAGAAGTTTCTAATGATTGTGAAACCTGAGCAATTCGATCCGGCGCCAGACCCGAACGCAATTCCCACGGAGCCCCACAAGAGCTAGCTATGAAAATCCTTTCCTCCTGGCTCCGCTCGTACGTCCCCGAGCCCATCCCCGTCTCCGATCGCGTCCTCGCCGACGACCTCACCCTCCGCGGCATTGCCGTCGAAGGTGTCTACGATCTCGGCGAACACGGCTCTCTCTTCGAAATGGACATCACGACCAACCGCGTCGATGCAATGAACCACTACGGCATCGCCCGCGAAGCCGCCACCATCTACGGCCTTCAACTGCGCGCACTCGACCCAACGCCCCCGGCTGAATCCGCCTCTGCTGACCGGACCATCGCTGACCGCTCTTCAGCTGCCTTCCCGTCTCCATCGAAGAGCCCACCCTCTGCGGCCGCTTCACCGCCCAGGTCCTTCGCGACGTCACCATCACCCAATCCACCGGCACCGTCGCCGAGCGCTTCCGCCTCCTCGAGCAAAAGCTCATCTCCAACGCCGTCGACGCCACCAACTACTGCACCCTCGGCATGGGCCATCCCACCCACGCCTTCGACCTCGACAAGCTCGAAGGCGGCATCATCGTTCGCCGCGCCCGCAAAGGCGAAAAACTCCGCACCCTCGATGGAATCGAACGCACCCTCGATCCCGACGACCTCATCGTTGCCGACGAAAAGAAACCCGTCGGCCTCGCCGGCGTCATGGGTGGATGGGACACCATGATCACCCCCGAGACCAAAAACATCCTCGTCGAAGCTGCCTGGTTCGAGCAGAGCACCGTCCGCCGCTCCTCCAAACGCCACATCATCCACACCGACGCCTCGCACCGCTTCGAGCGCGGCGCCGACTTCAACGCGCCGCCCGTCGCCAACGCCCTCGTCAGCAACATCATTCTCCAGGCAGGCGGTACGGCCGAAGGCGAACTCGTCGACGTCATCGTTCCCGAAATCCAGGCCCGCACCGCCAATCGCGCCAGCATCACCTTCTCGCTCAGCGAAGCCCACCGCATCCTCGGCCCCACCGAAGACCCCGAAGGCATTACCGCGACACATCGCCGAAATCCATCCTCACCGGCCTCGGCTGCAGCACTACAGAATCAGCCGACAGCGGGCTTGGAGCGTCAAGCTCCCCAGCTGGCGTCTCGACCTCGAGCGCGAAATCGACCTCATCGAAGAAATCGCCCGCGTCTACGGCTACAACCGCTTCCGCAACACCCTCCCCGCCTTCGCCGGCACCGTCGTCGAACTGCCCTGGGCCGAAAAAGAATCCACCCTGCGCCGCACTCTCCTCGCGCTCGGATTCACCGAGGCCATCTACTCCACCTTCTGCTCCGCGCAGGATGCCGCACTCTTCGTCCGTGAGCCGCACACCGCCGTCGCCCTCGGCAATCCGCTCAGCGAAGAGGCCGGCATGCTGCGCCCCTCGCTGCTTCCCGGCATGCTCGACATGCTCGCCCTCAACATCAGCCGCGACGTCGAAGGCGCCGCCCTCTTCGAGATGGGCACCGTCTTCACCAGCGAAAACAACAACGCCCGCGTCGACGAACGTCCCTCGCTCGCCATCGGCGCCACTGGCCACGCCTTCGCCAATCACGACGCCGATTTCTACGACCTCAAGAGCGCCGTCTGAAACGCTGCTCGAGAAATTCGACGCCCGCTCCCTCTATTACGATCGTTTTCCCGCCGCCTCCGGACTCATGCCCGCATGGCTGCATCCCGGCCGATCTGCCCGCGCAGTCCTCGACGGCGCCACCATCGGCTGGTTCGGCGAACTCCATCCCACCGAAGCCGACCGCCGCAAGCTCAAACAAACCATCCTCATCGGCGAAATCTGGCTCGACCGCCTCTACAAACAGCCGCTGCGTCAGCCCGCCATTCGCGAGCTCTCGCGCTACCAGCCCGTGCGCCGCGACTTTTCCTTAATTGTGCCGGATACGGTTACGTATGCCGCACTCGCCCAGGCCGTCGACGCGCTCGCCATCCCCGAGCTGCAAAGCTACGCGCCCAAAGAAGTCCTGCGCGACCCAAAAGGAAAGCTCGTCCCCGTCGGCCACTACGCGCTGCTCCTCGGCGTCGTCTTCCAGTCGCACGAGCGCACCCTGCGCGAAGAAGAAGTCCAAACCTGGTCGCAGCAAATCGTAGCCGCGCTCGAATCCGCCGGCGCCAAACTTCGCGCCTGAAGCCCGACCGAACGGCTCGCGGAAACACAGCCCGATAACTGCGCGAGGCCTGTGGCCCAGCACCCAATCAACCCGTCAAAAAATTTGACTTAGGGTCACTTCCTGGGTTCGAAGCGTCGGCCGACCACTTCATATTTGCCGGACAATACGCGGGCGATCGCTTCTGCGTAGGCGATATGTTCCTGCTCGAGGATGCGTTCGGCGAGCGTATGGGCATCGTCGGTGTCAAGCACGGGGAGCTGTTTTTGCAGGATGATCACGCCATGGTCGAGCTGCTCGTCGACGAAGTGGACGGTGCAGCCGGCGACCTGGACGCCGTAGTCGAAGGCCTGGGTTTGCGCGTCAAGGCCGGGGAAGGCCGGCAGCAGCGAGGGATGGATGTTGAGGATCCGCTGCGGGAAAGCCTGAATGAACCCTGGAGAGAGCAGGCGCATGTAGCCCGCGAGGCAGACGAGCTCGACCTGGTGGGCCTGGAGGGCGGCGATAATTTCCTGATCGTGCTCGGCACGCTTGCGTCCGTTGGCGGGAATGGCGATGGCGTTGAGTCCGCGCTCGCGAGCGGCATGTAGGCCGGGCGCGTCAGGGAGGTTGGAGATGACGAGGGCGATCTGCGCGTCGGGGACTTTGCCGGCGGTGACGGCATCAGCGATGGCGAGAAAGTTGGAGCCGCGCCCGGAGAGCAGGATTCCCAGTTTATGCATAGTCACAGCCGGTAGCTGGTAGTGAAACCCCGGTAGTTGGTAGTGAAACCATGGTCAGGCGTAGATAACGCGACGGTCGCCTTTGACGATGCGGCCGATAACATAAGCTTTTTCGCCGGCCCGGTCGAGCATCGACTTGCAGCGCTTGAAGCGGTCCGCGGGGACGACGGCGATGAGGCCGATGCCCTGATTGAAGGTCCGCAGCATTTCTTCCTGATCGACGTTGCCCAGCTGTTGCAGGTGCTCAAAGATCGGGAGGACGGGCCAGCTACCCAGCTCCACATGAGCAGAAAGATTTTTGGGCAGGATGCGAGGAAGATTTTCCGTAATGCCGCCGCCCGTGATGTGGGCCATGCCCGCCGCGTAGTCGCTGGCGGTGAGTTTCTTGATGAGGCCGAGGTAGCTGCGGTGGGTCTTCATCAGGGCCGCGCCGGCTTTTTCCTTGAGGGCGTTGACGTACTGCTCGGGCTTGTACTTCGCTGTTTCGAAAAAGAGCTTGCGGGCGAGCGAATAGCCGTTGGTGTGCAGGCCGGTTGAGGGGAAGCCGAGGAGAACGTCGCCAGCCTTGATTTTTGCGCCGGTGACCAGCTTGGCGCGCTCCACGACACCCACGATGAACCCGGCCAGATCGTATTCGCCATCGGCATAGAAGCCAGGCATCTGCGCGGTTTCGCCGCCGATGAGGGCGCAGCCGTTGGCGCGGCAGGCGTCGGACAGGCCGGAGACAATTTTCTCAGCCACTTCGCCGTCAAGGCGTCCGGTGGCAAGGTAATCGAGGAAGAAGAGCGGCGTCGCGCCCTGCACGGCAATGTCGTTGACGCAGTGATTCACGAGGTCGGCGCCGACGGTGTGGTGGATGCCAAGCTGGAAGGCGAGCTTGAGCTTGGTGCCGACGCCGTCCGCGGAAGAAACGAGGACGGGCTCTTCGTATTTGCCGTCGAGTTTGAAGAGGCCGCCGAAGCCGCCGATTTCGCCAAGGACATTGCGGGTGAAGGTGCGCTGCGCGAGGTACTTGATGCGCTGCTTGGCACGATCGCCGGCGGCGATGTCGACACCGGCATCGGCGTAGGTGACCGCGGGCGGTGCGGACGCTTTGGAGGAAGAATCTGGCAAGAGAATCAACGGTGGGAGATATCCCGGAAGGAACAAGTGTAGAGCATGAAGCGGCGGATGCGCGGTGATGGCGACCGAAAAATTGAACGCTCGTTTGCGAAAAGCGAAAGATGGGCGCGACGAGGGACGGGCAGCTCAAAAACACGAAGGCGCAGCAGCGCGAGGCTGCCGGCTTTCGTGAATTTCAGATGAATGAAGCGCCAGCTACTTCTGGGCAGCCTTTGCGGACTTCGCTTCCTCTAGGGCGGCCTTCGCCTGTCCCACGAGCGCGGTGAACGCGGGAGCGTCGTGGACGGCGATGTCGGCCAGAACCTTGCGGTCCAGCTCAATGCCGGCTTTTTTCAGGCCGTTGATGAGCAGCGAATACGAAATGTCGTTGATCTTGGCGGCGGCGTTGATGCGCACAATCCAGATGGAGCGGTACTGCCGCTTCTTCTGCTTGCGGCCGCTGTAGGCGAACTTCAGTCCGCGCTCGACGGCTTCCTGCGCTGCCTGGTAAAGCTTGGATTTGGTGAGGAAGTAGCCGCTGGCCCTTTTCAGGATTTTCTTGCGGCGATCGGTGCGTTTTGTACCACGTTTGACGCGAGGCATCGTATTTCTCCTTGAGTTACCGGTTCAGCGGCTGGAGGTGGGAAAGACCTCTTCACTCGCTCTGCAATCCTGATCCACTCTCAGCCTGCGGCTGAGGGAGCCTCTACGCCTGACTCAGAAAGACAGGCAGGGGCCCGGAAAGATCAGGCATAGGGAATCATGCGGGCGACTTTCTTATGGTCGGCGTCCGAAACCAGCACGCTGTGAGCCAGCTTGCGCTTGGTTTTGGTCTCTTTCGACGTAAGAATGTGCCGCATCTTGGCCTGTCCCCGCATGAATTTGCCGGAGGCAGTCTTTTTGAAACGCTTTGCAGCGCCCCGATGGGTCTTCATTTTAGGCATGGTTTTCCTGACTACAAAAAGCGTGCTGACAACAGCATCCAGTATAGGCGATGGGGGTGGGGTGCGTCCAGGGAGACGCTCGATCAATTATGCTTCATTGCGGTTGGAGGATGGGGCCATGGGGATGCTGGAAGAGAAAATTGCCGCTGCGCTGGATGGGTTTCGGATCGAGATTCCCTCCTGGGGGTTTGCCAACACCGGGACGCGGTTTGGGAAGTATCTGCAGGCTGAGGCCGCATCGACCCTGCAAGAGAAGTTTGCCGATGCGGCGCAGGTGAACGTCCTGACCGGCGCATGTCCGACGCTGGCGCTGCATGTGGAGTGGGACTTGCCCGGCGGCGTCGCGGACGTGGGGCGGGTGCGGAATCTGGAGACGCAGTTCGGGATCCGGGCGGGATCCATTAATCCCAACCTTTTCCAGGCGCAGGACTACAAGTTTGGGTCCATCTGCAATCCCAACGCGGGGGTGCGGCGGAAGGCGCTGGCGCATCTGCTGGACTCAGTGAAGATCGCGCGGGAGCTGGACGGCCGCGAGGTGTCCATCTGGTTGGCGGATGGATCGAATTATCCAGGGACGCAGAGTATTGCCAAAAGAATTGGCTGGATGGAGGAGGCGCTCTGTGCGACGCACGCCGCGCTCGCGCCCGGCCAGCGCATGCTGGTGGAGTACAAGCCATTCGAGCCGGCCTTCTATCACACCGATATTGCCGATTGGGGGATGGCGCTGCTGCTCGCGCGGAAAGCGGGTCCGCAGGCGGTGGTGCTGGTCGATACCGGCCACCATTATCAGGGGCAAAACATTGAGCAGATTGTGACGTGGCTGCTGCGCGAAGGCGTGCTGGGCGGGTTCCACTTTAACGACCGGCGCTATGCGGACGACGATCTGACCCTGGGGTCAATCGATCCTTATCAGGTGTTCCGGATTTTTCATGAGATTTTGTCGGCCGAGACCGATGCCCAGCCGGCCTACATGATCGACCAGAGCCACAACCTCAAAGGCAAGCTGGAAGCGATGGTGCAGACGGTGTGCGCGGCGCAGGAAATCTATGCGCGCGCGGCGCTGGTGGACCGCGCGCAGCTAGCCGAATTGCAGGACGCGTGCCGCCTGGTGGAAGCAGAGGAGCTCCTGCGGTCGGCGTTCTGGACGGATGTGCGTCCGGCAGTGTGCGCCTGGCGCGCAGGGCGGGGATTGGCAGAAGATCCGCTGACGGCGTTGCGGGAGAGCGGGTATGTGGAGCGAGTGCGCGCGGAACGTGGACCTCGAAACGCAGCGGGCGGTTCGTCCTACGCCTGACGCGCCACTCCCGTTTAGGGCAAATCCTGCGCCGGGATCGTGCCGGGTTTCTCGACCTGCCAGCGGACTTCGACAATAGTTTGGCAGGCGTAGACTGGTTGGCATGGAAGCGACCGAACGGCGGCTGGGGATGGGTCCGGAGACCGGGCGTCGTCTCGCCGTGCTGGGCGGTGCCGCGCTGATGACCGCCGTCTCGTTTGCGCTGATTTTTCTGGTGTTCACCTGGCTTCCGCATCCGCTCTTTGCGTTTTGGGAGCGGATGAGCCACGAGACCCGGGTGATTGTGTCAGCGGCCTATTTTTTTTCAATGTTTCTTTTCATGTCGCGATCGACGACGAAGCAGAAGCGCTTGCGGGCGCTACGGGGTCGCCGGTGAAGCGGCGTGCATTTCGTCGAGGATGGCCTGGGTCGCGGCGACAGGATCGTGTGCCTGCGTGATGGGGCGTCCCACCACCACGTAGCTGGCTCCGGCGGCGAGGGCTGCGGCGGGCGTGGCCGTCCGTTTTTGATCGCCGATCTCGCTGCCCGCAGGACGAATGCCCGGAATGACGAGAGTTGCCGCGGGGAAGCGCTTGCGCAGTTCCGCTGCTTCCTGCGCGCTGGCGACGAGGCCGTTGATGCCGGATTGCGCGGCGGTCTCAGCAAGACGCAGCACCTGGAGCGCCGCCAGGCGCTCAATGCCCACAGCGGAAAGCTGGGCGGCGTCCATACTAGTCAGCACCGTGACCGCGAGCAGCTGCGGAGCATGCGCGATGGCGGCTGCGGTGTCGGCGGCTGCTTTGAGCATCGCTGGTCCGCCTGAGGCGTGGACGGTGAGGAGTTCAACGCCGGTTTCGGCTACCGAGCGAACCGCCCCCGCAACCGTGTTGGGAATATCGTGCAGCTTCAGGTCCAGGAATACGGAGCAGCCGCGCTGGCGGAGCTCGTGGACGAACGGATTGCCCTCCGCGAGGTAAAGCTCCAGACCGACCTTGTACCAGCAGCAGAGCTCATCGAGGCGCTCGACGAGCGCCAGAGCGCTGAGGGCGTCCGGATAATCAAGAGCGACAATGAGCCGAGGGTCCATAGTCTTCATCATCCTGGCACAGGAACAGTGCGGGGGAAAGCGGATTTCTCGAGGGCCGAGCCGCGGGTGGACCTGACCAGAAACAGGGCAGGTGACCCAATCGTTGTAGTGACAACCGGATCAATCGGTTGTTTCTATTAGTAACTGGTAGACTTCGGGCTAAGTTTTTTGAAGGTTGCGCACCGCCGGGTCATGCAAACTGGGAATGTGACATCGTGAGTACACTGGCATCCATGGACACACTACGGAACCGGCCCACACGGCCTCCGATGGAAGACCCGGAAGAAGGCGCCATAGGTGTGGACCTTCTCCTGAACAACAGGGACCTGCTGGCGCACGAGAAGGCAGTAGGACCGGAGACAAAGCCGCGCTCGCTGAAAGAGCTGGGCATCCGCAGCGCAATCGTTGAAGATCTCGCCCTTAAAACCCTCTACACCTCGGGCACCATGTCAGTCTTTGAGCTGGCGCGGAAGACGCGCCTGAGCTATGACGTGGCCAACGAGATATTTGGCAAGATGCGGGCAGGCCTGTTGTGCCAGGTGGTCGGGATGAAAGGCAATATCCCCGAGATCGCCATCACCAGCCAGGGGCGGGCGCGCGCGCTGGAACTGCTCGCCGTGAGCCAGTATGTGGGTGCTGCGCCCATTTCGCTCGAATCCTACGTGGAGCAGGTACGCAAGCAGAGCGTGCGGCATGCGGTTGTGCATAAAGAGGATGTGGATCGGGCATTCGAGGGAATGGTGCTCGACGACAGGACGCTGTTGCAGATTGGGATTGCACTGAACTCCGGCTCCTCAATTTTCCTCCATGGACCAGCCGGCGTCGGCAAATCCGCGATTGCCGAAACCATGGCGCGCACTCTCGCCGCGGACGATGTATGGCTCCCCTGGTCCGTCGAAGCCGACGGGCAGATCATCTCGGTCTACGACCCAATCGTCCATCAGCGCATCGAGAGGATTGACGGCAACGCGTACGACGAACGGTGGGTCCGATGCCAGCGGCCTTCCGTGCTCGTCGGCGGCGAGCTGACCGTCGAAATGCTCGATCTCCAGTTCAACGCCATTGCCGGGTTCTATACCGGTCCGGTGCAGATGAAGGCGAACAACGGCGTGCTGATCGTGGACGACTTTGGCCGCCAGCGCATTCGCCCCGACGAACTGCTCAACCGCTGGGTGGTGCCGCTGGACCGGCGGATCGACTTCCTGACCCAGGTGGGCGGCAAGAAGATCGAGATCCCCTTTGAAATGCTGGTGGTGTTTGCCACCAACCTGGAGCCGGACGAGCTCGTCGACGCGGCCTTTCTGCGCCGCATGCAGACCAAAATCAAGATCACCACTGCGACTGAAGATCAGTTCTGCGAGATTTTCAAGCGAGTGGCGCAAAGCCGACAGCTGCAGGTGGATATGAACGTAATCCGTGAACTGGCCGGCATCATTAAGGGGCCGCTCCAGCAGGAGTTGCGTGGTTGCCAGCCGCGCGATCTCGTGAACCACGTGTGCTGGGAAGCACGCTATTCCGACAAAGAGCCGCGCCTCGACCGCGACTCCCTGATGGGCGCTGTCGAGACGTACTTCATTCCGCAAAGCTAGCCGACAACCCCTCCACGAACCCCGGCAAAAGCGACAGCAGCGCCAAAAGGCGCGAGTGCCGGGGTTCGTTTGTGGAGGATTAGCGCGTGGGCGCTGGAAGGTCGGACGGGTTCAGCTGCGCTACTTCCGGAGGCGTCTGCAGCAGCTCAACCTTGACCGGCGCAATGCCGCGCTCGCTGAAGCCAAGCGACTGAGCGGCCGCGCGCGAGAGGTCGATCACGCGGTTCTCCGGAACCGGACCGCGGTCATTGACGCGCACCACAACGCTGCGGTGGTTGCGCAGGTTGGTGACCCGCAGCAGCGAACCGAGAGGCAGACTGCGATGCGCGCAGGTCATGGCGTTCTCGTCATAAGGCTGGCCGCTCGCCGTGGTCTTTCCCTGAAAGAATTTGCCATACCAGGACGCGACACCAAATTGATACCAGTGATGACGGGTGGTGACTTTTGCGATAGCCTGGCTGGGACTGGTTGAACTAAGGTGATCGGCCGGGGACGCCGCCTGGGCACCGGCCACTCCCACCACGATGGCGAGCAATGCGCCAGCGATGGTGAGCGAACGTCTTGAGCGATTCGGTAGATCGGTTCGTCGGAAAGCGTTCATGATCCTCCTCCACAAATTGTAGGAATCTGAGGCTGCTAAGTCAAACATTCAGCAATATTTATTTCGTTCGGAAGCTTGCCATCTTTACGCGTTCTGTGCTAGCCGCTGGGGACGAATTTACGTCGCATTACGACGGAAATTCCGGCCGCTTGATGCTCCGAATCGGTGCTGGCAACTTCCGGCGGCAGGCGAGTTACCAGTTCGCTAACCGGTCCATTCCTGAGTAAACCGCCCAACCGGAATACTGGACCCACAAGGTACGATGGCAGGCATGAAGAGTGCGCTGCCCACACGCGGGGAAGAATCAGGGCCCGTAAGCGGGTTGCCCGCACGGCGCGGTTTGGCATCGGGGCGGCCCGTGGCGCTAACTGTTGCGGGCTTCGACCCGTCGTCCGGAGCGGGGGCCACAGCTGACCTGAAAGTCTTTGCGAATCATGGGGTTTATGGGGTTGCGGCGATGACCGCGCTCACCGTGCAGTCGACCCTGGGCGTGCGGCGGGTTGAGCCGGTTTCGGCCCAACTTCTGCAGGAAACGCTGGACTGCCTGGCCGAAGACCTGACGATTGCCGGAGTCAAGATCGGCATGTTGGGATCGGCCGAGGCCGTGCGGGTGGTCGCTGCCTTTCTCCGGGGAGCAAGAATTCCGCGGGAGCGAGTGGTGCTGGACCCCGTGATTCGGGCCAGCTCGGGAGCGGAATTGCTCTCAGCCGAAGGCCTTGGAATCCTGCGCGACAAGCTGCTGCCCGTGGTCGGCTGGGTGACGCCCAATGTGGACGAGCTCGGAGCGCTGCTCGGCGAACCCGGCGAGTTCGTCTCTCGCGACCATATTCCGGAGTTGGCCGAGCGGCTTGCCGGACTGGTTAGGCCGGACTCAGAAAAACGAGGACTCAACGTGGTCGTGACGGGCGGCCACCTCTACCCGCCAGACGATTTTCTGCGAACATCCGACGGCGACGAAACCTGGTTTCCCGGCGAGCGGGTCGAGACGACGTCGACGCACGGCACCGGCTGCGCGTTCTCGTCGGCCCTGCTTTGCCGAGTCCTGGCGGGCGACAGTCCTGTGGATGCGGTCGGGATGGCAAAGCGCTTTGTTCGGAACGCGCTCGAAACGGCTGCCCCCCTGGGCCACGGACGAGGCCCGGTGATTTAGTTCCGCACCTCTTCCGCCCGATGCGCTAAATCGTGGTCCAGTCGAGGATGACTTTGCCGGTGTTGCCGCTGATCATGGCCTCGAACCCCTTTTCAAACTCCTGATAGCTGTAACGGTGGGTGATGACCGGCGTGATGTCGACGCCGCACGTGACGAGGACCGACATTTTGTACCAGGTCTCGTACATTTCGCGGCCGTAGATGCCGCGAATGGTGAGCATGTTGAAGATGATCTTGCGCCAGTCCGTCTGCATGGGCTTGGCCGGGATGCCGAGGACCGCAATGCGGCCCCCGTGCGCCATGTTGTCGATCATTTCGTTGAACGCGGCGGGGCTGCCGGACATTTCAAGGCCGACGTCGAAGCCCTCCGCCATGCCAAGTTGCTTCTGCACCTGAGCAACGGAAGTCTCGCGGGGGTCGACGGCGACCGTCGCTCCCATTTTCCGAGCCAGATCAAGACGGAAAGGGTTGAGGTCCGTGACGACCACGTAGCGGGCGCCGGCATGGCGAACGATGGGGATGGCCATCAGGCCGATAGGGCCAGCACCGCAGATGAGAACATCTTCGCCCAGCACCGGGAACGCGAGCGCGGTATGCACAGCGTTGCCGAACGGATCGAAGATGGCGGCGATTTCTTCGGGGACGCCGGCGTGGTGGCGCCAGATGTTGGTCATGGGGAGCGTAATGTATTCGGCAAAAGCGCCGGGGCGGTTGACGCCGACGCCGGAGGTATTGGCACAGAGGTGGCGCCGCCCGGCCAGACAGTTACGGCAGCGTCCGCAGACCACGTGGCCTTCGCCGGAGACGAGGTCGCCGACGTGAAAGTCAGACACGTTGGAGCCGACCGCGGCGATTTCGCCCACAAACTCATGGCCGATGACCATGGGGACGGGGATGGTCTGCTGGGCCCATTCGTCCCATTGATAAATGTGGACATCCGTGCCGCAGATGCCCGTGCGGCGGACGCGAATCAGGACATCGTTGATGCCATATTCTGGCTCGGGAACGTCTTCGAGCCAGAGTCCGCGTTCAGCGCGCGCCTTGACGAGAGCTCGCATGCATACTCCTCAAAAGTCCTCTATGAGGGTAAGTCATTTGGCAGGATTTCGCTGTGACCAGCGGCAGGGTTGGTGAACCTGTGCGGTTGAGCGCAGCGCGCCAGGGCCGCGTGGCATAGAATGGCACGGATATGAAAACACTTCTCCGTCGGCACGTCTCCGGGCTCGCGATGAGTCTCCTGTTCTCCATGGCTTTTGGAACGCTCGCGCTCTATGCCTGGGCCGCGCCGCCGTCGATCCTGTCGGATGGGGAGAACGCTGCCAAGCGGGCTCTGGACGCACAGAAGGTCAGCGCGTTCGACGGCGACCTGACGTTTGTCGCGCAAACCGTGATCGTCCATCCGGTAGCCGATGCGGATAAGGAAGTGAGTTACGAGATTAAAGGTCCGGGCCCCGGGGTGAAGAGCTCGGTGGAGTACCGGATCTACGACACCGTGGCGGGTGCGGCCAAACATGCTAACCCTTCGGGCGCGCAGCAAATGCAGGAAGCCAATGAGTTCGACATCCCGCGCGGCGAGATGACGGCCTACCATTCGAACCTCGGCGGCGACCTGGCGAAGGATGTGCCCGCAACGTTCCACTGCATCGCCCAGAAGGGCAAGACGCAATGGTCGCGCTGCTACTACTACGCGGGTGGCAAGTCATCGACCGTGGTGGTGGGGACGACCAGCTCGGACGCCCCTAACGAAGCCATTATGATTACCGCCATGGGAGCACAGAATCTGGCGCTGTTGAAGTAGGGTTGGCGAGCTGGTAGCTGGCGGCTAGTACCTCAGAGCTTGTCGGCGCGGGTGCGTTTGATCTTTTTCAGATTGGGCTCGGTGCCTCCCAGAGCTGCAAGGCGGCGCGAGGCCTCCATGTGGATGAGGGCTTTCAGAGCTTCGTTCAGCAGTTTGGAGAGTCTGGTTTTTGGGCGATATTCTCGCGCGGTGGGCACCAGTTCCTCGTCGAGTTCGACTGTGGCTTTCATCGGAAACCCCGACCGTTATTGTTGCATCGGCCTGCGTTTAAAGCGTGTCTCGTTTTGGGACGTTTTCAGCACGAGTATTCCCCTGCCGCACACGAAACTCAGATGAAGTTTCCCTATTGAAGTGCGTCAGCTCCAATAACTCCGATCCAGCGTCCTGTACTGAATCGCCTCAGCGATGTGCGACACAGTGAGGTCCGCTGCCCCTTCCAGATCAGCAATGGTGCGCGCGACTTTCAGAATCCGGTCGTGGGCGCGCGCCGTGAGCCCCTGCTGCACCATGGCGCGTTCGAGCAGCTTCTCCGCGTCGGGCGAAAGCTCGCAGTGGGCGCGAATCTGACGCGTCCCCATCTGGGCATTCGAAAAAATCTTCTCTTTGACTCCGTTTGTGGAGACCGAGGCAAAGCGCTCACGCTGCCGGTTGCGGGCGGCGAGCACCCGCGCGCGGATAGCGGCGGAGTTTTCCGTCGCCGCCCCGCCGCGGAGCTCTTTGTACTGCACGGCGGGGACTTCGATGTGAATGTCGATGCGGTCGATGAGCGGCCCGGAGATTTTGGCGACGTAACGCTGGATGAGCGGCGGCGTGCAGTGGCACTCGCGCGATCGGTCGTTGAAATACCCGCAGGGGCAGGGGTTCATGGCGGCGGCCAGCATGAACGCAGCGGGAAACGTGAGCGACATCGAAGCGCGGGCGATCGTGACGTGGCGGTCTTCGAGAGGCTGACGCATCACTTCGAGCACGTTGCGGGGGAACTCCGGCAGCTCGTCGAGAAACAGGACGCCATTATGCGCGAGAGAAACTTCGCCTGGGCGGGGAATGACGCCGCCGCCGATCAGGCCCGCGTCGGAAATCGTGTGGTGAGGCGCGCGGAACGGACGCTGGGTCACGAGCCCAGCCTCGCCGTCGAGGACGCCGGCCACCGAGTGAATCTTGGTGGTCTCGAGAGCTTCGTCAAACGTAAGCGGCGGCAGAATAGACGGGAAGCGCCGGGCCAGCATGGTCTTCCCGGACCCCGGTGGGCCGATCATCAAGATATTGTGCCCACCCGCTGCCGCGACTTCGAGCGCGCGCTTAGCGGTCTGCTGGCCGCGGACATCCGCGAAGTCGAGAGCAAAATGCTGCAGCTCGTTCAGGACCTGGGTGGCTTCGACTTTAAAAGGCGCAGTGTGGATGCCTCCATTGGCCGCCTGGTTGATGAGGTCGCGGACCTCAAGAAGGGTTTCAACGGGATACACGTCGACCCCTTCGACCACGGCGGCTTCGCGGGCATTGGCTTTGGGAATGATCAGGTTCAGAATGCCCCGCTCGCGCGCGGCGACGGCGACCGGCAGCATGCCCGGGACGGGGCGGAGCGCGCCGTCCAGGCCCAGCTCGCCAATGAGCAGGAAATTGCTGAGGTCGCGGAGTTGCAGCGCCCCGTAAGCGCCAAGGATGCCGACGGCCATAGGCAGGTCGAAGCCGGACCCTTCCTTCTTGATATCGGCGGGGGCGAGATTGATGGTGATGTGGGTGGTGGGGAGATCGAAGCCGGAGTTGCGAATGGCGGCGCGCACCCGGTCGCGCGATTCGCGGACGGCCGCGTCTGGCAGGCCGACCGTGTTGAAGCTCTCCTTTTCGGAGACGAATTTCGAGAAGTCGACCTCGACGTCGATGATGCTGGCGTCGATGCCGTAGACGGCGGCGCTGCGTGCCTTAAAGAGCATAGTTTCCGGATTCTGCGGGGAGTGTAGCAGCGCGGGGCGGGAGATTCGGTGATCCGGAGTCAGCGCGGGAAACCGTGGTAATGGAAAACAGTCGGGGATTCCCGGCATGGCCCGCATGGGAATCCTGCATGTCCCGCAGTCGATTAGTGAACGGTGGGTAGCGCGGTGCCCCCCTGATCGTCCTGAGTGCCTGGCTCCCTTTCCGGATCTATGTCAGGCCCCATATCCGGTTCAGTCCACAGGAGGATCGCCTGCGGCAGTGTGATGGCGAGCAGGATCGCCGGGAACACCACGAGGTAGAGCAGCAGGGCTACCAGCCCGGCCGGGATGAAGTGAGGAGGATGCATCTCCCAATTAGCGAGCAGCCAGAGGATGGCCAGCAACCCGGCAATCCATTGATACGCCTGATAGTGGACGCGGTCGCGGCGCTGGAGCTCGCGCTCGTCGTTGCGGTATTCGTCCGGGAATCCGGATGTGAGGTTCCCGGCAGCGTAGAGCTGCAGCTCAGTCAGATTGGACGGCATAGGCTGATTGCGCCGGCCCTTCCCAGTGAAGGGTTTCACCAGACCATCCTGCCCGTAGCCGCCGAGGATCTTCCAGTTGATGAACAGCGCGGCGAAGTAGATGTAGTACCCGCTCACGTGGAGGCGGTCGAGAAAGAATCCGCCGATGAGCGCGAGAGCGAGCGACGCATACAGCGCGACGACCAGCCGCCGGCGAGCGGACCTCGTCTGCATGCTGTAGCCAAAGACGGTGGTTTTACGCATGGCGGTTTTCCTGGTGCGGGATGGGGGCGGAGAGGATCGTCGGTTCTGGTTCGGAGTCGGGCTCGGTCCAGAGCAGAATGGCCTGCGGCAGGGTCATCGCAAGGATGAAGAGGACATAACTGCCTTCCAGCGCGGCGATGCGCATCCAGAGCCTGTTTCCGGTGACGGCAATGGCGATGATGGCGAGGAAGAGAAAGGTGCCGAGTCGAAGAGTGCTCATGGCTTGATAGTGAACGCGGTCACGAACAGCGCGATCGCGTTCGTCGACTTCACCCCCATCCTCGGAAGCGCGCTGTCGCACCGTGAGAAACAACTGGGTCAGCGGAGTGCTGTATGCGGTGCGGGCAAGAGCCGGCGAGTACGGACGCACCGGGCCCCCGGGACGGACCCCTCCCAGTATCCCCGTGAAAAGTGTGAGAACGGGGAACAGGATGCCAGTGAGATTGGTGAAGCGGGAGTGAAGCGTCAGGCCCCACGCGACGGCAAGGAAGAACGCTCCGGCGTAATAGCCGATGACCATCCACCTGCGTTTGCGGAGAGTGAGTTGGGGATTATCTGTGAGCATGGTTTTCCCTTACCTCTCCCGCCCGTTGCGGTCGCCATTCTGGCTGTACACCTGTTCGCTCAGCGGCCGAAACGGTTCGCGGGAGAATATCGCTTCAATGGGGAGGCTGAAATATTCCGACAGGGCAAACGCAAGAGCCAGAGACGGTGCGTAATCTCCCCGCTCGAGGAACCCAATAGTCTGGTAGTTGACCTCGAGAGCGTCGGCGAGGTCCTGCCGGGAGAGCCCGCGCTCGGCGCGCAGCACCGAAATGCGGTTATACAGGCGGTCGGGCGCGCCTGAGCCGTTTACGCTGGAATTGCTGTTAGACATCCAAACGGAGTATTGCGTATACGCAACATTCTGTCAAGACCCCAAACAAACCACAAACCCCCAAGCGGAGCCTTCCCCGGTCCAATCCACTCTTCCCGCAACCTGGCCGAACCGCCCTCTACCAAACCCGGCAGCTTCTCACCGGAGCCATCGGCTGCCCCGCCTTGCATCCGAATGCCTTCGCGAACTCCGGCATGTTCACCAGCACCCCGCGCACCCGCAGCGCATCCGGCGAGTGTGGATCAACCTGCGCCAGCATCCGCATAAACGCCGGCCGCGCGTTCGTGCACCAGTTCTGCGCGTAGCCAATAAAGAACTGCTGCTGCGGCGTGTACTTCTGTTCGGACTCCTGCTCGTCTGTCTTGTTATCCGCTGCCGCACCCAGCGCTTCGCGCGCCATCAACGCCATCAGCGCCAGCCGCGCTCCGCCGTTGTCCGCGGTGTTCTCGCCCAGCGTCAGCTTCCCGTTCACCTTCACATCGTCCACCGCAGTGAACTGGCTGTACTCGTTCACCAGGCAATCCGTCTTCGCCTCAAATTGTTTCTTGTCTTCCGCCGTCCACCAGTCGTGCAAATTCCCCTTGCCGTCGAACTTCGCGCCCTGATCGTCGAACCCATGCGTCAGCTCGTGCCCCACCACCGCGCCAATGTGTCCGTAGTTCGTCGCGTTGGTCGCATTCTTGTCGTAGAACGCCGGCTGCAAAATCCCTGCCGGGAAATTGATGTTGTTCATGCTCGGGTCGTAATACGCGTTCACCGTCGGCGGCGTCATCTGCCACTCTTCGCGATTCACCGGCTTCCCAATCTTGTTCAGCTGGTACGCCGTCTCAAATTCCCGCGACCGCACCGAGTTCCCGAACGCATCGCCCGGCAATACCTTCAATTTGCTGTAATCCCGCCACTTGTTCGGATACCCAATCTTGTCCGCCACCATGTGCAGCTTGTCTTCCGCCTTCACCTTGGTCTCCGGGCTCATCCAGTCCAGGCTGTTGATGTCTTTCCCCATCGCCGCTTCAATGTCGTGCACCATCTCGAGCGTCGACGCCTTCATGTCCGGCGTGAAGTACTGCTTCACATACAACTGCCCCAGCGCTTCGCCCAGCGAGCCATCCGTCGCGTTCACGCAGCGTTTCCACCGCGCCTGCTGTTCCGGAGTGCCCGTCAGCTTGCGCCCGAAGAAATCGAAATTCTCCTCGTCAAACGCCTTCGGCAGCCGCGACGCAAACGAATCTGCCAAATGCACCCGCAGATACGCCTTAATCGTTCCCAGATCGGTATCGTCAATCGTCTTGTTCAGCGCCGGAAAGAATTCTGGCGACACCACGTTCAAATCCGTAACTGCTGGTGATCCCAATAGCTCGATGTACTTCTTCGGGTCAATCGCCGGCACCGTCGAAGAGAAACTATCCAGCGCCGTCATGTGATAAATGTTGGACGGATCACGCCGCTCCACCACCCCCTGCGAAGCCTTCGCCAGCGCCGTCTCCAGATCCATCACCTTCTGCGCTTCCGCCGCCGCCGTCTCCGGCGCATCGCCCAGCAGCTTCAGCATGTTCGCCATGTGCGCCACATACTTCTTCCGCAACTCGACGCTCTTCGCATCCGTGCGCAGGTAGTAGTCCTTCTCCGGCAATCCCAGCCCGCTCTGGTCGATGTACGCAATCTCCAGCGTCGCGTTTTTGAAATCCTGCTGCGAACCGTAGTCCATAAAGACACCAGCGCCCAAACGGTTCAGGTGCGCAACCAGCCCCACCAGGTCCGCCTTTGACTGCAGGGCCGCAATGCGGTTCAGCTCCGGCTCGATCGGCGCCAGCCCCTTCTTCTCAATCGCATCCGTGTTCAGGCAGCTCTGGTAGTAATCGCCAATCTTCTGCTCGTTCGATCCCGGCTCCGCCTGCGCCGACGCGGCCTGCTCCAGAATGTCGTGCAGCGCCTGGGTGTTGAACTCATACAAATTAATGAATTGATCGAACTCCGGCATGTCCGACGGAATCGGATGCAGCTTCGCAAAATTCCCGCAGGCGTATTGGTAGAAATCCGCGCACGGATCAGCCTGCGCGTTCATCGCCGTCGGGTCGAATCCAGGAATCTGGGAGAAATGCTGGTCCGCTGGCGCTGGGGCAGCCGTCTGGGCCACACCGGCAAGGGGAAACAGGGAAATCAGACACACTGCGAACACCAAATGACGCATGGCTCCTCCAAACGCAAAGAAAAATCATACGCGAGAGAAGTGCGTGTTGTTCCTGGGCTCGAAATGGATAAAGGGAAGAACGGAACTCCGGGTGGGCGGTTTCAAATTACAAGTGCAACAGATTACGTGAAGAGATTCATGAGATTGCCGTAGCCGTGCCGTGGGAAAGTGGGAAACGGCTCTTTGTTTTCCATCTTTTCCATGGCCGTCTTCAGGCATCTCTCGATAGGACTTCAGTTTGCGTTGTTGACCTGGACCTTGAATCCACCGTGCCCCATATCTCGCTTCCTTTGCGAGATGGGGGACTCACGAACGCACAATTAGGAGCACCTACGGCCGCTGATACTCCGCCGGCGTCAACTCCCCCACCGGCTGATCCGCCACTGGCTCGCCCGGTTCCATGGTCTCCGCCGGGTTATAAACCTCCGCATGCGGATCAGGCTTGAACCGCCCATCCCCCAAATACGCGGCAATCAGCGTCCCCGCCACAAACGGGTGCAGCGCTGCCAGCGGCACGACATATTTCTTTGACTTCACCAGCGATTCCACCACTCCATCCACCGGCTTGCTCCGCGGAATCGTCCCTGGCACCTGCGGAATCACAAACGTCCGCATCTCCACATCCGGATGCCGGCGTGCATATTTCACCAGCGACTTCGCCGCCTGCTTCGGCGTCATCACCCCCGCATCCGCAATAAAATTCCGGTGAATCGAGTGCGGATAATAGAAATTCAGCACCTTTTCCGAGAAATTGGCGCAGTTGTTGAATAAAAGATTGAAATGGCTGATGTTGCGCCGGTCGTTGAACAGCGCCATCAACGCATCGTCCTGCTCTGCCGTTGTCGCCACCGTAAATCCATAGATCCGCCGGTCGTACGACGCCCCCACCAGCTCGATCCACTCGCCACGCGGAATCTCATGCACCGGATCGTCCGGAACCAAATCCATTAAATGATTCCGCCGGTACGTGTCCCGCAGTTTCATCTCCAGCCGCGCCGTCGCCGTCGCCGGAATCTCCACTGGATCGTCCACCGCATACAAATAGGGAATCAGCGGTATCGCCAGCCAGTCGTATCCGTCAATCCGGTGATACCGGCTCAGCACCACGCCCGCCTCGCCATCCCGGCAGGGCCGCAGTTGCGTCGGCGTTTCCGCGCATACATGGTTCAGATAAATAGCGGCGTGCCCCGTCGGATTCATTGCCCCAAACTCGCCAAACGGCTCTTCCAGCAACAGCGAGGCATCCGCCCGCGCCGAAGCGCAGCCCAGGACGGCCATCACCATCAGGCCCAGCAAAATTTGCCATGTGCGTCGCATATCGGTATTGGCCTCAATCCCATCGCCGCGGGACTGCTCCAGGCCCCGTTCCTTACCCGGGTCCCCAGGGGGGTCACCAGTGGGAATCCTCCCTGTAAGAACCCTGTTTCCCAGTAGATGTTGTTTGCTCCCATCCGTCCCTCCCCGCTCAAAGCACAGGCTTTCGCCATCGTTTCGCCGGCCTTGGCGGCGCTTGGCGTCGACCTCCCTGATACGCTCAAGGAGATGACCGCCGACTCCCAATCCGCACCCAAATTCCCGCCCGGCCAGACCCTGCTCATCGATGCCGACGACACCCTTTGGGAAAACAACATCTATTTTGAGCGCGCCATCGCCGCCTTCATCTCTTTCCTCAACCACACCGAATACTCGCACCAGGAAGTCCGCGAAAAACTCAACGAAGTCGAGCGCGAAAACGTCCGCGAACACGGCTACGGCCTCGTCAGCTTCCGCCGCGCCCTCGTCACCTGCTTTGAACGCCTCTCCACCGGCCCCATCACCCCCGAAAAGCACGACCGCATCATGGGGTTCGCCCAATCCATCGCCGACCAGGAAATTGACCTGCTCGAGGGCGTCGCCGAAACCCTCCCCCAGCTCGCCTCCCGCCACAAGCTCATCCTTGTCACCAAAGGAAACCAGGCCGAGCAGCTCGACAAGCTGGCCCGCTCCGGCATCGCCCAGCACTTCACCGCCGTCGAAGTCCCCCGCGAAAAAGATCCCGCCGCCTACCGCGATATCTGCGAGAAATACTCGCTCACACCGGCTACTACCTGGATGATCGGCAACAGTCCCCGCTCTGACATCAATCCCGCCCTCGCCTGCGGGTTCCACGCCGTCTACATCCACCACCCCAACACGTGGGTTTTGGAGCACGACAGCCTCGACCCGGCCCCTAACGGACAGAATCTAATGGAGATTCCAACCTTCAGCGACCTCCTGCGGTATTTCTGATACTCCATTCCGGCTCTCGCTTGATTCTAACTTCGATTACACTGTAGTCTTATCAGTGTAATGATCGTGATGAGGAGGGCTGTGAATGAACAAACTCAAAATCACCACCATCGGCAGTTCCGCCGGAGTCGTCCTTCCCAAAGAAGTCCTCGCCCGCCTCCGCGTCGCCAAAGGCGACACCCTCTTCCTCACCGAGTCGCCCGACGGCTTCCGCATTACCCCTTACGATCCCGAGTTTGAGAAGCAGATGACCGTTGCCCGCAAGTTCATGCGGCAGCATCGGGACGCCCTGCGCGGGCTGGCGAAGTGAGCGCCCCGATGACCGTCCCTGCCATCCGTTGGGTCACTGAATCGGCCGTCCTCGCCGTGCACGATGAGCAACTCGCCGAGCATGGCGGCGCGCCCGGGATCCGCAACAATGCGCTCTTGCTTGCAGCGCTGGCCCATCCCCGCAACCTCGCCGCCGCCGCCACTCCCGACCTGGCAGAACTGGCTGCCGCCTATGCGGTAGGCCTCGCCCGCAACCATCCATTCGTCGCCGGCAACAAGCGGACCGCGCTCGCCGTCGCCGCGGGCGTCTTCCTGCCCCTGAACGGCTACGAGCTAACCGCCACCAATAAGGATATGGTCCGGGTCATGCTCGCCGTTGCCGACGGCACCCTGCCCGAAATTGCCCTGGCAGCCGGCTTCCGCCAATGGAAGAAGCCGCTCCCCGCGGAAAGCCGCAATCCCTGACCGGCGGCCCGGCGTGCGTCCTATCCGCTACACGCTAAACGCTACCCGCTGCTTCTCGTCCGCCGCCAGCTCCCCCAACAATCCCTGCACCGCCGCCAGCACTTCCTCCGGCTTCACCGCCGCAATCGGGAACCGCAGCACTCCCTGCGGCGTGAACTGCGCCCCGCGCTTCGCGTTCTTCGCCACCAGCTTCATCAGCCGCCCCGGATCCACCGCCGCGCTCTCCGTGAACTTGATGTGCAGCTGATCCCGCTTCCGGTCCACCTGCGCCACCCCGATCCGTTCGCAGACCACCCGCAGCCGCGCCGCCTCCAGCAGATGCGCCACGCTCACCGGCAGCGGACCGTACCGGTCCTCCATCTCCGTCCGCACATCCTCCAGCGCCTTCTCGTTCTCCACGCCCGCAATCCGCTTGTACATCCGCAGCCGCTGGTTCTCCTCGGCGATGTAACTCTCATCGATCCGTAAGGCAATCCCCAGCGAGAGCTGCACCGAAGGCCGCTCCACCTTCTCCTCGCCCTTCAGCTTGCTCACCGCTTCTTCCAGCATCGACGTGTACATCTCAAACCCGACTGCCTCGATATGCCCGCTCTGTTCCCCGCCCAGCAAATTGCCCGCGCCGCGCAGCTCCAGATCGAGAGCCGCAATCTTGAACCCCGCGCCCAAATCGGAGAATTCCTTCAGCGCCGCCAGCCGCCGCCGCGCCACATCCGTCAACTCCTGCTCCGGCGGAATCAGCAAATACGCATACGCCCGCCGGTTCGAACGCCCCACCCGTCCGCGCAATTGATACAGCTCGCTCAATCCATGCCGGTCCGCCCGGTTCACGATCATCGTGTTCGCCAGCGGAATATCCAACCCGTTCTCAATAATCGTCGTCGCCACCAGCACGTCGTGCTCGTGATGCATGAACGAGAGCATCACCTTCTCCAGATCGCTCTCGCCCATCTGCCCGTGCCCCACCACCACCCGCGCCACTGGCACCAGTTCCTGGATCTTCGCTGCCAGCTCGTAAATCGTCTCCACCCGGTTGTGGACGAAATAGATCTGCCCGCCCCGCTCCAGCTCCACTTCAATCGCCGAGCGAATCAGCTTCTCGTCAAACTTCGCCACCACCGTCTGAATCGCCATGCGGTCCCGCGGCGGCGTCTCGATCACGCTCATGTCCCGCAGCCCCACCAGCGACATGTGCAGCGTCCGCGGAATCGGCGTCGCACTCATCGACAGCACATCAATCTCCTGCCGCATCTGCTTCAGCCGCTCCTTGTGCCGCACCCCGAAGCGCTGTTCCTCGTCCACCACCAGCAAGCCCAAATTCTGAAACACAAGATCCTTCGACAGCAGCCGATGCGTGCCAATCAGAATGTCGACCTTGCCCGCTTCCACCTTCTCCAGAATCACCTTCTGCTCTTTAGGCGTGCGGAACCGCGAAATCATCTCCACGTTGATCGGGAACTGCCGGAACCGGTTCTTGAATGTCTCAAAATGCTGGAAGCTCAGCACCGTCGTCGGCGTCAGCACGGCGACCTGCCGCCCATCCTGCACCGCCTTGAACGCCGCGCGCATCGCGACCTCGGTTTTTCCATAGCCCACATCCCCGCACAGCAGCCGGTCCATCGGCAGCGTCGACTCCATGTCCCGCTTGATGTCTGCAATCGCCGCCAGCTGATCGTCCGTCTCGTTGTAGTCGAACGCGTCTTCAAATTCTTTCTGAAACTCGTTATCCGGCGGAAACGCATGTCCCTGCGCCGCCTTCCGCTGCGCATAAAGCTTCAGCAGCTCATCGGCCATGTCCTCCATGGCCTTTTTCACGCGCGCCTTGGTCTTCGCCCACTGCTGCGATCCCAGCCGGTTCAGCACCGGCGACGGCCCCGCTTCCGTCGACCGGTATTTCTGGATCAGATCCAGCCGCGTCAGCGGAATATACAGCCGCGCGCTTTCCGCAAACTCCAGAATCATGAACTCCAGCGACACCCCGTCCTGCTCAATCTCCCGCAATCCCAGATACCGCGCGATCCCGTGCTCCACATGCACCACGTAATCGCCCACCGTCAGATCGCGAAAGTCCGAGACAAATGCCGCTGTCTTCGATTTCTTCGGCGCCGGCCGTGCCGTCACATCCGCTTCATCGAAGAAATCCTGCGCGCCAAACAGCACCAGCCGCGCATCCGGCAAACTCACCCCATTCGCCAGCGCGCTCCGCAGAATCACCGGCGTCCTCATGTCGCCCGCCAGATAACTCGACTCGTCGTAGACGTTCTCGCTGCCCGCATGCTGGATGCGGCTACCCAGCCGATAAGGCAGCTCGTACTCCCGCAGCAAACTCGCCAGCCGCTCCACCTCGCCCTGATTCGGAGCCACCAGCACCGTCCGCACTTCCTGCGTCATCAGCGTGCGCATCTGCTCTACCAGCGCCGGGATCGATCCGTGAAACCGCAGCGTCGGCCGCGAATTGAATTCAATCTCTCCCAGCGTCGCGTCGTCTTCCAGCACATCCACCACGCCCAGTTGGTCGATGTCCAGCCCCGGATGCGACTGCAAGCGCGCCTGCAGCAGCTCCGGCCGCACATAAATGTCTTCCGGCGTAATCAGCGATCCAATGCTCGACCGCTCGTGCCGCTGCTCGACCTTGTTCCACCAGCGATCGATCTGGTTCCGCACCATCGCCGGCTCTTCCACAAACAGCGTGCTGCGCGGGAACAGATCGAGCAGCGTCCCCGTCGCCCCATTCACGCCTGCAAAAAATTCCCATCCCGGAAAGACGCTCACGCCGCCAGCCGCAATCGCCGCTTCCACCATTTCCGGATCTTCGTTGGATTCGACGCGTGTCCCGCTCAGCCGCGCATGCACGCTGGCCAGCAGCTTTTCCGTGACGGGTGTTTCCGTCAGCGGCAGCAGCCGCGCTTCATCCAGCGGCGCAGCCGAGCGCTGCGTCTCCGGATCGAACTTCCGGATCGACTCAATCTCATCGCCGAAGAATTCAAACCGCACCGGCCGGTCCGCTTCCGGCGAATAGATATCCAGAATCCCGCCGCGCCGGGTGAACTGCCCCGGCATCTCCACAATGTCCATCCGCGTGTAGCCGATGCTCGTCAGGTGCTGGAGCAGCGTGTCGACGTCCACCTCCTCGCCACGCCGCAAAATCTGCGCCAGCCCCGCATAAAACGGCGCAGGAAACAGCTTGATCGCCGCTGCCTCCACCGGCGCCACCACAATCGCCGCTTCGCCCGTAGCAATCTTCCACAGTGTCTTCGCCCGCTGTTCCTGAATGTCCGGATGCGGCGACAGATTCTCAAACGGCAGCACATCGTGCGCCGGCAAACGCAGCACCCGCTCCGGCGCCAGCGTCCCCGTTAGCTCGCAACCCGAGCGCAGCGCCAGCTGCATCGCGTCCGCTGCTTTATTGTCGGTAACGATGACCAAGGTGGGCACACCCGCCGCCCGCGCAAACAGCGGAATATACAAAGCCCGCGCCGTCGACGTCAGTCCGGACACACGACGACGCCCACGAGCAAGCGCCAGGTGCCTTCTTGCTTGTTCAAATGCGGGTGTGTGTTCCATGTCCGCCAACAACTCGCGGACAAAAGGAAGGATCATGCCTCTCTAAGTTTACCCAGGTTTTCCCGAGGGTTGATAAACCTTGCGTTTGCACCCGCTCGATCCCCCTACACGCTAACCGCTATCCGCTATACGCTAAGTACATGTCCTACACCGCGGCGCTCTCGAGCCTCCACGCTCGCATCGGCGAACTCCACGCCCCGCCCGCTGCAGTGCCCGGATCGGCCGAGCCCCGCCGCAAGTTCCGCATCGAAGAAATGCACACCCTGGTCGAAGCCCTCGGCCATCCCGAGCGCCGCTTCCCCTCCATCCTGATCGCCGGCACCAACGGCAAAGGATCCACCGCCGCCACGCTCGCCGCGATCCTGCAAGCGGCCGGCCTGCGCACCGGCCTCTACACCTCGCCGCACCTCGCCCGCGTCAACGAACGCATCCGCATCGATGGCCAGCTCCATCTCCGACGACGACTTCGCCCGCCACTACTTCCACGTCGACGACTGCGCCAACCGCCTCGTCGCCGCAGGCCAACTCCCCGCCTCGCCCAGCTTCTTCGAGGCGCTCACCGCCCTCGCCTTCGTGGCTACTTCGCCGAGCCACATTGACATCGCCATCCTCGAAGTCGGCCTCGGCGGCCGCCTCGACGCCACCAACATCGTCGACCCGCTCCTCTCCGTCATCACCGACATCGCGCTCGACCACACCGAATGGCTCGGCGACACCATCACCGCTCATCGCCCGCGAAAAGGCCGGCATCCTCCGCCGCAACGGCATCCTCATCACCCTCCCCCAGCATCCTGAAGCCAACCAGGCCATCGGCGAAATTGCCATGGAACTCAACGTGCGCGGCGTCAATGCCGCTGACTACATGCCCAACCTGCAGCCGGCAGCTTCCATCGAACCGAACCAGCCGGGCGCCCCATATCTGCCCGGTGTTGGCGGATGGGTGTTCAGCAATCGCTATCCCCTACCGGTCCTCGGCGAAACCCTCCAGGTCGACTCCCCTCTCGCCGGCGACCATCAGCGCCGCAATCTCGCACTCGCCATCGCCGCCGCCGTCGAACTTCGTAACCATCACGGTTACAACATCACTCCATCCCACATCGCCGAGGGCATCCGCAACACGCAGTGGCCCGGCCGCCTCGAACGCTTCACCCTCCCCGGCAAACCCACGGTCCTGCTCGACGTCGCCCACAACCCCGCCGGTGTCTGGACCCTCCGCGCCGCGGTATCGTCTTTCCTGTACCCTGCACCCTGTACCCTGCACCCTGTCCTGCACCCAGTCCTCGTCTTCGGCTGCATGAAAGACAAAGCCTTCACCGAAATGGCCCAAATCCTCTTTCCCCTCTTTGAGACCGTCATCACCACCCCCGTCGCCTCACCCCGCTCCGCCACGGCAGAAGAATTAGCTCAGGTCGCTGCCCAAACCGGCGTTCGCGCCATCGCCGCTCCCGACGCGCATCAAGCCCTCGAACGCGCCTTTTCCGAAACCCCAGCAGACGGCCTCATCGTCGTCGCCGGCTCCGTTTACCTCATCGGAGAAATCCGCCCCATCCTCCTGGCGCAGCGAGCGCTCTCCGCATGAAGTCCGGTAAGCCCCTCGGCCCCCGTCCCAAACCGCTGCCCGCCAGCGAGACCTGGCTCAGCTTCGGCATCCGCGCTCCGCTTTTCCTCGTGGCCACCGCCTTCTACGGCAGCCTCTCCATGATCGCGTCGCTCTTCGAGAAGGATGGCCGCTGGCAGCATCGCATCGCCCAGCAATGGGCGCGCGCCGGCATGGCCATCAGCGGAGCGAAGCTCACCGTCCTCAACCCCGAGCGCCTCACCGGCCAGCCCGCCGTCTACGTCTGCAACCACCTCTCGTACATGGATACGCCCGCCATCTTCAGCGCGCTGCCCTTCCAGTTCCGCATCATCGCCCGTCACGATCTCTGGAAGATGCCCTTCATCGGCTGGTGGCTCAACCGCTCCGGCCAGGTCGGCGTCGATCTTTCTGACCCGCGGGCATCTGTCGCCAGCCTCATCAGCGCCGTCAAAACCCTCAAAACCGGTATGCCGCTCTTCATCTTTCCCGAAGGCGGCCGCACCGCCACCGGCTATCTGGCGCCGTTTATGAAGGGCCCAGCTTTCATGGCCATCAAGGCCCAGCTCCCCCTCATTCCCATGGCCCTCATTGGCACCTGGGAACTGCTGCCCATTCATTCCTCTGCCTTTCATCCGGTCCCGGTCACGCTTGCCGTCGGCGACCCCATCGACACCACCGGCATGACCATGAAACAATCCGACGCGCTCACAGCCACGCTGCACCAGCGCATTGAAGAGTTGTATTATGAGCACTCCTGGCTCAAGCGACCCGAGCAATCCCCCGGCCCCCCGTCTGCTCTGCCGGTCGAGTTCGCTTCCAGTACTGAGCCGTTGACGGCGGCCACCAACGTTTCCAGCGATCTGTCTCAGGAGGCGGGAAAACGATGAAAGCTCCTCGCATAGCCATTCCCGAACCGAATTCGCAGGACAGCGAATACACCGCGCGCAGCTGGCCGCAATACGCGCAGGCCGTGGAATGGGCCGGCGGCGTCCCCGTCAAAGTCCCGCTCACCGCGTCGCCCGCCACCGTCGCGCAACTCGTCGCCTCCTGTGAAGGCGTCCTTCTGCCCGGCAGTCCCGCTGACCTCAACCCACAGAAGTATGGCGAAGACGCCGTCCCCGACTGCAATCCTGCCGACCCTGCTCGCGAAGCCGTCGACGAGCTCCTCCTCCAGGATGCTTCCAACCTCTACAAGCCCCTGCTCGGCATCTGCTACGGCTTCCAGTCTCTGAATGTCTGGCGCGGCGGAACTTTGCTGCAGCACCTCTCCACCAGCGTCAATCACGAAGCCGGGCGCACCGTTCCTGAAGCCCATGTGATCGAAGTCGATCTGAAATCGCGCCTGCGCCGCCTGCTCGGCCTCGGCACCCGCAGTACACTCTCAGTGAACAGCAGCCACCATCAAGCCGTCGGCATTTTAGGCGATGGATTAGTGCGCGCCGCCTGGTCTCCCGACGATGGCGTGGTCGAAGCCGCGGAAGGCCATGGTGACCAGTTCCTCATCGGAGTCCAGTGGCATCCAGAGCGCACCTACACCGAGAATCGCGCCGCCCAGGGCCTCTTCCAGGCTTTTGTCGATGCCGCCGCCGCGTGGGAGCCGCGCATGATTCACGAATCCGTCGCCGACTAGCCTTCACAAGAACCCCTGGAAAGCGATCGGCTTCACGGCCGGCGGAAAATCTTACGTCTTGTATCAGGGCATGACTTCAGTCGTGCCGTAGAGTGCCCAAAACCATTGGGCTTCAGCCCCCGCGGTTTCGTGTCAGGGCACGCCTTCAGCCGTGTCGCAAGTATCTGCAAAGAGATTGGGCTTTAGCCCCTGCGGGATGTTCTGCGTCTCCCCGGATGCAGCCGAGCCGTCAGGACCCCGTGCCCGTCGCGCACAGCCGAGCCAGCGCGGCTTTCAGCTCCGCCCTGTGCGCCGCTTCCGGCGTCACAAACTCCGGCTGCAGGTAATGCGGATTCATCATCGAAAGCGTTTCGTTCACAAACAAACTGGGGTGAACCAGCAGGCCGTGCCGCAACATCTCCCTCGGCAGCGTGGCCGCGTGATACTGGCAAATGCCGCCCATCGCCGGGTGGGTGCGCAGAAACTCCTCGAGCCGCCATTCGTAGGCCAGCAGCTTCTTCAGGTCCTTCTCGTGACCCATCTCGAACGACATGTCGCCGCTGGCCCACAGGCCTGCGTAGCCGTCGTGCAGCGCCATACCGAACGCATCTTCCAGCGTGGCCATCATCCCGGCCACGTCAAACTTCCCGCCGGTCAAATGGCTTTGATCGGACGACAGCACCAGACTGTGCTTTGCCACCTCCAGGGTGACGTCCACGCCGGATGCCGCAAGGTACGATCGCATCCCCGCCACCATCGGGCGGCTGTTGAGGTAGAGGCAGCGGTGATTCTTCTCGAGCTTCTCCCGAATCACGGTTGCGATCGCCGGCAGTTGCCGTGACGGTGCGCCATCGTAGATCAGGCATTGATGCTGAGTCGCGGGCCGCATGCAGACTGCCATTATAAAAAGGGAGTTGGCCCTTCTGCCAACTTCACCCCGAACATTCTCTTCTCCGAGGCATGGATTGGCGCGCAATAATGCCTACAGCGCAATAATCCCTAACAGTATGGTCCAGCGCCCCAACCCGCTCGCCACTCTCCCTCCGGCCGCTCTCACCCGCTTCGAGGCTTACCTGGCGCTGATCCTGAAGTGGAACGCCCGCATCAACCTCACCGCCATTCGCGATCCTCAGGAGATCGTCCAGCGGCATTTTGGCGAGTGCGTTTTTGCCGCCCAGCAATTGCCCGCTAACATGAAGACCCTGCTGGACTTTGGCTCCGGTGCCGGCCTTCCCGGCATCCCCATCGCCATCTGCCGGCCGGAGATCGGCGTCACCCTCGCCGAATCCCAGGGCAAGAAGGCCGCCTTCCTCCGCGAAGCCGTCCGCACCCTCGGTCTGACGACTGAAGTGTGGGACCAGCGCGTCGAGCAGATGCCCCCGCAACGGGTCTTTGACGCAGTCACCCTGCGCGCCGTCGACAAGATGATGGAGGCTTGCGAAGCGGCTGTTCCGCGCCTCGCCCCGGACGGCGTCCTGATCGTCTTTGCCACAAGGAAGACCGATGCGGCGCTGGACGGGCTGGCAGGAGTCGAGTGGCAGCAGGACCTGCCAGTCCCAGGCTCCGATCACGGGTTCCTGAAGGTCGGAGTTCGGAAATAATGCGCAAAAGTTGGCAGTTATCGATTAGTAATCATTTAACCTACTGATTACATTAGACATACAACCGTTTTCAAAAAATGCTATAGATCGATCATCCCCCCATTATCGATCGATATACAGCCGCGCTTTAGTCGACGCCTTTCGGGTTCTGGGTGATATTCCGGGCGTTGGTCACGTTCGCTGGCTTGCCGTTGAAGGCCTCGTTCTCCTGGTACCAAAACTTCTTGTACCACTCGCCCACCTTGCGGATGCAGTCGTTCGAACCATCATTCCAGCGGATCTGGGCTTCGCCGTTGACGTACTGCCAGCTGCCATGCTCGTCGCCCAGCGAGCGCTCTGCGCTGCCGTCGTCGCGCAGCGTGATGGTGAAGTTGTCGCCATTCCCCTCGCCCACTTCCCACTGGCCGACGAAGTGCGGCCGCGACGGCCCAGGCGCGCTGATGAGGCCAGCCGGCACCGGACCCGGAAACTCAAGGTGCTGCACATCCGCCAGCTTGACTGTCTGGCGATGTCCATCCTTGAAAACGATGACCAGCGTGCTGGCATCGGCCTGTTGTGTGGACTGAGGCGGCTGAGCCGCGGCGGGCAGAACAGCGAGAAGGATGGCCAGGAAGCCAACCGACAGGCCTGTGGTGAATTTCGCATACGTGCGCATGGGATTTCTCCTTACGGCCGCCCATGCCTCGGAGAAGGATGGATCGGAGGCGCCGTGCGGTCGTTGCGAGCAGGTACGCGGCAACGGGTCGGCAGGTTCCCGATTTTCTGCGCAATGTTCCACGTGGAACATCGGGTTCGTGGGATCGACTTCGGGATGATCAGCTCCGGGATGAACGTTAGTGCTGGACGCTGCGTCTTCTCGCCAACTTGCCCTGAGGATGCACACCCATGCCCACGTTCCGCATCACCCCCATCCTGACCGCGCTGGCCCTTGTCAGTCTCCCGGTTTTCGCCCCCGCCCAGACGAACCCCGCGCCCACCCCAACCTATGAGGTCGCCAGCGTTCGTCAGAACAAAAATCCTGAGATTCGTTGGCGGATGTCCTTTACCCCCGACGGCGTCCGTGCAGAGGATACTGCCTTGGATTACATCATTCACGAGGCCTATGGCGCCGACCGCAACCAGCAATGGGCGGACGGCCCCGCGTGGATTAAGGATGCCCGCTTCGACATCGCAGCCAAATTCAACCCCGCCGTCATTCCGCACGCCACCATGGACGACCGCCGCGCCATGCTGCAAAACCTGCTGGCCGACCGCTTCAAGCTCAAAATTCATCATGAGCAGCGAGATTTCCCGCTCTATGCATTGGTGGTTGGTAAAAGCGGGCCCAAATTCCAGCTCTCAAGTCCAGCGGATGTTACAACTGGCCCCGTCCGCGGAGCAATGTGCCTTCACCTGGTCGCGCCGAGGGGAACCGAGAAAATGCAGGGGTGCACGATGGGGGACCTCGCTCAATTCCTCGGCTCCCCTCTGGCTCAGGGCTCTGCGGCCCGACGCGTCGTGCAGGATCAAACAGGATTAACCGGCCGTTACAACCTTGAGGTGCACTGGTCGCGCCAACAGCCGCTGGAGGCGGAGAGTTTCGACCAGGCGATCCTCGGGCCTACCCTCGAGTCTGCCCTACAGGAACAACTCGGCCTAAAGTTGATCCCCACGCACGGCCCCCTCGACGTCATCGTGATCGATCACGTCGAGATGCCCTCCGATAACTGATCAGGAGATGTTCCACGTGGAACACGGGCCAATCCGTCAATGTTCCACGTGGAACAAACTGGCTCAAAATCCCCCAAAACAAGCCCCAAATTCCCTCCCCGCGCAACGAGTTTTCCACGCACCTCATTTTTTCTTCACCGTACCGTAACGAATGTCACACCCCCGCATCTTCTGCAGCCCACTAGGCTTACAGCCCCGCTCGAACCCCTCCGCCGCAGCGTTCCACAAAAGTGTCCCGGTTCTGCACAGCCGGTATCCATTGCGAAGTCACCCCACTGCTTCTAAGCTTGGTTGGTCATGGGGAAAGTCTTAGCGGTGGTCAATCAGAAGGGTGGCGTGGGCAAGACCACCACCGCTATCAACCTCTCGGCCGCACTCGCTATCGAGGGTTTGCACGTCCTCCTGGTTGATTGCGACCCCCAGGCCAACTCCTCCGGCGGCTATGGCGTCGGGCGCGAAGAGAGCCGTCGCTCCTCCTACGACGTCCTGATGGGCGAGGCCACCATTGAAGAGGTCGCCCTCCCCACCGAGATTAAAACCCTCAAGCTGGTCCCCTCCCACAAGAATCTGACCGGCGCCAATGTTGAACTCATCCAGATGGAGCGGCGCGAATACCGCCTCCGCGAGGCTATCGATAAAGTCCGTGGAATGTATGACTTCATCATTCTCGACTGCCCGCCGGCGCTGGATCTGCTGACCCTCAACTCCCTGGTCGCCGCGGATCGCCTGCTCGTTCCCATGCAGGCCGAGTATTTTGCCCTCGAAGGCATCAGCGAACTGGTGCAGACCCTGCAGCGCGTGCGCGAGACCCTGAATAAAGACCTCGAAATCGAGGGCGTTCTGCTCACCATGTACGACGATCGCACCAACCTGGCCCAGCAGGTCACTGAGAATCTCCGCCAGTTCTTCAAAGACAAGCTGCTCAAAACCGTGATTCCCAGGAATGTTCGCCTGGCCGAGGCCCCGAGCTACGGGAAGCCAGTGCTGCTCTACGATCCAAAATCCCGCGGCGCCGAGGCCTACTACGAACTGGGGCTGGAACTGCTGGCCCGCAACGGAATCGAGTCGCCCGCCGCCAGACAGCGCAAAGAGGCGAAACCAGCGCCCGCGCCGGCAGAACGGCCGAAGCCGGAAGTGAAAGTCAGGTTCTGGCCGTATGGATGAGAAGCCAGGGGGTAGGGGGTAGGGTGTTCCGGTGTAAGCGCTGCGCCAGTTTGATGGGATCCAGCTTTTTCTAAACGCTACCCGCTACACGCTCCCCTCCGTACCACGTAACCAGGAACAAAGGAACCAGGCACATGCAGACAGCAACAGAAGCTCCAAAACGGAGAGCATTAGGCAAGGGACTCGAATCCCTGTTGCCGCGCGTCCAGCCACCCGAAGCTCCCAAACCGGAAGGCGGCGAAGCGGGCAAGCCGCGGGAGATCCCCGTGGGCGAGATCGATCGCAGCCCCTACCAGACGCGGACGCGCTTCGACGAAGCGCAGCTCGCCGAACTGGCCGCGTCCATCGCGGCGACCGGCGTCGTCCAGCCCATTGTGGTGCGCCCCATCGCGGGCGGCCGCTTCCAGCTCATCGCCGGCGAGCGGCGCTGGCTGGCCTCGCAGCGCGCCGGCAAGGAAACCGTGCCGGCCATCGTCCGCCACGCCTCCGACGAGCAGGCGATGGAAATGACCATCGTCGAAAACCTGCAGCGCACTGACCTGAACCCCATGGAGCAGGCCCGCGCCTATGAGCAGCTGGCGCGCGAGTTTCAGCTGACCCAGGAGCAGATGGCGAAGCGCACCGGCAAAGATCGCGCCTCTGTGTCGAATTTTCTGCGGCTGCTGCGCCTGCCTGCACCCGTGCAGGTCCAGGTCGAGAATGGCGAGCTGTCCTTCGGCCATGCGCGCACCCTGCTACCGCTCGAGGATCCCGAGACCATCCTGAAAGCCGCACAAAAGGTGACGGCGCTGGCCATGAGCGTCCGCCAGACCGAAACGTATGTGCAGGGCATTCTGAACCCCGAATCGAAGCAGGCCAAAGGCGAACAAAAGGAGAAATTGGTCGATCCGAATGTTCGCGAGGTGCAGGAGTCGCTGCAACGCTCGCTCGGCCTCAAAGTCAGAATCGAAGACCGCAAAGGACGCGGCCGGGTCATCATCGAATACGCCAAAATAGACGAGTTCGACCACCTGCTGGAAATGCTGCAAGTCAAGGCGTAACCAACACAGATTATTGAGAATAAACGGTAAAGTTTTTGGCTTAAACTATCGCTTTTCGAACAGCACCAGCGTCCGCCCATTCGCCAGTTCGCAGCGGGAGCGCACCTCGAAAAGCCTCTCGAAAGCCGACAGAAAATTGTCCAGCTGCAGGTGTTCGTAGAGCGCATCGCGCCCGCGCAGCAGGAACTGGAACATGGGATCCTTCTGCGGCACCCACTCCACCACCGCATAGCGCTTTGTGATCCGCGCAGCCAGCTCGGCAATGGCTGGGAGCGGCACCTGATCCATCAGCAGCAGGTGGTGGATCACCGCCAGCATCAGCACCAGGTCAAACTTCCCTTCCAGCCGGTCGAGCAGGGAAAAGGTCTCCGCGTTGGCCCATCCCAGCGCGGGCGTCGGCCGGGCAATGTCCGCCACCAGCGGCAGCACGTCGCGCTTCTCGGCTTCCGCAACATGCGACATCCGCTCCACGGCGGCCGCGTCCGTATCCAGCGCGACGACCTTGGCGCCGCTCTTCGCGGCCAGCAGGGAATACGTGCCGGTGTTGGCGCCAATATCCAGCACGGTTCTCGGCTGCGTCTCCGCCAGCGACTGCTCCACAAACGCGCGTTTTTTCGTGTGGTCCTCAGGGGAGTAGTGCGTCGCCGTCGCGGTGTAATCGCTCCAGTGGCTGCGCGGCAGCGGCGGCGCGGCCTCGGCAATCTGCTTGCGCAACTTCGCGATCCCCTGCAGCAAAAGGCTCTGCGCCTGCGCCGGCTCTTTGCGGAGCTGCGGCGTTTTGCCCGCGCCTGCACCGGCCGCATTGCGTTCAAACCAGGTCGGCAGCGTCACGGCGCCAAAATGCTTCGGCTTGATCCTCTGCCATTTCGAAAGCGCTGCGTGGATTTGGCCTGGTTCGTAGCCGTCGCGGCGCAATTGCGTCGCCGCCAGCGGCCATCCCAGGGCTTGCTGCGCGAGCAGCGGCAGCAGAAACGTACGCACAAATTGTCCCTGCGCCAGCCACAGCGCGTCCGAGGGCTCGCGCTTTTCAAACGAGAGCACGTCGACGAACACTGGCCGCACCCCGTCGAAAATTACGTTCAGCGGCGTCGCGTCTTTTAGAAAATATCCGTTCGCCAGCGCATCGGCGGCCAGATCGAGCGTCAGCTCCGCGGCGGCGCGCAGTTGCGCCGGGCACCACTCCCACAGATACGAAATAAAAAATAAACGCGGATGCTCCAGCACGAGCTCCGGCTCTTCGCGCACGATGGTGGTGGGCACCACTCTGTCGTCGCGCACCCAACGCTCGAGCATCGCCGATGCCAGCAGTTCGCGCGTGAACGCCGCATACGCAGGGCGCACATGCCGGCGAATCGCTGTCTCTTCGAAGGTGACGTGGCCGGCGGGATCGCGAAACGTGCTGGCGGCTTCAGGGTTCACCCGGCGATCTTATCCCAGATACCGCACATCCAGCAGCGTGCAGTCGTCGTCCGCGGCCAGCGCGCCGCAGCGGCTCAGCAACTGCGCGCAAATGTCATCCAGCGTGGCGTTGGCCATCGCCGGCTCCATCAGCGGCTCTTCTCCGTAGAAGTCGTTGTCCGGGGTCTGCGCTTCTGTAACTCCATCAGTTACAATTAGCACTCGCGATCCGGGCGAGAGCTGCAGCGAGCCCGACTGGAAAGGCGCGCCTTCAATCAGCCCCACCGGCAGATTCGATTCCGACAGTCGCGCGCAGCCATCCATGTAGAGGAACGGCGGCACGTGCCCGCAGTTGATGTACTCGAGCTTGCCATCCGGCGTGAGCCGCAGAATGCTCATGGTCGCGTACTTTTCAATGTTCTTGCCGCAGATGTAGCGATTCACCACTTCGGCGATCGTGGTCAGCGATTGCCGCGCCGCGAGCTGTGAGTAAATGAGTCCCTGCATGGTGGACGCGAGAATCGCTGCTGAAATTCCCTTACCGGAAATATCGGCGACCACCACCGAAAGCGATTCCTCGTTCTCCACCACGTCGTAGAAGTCGCCTCCCACCTCGCGGCAGGCCACCGAGAACGCCGAAACTTCCGCCCACGAAAGTTTAGGCAGGCGCACGGTCATCAGGCTGCGCTGAATCTCCGCGGCAATATTCAGCTCTTCGCGGTAGCGGCGCTCGCGCTCTTCGCTCAGGGCCAGCCGCGCGTTGTCGATCAAGGCAGCGGCGTCCGTCGCAATGGTGCGCAGCAGGTCGTTATCAATCTGCGTCAGGCTGCCGGCTTTCAGACGGCTGTCGAGATAGAGCAGGCCGAGCAGATCGGTCGCGCTGGCCGCGCCGGGCCGCCGCTTGCGCAGCGGAATCGCAATTACCGAGCGGATGCTGTGCGCCACGATCGAAGCAGAGCGCGCTTCAGGGTCGGCGCTCAGCGTGTCCGTCAAAATGTATTCGCTGGAGTTCAGCGCCTGGCGGATCGCGCCATGCGAAAGCGTGGCTTCGTCGGTCAGCGCTTCGCCGTGGTCGTCGCGGCCCAGCGCCAGTTCCAACTCGCCTGCATCGTTGGTCAGGAAGACGTAGCCGCGCTCCACCTGGGTGAGCTGTAGCGTGGTGTCCAGCAAGGCTCCCAGAATCTGGTCGACGGCGCCGGAGGTTTTCAGCTTGCGCGCCGACTCAAAAAACCAGTTCAGCTTCTCGAGCGCGGAGCCGGTTGAGCTGACTTCGGGAATCTGGCTGATGATGTCGCGAATCGTCGATCCCGAGCTGGTGTCGGTGGTGCCGAGGCGAAGCGACGGCCCATCCAGCGCGCCAAAATGCACCGTATCTTCTTCGCTGAATGGATGGCGGCCGGTGGCCGGCTTGCCGTTGATGAAGGTGCCGTGGCGGCTGTTCTGGTCGACCACGTAGCAGACGCCGTCTTCGATGACGATTTCCGCGTGGCGCCGCGAGACGTACGGGTGCGACAGCACCAGGTCATTTTCGGGCAGGCGGCCAACGGTAAACGGGGTATGCGTGACGATGCCGGTCCGGCGGGTCGAACCATCAACGAGCACAAACGAGAGTGGGGACGGAGGCGTAGACATTTTGTTCTGGAATTATAGGCCTGGAGCGGATAAATCAGGCAAAAGTCTTAGGATTCGCGCTTCGCGACGCCCGCCGGCCCGCCCCCTGTCAGGCATAGAATTTAGCTATGGAAATCAAACGCATCGGCTCGCAGCCCTCCGGCCAGGGCCCGGCGGAGTGGTTCACCGGCACCGTCCGCGTGGACCCGCTCTTTCAGGCGCCTGACCCCGCGCTGGTGGCCGGCGCCAGCGTCACCTTTGAGCCGGGAGCGCGCACCGCCTGGCACACGCATCCCCTCGGCCAGACGCTGATCGTCACCGCCGGCTGCGGCTGGGCGCAGCGCGAAGGCGGCAGCATCGAGGAAATTCATCCCGGCGATGTGGTCTGGTTTTCGCCCGGAGAAAAGCACTGGCACGGTGCAACGCCCACCACCGGCATGACCCACATCGCCATTCAGGAACGCAAAGACGGCAAGGCGGTCGACTGGCTGGAGCACGTGACCGATGAACAATACCGGCGCTAAAAGCTAACGACTAAGAGCTAACGGCTAAAAGCTAACGCCCGAACAGCATCCGCCGCATGACAAACAGGCACACCAGCGGGATCGCCAGCGAACCCGCAATCCACGCCGCATCCGGGGTGGCAGCTTGATGCAGCATCGACACCACTGCAACATGCTGCTCGAAAAAGCTGATTACCGGACTCATCCCCGCCGAACCCGTCGCCGGACCAGCCGCAACCGCCTTCACCAGCCACACCACCAGCAGCGCCAGCGCCCCAGCCCCAGCGATCATCCCCGGAACGGCCCGCTTCCACGGAAACGGAATCGGCGCAGGAGCAGACGCTTCGGCCCGCACCGCGAACATCACCGCATCCGCAAACCCTGAAGAGGGAAGGATGCCATCGTGCTCCGCCCCCAGCGCTCCATCCAGCTGGGCATCGGTCATCTGCGTCTTCGGCAATGCGCGTTTCATTTCAACTCCTTCATCGGCTGCGCCACAAATTCGGCGGCGGCGGGCGCGGACTTTCCTTTTGGCCGGGAAAATTTTGAGCGCAGCAGCTCGCGTCCGCGAAACAGCCGCGCTTTCAGCGTGCCTTCCGGAACGCGCAGCGTCCGCGCGGCCTGCGGCACATCCTGCTCGTGAAAATAAAACAGCAGCACCGCGTCGCGATATTTCGGAGGCAGCGCGAGCACCGCGCGCCGCAGCGCTTCGTCGCGAGTGGCGTCATCCAGGGCGGTCGGCGAAATGCGCTCGTCGGCCGGCTCCGCAATCTCATCCAGCGACTGCATCGTTGCCGGAATCCGCCGCAGCTCCGTCCGGTAAACATTGGCCGCCACGGCAAATAGCCAGGTCGAGAAGGCCGCGTCGCCGCGCCACTGCGCCAGATTGCGATACGCCCGCAAAAACGCTTCCTGCGCCATCTCCTCGGCGCGGCCCCGGTCCCGGCAATAGCGCCACGCCAGGTTCACCAGCGGACCCTGCCAGCGCCGCACCAGCACTTCGAACGCAGCAGTGTCCCCCGCCAGCACGCTGGCAATGACGGCCCGGTCTTCGTCGCTGGCAACGCTCACCATTCGTCTTCCTATGAGGTACGACCTGGAACGATCATGCGCGGTTGCATTTTTTCTGTCGAGCAGATTCCGAAACGGGTCGTTGCCGCAGCAGACCCTGTTCCCGCTCCCAGGTGCACCCTTCGTGTTACTGCCAGTGCCTGCGAAAGTACGATAGAGTGACTAGCAATCCTCTACCCCCAATATCGATATTGCCATCGGTCTTGTCGGGCAGCCGTGGAGTCGGGCGCTACTCAACCACGGTAACCAGTTTATGAGCGAGTTTTTCGGTTTGAAACCCGGGCAGTTTGCGAACGCTCTGACGCCTCCCGCCGCCGGGCAGCCAGAGATCCAGCGGTCGCCAAACCGCGTCCTGCTGGCGCTTGCCGTGCTCGCCGCCATTGCGGCCTGTTCCGTGTTTGCCGCCGTAGCGCAAGCCGATACCCCCCGTGCCGCCGGCATCGGCTATCTCTGCTTTACCCTTGTTTTCTTTGGCTGCGCCGCCGCCTTCCGCGTGCGCGCCCGCTTCGCCGAGGGAACGCTGCGCGTTCGCTGGCTGCTCATCTCGGCCGCCACCCTGGCTGCCTCCATCGGCTACGAGCCGTCCTTTTCCCAGGCGATTTTCCACACATCGCCCGCCCGGCTGATGCAGACCTGCTGCTTCAACGCCAGCGAGGCTCTCTACATGCTGTCCGCGGTGCTCTTCTTTGCCGGCGTGGCCCGCTCCATCGTGATCGTGGACATGCTGCAGGCGCTGCTCTTTATCGTTCTGCGCTTCAACCTCATCTATTCGCCGGCGAGCTATGACCACTTCGCCTCCAGTCACCTGCTCGTCGGCACCATCGTCGTGTTCTCCATGTTCCTGGTGGCCATGGTCGGCTGCCTCGGCGCCGCCTCCCGCGCGGAGCTGAACTTCCTGCGCACGCTCTCCGTTTTCTTTGGCCTGCGCCTGATCGGCGAATTCCTGTCGAACCAGGTTTCCTATACCTGGTTCCACTACATCAACTGCAGCCTGTGGGATCTGCCCGGCATTGCGCTCCTCTTCGGCTTTGCCTTGTACCTGCTCTTCACCAGCGGCTCGGCTGTGGCTGAGGCGCAAAACACCGCGCCGCTGCCTTCGCCCAGCAGGACCGTGCGCAGCCTGATGCCGTCCTTCCTCGCGCTCGTCAACCTGGTGCTCGGCCTCTGTCTGCTGCGCATCTCGGTGGGTCTGGCCGTGGTCGGCATCTCCGGATCGCTGATTTGTTATGTGGTGCGCACCGTGCTCCTCCACGCCCAGGCCATGAGGGACCATGCGCAGTTGCAGAGCCGCAATGAGCAGCTCGAAGGCCTGGCCGTGCGCGATCACCTCACCGGCATCGGCAATCGCCGCGCCCTGGCCGACGTCTACAACCGCCTGCATACCAACGCCGTCGAGATCGGCGTCTCGCTGCTGGTCATGGATATCGATCACTTCAAACTGGCCAACGACCACCACGGCCATCACTATGGCGACCAGGTTCTGATCGCCCTGGCCAGGAAACTCGAAACCTTGTCCGCCACCATCCCTGGCAGCCACTGCGCCCGTCTCGGCGGCGATGAATTCGCGCTGCTGCTCCCCGGCGTCACCCTGCATTCCGCTTCCATGCTGGGCGAAAAACTGCGCACACTCTTCGGCGCCCACAGCAGCGTCGAAGCCAGCATGGTCAGCCTCAGCGTCGGCGTCGCCTCGCTCCATGCCGCGAGCGATCTGCCGCTCGAAACCCTGGTCGCCTACGCCGACGAGGCGCTCTACCGCGCCAAAATGCTCGGCCGCAATTGCGTGGAAGTCCAGCCCATCTGGGAATCCGCGACCGCATCAGGATCCGCAGCCCTCGACCTGCAAACCCTGGAAAGCTAAGAAACCCAGGAAACCGCCAGCTAAACCGCGCGTCTCCGCGAAAAAATGCCGCCGCAGCTAGAATGGCTCGACCTTTTCAGGAGCTCTCCGCATGTCCCACAAATTCTGCTCCGGCGCCCTAATTCTTCTGGCTTCGGCCAGCCTGGCCGCCCAATCCGCCCCTGCGCCCACCACTGCGGCGACCGCGGCCACGCGCGACACCAGCTACATCGATGCCCAGGGCACGGCGTACGTCACCCGCGTTGTCCCCGTCCCGCCCGACCTCAGCCCGGAGGCCGCCAAATCCCTCATCCGGACCACCCCCGATCAAGCTCCGCCCGAGACTCTCGAGCACCGCCGCGCACAAATGGAGCTGTCGACGGCGCGCGCTCGCGCTGCCTGGAGCGCTCTCTGTCCCAACACCATCGTCGAATCCACCATCGCCGGCGTCCCCGTCCGCATCGTCACCCCAGCTAACTTTTCCCAGGCGAATCGCAACAAGATTCTCATCAATCTGCACGGCGGCAGCTTCAACGCCGACTCCGGCTCCTATTCCGAAACCATTCCCATCGCCGGATACACGGGCATCAAAGTGATCGCCGTGCTCTACCGGCTCGCTCCGGAGCATCCCTTCCCCGCAGGCGTCGACGATGCTGTCGCGGTGTACCGCGAGCTGCTGAAAACCTACCCGCCCAGCCACATGGTGATCTATGGAACCTCGGCCGGAGCCGCCCTCACGGCTGAAGTCGCCGTGAAGCTCAAGCAGCTCGGCCTGCCCATGCCCGCGGCGCTCGGCATCTTCAGCACCCTCGACCGCTTCGACGCGGAAGACGACTCGCAGGCCATCTACTCGCTGCAGGGATTCGCCGGACACCTCGATCCTCCCGACGGCGGCGTGCACGATCCGTATTACGTTGGCACAACCGCCCCCAAAGACCCGGTGCTGTCGCCCATTTACGCTGACCTCCACGGCCTGCCCCCCACCCTGTTCATCACCAGCGGCCGCGATGCTCTGCTCAGTGGAACCGCCAACCTGCACCGCGCGTATCTGCGCGCCGGCGTTGACGCCCGCCTCGTCCTCTTTGACGCGCTGCCGCACGCCTTCTGGTATAACGCCGCCCTGCCGGAATCGGTGGAAGCCAACCACATCATGGCGAACTTCATGTTGCGGGAACTCGGCAAATAGCGCCCGATCCAGGGACCCGATCCGCCAGCCTTCCGGCTTCTCCAGGCTGTATCGACATAAAGGGGTGGTTGGCGACGGAGGGGATTTTTGTTCAGTTCGCAAAGCGAGGAGTCGCAGATATCCGGCATAGCTTAGCGACGAGCGATAGAGAAATGAGCAAAAAGAACCCCGTCCCTTAGGGTTGGGAGCGAAAAACGCTCTTGGTAGCCCGTAGCGGAGGCTTCTGTTCGCTCCCAACGCCGGCCGTCTCTATCTGTCGATACAGCCTAAAGACCAGCCGCAAAGATTCTCGTCGATTCACGAGAACTTTATTGAGGATTCCGCCGTGCACCGTTGTACACTCCTGCCAATAACTCTCTAATTACCTCAAAGACTGGATAGCTTACTCCTATGCTACGGAGAAACTTCTGTGTCGCCGTGTCCCTGTTTCTGGCCGGCGCCTGCTTCGCGCAAACCGTTCCGCACTCCTCCCACGTCTGGGTTCTGAACGAAGAGAACAACAGCTTTGAAGACATCGTCGGCAATCCGCAGATGCCGTACTACAACTCGCTGATCCAGAAGTACAGCCTGGCCACGCAGTTCTATGCCGATCAGCACAGCTCGCTGCCCGCGCTCATGTGGTTCGTCGCCGGAGCAGCCGTCGAGCCCAATAACGACACCACCTCCTGCCAGCACGACGAAGACAACGTGGTCCGCGAACTACTCAAGCAGGGTTACACCTGGAAAGCGTACGAGGAGAATTTGCCCTCCGCGGGCTATCAGGGACTCTACGGCGGGGCAACGAATATCTATTACCGCCGCCACAATCCGCTCATCGACTTTACTGATGTCTGCCCCGGCACCGGGCAGGACACCAACAGCGTCAACTTCACGCAAATGGCTGCGGACTTCGCGCAGAATGCGACTCCCAATTTTGCCTGGGTCACGCCGGCCGGCGACGACGACGACCACGACGGCACACCGGCGGAAGCAGACGCGTGGCTGAGCGCCCACCTGCCCGCCATTCTCGCTCGCCCGGAGTTCGCGCCCGGCGGCGACGGCATTCTTTTCATCGTGTGGGATGAAGGCCAGCTGGACGGCGACAATCGCTGCTCCGATTCGGTTTCTTCAGGGTGCGGCGGCCGCACTCCCGCCATCGTCATCGGTCCGCAGGTCAGGAACGGCTATCAGTCCACCACCCTGTATCACAACGAAAGCGTCCTCAAGACGGTTTGCGTCGCCATGGGTCTCTCCACCTGCCCCGGCGCCGCGCAAAATGCCGCGCCCATGGCGGACGTCTTCAAGAGCGCCGCGCCGACTGCGGATGGCATCGTCATCGCCACGCCCGGCAACGGAGCCACCGTCAACGGCCCCGTTCATTTGCAGGCCAGCGCCAAGGAAAGCCAGACCATCAATCACACTGAGGTCTGGGACAACGGCACGAAGCTCGGCAACTTCGGCGCGGAGATCAACGCCATCTTCAACCTGGCCGTAGGCAAGCACACCACCACCGTGCTCGACGTGAATTCATCCTCTGCAGTCCTGCACAAGGCGACGGTCACCTATACCGTGCAGCCGATCGTCGACGGCGTCGAGATCATCGCGCCCACCGCAGGCGAATCCGTCGACATGACCACGGTGCACGTGGTCGCGCAGGCTACCGAATCCGTGACCGTGAGCCAGATGCAGGTGTGGGACAACGGCACGAAGCTCGGCTCCTGGTCCGGCACCCAGGTCAATCAGTACTTCACGCTGGCGCCGGGAACGCACTTGCTCACGGTGACCGATCTGAATAACAACAATGAGGTCATCCATCAGTCCAGCGTTTCCTACACGGTGGAGGGCGCGGGCGTCGTCATTTCCACGCCCGGCAACGGAGTATCGGTCACTGGCACGGTGCGACTTGTGGCGAGTGCAACGGAGAGCGAGACCATCAGCCAAACTCAGGTCTGGGATAACGGCGTCAAACTCGGCGTGTACGGCGCGCAGATCAACGCTAGCTTCAATCTCGCGCCCGGCACCCATACCACCACCGTCGAAGACCTGAACACGGCCTACCAGCCGATTCACAAAACCACCATCACCTATACCGTCGCGGCGCAATAAAAATGCAACCGCTCCTCCCAGGGCCTGGTCGTACCCAATGAAGCGGAGCAGACCAGGCCGCAGGAAAGGGAGGAATTTTTATGGAATCGCTGGGTGCAGGATCGATGGTTTTTGTGTTTCTGGCCGTGGCCTCGGTAGCGTTGTTCTCCATGGTGTCCGTAGCGGTGTGGGCGGGCGCGCGGCAAAAGGAGCGCGAGGCCTACTACAAGAACGACATGCTGAAAAAGGTGGCGGAGTCGCAGCAACCCGGCGCGAACGCGGCGGTGGAACTGATGCGCGAGGAGTTTCGGCTGAACGCGTTGCGGGCGAAGCAGGGGCTCAAGATCTCAGGTCTTATCCTGGTCGGCGTCGGGATCGGGCTGTTCATCTTCCTCCACGCCCTCATTACGGATGCGCCCATCTATCTGGTCGGCGTGCTCCTGCTGCTGATCGGCGTCGCGCTCTTCGCCAGTTCGTATGTGGTGACCGCCGGCGGATAACCACGTCTCAAAGGTAAGGGTGATTTCGGGCCGGCCGCGGAATCCGCCCCTCAATCCAGCGAGGGGAACCCGCAGCCGGCCGATCTCGTATCCTCAAGACAGCCCATGCAGAGCCTCGGCGACACTTTCGGGCAGGTCTTCCTTGCCATCCGGGCCAACAAGCTCCGTTCCTTCCTGACCATGTTTGGGATTGCATGGGGCGTTGGCTCGCTGTTGCTGCTGGTGGGCGTCGGCGAGGGCTTCCGCTCCGGCCAAAAACGCGAATTCGCCGAGTTGGGCAACGATGTCATCATGATGTGGAACGGCAATATCCCCGCCGTCGCCGGCCAGCACACCTCGATGCGCCCGTATTACATCACCATGGGCGACCTCGCCGCGGTTCACAGCCAGGCCCCCGATGTGCGTGACGCCACCGCCTTCGTGCGCCGCAACGACATCAAGCAGCAGAGTCTTTATGAGACGGCCGGTGGCCAGGTGCTGGGCGTCGAGCCGAACTTCGCCACCATTCGCTTCGTCCCCGTCGCCCAGGGCCGCTTCATCAGCCAGGACGACATGGTGAACAAGAGCCGCGTCATCTTCCTCGGCCAAAAGAGCGCGCAGTTGCTCTTTCCCGGCCGTCCCGCCGTCGGCCAGTTCGTTGCGCTCAACGGCACGCAGTTTCAGGTCATCGGCATTGCCGACAAAGTGGGCCACGGCGACAACGACGACCAGAGCCAGCAGGTGTACATCCCCCTCAGCATCATGATGGATATGTTCCCGCTCAACTGGGGCAACAATCCCCAGGACACGGTCAGCTCCATCCAGTACCAGCCGGTCACCGCGGCGCAGCACCTCGCCGCCGTCCACGAAGTTCACGAGATCATCGCGCGCCGCCACGGATTCGATCCCGAAGCCCCCGACGCCTTCAACGAGTGGGATTCGATTCAATCCCAGCAGATGGTCGCCAAAATTTTTAACGCCATGGATATCTTCCTCGGCGGCGTAGGTCTGGTCACGCTGGCGCTGGGCGCCGTAGGCATCGTCAACATCATGCTGGTCGCGGTCACCGAGCGCACCCGCGAAATCGGCCTGCGCAAAGCGCTCGGCGCTACCAAACGCAGCATCCTGTTTCAGTTCTTTTTAGAGGGGCTGCTGCTCACCGGATTCAGCGGCGCCATCGGCATCGGCGGCGCCGCGCTGTTTATGGCCGTCATCGATAAGCTCGTCGGAACCAGCATGGAAGGATTCGATCCGCCGCGCATGGAGGCCTGGTCCGCCGCCGTCGCCGCGATCGCGCTGGGGATTTGCGGCATCTGCGCGGGCCTGTATCCAGCAGCCCAGGCCGCAAAATTAGAACCAGTGGAAGCCCTGCGCAGAGAGTAAGCGAGCAGCGGAATCAGGGACCCGAGGACTACACGCTATACGCTGGGCTTAAGGAGCAACAATGATTCGCGATGTATGGGCACAGGCGTGGGAGGCGATGGTCTACAACCGCCGCCGCACCTTCATCACGATTCTCGGCATGGCCTGGGGCATCGCCACGGTCGTGCTGCTCCTCGCCTACGGCGCGGGATTCGGTAAAGCCATCCAGGCCATCTTCGCGCAATGGGGCACGTACCTCATCGGCGTCTTCCCCGGCAAAACTTCGGAACAGGTGGGCGGATCCAAGGCCGGCGTCACCGTGCGCCTCACTCAGGACGACGTCGATCGCCTCTGGGCCACCGTCCCCGGCGTTACCCACATCTCGCCCGCCATGTTCAAACAGGTTGACGTCGCCAGCGACGAGCACATGTACAACTGGCAGCTCAACGGCTATCGCGCGGAGATTGCCAACATCCTCAAGCTCGACATCGACTACGGCCGCTTCTATACGGAGGACGACGATCAGAACCGCGCCCACGTCGCCGTCATCGGTTCTGAGGCCAAGACTAAGCTCTTTGGCGGACGCTACCCCATCGGCGCCCGCATCCGCCTCAACGGCATCGGCTTCACCGTCATCGGCGTCCTCCAGCCCAAAATGCAGGAGGGCGACGACGACGTCAACCGCCAGATCTACATCCCCTTCAACACTTTTGAAGATTTCGGCAGCACGAAATACCTGGGCGGCATCTGGATGACCTACCACGGCGACAACGAGGCCGTGGAGCAGGCCACGCGCAACACCCTGGCCGCCATGCACAACTTCCTGCCCTCCGACCACCAGGCCATCTTCGTCGCCAACCTCATGCACCAGCTGCGCCAGTTCCAGATCATCACCTACCTGCTGGAACTGCTGCTGCTCTTCATTGGCGCGCTCACCCTCGGCATCGCCGGCATCGGCCTCATGAACATCATGCTGGTCGCCGTCCAGCAGCGCACCAAAGAGATTGGGATTGAGAAAGCCCTCGGCGCTCGCAAGCGGCATATCCTCCTGCAGTTCCTGGCCGAGGCTCTGGTCATCTCCGCAACCGGCGGCGTCATCGGCATTGTTCTGGCCTACGCGGTGGCCCTCGGCGTCGGGCGCATTACCTTCTACAGCGCCCTGGCAGCCCATGCCCAGGACGCCGATATTCGCCTGTTGATATCTCCGCTCATCGTGGTGGTAGCAACGTCGATTCTGGCCGTCGTCGGCGTCGTCAGCGGCCTCATTCCCGCCGTGCGCGCCGCCAACCTCGACCCCATCGAAGCCCTGCGCTACGAGTAGATCGTCACCGATCAAAAGATAGGTTGAGCATATGATCACTTCCAGGCATCACATGCTCGGAAACCTAAGTTTCTGAATATAAAAGGCGTAGCCTTGGCCACCCGCAAGGGACCAGAGCGCTGTCTACGGATTTCAGAAGGAATTGGCCGGGCAAATGTTCGAAAATGGACACCTCCACCTCCCGCAACTCCATAGGTATTCAACTAGTTACGCCGCACTTCCCGAATTCGGTAACCCCTCCGGATACCGCTTATGAAAAAAAGGGTTGACCTCCGGACCGGGCCAGAGTTATTTTCAAATCTGTCGATTGACCCCCCGGCATTTTGTCGCCGCCTCGAGTCATCCTCCCGGACACTGAAACAGGTCCCGCTTCCTAACTGGAAGAACGCCTTTTCGTCCGCGAGTTTGTACGGAAGTTCGAGGCAAAAGGGTGTCCTGAGGCACGATCTGGCCGACGAGAAAGGTTCGTCAGAAAAACAGAGAAAAAAGTTGACCGGAAGCGCCTCCAGGCGCGTCTAAGTTTTCATAGCCTTCCGGGACTATTTTTCCCCAACCTGCTTTGGGCCCCACGCTGGTTCAGCGGTTGTTCTGTGAACAAGGATGCAAGGCTGGAACATCTTAGTTAAAAAGCAAGGAGACTTCATGCGTTCTGAATTGATTTTTGGCGCTCTGACTCATGTCAACAACCGGTACCAGCTTTGCCAGCTTGCTTCCAAAGCCACACGGAAGTTGCATAAGCCGAATACCCGGCTGCAGGATACAATGAATGATGTGCTGCTCCGCTTCCGGGAACAAAGCCCTGGAGCGGTCACCGCATCGGCCACCCGTCAAGAGCTTCATCCTCTTCCGCAACAGCAACGCCGCGCAGCCTAAGCCTGAACACGTCCGTCCCCCGGTACGTCTTTGGGCTCAGCCCCTCAAACTCCCACTGCAACTCCGCACCAACCCTCCCGGAATTCCTTCCCACGTACCAACTCCTCCATTCGAAAACTGATCACAGGTGATCCATGACGATCGCAGAACTGAAAGAAAAAAATATTACAGAGCTGAGCCGCATCGCGCGCACTCTGGAAATCCCCGGCGCCAGCGGACTCCGCAAGCAGGACCTGATCTTCAAAATCCTTCAGGCGCAAAGCGAAAAAGAAGGACACATCTTCGCTGAAGGCGTGCTCGAGATTTTGCCGGACGGCTACGGCTTCCTTCGCTCCCCCGACTACAACTATCTGCCCGGCCCCGACGATATCTACGTCTCGCCCTCGCAGATTCGCAAATTCGACCTGAAGACCGGCGACACCATCAGCGGCAACGTCCGCCCGCCACACGAAGGCGAAAAATATTTCGCGCTGGTCAAGATTGAGGCGATCAACTTTGAGTCGCCCGAAGAGACCCGCAACAAAATCCTCTTTGACAACCTCACGCCCCTCTATCCGCAGGAACGCATCAAGATGGAGACCGTCCGCGAGCACATCAGCGGCCGCGTGATGGATCTGCTCACCCCCATCGGCAAAGGCCAGCGCGGCCTCATTGTCGCGCCGCCCCGCACCGGTAAAACCATGCTGCTCCAGGCCATTGCCAACTCCGTTACGGCCAACCATCCGGAAGTCGTCCTCATCGTGCTGCTCATCGACGAGCGCCCGGAAGAAGTCACGGACATGCAGCGCTCGGTCAAGGGCGAAGTCATCTCATCCACCTTTGACGAGCCCGCCGCCCGCCACGTGCAGGTTGCGGAAATGGTGATTGAAAAGGCAAAGCGCCTCGTCGAGCACAAGCGCGACGTCGTCATTCTGCTGGACTCCATCACGCGTCTCGCCCGCGCCTACAACACCATCGTTCCGCCCTCCGGCAAAGTCCTCTCCGGCGGCGTGGATTCCAACGCCCTGCAGCGCCCCAAGCGCTTCTTCGGCGCGGCCCGCAACATTGAAGAAGGCGGCTCGCTGACGATCATCGCGACGGCCCTCGTCGATACCGGCTCGCGCATGGACGAAGTCATCTTCGAAGAATTCAAAGGCACCGGCAACATGGAAATCATCCTCGACCGTAAGCTCGTCGACAAACGTGTCTTCCCGGCTATCGATATTCAGCGCTCCGGCACGCGTAAAGAAGAGCTGCTCATCCCCAAGGACGAACTGGCGCGCACGTGGGTGCTCCGCAAGGTGCTCAATCCGCTGTCGCCGGTCGAAGCGATGGAGCTGTTAGTGAGCCGCTTAGAAAAGGTGCGCAACAACGCAGAATTCCTCATGAACATGAACTCGCTGTAGTTGCTCCGCAAAACAAAAACGCCCGCGACCTTCGCGGGCGTTTTTATTTGGGGATAGATAATGCTGCCAGCAAGCGCAAAACCCCGGCATGTTCATAAGTGACCTTCGTTACGCCGCAGCCATGAATCCCTCGGGATCCCTCGAGTGTGACAGTCAGAAACCAATATGCTTCGTATCAGGGCACGACTTCAGTCGTGCCGCCAGCTTGCTTTGCAGGACTGGGCTTTAGCCCTCGCGCCATGTTGATAACCTATTGCGCTGCCGCTCCCGAAGATACTGCGAAAGACCTCGCGAGGCCCGGCCTCGAGAGCGTGCCGAAACCCACGTGCTTCGTATCAGGGCACGACTTTAGTCGTGCCGCTAGCTTGCTGTTGAGAGTCGGGCTTTAGCCCCCGAGCCATGTCCATCCTCCAACGCAATTCCGCCCCAAATCGCATCGCAAGCACCTCGCGCACCTTCTTCGTCACCACGAAGACGAGCATGAATCGATCACGGCTTCAGTCAGAACGCAACGCTGCATTGCTCGTCGACGTTCTTCGTTCCTGCATAAAGGCCCGAAGGTTTCGCCTGCACGACTTTGTCATCATGCCCGATCATCTGCATGCATTGCTCACAATCGATTCCGGAGAGAGCGTCGAACGCGCAATGCAGTTCATCAAGGGGAATTTCTCGTATCGCCTGAAAAAGGAATCAGGCTACGCAGGCGAAGTCTGGCAACGAGGGTTCTCTGAGGTGCGCATCGATGGGAAGGAAGATTTTCAACGCTACCGGGAATACATCGCTCACAATCCGGTGAAGGCGAGATTGGCGTCGGCGCCGGCGGATTATCCCTGGTGCTTCGAATCGCTGAGAAAAATAAGGGCTGCGGGGGCTAAAGCCCATTCATTATCTGAGCATAACGGCACGACTGAAGTCGTGCCCTGATACAAAGCCAAAGCACGGCATGCAATCTGGTTCGCTTCCTGCGTACCAAAGCATGCCGTTTCGCAGAAACTCAATAGGCTCCGAAAATCGCTACAGCGCCTCAATACGCCTGCAACGGCTCGATCGGCAGCCGCACCTGAAAACATGTAGCCCCCGGCTTCGACTCCACATTGATAAACCCGCGATGCTGCCGCACAATCCGCTGCGCCGTGTCCAGCCCCAGCCCCAGTCCGCCGCCCGGCGGCTTCGTCGTGAAGAACGGCTCGAAGATGCGTGCCTGGTTCTCCTCCGGAATCCCCGGCCCATCGTCCCAAATCTCGATCACCACAAATTCCCCGGAGCACTGTGCGCTCAGCACCAGATGCCCCTGGTTCTCCATCGCGTCCAGCGCGTTTTCCAGCAGCGACATCCACACCTGGTTCAACTCGCTCGCATACGCTGAGATGCGCGGCAGATCCGCCGCAAACCGCCGCTCCACCGTGACGTGATCCAGCCGCGACTGCAGCATGGTCAGCGTCGTCTCCAGCGACTGCCGGATATCCACTTCCTGAATCGGCGCCTGATCCATCCAGGAATAATCTTTCACCGCGCCAATCAGGTCAAAGATCCGCGTCGTCGAATCGAGCATCGCCTGCGCCATCCGCTCGGTCCGCGCCGACGACGCAAATTGTGACAGTACCAGTTCCAAATGATTGTGCCCCAGCAGCTCGTCCAGCTCGTCGAGATTTTCCGTCTGGATCCCCAGCTCCGCCAGGTCCGGCACAATCTGCCAGCTCTCGGTCACGCCATGCGCGTGCAGCCAGCGCTGCAGCCGGTCTTCCCGCTCCGATTGGTGCACCGGATCGACTGGCTTCTCGCGCTGGTGCTCTTCCATGCGGTTGCGCCATGCGCGAATCCGCTCCATGTGCCCGGCGTCCAGACACAGGCCGCCCAACAAATATTTCTGATGCCCGTAAACGCGCAATTCCTCAATCAACCCCGAGGCGGCGCGCTGCGCAGCGGACGCCGGATTGTTCAGCTCGTGCGCCAAATTGCCCGCCAGCTTGCCCAGCGCGTTCAGCTTTTCCGTCTGCTGCTCGAGCCGCGTCATCTCCCGTACCCGGTCCACCAGCACGGTGACGCACCGCTGCCCCATGGAGGGTATCGCCGCCAGCATCTCCGGAAACTTCTCCTTCTCCAGTTGCAGGCCCCACACGTCCGACGCGGCATAGCCCTGGCCGCCATGCGTCTTCATGCGCGAGAAGGGAACCAGTCCCGTGATCTGTCCGGCGCGCCCAATGAACAACGCCAGCCCCCCCTGCTGCCGGCGCACATGCACCTCGCCCTTCAGCATGATGAACATTTTGGTGGCGGGATCGCCTTCGCGGAACAGCGGCGCACCCGATGGATAGGCGAACTCATCGCAATGCGTCGCCAGCCATTCATATTCCTGGTCGGCGAGGCCATGCAGCGTGGCCACGCGCCGCAGCGCCTCCACAATCTCAGGCAGCGGCGTCTTTGGGGTTTCGGTGACCGTCTCGACAGATGCGTTCGTGGGGGTTAGCAGTGCCATAGTCCCTCCCCTTTACTGGATGGTACCCGAACCGCCGCCTGGCCCCTGTGAATCGGCTTGTCAATTCTGCGTCTAATTTGCGTGGGGACGCAGCATCTCCGCCCGCCGCTCCGGCGTCCGGTCGATCAGCGCATTCAGCCGTGCCGGATTGACCGGGTTATCGCTGCGCAGCTGCACGCTGCCGTCCTCATCCAGCAGCAAAACCGCAAACTGCGACGGCAGAACATGGAATTTCGCCCGAATCTCCGCCCATCTGCTGTGCGCTCAGCACCGTATACGGAGCGTCCAGCGGCGTGCTGATCCGCCGGCCCTCCGCCGTCACCGGCGTGTAGAGCACGAACCGGTCCATCATGTCGTCCGCATCGCCATCCAGCAATTGCGCCTGCCGCTTCAGCCGCGGATCGTTCGGCGTCGCGCTGAAAACCAGCAGCGCCCGATAGCACCCCCGCATCGCCGCAAACGACTTCGGCACCACCTGGCACTGCGGACGCGCCTGCGCCTGCACGCCGAAGCACACCAACAGCAAGGTCCCAATGAAAACGAGATGTCTGCGCATAAGGGGGAGGTTTCCCTTTTTAAAACGTGTGTTGGTTGAGACGCACCGGGCCGGAAAAAGGGATGCCGCGAGCTGGGGCAGCATCCCTTTTATTGTATTGCGGCCAAGTCTGACCTGAGCTGCCTCGAGCTGCCTCGAGCTGCCTCTGGCTGCTTTGGGCTGCCTTTAGCGGCCTAGGCGTTCACCGGTTCATCGGCCGGCTTGGCCGCGGGCTGCGGCGTGCCGTCCTTTACCACCACCGGGTCCAGGAACGGCATAGCCGCCCGCAGACGCGCCCCTACCTCTTCCACCTGCAAACCGGCTTCATCCCGGCGCATCTGGTCGAAGTTCTTCCGCCCCGTCTTGTTCTCCGCAATCCAGTTCTTCGCAAACGTGCCGTTCTGAATCTCGGTTAGCAGCTTCTTCATCTCCGCGCGCGTCGCGTCTGTCACAATCCGCGGACCCGCCGTGTAATCCCCATACTCCGCCGTGTCGGAGATGGAATAGCGCATGTACGCCAGGCCGCCCCGATACATCAGGTCGACGATCAACTTCAGCTCGTGCAGGCACTCAAAGTAGGCAATCTCCGGCTGATAGCCGGCATCCACCAGCGTCTGGAAGCCCGCCTTCACCAGCGCCGAAGCGCCACCGCACAGCACCGCCTGCTCGCCAAACAGATCGGTCTCCGTCTCTTCCGCGAACGTGGTCTCGAGCACGCCGCCGCGCGTTCCGCCGATTCCTTTTGCATAGGACAACGCCAGTTTCAGCGCGTGGCCCGATGCGTCCTGATGCACCGCGATCAGGCAAGGCACGCCGCCGCCTTCCGTGAACACTTCGCGCACGCGATGCCCCGGCCCCTTGGGCGCGACCATCGAAACATCAATCTCCGCCGGCGGCACAATCGCGCCAAAGCGAATGTTGAACCCGTGGCCGAACATCAGCGTCTTGCCCGCCTTCATGTGCGGCGCAATGTCCTTGGCGTAGGTGTCGCCCTGCGAATGATCCGGCGTCAGAATCATGATGACGTCAGCCCAAGCGGCCGCATCGCTCACCGAACTCACTTCGAGCCCCGCCTTCCGCGCCTTGTCCGCGGACTTGCTGCCCGCATGCAGCCCCACGCGCACCTCCACGCCAGAGTCCTTCAGGTTGAGAGCGTGCGCGTGCCCCTGCGAGCCGTAGCCGATAACGGCGACTTTCTTCTGCTGAATGAGCGACAAATCGGCGTCGTGATCGTGATAAGTCTTTACCATTTTGAATTTTTCCTTTGTGTTCTGCGAAATTCTGAATCTCGAATCTTTGCGTATTCGCGTCGAGCTCCGGGCTCGGCTACCAGCTACGAGCCACCAGCCACCAGCTTCCCTTAAAACCCCGTCTCTTCCGCCATCAGCGCATCGCTGGGCGCGTCCGTCTCTTCCTCAGCCTTATCTTCCACCGTCTCCATCCCCGGAACCCGCATCGCCTCCAGCACCCGGCTGGTGTGCTGCCCGCGCCGCATCACCATGCGCCCCGTGCGCGAAACCTCGAGGATGCGATCGCCATTCTCGTTCAGTACCTGGATCAGCCCTTCAATCTTGCTCTCGACGCCGGTGATCTCAATCATCAGCGACTCCGGCGCCAGGTCCACAATGCGCGCCCGGAAAACCTCCGCCAGCTCGAACACCTGCGACCGCGTCTGCGGATTCGCCGCAACCTTAATCAGCGCCAGCTCGCGCGCCACGTGCGACAACTGCCCCACATCGTCCACCTGCAGCACATTCTCCAGTTTATAGAGGCTGGCGGCAATGCGGTGCCCCGCCGTCGGTGATGCATCGCAGACAATCGTCATCCGCGAAACCCCCACCCGCTCCGAATGCCCCACAGTGAGCGAAACAATATTGATGTTCAGCCGCCGAAACAGCGAAGCCACGCGCGTCAACACGCCCGGCTTGTCCTCTACGAGTGCTACGAATGTATGGAGCATTTCTTAGCCTTTCTCAGGCAGTATGGTGCGGGTAAACATAAAACGTTCCGAACAAAACCCAGTTCTCATCCTGTCTGGCCCGATCCACTATCTCGTGAAGTTCTTCAGAAACGTCATCCGTTTCTTCGAATCGTCTAACCTTGCCAAGCTCGATCATCACGAGCTTGTAATGCTTCAGGGCATCGTTCAGCTTGCCGGCGAAATCGCCTTCAGACTCGGCCTGCGTCGCCCACCACACGAAAGCTGCCGCTCCGCTGAAGTCCAGCTCGCAGCCGTCGCTCTTTGCAACCTCCGTCAACCCCACCCACACATCAGCCATCGTTCTACTGATCCCGCGTCCTTCTTCCCAGCGGACTACATCGTCCGATAGTTTTTTCTCAGGGCGACTTCACAGCTCGCGAAAAATGCTCTGCTTTGAAGGGGCACGGCTTCAGCCGTGCCGTAAACCTCTCCAAATTCCCCGGGCTTCAGCCCCTGCGCCCTTCGCTGACCGCTTTACCGCTGACCGTCGTATCGCTGACCGTCGTATCGCTGACCGTCTCACCGCTGCCGCTGCCCTCACACATCCGCCGCCGTCTCCACCAACGGATTCTTCTCCGGCCGACGAATCATCTCATGCAGCGCCGACCCCGCCGGAATCATCGGGTACACCGAGTCTTCCTTCTCCACCATGAAATTAATCAGGTACGGACCCTTGTGCGACTGGGCTTCCTTCACGGCCGACAAAACCTCCGAACGTTTGCTGACCGCAGCCCCGCGAATCCCATGCGCATCCGCCAGCTTCACAAAATCCGGGCTCAACAGCGGCGTCGACTGGTAATTCTTCTCATAGAAAAATTCCTGCCACTGCCGCACCATGCCCAGAAAACCGTTATTGATTACGGCAATGTTAATGTCCAGCTTCTCCTGCGCTGCCGTCGCCAGCTCGCACGCCGTCATCTGGAAGCCGCCATCGCCCGCAATCACCCACACTTCTTTTTCCGGACACGCGAACTTCGCCCCAATCGCCGCCGGCAGCGCGAACCCCATCGTCCCCAACCCGCCGCTGGTGATCAGCGTGCGCGGCTCGTCGTGCTTGTAATACTGAGCTTCCCACATCTGGTGCTGGCCCACATCCGTCACCACAATGGCCTTGCCCTCGGTGGCGCGCCATAGATCGTGCATCACATGGGCCGCGTACAAATGCCCGCTGTCCGGCAGATTGCGAATGTCCCGCACCGAGCATTCGCCCTTACCGGACTCAATCTCCTTCAGCCACGCTGACTCCTGCGCCTCATCCCGCGGTGCAAGATGCGGCAGCAGCGCTTCGAGCACTTCTTTCAAATCCCCAATCAGCGCAACATCCGCCTTCACATTCTTGTTGATCTCCGCCGGATCGATCTCGATATGAATCTTCTTCGCATTCGGCGCGTACGTCGCCAGCGTGCCCGTCACGCGATCGTCAAAACGCATGCCGCACGCAATCAGCAGGTCTGCCTGTTGGATAGCCTGGTTCACCCAAGCCTCGCCATGCATGCCCATCATGCCCAGCGAAAGCGGATGCGAAGCCGGAAACGCGCCCAGCCCCAGCAGCGTGGACGCCACGGGAATGCGCATCCGCTCCGCCAGAGTCCGCACCTGCGCGCCCGCGCCCGACTGCAAAATCCCGTGCCCCGCCAAAATCACTGGGCGCTTCGCATTGCGAATCAGCTCCGCCGCCTGCAACACCGCTGCCGACTCCGTCTTCAGCATCGGGTGCGGACGATGCGGCTTCGGCGCGGCGGCCGCAAAATCGAATTCCGCCGTCGCCTGCTGCGCGTCCTTCGTAATATCGACGAGCACCGGCCCCGGCCGCCCCGACTTCGCGACGAGAAACGCCTCGCGCAGCATCGGCGCCACATCTTCCGCGCGCGTCGCCACATAATTGTGTTTCGTAATCGGCAGCGTGATGCCGGTAATGTCCACTTCCTGGAACGCATCCGTGCCCAGCACCTTGCTCGCTACCTGGCCCGTCACGCACACCAACGGCACGGAATCCAGCATCGCCGTCGCAATGCCCGTCACGAGATTCGTCGCGCCCGGCCCCGATGTGGCCACGCACACGCCCACGCGCCCCGAGGCCCGTGCGTAGCCATCGGCCATGTGCGCCGCGCCCTGCTCATGCCGCACCAGCACGTGACGAATCGGAAATTTCCGCAGCGCATCGTACGCCGGCAGAATCGCGCCGCCCGGATACCCGAACACCACGTCAACGCCTTCACCCTCCAGCGTGGCCCAAAGAATCTCCGCGCCCGTCAGCCGCGTCGAGCTTGCCGTCTTTTCCGCCGCAGCGCCATTGCGCCCCGTGCTCGCCGATTGATGTTTCTTAGCCGTTCCCATTCGTGTTCCCCTTCCTCTTCGCGCTCTGGGAATAGCGCGCCCTGCATGATTGCCTTTGCCCGAAACCTAATCCCTGGTCCCTAGTCCCTAATCCCTAATCCCTAGTTAGTGACCGCACCCTGCGCAGCCGACGAAACCGTATCCACATACTTCTTGAAAACGCCGCGCTTGAACTTCGGCTCCGGCTTCTTCCATTCCTCTAAACGCGACGCCAACTCCGCATCAGAAATCTCTACATCCAGCCTGCGATTCGGAATATCGAAGTGAATCATGTCACCTTCATGCACGGCGGCAATCGGCCCTCGCATCGCCGCTTCCGGAGCAACGTGCCCCGCCATCAGCCCGCGCGTCGCGCCGGAGAAGCGTCCGTCCGTCAGCAGCGCCACCGTTTCGCTCAACTCAGGAATGCCCGCAACCGCCGCCGTCACCGCCAGCATTTCGCGCATGCCCGGCCCGCCTCGCGGACCCTCGTAGCGAATCACCATCACGTCGCCCGGCTTGATCCCGCCCGACTCCACCGCATGGAACGCAGCGTCTTCCGAATCGAACACGCGCGCCTGACCGCGATGCTCCAGCCGCTTGTGCCCGGCCACTTTAATCACGCAGCCTTCCGGCGCAAGATTACCTTTCAAAATCACCAGCCCGCCCGTCGGCTTGATCGCGTTGTTGATCGGGCGAATCACATCCTGCCCCGCCGTCTCCTGCGCGGCCGCAGCCTCTTCGGCCAGCGTCTTGCCGCTCACATTCAGGCACCACCCGTCGATGTACCCGCCCTCAATCAGCCGCTGCGCCAGCAAACGGCTGCCGCCCGCCGCCTGATAATCCGCAGCCACGTAGCGCCCGCCCGGTTTCAGATCGCACAGCAGCGGCGTCTTCGAGCTGATGCGATCGAAATCGTCAATCGTCAGCGGAATGTTCATCTCGTGCGCGATCGCCAGGAAGTGCAGCACCGCGTTCGTCGATCCGCCGCTCGCCGCCACGCTCGCAATCGCATTCTCCACCGCGACCGGCGTGATGATCTGGCTCGGCTTCAACCCTTTGCGCGCGAGTTCCATCACCATGCGCCCGGCTTCACGGCTGGCTTCGAGCTTCTCGTGCAAAAACGCCGGAACTCCCGAAATCCCAATCGGCGAAATGCCGAGAAATTCGCACGCCATCGCCATGGTGTTCGCGGTGAACTGGCCGCCGCACGCGCCCGCGCCCGGACACGCATTCGCCTCCACCGCTTCGAGGCCCGCATCGTCCAGCCGCCCCGCCGCATGCGACCCCACCGCCTCGAACACGTCCTGCACGGTGAGATCCTTGCCATTCAAATGACCCGGCGCAATCGATCCGCCGTACAACATCAGTGAAGGGATATCCAGCCGCGCCAGCGCCATCACCGTTCCCGGCATATTTTTGTCGCAGCCCGCAATCGCCACCAGGCCGTCAAACAAATTGCCGCGCGCCACCAGCTCCACGGAATCTGCAATCACCTCGCGGCTAATCAGCGATGCCTTCATGCCCTCGGTGCCCATCGTGATGCCATCGGAAATGGTTACGGTGTTGAACTCCATCGGCGTGCCGCCCGCCTCGCGAATGCCCTCTTTCACGGCTTCCGCAATCGCGCGCAAATGAAAATTGCACGGCCCAATTTCCGTCCACGTATTCGCTATACCGATGATCGGTTTAGCTAAATCGTCCTTCGTGAACCCAATCGCCCGCAGCATCGCCCGCGCCGGAGCCCTGCTCGGCCCCTCCGTAAGCGCAATGGAGTAGAGTTTCCCGCTGCCGTTCCCGTTTTCATTTCCGCTCTTGCCATTCCCGCTCATGCCTGCACAGTCTCCGCGGATTTCCCGCCCGTTGTCGGCGCAACCCAAAACGCCTCGTCATGCTTCTTCTCGAATCGATCCAGCGCGTCCGCATGCCGCAGCGTCAGCCCAATATCGTCCAGGCCCTCCAGCAAACACTCACGCCGGAATGGATCGATAGAAAACGTCATTGAAAATCCCTGCTCGTCCCGAATCGTGTTGTCTTCGAGCGAAACGGTTAGCTGATAGTGGTCAGTTTTGGCAGCGCGATCCAGTAGCGTCTGCACCTGATCGTCCGTCAGCGTGATCAGCAAAATGCCATTCTTCCCCGCGTTGGAATGAAAAATGTCCGCGAACGTCGGCGCAATCACGCAGCGGAATCCGTAGTCGCTCAACGCCCACGCCGCATGCTCGCGCGACGACCCGCAACCGAAATTCCGCGCCGCCACCAAAATCTTTGCGCCCGCATAATGCGGATTGTTCAGCTCGAAGGCCGGATCCTTGCGCCAGTCGAAGAAAAGAAATTCGCCGTAGCCCGTGCGCTCAATGCGCTTCAAAAACTGCTTGGGAATAATCTGATCCGTATCGACATTCACCCGATCGAGCGGCATCACGTTCGACGTTAATGTTCGAAATTTCTCCATCGTCCACCCTTTGAGCAAATCCTGCTGACCGTCTCTTCGCTGACCGGTTATTAGCTAACCGTCTTACCGCTGACCGCTTCTTCGCTGGTTCTGAACTCCCATGTCCGCACATCCGTGAAGTGCCCCTTGATCGCCGCCGCCGCCGCCATCATGGGACTCACCAGATGCGTGCGTCCGCCCGCCCCCTGGCGTCCTTCGAAGTTGCGATTGCTCGTCGAAGCGCACCGCTCACCCGGCTGCAGAATGTCCGGGTTCATTCCCAGGCACATCGAACAACCCGGCTCGCGCCAGTCAAAGCCCGCTTCGCGAAAAATCTGATCCAGCCCCTCGCGCTCCGCCTGCGCCTTCACCAGCTGCGATCCGGGCACCACCATCGCGCCCACACTCGCGTGTGCATGATGTCCAGCGACAACCTTCGCCGCCGCGCGCAAATCCTCAATCCGCGAATTCGTGCAGGAGCCAATGAACACGCGGTCAATCGCGATCTCCTCGATCGGCGTGCCCGGCTTCAGGTCCATGTATTCGAGCGCCCGCGTCATCGCGCGACGATCCGCTTCCGTCTTCGCATCCGCGGGATCAGGCACCGTGGCGGTTACAGATACCACCATCCCCGGATTCGTCCCCCACGTCACGAACGGCTCAATCTCAATCGCGGGAATCGTCAGCTCGCGATCGTACTGCGCGCCTTCGTCGGTCGCCAGCTTGCGCCACTCCGCGACCGCGGTCTCCCACGCAGCGCCCTGCGGCGCAAACGGACGCCCCTTCAGCCACGCAAAGGTCGTCTCATCCGGAGCGATCATGCCCGCCCGCGCGCCCGCTTCAATGCTCATGTTGCAGACGGTCATGCGGCCTTCCATGCTCAGCGCGCGAATCGCAGAGCCCGCGTATTCAATCACGCAGCCCGTCGCTCCGTCGGTCCCAATGCGCCCAATAATGCCCAGCACAATGTCCTTCGCGCCTACGCCTTCCGGCAGCTCGCCTTCCACCGCAATGCGAAACGTCTTCGGTCGCGACTGCGGCAGGCACTGCGTCGCCAGCACGTGTTCCACTTCCGAGGTGCCGATGCCAAACGCCAGCGCGCCCAGCGCTCCATGCGTCGACGTGTGCGAATCGCCGCAAACAATCGTCATGCCCGGCTTGGTCAGCCCCAGCTCCGGCCCAATCACATGCACAATACCCTGACGCGGCGATTCCACGTCGTACAGCGTCACGCCAAAGTCGGCGCAATTCTTACGCAGCGTCTCAATCTGCTTCGCGGCAATCGGATCTTCAATGTTGATACGGTTCTTCGACGTCGGCACGTTGTGATCCACTGTGGCAATCGAACGATCCGGCCGCCGCACCTTGCGCCCCGCCAGCCGCAATCCCTCAAACGCCTGCGGCGACGTCACCTCATGGATCAAATGCAAATCGATATAGAGCAGCGTCGGTTCCCCCGCCGGCTCCGCCACAATGTGCGATTCCCAGACTTTCTCGAAGAGTGTTTTCGGTTTCTCAGCCATATCGGTATTCACATCTCTGTTTTCATTGAAAGGTTTCCGCGCCGAAGGCGCATGTGCCCGTGCGGCAGCACCGGCGAGCACCTCAGACGGCGTGCATCGCTTGCCGGCGGTCGATAATTTCGTTCAGCGCTGCGTTCACGCGCCGCCCCATCTCCTGCGTCGAAAGAACCTGTGCGGATTTATCGCCGCGCGCCAGGTCCGCGGTACGATATCCCTGGTCCAGCACCTTGCGCACCGCCGCTTCAATCGCGTCCGCCTCCTGCTCGAGGCCCGCGCTGAAACGCAGCAGCATCGCCGCCGTCAAAATCGCGCCCAGCGGATTCGCAATGCTTTTGCCCGCAATGTCCGGCGCCGATCCATGTACCGGCTCGTACAAATCCACCTTGCCGCCCAGCGTTGCGGAAGGCAGCATGCCCAGGGAGCCGGTAATCACGCCGGCCTCATCGGAGAGAATGTCGCCAAATAGATTTTCGGTCAGCACCACGTCGAAATTCCGCGGCGTATTCATAATGTGCATCGCCATCGCGTCGACATATTGATGCTCCAGCGCGATGCCCGGATACTGCTGCGCCACTTCCGTCACCGTCGCGCGCCACAACTGCGAAACTTCCAGCACATTCGCCTTGTCCACGGATGTGACTTTTTTGCGCCGCTTGCCGGCCAGCTCAAACGCCACGCGCGCCACGCGCACCACTTCGTCGCGGGTATAGCGCATCGTGTTCCACGCCGAACCCGTCGCTTTGTCCCACTGCCGCGGCTCGCCAAAATAGAGCCCGCCCAGCAGCTCGCGCACAAACAAAATGTCCGCGCCTTCCACCACTTCCGGCCGCAGCGGCGAATTCGCCGACAACCCCGGCCACGCGAACGAGGGCCGCAGGTTCGCAAAGCCACCCAGCGTCGTGCGAATCTGCAGCAGCCCCGCCTCCGGCCGCTGGCTCGGCGGCAGCGCATTAAATTTGTTGTGGCCCACGGCGCCCAGCAGCACCGCATCGCTCTCCAGCGCCGCTTCGCGCGTCGCTTCCGGCAGCGGCGTTCCATGCGCATCAATCGCCACGCCGCCAATCAGCTCGTGGCGAAATGTGAACTCGTAGCCGCTCATGTCGGCCACCGACTTCAGAATGCGCACCGCCTCATCCGTCACTTCCGGGCCGATGCCGTCTCCGGCAACAATCAGAATCTTCAGCTTTTTCATCGTCAATTCTCTTCAGCAAATGTTTTAGCTGACCGTTTCACCGCTGACAGCTTTTCGCTGACCGTCCTGGCGCTGACAGTCTTATCGCTGCACCTGTTCGGCGGAAATCAAATCCTCGTGCCGCTGGTGATGCGCCACCAGGTTGATCAAATCCTGGTCGTAGATCGCTTTCTTGCGGTCGGCCAATTCCGTGAAGGCGCGATAAGCAATGTCCAAATCGGTCTGCGACAACTTGTATCCCAGCTCGTGCAGCCGCGTGCGCAGCATCGCCCGCCCGGAGTGCTTGCCCAGCACCATCCGATTCGCGGGAACCCCCACCGACACCGGCGTCATAATTTCGTAGGTCAGCGGGTTAGAAAGCACGCCGTGCTGGTGAATGCCCGCCTCGTGCGCAAACGCGTTCGTGCCCACAATCGCCTTATTCGGCGCCGGCCCAAAGCTGATCGTTCCCGAAAGCTGCTGGCTCACCGGATACAAACGATCCAGTTTCAAATTGTGTCTATAAGGATAGGAATCCGCGCGCACATGCAGCGCCGCCGCAATCTCTTCGAGCGCCGCATTGCCCGCCCGCTCGCCGATGCCGTTGATGGTGCATTCCACCTGGCGCGCTCCCGCCCGCACCGCTGCCAGCGTGTTCGCGACTGCGAGGCCCAGGTCGTCGTGGCAATGCGTGGAGAGAATCACGCGATCCGCGCCCGGCACTCGCTCGCGAATCATTTTGAACATCGCCGCATATTCCTCCGGCGTCGCGTAGCCCACCGTGTCCGGCAGATTGATGGTGGTCGCGCCTGCGCCAATCGCCGCGCCTACAAAATCGCAAAGAAAATCGGGGTCGGTGCGCGTGGAATCTTCCGGCGAAAACTCAACGTCGTCCACGTACGTCCGCGCCAGCGCCACCATCTTCGCCGCCTGCTCCAGCGCTTCCGTCCGCGTAATCTTCAGCTTGTATTGCAGATGAATATCGGAGCTGGCGAGGAAGACATGAATCCGCGGGCGCGCCGCTTTCTCCACTGACTTCGCCGCGCGCTCGATATCTTCGCGCCTGGCGCGCGCCAGCGATGCAATCTTCGGCCCGCGAATCTCCTGCGCGATCGCCGAAATCGCCGCGAAATCCCCGTCCGACGCGATTGCAAAGCCGGCTTCCAAAATGTCGACGCCCAAATCCGCCAGCGAGGCCGCCAGCGCCAGCTTTTCGTGGTGCGTCATGCTGCACCCCGGCGACTGCTCGCCGTCCCGCAGCGTGGTGTCAAAGAAATGAAGTTGATCGGACTGGTCTTGACCGGACTGGAGTTGATCCTGGGCCATATTCATCCCCAACAGTAATTCTGCGCCCCCGAAGATGAGTTTCGCAAAGCCACACCCATAAAGCAAATTTGTAATTCTTTGCATTTCCATTAATATTGTGAATGGCGGTCGGCATGCCGCAGCTAACCTCTTTGCGGGCTTCGGGCTTCGGGCTTCGGGCTTCGGGCTTCGGGCTTCGGGCTTCGGGCTTCGGGCTTCGGACTGCGGCTACCAGCTACCCGCCACCAGCTACCGGCTTACTTATGGATCTCTACCAGCTCGAAACCTTTCTCGCCGTCTCCCAGGAAAAGGGATTCTCCCGCGCCGCGGTGCGTATGCATCGCACCCAGCCCGCCATCAGCCATGCCATCCGCAAGCTGGAGGAAGAAGTGGGCGAGCCGCTCTTCGAGCGCTCCTCCCGCGAAGGCACGCTCACCGCCGCCGGCGAGCTGCTGCGCGGCTATGCGGAGCGCCTGCTGCGTCTCCGTGGCGAGGCCACCACCGCCCTCCAGGAATTGCGCTCCCTCGAGCGCGGCCAGCTCACCATCATCGCCAACGAGTACACCTGCCTGTGGCTGCTGCCGGTGCTGGACGCCTTCCGCCGCGTCCACCCGGAAATCGGCGTTATCGTGCAGCGCTCCCTCGCCAGCCAGATTCCCGACCAGCTCCTCGAGCGCGCCATCGAGTTCGGCATCCTCTCCTTCAGGCCGGAGAATGACCGCCTCAAAGCCATCGCTGTCTATACCGACTCGGTCGCCTTCGTGGTCGACCCGCACCACCCCCTCGCCAGGCAGAAGCAAGTCTCCATCCGCGAACTGGGCGCGCAGAACTTCATTGCGCACATCGTTGCCTCACCGCTGCGCCAGCGGGTCATTGAGACCTTTGCCCGTTATCAGACGCCGCTCCACATGGGCGTCGAGCTGCCCAGCCTCGAAGCCATCAAGCGCTTCGTCGCCCTCGGCAACGGCGTTGCGCTGGTCCCCGGCCTTACCGTCCAGCCGGAGCTGGCGCGCGGCGAACTGGTCCAGGTCGCCGTCCCCGAGCTCAAAATCGCTCGCCGCCTCTGGCTGGTCCATCGCGCCCAGGCCAGTTTGTCCCACGCCGGCCTCGCCTTTCTCGCCGTCGTGAAAAAACTTGCTGCCGAACGAGGACATCCGTTCGCCTGGCGCGTCGAATACCCTGAAGCCCATGCACAGCGCGTGCCCCACCCCAGTCCAGTGTCGAAGGGACGTTAACTTCGGCGGCAAGCTGTGGAAATGGCTCGCGACAGGTACAATGACGAGGTAGACATCCCCTCGATGTTTGCAATTTTACGGAGCCCGGGATCCCGGCCCTGCGGCAGCTTTGCGGCACGGGACTAAATCCAGGCAAGGCGTTGTGAAGAGGTTGACCGACGAATGAAGAAATCGCTGTTACTATTTCTGTTTTTGCTGCCACTGTTGGCAGTAACGGGTTACGCGCAGGAAAGCCGTCAGGACATCAGCGTAAGTGGTTCCGGCCTGATCCCGCCTTTCGCCGCCGGAAACGCTGTTCAGCTGCATGCCACCGTTGGCTATGGCGCCCTCATCAGCTATCGCTACGACCTCACGCCCCATGGCGCGCTGGAGCTCAATTACCAGTACAACCAAAATGAGCAGCACTTCACCTTTCCCAGCGGCAACTACCATATTCACGACCGCTTCCAGGAAATCTCCGGGGCCTACGTCTACAGCTTCAACTACAAGCACTACAATCCGTTCGTTGAAGCCGGCATTGCAGGGTTCGTCTTTACGCCCATCGACGATGCCCGGACCAACACCTTCGGCATCGGGCAAAACGTCATTATCGGCGGCATGTACGGCGCCGGTATCGCTTACGAGATCAGCCCCAGCTTCGACATCCGGGCGGAGTATCGCGGCCTCGTCATGAAGACGCCCACGTTCAACTACTCCGGCAACGACTTCCGCACCAACGTCTACTACAACATCTACAACCCCGTCATCGGCGTCGCTTACCACTTCTAAGGCGTGCAGGCATACACGAAGGGCCGGGCAATTTGCCCGGCCCTTCGTATTTGTGCTCGTCTCTGCGACAGATGGCCCGGGGTTATTGTCCCAGGAAGCGGTACGTCACCCCCACGCTCACTCCGTTCGGCGTCAGGCCGCTGTTGTTCGGAATCAGCGCCCCAGTTGCGGAATAGCTGGGAGGTCCCGCGAAGGAAGGCCAGAACTGATATTCGTAGTCAGCCCGCAGCGATAGCCGGTGGGAGAGCCGAAAATCGACGGAGCCTTTGGGGGCATACACAAAGTAGCTGCCCTTCAGGCTGCCGGCCGCCGGATAAAACGGTGTGGTGATCCACCCTCCGCCGGCCATCAGGGCGCCCCAGTACGAAAAGCGGCCCCTCTGGTAAATCCGGTAGCGAGGACCAGCCATGTAGTTGGATTCGACCTCGCTCCCGTGGCCGTTCCAGTGCAGCCAGCGCGCTTCGCCTTCCGCGCCCCACTTTGGGTTCAGGTTGAAGTCGACGAGCGCGGTAACTCCGATCAAATCATTGCTGCAGTTAAAAACCATGTTGCTGGTGCAGCTGTAATCCGGATTGAAGTCGGAAATCTCGCCGCCCGCCCATATCGAGGCGTCTCCGCCAATGGCCGACTTGGGACTCTGTGCGAGAAGCGCCGCCGGTACAAAAAACAATACGAAAAGCCCGATTGATTTCAACACGTTTTGATCTCCGGTGAAAAATCTAACGAGCTTCGTGCTGCTCGTGCCCGTTGAATCAAACCCCTTGGATGCTTCCGAGACGCGGCGGGTGATTCATTTTTGTCTGAATCACCTCACCTATTCGCTCGTTGGTGTGTCTCCTGGGTTATGGCTGCGGAGGGGGTGCCTGCGGCTGCGCCTGCTGGGCATTCGCCCCAGGGTCAGCCGGAGCGGCCTCTGTCGCCGGGGGGGGTGCCCCTGGCGCCGCTGGCGCCGGCGTCGCGCTGGCAGGGGTCGCGGCCGCTGGCTCCTGGTACCGCTCCAGCCGGTAATACACCGGCGTAATTTCAAGCGGCATCTTGTCCCGCGCATTCAGCAGTGGCGATGGGCTGAAATGCAGCGCGAATACTTTGTCGTCCCACGGATCGGTCTTCAGCCGGCTGTTCAGCGGCAAGGCGGCAATCTGTGTCAAATTGTCCGGGTCCAGCTTCGGCGCGCCCGTCATCAGCCCCGCCAGCCACGGCTGCCCGTCCGGCCGTATCACCGCATCGCCCAGCCGCGGCGTCATCAGCGCGTTCAGCTGCCTCTCGCGCTCCACCACCTGCGCCAGAAAGATGCCCACGTCCGACGTCCGGTCGTGATAATTCGAGTGCTCGAACAGCTCCACGGCCTTCTTCGCCGCGTCCGCGTCATCCGAGGTCGAGTGGTTCATCAGAATGCGCTGGAACGACGCGCTGTCCGGAAACATCAGCCGGTCGTTGAACGCGTAGCGCGTATCGATATGGTGCCCCATCAGAATGTGCGCCAGCTGATACGTCAGCACCGCGGCCAGCGACGCCTCGTTCGGCAGCACATCGATTAATCCCTTGCTCACCAGAATCGTGTTGCCCACCGCCACCGATTCCAGCGGCTCCGTCAGCATTACCCGGCAATGGATATCGCTGGGCAGCTGCAGATTGTTGCTGATGATCACGTTGTTCGTGACCGTTTCCAGAATCTTGTCGTAGTCGCTCGGCGGCGCCAGCAACCCAGCCTGCGTCAGCCGGTCCAGCACATTGTTTTCCGCCTGCGAAATCCATTCCCGCTCCGCCTGCAGTGGGCTCAGATCTGCCGCGTTCTGGCTCTGGTCTTCCGCGCCCTCAATCTGCATCGACTCTGAATCCGTCTCGCTGGTCGGCAGCTTCAGCGAATACCCCCAGTACGTCGTCTGCCCCCGCAGGCTGGTCGCGTGCGCGGCTGCGTTGTGCACCGTGTCCTCGATATACACCGAGGCCGGCGCCCACACGCCCGGCTGCACGTTCATCCGCCAGCTGTCGAAATGGAAATAGTGACTGGTGTCGTCGTTTGGATTATTGATATACGTGCCGTTAAACCGGACGATGTTCCCTTCCTGGTCTTCAATCCAGATCCGCCCGAAGAACCGCCCTGCGCCCCGCACTTTCGGCTGGACATCGAACACCCAGGTCCGCACCGAGCCCAGAAATTCCCGCCGCACAAACGTGAACGTGTAGTGCTGCTGATCGAAGCCGCTCGGATCCACAAACATCATCGCCATGAAGCCCGTCGGCGAGTTCTCCAGATGAAACGCTTTCGTCAGGTCCGACATAAAATGCAGCGACCCGGAGAAGAAATGCGTGTGCGCCTCGCTCTTCATGCCATATTCGGCGGCGGTGAAGGCCTTGCCGAAATCCACGCGCCCGATCATGTACTGGTCCGCCACCGGCACCTGATACAGCTTCACATCCGGCCGCATGTCCTGGATGTAGGTCTGCACCACCGGCGTGCTCTTCTGAATCTGCTTGATGATGACCTTCTCGCGCGCGATCGCTTCCTGCACCAGCCGCTGCTGCTGCGGCGTCAAAGGAATCGGCGTGGTCAGAGCCGTCCTGCGATGGGTTCTTGCCTGGGAAACCGGTGCAGCCGCTACCAGCAGGGCTGCCATGCCCAGCATCATGAACTTACGAAACATTCGTTAACTCCTGATTCTCTTCTCTTGCCGATTTCGCTCTTGCATCGTTCTGCGTCCGACCACCAAAAAATTCCATCCACGCCGTGCGCTCATCAACCCTAAGCCATCTGGAAAGTTACGTGGATGATGCTGATTTCGTCCACCGCGTGACCTTCTCGCGTCGCCGGCTTAAACCGGATGCGCTCGGCGGCAATTTTCGCCTGCTCATCCAGCCCATGTCCCAATCCGCTCACCACGCCCAGCACTTCTACCTGGCCGGAGGCGCTGAACCGTACCTTCAGGGTCACGTCGCCTTCGATGCGCAGTTGCCGCGCTTCGGCAGTATATTCCGGCAGAGGCTTGTACTGCACGACAATCGGGGTGGTAGCCACATCGGACTGGTGCACCGGACGCGCCCCCGCGCTGCCGTATTCATCGCTGCCAAATCCGGCCTGAGCCACCGTGCCATGACTGCCTGGCTTGCCCGTGCCGCCCTGCACTCCATCGGAGAATCCAGCGGAAGCCACTGCGCCGCGGTCCCGGCCGCCCGGTACTCCATTCGCCACGCCCGACCCAAACGCTACGCCCGTTACCGCGCCCTTGCGCGCGGAGCCCGCTCCCGGCGCGCCTACGCCCGGCGCTGCGTTGAATGCGCCCACCGAGGCGATGGCCACGGCCCCGTGTCCATTCGGATTTGGCTTCACTCCCTGTGGATCACCAAACCCCGCGGCCTTCACCGTCGGCGCCGACATGTTGTTGGCCACTGCCGTCGGTGTCTCACTCTTGAACAGCCCCACCTTCGGTTGCGGCGGCGGCGTGAACCGCTTCGGCGGCGCTGCTTCCATCTTCGGCAGCTCCGGCGTCGGCAGCTTCACTTCCACGATCTTCGGCGGCGGCGGCAGCTCGCGTGGCATCACGATCTTCGGCGGCGGCTGAACCAGCGGCGGCGGCGCGATCACCTTCACCTTCGGTATCGGTGGTGGTATTGGCTTCGGCACATCCGTCGGGAAGACCAGCTGGGTCACGTACTTCGCGTGCTCTCGCACGTTATGCACCTGGGCGATCGTCAGCAGCAGCAGCAGTGCTGCAACGACGATGTTGATCACCATGCTCATGCCGAACGAGCCCATGCGGCCCTCCGGCTCGGGGAGCAGGCCAAAAGATGCCTGTTGAGTTTGTGAATAGTTAGTCGCCATAGCCCTTGTTGTCCAAACTTTCTCGCTTAAAATTTTTTGGCCGACCATTCGCCCGCATCTAGTTTCGATGCACTTTGAAGACCATTAGGGTCTATTCTTCCCTTCGCCTCTCCCCTCGCTCTCGGTCTGGGGATAACGATCCGTACTCGACATTACCAATGGTCCGAAATGGTTACCGATGAGGTTACCTTTAGCATAGCCGGGTTCCGGGTCTCTGTCTTGTACAACTTTGCGGTCATTACCGTCCGCTTTCGTGGCATTACTGGTAATAAAATCGACGCGGGAGCCCCACGCATCGTTCATCGGCCTGCTGCGGCTCCGCTTCAAAAATCCGGGCGGCGCTGTCCCATCCGACTGCGGATACGCCCGGCACTCACGACTGAATTCAGCGACGCTTCCGCGCTATCCCGGGCAGAGGGTGATCGGTACCGGATACGCTGGAGAAGAAAATGATGCCGGGAAAAGTGGACGAATATAAGCATACAGAACGGAAGCGGAGGGGGAAATTGAATATCTTGGTTACCGGCGGTGCCGGGTATATCGGTGGTACCGTGGCCGCCACGCTCCTCGCACGCGGCCACTCCGTCACCGTGTACGACAACCTCTGCCACGCTACCCGCGCCATGGTCCCCGCCGGCGCCCAGTTCATCCAGGGCGATGTCGCCGACCGGCCCAAACTCGAATCCCTCCTAGGCTCCGGCTTCGATGGCGTCCTCCATTTCGCCGCCCTGATCGAGGCAGGCGAAAGCATGGCGAAACCGGAGGTTTACTTTAGAAACAACAGCGCCGCTACCCTCAGCTTGCTGGAAGCTATGCTGGTTACCGGAGTGCGCCGCTTTGTCTTCTCCTCCACCGCCGCCGTCTACGGCGAACCCGAAAGTACCCCGATCCGCGAAGACGCCCCCCTCCGCCCCACAAATGCATACGGCGAATCCAAGCTGATCGTGGAAAAAATGCTCGATTGGATGTATCGCGTACACGGCTTCCCCTACGCCAGCCTCCGCTATTTCAACGTCGCCGGAGCCGCTGCCGGGCGCGGAGAATCCCACGAGCCCGAATCCCACCTTATCCCGCTCGTCCTTGACGTCGCCCTCGGCCGCCGCCAGCAGATCCGCATCTATGGCAATGACTACCCCACCTTGGACGGCACCTGCGTCCGCGACTACATCCACATCGAGGATCTGGCCGAGGCGCATCTGCTTGCATTAGCAGTACTTCAGGGAGGTGGCCAGCGCATCTACAACCTCGGCAACGGCAGCGGCTTTACCGTGCTCCAGGTCATCGAATCCGCCCGGCGCGTCACCGGCCACCCCATCCCCGTCGAGGTGGTCGAGCGGCGTCCCGGAGACCCTGCTGTCCTGATCGCCAGTGCTGCGAAGATCGAACGCGACCTGGGATGGATACCCCGTCACACCGACCTCGACGCGATCATCGCCAGTGCCTGGGAGTGGCAGAAAAAACGCTACACCTGAGGCTCCCCTAACCCGTCCGTAACGAGTCCGGAACCGGCCTCAAACGCCGCCGCTCTCCGCCCGGCAAATCGCTACTTTTCGATCTCTACGCCGCGCCAGAAAGCGATGTGGCCCTTCACGTTACGCGCTGCAGGATTTGGATTCGGATAGTACCATGCAGCGTCCTGGTTTTCCTGCCCATCCACGAGCAGGCTGTAGTACCGCGCCTGCCCCTTCCACGGACACGTGGAGGTGGTGGAGCTGGGCCGCAGGTACTCACGGTTCACCGCGCCCTCCGGGAAATAGACATTCCCCTCCACCGTCTCAAAGGTTTCGCTCTCTGCGATCGTCTTGCCGTTCCACACTGCTTTTGCCATCGTCCGGTTCCTTCGCTTGCAACTTCAACACATTAGCAGATGCGCGGGGCGATGCAAACGTCGCGGGAAGAACATTTTGGTACCCCGGCTGGCTCCCTCCCAGGCCACGGACGGCCTCCCCATCCCCCTACCCCACTGCCAGTGCCCAACTGGTACTGGACCCCGGCCTCGCCTCTGTGCCAATCTCGCCAAAGAGGGTACCCCATGCCCACTTCCGTCAACCGCCTCACCGTCGATCTCGCGCAGTACCCCGACCTCGTGGTCGTCTACCTCGGTATGCGCGTCAACCGCATCACGGGTTTGAAAACTCTCATCGGATTCGGCCCAAAAATCTCCAAATCCGTCGCCGACCACCCCGACGGCCTGCTCCGCCACGAAAATTTCGTCTTTTCGCTCTTCCCCATGCACGCTGGGATGCGCCAGTACTGGCGCGACATGGCGTCCCTCATGGCGTGGACCCGCTCCGATCCGCACCGCGCGTGGTGGAAGAATTTCCTCCGCGACTCCGGCGGCACCGGCTTTTGGCATGAGAGCTACCACATGCGCGGCGGCGTGGAAGCGATCTACGACGACATTGCCGGTCCCATCGGACTGGCCAGCTTCGCCCCCGTCGTCCCGGCAAGAGGCCCCATGTTCGGAGCCGCCCGCCGTACGCCCTACGTCGACGCGGAAAAAGCGCCCGCAGAAGTCATTTCGGAAAAGGATCTCTACGGGGGCTAATTCCGAGACGAAGTATCGTTGACGAAAAGTTTTCGTAACGTGTCAGGGCACGACTTCAGTCGCGCCGTAACGAAACCCAATTCAATGGGCTTCAGCCCCGTAGCCCCATCGTTATTCACTTGACGCTCTTGGCCGTCGCGTTCATAAATGTCCTGAGGGAGTCCACACGATGAAGAACAACTATCCCGGTACAGGACTTGCCATGGGCATTGCCATCGGAGCTGGCGTGGGAACGGCGTTGGGCGCAGGGATGCACAACATCGGCGTCGGGCTCGCCATCGGAGTCGGCCTCGGTGCGGCCTTCGGCATGATCGACTTTCGTAAACGCCCCTCAAACTAACCGACACGGTACCCGCATCGTGTCAGGGCACGGCTTCCAGAGCCCGCCCTGAGCGCAACGCCTGGGGCGCGGAGTCGAATGGGTGCCGTAAAGCAGCCCAAAATGAGCGGGGCTTGAGCCCCTGAGGGAATATCCTGAAGCGCCCCTACTCCTGCGCTTCCCCGCCACACTCCTCAAAAAACCGAATCACCGACTCAATCCCCCGATGAAAATTAGGAATGTGAAATTTCTCATTCGGCGCGTGCAATCCATCGTCCGGCAATCCGAACCCCATCATCACCGACGGAATCTTCAAAAACTTCGCGAAGTCCCCCACAATCGGAATCGATCCGCCCGAACGAATGAACACCGTGTCCTTCTTCCACACTGTCTTCATCGCCCGCACCGACGCGCGAATCCACGGATTGTCCGTCGGAATCAGGCAGGGCTCGCCCGAATGAATCTCCCGCACATCCACCGTGTGCCCCGCCGGGCATAGCTTCTGCACGAATTCCTTGTAGAGCCGGAATGTCTTCTCCGGCGTCATATTCGGCACCAGCCGCATCGACACCTTCGCCGTCGCCTTTGCCGGAATCACCGTCTTCGCGCCCGCACCGATAAATCCGCCCACCACGCCGTGCACATCCAGCGTCGGCCGCGCCCATGTCCGCTCCAGTGGCGTGTAATCCTTCTCGCCAATCAGCGCCGTCGCGCCCAGTTCCGCCAGGTATTCCTCTTCCACATAAGGAAGCTGCCGCCACGCCGCCAGCTCCTCGTCGCTCGGCTGCAGCACATCGTCATAAAATCCGGGGATTAGGATTTTCCCATCCGGCCCCTTCAGCCCGGCAATGATCTGCGCCAGCGCCACAAACGGATTCGGCGCCACCCCGCCATACATCCCGGAATGCAGATCGGTCTTCGCGCCGCGCACCTCCAGCTCCGTGTAGACCATGCCCCGCAGCCCCACGCACAACGTCGGCAGATCGGGCGCAAACATCTCCGTGTCCGAGATCAGCGCGAAATCCCCCTTCAGCCGCTCCGGATGCTTCTGCACGAACTCCGTGATCCGCTCGCCGCCTACTTCTTCTTCGCCCTCGTAAATCACGCGAATGTTCAGCGGCAGTTTTTTGTCGCCGGATTGCAGCAGCGACTCCAGCGCCTTCAACTGCGTCACCAGCTGGCCTTTATCGTCGACCGCCCCGCGCGCATAGAGATTCTGATTGCGCTCGGTCGGCTCAAATGGCGGCGTAATCCACTCATCCAGCGGATCGGGCGGCTGCACATCGTAGTGCGCGTAGCAAATGCCGGTGGGCTTCCCCTGAGCATGGAGCCAATCCCCGTAAACCAGCGGATGCCCTTCGCTACCGTGAATCACCTCAACATGCTCCATGCCGATGCGCCGCAGGTTCGCGGCCACCCACTCAGCCGCAGCTTCCACATCGCCATCGTGCTCAGGCAGAGTGGAGACGGACGGGATACGAAGCAGAGCCTTCAGCTCATCCAGAAAACGCGCGGCATGTTCCCGCGCGTACGCAACAGCTGCATCCATTTCAAAAACCTCACAAGAGGATGGCGCAAACAATCGAGTATACGGCAGCGCAGCCGCCCCAAGGCAGCAGGTCAGCATGAAACTGTCAGCAAGGTACTGTCAGCAAGGTACTGTCAGTCGGAGAGCTGAGCAAAGTGAGAACGCCCTTCCGCTAACCGGACCTGCGCTAACCGGACTTCAGCTAACCGCTTCTTAGCGAACCGCTCCTTCGCTGCGCTCAATCGGTCCTCAACGCCTGCACCGGATTAATCGACGCCGCCCGCTGCGCCGGAATAATGCTGGCCACCAGCGCGCACAATCCCAGCGTCACAATCGATCCCCCCAGCACCAGCGGATCCCATCCCTTCACCTGATACAGCTGCGACGCGATCAAATGCGCGCACCCAATCGACGCCGGAATCCCAATCGCCAGCCCAATCGCAATCTGCAGAAACGCTCCGCGCAGCACCAGGCGAATCACGTTCGCCCGGTTCGCCCCCAGCGCCATCCGCACCCCAATTTCGCTGGTCCGCTTCGCCACGCTGTAGGCCGTCACGCCATACAAGCCAATCGCCGCCAAAATCAGCGCCAGAAACCCAAACAGTCCCGTCATCTGCGCCACCACCCGCTGTTGATCGAAGCGCGCGTCCACCTGCTCCTGCAGTGTCTGCACGCTCAGCAGCGTGAAGTCGGGATCCACATCGCTCAGCGCCCGCCGTATCTGCGGCTCCAGACCCTCCATGCTGCCATGGATCTCCAGCACCCCGCCCTCAATGTGGTGCACGGTGTCATCCACCATCTGCATCGTGGAGTTGTCATACTGCACGCGCTGCGCCAGCGGCACAAAGAACATCGGCTCCGGCGGATACGCATTCGTCGCATCGTTGTACTTCGCGTTCTTCACCACCCCCACAATTTGGTAGGTGCTGCTGTAGGCCGGCAGATCCAGCCCAAAATACTGCCCAATCGGATCCTCGCCCGGCTTGAAGAATCGCTTCACAAACGTCTGGTCCACCACCGCCACCTTTTGCGAAGTAGCCGTGTCGTCCTCGCTGATCGAGCGCCCGCGCACCATCTTCTGTCCCAGCGTCTCCAGGTAGCCCGCGCTCACGTGATCCCACGACGAGCCGATATCGTCATTCATATTCGGCATGCCGTGCCCCTGCCGGATCACGATCTCCCCCCAGTTATCCGTCATCGGCGTGTAACCCGCCAGCGCCGCGCGCTCCACGCCCGGTATCGCCTGCAGCCGCTCTTCGATCTCGCGATATTCGGCATCGAGCTTCGCGTTGGAATACGAGGCAAACGGCGCGGCCACGCTAATCGTGATGCGATGATCCGTCTCGTACCCAAGATTCTGATGCTGCAAATTGCTCAGGCTCCGCGCCAGCAGCCCCGCCCCGCTCAGCAGCACCACCGACAGCGTGGCCTGCACCACCACCAGCGTCTTCTGCCCCCACGATGCATGGTCCCGCGTGCTCCGGTTCGCTCCCCGCAGCGCTTCCACCGGATCGGCATGCGTCGCCAGCCACGCCGGAGCAATGCCGAAGAGCGCGCCCGTCACCAGCGACAGCCCAAACGCAAATCCCAGCACCGGCAGCGAAGGCGTCGCCTGAATCGGCACAAAGTGCGCCCCGCGAAACGCAATCGCCAGAATCCCCTTCACGCCCGCATACGCCACCACCAGTCCTGCCACGCCGCCCAGCACCGACAGCACCACGCTCTCCGTCAGCGATTGCTGCACCAGCCGCTTCCGCGAAGCCCCCAGCGCCAGCCGCACCGACGTCTGCGAACGCCGCGACGCCCCGCGCGCCAGCAGCAGATTCGCAATGTTCGCGCACGCAATCAGCAGCACCAGCCCGCACACGCCCAGCAAAATGCGCAGGCTCGCGGCGTAATTTTCCTTCATCTCGCCCACGCCCGCGCCCGCCGGCACCACGTGCACCTGCTGCTTCGGCAGCGATTGTTTGATGTCGCTCAGCCACTCGGCCGGCATCCCGCTGTCGTTCATCTCCCAATGCTTCACCAGCGCCGTCATGCGCGGTCCCACCGCCGCCACAGACGCACCCGGCTTCACCCGCCCAATCACCCGCAGCCACGCCTGGAACCGGTACAGCACCGAGCTCGTCCCGCGAAACAGCGGCTCCTGGTGGATCGGAATGAAAAGCTGCGGCGGATCGCTGCGCAGTGTCTCGCCAAAAAATCCCGGCGGCGTAATCCCCACTATCGTGACCGGATGCCCATCCAGAATGAACGTCGACCCCACCACGCTCGGATCGGACCCATACTCCTGCTGCCACGTCCGATAGCTCATCATCGCCACCGGCGCCGACGACGCCTGATCGTCGGTCGGCATCAGCGTCCGCCCCGCATACGAACCCACCCCCAGCGTCGAAAAATAATTCCCGCTCACGTACTCGCTGCGCAGTGGCTTCGCCGCGCGATCCGACTCGCCCCGCCGCACGCTCACCCCGCCCCCGCCCGCCTGAAACGCCGCCAGTTGCTCAAACTCCGGCGCGTTCTTCTGCATCACCTGGTAAAACGAGTACGAGAACATCCCCCAGTTATCCTGCGGCCCGCCCTCCATGCAGCAATCCTGCCCATCCCCAATGCGATACAGGCTCTGCGGATCGACCACCGGCAGCGACTTCAGCATGACGGTGTTGATCAGCGAAAATATCGCCGTCGTCGCGCCAATGCCCAGCGCCAGCGTCAGCATTGCGGTCAGCGTAAACACAGGCGACAAACGCATCTGCCGCAAAGCGTAAGCAATATCCTGGCGAAGGGTCTGCATCGTGGGGGAACCTCAGAAGGGGATTCGCAAAAAAGGAAATACGAAGCCAAGCTCACCCCAGTTCCCAGGGAAACTGAACTCTATCTCCGCCAACAGTTCGAAGCTGACCGCCCTTCCGCTGACCGGACTTTTGCTAACCGCTTCTTAGCTAACCGGCCCTTAGCTGTCCGCTTCTTAGCTGTCTCACTCCATCCTGAGCGCCTGCATCGGATCAATCGACGCGGCCCGCCGCATCGGAATCGCCGCCGCCAGCAATCCAGCCACCGCCATCGTCGCGCCCAGCAGCAGCAACAATCCCGCCTCATGCGCAAAGTGAATGACCGTAACCGACGCAATCAGCTTCTTCGCCGCGAAGGTCAGCGCAAACCCCACGGCAATCCCAATCGCCAGCAACGTCCCCACCCGCCGCAGCACCAGCTGGAACACGCCGCTGCGCGTTGCGCCCAGCGCCATCCGCAAACCAATATCCCGCGTGCCCATCTCTACTTCGTGACTGATCAGCCCATACAATCCCACCACCGCCAGCAGCACCGCCAGCGCCGCGAAGATGCCGAACAGCCAGCTCTCCAGCCGCTGCATCACCAACTGGTCGGCGATGATCTCCTCCATCGTCTTCGGCGCGCGGAAGGGCAGCGTCGGATCAATGTCGTGAAACACCTGCCGCAACCCCGGAACCACCGTATCCGGTGCCCCCTTTGTCCGGACGATTAAATTCATCGCCATCGCATACGAAGGGAAATCCTTCGCGGGAATCTCCGTAATCAGGTAATCCATCTCCGCCATCGGCGAGTCGAACAGGCTCTGCCGGATATTCGTGACTTCTCCGACCAATTCTGTCTTCTCGTCTGCCTTGTCGCTGTCGTCCAGATGCTGCCCCGCCGGATTGCTCCCCGCCATGAATTTCTTCACGAACGCTTCATTCACCACCACCGTTCCATTCTTGTTCGAGGACTTGTCGATTCCTTCTGACAGCATCCGTCCCCGCAGCAGCCGAATCCCCATCGCATCGAAATACCCCGGCGTCACAAACCGCAGTTCGGCCAGGGTGACGGCATTGGCAGCGGCCGGCGGCTGTCCCGTCACGTGCACATCCTCGTTCGATCCGTAACTCTGGATGGGCACCAGGTTATTCAGCCCCGCAGCCTCCACACCCGGCAGCGCATTCACCCGCTGCAGCATCGGCTCGTAGAAATTCGCCCACAGGTCGCGATTCTCATAACGCCCCGGCGACAAAGAAATCTCCGCCGCCAGAATGTGCTTCGCGTCGAAACCCAGATCCTCGCTGCGTGTTCCCTGCACCGACCGCAGCAGCACGCCCGCCACTACCAGCAGCATCAGCGACAACGCCACCTGCGACACAATGAACACCGATCGCACCCGATGATGCGCCCGCGCCGTTCCTGTCGACCCGCCGCTCCGCAGCGCCTGGTTCGGATCCGTTCCTGAAAGCCGCAGCGCCGGAAACAGCGAAGCCGCCACGCTCGTCATCGCCGAGATCGCCACTGCCGCCGCCAACACCGTCCAGTCCATTCCCGCTTCCGCGCCCCGCGCCAGCGCGTGAATCAGAAACGTCCGCATCGCCTGCAGCAACAGCGATGCCAACGCAATCCCGCCTGCTGCGCCCATGGCCGCCAGCAGTAAACTCTCTGTCAAAATCTGCCGGACGAGTCGCGTCCGGTTCGCGCCTACCGCGGCGCGCAGCGCTATCTCGCGCTCCCGCTTCACCCCCCGCGCCAGCAGCAGTCCCGCCACGTTTACGCAGCCAATCAGCAGCAGCGCCAGCACCGCCGCCGTCAGTGTCCACAACGCGCCGCTCGTTTCCCCGTTCACGCTGTCCGACAAACTGATCATCTGCAGCCGCCGTCCCCCGTCGGTGTCAGGGAACTGCCGTCCCAGGTTGGCCAGCACTGCGTTCATGTCCGCCTGCGCCTGCGCTCGCGTCACCCCCGGCTTCAGCCGTCCTACCGTCCGCAGCCAGTGGCTCCCGCGACCGTTCATCCACGCCACATTCGGATGGATCGGCGTGTAAATCGCCTGGGTTTCGGCCAGCGGATACCGGAACCCCGCTGGCATCACGCCGATGCATGTATAGGGCTTGCCGTTCAGATCAATCGTCTTGCCCACCACATCTCTGCGCCCGCCAAAGTTCGTCTGCCACACCGTGTAGCTCAGCACCGCAACATCGTTTTTGCCCGGCTCATCTTCACCCGGTCGAAACGTCCGCCCCAGGATGGGCGCCACCCCAAACACAGCGAAGAAATTGTCCGATCCCTGTACCGACTGCAGCGACACCGGCCCCGATGACGTTTCCAAATTCACAACGTCCGCGTTCCACACTCCCGACAGAGCCGCGAAGCTGTGGTTCTGCGCCCGCACATCTTTAAAGCTCAGCCACGAGAACGGCTGCGTGTACCCTTCCTTCGCCAGCGTCACCGGCGCATAGATGCGGTCCGGCTGGTCGAACGGCAGCGGCCGCAATATCACCGCGTCTACCACGCTGAAGATCGCCGTCGCCGCCCCCACCCCCAGCGACAACGTCAGCACCGCAATCAGCGCAAAGCCCGGCGACTTCCGCAGTTGCCGCAGCGCATACCGCACATCCTGAACCAGGGTTTCCATCGCGCACACCCTCCGAACACAGGTATTCGGGAGGGTTACGCTACATTTCGCGAGCCACTTCTGTCGGGGATGATTCCGTTGATTTGGCGCACGTTACGCCCGTCGCCGCCAACCGCTAGCCGCGAACCCTGTCCGTAACCGCGAAAATCTGTTCGAAAGTGAACACTGCCAGCCGCTCGCGAACCGCTGCTTAGCTATCCGCTTCTTAGCCGCTACTCCAGCTTCCCGTACTCCGCCTTCGCCTGCACGTAGATCGGAATATTCGGGTCGGCGTCCTTCCACAGCGTCAGGAAGTCCTTGTACGCACCCAGCGCGCGCACCCGCGCCGCATCGGCATCTGCGCCGGTCGCACCCTTCATCTCGAGCGCATTCGCCCGCGCCACGCCCAAATGCGCCAGCGCGCCCGTCCAGCAGTTCCACACAATTCCGGAGTGATCCAGAATCCGCTGAAACTCGGCAGCCGCCTGCGGACCCTGTCCCTGGGCCAGATACGCCTGCCCCCGCACGTAATCCGGATACATGCACGACAAATTCTCCATCCACGAAATCTGCCCGTACGCCAGCGGCGGCAGCGCCGGCTGCAAATCCGCAATCGCCCCCGCCCCATCTTTGCGGTTCAGCGCCAGTTGCGCGTGAATCGCCGGCAGCATCAATCCCTGCATCTGCGTGTCGGAAGGGAAGCGCGTGTTCAGGTCCTGCGCCAGCGCCTCTGCATGGTCGGCATCGCCCGTCATGGCGTAGGCCAGCGCTGCCTCGGCCGCCACGCCTTCGCTCGCCGGAACCATCTTCAGTCCCGCCGCCGCAGCCTCCCGCGCTTCCGCAACATTGCCAAAAGCCGCTTCGCGCGTTGCCCCGTTCTCCAGCCAGATCGCCCCGTTCTCCCGGCTGTCATGCTGCATCGCCGATTCCGCCGCCTGCTGCGTCACCGCGCGCGCCTTCTCCAGGTGTCCCGCATACGCCTCGGTATCCGACGCCAGCGAGAGCCCAAAGCTCTGCACATCCGGGTGGCCCGCAAACCACTGATCCTGCGCCGCCAGCGCCGCGTTGTCGTTCTTTTCGAAACTCAGAAAATACAACGCATCGTGTTCCAGAAATTCATCGATGCCCCGCGCTTGCTCCTGCTGCAATATCTTCGCCGCCTCATCGAAGCGCTGCGTCGCAATCAGATCGTTGGCCAGGTTTCCGTATCCGCCGGCGAAGTCCGGAGAGAGCTCGATCGATCGCCGCGTCATCGGGATCGCCTTCTCGTAGTCGCCCAGCGCCGCATAGATTAACGCCGCATCGTTCAGCATCCGCCCATCGCGCGGATAGTTGGCCAGCATCTCATCGAAGGCCTGCCCTGCCTTCTCCAGTTCGCCCGTCACGCCGGAGTAGTAGTTCGACGCAATGATCAGCTTCTCCCGCTCGCTGGCGTGATCCCGCAGCGCAAACGCCTTCGTGAAATACTCGCTCCCCCGCGCCAGTTCTCCCAGATTCCCGTAATCGGCGCCCAACTCCTCGTAGCCCAGCGCAAAGTTCGGATCCAGCTGAATCGCCCGCTGGTCATACGGCAATGCAGCCATCGTCCCGCCGGTATTAAAAGCCTTCCGGCCTTCGCTGTAGGCCTGCAGCGCTTCCAGCGAAGAGGTCGTCGCCTGCTGCAGCGGCACATCCAGCTTCTGCACCGTGCTGATGCTCTCGCCCAGCTCCCTGCGCAGCTTGGTCGTCGCGTCGCCCACCGCGGCCAGCACTTTCTCCTTGCCTTCCGCCGTCACCTGCTCCTGCATCAGTGTCTCGCCGCTCTCGCAGTTCACCGCTTTCAGCCCAATTACATATTCGTTGCCCAGGTTCGCAATCGATCCCCCGATATACGCCTTGCCGCCCGCGCGCTGGCACAGCTCCCGCGCAATGTCCGGCGTCAGCCGTGTATCCGGCGGCCGCGTCATTAGCTTCAGCGTCGCCGCCACCTGCGTGTCCGAAAGCACATTCAAAAACGGCGACTGATTCAGCGCCACCGTCAGCGCCGTCTTCAGCGTGTCGTCAAATACCGGATCGCCGGTGCTGTTCGCAAAATCTGCAACCACCACGGTGTCTTTATCGTTCAGCCGCTTTCCGCTCTGCGCCTGGAAGTAGAGCCACCCGCCCACCGCGGCCAGCACCACCACCGCCGCCGCGCCGATCCAAAGCTTTTTCCCAGACCTCACCGGCGCCGGCGCCGGCACCACGCCGCTTTGCCGCACCCCGCTCGCTCGCCCGCTTTCTGTGTCCCGCTTCAGCCGCTGCAAATCGGCGCGCATCTCCGAAGCATGCTGGTAGCGCAGGTTGCGATCCTTTTCGAGCGCCTTCGCAATCACCGCATCCATACCCGGCAGCAGATTCTTGTTCAGCTTCGACGCCGCTTCCGGCTCCTGATGCAGAATCGATCCGCAAATCTCCCCCGAGCTTGACCCATCAAAGGCCATCCGCCCCGTCGCCATTTCATAGAGCACCGACCCAAACGAGAACAGGTCCGTCCGCGTATCGATCTCCAGCGCCCGCACCTGCTCCGGCGACATATACGCCACCGTGCCCAACATCGCGCCGGGACTCGTCAGGTGCGCCGCTTCCGGCTCCGTCTGCGTGGCATCCTCGCTGCCGCCCGCTTGCCCGCTTACCGGAACCTTGGCCAGCCCGAAGTCCAGAATCTTCGCATGCCCGCGCTGCGTCACAAAAATGTTGGCCGGCTTAATGTCGCGATGCACAATGCCCTGGCCGTGCGCCGCATCCAGCCCATCCGCGATCTCAAGGCCCAGACTGAGCAGCTCTTCATTGCCCAGCGCCCCCCCGGCGATGTGGTGCTTCAGCGTCTCCCCGTCCAGGTACTCCATCACCATGAAGACGCGGCCGCCCTCTTCGCCAATGTCGTAAATGGTGCAGATGTTCGGGTGATTCAGCGCCGACGCCGCCCGCGCCTCGCGCCTGAACCGCTCCAGCGCCATCTTGTCCCGCGCCAGCTCGTCAGGCAGAAACTTCAGCGCCACAAACCGCCCCAGGCGCGTGTCTTCCGCCTTGTAGACGACGCCCATGCCGCCGCCGCCCAGCTTCTCGGCGATTCTGTAGTGAGAAATTGTCGTATCGATCATCGAGGAGGGCCGATGCGGCGTTGCCTGATGATAGGTGCCAAAAGGGTGCCCGTCAACGGATTGTCTCTGCTGCCTTCAGCGGAAGAAAGAGCTGAAACACCGTTCCCCGCCCCGGCGTCGATCGCACCTTGATCGATCCCTGATGCCGCTGCACAATCTCATCGCTGATCCACAGCCCCAGCCCCGTCCCGCCAATTTCTTTCGTCGTATAGAACGGCTCAAAAATGTGCGTCATCGTATGCTGCGACATTCCCGTACCGGTGTCCGCGATCGTCAGCACCACGCCTGTCCGTCCGGACCTCCAGTGCATTCCCGGCCGGCTCCGCACCAGCAGCCGCCCGCCCTTCGACAGCATCGCGTCCACCGCGTTGCTCACCAGGTTGCTCAGTACCTGCCGGATCTCTCCGTCGAAGCACACCACCGGCGGCGCCTCCCGGTCGCGGCGTTTCACCTCGATCGTGGAGTTATTCAGCCGCCCCCGATACAGCAGCATGGTCGCGTCCATCAGCTCGCTCGCCGCCACCGGCCGCGGGTTCGTTGTTTGCCGGTAGAAACGCAGCGTCTGGCTGGTGATCGCCGATACCCGATGCAGTTCCGCCTCGGCTGTCTCCAGATACTGCCGCGTCGGCGTGCTCACCGCCGACTCCTTGGCCAGGAACAGCAAATTCGTTACCGCCTCCAGCGGATTATTAATCTCGTGCGCGATCGAACTGGCCAGCCGTCCCACTGCAATCAGCTTTTCCGATTGCAGCAGCACCTGCTGCGCCCGCCGGCTCTCCGTCACATCCACGCCCAGCGCGATAATGCCCGTCACTACGCCGTTTTCATCCCGCATCGGCTGGTAAACAAAGTCTAAATAGCGCAGCTCCAGCGCCTCATTCGCCCTTCTCGCCAGCCGAATCGGCGTGTTGCTCCCCACAAACGGCTCCCCCGTCCTGTACACATTTTCCAGCAGCGCAATAAATCCCTGACCCTCCGCCTCGGGAACCGCTTCGCGCACCGTCTTGCCCAGAACCGCGCGATCGCCGATCAGTTGCTGATAAAGCGGATTCACCAGCTCGAAAACAAATTCCGGCCCGCGCAGCAGCGTGAAAAACGCCGGCGCCTGCTCAAACAAACTGGATAGCTGTGCCCGCTCCGCCTGCAGCCGCCGCTCCGCCAGTACCCGGTTCGTCGTCTCCGTACACACCACCAGCGTGCCCCGTATCGCCCCCTCCGGATCACGCACCGGACTGTAACCGTAGGTCCAGTACACCTCTTCCAGCCGCCCATGGCGATTGATCGGCACCATCTGGTCTTCAAACCAGTTCGCTTCGCCGCGTGTCATCACCGCGTCGATCTGCGGCCCAATCACATGCCAAATCTCCGGCCAGCACGCGTGCCCCGCCTGGCCCAGCGCCTGCGGATGCTTATCTTCGCGCAGGCTCGGCCGGTAGCCGTCGTTGTAAAACTGCGTCAGCTCCTCGCCCCACCACAGAAACATCGGGTGCCGCGAATGCAGCAGCGTGTTCACCGTCACCAGCAGCGTGTCCGGCCACTGTTCAATCGGGCCCACCGGCGTCTGGCTCCAGTCGAACGCGCGCGTCCGCTCCGCCATTTCGCCGGTGCCGTAAATCTTCTTCAATTTTTCTTCCGGAGCTGCAGAGGCAGCTGGGGCGTGGAGCAGCAACAGGGAATCACCGTGGGGGCCTCGGGTACCAGGGGAATGAATAGCGAGCAAATCCGCGACAGTCTATGTTAAGCGGCGCTCACCCAGAATGGGCAAATGGACGACCAACTGATTTTTCAGATGCCCCCATCGCCCTCAGTAGTAGTATTTCGTCTTCTTCGCCCAATCCGATAGCGGATACCGGCTGTGCAGCAGCGTAAACGCCGCCCTGCTCACCGCCGTGCTGGCCGCCGCCTCCACTTTCGCGGACGCCTCGTCATTCCAGTCGCTCGCGCCCAGGTGCGTCGCCCTCACCGTCAGCGCCAGCCCCTCCGGTGCCAGCGGATCGTCGGGATGCGCCCGCACGTATTCCAGCACGCGCTGGCCGATCAGCATCGCCCCTGGCGGCAGCTTCTCCACCCGCTCCGCTTCTGCCTCACCCTGCGCCGCCTCGGCCGCGGTCAAAAAACTTGCCGGGACCAGTTTTTCTGCTTTTGCGTTCCCGGCGTTGTCACTCTCGCCATCGCTGCCCCCCGAGAACCGCCCTGCCCAATGCGAACTCCACCAGTTATCCCGGTAAGGATCGATCTCCGTATAGTCGGTGAGTCGCGTGGTCCCGCTCTCCACATACGGCCGCAGTCCAGGATTCCGCAGAATCGCGACTTCCGCCCTGAACCCAACATCCATCCCGGCTGCATCGCGAATCTCCGGAGGCAGCATCGGCGCCAGCTTCGCCGCATTCGCCGCATCCTGCAGCACCACCGCTCGCGTCCACGCCGCCAATACCAAATACCCGCGCAAATTCGGCGGCACCGTCTCCGCCTGCGCCGCCTGCACCAGCATCTCCAGCGGCATCTCGCGATTCAACACCGTCACCGCATCCACATCGAAAGCCGGCGGGTACTGTGCCGTCGGGCAATGTCCCAGTTCCCGCATCCACACCGGATTCCCCGCGCACGACCACGGTGCTTTTTCGTCTGCCGTCGCCGCCTCGCTCAGATCCGTGCGCGGCGCATACGTCAGGAATTCTTCGAAATTCCGCGCCACCGCCATCCGCTCGCCCAGCAGCGCATTCGTGTAGGAATTCGGCGGCTGTCGAATCGCCGCCGGCAGCGCCGCCTCCAACAGCGCCCGCGCCTCATCCCCCCGCTGCATCTCCTCCAGCAAACGCACCCGCTGGTAGAAAACCGTTTCATACCCCGGGGTCCCCGCCTTCACCTGGGCCGCCGCCGCCAGCAGCTTCGGCGCTGTTGCATCGGTCCCATTGGTTCGCGTCAGCGCCAGCACCAGCCACGGCAAGCTGTGCGTCTTCTCCCACTGCGTCGTCCCATCCGCACCCGTCGCCGGCCCGCGCCAATCCGCAATCCACGCAAGCAGCGGCGGCGGATTCTTCACCTCGATGTCCTTCACCAGCACAAAATTCAGATCAGCCACATCGCTCGCAAACGTCGCATCCGGTCCCGGGCCCTCAATCGCCGCGCACAAATCGTTCACCCGCCGCTGCACATCCGTGCGCAGCAGCACAAACTGCAGCTCGTGCTCCACCGCCAGGCGCGACGGCTTCGGATCTCTTTCACGCAGCAATCCCTCCAGCATCTGCTGCGCCTTCTGCATCGTCGGCAAATCAAAACTTGCCAGACCAGGAGCGTACGGATCAGACGTCTTCCCCGTCGCAAACGCTTGTCGCACCGTCGCCCGCGCCGCTAAATACGTCCCCCACCCGCTCCATGGAGATTTCCTGTCCTGCGCAATCGCCGCGAAATCCTGCGCCGCCACATCGAATTTCTTGTAGTAGAAATTCGCCGCCGCCACCTGATATGCCCGGTCCTCCTGCAACAGCACAGGAGCCTGCGCCGGAGCCGCATCCGGCACACTCATCACATCCGGAGTCGCGGCAGGCCTGTTCGCCGGAGCCCACACCGGCGGCGATGGATTCTTCGCGCAATTCGCAAACACCGCATCCTGTCCCGCAATCCAGTCCTTCAGCCACGCGCTCTGCGCGCCCCACGCCGCCGCTCGCGCTTGCAGCGTTTGGGTCGCCATGGCAAACGCCGCATTCGGGCAATTTAAATACTCACCGTCAAATACATTCGAGGTGTCCTGATCCTGCGGAAGATCCGGCTTCGGCTCGTCCGCCGGCTCGTACTGCGCGCGCGCCAGCAGCCACTCCGCCGGGCCGCCCCTCGCTATCGCCTGTTGCCTCCGTTCGGCCACCGCCGCTGACACCTGCTCCGGCGTCATTGCATCCCAGTCCTGGTGAGCCAATTGGCCCATCGGCGCAAACAGCTTCTGATCCTCCGCCGCAACCGTGCCCCCATTCAAATACCGGTAAGCAATCGCGTATTCCTCCGAATCAAACTTCTCCCCCAGCAATCCCAGATGCCCCGCCGCAAACGCCTCCAGATTGTCCGGCATCTGCGCGTTCACAAATACGTCCGGCGACCAGTCCGGCCCGCACGCCTCGACGCCCTTCCGCGTCCAAACCGCCAGCCCCATCGCAACTGTAACTACTACAGCGACAAATGCAATCCGCCGCACCCTCATGGCAGTTTCCGCTCCACGTCCGCCGGCGAATCCCCGCGCCAGCCGTTGTCAGAAAAAACATAAACGCGCTTCCCCGCCAAATCCGCAGGCCACGGCTCCGTCGTCGAAACCCCCGCCGACCCCTCGCACAGCGGCTCGCGAATTTTGAAGTCATCCACATCCGGCGGCGCTTTCCGCCGGTCCGGCTCCATGCGAAACATCATCGGCACCGCCTCATCAATCGGCAGCTCCCCCAGCCAACGGTCGTAGCTGCACCACGACGCCAGCGCCGTGATCGACAGCGGCAAATTCTCCGGCATCCGCCGCCGCAACTCCATCAGCAGGCCCCGATAGAACGCCCTCTGGCTCCGCGTCGCGTCGAAATCCGCCTGTACCGCCGCAATCCCCGGTTCCCGCGCCGCCCGCAAAATGTCTTCGACCGCCGCATCGCGATTCTCCCGGTTCAGCACCGCACCCTTCGCCGTCTCCACGCGCACCACCGGGATCAGCGTCACCCCCGCCGGCAGCATCAGCGGATCGCGCCGCTCCCGGCTCTCCACGCCCAGCCCAATCGTCACCGTCTGGTCCAGATACGCGACCGCGACCCTGCGCGTATCAATGTCCCGCAAATCCTCACGCTGCTCCCACGCCCACACCGTCAGTCGCGGCAGCCCCGCCATCCGCGGCGACAAAATCCGCGGCCGGAGCGCCGCATCCGAACGCACGCACAAACACCCCAGCAGCGCCGCCATCATCAGCGCAGCTGCAGGTTTCCGTCGTGCAAATTGAGTCATGGTTTCCGCCAGCGATTGGCTACCACGATGCCCTGGCCACATCAATAAATCAAGCAATTCCCCCGAATCATTTGCATCGAACCGCAAACTGGCCGAATCTTTCCAAAAGAGTCATTGTTTCGGGCCAGGAAAACTTCATGGGTACAGTTCTCGTCACCGGCGGCTCCGGATTCATCGGCAGTCATGCCATCCTGCAACTCCTCGCCGCCGGCTATCAGGTTCGCACCACCGTTCGCAATCTCAGCCGCGAGCCGGAAGTCCGCGCGCGCCTCCAGCAGGCTGGCGCCAATCCCGCCGGCAGTCTCACCTTCTTCGCCGCCGATCTCGAAAGCGACACCGGCTGGCCTGAGGCCGTCGCCGGATGCGACTACGTTCTCCACGTCGCCTCGCCTTTCCCGCTCAGCGTGCCGAAACACGAAGACGATCTCATCATCCCCGCCCGCCAGGGCGCGCTCCGCGTCCTGCGCGCCGCTCGCGATGCCGCCGTCCACCGCGTCGTCCTCACCTCGTCGTTCGCCGCCATCGGTTACGGCCACAAAGATTCCAACGTCACGTTCGACGAAACATCGTGGTCCGACCTCGACGGTCCCGGCATCCTGCCCTACCCCAAATCCAAAACCCTCGCCGAACGCGCGGCCTGGGATTTCATCGCGCGCGAAGGCGGCAAGCTCGAGCTGGCCGTCGTCAACCCCGTCGCCGTCTTCGGTCCCGTCCTCAGCCGCGACTACGCGCCCTCCATCGCCTTCATCCAGCGCCTGCTCGACGGCCAGCTCCCCGGCCTGCCGCGCCTCACCCTGGGCGTCGTCGATGTCCGCGACGTGGCCGACCTCCACATCCGCGCCATGACCCACCCCGACGCTCGCGGCCAGCGCTTCATCGCCGTCACCGGCGATTTCCTCTCCATGCTCGACATCGCGAAGATTCTCAAGTCCCGCCTCGGCGCGGCTGCCAAACGCGTATCCCTGCGCCAGCTTCCCAACTGGGCTGTGCGCCTCTACGCCCAGTTCGATCGCGACGCTCAACAGATCCTTCCCGACCTCGGCAAGAAAAGTAACGCCACCAGCCTCAAGGCGCAGCGCGTCCTCCAGTGGCTCCCACGTCCCGCGGATCAAGCCATCGTCGCCACCGCAGAAAGCCTCATCCGCCTCGGCCTGCTCAAAGACAGCCAGAAGGCCGCCGCATGAGTGCAGGATCCCAACTCTCTGGCTCGAAACTCCGCGTCGTCCTCACCGGCGCTACCGGCATGGTCGGCGAAGGTGTGCTGCTTGAGTGTCTCCACAACCCCGACGTCGAGCACGTGCTCATGGTCAACCGCAGGCACTCGCCCCGTACCCATCCCAAACTCGCCGAGCTCATCGTCCCCGACCTCTTCTCGCTTGACTCTGTCGTCGACCAGCTCACCGGCTTCAACGCCTGCTTCTTCTGCGCTGGACGCACCGCCGTCGGCCTCAGCGAAGCCGACTACACCCGCCTCACGTACGACCTCACCGTCAGCTTTGCCCGCGTCCTCGCCGCCCTCAATCCCACCATGACCTTTATCTATATCTCCGGCGCCGGCACCGACAGCTCCGAAAAAGGCCGCCTCATGTGGGCCCGCGTCAAAGGCCGCACCGAGAACGCCCTCCGGCAAGTCGGCTTCGCTCACGTCTACAGCTTTCGTCCCGGCTTTATGCGCGCCATCCACGGCCAGCGCAATCTACATACGTCCTACAAGCTCGTGGCATGGCTCTACCCCGTCGCCCGCGTCGTCATTCCGCAATACGTCAGCACCCTCCGCCAGGTCGCCTTCGCCATGATCTACGTCGCCCTCAACGGCTTCTCCAAACCCATCCTCGAAGTCCGCGACATCAACGCCCTCTCCCGCCCATAATTTCCGCCGGGGTGCCGGGTGCCCATTACCTGGCCTGAGTAAAACCGAAGCCTCTGCCCGGGTTTGGCAGATGGGTGAGCTGCGCAAACCCCGCCGAATCGACCCCGCAACGTGATAGATTGCCCACATCCCCCGGGGCCCTGCTTTCGCTCTTTTCCGTCTTTTATTTCCAGCAGTTACAGGTGTGCCCCATGCCTCGCCGGTCCTTCTCCGCGCGCATTGTCGTCGCGCTTGTCTTGCTGCCTCTCGCTGGCTCCGCCCAGTCAGCGCTCTCCATTCCTCCGCAAGGCTGCGTCTTCCGCCCCGGCAACAATCCCGCGTGGGCCGCGCCCTCCTTCGACGAATCTACCTGGCTGCCCGCGTCGCAGTTTCCAGAACGCCAGAACATGAACCCCTACTGGTGGGTTCGCTGCCGCCTCGTTCCCTTCGCACTCGCTCCTGAAATCCACCCCGTCCTCCAGGTCACCGGCGACTTCAGCTACGAGCTCTTCGTCGACGGACAGCGTCTCGGAGCCTTCGGCAATATTCAAACCGGCGCGCACACTGTCGGTGTCGCCGGCGAATATGAGTCGCCCCTCTTCGCACCGGGATCGCAGCCCATCCTGGTCGCCCTGCGCATCACGGAGACCCCCACCCATTTCGGCGAACAGCTCTTTCCCCGCTTGCTCCTCGGCGATCGCCAGTACCTGCGCGGCCAATATGCCATCGATGTCGCGCACCGTCTCGCCGCCGGCTGGATCACCTGGCTCTGCTACGCCGTCATCGCTGGCGCCGGCCTCTTCTTCTTCACCCTCTACTGCTTCGATCGCACCCAGACCTACCTGCTCTGGGCCAGCTTCACCTGGCTCGGGCTCGCCCTGCTGCGCCTCGACGAGTTCCTGCTCGCCGCCTCCATCCACTTTCCTTCGCGAATCGAAATCGTGCTCTACGGAATCGGCAATCTCCAGGCGTTCTTCTACGCGAATCTCTTCTTTTCGCTCGCCGGGCGCAAATTGCCCCGCTGGTTTCGCTTCATCGTCGGATTTCTCCTCGTCGAAGGCCTGCTCATCGTCCTCGCGTCGTTCCTCCCCACACGCGCTGCCCTCACTCTGCGCTACTGGACGGACATCGCCACCACCACCCAGGTGGTGATCATTCCCATGTTTGTCCTCACCTCGTTCGCGCCCCTGGTCGCTTTCTGGCCCGTCTGGAAAATTCAGCGCTCCCAGGCCGCCCTCGTCCTCGTGAGCTTTTTCTGGATGGTGATGGACGCCGTCTACCTCGGCCTGCAGATGCCCGGGCTGCCCGTGAATCCCTTCTTCTTTCTCCGCTTCCAGGCTGCGCGCTCCGTCGCCATCGCCGCCACCGTCGTCGCGCTCACCCTCCTGCTCGTCCAGCGCCTGCGTACCACCAATCGCGAACGCGCCGCCCTCGCCGGTGAAATGCAGGCCGCCCGCGAAATTCAGCGCCTCCTCGTCCCCCCATCGCTCGATCTTGCTCCCGGCATCAGCATCGAAGCGGTCTACCTCCCCGCCAAAGAGCTCGGCGGTGATTTTTACCGCTGCCAAACCCTGCCCAGCGGCGCGCAGCGCCTCCTGCTCGGCGACGTCAGCGGCAAAGGCGCAGCCGCCGCGCTCACCGCCGCTCTGTTACTTGGCGCGGCCGAAGGCCACGACGCCGATACGCCCGCCGCTCTCCTCCAGCACCTCAACAGCGTCCTCCTCCGTAGCCGCGTCGGCGGATTCGCCACCTGCCTCTGCGCCGACCTCGCCCCCAACGGCCAGATCACCCTCGCCAACGCCGGACACCTCGCCCCCTACTGCCGCGGCGAAGAAATCCCCATCGTCTCCGGCTTGCCCCTCGGCCTCACGGCCCTCGATTCCCCCTACACGGAATCCTCCGCGACCCTCGCCCCCTCCGAAACCCTCACCTTCATCTCCGACGGCGTCGTCGAAGCCCGCACCTCGAACGGCGATCTCTTCGGCTTCGAACGTACCCGCTCCATCAGCAGACAACTCCGCCGAACAAATCGCCCGCGCCGCCCAGCACCCACGGCCAGCAGGACGACATCACCGTCCTCACCCTCCAGTTCGCTCCCGCCGAGGTCCTCCATGCGTAGATCGATGATCGTATGTGTGTGCCTGTTGTTGTTACAAATAGCCGCAACGGACGAGGCCCACTCACAAACCGCGGCCCAATCCGCCGCGCCGGCCGCCCCCCAGACCATCGTCCTCGGCCAGTCCGCCGTTCCGCTCAACGGTCCCTGGAAATTCGCACCCGGCGATTCCCCCCGGGTTGGAGATTCCACCGCCGGCGCCTTTCTCTACGCCCAACCCGCCTTCGACGACAGCCACTGGAACTCCCTCGACCTCACCGCCCCCGCCAATTCCAGCGACATCCAGTTCGGCGGACTCGTCTACATCCCCGGCTGGACCAGCCGCGGCTATCCCAACCTCCGCCGCTACGCCTGGTATCGTCTCCGCATTCACCCGGAAAGCAATGGCCTGCCGCTCTGGATCGAATTACCTGTCGACGTCGACGACGGCTATGAGGTCTACGCCAACGGCCAGTTCCTCGGCCACTTCGGCGACCTCGGCCCGCACCGCATCCGCCTCCGTTACGGCTACCCCGTCACCTTCCCCCTTCCCGCTCCCGGCCCCGGCGGCGACATCGAAATTGCCATCCGCTTTTACATGTCCGATGTTTCCCCGCTGCGTTGGCCCGATGCCGGCGGTCTCCACGCTCCCCCTCTCGTCGGCATCGCTTCCACCATCGCCCTCGAAAGCAGCCACGAAGTCGCCCTCATCCGCGACGGAATCACCGGCGATTTCCTCGCCCTCTTCCTCTGCGTGCTGGCTCTCCCGCTCGCCCTGTGGGCTGCCCTGCGCAATCGCCACGACCGCTCCTGGCTCTGGCTCGCCCTCGCCCTCTTCTGCGATATGGACGGTGTCATCTCCCAGACCCTCGGCAATCTGGATCCCCACGTCTCCATGTGGTTCGGCGAGTTCTGGGGCCTCTGCATTTTCCTCATTGCCCTTCAATTCTGCTGGACCCTCTTCTGGTGGCACTGGTTCGGCCTGCAAAATCGCCGCTGGATTCCCCGCGCCGCCGCCGTCCTTGCTGTCCTCTATTGCCTCACCACGCTTTGTTTTGAATCCCCGCTCCTCGGTTTCACCTTTGCCGGCCAGGGCCTGCTGCGCGCCTGCAGCACCGCCATCGTTTACCTCTGTTCTGCGCTCGGCGTTCTCCTGCTCGTCATCCTCGCCCAGGGCGCCCGTAAAGATCGCACCGCCGCGCTCCTCGCTGCTGCACCCATTCTGCTGCTCGAATTCTCCAGCTTCTACGTGCCTCTGCTCGTTGCCTTCCACCTTTCGCCCCGCATCTATTTCGGCCCTATCGCCGTTCAATATCCAAGCCTCGCCGCCATTTGCGAAATCCTCATTGTCGGCGCGCTCTCCGTCCGCCGTTTCCTCCTCAACCGCGATCGCGAAGTCATCGAGCGCGAATCCGTCGCCCGCGACCTCGAGCAAGCCCGCCAGCTCCAGCAAAGCGTGCTCGTCGCCGAAGGCATCCGCACCGCCGCCTGCCACGTCGACGTCGTCTACCGCCCCGCCCAAACCGTTGGCGGCGATTTCTTCCTCACCACTGTCCAGCCCGACGGCGCCATCCTGCTCCTCATCGGCGATGTCTCCGGCAAAGGCGTCAGCGCCGCCATGCTGGTCGCCGTCCTCGTCGGCGCTGCCCGCGCCCGCGCTCGCCAATCCTCCAATCCCGCCGCCCTCCTCGCGGAATTGAACACCCAGCTCAGCGGCCGCTCCGGCGACCACTTCGCTACCTGCCTCGCCGCCTGCCTCACCCCCGACGGAACCCTCCACATCGCCAACGCCGGCCATCTGCCCCCTTACCGCAACGGCGTCGAAATCGACATTCCCGGCTCGCTCCCCCTCGGCATGGCGGAGAACCTCGAACTCGCGCTGCACGAGCTCACACTAGCCCCCGGCGACACCGTCACCTTTGTCACCGACGGCGTCGTTGAAGCCCGAATCCCCCAGCCGGCGAACTCTACGGTTTCGAACGCACAGCCGTCATTTCCACCCAATCCGCCGAAGAAATCGCCCGCGCCGCCAGCACCCACGGCCAGCAGGACGACATCACCGTCCTTACCCTCCAGTTCGCACCCGCTGAGGTCCTCCATGCATAAGCTCTTTCTGTCCGCCCTCTTTCGGGCTGCCGCGCGGTTTCGCTCCCTGAACCTGCCGGCAATTCTTATCCTTCCGCTGTGCCTGCTGCCTTCTCTGCCCGCATGCGCTCAGTCAGTCTCCGCATCGCCCTCCGACCTGCACAGCCTTCAGGAACAAGTCGCAAACCTGACCGACCAAATCGGCAGAACCGGATATCTCATCACCGGTGTGCTGCTCTTCTTCATGGCCTCCGCCTGCTTTGGTTTGTGGTTCAGTGCCCGCTCGATCCGCTCGTTCCGCAGCGTGGGCCTGTATCTTCTCTCCGTCTCCTCTGTCTTTTTCATCGATTATCTTCACCCTTCGTGGCAAACCCCTTTTCTGATCCTCACCTCTCTGCTTCTGCCCGAGATAGCCGCTGACATCCTCGGCGTCGGAAAAGGCAGATGGATCTGGCTGAATCGACTTTCCTGCGGGTTCGCGCTGCTGCTCGCCTGGACTCCCCTGTTGCAGCTTGTGAACCGCATCACCATCGACCTGTCCGAGCTCATCGTTTTTGTTCTGCTCGTCATCGGCTTTCGCCACAGGGACGCGCGGCAGCGTCTGATTGCCGCGGCTCTCGCCTTTATCTGGTTTTTCCGCGCGCCGCTCGACCCATTCGTCCGCAAATATCTGCCCATGGCCTTCCGCATCGGCTCCTGGCGGTGGAACATCGGACCCATCGCCATGGTCCTCTTCGGCGCAGTCGCCATTGTCGTCTTCGTCCGCGAGCTCGTCGAGGATCAGAGGGAAAAGGAGCGCCTTACCGGAGAACTGGATGCAGGCCGCGCCGTGCAGCAAGTGCTCCTGGGGGCGGAACCGCCCCGCACTCCCACCCTTCGCGTCGAATCCACCTATCGGCCCGCCAGCGAAGTCGGCGGCGATTTCTTCCAGGCGCTCCCGGCTCCCGATGGCGGCGTGCTGCTCATTCTCGGCGATGTCAGCGGCAAAGGCCTGCGTGCGGCCATGACCGTCTCCACCATCCTCGGCGCGCTGCAAATGATCACCCCGGCTGCGCCCGCGGAGTTATTGCGCGCGCTGAACCGGGCACTCTCTGGCAAACTGCAGGGCGGCCTGGTCACCTGCTGCATCGCATGGATCGCCCCCGACGGGATCGTCCGGGCAGCCAGCGCGGGACACCTCTCGCCCTACCGCAATGGCGAAGAGGTCGCCATCGAAACCGGCCTTCCCCTCGGCGTGACCGCGGATGCGGAGTATCGCGAGACCACCTTCACCCTCGCCGCAGGGGACCAGCTAACCCTCCTCTCCGACGGCGTCGTCGAAGCTCGCAACCCCGCCGGCGAACTCTACGGCTTTGATCGCGCAGCCGCCATTTCTACGCAATCCGCCGAACAAATCGCCTACGCCGCCCAGCAATTCGGCCAGGAAGACGACATCACCGTCCTCACCCTCACCTTTGCCTCCCAGGAAGTGGCCCATGCCTAACCGCTGTCTCGTCGCGCTCCTCACCCTCACCCTCGCCCCAGCCGCCCACGCGCTCGCCGCCCCAACCGGCCAGCCGCCCACCCTCACCATCTCCGGCCTGGGCAAAGACGCCGTCCCCCTCGACGGACTCTGGCAATTCCACCTCGGCGACGACCCCAGCTACGCCGCGCCCACCCTCGACGACGCCACCGGCCAAAACGGCTGGCAGCAACTCACCGCCAACGCTCCCTGGGGCGCCCAGGGCCACCGCTCCTATGTCGGATACGCCTGGTACCGCCGCCACCTCGACATCACCCCCGCCCCCGGCGTCGCGCCCGACTGGTCCCTCTACATCCCCCACATCGGCGACGTCTACGCCATCTACTGGAACGGCGCCCTCCTCGCCACCCATGGCAAATTCCCGCCCAACCCCGTCTGGCGCTGGAACGAAGGCCCCTACGACCTCCCCATCGGCCCCCTCCAGCAGGGCGTCCTCGCCATCCGTGTCTACAAGTACCCCCTCGGCTCCTACGAAGACGGTATCGAGGGCGGCCTCTTCGCGCCTCCCATCCTCGGCACTCCCCGCGCCATCGCTACCCAAAAATCCGCCGGCTACTACACCTACCTCCTCTCCCACCAGTTCGAATTCGGCGTCGACTCCCTCGAAGCCCTCGTCATCCTCCTCACCTTCATCGCCTGGTTCCGCGACCGCTCCCAAAAAGTCCTCTTCTACACCGCCCTCCTCTGCTCCTCCCAGCTCACCAACGCGCTGTTCTTCGGACTCCGCAACCCCTGGTCCTACCGCTTCGCCCAGGCCATCGACGAACCCATTCAGGCCGTCGCCGATGTCGCCCTCTGGCTCCTCCTCCTCCACCTCCTCGACCTCAACCACAACCAGCGCCTCGTCCGCTGGACCAAAACCCTCATCGCCATCGACGTCGCCGGCCAGTGCCTCGACGGCCTCACCTGTATCGCGGATTGGTCCAACCCCGCCTTCACCGCCGCTGCCCAAATTACCGACGGCCTCCTCACCGCCATCTACACCGTTACCGAATTCTGGCCCATCGTCCTCGTCCTCGCCGCCGTCCTCCTCGCCCTCCGCCCCCGCTCCGCCGACCGCCCCGCTCTCCGTCTCGACCGCTCCATCTGGATCGTCGCCTCCGCCGCCTTCATCGCCCAGTCCTGCGGCGTCGTCCCCATCGCCCTCGAACAGGGAGACCGCTTCACCCACTTCACCCTCGGCCGCCGCCTCGTTACCCCCGTCTTTTCCATCGCCGGCAACAACTTCACTCTCCAGAACCTCTCCAACTTCCTCCTCCTCCTCGCCATCATCTACGCCGTCATCACCTACTCCCGCCACGCCCTCACCCGCAAGCAATCCATCGAGCAGGAGCTCCTCTCCGCCCAGGAACTCCTCCAGGTCCTCATCCCAGAGGCCCTCCCCTCGCTCCCCGGCTACGCCCTCACCAGCTCCTACCGCCCCGCCCAGGAAGTAGGCGGCGACTTCTTCCAGATCATCCCCCTCCCTGACGGCTCGTACGTCATCGCCCTCGGCGACGTCAGCGGCAAAGGCCTCCGCGCCGCCATGGCCGTGTCGCTGATCGTCGGCACCATCCGCACCCTCGCGGACTACAGCCCCTCGCCCGCCCTCATCCTCTCCGGCCTCAACCGCCGCCTCCACAACCGCCTCCAGGGCGGATTCGCCACCTGCCTCGTCCTCCACCTCGACGCCCTCGGCCGCTGCACCCTCTCCAACGCCGGCCACCCCGCCCCCTTCCTCAACGGACACGAAGTCGCCCTCGCCGGAACTCTCCCCTTAGGCGTCCTCCCGGAGTCCACCTACGAAGAGTCACAGCTACAGTTACAAATTCAGGATTTTCTGGTCTTGTATTCCGACGGCCTGTTAGAAGCCCGCAATCCCCAGGGCGAAATCTTCAGCTTCGACCGCTTAGCGACCTTAGTAGCCAACCGCCCCAGCGCCGAACAAGCCCTGCAGGCAGCCCAATCCTTCGGCCAGGAAGACGACATCACCGTCCTAACCCTAACCAGGCTAGCGGTAGGAGAAGAATCCACCACAGAACTAATCAGCCCCATCCTCACGCCAGCGTGAGGATGGTAGGCGACCTTCCTCCCTGCCAACTCCCAATTACAAGCGGTCGCCGTACTCCTTGATTGCAACGGCCAAGGCATGATCCAACCATCGCGCGAAGGCATCTCTGATTTCTTCCGCGCTGGTCTGATGGGTGAAAACGAACGGCTCCATCGAACTCAGGAAGAATTTCTCGTCTACGGATTCCCGATCCACGGAACCCTCGAACGACTCCAAACGAGAGAATGCGGTGGCCTCCATGATCCCCGTCAGCTCGCGTCCGACGTGGTGGAATGAAGTTACGAATACAAGCCGCTCCCGAGCAGCGCGAATCGACGCCTTTACGAAATAGTGGTCTTCGGAGAAATTCGCGAATTTTCCCGCTTCTTTCGCGGATGTGACAACTTCAAACTTGTACCAGTGGCCGTTCCCGTGGTCAGGCCCTCCATTCTGGACGAAACACTCAGTACTTCCGAGATCCGCGAGCGTAGACTCCATTTCGTCAAACGACTTTGTGAGCAGAATCCGCGCTTGCTCACGCAAATCCTTAGCCACATCGTTCACATGGCGGAGCGCAGCGATTTTCTGTTCCTTGCGCTTCGCGAATTTATCGGCAAGCGACCCCAGTACGGCCGAAGTCAAGGTCTTATGCAGAGCAATGTCAGCGTCGGCATCCACACTCAGTGCTTGGAGTATCGCATTCCGTTCCAACCGAGCGAATATTTCAGCTAGGCGGTCGAGGCTGCCCAGGTCCGCTGATTCCAGAGAATTGATGTATTCAACTCTCAGGTCGCGATCGACCACCAACGGCAGCAGATTGGCACGGAGAAGTACCAAAGTCGTGAGCGCACGAGCGACACGTCCATTTCCATCCTGATAAGGATGGATTTGCGTAAAACGGTGGTGAAGGTAAGAAGCAACAATAATTGGATCTTCTGCCGAGTAGGTCGAAACCCAGTCGAGGAGGTTGCTCATTTCGCTGTCCACATGTAGAGGAGGACAGTATTCGTGAATGGCACCATCGGGACGTCTGGGGTTGTTCGGTTGCTCCTTATACTTGCCTTTGAGCAGGGGAATTTCGATGCGTCTACCAAGCTGGTCAACGGCGACAGTCGAGTCTTGATGCCTGGTGAGGATCGCATGAAGCTCATGGATCAAGCCCTTTGTAAGATTCCGAGACTTCGCAACGCAATCAACCACAAGCTGAATCGCGGCTTCTTGATCGCGAAGCAGATCGATGAGCAAAGCGGGTTCAATGTTCGTATTAGATCGGGTTATTAACTCTTCCGCAAATCCATGGGCAACCAAAGCTTCTGTCGTCCCGCGGTCCAAGTCGTACAGGCGCTCCAAAATCCCCGTCTCAACGCTCAGGCGTCGAATCAGCCGCAAATTGAAATCTGCAAGCTGGTTCGAACTGGACTGCTGAATTCGGGTCTTTGCAGCACTCCAGTTCTCGTAGAGGGGCCGCATTGCTGCGAGATCAATTCGCCTCTCGAGATCTGACAACGGCTCAATGGGTCTCCAAACATAATCGGGCATCTAACACCGTCCAAAGGGACCCGCTCCGACTTCACAGCTGCCACCGGTTCCCAATTTGAGGATGTTATCACCGTATTCGGGTCCAACTGTGGCGCCCCATGACTATTCGGCCTTGGCAGATGTGGGCTGGCGCGGGAGCGCCCGCATTTCGTTGTTATCGAGGCCGCGCCCACCCGCATCACAACCCTCCCGGCAGCAACGTCTCGAGAACTGCTGGTCGTACACTTAAGCAAAGCCCATCCGAGACTAACAGCACGACGCACGAGCACAACAACTCGTGGTCGTTGAGCCAAGGACACCGTCGAGAGGTCGAAATGCCTCGGTTATCGAACGAAATAGCGACGCATCTCGTGAAGGCCCGAGAGAGCGCATTGCTCGCGGTGGAAACCTACAACAGGCCAGGCACGAGCTTCAGGTCGGGCGGATTCATTGTGTTAATGTGCATTGCCTGGACAGCGCTCTTCCACGCAATTTTCTTCAAGCGGCGACTTCAGCCGTTTTACCGGAAAGAATCAAATCGCAGACATTTCAAAATGGTGGACGGCGACCGGAAGGCCTGGGAGCTGTCGACCTGCGTGGAGAAATACTGGGGAGGCGACAATCCTCCAGAACGAAGAAATATCGAGTTCTTTATTGGTATGCGAAACAAAATCGAGCACCGCTCGATGCCTGCACTCGACATGGGTATTTTCGGTGAATGCCAGGCTCTGCTGTTCAATCTTGAAGATCTGATCGTGAGCGAATTTGGGAACAGGTTCGCCTTGAACGAGAGCCTATCCCTAGCCTTGCAATTCTCCTGCACCAGGAGCGAGTTTCAAGATCGCTCAATGAGGAAGCTTCATCGCTCGCTTACAAAAAACATCGCGGCCTACGTGGACGCATTCAGGTCGGGGCTCGGCACCGACACCCTGAGCGATCCAAGATTTAGCTACAAGGTTTTCCTAATTCCACAGCCGGCGAACCATAAAGGCAGCGCTGATGTCGCCGTAGAATTTGTAAAGTTTGACCCATCAAAACCAGACGAGATGGAAAAGTACGACCGCATCGTCTCGTTGATCAAACCATCGGCCGCCGCAGGAGCCGGCATCAGCCAAGGCACACTCGTTGCGGCTGGGGAAGCGGTAAGGGTGAGGATAGTCAACGATCCCGCAGCTCAACCATTTCGGTCAATCGACTACGACGATACGCATCCGTACCTTCAAAAGGTACTGATGGCGCTAGTCAACGCCAAGCTTGCCGTGGGGACAAAAATGAACTCATATGATCTTCTCGCAATTAGGCGAGTCTTTGCGGTGGAGAGCAATCCGAATTTCTACCACAAGGGCGCATTTGGACCGTCACAGTACAGCGACGCATTTGCGGATTGGCTGGTAAAAAGCGTCTCAGACGATGTAGAGTTTTTTGGTAAAGCTAGGGCCAAATTCAAACCTCCACACTAGGTCTCATGGCTGCCCGGCTATGCTCAAGGCAAAAAGATCAGCGGGTACCGATCTGCCTGGGGTCGGCAACAGCGCACAAAGCACGAGACCGCCCGCGCTTGCCTTTTCCCTGAAACCTATAACCTAGAACCTGGAACCTCCCCAAAACCTGTCAACCCCCAAGCCCCCAAACCAAAGTAACAAACCCTCATTCCAAACAACTTACACTCCAAAAACCCCCAAAATAGTTGGCGCAATTGACCCACCCAACCTGCTATCCTGAACTTAGGGTAGAAAAACAAAAAAGGCCTCGCCAACCGGCGAGGCCTTCGTCTTTCTACACGCTCCACACCCTACACGCTACCCCCTGTTTCCAGGCGACCAGCAACCAGCCACCACCTACCCGCAAGTCTTTGAAAGCAAAGCCCATGCCGACAACCCATGACGAATCAGACACTTACGCAGCAGCCAACGGGATAGTCGCAAGAGAATCAAATACTTACGAAAATCACCCCCACCCCCCGGGGGGGCGGTTTCTCAGACTCAATGCCTCAAGCTCCGGGCTGCCCTTCGCCGCCCCAGCCTCGACGCCGCAGTGCGCTAAGATGATGCATCGCGCATGCCCACCCGCCCAATTGCCGCCGCCGCCCTCTTGCTCACCGCCTCGTTCACGGCGCTGGTAGCAGCGCGGCCGCCAGCCGTCCACAGCGCCAGCACCTGGAACCAACAATCCGCGGCCCACTACCTCGACACCCGCGAAACCTGGTGGCAAGCCTGGCCCCGCGCCCAAAAAGATCACGGCACCGTCTGCATTTCCTGCCACACTGTCGTCCCCTACGCCATGGCGCGCCCCGCGCTCCATCTCGACGAATCCACCACGCCCGCGCCCGAACAAGCCATGCTCACGAGTGTCGAAAAGCGTGTGACGCAATGGTCCGCCATGGCGCCCTTCTATCCCGACGAGAAATACGGCCCCGGCAAAGCCGCTGAATCCCGCGCCACCGAAGCCGTTCTCAACGTCATCATCCTCGCGAGCTACGACGCCGCCCACGGCGACGTTCGCCCCGTCACCCAAACCGCCTTCGACAATGCCTGGGCGCTTCAGGAATCCTCCGGCCCGCTCGCCGGCGCATGGAAATGGCAGGACTTCCACCTCGGCCCCTGGGAATCCACCGAATCCGGCTACCAGGGCGCAGCGCTCTTCATGGTCGAAGCCCTCAATCTCCCCCAAAACTTCGCCGCCCAGCCCGTCACCCGCGCGCACCTCGATCGCCTCCGCGACTACCTCACCCGCCAGTACGCATCGCAGCCGCTCCTCAACCAGCTCTACGTCCTCTGGGCTTCCGCGCGCGATCCCAAACTCCTCACCCGCGCTCAGCTCCAGGCTCTGCTCGCTGCGCTCCGCGTCCAGCAGCAACCCGACGGCGGCTTCCGCCTCAGCGCTCTCGACCCGCGCGAACGCGTCGACCACTCGCAGGAACCCACATCGAGCGACGGCTACGCCACCGCCCTCGCCGCCCTCGCGCTTGAATCCTCAGGAACCCCGCGCCGCGACCCCACGCTTCGCCGCAGCCTCGCCTGGCTCACTGCCCACCAGCAATCCGACGGCGCCTGGTCCGCTGCCTCCCTCAACAAACAGCGCGACCCCTCGAGCGACCCAGCCCTCTTCATGACCGACGCCGCTACCGCCTACGCCGTCCTCGCCCTCGAACGCCAGCCGTAACGCACAACGCAAAAAGGCCCGAAGCTCGCGCCTCGGGCCTTCCTCAACAGCAAATCCCGTTACTTCCTGCTCTCCAGCAGCCACGCCGCCCCGCACATCGCTCCCAACAGGAACACGGACAGGATCAAACGCCACCACACAACGTGTATCTGAACCGTCCAGGCAGCCAGTAGCTGCGCACCAACCCATGCATGACTCATAGTTTGATCGCAATTGTACCCCTTCCATCCCTCCGCGCCATCCCACCAAAATGCCAGTGATTCAATCAGTAACATCCCCCGAACGCAGTTCGGGGAAGTAATCCACGTAGCGCGAGCGCAGCTCGCGCCTCCATCTCACGTAAAATAACTCCACCGCCCAAAAAGGAGCGCCGCCATGCTCATCACTCTGCTCGATCTCGAACGCGAGCCCGTATCCTTCGACCTGCGGCTCGCCCCTGGCGCCATCGACTTCACCGACGAAGCCACCCAGCTCGGCGACCTCACCGTCGCAGGCACCGCTGAAGTTCTCCACGAACACCGCGGCCCCCGCGAAATCATCCCCGACATCCGCGCCCGCGCCAAATGGTCCGGCGCCTTCGAAGCTCCCTGCGCCCGCTGCATCGAGCCCGTCCGCCACGAGCTCGGCGGCGACTTCGACCTCATCTTCCGCCCCTTTGGCGCCGACGCCGGCCCCGCCGACCGCTCTCTCGCCGCGCCTGACACCGAAATCGGTTATTATCAAACAGAAGGTCTGGTGCTCGAAGATGTTCTCCGGGAGCAGGTGCTTTTGTCCCTCCCCGCGCGTTCGCTTTGCCGCCCTGACTGTAAAGGACTTTGCCCGCGCTGCGGACGCAATCTGAACACCGAACCCTGCGCTTGTGAGGGCACTCCCTCCGACCCAAGGTGGACGGCGCTTTCAGACCTGCGCAGCCGGCTCAGCCCGGAAAATCATTAGAGTTTTACCGGAACTTCACGCGGCCCTGCCATCATCAGCTCGCGCCGTCCTCCGGGAAGCGAAAGGAATCTGCAATGCCTAACCCAAAGCGCCGCCATTCCAAACGGCGCACCTCTCTTCGCCGCTCGCACGACGGCCTCACTGGCCCCTCGCTCTCTGAGTGCCCTAACTGCCACGAGCGCAAGCGCCCCCATCACGCCTGCCCCAAGTGCGGCACCTACAAAGGTCGCGAAGTCCTCGAAGTCAAGGAAGCCAGCTAGCCTTTACGAAACACAATCAGCAGATGCTCATCGACATCGCTCTCGACGCCATGGGTTCGGACAAAGCTCCTGAACCCGAAATTCGAGGCGCGATTCTCGCCTGCCGCAGCCTGAATGTCCGCGTCCACCTGGTTGGGCCGGAGCCCATGCTCCGCCCGCGCCTCGCCGCGGCTATGGGCTTTTCCCGCCTGCCCATTGAAATCGTCCACGCCGACGAGCACATCGGCATGGACGAAAAAGCCGCCCACGCCGTCCGCACCAAGCGCAACTCCTCCATGCGCATCGGCCTCCAGCTCGTCAAAGACAAAGTCGCTGCAGGATTCTTCACCGCCGGCAACACCGGCGCCGGCATGGCCACCGCCAAAATGGTCCTCCGCGCCCTTCCCGGCGTCGATCGCCCCGCCCTCGCCATGGTCATGCCCACGCTGTCCGGCTCCCCCTGCGTCCTCCTCGACGTCGGCGCCAATACCGACTGCAAGCCGCAAAATCTCGAGCAGTTCGCCGTCATGGGCGAACTCTACGCCCGCTCCGTCCTCCGCATTCCACGCCCCCGCGTCGGCATCCTCTCCGTCGGCGAAGAAGAAGGCAAAGGCAACGACCTCACCCGCGAGTCCACCGAACTCGTCAAAAAACTCCCCATTAATTTCATCGGCAACGTCGAAGGCCGCGACATCTACTCCGGCGCCTGCGACGTCATCGTCTGCGACGGCTTCGTCGGCAACGTCGCCCTCAAAACCTCCGAAGGCATGTCCCGCCTCGTCCGCGAAATGCTCAAGGCGTCGCTCACTCAAACGGTCACCGCCCAGGTCGGAGCGCTGCTCTCCCGCCGCGCCTTCAACGCCTTCCGCCGCCGCCTCGATCCCTCCGAATACGGAGGCGCGCCCCTCTTAGGAGTGCGCGGCGTCTGCATCATCGGCCACGGCAGCTCGAACGAACGAGCCATCATGAACGGCGTAAGAGTAGCCAGCGAATTCGCGCAAGCCGGCATCAACGAGCGCCTGGAGAGAGAATTCGCCGACCGCCCCTCAGCAGACACCGAAGACCCCACCCAACAACTCCCCATCCAATAGGGACCAGCCGTCCAGGCGGAAGCGCTTCGCGCCACACCCGGATTGTCGACAATTCGCCGACCGCTTGGGCAAACAAAGATTCGCCCATCGCGTAGCACCCGCCAGACAAATAACAACTGTCATCCCGACCGGAGCGAAGCGGAGTGGAGGGACCCCCCGAGCGCTAGCTCGGGGAAGTAATCCAGCGCTACATTTCGCAAAGCGAAATGTCTCCCATCCGCTCCCACCAAAGGAGCGCAAAGCGCTCCCCATTACCACCGGCATCTCGCGCAAACTGCCTCCGCGCCTCATCATCAGAACACCATGCGCGAGCGCCACTACTTCGTCTACATCATGGCCAGCCGCTCAGGAGTCCTCTATACCGGCATCACCAACAGCATCCGCCGTCGCAATCGCGAACACAAAGAGCACAAACACCCAGGATTCACCGCCCGCTACCGCTGCGCGCGCCTCGTCTATTACGAAATCTACGGATCGGTCTTAGCCGCCATCGCCCGCGAGAAACAAATCAAGCCCTGGCGTCGCCAAAAGAAGATAGCTCTCATCGAACAAGCCAATCCAAATTGGCTCGACCTCAGCGACCAATGGGGCAAGCCGATAGTCCTCTACAACGGCGTCACCGCGGACCCCGCACCGCAGCCAATGCCCAAAAGAAGCCAGCATCAGCCGCCAGACAAATAACAAATGTCGGTCCGGCAAAGGCCGCCAGACAAATAACGAATGTTGGTCAGACAAAGGCCGCCAGTCAAATAACCACTGTCATCCCGACCGAAGCGGAGGGATCCCCCGAACGAAGTTCGGGGAAATAATCCAGCGCAACATTCCGCGAAGCGAAATGCCTCTGATCCGCTCCCACCAAAAGGAGCGCAAAGCGCTCCCCATCCGCCTGCAACTCCGCGACCGTCAGACAAATAACGATTGCCATCCCGACAACAACCGCCAGTTAAATAACGAATGTCATCCCGACCGAAGCGCAGCGAAGTGGAGGGATCCCCCCGAGCGTTAGCTCGAGGAAGTAATCCAGCGCAACATTGCGCGAAGCGAAATGTCTCCCCTCCGCTCCAACCCAAAGGAGAGCGAAGCGCTCCCCCCTCACCGCCCGGCCGGAAAAATCTCCCCCAGCTCCACCGGCGCCGCGACCTCCAGCTGCTCAAACGTGCAGGCCTCTGGCCGCTTGTCCTTCCGCCAGCGCCGGAACTGCGCCATGTGCCGAAACCGCCCGCTCTGCATGTGCTCGTACGCCACTTCCGCCACCAGTTCCGGACGCAGCGGCTCCCACGACAGATCCTTGCCCTGGCTCCAGCGGCTCTGCGCACCCGGCTTCCGCTGCGTCCCATCATCCGGTCCCGTATTCGAATCCAGCCATGGATGATCCTTCAACGCATTCTTTCGATAAGGCTGGAGCATCTTCACCAGTTCCACCCGCTGCTCCATCGCAAAACTGCCGACCGCGCCGACATGCTGCAGCGCGCCCGATTCGTCGTACAGGCCCAGCAGCAGCGAACCCACTGCGTCGCCGTCGCCCTTGCGATACCAGCGGAATCCCGCCACCACGCAGTCGCAGTCGCGTTCATGCTTCACCTTCAGCATCACGCGCTTGTCCGGCACATACGCGAGGTCCTTCTGCTTGGCCACCACGCCGTCCAAACCAGCGCCTTCGAACCGCGAAAACCAGTCGCGCGCCTGCTCGGGATCATCGGTAGCCGGCGTGATGTGCAGCGGCGGCTTGGCCTTCGCCAGAATTTTTTCCAGTTCCGCGCGTCGCTTGGAGAAAGGAACGTCCCGCAGATCGCGCTCGCCGCGGCACAGCACATCGAAGAACACCACGGAAGCCGGCGTCTGCTCGCTCAGCATTTTCACCCGGCGCGCGGCCGGATGAATCCGCAACTGCAGCGCATCGAAATCCAGCGCGCCCTTGGCCGCAATCACAATCTCGCCATCGAGCACGCACGCATCCGGCAACTGCCGCAGCAGCGGATCAATGAGATCAGGAAAATAGCGGTTCAGCGGCTTCTCATCGCGGCTTTGAATCAGCAGCTCGTTCCCGCTACGAAAAATCAACGCCCGAAAACCATCCCACTTCGGCTCGTAAATCCACTCCGAACCCACCGGCAGCTCCGCCACACGCTTCGCCAGCATCGGCAACACCGGCGGCCGCACCACCAAATCCTGCTTCAAGGCCATCATCGTCCAATAAGATGCCCCGGGATGAGCTGGTCGTCTCGGGCGGCGCCGGATTCGATTTCTGTCAACCCCCAACCCACCACCCCAAAGTAACAACCCCTGATTCCAAACCACTTACCGCCCCAAAACCCCCAACAAACTTGGCACAGTTGACCCCCGCCGCTTGATATACTGAACTTAGGTGGAAAAAAGAAAAAGCCTCGCTCCGGCGAGGCTTTTCCTTGTGGCCCGCCTCTCCGCACACCAACCGAGAGCGTCGACCACCAGCCGTGCAGGCACTTGAAAACAAAGTGCTTGCCGACAAGCACTTTAGAATCAAACCGATACGGCGCAACAGAGGGGGTTGATCGCAATAGAATCAAATACTTACGCAAATCACCCCCAAAGAAAAAAATAATCCTCCCAGCCACCAACAGCTCCAGCCAGCACCGTCCCGCACGGAGGGAAGAAGCGAGGAGAATCGCCTGTTGTCCACCTCGACAACAGAGAAAAACGTAACAAACTAAACAGTTTACCGAGGTACCCCACCGCAGAGGGGGGTGGGTCGAGAGGGGGCTCCGGGCTTCAGGTTTCCGGCCACACCAGCTAGCTGGCCGCGGTTACGCTCGGCGCTTCCTGCGGCGGCAGCAACGGCAGTTCCTCCACCACAGCGATGCCGGTACGCCGCAGTAGCTGGAATACCAGCGGCGTCGTCAGCCGGGTCGCGTCGTATTCCACGCGAATGGTCTTCCATTCCTCGTCCACGCGGATCTTGCGGATGCCGTAAACTTCGCGCAAATTGCCCAGCGCGACCATCGCGGTTTCCGTTGGATGGCTCTCGTAGCGAAACAGCACTTCCACCTGCGTCATGTTATCGATGATACAGCCAGAACAACGCAACCCAAACCGCCGGCAGCAGTCCGGCCGTAACCAAAGGAACCGCCGAAAGAAACAGTCAGAACCGCGCGCCCGGCTGCAGAAACGGATTCGATTCCCGTTCTTCGCCGATCGTCGTCGCCGGTCCGTGACCTGGAATTACCCGCGTCGCATCCGGCAGCGTCAGCACCCGTTCGTGGATCGACCGCAGAATCAGACGCGAGTCGCCGCCCGGCAGATCGGTGCGCCCAATCGACCCGGCAAACAGCGTGTCGCCGGCCAGCAGCAGGCTCAACGGAGCAAAATGCAGGCAGATGCTGCCCTGCGTGTGGCCCGGCGTAAAGATCACCTGCGCCGCATGGCCGGCAATGCCGACCGTCATCCCATCCTCCGCGCTGGCATCCGGCGGCGCCACTTCCGGCGGTTCCATTCCCAGCCAGCCAGCCTGGACATCCATCATCTCCAGCTGCGGTAAATCATTCTGATTCAATAGGATAGGTGCACCAGTAGCCCGCTTCAAACGCAGCGCGCCACCCACATGGTCAATGTGACCATGTGTGATGACAATCTGCTTGAGCTGGAGTTTGTGCTTCCGCAGGAGCGCGAGAATTTGCGGAATGTTGTCGCCCGGATCGACGACCATCGCTTCGCCGCTAGCCTCATTGCCAAGAACCGTGCAGTTGCACTGCAGCGGCCCAACCGGAAATGTCTCGAGGATCACGGGAAACGGCGGCTACTTCTTCGCCGGCGCGCTCTGCGTCGTGCCTGACAGGACCGAGTGATGCGTCGTCGACTGATGCTGTTCCATCACCGTCAGTGTGATCGACGTAATGACGAACACAACAGCCAGCCAGGTCGTCGCCTTGGTCAGCACGTTTGAAGCCGAGCGCGGACCGAACGCAGTCTGCGAGCCCTGGCCGCCGAACGCGGCCGCCAGATCGGCGCTTTTACCCTGTTGCAGCAGAATGATGAGGATCAGCGTCAGGCTGACAATGACATGAATTGCGATGACAAGGATGATCACGGTTGTTCTTTTTGAACCTCAGGGCGCGCCCGATCGCAGGCTGGAAAATTTGGTGCGGAAGGGGGGACTTGAACCCCCATGCCTTTTGGGCGCCACCCCCTCAAGATGGTGTGTCTGCCAATTTCACCACTTCCGCAGGCTATCCCAAAGTATAACAAAGCCGACTATTCGGTTGGCGCCGGTCTCATTGGCTGGGCGGAGGATAGTAAGGTAGTTTTTCATTCCGCTCCTCACCGTGCTTCACGGTCACGTCGTCGAAAAGTAGCGGGGGCGCAATGATCGTCGCCGGGACGTCGCCAAACATGTTGTCGACAAAGGCGTCCGAACCGGCCGCAACAATGTCCGAACGGAAGGAACGCAGGTCCACGTCGGCCAAACGGGCGCCGCGCACCAGCTCTTTCGAACCATCCGCAACCTTAATACGGTAAAGCGTCCGCGGTTCGCTCTGGCTGCTCTTGGTCTGGAGCAGATAAACGAATTCCAGCCCCTGATCCTTGCCCATGGCGATGAGCTTCTTCTCGAGTTCGTCCTCGCTCAGGCCGCCAGTCGCCTCGATATGCAGCACGCCGATATGCGCGCGCGCCGGCTGCGCCACGGGTGCGCGTCCATGGCCGTTCGACTCAGGAAAATCGCGGATCGGTTCGCGTCCCAGCAGATAACCGGTCAGCTTGCCGGCGTCGATCAGCGTGACGCTTTGCGCCGGAACGCCTTCATCATCCACCTTGTAGGTGCCCAGCAAGGCTTTCCCGTCGAACTCGGTCAGGCCAGGGTCGTCGACTACCTTCATGAAGTCGGGCAGAACGCGCGTGTTGTAGCTGGATGCGAAAGGTCCTGTTGTCCGCGCCGTCGATCCCAACTGCGGTCGCGAGGCGGCGACAGCGTGAGCGAAATATTCGTCGAAGCTGCCCGCAGCAGCGTTGCCGGAGAAAAGCACGGGACCGTGATACTCGTCGGTGACCACCGGAGCATCGCGGAGTGTATGCAGGGCGTCGAGAGCTTCGAGCACGCCGTGATGGAAGGCGTCGGCCGTTCCCAGACCAGCCGCGCTGGTGGCGGTGACGGGATACGATCGCTCGAGCCGCATGCCATCGGCCGCCTGCGCTTCCACCGCGACCTCTGCGTGATACTGCGGCGTGCTGGTGCGAACAATGGTGCCCTCGGTGTTGACCAGATACAGCGTGCGCACGCGCGCCTCGACGCTGCCTTGCGAGACTTCGATTTGATCCGCATAGGCTTTTGCCGACGAATCGGAACTGTACAGGCCGGATCCATCCACGATGCTGTGCTTCCACGTTTCGCGATCGAGAATGATGGCTGCGACCGGTTCCAGGTCGATCACCGGCTTCTGGTGCGAGAAATCGTCAGACTGCGGCGGGGTCTGCACGGACTTCAGTTCAGCCTGTTTGGCTGCCCATGCATCGAGAGCAGCTTTGTAGGCCGTGTCGGTCGCTGTCCACAAGGCATAGCGGATGGCGAGCGGATCGTTTTCAATCGCAGCAATATCCAGCGAACCGTCGCCGCGTGCGGAAGAACTGTCGGACTTGTAGTCGCCAACACGCACCATGACGCGCACCAGGCGGCTGTGCTCGCTATGTTCGCCGGTTAACGCACCGAATTCGGCTTCTGCCGCATATTGGGCCATGTCGTCGATGCGATATTCGATGAAATAAGGCTTGTCGAAACCCTGGAGCTGGAGCTGCGCACGGGATCGATCCAACTCCGCCAGCATGGCTTGCAGCACAGGATCTTTCTCGGCGTCGGCACGGGACGAACTGTTTTGCGCGAACAACGTAAGCGGAGCCGATATCAACAGGAGCGTGGCAAGAACGGTGCGGCGCATCATGGCTTCACCTCTACGCCATTAGCCGCTGTAGGCGGAGGCAGGATCGGTGGCCGTGCAGTTCCCTGTTGCACGCGCTGCGTCTCCAGCTGACTCATCAGGATCGCCGGAGAAACAGCAGAAACAGGAATGGTGCCGGATTCCGCGCCACATTCTCCGTTGAAGACTTCGCTTTTGTCACCAGTGGCCAGAATGCTTTTCAGCGCGGTCTGTGGGGTGCCGACAATGCTAACGCCGCGCACCAGCTCATCGGGCCGGCCGTCGGTGTAAACACGCCACACGACCAGTGGCACAACGGAGAAAGCCTGCGGCGAACCGCGCGTGGTGACTGCAAAGCCTGATGAGATGTCCTCAAAATAGAGGCCGTAGGGCTTGCCCTGCTTCTTCGCTTCGTCAATCAACATCTGGCGCAACTGGCTGTCGGATACGGTCTTCGTCGAGGTAACGATCAGATTGCCCTGGCGTCCAGTCGGCAGCAGGCCATCCTGTGCTCGTCCGTGCCCGTTCGAAGCTGAAAACCTGGCAATCGGCAGACGCGACATCAGGAACGTTTTCAATACGCCGTCGTCGATCAGATCTACTTTGCGTGCGGGCTGACCTTCGTCGTCGTACGCATAAGTGCCGCTCAGCCAGGTGCCATGAAATACCTGCTCAGTGGGATCGTCGGACACCGACATGAAATCGGGCAGAATGGGCTTGCCCACATCTTTCGTGAAGGTCTCGCCTTCCTGGTCGCCGCGCTGGCGCTGGCCTTCCAGCCGATGTCCCAGCACTTCATGGAAGAATACGGCGGCAGCTCGGCCCGAGAGAATCGCTGGCCCGCTGAAGGGCTCTGCCATCGACGCGGTACGCAGCTTTTCGAGGCTCGCAGCCAGGTCATTCATCGCCGCGAGCATGGTCTTCTGCGACGCCAGACCGTCGGGATTCTCCGCTTCGAACGTGGCTGCACGAAACAGATCCATGCCATCGTCGGCGCGCGTTACTGCTATAGCGACGAGGCGGGACAGCCGATGCGGCGCGATCACGTGTGTGCCTTCGGAGGAGAGAAAGTAACTGGTTTCATCGTCGACCGACAGGATGACGAAGTTTGTGTAAATGTGCGGATAGTTGCGGAAAACCGCGGAAAGCGCCCTAATCCGTTCGTTCCACGCCGCTGTATCGATATGCGGCGGCTTGACCGGCGTACCGTCGGCCGTTACCGGCTTTTGCTGCGAGAAATCGGGCGAGGTGTCCTCTTCCTTCGCGCGCACCTGCTGCTCCGTCTTGACGCGGAGGTAAGTCTGGAGCGCATTGCGATATTCGGTATTCGTTGCCCACCACAGGCTGCGCTCGATGGCGCTGGGGTCGTCCGTAAGTGGAAGGGCGACGGTGTGGACGGCGGAGGCGCGATGATCGCCATGCGTATTGTCGAGGCTCGGATCGCCGACGCGCACAACAATGTCGGCCTGACGGGTATGCTGCGCATCCGAGCCCAGCAGCGCTCCCTGCTGCGCGGCAATCGCCACGGCGTAGCGATCGTGCGCGGCATAACTCATATAGTAGGGCGGCTGGCGGTCGTCTGGCTTCGTGCCGGCGGCCGGCGCGGCCAGGTCGGTCATGGCGCGATGCAGCTCCGTGGACATGGCATCCATGAGCGGCGAAGCGGTTTGTGCGTTTGCGGATGAGAAGGCGACGAGCACCGTTGCCGGCAGGCAGAGCAGGAACAGGCGAGAACTCATTTGTGCATTCCGGTTGGTGTCGGCCATTCTATCAGCGCGCAGTTTCTTTAGTTCGTGCGCGCTTCAGTTCGTGGTAACGCGGCGATTCACTTCAGCTCGCACCTGGTCGACGTCGTGGTGGACGAGGCGATCGTGGTCGACCATCAGGTCGCCGCCGACGTAGACGCGTTCGATATCGGGCTCGGCTGTGACCAGAACCAGGTTGGCGTAGGGATCCTCGAGCGAGTTTCCAAGCCGTGCGGGGTTGATGACGACAAAGTCGGCATACTTGCCAGGTTCCAGACTGCCCAGCTTGTTCTTCACGCCCAGCACATCTGCGGAGCCCATGGTGTGCAGCCATAGCACCTCGTAGGGGCTCATCACCGTCGCATCTTCGTATTTGTCGTGAATGGCGTAGAGTCCGGTGCGCATATTCTCGAAGGGATCGGCAAGGTCGGCACTGGCTTCTCCGTCGACGCCCATGCCGACGCGAATGCCCATCTTGAGGTATTTGGGAATGTCTGCCACGCCAGAAGCGAGGCGCCCATTCGAGAGCGGGTTCCAGCTCATCGACGCGCCGGCTTTCGCCGTCTGCTGCAGGATGAAGTCGTCGGTGTGGATGAAATGGCCAAAGATCATTTGTTGATTGAGCAGGCCGCTGTCCATCATCCAGCGAAATTTGCTGCGTTGTTCGCCCTGGTCTTCCGGCGCTTCCACATAATGCGTCTGGTTGCCGAGGTGGAACTCTTTGCCGAGTGTGGCCTCCATGACCGACTGCTGGTAGGTGTTGTTGAAGGCCGTGCTGCCGTTGATCATCACGCTCAGGAACTCAGTGGAGTGCGGCTGCGTGGCGGTCCAGTCCAGAAAGCCTTTGAGGCGCTGGCGCGCCGCTTCAACGGTCGAACCGGGCTTCATCGTGTCCGGCTGATAGCCGTGCACGAAGCGGATGCCGGAATCCATTTCCGCGCGAAACTGCGCTTCGTCGAAGGCGTCGCCTTCGTTCTGCCAACCGGTACCGCCGTAGTTGAAGTTGTATGCCGCGGTGATGCCGTGCTGCAGATGATCGAGAGCGCCGTAGAGGCAGAACCAGTAAAAGTCCTCAGGATGATTATGGATCGCGCGCTGGCCGTAGAGGTCGTCAATCCACGCAGGCAGCGTGCTGTTGGCGGCCAGTCCGCGATACGCTGCCTGCCACAGGTGGCTGTGCGCGGAGATAAAGCCGGGAATGACCCAGGCACCGTGACCATCCCAGGTTTCCGCGGCATGCAGAGCGGCCGGAGGTTCGCCGGCGTGCACCGCGGTCAGCGTTCCATCGTCCGCAACCACAATGTAGCCGTCGAAGGGCTCTTTTTGGCCGGATGCCATGGTGAAGATGCGTACATGGGTGACCAGCAGTTTAGGAGCGCCGGCGAATGTGGGGATGGAAGCGAGGAGGAATGCGGTGAAAGCAAGCGTGGCCTTGCAGATGCGTACCATGTTCACTTCTAGCCTGAATTCCTGTTGCGATCAATCAATTTCGAGTAGACTGAACACCTTATCCGCGCCTCCCAGGAAGCTTTCTTCCTGGGCGTCTTCGTTTTCGAGCGGAGAAAATGCTCGATCGGGACCAGGAGCACAGAACGCCTATGCCGCGCGTCGTCCGCTGTTCGCTCATCCAGGCCAGGAATGTGGAGCCGGCCGAAAAGCCTCTCGCCGACATTAAGAAGGCGATGATCGAGAAGCATGTGGGCATGATCCGTCAGGCTGCCGGCGACGGCGCCCAGATCGTTTGCCTGCAGGAGATTTTCTACGGTCCTTACTTCTGCGCTGAACAGACCACGCGCTGGTACGACTCCACCGAACCGGTGCCGGATGGTCCGACCATCCGGCTGATGCGGGATCTGGCGAAGGAGCTGGGGATTGCGCTGGTGGTTCCTGTTTATGAGGTTGAGAACGAGGGCGTCTACTACAACACGGCTGCGGTGATCGATCGCGCCGGGAACTATCTCGGCAAATATCGCAAGACGCATATCCCGCACGTGGCACCGGGATTCTGGGAGAAGTTCTATTTTCGGCCTGGCAATCTTGGCTATCCCGTCTTCGATCTCGGCTTCTGCAAAATCGGAGTCTATATCTGTTACGACCGGCATTTTCCTGAGGGCGCTCGCGCACTCGGTTTGAATGGCGCGGAGATCGTCTTCAATCCTTCCGCGACAGTTGCAGGGTTGAGCGAATATCTGTGGAGGCTGGAACAGCCGGCACATGCCGCGGCCAACGGATACTTTGTCGGGGCTATCAATCGCGTAGGCACGGAAGCACCATGGAATATTGGCGAATTTTACGGGCAGAGCTACTTCTGCGATCCGCGCGGTCAGATTTTCGCGCAGGCTTCGCGGGACCAGGACGAAGTGCTGACGGCTGACCTCGACCTGGACAAAATTGCTGAGGTGCGGAAGACGTGGCAATTCTTTCGGGATCGGCGACCTGAAATGTACGGCGATCTTGTGAAGCCCTGAGGGACACACGATGCGGCAGGACCCGGCCATTGCGGAGAAGTTTCAGGACCTGCACCCTCCGTTCGCGCCGCAGGCCGCGCGTGTGGAAGCGAATCGCTGCCTGAACTGTTTTGACGCGCCGTGTACCGCGGCTTGTCCTACTCATATTGACGTGCCGCGATTCATCGGCAAAATTGCGCGCGAAAATCTGCGCGGCTCGGCGCTGGCGATACTTGAAGCGAACGTGCTGGGCGGGAGTTGCTCGCGGGCTTGTCCGGTAGAGGTGCTGTGCGAGGGCGCCTGTGTGCTGCATCGCCACAACGAGCAGCCGATTGAAATTGCGCGGCTGCAGCGATTTGCGATCGACGCCTTCCACGCGGCGGGCGGCATGCTGCCGCGCAAAAGCAATCAGGAGCGCGCCGAGAAGGTCGCGTGCATTGGCGCGGGTCCTGCCTCGCTGGCCTGCGCGGCGGAACTGCGGCAGCGCGGCTTTCAAGTGACCGTTTTGGACCGGCGTCCGCTGCCGGGCGGCTTGAATACTTATGGCGTGGCGGAGTACAAGTTGCCGGCGCGCGCCAGCCTTGAAGAAATTGAGCTGATCCGGAAGCTCGGCGTGGAATTTCACCATGGCGTCGAGGTGGCGACAGAAGCGGATCTGGCCGCGCTCGAGGCGGACTTCGATGCGCTCTTTCTGGGCGTGGGATTAGGACCGGCCCATCGGCTGGGAATTCCTGGCGACGACCATCGCGATGTGATCGACGCGCTGCAGTTCATTGCTCAGTACAAGACCGATGCTCCGCCGCATGTTGCGGAGAGCGTTGCGGTGATCGGCGCCGGCAATACAGCGATTGATGCGGCGAACGCAGCGCGGCGTCTGGGCGCGGCGAGTGTGGTCATTCTCTACCGGCGGACGGAACGCCACATGTCGGCCTTCGCGTTTGAATACGAACACGCCAAACAGGAAAGCGTTCGCTTCCTGTGGCAGGTGATGCCGGTGCGCATTCACACCAACGCGAACGGGATTCGTTCGCTGGAATGTGTGCAGGTGAAAGTTGGAGAAAGCGGCTTGCTGGAAGCGGTTCCGGCATCGACGTTTCATTTCGATTGCCGGCAGATCATTTATGCAATCGGACAGTCGCCGCTGCTCGATTTGTTGTCTGCCTGTCGCGGAGTTCAGCTCGAAGGCGGTCGCGTCGTGGTGGATCGGCCGACCGGCCGCACTATGAATCCGAAGTACTATGCGGGCGGCGACTGCGTGAACGGGGGCCGCGAGGTGGTGGACGCCGTGGCCGATGGAAAGCGCGCGGGCATCGCAATGGCGAACGCCTTCGAACAGCCGGCGCCAACAAGTTCGCAGGAGCTGGCGAATGTCTGAAAATCAAACGCGCCACCGAGTCGAGCCGGATTTGGCGGTGAATTTTGCTGGGATTCACTCGCCTAATCCCTTTTGGCTGGCTTCGGCGCCGCCAACCAACTGCGGCGAACAGATCATGCGCGCTTTCGACGCGGGTTGGGGCGGCGCGGTGTGGAAGACGATTGGTGAGCCGATCACCAACGTCAGCTCGCGCTACTCGTCGATCGACTGGAACGGCCAGCGCATGATGGGCTTCAACAATATTGAACTGATCAGCGACCGGCCGCTTGCCGTCAACCTTCGCGAGATTGCGGAGGTCAAGAAACTGTATCCGAAACACGCGGTGATTGCATCGCTGATGGTCGAATCGAGACGCGAGGCGTGGCATGCCATTGTGGCGCAGGCGGAGGATGCCGGGGCTGACGGGCTTGAACTGAATTTCGGTTGTCCACATGGCATGAGCGAACGCGGCATGGGTTCGGCCGTTGGACAGGTTCCGGAATACACGGAAATGATCACGGCCTGGGTGAAGGAGCGGGCGAGGACGCCGGTGATTGTGAAGCTCACGCCCAACATTTCCGACATTCGCGTGATTGCCCGCGCAGCGAAACGCGGAGGGGCCGACGCGGTTTCCGCCATCAACACCATCAATTCGATCACCGGTATTGACCTCGATACGTTCATTCCGCGGCCGAACGTCGATGGGAAGAGTTCGCACGGCGGCTACTGTGGACCGGCGGTGAAGCCAATTGCGTTGAATATGGTGCAGCAGGTGGCGGCAGATCCGGACGCCGTGCTTCCCATTTCCGGCATCGGCGGGATTGCGAACTGGCAGGACGCGACGGAGTTCATTCTGCTGGGCTGCGGCACGGTGCAGGTGTGCACGGCGGCTATGCACTACGGCTATCGCATTGTTGAGGACATGATCGACGGGCTCACGAACTGGATGAATGAGAAGGAGTTCGCCTCGATCGAAGATTTCCGGGGGCTTAGCGTGCGGCGCGTGACCGAGTGGAAACACCTCAATCTCAATTACAAGATCGTCGCGCACATTGACGAGTCGAAGTGCATCGGCTGCGATCTTTGCTACATCGCGTGCTGGGATGGCGCGCACCAATGTATTCATCTGGACCGCGTATCGGGCCCGGTTGATGGACCCGTGGAAGTGCACGCGAAGCCGGCGACGATTGAAGCAGCGAGCCACGCCAGCATCGCTGTCACACCGATTCCCAAGCTAGACCCCCACACTGGCCCGGCGGCCGACGGAAACAACAACGCGCCGTTGGCGCGCATTCCGCGGGTCGATGAGACGGAATGCGTGGGCTGCAACCTATGCTCGCTGGTTTGCCCGGTCGAGCAATGCATCACGATGGTGGAAGTGATGACTGGCGCGAAACCGGAAACCTGGGAAGAACGGACGGGCGCGAAGGAATGCGCGCCACCGGCTGTCGCTGTGCAACGTTCATGAGGGAAACGAGTACATGGGATTGCTGATCGAAAACGGCACCGTTGTTACTGCTGAAAAGACCTTCCCGGCGAGTGTCCTTATTGAAGACGAGTCGGTGAGCGAAGTGCGCGCCGGAATCGACGCTGCCGGTCACACCGTCGTGGACGCTTCAGGCTTGCTGATTCTTCCCGGCGGCATTGACGCGCATACCCATCTTGATATGCCGTTTGGCGGCACGACGTCGGCCGATGATTTTGAATCCGGCACGCGAGCGGCGGCAATTGGTGGCACGACCACCATCGTCGACTTCGCCATTCAGGCGCGCGGCACAAAGATGCGCAACGCGCTCGATACCTGGTGGAAGAAGGCTGCGGGCAAGGCGTGCATCGACTATGGGTTGCACATGATCGTCACTGATCTGGGCACGTCCGGACTCGAGGACATGGACGACATGGTGCGCGAGGGCGTAGCGAGTTTCAAGCTGTTCATGGCCTATCCCAACGTGCTGATGGTTGACGACGCGACCATCTTTAAGGCTCTGCAGCAGACGGCGAAAAATGGTGCGCTCATCTGCATGCATGCGGAAAACGGAAGCGTGATTGACGTGATTGTGCAGCAGGCGCTGGCGGAGGGCAAGACGGCGCCCATCTATCACGCGCTCACGCGGCCGACGGTAGCGGAAGCGGAAGCGGTGCAGCGAGCCATCGCGATGGCGGAAATGGCCGGCGCTCCCGTCTATATCGTTCATCTCTCCAGCGAAGATGCGCTGAATCAGGTGCGCGAGGCGCGCGATCGCGGACTGCCGGCATTCGCCGAGACGTGCCCGCAATACCTGTTGCTCTCGCTCGAAGAAACCATGAATCACAACTCCTTCGAGGACGCGAAGTGGGTCTTCACGCCGCCGTTGCGAGAAAAGAAGAACCAGCCGAAGTTGTGGGACGGGCTGAAGAACGATCATTTGCAGGTGGTATCGACGGACCATTGCCCTTTCTGCTTCGCCGATCAAAAGATTCTCGGGGTAAACGACTTTACGAAGATTCCTAATGGCGGTCCGGGCATTGAGAACAGGATGCAACTCATTCATCATCACGGGGTGAATGCCGGCAAGCTGTCGCTCAACCGGTTTGTCGAGATCACGTCGACTGCGCCGGCGCGGATTTTCGGTATGTATCCAAAGAAGGGAACAATTGCGCCGGGCAGCGACGCGGATTTGGTTCTGTGGGATCCGCATGCGGAGCACACCATCAGTGCCGCAACCCACAACATGCGCTGCGACTATTCCATGTTTGAGGGCTTCAAGGTCCGCGGCAACGCGAAGCAGGTTTACTCGCGCGGTGAATTGATCGTCGAAGACGGAAAATACCTGGCCAAAGTGGGACGCGGCGCGTATCTCCGCCGCGCTGCGCGTGGGGGCGCCTGGCAATGATCACGCCGGAGAGCAGTCTCTTCAACGCGGACCTGGCGCCCACTTCGCCTGCGCAGCGCACGTGGACGACTTACAACTACATTTCGCTTTGGTTCTCCATGTCGATGGAGGTGACCACATACATGCTTGCGTCCAGCCTGATTGCCGGCGGCATGAACTGGAAGCAGGCCATTTTTACGATCGCTCTCGGCAATCTCATCGTGCTGGTGCCGATGCTGCTGAACGCGCACGCCGGCGCGAAGTATGGCATTCCTTTTCCAGTATTCGTGCGGGCCTCGTTCGGCGTACGCGGCGCGAATGTGCCGGCCATTCTGCGCGCGATTGTTGCGTGCGGATGGTTTGGCATCCAGTCGTGGATTGGCGGCCAGGCGATCTTCGCCATGCTGGCGGTGATCTGGCCTGGCGTGGCATCGGTTCCGTGGGCGCTGGCTGTCTGTTTCCTGGGCTTTTGGGCTATCAACATCTATGTTGTGTGGCGAGGCGTTGACAGCATTCGTTTTTTGCAGGGATTCTCGGCGCCTTTCATGCTGGTGATGGCGCTCGTCCTGCTCGTTTTCGCGCTGCATAAGGCTGGCGGCTTCGGCCCTATGCTTTCCGCGCCGAGCCAGTTCCACTCCACGGGCGCATTCCTGCGATTCTTTTTCCCGTCGCTCACGGCGATGGTAGGTTATTGGGCGACCCTGGCGCTGAATATTCCGGACTTCACGCGCTATTCGAAGTCGCAGGAATCGCAAATCGTCGGCCAGGCCATTGGGCTGCCGGTGGCCATGACTTTGTACTCATTTATCGGCATCGCTGTCACGTCGGCCTCGGCGGTTATCTTCGGCCATCCCATCTGGAGCCCTATTGAGTTAATGGGACGCTTTCACCAGCCCGTCGTCGCGTTCATTGCGATGGTGGCCTTGTTGGTGGCGACGCTCAACGTCAATGTAGCGGCGAATGTTGTGTCTCCGTCGAACGATATTTCGAATCTGAACCCGAAGTGGATCTCGTTCCGCACCGGTGGCATCATCACCGGCTTTCTCGGTTTGGCAATGATGCCCTGGAAGTTGCTGGCCACTTTCCACAACTACATCTTTATTTGGCTCACCGGATATTCGGGCCTGCTGGGTCCGGTGGCCGGCATCATGGTCGCGGATTATTTTGTCTTGCGTGCCAAGAGGCTCGACGTCGAATCGCTCTACACGCGCGGCGGCATTTACGAGTACCGCAGTGGCATCAATCCTCGCGCGATCATCGCGCTGGTTGCAGGAGTCAGTTGCGCACTGGTGGGACGGTTTGTGCCTGCTGTGCATTGGCTGTATGACTACGCCTGGTTTGTCGGATTCTTCATTGCGGGCGGTCTTTACATTGCGCTGATGCGCGGCGCCACCGTCCAATCCGAGGTCAACGAATTTGCAGGAGAAGAAGTATGAGCACTGTGGTGTCGGAAGCAAAGCAAGTCGGCGTAACGTCATCCCTCATTGGCGGCAAGTGGGTTTCTCCGCAAGGAAAGGTGACACAGCCCATCGTGAACCCAGCCAACGGAGAGACGTTGGCGAATCTGCCCCACTGCGGCGCGGCGGATGTGGATCGCGCGGCGCAAGATGCCCATCGCGCGTGGCTCAGCTGGCGCGAAGTGCCGGTCGTCGATCGTGTCCAGCCTCTGTATCGCTTCAAAGCGCTGCTCGAAAAGAATATCCGCGAAGTTGCGACGATCCTCACCCGAGAAAATGGCAAGACGCTGGAAGACGCGACCACCGAAGTAAAGCGCGGCATCCAGATGGTCGAAGTGGCGTGCGGAATGCCATCGCTGATGATGGGCGATTCTCTCAATGACGTGGCAAAGGGCATTGACTGCCGGACGGTGCGGCAGCCGATTGGCGTTTGCGCTGGAATTACGCCGTTCAATTTTCCGGCGATGGTGCCGCTGTGGATGTATCCGTTTGCGATTGCGGCGGGCAACACCTTTCTGCTGAAACCTTCCGAGCGGGTGCCGATGACGCCGACGCGCATCGTTGCATTGCTTCTGGAGGCAGGATTGCCGGAAGGCGTGATCCAGCTGGTGCACGGCGGGCGCGAAGTGGTTGAAGCGCTGCTGACGCATCCGCTCATCAAGGCGATTTCGTTTGTTGGTTCGTCGCCGGTGGCAAAGATCGTCTACAAAGAAGCCGCGGCGCACGGCAAGCGGGTGCAGGCGCTGGGCGGCGCGAAGAATCATCTGGTGGTGATGCCGGATGCTGATCTGCCGCAGGCTGTCGATGCGATTCTCAGTTCGGCCTTCGGAGCGGCTGGGCAGCGTTGCCTCGCGGGCAGCGTGCTGGTCCCGGTGGGCGACGTGGCTGCGCCGCTGCTCGACCTGCTGGTGAAGAAGGCATCAGCGCTGCGCGTCGGCGATGGGATGGAATCCGGCGTGGAAATGGGGCCGCTGGTGGGCGCAGACCAGAAGAAGCGGGTGGTTGGCTACATCGAGAAGGGCGTTGCTGAGGGCGCGCAGGTTCTTTGCGATGGACGATCCGTTCATGCCGATCCTGCAGGAGCGTTTGTGGGGCCGACTGTGCTCGACCGTGTGAAGCCGTCGGCAACCGTGGCGCGCGAAGAGATTTTTGGGCCGGTGTTGTCAGTGGTTCGAGCTGAAAATCTCGACGAGGCGATTGGGATTGTCAATGCTTCCGAGTTCGGCAACACGACGACGATTTACACGAGCAGCGGCAAGGCAGCGCGCGAGTATCAGAGCCGCGTTGAGGTGGGTATGGTTGGAGTCAACATGGCCGTCGCCGCGCCGATGGCGTTTTTCCCATTTGCCGGATGGAAGAACTCTTTCTTTGGCGATCTGCATGCACACGGCAAGGATGCGGTGTCGTTTTATACCGAGCAGAAGGTGCTGATGACGCGCTGGTTCTGATCGGGTTAATCGGCGGCCGCGAATGCGCGCGGCTGCTCGAGTGCAACGCGGCGATTGAGCATCACGGCCAGGCCGAGAGCCGCGGCCGACATGAGGGCCGCGAAGAGAAAGATGGGCGAGTAGCCGAATCCGGCAACGATGAGGCCTGCGAGCGGCCCGACGATACCCAGCGACAGATCGGCAAAGGCGGTATAGACGCCAAGGGCTGAGCCGCGATTTTCCGCGGAGACGCATTTCACGGCCTCGACTCCGAGAGCCGGAAAGACCAGCGAGAAGCCAAACCCGGTGAGCGCCGCTCCGGCAAAGGCCATGGCCGGATCGCGGGCGAGAAACAGGAAGATCAAACCAGCGGTCTCAACGGACAGGCAGACAAAAGAGACGGGAAATCCGCCCCAGCGATCGATACTGTGAGCAAAGAGCAGGCGCGCCACGATAAATGACGCTCCGAAGCTGGTAAGGGCATAGGCGGCGTTGGCCCAGTGGTTGTGGGCGTAGAACAGCACCGTGAACGAGGCAATGGTGCCGAAGCCGGTGGTGGCCAGCGCCAGGCTCAGGCCATGCGGCATCACCCGGTTCAGGACATGGCGAAACGCCAGTGGTTCGCCTTCCGCGACCGGGACTTCTCCGAGCGGATAAGCGGCCAGCAGGCCAATGCAGGCGGAGATGGCGCCGACCAGGCCGACGCCGTGCAGGCCCCAGGCGCGATCGATCCAGACGCCAACGGGTGCGCCGATGGCGAGGCCGCCGTAGGAGCAAATGCCGCTCCACGAGATGACGCGAGCGGTGTGTTCCGGGCCGACGCGGGCGATGCCCCAGAGCGACGAACCCGTGGCCATCCAGCTTTCGCCGAAGCCGAGGATGAGGCGGCTGACCAGCATGAGCGCCAGGCAGAGCAGCGGCGATCGGCCCAGAGATCCGCAGCCGAAGAGGCAAAAGCCGGAGGCGGCGGCAGCGAGCGCGCCGGAGAGAACCGTGCGGCGCGCGCCCACGGTGTCGGCCATGCGGCCAGCTTGCGGCCGACTCAGAACGGTAGCGACATACTGGGCGCTGATGGCCAATCCGGCCAGAACTGTATTGAAGTGCAGTTGCAGGTGCACGACACCCGGCAGAACGGCCATGGGCAGGCCAATGGCGAAATAGCAGAGGAAGATCTGCAGGGAAGTGGGCAGGATTCTGAGCGTGACGGAGCCGTTTGGGCGGCTGAGGGAAGCTGGTGCGGACGCGGACATCGGCTGTCCTGATGGTACATGGCGGCTTCGCTGTGGCGGAAAGGCTGAACAGAAGGCTGGCGCGGCACTTTGCCGGGAGTACAATTGTTGATACGTGTCCGGCCGTGCGGACGACCCCGGGAACAATCTTCGGTTTCCAGCCTGACTTCTGACTCCTCGGGCCGTTCATCGGCGTCTAATGTGCAAGATATGGCTGCGGGTAACCGGCAATTTGCTGTTCTCTGCGGCGCAAGGACGCGTTTAAGAAGAGAGAGGTCTTCCCCAAGGTGAATTCGACCGTCAAGCAAACCCTGCTTTGGATCCTCATCATTGCCTGTATGTTCGTACTGTTTCGGTTGTTTATGACGAACAGCAATCTGGCTGGTGGGCACGAACAGGAGATCAACTTTACGCAGTTCCTCGGCGACGTGGAGTCCAACCAGGTCAACGACGTCACTGTGACTGGTCCAGAGGTGCATGGGCATTTCCGTGCCGACAAGGGTGCGTTCCGCCTGTATGTTCCGGCGAACTACCCGCACCTGTTCGACATTCTCGATCAGAACAAGGTCAGCGTGACGGTGAAGAACGCGGACGGAAGCACGTGGTGGACGATCCTGATCCAGTTCTCTCCGCTGATTCTGATCGCGCTGCTGTGGTTTTTCATGATCCGGCAGATGCAGAGTGGCGGCAACAAGGCGCTGTCATTTGGGAAGAGCCGCGCGCGGCTCCTTTCGATGCAACAGAAGAAGGTCACGTTTAAGGATGTGGCCGGCGTCGATGAGGCCAAGGAAGAACTGAAGGAGATCATCGAATTTCTGCGCGAAGCGCAGAAATTCCAGAAGCTGGGCGGACGCATTCCGAAGGGCGTTCTGCTGGTTGGACCTCCAGGAACCGGCAAGACGTTGTTGGCGCGTGCTGTGGCCGGCGAAGCGAACGTACCTTTCTTCTCCATTTCCGGTTCGGACTTCGTGGAAATGTTTGTGGGCGTCGGCGCAAGCCGTGTCCGCGACCTGTTTGAACAGGGCAAAAAGAACGCGCCCTGCATCATCTTCATCGACGAAATCGACGCGGTTGGCCGCCATCGTGGCGCTGGTCTTGGCGGCGGACACGATGAGCGCGAGCAGACGCTGAACCAGTTGCTGGTCGAGATGGACGGCTTTGAGTCGAACGACGGCGTGATTCTGGTGGCGGCGACGAACCGGCCTGACGTGCTGGATCCAGCGCTGCTGCGGCCTGGGCGTTTCGATCGCCGGGTTGTGGTTGGACGACCTGATGTGCGCGGCCGCGAAGAGGTTCTTCGCGTACATGCGCGGAAGGTGCCGATTGCGGATGACGTCGATCTGCGGGTTCTGGCTCGCGGCACACCGGGCTTTTCCGGCGCCGATTTGGCCAACATGGTGAACGAAGCGGCGCTGAATGCGGCCCGCGCCAATCGCAAGTCGGTCCTGATGTACGACTTCGAGCAGGCGAAGGACAAGGTGCTGATGGGCGCCGAGCGCAAGAGCATGCTGCTGACGGACGAAGAGAAGCGCGTGACGGCGTATCACGAAGCTGGACATGCTTTGGTCGCGGCATTGCGCGACCACGCCGATCCGCTGCATAAGGTCACGATTATTCCGCGCGGCATGGCGCTGGGCGTGACGATGCAGCTGCCGGAAGACGACAAGCACACGGTGACGAAGGACTACCTGGAAACGCAGCTGGCCATTTTGATGGGCGGCCGCATTGCCGAGGAAATCTTCCTGCACCAAATGACAACGGGCGCCGGCAACGACATCGAACGGGCGACGGATCTCGCTCGCAAGATGGTTTGCGAGTACGGCATGAGCCGGCTGGGTCCGCTGACCTTCGGCAAGAAGGAAGAGCAAATCTTCCTGGGCCGCGAGATTGCGCAGCATCGCGACTTCAGTGAAGAGACGGCGCGGCAGATCGATGCTGAAGTGCGGAGCCTGGTGGATGAAGCGTATCGGGCATCGTGGGACATTCTGGACAAGAACCAGCCGGTGATGCACAAGCTGGCGCTGGCGCTGCTGGAGCGCGAGACGCTGGACGCGAATGACATTCGCGCGCTGATCGAAGGCAAGGAGCTGCCCCCGCTGAAGCCGACGGGCGGATCGGGAACGGCCGTTGCCGACGTGCAGCAGGTGCTGAAGCCGGAACCGGGCCGCACGGGTGGATTGCCGGAAGGCAGCCCGTCGCCTGCGTAACAGAAACCATGGAAGAAAAGGCAGCCTGCGGGCTGCCTTTTCTTTTGCGCGTGGAGTCAACCAGGTCCGGTTCTGCGAAAATGACTGCAAGATGTCTCTGCGTTTTCTTGCCTTTCTGCTTGCGCCGCTGCTGCTGTTGAGCGGCTGTGACTACCACACGGTTAACTCCGCGGTGCATTTGCCGGGCAATGTGCGGACGCTGGCGATTCCTTCGTTTAAGAACACGTCGCAGTCGTATCACACGGAAGCGGTGTTCACGCAGGCGGTGATTAAGGAGTTCACGAGCCGGACTTCGTACCGAATCGTCTCGGGCGAGGACGCGGATGCGGATGCTACGCTGCGCGGGACGATTACGAGTTTCAAGATCATTCCGCTGACCTACGACAACACGACGGGGCAAACCTCGAGCTATCTGGTCACAATCGTGACGCGGCTGACTTTGACGGACAAACAGGGCAATGTGATCTGGCAGAATCCGTCGATGATGTTCCGGCAGCAGTACGAGCAGACGCAGGATCTGGCGAGCTTTATCCAGGAAGATTCGGCGGCGACGCGGCGGCTGGCGACGGACTTTGCCAGCGCGGCGGTTGCGGACATTGTCGAGTCGTTTTAGCTAAAGTCCGGTTAGCTAAAGTCCGGTTAGCGATGAAACGGTCAGCGCAAGTCCGGGCAGCTTTGATCCCGGTTCGCTTCGAGCTGAGCGGCGAAAAACCTCCTGGACCCGCCCCCTGGGGGTGGGGTACCTCGGTAAACTGTTTATTTTGTTACGCTTTTCTCTGTTGTCGAGGTGGACAACAGGCGATCCCCCCTCGTTTTGTCCATCCCTGCGGGACGGTATCGCCTGGAGCGTGGAGCAGCCAATCGCAGCCCGAAGCGCGGGATGCAGCGAACTGCGGCCCGAAGCACGGGGCAGCTCACTGCAGCCTGGAGCACGAGAATCACCGTCTCTTCCCCTTTTGGGGGTTGCGCCGGCTGCGCGTTCCGAGATGCGGGCAGGAAAAAGCCTCGCCGGCTGGCGAGGCATTTTATTTTTCTAACCCTAAGTTCAGGATATCAGGTTGCGGGGGTCAATTGCGCCAACCTCTTCGAGATACTTTGGCGGGCAAGCGTTGTGGAATCAACACTTATTACTTTGGTGCGGGGACTGGGGACTTGACAGTTTTTGGAGATCTGGATGGCGGAGCTAGGCGGCGCGTCCGTGCTCCCGGGTCCAGCGGTCGTAGTCGCCGTTGACTTCGCCGAGCTCATAGACGCTGTTGCGGGTTTCCACGAGGTGGTTGGCCGAGTCGATGCGGACGATGGCGGAGGTATAGATGACGCCATTGGGGAGGTTGGAGTGTCCGAAGATAGTGCCGGTGAGCCGGCGCTCGGGCTCCAACTGGCGAAAGTCCGGCGAGGAAACGCTGTCGACGACAGCCCAGTTCTCAATTTTTGCCTTCGGTTTGTTCACGTTTGTGCTCCATTTCTATGCCCTGTGGCTAATCTGTCTGCCCAAAGGCTTTCGCTGGTGAAGATGCAATTCGAGTACCACGCGCTACTGACGAAAATAAACGGGTTAGATGGCTGGGAGGCCGCGGTGCAGTGCAATTTTTACCGGTTGGGCCGGCTTGTGCGGCGGCTTCCGACATTGGGAGTCAGAAGCCGGACCCAAAGCGGGGAGGGAGTGGCGTTTGGAGTGCGACCGGGTCGATTTTTGACCGGATGGGGGATTGACGGGCGGAAGCTATAAATAATTAATAAAGATTGCAGGGCCCCTGTACCAATTTCATCTGAGGAGAAACGAAAAATGAATGTGTGTCTGCAGCGGTTGTTGAAGGAAGAGTCCGGCCAGGATTTGATTGAATACGCTCTGATCGCGGCGCTGGTTGCGATTGTGGCGATCACGGGGCTGAACAGCCTGGCGGGGAAGATTAATTCGCAGTTCACGAAAATTGGCGGCGATTTATAGCGCGACCATGAAGTTCTGAACCTTGCGCTCTCCAGGGGATTCCCGCGGTGGAGCACGCGGTTGACCCGCTGTCCTTTTCCCCGAGGCGGCGGGTTTTTCTGCGCAAAAATTATGTGCGCGATCGACATCCGATTCGAACCAAACTGGCCCGCGCCCGGCTCTTTCAGGTGGAGGTAGACTGCCGCTTATGAGGAATCGCTCGGTGCCAGTGGAAACGGTGATGCCGCACGTCGTTTATCAGAATTTGCCGGAGGCGATGGCTTGGCTGAGCCGGGTGTTCGGATTTGAGGAGCATTTCCGCTATGGGGAGGGCCCGAGCGGGGCGCAGTTTTGGGCGGGACGCGCGTACCTGATGGTGCGGGGAGCACGCGGGGAGGGCGCAGCGCGGGAGAAGAGTCCGCGGGAACTGGGGTTTGGGACGCAGTCGCTGACGATTTTTGTGGATGATGTGGACGGCCACTACGCGCGGACTAAGGCGGAGGGCGCGGAGATTGTGGAAGAGCCGCATGAGACGGTGTATGGGGAATATCAGTACGCGGCGAAGGATCTGGATGGGCATCTGTGGTTGTTTTCGCGGCATGCGAAGGATCTCCGCCCCGAAGACTGGGGGGGGACTAGCCGTTCAGGCGGGGACGCGCTTTGCGCGTGATCTTTAACTGCCGACCGCTTGTTCCGTCCCGGCAGATCCATCGCACTTTTTTCTCGGGAGAGTTGAGTTGTCAGCTAAAGGCGAACGCGCTGCGCGCGTCTCCCACATCTGCCAAACCCGGGCAGAAATGGGGCACCCGGAGCCATTCGGCTCCGCCAACTGCGGCGGGTTATGGGGCGGGGCTGAGGTGGACCTGGTAATTTGAGTAGTCGACGGTGACAATTGTTGTGCCGAACATGAAGCTGGTGGAAGCGGCGCGCAGGTGGGTGGCTTCAGGATAGCCGTCGACGGTGGCGTATTGGCGCGTGATCTGGGCGGGACCGGAAAAGACGGTTGAGCTTTTGGGGGCGGTTCCCTGGATCTGCACGATGGAACCATCGTGCGCGTCGACCCAGAGAGTTCCCTCGATCAGGTAGGGTGTTTTTCGTTTGGGCGTGATGGTGAGAACGAGAACGCTGCGTCCGTTCAGGGTTTGCGGTCCGCCTGGCTTCAATTGCATGTCGTAGTTGGCGGAAGTGATCCACTCCTGCTTTTGGTTGGCAGGCTGGCTCATCGTTTTCTCATCTCCGAGAATGGTGTCGAGGATCATGCTGCGCACGAGGGCGGAGCCGGATTTCGAAAGGATTTGGTAACTCTTGCCGGTGTCCTTTTGATAGGTAGTGCGGACGATCATTTCGGAGACGGGATGGACTTCGTCCTGGCCGCGGAAGACGGAGTAGTGTTCGGTCGCAGTGTAGCCGGCGATGTGGTCGATGCGGGCTTTGACAGCGGCGTCGATGAGGGGAACGACGGAGGCAGAGGTGGGCTGCTGCGCGTGGAGCAGCGGCGCTGCGGCGAGAAAGAGGAGCAACGTCGAAATCCCGCAGAGGAGAAGGCGTGATGGGCGAGACGAGAGGGACTGGGGTATGCGCATCGAAATAGCTTGGACGCAGAGGCGGCAGATATGGCTGCCGCCTGCAGGCGAGTTATCGAGGCGCGTGCGCTGATTCTGACAAATGCGTCACATCAACTTTTCCGCGAGGTAAACGTAGGTTTCGGCGAAGGTGCGTGCTCGTTCTTTGAGGTCAGCGCCGGCGCCGTGTCCGCCTTCGGTGATTTCGTCGTAGAGGAAGGGCTCGTGGTACTCCTCCATTTTGGCGGCAAATTTGCGGGCGTGCTGGGGACCGACGCGGTCATCTTTGGTGGTGGTGAAGATGAGGGGTTCGGGGTAGTGGACGCCGGGTTTGAGCTGGTTGTAGGGTGAGATTTTTTCGAGGAAGGAGCGCTCGGCGGGGACGCTGACGGAGCCGTATTCGCCGACCCAACTGGCGCCGGCGGCGATGTGCTCGAAGCGGAGCATATCGAGGAGCGGAACCTGGATGACGATGGCGTTCCAGAGATCGGGGTGCTGGGTCATTTCAACGCCCATGAGGAGGCCGCCGTTGGAGCCGCCGAGGATGCCGAGGTGACGCGGTGAAGTGATTTTGCGGGCGATGAGGTCCTGAGCGACGGCAGCGAAGTCGTCGTAGATGCGCTGGCGATGGGTTTTGAGGCCAGCCTCGTGCCAGGCGGGACCGAACTCGCCGCCGCCGCGAATGTTGGCGAGGACGAAGACGCCGCCGTGTTCCAGCCAGAGCTTGCCGCGGATGGCGTTGTAGGTGGGGGTCATGGAAACTTCAAAGCCGCCATAGGCATTGAGCAGCGTGGGATTCTGGCCGTTGAGCTGCATGTCTTTGCGATGGACGACGAAGTAGGGAACTTTGGTGCCGTCGGTGGAAGTGGCGTAGAGCTGCTCGACGGTGTCCTGCGGAGGCGTCAAAGAGCGGGGGCTGGGATTTGGAAGGGGTGAGCTGGCCGGTGGCCGCGTCTCCGGCTAACAGCGAGGGCGGGGTGAGGAAACTTTCGGTGTTGAGGAAGAAGGACTCATTTGTATCGCTGGCGGTGACGATTTCGACGGTGCTGTTGGCGGGGACGTCGAGAGGCTGGTGGGTCCAGCTGTCTTTTCCGGTGGGCGTGTAGACATACGCCTGGCCGAGGACGTGCTTGAGGGTGGTGAGGATGAGGCGGGAGTGGGTGGTGGCAAAGCCGTTGAGGAATTCATCCGCCGTGGGTGCGAAAACGATCGTCGGCTTGAGGTGGGCGGGATCGCGGAGAACGTCAGAGAGGCGGACGGCGAGCAGGGATCCCTGGGTGAAGGAGGGACCGCCGGGAGTGGGTGTCCAGTCCTGATGGATTTGGATGAGAAGGCGGCCGCTGAGGAGACCGGCGGGATCGGCTTTGCGCGGGATGGCGAGTTCCTGAAGGCCGGCGGGCGTTTTGATCCAATAGCGCGATTCGAAGAAGGAAACGCCGCGATGGAAAAGGGTGAGGTGATCGCCCTGGGCGTCGTTGGCGACGAAGGCGGCGGTCGAGATGTCGGACGGTTCGCCGCGGAAGATTTCTTTGGCGGAGTCGAGGGGCGTGCCGCGCTTCCATTCTTTGACGACGAAGGGATAGCCGGAGTTGGTGATGGTGCCGGGGCCCCAGTTACGCGCGATGAGGAGGGTGTCTTTATCCTCCCAGGCGATGTCCTGCTTGCTGTGGGGGGCGACGAAGCCGGAGTCGACGAACTGGCTGGTTTTGAGGTCGAATTCGCGCGCGGTGGAGGCGTCTTCGCCGCCGACGGAGAGGTCGACCATGCAGTACTGGTCGCCGGGATAGAGGCAGGTGACGCCGTGGAGAACCCAGCTGGTGTTTTCTTTTTTGGCGAGGGCGTCGATGTCGAGAACGGTTTGCCAGTGGGGATCGGGGCTGTTGTAGTCGGCGACGGTGGTTTTGCGGAGGAGGCCGCGGGGATTGTTCTGGTCGTTCCAGAGATTGAAGACGTCGTTGCCGCGGAGGTCGGGCATGGGGAGGCGGCTGGGATCTTCGCTGACCTTGAGGGCGTCGGCGGCCCATGGGGCGAAGCGGGGATCGGCCTCGAGGACTTTGGCGGTGCGGGCGTTTTCCGCTTTGACCCAGTCCATAGCGCGGGGACTGTTCACGTCTTCGAGCCAGATGTACTTGTCGGCGGGGAGGGTGGGGTCCTGGGGATAGAGCTGGGACGCAGCCTGGGACTGGGCAAAGAGGGAGGCGGCCGACAGGGCGAGGCAGGCGGCAGAGAGCAGGGTGCGGCTGATGTTGGGCAAGGAAAAACTCCTTGGGGGAGTGGTTCTGTCACTTTATCAGGCAGCTGGTAGCTGGTCGCTGGTAGCTGGTCGCTGGTAGTGAGAGTTTCTTAGCTGGCCGCTTTGCCGGTGACTGCTTCATCGGTGGCCGGCTCATTGCTTTCCGGTAAGGGCGTCGGGGCATGCGCGAACGAAACCAGGATAAAGCTAATCACCATGAGCAGCAGCCAGGCGCCAAACTTGCCAAACCCCACCAACTGCCACCCATGCCGCTGTTGCGGATAGACCCAGACCGTGGCAAGGGTCCCAATATTCTCGGCGCCCCAGATGAACAGCGCCACCAGGCAAAACCCCAGCAGCAGGGGCATCCTGCGGTACTTCTGGTAGGGGCGGTAATAGACCCAGGTGGGCCCGAAGAGAACCGCCAGCAGCAGAAAGAGGCCGACGCGAATGTCCGGGAGAAAGTGATGGGTGAAGAAGTTCGCGTAGATCAGCACCGCGAGCACTACCGTCAGCCAGCGAGGCGGGTAACGGGTGTAGCGCATGTCCACGATACGCGTGACCCGCGCCAGATAGCTGCCCACGGACGCGTACATGAATCCGGAGAAGAGCGGCACATGCCCGATGCGGAAGAAATTGCTTTCGGGATAGGTCCACGAGCCGACGCTGGTTTTGAAGAGCTCCATGCACGTGCCCACGACGTGGAAGACGAGGATGACCTTCGCTTCGCGCACGCTCTCCATGCGCGTAAGCAGCAGGACAACCTGGACCGCGAGCGCGGCCAGAAACAAAAAGTCATAGCGCGCGAGGCAGTGGGACGGCCAGAGATGGCGGCCCCAGTACCACTTCGTCGCGAGGATGAGCCCCAGCAGCACTACGCCAAACAGACACGCCCATGCCTGCTTGAACACGAACAGGAAGAACTCCCAGAGCCGCGCATCGCGCGGGCTGGTCGCAACATGGTTCTCCAGCCGGAGCCGGATGGCATGAAACCGCGTTTTTGTCGCGCTCAGCATCGCGAGAGCACCAGCCTATATCAGCGGTGCTCCCCAGGCTGTATCGACATATAGGGACGGCCGGCGTTGGGAGCGAACAGAAGCCTCCGCTCTGAGCGTGCAGAATGGGTCTTCTGGGTTTGGGGATATTCCCTGGCGGTCGAACATCATCGGGAGAGTTCGCCGCTCAGCCGGTTGCGGGCTTCAGATCAGGGCGTCCCTGCGTTTCGGGGAGTGTCTTCACTTTCTGGGTGCCTGCGGCGTCCATCGCCGCTTCGGCCTCAACGCGCGCCACCGCGACTTTCAACTCGCGCAGAAAGGGCTGACTGGCGGCGCTCGCGCCACGCTTGCCCGTCTTCGGGTCAACATGCGCGTCGATTCGTTCCAGAGTGGCCCGCAACCTTTGTAGGTGCGTAAATGACATCGTTTCAAAACAATCCAGGGAATAGAAAACATATTCGATCCCTGCGCCCGCTGTCTACAAAATTATTTTGCCCGATGCCCAGTTTCCGCACACCGCGCACCGTCCGCGCTGACCGCCTTTTAGCTGACAGTTCCTTCGCTGGCCGCCTTATCACTGGCCGAATCATCGCCTCCCCGCCAGGGACAATGCCGGCATCCCGATTGGCAGCAATAGCCCCGCCGCAAGTGATAGGCCGCGGTGAAAACCATATACGGTCCGTCGCGATAAAAATCTTCGCCTTCCACTAATGGACGGGGTTCGGAATTGCGCTCCGGCGGCGGCTCAGGCAAGCGCGCCACCCTCAGCGGCCTTCCACGCAAACACCCCAGCGACGGGCATCTCTGCGGCTACCGTCTCCTCCACCGCAGAAGGCGGCAAAGGGAGGGTCACCGTGTTCCCCGCAATGCACGCCGGACTATCGCCGGGGATCACCACGCCTACCAGATTGATGGGATCCGCGGCGGCGATCGTCAGCGCCGGCATTTCCTGGAGCGTTCGCGTGCGTCCGGCCCGGAGCATATCTGCCGCCTCCGGGAGGGCGAACTGCTCGCCGCCGAATCCGGACACGAAGCGCCCGCCGCGCACCACGCCGCGCGCTTCCAGCCGGCGGAACAAGCCCACCAGCTCCCGCCACGGCGGCGCCGTCGTCTCGCGCGCCAGCACATCCCGAAACACCACACCATAGCGCCGCAGCAGCATGCGGCAGGCTGACTCCACCTGCGCGTCGCGGCGCGCTGCGGCTTTCCCCGCCGCCTCGGCGGTGGCATGCCGCACGTCGCCTAACGCAACTGGTGGTTCAGGATCGCTCAGCAACGCCCAACGACCTGCAGCATTCCGGCCATCCGCCTTCGATTTTCCGGGCGCGCTGAAAGCTTTTTTCCTGCGCGGATCAATCAGCAAGCGCAGGCTGTCGTACCCATCCGCGTTCACCAGGCCCGCGGCGACCAGTTCCCACAACGCGCGGTGCGCGTCCTCCGCCGGAACGCCGAGCATCCGAATCAAATCCCCCGCAAACATTGCGCCGCGCGTGCTCAGGCACGAACGCACCTGGTTCGCCAGCTCGCTCAACGACGCGTTCAGCGTGGTTTCCGGAATTTGTCGCCGTTCCAGGCACAAATCCATCCACAATGCTTCTTCGCGCACAAAAAATGTCACGGGGGCCATGCTGGTGGGCACTACGCGTCTTGGACCACCGCCGTTCGCATCCGCAAACGCTGCGTGGGGCGAAATGCGGCCCCAACCCACTGCGCCCGTCAAACACAGCGCATCCAGCCAGCGCGGATCGTAGGCCGCCACGCGCTGCGGGAAAATCGTTCGCTCCCACTCCGCCGCCGGCGCTTCAAATCCCTCGAGTCCGCGCAGTGCTTCCAGCAATCCCTGCTCACCGGTCAGCTGCCGGTTTACGCCTACGTGCTGCCAGTCGAGCAAATACCGCATGTAGACCGATGGGGTTACTGGCTCAATCTGACGCCGCAGCGTGTGCAGCGTGCGCTTATGAATCCGCTGCAGAATGCGCCGCTCGCACCACTCCACTTCGTGCTCGGGAACCGCTTTTGCGTTGCCTTCAAACACACCCCGCAGGATCGTTCCCGTTGTCTCGAGGCGCAGCATCTGCGGCCAAACTGCGCTTGGCTCGACGCCAAGTTGCGCTGCAATCCCCGCTGACGTCACTGGGCCGGTGATTTGTAACCATCCCTGCAGCATTTTCATCAAAATGTCACTGTGGCTGGGCAATTCTGCGGAGAATTTCAACATTTCCACAGGGAAATCCACCTCGGGCCACAAAACCCGCGCCCAGGCCGCCCGTTCCGCAGCCACGAAATATGCACCTTTTTGCGCACCGGCCTGCGCTTCCACCAGCGTCGCGCGCCCGGTCCGCTCCAGTCGTGTGAGAAATACGTCCCAATCTTTGCAGCCCTGGTGGGCCAGCGTTTCCACCGGCATGGCGACCAGCGTGCACAGTAAATCGTGCAGTTCGTGCTCGTCGCGAATGTCGGGCCAAATCTCCCCGCGCACCTCTGCAATCGCGTCGGGAGAAAGCCGTCCCGCTTCGCCGAGCGCCGCATCGGGCAAGACGCCGCGCATCTGCACCGCGCGCGCGCGCCGCTCCTCGAGGCCCGCATCGTCGAGAAACGCATTCGGATTCGCGTTGATCAGCTCGTGCGCAAACGCCGACGGCGTCGTCGTATCCACTGCCACGCAGCGGATTCGCCCATCGTGCATGGCGGCGATCACGTTCTTCAGCCCCTCCAGATCCATCGCTTCCTGGAGGACGTCGCGCATCACTTCCTTTACCAGCGGGTGGTCGGGAATCTGTATATCGCCCTCAATATTCTCGAAACACGCCGCCGCCTGCGGAAAGACGCTGGCCAGCAAATCGTCCGAACGAATGCGCTGGATCTGTGGAGCTACCTTCTTTCCCTTTTGGAACCGTAACAGTTGCAAACTCCGCGACGCATCCCAGCGCCAGCGCGTTTTGAAGACCGGCGCGGCCAGCGACGCCTGCTCCAGCAACTCTGTCACGGTCTCCGTGGTGAGAAAATGAAAAACGTCGCTCAGGGGAAAGCTGTGCTGCTCCGCGAGGCAAATATTCAGTCCGTTATCCGTCGCAGCGGCCTGCAGCTCGAAATTAAATCCCCGGCAGAAGCGTTTGCGCAGCGCGAGACCCCACGCTTTGTTGATCCGGCCGCCGAAGGGCGCATGCAGGATGAGCTGCATTCCGCCGCCTTCGTCAAAAAACCTTTCTGCAACAATCGTGGTTACAGATGGAACCGTTCCCAGCACGGCGCGCCCCGCTGCCACATACGCAATCAGCTGTTCCGCGCCCGCATCGTTCACGCCGCACTCGGCCTTCAGAAATGCGGCCGCCTGCCGCAATCTCCGGCATTGCCTGGCTGATGTACCCGGGGAGCACATCGCGCGTTCTCCGGTCGATCTCTTCGCGCAGCTCCGCCACAAATTCTGAAAGCTCGCGCGTGCGCTGCGGGGCTTCGCCAAACCAGAAAGGCAGCGTCGGCGGCGCTCCGTGCGCGTCTTCCACCAGCACCCGCCCAATCGACTCAATGCGCTGGATGCGCCAGCTCGCGTTGCCGAGCTGGACTGACATCGCCCGGCGACGAATCCACGGCGAAATGTTCATCCAGCGTCGCAATTTGTACGCCTTCCGGTTGCAAAATCACCGGAAACAAGCGCCGCATCCGGAATTGCGCCGCCATTGGTGATGGCTGTGGTCCGTGCGCCGCGGCGGGCCTGCACGCGCCCCTGCACGCGATCGCGCAGCAGATACGCACCATAGCGCCCGCGGCTCGATTCGATCCCCTCCGTCAGCAGCCGCAGCGCCTCGTCAAATTCTTCCCACGTTAAATCTCGATACGGATACGCCCGGCGCAGCACCTCGTAGAGAGCGCGCTCTTCCCACGGCTCGGCGCCGCAGGCCGCCACAATCTGCTGCATGAGCACGTCGAAGGGTTTGTCGGGAATTTCCAGGCGGTCCAGCACGCCCGCGCGCATGGCGCGAATGAGCGCGGACTGCTCCACGAGATCGTCGCGCGTGAGCGCAAAAAATCTTCCTTTCGGAATCGCGCCGCGCCAGTGCCCGGCGCGGCCAACGCGCTGCATGCCCACCGCAATCGCGCGCGGCGACTGAATCTGGCACACCAGGTCCACGGTGCCGATATCGATGCCGAGTTCAAGGGACGCGGTCGCCACCAGCACGCGAATCTCGCCCTGTTTCAGCCGGCGTTCCGCATCGAGGCGCAGCTTGCGCGACAGGCTGCCGTGGTGGCAGGCCACATTTTCGAGGCCGAGGCGCTCGGCGAGCTGAAACGCCAGGCGCTCGGCCATGCTGCGCGTATTCACAAACACCAGGGTCGAACGGTGCTGCAGGGCCAGCTCGGCGAGCCGCGTGTAGACGCTCTCCCAAATCGCCATGGTCGCGACGGATGCCAACTCGTCGGTTGGCACTTCAATCGCGACGTCGAGGGTGCGCCGCTGCCCGGCCTGCACAATCGAGACGGTTCGCTGGGGAGCAAGAAATTCCGCCACCAATTCAATGGGATTCTGCGTCGCCGATAAACCAATGCGTAGCGGCGCCGGATGCACGAGCAGACTCGCACCGGCCATCAGCGTGTTTTCGCCCGTCACGAGCGCGTCGAGGCGTTCCAGGCTGAGCGCCAGGTGCGATCCGCGTTTGTCGTCGGCGATGGCGTGAATCTCATCGACAATCACGGTGTGAACGCGGCGCAAATGCTCGCGGCTTTTTTCGGCGGTGAGGAGAATGTAGAGCGACTCGGGTGTCGTGACCAAAATATGCGGCGGCGTCTTGAGCATCGCGCGGCGTTCGGCTGCGGGGGTGTCGCCGGTTCGCACTGCAGAGCGCACCGGGGCGCACAGGTAGCCGCGCTCCATCGCCAGTTGCTGAATTTCGCGCAGCGGGGTCTCGAGGTTCTTCTGGACGTCGTTTGAAAGCGCTTTGAGCGGCGAGACGTACACGACCTCCGTCTCGCATCCCAGCCGTCCCTCGAGCGCCTTGCGAATGAGCCCATCGATGCAAATCAGAAACGCGGCCAGGGTTTTGCCCGAGCCGGTGGGCGCGGAGATCAGCACCGGCCGGCCGGCGTGAATCAGCGGCCATCCCTGTTCCTGCGGCTCTGTGGGCGTGGCAAACCGGCGGACGAACCACTCCTGCACCAGCGGATGCGCCCAGGCGAGCGACTCGGGGCAAACGAATTCCGGAATGGGTTCCGGGACTGGGGTCACCGGCGACAGCATCCTCCGATTCTACCCCGATTTTCGTTTTGTCTTCGCCCGCCAGAGGAATGGATTTTTGCGCCGCTTGACCCGGCTTTCCTGACTCGCGTAAAAGGAATCCCGCCATGCTCGCTACCTTCAGTGCCCGCCTGCAGAAATCTCCCGCCAAAGGCGGACACACCTACGTCATCTGGCCCCGGTCTGTCGAATTCTTTAAAACCCGCGGCCTTGTCAAAGTCCGGGGCACGGTGAACGGGGTGCCGTTCCGCAGCTCGTTCATGGCCCTTGGCGACGGCACGCACAAGTTGCCGGTGAAAGCCGATATCGTTGAAACCATCGGCAAAGAAGTTGGCAGCATGGTTACTGTAGTGATCGAGGAACGCCTCGCCCCTGTCTCGAAAAGCCGCTAGCCGTCTGCGTCTCCGTGAATTTCTGCCCTGGTTACCATTTTTCCGTATTCATTCGTGTTCCCCTTACAGATTCTCGTTGCACCACCCTGGGGGTGTGGTTATACTCCGGCATCCCCCCTTGGAGGCGTAATGAGTAAATTGAATTTTCGCCGTTGGCTTCTGGCCGGTCTCGTGGCAGGAGTTATTGCCGATATCCTTGGTTATTTGATCGATGGGGTATGGCTGAAGCCAGCATGGCAGGCCGGGATGGATCATCTCGGGCTAAGCAGCTTCACGCCCAGCGCATTTGCCTGGACTAACGTCCTCGGGGTCGTCAGCGGCCTCCTGGCGATGTGGATTTACGTCGGTATCCGGCCTCGCTTCGGTCCTGGCCTCAACACCGCCTTCAAGGCTGCGGTGGTGGTCTGGATCATCGGCTCGCTGATCCCCAACCTCACCTTTATGGTCTTCGGCGGCCTGTTCTCGCACACGCTCGCTGCCTATGTGACCCTTGGGTCGTTCATCCAGACCGTGGTCGGTGTGGTTGCCGGCGCGGCGGTTTACAAGGAAGCCCCAGTTCCGGCGGCTGTCGCGGTTTAATCCGCACGCTGGACCGCTCACCCACGAGAGCGGCGCTGCAGCCGTCCGTTCGCTGGACGGCGGGGCGCCGCCCCCACCCTGGGCAATGCCTGTCCTACCAAGGACCGTCCCCAGGCGTCCCTGGAATCGATTCCCGCCCTCCGATTTTCTTCTTCGTTTAGGATGATTGCTTCGAAGGAGATTGCTCCCATGCCCATGCTTCGCAGCGCTTTGCGCGCCGCGGCCGCGTTTGCCGGCCTGTCGGCAGCCGCACTGGCCGCTCCCGCTTTGTTCGCCCAGTCCGCGCCCGCTGTCACGGTTGTCCACTGCCCGCGTCTTTTCGACAGCGTTACGGGGGCCATGCTCGGCCCGACGTCGGTCGTCATCACCGGAGATAAATTCGACAAGATTGAGCCGGGCGCCGCAACTCCTGCCGGCGCGACCGTCATCGACCTCGCCGGGGTCACTTGCCTGCCCGGCCTGATCGACGACCACGTGCATCTCGACATGCAGTTCGGCAAAAATTCGTACACGGAAGCGGCGCACATTAATTTCGCGAATGAGGTGCTCCGTTCCACGCTGTACGCGCGGCGGACCCTGCTCGCCGGGTTCACCACCGTCCGCAACGTCGGCGACAACGATTACGACACCGTGGCTCTGCGCGACGAAATCGCCGCCGGGACAGTCATCGGCCCGCGGATTTATACGGCCGGCCCTGCGATCAGCACTACGGGAGGGCACGCCGACCGGACCAACGGCCTCAGCCTCGAGTTGCAGGGGGATCCCGGGCCGCTCCAGTCCATCTTCAATGGTCCTGACGAGGCGCGCAAAGTCGTCCGCCTTCACTACAAGAATGGCGCTGACCTGATCAAGGCCATGCCCTCCGGCGGGGTGATGGATCTCGGCACCAACGGCTCCGCTCCGCAAATGTCGCAGGACGAGCTGAACGCCCTCGTCGAAACGGCTCATGACTACGGCATGAAGGTTGCGGTGCACGCCCACGGGGCTGAAGCGATCCGCCGATCAGTCATCGCCGGCGTTGATTCTGTGGAACATGGCACGTTCATGGACGATCAGGACATTGCCCTCATGAAGCAGCACGGGACATTTTATTGCCCGACGGTGTATACCGGGCAATATGTCGCCCAACAGGCGAAGCTGGGAGCTTATCCGCCCACCGTTGCGGCCAAAGCGATCGCGATTGGGCCGCAGATTCTTAACACGGTGAGCCGCGCCTACAAGGGCGGCGTCAAATTTGCATACGGCACCGATGCCGGGGTTTACCCCCACGGCCAGAATTGGGAAGACTTCATTTACCTCGTCAAAGCCGGCCTGCCGCCCGCCTACACCCTGCAAATGGCCACCATCAATGCCGCTCAATTGCTGGGCCACGACGACACTTTGGGCAGCGTCACGTCCGGTAAATTTGCCGACCTCGTCGCGGTTCCCGGCAATCCGCTCGAGGACATCGACGTGATGAGCCAGGTGAGCTTCGTGATGAAAGCCGGCGTTATCTATAAGCAGGACAGCAAGGAAGTTCTGCAGCCAGAAAAGGCATCGCCTAATACCGGTGGCGCGCCGGACCTCTGAGGCCGCGGCATTTTGCGAGCGGATTCGCCTGGATCACGGAGAGAATTCAGGAAATTGAGGAACCGCGGCGGGGCAGTCTGCGTATGATTGCCCATGAGCGTGGCTGGCACCATTTCGTGGAACCTGGGGATGATGGGGTTCCCGGGGCGGCGGGCGGGTGAGCGGGCTGGGGAACGGGCGGGAGCCCGGAATTCCCAGACGAATTCTCAGGCGGGTCCGCAAGCCGGGCCGGCCGGACAGTTGCGGACGCCTGGCGGCCAGGAGCGGCCGGCGGAGCGGTGGCAGAAGAGAGAGCAGTCCGGAGCGCGCGCTGCGGAAGGGGTTAGAGGAAAAACCCTGGACCGGAGCGGGCAACAACTTCTGGAGAAGCCTGTGGAAGCGCAGTGGGAGGTCCTGGTCGAGCGGTGCCTGCAAGGGGACTCGTTCGCGTGGACGGAACTGGTAAAAGCGCATCACAGGCGTGTGTACGGATTGTGCTTCCGGTTCACGGGATCGACGACGGACGCAGAGGACCTGACGCAGGAAGTTTTCCTGAAAGTGTATGGGAATCTGACGTCCTTCGATCTGACGCGGGGCAGCTTTCAGACCTGGATCACGACCATGACGCGGAATTTGCTGGTGGATCACTTCCGGCGGACGCGGGCGCAGCGGTCGACGGATTCAATTGACGCCGGTTGGGACAGCGATGGGGAAGAGATGCCGTTGTCGCAGCGGCTGGCGGACCAGGGGAAGAGCCAGCACGACCAGGCGGTACAGAAGGAAATTGAAAAGATGGTGCAGGAAGCTCTGACAAAGATTTCGCCGGAGTTGCGCGAAGCGGTTATCCTGCGGGATCTGCAGGATTTGGACTATAAGGAAATCGCGCAGGTGCTGCACATACCCGAAGGCACTGTGAAATCGAGAATCAGCCGGGGACGGGCGGAACTGGCCCGTTTGCTGGAGCGTAACAAAGGGCAGGTGGTTTAGCGTGGCGGAACAGAACAAATTCGGAAAGATGCCGGACGCCACCCCGGGCAGCGGCGGACTGCGCTGCGAGGAATGGGAAGCGCTGCTGGCGGATGCGCTGGACGGGCTGCTGCCCGCGGGCGATACGGCGGCGTTTGACGCGCACAGCGCGGACTGCCTGAATTGCGCCGACTTGCTGACGCACGCGAAGCAGGGGCAGGAGTGGCTGGGTTATCTGCACGCGGAGCCGGAAGTACCGGCGGGGCTGGTGAGCAAGATTCTGGACAAGACGGCCGGAGCGGGAGCGATTCCGGTGCAGGTGATTGCGGGCGGCGTGCCGGTGGCGGGAGTGAGCGCGGCAGCGGCGATTCCGTGGCGGCGCAGCTTTCAGGAGACGCGGCTGCTGATGACGGTGGCGATGGCGTTCTTCTCGATCGCGCTGACGCTGAATATGGCCGGGGTGAAGCTGACGAACATTCGGCTGGCGGATTTGCGGCCAGGAACGATTGGGAGCACGCTGTCACGGCAGTTCTGGGGAGCGCAGGGCTCGGTGGTGAAGTTCTACGAGAACATGCGGCTGGTGTACCAGCTGGAATCGAAGATGCGGGAACTGCGGCGGGACGCACAGCCGCAGCAGCAGCCGCAAATGCCGAAGAAACCGTCGCCGTCGAGCCAGAACGATGGGGGAATGCAGGGCTCAGAGCTCAGAGCGCAGAGCTCAGCGAGTAGCGCTCAGCGTTCAGCGTACGGGGTGCAAGTTGCAGGCCAGTGCGCTGAGCCTGGAGCGCCGGACGCAGCGAGAGAAATCAAAGCAGCAGAGACAGGAATCAAAGGATTGAATACCCCGGAGAGCCACGAAGCCGGGCCGCGGCGGACTGTTGTATCCGCCGGGTGCAAGGGAAGGAGCCTGGCATGATGTACTGTGTGAATCATCCTGATGCGGTAGTAACTGCCTATTGCCAAGACTGCGGGAGGGGACTGTGCTCAGCGTGCACGCGCACGGTCCAGGGGAACATTTACTGCGAGGAACACGCGACGGCGCGGACTTCGGGGGCGGCAGCTCCGGCGGGAGCGGGTATGCCGGGGGGTATGCCTGGACCCGTGCCCGGAGTGGGCGGCTATCCGCCTGCGGGAATGCCGCCGCCATCGGGCCCGAATACGAGTTCCGCGACGCTGCTGGGATTCATCCCGGGCGTGGGCGCGATGTACAACGGCCAGTACATTAAGGCGCTGGTGCATGTGGTGGTGTTCGTGATCCTGATGGGGATGGCGGACCGGTACTGGTTTTTCTGGCTGCTGCTGGCATTCTGGGTGCTGTATCAGGTATTCGACGCGCACCAGACGGCGCAGGCGCGGAAATATGGTTTGCCGCTGCCCGATCCTTTTGGGCTGAACGAGCTGGGAAACCGGATTGGCGGGCATACGGTGCCGCCGCCGGTGAATCCTGGTCCTGCGGTTCCTCCTCCTCCTCCGGGGCGGGAGCGGCAGGTGCGTCCACGAATCCTTATGCGGGGCAGGCCGCGGAGTGGGGACGGCAGGCGGATGCCTGGGGTGAGCAGGTGAGGCAGCACGCGCAGCAATGGGGCGAGCAGGCGGGGCAGTGGGGCGAGCAGATTCGGGCGAAGGTAGTGGCTGCGGAAGCGCAGGCGCGGGCCGGGCGGACGGGAGCCTCCTGGGGTGGGGGACCGGTTGCGCAGGGATTTACGGCAGCAACGCCTCCCCCTCCGAGCGGATGGGCTGGAGCGGCCACGCCTCCTCCTCCGGGAGCGTGGAGTGCGCCAGGGCCGATCCCTCCAATACCGCCGATTCCGCCATTTCCGCCGATTCCGCCGGAGCTGGAGCGGGCGCGACGGGAGCCGATTGGGGCGATTGTGCTGATCATTCTGGGCATGCTGTTTTTGCTCAACACCATGGGCTTCTTCAGCTTTGGGTGGATCGGGCATGGATGGCCGCTGGTGGTGGTGGCGATCGCGATATGGCTGCTGATGCGGAATATGCGGGGCCATGGAGGGTTCATGCCGCGGTTTGGGTCTCATGTTCCTCCGGGCAATGGGCCTGGTGACGGGACGCAGGACGCGAGCGGGCAGGGGAACCAGCCGGGAGGCCAGAAATGAACCAGTACCTCTTTTTGCGGCGGATGCGGGGACCGATCTTCCTGCTGGTGTTTGGGGTGACGGCGATTCTGGATGTCTACACGCCGATTGACTATGGGAGAAGCTGGCCGCTGTACCTGATTGTGTGGGGGATTATGAAGCTGGCGGAGAACGCGATCCTGGCGCAGAATCCGCCACCGCCGCCGGGGCAATGGCCGGGAGCGCCGGGCAGCTATCCGGGTGGGTATCAGGCTCCGTATCAGGGACCGTATGCGGGTTCGCAGCCGGGCAGCTGGCCGGGAACGCCGGGGCCGGGAGCGGGTGCAGGAGCAGGAGCAGGAGCGCAGGGTGGGACGGGAACTCAAAGTGGGACGGGGTCCACGACGGCGATTGTGCCGTCGACGGGCGAGGAGAGAAGGTAAGTATGAGCAGCGCACCTCCGCCGTATGACGCACGCTGGCAGGCACGGCAGATGAAGGAAGCCGCGCGGGCGCAAAGGGACCAGTGGAAGGCCCAGGTTCGGGCGCAGAAGGACTATTACCGCGCCTGCTGGAAAGGGGCACGGCGGCCATCGTTTGTGGGCCCGGTGGTGTTGCTGTGCGTGGGCATCATCGCGCTGCTGATCTCGACAGGGCGGATGGACGCGGTGGAGTTCTGGAGCTGGTACGCGAAGTATTGGCCGATGCTGCTGATTGGGCTGGGCGCGCTGCTGCTGGGCGAATATTTCATGGACTGGAACAGCCCGTGGGTGGGGCGGCGGCCGATGGGCGGCCTGGTGTGGCTGGTGATCCTGATGATCGGGCTGGGTTTTGTCTCGCGCGAGGGACACCTGGTGGGGCCGTTTGCGTGGAACTTCGACGACAACAACGGCGGGGATTTCTGGAGCTGGATGGGGCCGGAGCACGATTACGACGTGCAGATGGATCAGGTGCTGCCGGCGGCGAAACCGACGGTGAGCATCAACGATCCGAGCGGGGATATTACGCTGACGGCGTCGACCGATGGGCACATGCATTTGCGGGCGCATGAGATGGTGCATCGGACCTCGGACTCGGAAGCGCACAAGCTTTTTGGGGAATTGAAGCCGAAGATTGAGACTTCTGCAGGCGGTGCGGTGGTAACGGTGCCGCAGCGGGATGGCGCGCGGGTGGACCTGACGATCGAACTGCCGGCTGCGGCTTATGCGACGGTGACGGCGGGGCATGGCGATGTGACGGCGGATGGCCTGAACGGGGGCATCCAGGTGACGGACGACCATGGCGAAGTGAAGCTGGAAGACATTGGCGGCGACGCGCAGGGGCATATGGATCACGGCGACTTTTCCGCGCACAACGTGCAGGGGAAGGTGCAGCTGGATGGGAGCGGCGACGATGTCACGCTGTCGGCGATCCAGGGGGCGGTGGCGATCGACGGCGATTTCTTCGGGGATATTCACCTGGAGCAGTTGGGCGGGACGGTGCATTACCAGTCGAGTATGACGACGCTGGAGATTCCGCATCTGCTGGGATCGCTGACGCTGGACAAGAGCGACCTGAGCGTGAGCCGGGCGGCAGGGCCGGTGCGGGTGATTGCGAAGGCCAAGGACATTGAACTGACGCAGATCGCGGGCGATGCGCACATTGAAGACAGCGACGGCGATGTGGATGTGACGACGGCGTCTCCGCTGGGCAACGTGCAGATTACGGATCGCACGGGCAACGTGATTGTGACGATGCCGGAGGACGCTAACTTCAGCGTGAGCGGCAGCACGAGCAGCGACGAAGCGGTGCGGACGGACTTTCCGCTGCGGACGTCGACGGACGGCGGACGGCAGACGCTGGACGGCAGCGTGGGCCATGGCGGCGTGAAGCTGGAACTCGAAACGGAACACGGGAATCTGGAGTTGCGCAAGGGCAGCAACACGACGCTGGCGGTGACGGACACGGATGATGGAGGGACGAAGGTGGCTGCGTCTGACAAGTCTGGGGCGAAGCATTTTAAGGCGGCGGATGGGACGAAGCCGGAAGTGAAAGAGCAGTAGGCAGCGGGGTTGGAAAGAGGCCGCGTGGGGTCGCCCGGTGGGGGCGGCTACTGCGCGGTTTCTTTTTTGGGGAAGAGGGGGCGGACGAGGTTTTCGATTTGGGTGAGGACCTGGTCTAAGGTGAGGGTCGTCGAGTCGATGACGATGGCGTCGGGCGCGGGGCGGAGGGGTGAGTTGGCGCGGTTGCGGTCGCGTTCGTCGCGCTGGTGGAGAGCTTCGGAGACGGTGGAGTGGTCGGTGTGGGAAGTGGGCGCGGCGCTGACGGAATTCTGCTCGTAGCGGCGGAGGCTGCGGGCTTCGGGCGAGGCATCAAGAAAAACTTTGACGTCGGCGTCAGGGAAAACGACGGTGCCGATGTCGCGGCCTTCCATGACGACGCCGCCCTGGCGGCCCAGTTCGCGCTGGAGGTTAACGAGCCAGGCGCGGATGGCGGGATGGACGCTGATGCGGGAGGCTCCCTGGGTGACGTCGGAGTCGCGAATGCGCTCGGTGACGTCTTCGCCGTCAAGGAAGACGCGGTTGCCGGCGCGGTCGGGGCTGAGGGTGACTTCCGTCGAACCGGCGAGGCGTTCGAGGGAAGACGCGTCGTCGAAGTCGTAGTCGCCGAGGATGGCTTTGAGGGCGAAGGCGCGATACATGGCGCCGGTTTCAAGATTGAGCAGGCCGAAGTGCTGGGCGAGATGGCGGGCGACGGTGCTCTTGCCGGCACCGGCCGGACCGTCGATGGCGATGATGGGACCGCGGGTCATTCGGAGGCCTTGTCCTCGCTACGATTTTTGCGCGGTTTGGGGGGCGGTGCGCCGGGTTTACGTGAAAATTTACGCGGCGGCGCGCCGGGACGGGCAGAGGGCCCGGAGCGGGCCGGACCGCGGGGTGGTCCCCCGGGGCGAAAGGTGCGTTTGGCACTGGGGGCGGCGGAGCGGCGCTTGGGAAAGTCGCCAGGGCCGCGTTTGGCGGCGCCGAAGCTGGGGCGCGGCTTGCCTGGGCCGGATTTGGAGGCGCCGAACTTGGCGGGGCCGAATTTGCCGGGGCCGGAGCGGGGTGGGCCGGAGCGCGGTGCGCCGGTCCTAGGTGCGCCGGTCCTGGGTGCGCCGGAGCGGGGCGGGCCGGATTTGCTGAAGCCGGGCTTGCTGAAACCGGGTTTGCGGGGGCCGAATTTGCCGGGGGCCGGACGGCCAGAGGCGGGACGGCCGGTGCCGGGTCTGCCAGGGCCCGATCTGCTGAAACTGGGTCTTCCTGGTCCTGAACGGCCTGGACCGGATCGGGGTGAGGGGGGGCGGCTGGGTCGGCTGGCGCGTTCGGCGGCGTCGAAGCGCGGCATGCCGGGGCCGGGGCGCAGGAATTTCTGCGGTGCGCCTGGTGTGCCGGAATCGGGAGTGGCGCTGGGTGGTGCGGGGCGGCGCGGCGGGCGCGTGCCTCCTTCGTGGGGAGCGGAAGGGCGGGGGCGGTTGAAGGGGCGCGCGCCGGATCTCGAATCCGATCCAGGGCCGGATCTTGAATCTGAACGGGGGCCAGCGGATCGGGCACCGAAGCTGGGGCGGGGGCGGTCGAAAGGTTTGTCGCGGCGCGGGAATGGCGAGCGGCCCGAAGCAGCGCGATCTTTTTGGAATGGACGGCCGGGTCCGGCTGGACGGGTAGGACGGGCTGAGGATGCGGGACGCGCGGTTTCTTCGCCCGTTGCCTGAGGCGGACTCGGGAATTTGGGGCGATCTTCGCGGCTGCGGACGGGGGCGGCGGGCTTCTGCCAGGGTTTGGGGACGGCGCCTTCACGTTTCTCAAAAGGTCGACCAGCGGGGGGACGACGTGTAGGCTGCTCGCCGCGAGGCTTGTCGCCGCTGGCAGCCGGACGGAATTCGCGGCGGGGCGGGCGAGTGCTTCCGGCGTCGTCGCGGGAATATTTGCGGATGGCTTCGCGGCGGGCTCGATCCTGCTGGGGCGAAGCGGGCGTTGGCGCGGCGGATTCTGCGGAGCCTTCGGCGGATGGTTCGGCGGAGGGAGCGGGAGCTGTTCCGGGGATCGTGTCGGGCAGAGAGCCTTCGACAAAGAGCAGGGTGTTGGGGCCGACGGACATGGTTCCGAATTGGCGGGCCGCGGTCATGCCGTGGACGACGTCGCGGATGCGGGAGCGCGCGGTGAGCGGGGAGAGGAAGATTTCCGCTTCTTCTCCGGTGGCGGCGACGGCGGAGCGGAGATAGATGGAGAGCAGCGCGGAGAGCGCGGTGGGCTGCGCGGTGTTGGCGGCGGTGGCGAGCTGGGGAGCGTAGCGATTTTTGAGGAGGCTCCAGCGCGTGGGCTCGCCGGCGGTGTAGGCGGGGGCGGCGCGGAGGGTGGTCCACAGCTCGATGAGGGCGCGGAGGACGGCGGCTTCGGTCAACTCGCGGCCGAGAAGCTCGCGCAGTTCAACAGCGGTCTGCGCGCCTTGCTTGTCGAGGGCTTCCCAGGTGCGGAGGACGATGGGGGCGATGCCGCGGCCGGTAGGCGCGGTCTTCCAGTGGCGATCGCCGCGGACGGCCACGATCCAGGGAAGAACGTCGGGGGTGATGAGGAAATCGGGCTGTTCGGAGAACGTGCCGAGGAGATTGAGGGGGATGGCGCGGCCGGCGTCGACGAGGCGGACGGCGAGATCCATGGCGGGGGCGATGGCGTCGGCGGGAGGCTGGGCGCGGACGGTGCCCATGCAGGCTTCAACGAAAGAAGGCGCAGGCGCGGCAAGCTGGGTATGGCGCGGGAGGAAGAGGCAGAAGTTGATGTTGTCGAACCACGCGGCGGCGTCGTCGTAGGTGAGGATGGGTGTGGCGTTTTGACGCCACAGCGCGGCGCGCGCGATTTGTAACTGTTGCTGATTCAAAAAGAGCCTGCTTTGACGAAATAGCGGTTGTGAGGAGTGCGATCCCTCAGGGGCTAAAGCCCAACCTATCTGAGGATACATACGGCACGGCTGAAGCCGTGCCCCTTCAAAGCGATTCAGTTTTCCGCCCGCTGTAAAAGCCGTGCATATGTTTGCAAGCTTTACATCCGGACCCTGGAAAAGGCGGGCGCTACGCGCGAGTCCCACATCTGCCAACCCCGGGCAGAGCCTTCGACTTAACTCAAGCCAGGTAATGGGGCACCCGGGATTGAATTCGCGGGCGCCGCTAGATGCGCTGGAATGCCCGCTGAATGTCTTTCCATGAATATCGTAAAGCAATGGGGCGGCCGTGGGGGCAGCTGGTGGGATGTTCGGTGCGGGCGAGCTCCTGGAGGAGCCACTCCATGCGGGCCGGATCGAGGGGCATATTGACCTTGATGGCGGCGTGGCAGGCGATGGAAGCGGCGATGCGGGTGCGGGCGGCTTCGAGGTTGTCGGATTGCGCGGAGGCGCCGGGCTGCTCGAGAACTTCGTGGATCATGCGCTCCAGTTCACGGCCCGCGAGGCCGGAAGGTGCGGCTTTGATGGCGATGGTGTGGGGGCCGAAGGGTTCCGCCTCACAGCCGTTGCGCTCCAGTTCCGCGGCGATCGTGGAGAAGACGACCATCTGCTGAGGAAGCAGGTCGATGAGCATGGGCATGAGGAGGCGCTGGCGCTCGACGCGCTCCGTTTGGCGCTCGCGAAGGATTTTTTCGAAGAGGACGCGCTCGTGGGCGACGTGCTGATCGATGATCCAGAGGCCTTCGTCGTTGGTGGCGAGGATAAAGGATTCGCGGAGCTGGCCCAGGGGTTTGAGGGAGGCGAGGGAGTGGAGGGAGGGTGCGGGTTCGCCGCCGTCTGGCAATGTTTGTTCGGAGCAGGCGTGGTTTTCAGGAGTGGTTGAGGGCTGCGCTCCGTTTTCGCTGCGCGAGAACTCCGGTCGGGATGACGGATCGGCTGCAAGGGGCGCGCCGAAGGGGAGGGGTTGATCTTCGGGGCGCGGTTCTGGTGGGGCTAAGACAAAAGATTCGGCGTCGTTGAGTTGGGGCGGTGGTTCTGAGCCGGGGATGGGTGAGAATTCGGGGTCTTCCGGCCCGGCCATGGGAACGAGCGATGAAGAGGCGTGCGGAGTGTCGGTGAGGGCGGAGAGAAAGTTGGCGGCGGGACGGGTCTTCATCAGCGTGGTGCGGATGGAGTCGCGGACGAAGTCGTGCACGAAGGATTGCTGGCGGAAGCGGACCTCGGTTTTGGCGGGATGGACGTTGACGTCGACTTCGTGCGCGGGCATCTCGAGGAAAAGCAGAATGACGGGGAACGAGGTGGGGGGAATGATGTTGCGGTACGCCTCAGTGAGGGCGTGGAGGATGAGGCGGTCGCGGATGAGGCGCTGGTTCACGAAGATGTAGATGGAATTGCGATTGAGCTTTTGCAGCGCGGGGCGGGAAGCGAAGCCGCTGACGCGGAGGAATCCGGGATCGGGAGGCGTGTAGTCCTGATCGCGACGCCAGGGTGGGGGTTCGGGAAGACCGGCGTGATCGAAGCGGAGTTCGGCGGCGACGGGGAGAAGCTGATCGAGGGTGTCGCGGCCGAAGATTTGGTAGATGCGCTCGGAAGGTTCGTTGACGGGCGGCGCGATGAGCAGCGCGTGGGTGGCGGAGTGGAGTTCGAAATGAATTTCAGGGTGGGCGAGCGCGTAGTGGGTCACTAATGCGGTGACGTGGGAGAGCTCGGTGGTTTCGGCGCGGAGGAATTTGCGGCGCGCGGGGGTGTTGAAGAAGAGGTCGCGGACGGAGAGGGTGGTACCGTGCGGGCCGCCAACATCCTCGACCGAGAGGACCTTGCCGCCGGCGATTTCGATGCGCGTGCCGGTGGGCAGGTCGGTCGGGCGGGTCGTCAACTCGAGGCGGGAGATGGAAGCAATGGAGGGCAGCGCTTCGCCGCGGAAGCCGAGTGTGGCGATGGAGAGCAGGTCGTCGGAGGAGCGGATTTTGGAGGTGGCGTGGCGCTCGAAGGCGAGAAGGGCGTCGTCGCGGACCATGCCGCAGCCGTCGTCGGCGATGCGAATAAGGCGCCGGCCACCAGCTTCGATTTCAATGCGGATGCGGGTGGCACCGGCATCGAGGGCGTTCTCGAGGAGTTCTTTGACGACGGAGGCAGGGCGGTCGACGACTTCGCCAGCGGCGATCTGATTGGCGACCTGGTCGGAGAGAACGCGGATGCGGCCCATGCTGAAGACAAGAATACGCGGAAGGGGATGGGAGGGGTGATCCGGAACTGGACGTTGTTGTCGAGTGGCAGGACGATTGCGCGAGGTCGTCTCATGTTCGCTGAAGAGCGCGCCGAAGAGCCTGGTGAGTGGCCAATATGGGTTCGGCGATGGAAGTGGATCGAGTGACGGGGATGGGGGGGATGGGGCGGCATGAGGCGCCGGCGTGGCCGCGGGTCGCGGTGCGGCGGCGGAAGTTTACGGAGGATGTGGAGGATTTGGACGGTTCGGTTGAGGATGACGTTGAAGAGGAGATGGAGGAGGGGCATGATGGGGCGCTGGATGTGATGGCGTAGTACTTTTTCGCTTTGGTCCGTTGGTAGGTGTCGGCATTTTTTCGGCCGCTTCGCGACCGATTCCCCTGCGCTGATTGAATTTGTGTTCGGTAAAGCGTTGGTCAGCTGCGGGGGGTCCCTCGGCTGCGCGCCGGTTCAGATCTGTGCTCACGGGAAATTTCTGCTGCGGCGCTCCGCTCGGGATGACATCGCTTCTTTAGCGGCGCACTGAGCGGATTAAAGCGCGTTGAGGATGGCGTCGGCGATGGCGGCGGCTTCTACGGCTGGTTTGACGTCGTGGACGCGGACGATGCTGGCTCCGTTGAGGATGGCGGCGGTGGTGGCGGCGATAGTGGCGTTGGCGCGGGCGTGGACAGGGATGTCGGCAACGCCGGTGGCTGCGGCTACGGTGTGGCCGAGGAAAGATTTGCGGGAGACGCCGGCGAGCAGGGGATGGCCGAGGGCGAGCAGATCGTCGAGGTGGGCGAGGAGCGGGTAGTTGTCTTCGCGGACTTTGCCGAAGCCGTAGCCGGGATCGAGGACAATGCGGCTGCGATCGATGGCGGCTTCGTCGGCGCGCGCGAGAGCTTCGACAAGGTCGGCTTGCACGAGGGGAATGACGGCTTCGGGGGCGAGGCGCCGCTGGGTGCGCCACTCGTGGGGGCGGCCGCGGGTGTGCATGAGGACGACGCCGCAGCGGGTGCGCGCACAGACGCCGGCCATGGCGGGGTCCCAGGTGAGGGAACTGACGTCGTTGATGATTTCCGCACCGGCAGCGGCGGCGGCTGCGGCGGTACGGGCCTTGTAGGTGTCGACGGAGAGGACGGCGTTGGGGCGCTCGCGGAGAATGGCTTCGATGACGGGGAGGACGCGATCCTGTTCGTCTTCCGGGCAGAGGGCTTGCGAGCCGGGGCGCGTGGATTCGCCGCCGATGTCGATGAGGTCGGCGCCATCGTCGAGCATGGCGAGTGCGTGTTCCGCGGCAACGCGGGTGCCGAAGTAGAGGCCGCCGTCAGAGAAGGAGTCAGGCGTGACGTTGAGGACGCCCATGACGAGGGTGCGCGCGCCGAGCGCGAGCGTGCGGGTGCGAATATTCCAGGCGGCCTGTGGGCGGCGGGCAAAAGCCATCGAGAACGATGCTACACTCCAGAGAAATTATGAGGCTGAGAAGGTTGGAGGGCGCGCTGGCTGGCTCAAGCAAGAGAAGGATCTGGATCTTTTTTCTGATCGCTTTGGTGGTGGTGGGACCGGCGGGAGCGGCGAAGCGGCATCGGGCGAAGGCGCGGAAATCTGTGCCTTTGGCTGTGACTATTCAGCAGATTTTGGCGGATCCGGCGGTGGCGCGGGCGCACTGGGGGATTTCGGTGGTGACGCCGGAGGGCAAGCCGGTGTTCGCGCTGAACGATGCGCAGCTGTTTGAGCCGGCCTCGAATGCGAAGTTGTTTACGACGGCGGCGCTGCTGTCGGTGGTTCCGGCGAACACAACGTGGACAACGACGGTGGGCAGCCTGGCACAGCCCGATGCGCAGGGGGTGCTGAAGGGGAATTTGCTGCTGACGGGCGTGGGTGATCCGACGATGTCGGGGCGCCAGTATCCGTGGGATGGGAAGACGGAGCGGCCTTCTCCGCCGCTGCAGGCGCTGGAAAGTTTGGCGGACCAGATTGTGGCGAGCGGCGTGAAGACGGTTGACGGCGATGTAGTGGGTGACGATTCGTGGTTCGCGTATGAACGCTACGGCGGCGACTGGGCGTGGGACGATTTGCAGTGGGATTATGGCGCGCCGGTTTCCGCGCTGACGGTGAACGACAATGTGCAGTATTTGAATGTGACGTTTCCAGCGGGGGCGGCGGCGCCGGCGGTGGTGGCGTGGAATCCTGATGTGCCGTATTACACGCTGGAGAATTCGCTGACGCTGGCGGCACCGGGCGAGGCGGCTCATTCGGGGATCGATCGTGCGCCGGGGAGCAAGACGGTGCGACTGTACGGCGCGGTGACGGCGAATGGGATGCACGAGGCGCTGGCGATTGAAGATCCGGCGGAGTTTGCGGCGACGGCGCTGCGGCAGATGCTGCTGGCGCGGGGCGTGACGGTGACGGGAACGGCGAAGGCTTATCACCGGATGTCGGTCGACACGGAGGATTATGGCGACGAGGTGCACAAGCCGGTGGTGCTGCAGCCGCTGACGGTGGCGACGATTACGGCGCAGCAGGCGGGCTCTGATGGGGCGGGCGCTGGGACTGCGTGGCATACGCTGGCGAGTCATGTTTCGCCGCCGGTGGCGGAGGATGTGACGGTGACGCTGAAGGTGAGCCAGAATCTGCATGCGGAGATATATCTGCGCTTGCTGGGACGGCTGGAGGCGAATGACGGATCGATTGCGCAGGGAGCGCGGGTGGTGCGGCAGTTTCTGACGAACGCGGGCGTGGATCCGGGAGATTTTGTTTTCTATGACGGATCAGGATTGTCGCCGGCGGACTTGATTACGCCGCGCGCGGCGACGACGTTGCTGACGTATGCGGCGAAGCAGCCATGGGGCGCGCTGTACCGATCGGCATTGCCGGTGGGCGGGGTGGATGGGACGTTGTCGAATCGGTTCACGGGCGAGATGAAGGGGCGCGTGTTTGCGAAGACGGGCACGCTGGGCGAGGTGAACGCGCTGAGCGGGTATCTGACGGCGAAGAGCGGGAAGACGCTGGTGTTCTCGGTACTCTGCAACGATCATGATCCGACGAGCGAGGCGGCGAAGATGGCGCTGGATCGAATTGTGACGGCGGTCGCGGACAGTAACCAGGGTGTAGGGGGTAGGGTGGACGTGCAGCCGGTAGCTGGTGGCTGGTAGCGAAGAGCGTGAAGGCGCGAGCGTATAGCGTATAGCGTGTAGAAAGACAGAGGCTCGGCGTGAGATTTGATGGGAAGCATGGGCTGTTGAGTTCGGTGGTTGGCGCGTTGGGGATTTTGATGGTGGTGGGGTGTGGGCCTTCTTTGGCGCCTTCGAAGGCGGTGAGCGCGCTGACGCCGGAGGAGGCGCAGGGGCGCGAGGTGTACGGGGAGCTTTGCGCGAGTTGCCATTACGCGACTCACACTGGCGATCTGCATGGGCCGAGTTTGTTTGGGTTGTTTCGCAAGGTGTATATGCCGAGCGGAGCGCCCGCGAACGATGTGCGGGTGACGGCCGTGATTCTGCATGGGCACGGGATGATGCCGGGATACGAAGGACAACTGGACGCGCAGCATTTGCAGGAGCTGGTCGCGTATCTGCACACGCTATGACGGAGTTGGGGACGAAATCGGGGACGGATTTGGAAGCGCCGGATCGCGCGAAGATGCTGCCGGGGGTGGCGGCGATCGGGCTATGGATGTTTGTGCTGTGCGTGATTGGGCTGGTGGGGGTGACGCGGCATAAGCTGCCGTTGGTGGAGCTGGTGTTTTGTGCAGCATTTGCTGTGGCGGGGCAGGGATTGCTGCGGCTGCGGCGCTGGGGATGGGCGATGACGGCGGCGGCGGTGTTGTTTTCGGCGACGCGCGAGATGTGGGCGGTGGTGAAGGGTCACCAGTTGGGATTGGTGGTGATGGTGGCGATTAATTTGATTTTGTTTTTGTATCTGGTGCGGCCGGAAGTGCGGGAGAGGCTGCGGTGAGGCAGCTGGTAGCTGGTGAGCTGGTAGCGAAACGGTTCGGAGGCCGGAGCTTCAGGCAGCCTGGAGCAGCCCGGAGCCTGGAGCTTCAGGCAGCCCGGAGCTTAAGGCAGCCCGAAGCTTAATTCCTGAAATTTAAAAAACCAATGCCTGCTCTTCTTTACGGGAGGGGGTAGTGGACTCCTGTGACTTGTTCGGAGACTTCCCACAATTTCGCGGCTAGTTTTTCGTCGTAGGCCTGGGCTTCGGCTTTCACTTCGACGGGATAACCGCGCATTTCGCGGAAGCCGTTGGGGCCGTAGAAATGTCCGCGCTGGATATTGGGGCTGGCGGCGGCGTAAAGCGTGGGCCAGTGCGCCCTGCGCGTCCGACTGCGCGATGAGCGCGACGAAGAGCGGAGATGATTTTCGCGATCAGGCCAGCTGCCGGAGCCGGGTCCGGCGGCGAAGAGGTTGGTGTTCGAGACGCCGGGATGGACGACGAGGCTGATGGCTGGCGGCTGCGCGCCGGCGTAGGCACGCTCGAGACGGCGCTCCAGTTCAAATCCGAAGAGCAGATTGGCGAGCTTGGTGCGGCGGTAGGCGGGCCAGGGTTTGTAGCCGTGTTCCCAGTTGAGGTTGGCGAAATCCATGGTGGCGCCGCGATGGGCGATGGAGCTGACGGTGACGATGCGGGCGGGCGGGGTGTTCGGGCTGGGTTGGAGGAGCGCGGGCAGCAGGAGGCCGGTGAGGGCGAAGTGGCCGAAGTGGTTGGTGCCGAGCTGGAGTTCGAAGCCGTCGCGGGTGGTTTGGCGGCGCTGGGGAGGGCCATGACGCCGGCGTTGTTGATGAGGAGGTCGAGGCGCTGGCCGGTGGCGAGAAACGAGGCCGCGGCGGCGCGAACGGAGTCGAGGCTGGCGAGGTCGAGGGTGGCGATTTCGATTTCGGCGGAGGGGACGTCGGCGAGGATGCGGGTGCGGGCAGCGTCGGCTTTGGACGCGATCGCGGCAGGCGAGGATGACGGCGCATCCGTGGCGGGCGAGCTCCAGCGCGGCGTGGAAGCCGATGCCGCTGTTGGCTCCGGTAATGTAGGCGAGCTTGCCAGTGAAGCGGCGGAATGGCGGCGGGGGTCCAGTGAGTTGGATTATGGCAAGGAGATCCTTAGGCGACCTGGTCGTGGGCTTCGCCGAGGGTGACGCGTGCGGTCATTTTGCGGCGGCCGCGGAAGAAGGTGACGGTGAGCGATGTCGCCGGGCTGGTGGCATGTTCATGATGTCGGCGAGTCCTGGGCGTTGGTGATCTGCTGGTCGTCGATGGCGACGATGAGGTCGCCGCCGATGGAGATTTGCATGTTGCCGAGGTAGGCGATCTGATTGCCGCCGTGGAGGCCGGCGCGCTCGGCGGCTCCGCCGGGGATGGTGCTTTCAATGAGGACGCCGTAGCTGGCGGGCAGGCCCATCTGCTCGGCGAGATCGGGGCCGATGGGGAGGATGCTGACGCCGAGCGAGGGACGGCGGGCGTGGCCGTATTTCTGGAAGTCGCCGAGGACGGCTTTGGCGGTGTCGATGGGAATGGCGAAGCCGATGCCGGCATTCTGCTCGGCGCCGTTTTGGGCAATCATCGAATTGATGCCGATGACTTCGCCATGCGAGTTGAGGAGCGGGCCGCCGGAGTTGCCGGGATTGATGGCGGCGTCGGTCTGGATGGCGTTCTCAATGGGCGAGCCCTCGGGGCCTTTAACGGAGCGGATGGCGCTGATGATGCCGGCGGTCATGGTTCCGCTGAGGCCGAAGGGATTGCCGATGGCGTAGACCTGCTGGCCGACCTGGAGATCGTGCGAGGTGGCAAGGACGGCGGGTACGAGATTGGGCGCGTTGATCTGCAGGAGGGCGAGGTCGTGGAAGCGGTCGCGGCCGATGACCTGGGCAGTGTAGCGATGCTTGTCGTGGGTCTGGACTTCGATGTTCCGGGCGTCGGCGATGACGTGGTAGTTGGTGAGGATGTGACCCTGCTTGTCGAGGATGAAGCCGGAGCCCTGGCCTTCAGCGGGAACGAGGCCGTAGAAGAAGTCGAGCGTGATGGTGGTGGAAGTGATGTTGACCACGGAGGGGACCACGCGTTTATAGACGGCGATGTTGTTGAGCTCAGTGGGCGTGTAGGCGGGATCGGCATGCGCTTCAGTGAGCGTGAGGACCGAATTGCCCGTGCCGGAGAAGCCGGGGTTGCGGAAATCGGCGTGCGTGGTGAAGTACCAGAATCCTCCGACGATGAGGAAAACGAGAAGCAGTCTGCGGAAGGTCATAGCGGTAGTTGGATCAGGATTCCGGCGTGAGGGATGCGTGGGAGCGGACCGGAACCTGCACCTTTCATTGTATCGGCTGAAGGATTAAACGCAGGCGGCGGCGCGAAGTAGCGCTTCAATGCGGTCGACCTGCTGGCGGGTGGTCGTGAGGGGGCCGGAATTGTCGATGACGTAGTCGGAGCGAGGGATTTTGGCAGAGTCGGGTATTTGAGCGGCGAGGCGGGAACGGGCCTCTTGTTCGGCGCGCTCGCGTTGTTCGGGCGGGGCGTCGGCGGGAAGGGTGCGGGCGAGGAAGCGCTGGATTTTGAGGTAGTCGGGCGCGGTGACGAGGAGGAGGCAATCGAAGCGCTTGCGCCATTCGGGGACGGTGCCGCCAGCTTCGGCCTCGAAGATGAGGGCGGACTCAACCATGACGATGGCATGGGGATCGCGCGCGAAGATTTCGCGGGTGATGCGCTCCTGTTCGGCGATGGTGGGGGGATGGACGATGCGGTTGAGCTCGTTGAGGCGGCCGTGGTTGAAGGCGAGGGCGGCGAGGCGGGCGCGATCGAGGGTGCCGTCGGCGCGAACGACGGAGGGGCCAAAGTGTTCGACGATGGAACGATAGACAGCGTGGCCGGGCTGCATCAGCTCGCGCGCGATGGCATCGGCTTCGAGCACATAGACGCCGTGCAGGCGAAACATGGCGGCGACGGTGGATTTACCGCTGCCGAGACCGCCGGTGAGACCTGCGCGTAGCATGCGTCTCCGATTGTAAGGCGGAACAGATGCGGAAGAGTTCGCTTAACTAATGGCGATGCAGAAGAGGAGTGACAAAGGCCCAGGCGATGGCGATGGCGACGAGCATGGCGAAGAAGATGAGAGAGAGCATCAGGCCCCAGGAGGGTCCGGGATGGACGCGGCGCGGTTCGGGATCTTTGGGGGGGCTGGAAGGGTTGTCGGGAGGGGGCATAAATTCCAGTGTACGGCGGGCAAATTTTGCAAAGAGTTGGCAAAGATTGGACGCCAAAAGAAATCGCGGGGGAAACGCGGGATGATTTGCAACACTTCTTTCGGAAAGCTGTGTCTAATCAAGCGAAGGGCAAAAGAAGCGAGTGGTGAGCGGGAAGGCTTCGATGGAAGGAAGCGGACCGCTGGTGGACACCAGGAGACGATATGACGAACGACAGCAGGGTGGAGAAATTTCCGGTAGCTGAGCTGGTGGGCCTGCGCACGGAACTTCTGCAGTCGGGCGTGGACTCATTTCAGGCGGCAGAACTGGTGACGGCGTTCCTCTCGGGGCGCGGTTACGGGGTGGATGCGGAAGTGGTACGGGACGCGGTGGTTCGTATGGAAGGCAACGCGTGCCCGATCGAGTGCATGCAGCAGGAGCTGGAGCGGATCGCTTACGTAATGTAGGGTTTGCTGCCATTGTTACAAAAAGCCTCTACTAAAACGTGTAACTTTGGTTTCGTGCTGCGGATTTTCTGAATCTAAAACTCCTCGTCGTACGTCAAAATAACAATTAGGAATACTGGGTCGCTCCGGTTGATGTGTCTCCAAGGGGGGGCACGGGGCCAGAGGGCGATCCGCGGGGCGGAACCACGTCGTTTTCCGCCGGCGCGCCTGCGCCGAACGATCAGTGATGGACAAGGAATCGGGAACGCTGGGCCGCCGAATGCGGTGGCCGCAGCCAACGCGGAGTCTCGTCTGAAAAACAAGCTGAGAAGTTATTGAGACTGATGAAGAGGGCGGGCGCACACATCCTTAAAGGAGTTTTATCGATGCGATTTACATCATTGAAGAATGTTTCTCTTGGTCTCGCGGTGGTCTCGTTGTTGTCCGCGGGCATAGCGTCGGCGCAGTCCCTGGCAGGCGTGAGCACGCAACTGGTGAAGCCGTTGAATTCCGAGACGGCGGCAGCAGGGCAAGCGGTGACCGTGAAGCTGAACAGCGGCGTGAAGACGCCGGATGGCGTGAAGCTGCCGCGGGGAACGCAGTTGATCGGCAAAGTGACAGCGGTGACGCCGGCACAGAAGGGCAACGCAGCGAGCCTGACGCTGGTGTTCACGGAAGCACAGCTGAAAGGCGGCAAGCAGATTCCGGTGAAGGCGACGCTGCTGGCGGCATATCCGGAGAGCGAAGGCGTGGAAGCGCAGTACTCCGACTCGACGATGGATACGGCGGCCGGCAGCGTGGCCAGCAACCACGTTGTGGATCAGGAGCCGGGCGCGTTGCCGGGCGTAACGCTGAAGGCAGCGGTGCAGGATGCGAATTCGGGAACGTTCTCGAAGACAGATGGAAACTTCAAGCTGGGAGCGGGAACGTATCTGCAGATTGGCGTGGGGCAGGCATCGAGCAGCGGCTCGACGAGCGCAGCAGAGTAAGCGACCGATATTTGTAACGTCTCCTGTGACAAATGGGCCGCCCTTCGGGGCGGTCTTTTTTTGATGCGTGTTTGGGCCGAGGGCAGCTTTTCGCGGGGTGTGCGGAGCCTGCGAATTCGTTGCCTGACAAGGCAAAAATAAAGTTGGCGGGGACGGGCTGTTTTTCTGCGACAAACAGCGCGGAGGCGACGTCGAATCAAATAGAGAGCGACACTGGACTGATTGCAGGACTGGCGTTTCGCTGCCACGACGCGCGCTGATGTTGACGCTGCGCGAAGGATTATTTTTTAGGCAAAAGGAGTTGTATATGCGGATGGGAACATCGTTGAGAAACTTTTCGCTGGGGCTGGCAACGGCCTCGTTTATTTGTGCGGGTGCGGCGCTGGCGCAAACGAATGGCGCGGCGCAGTCGATGAATCAAACGGATCAGGCGCAGACTGCGTCCGGGCAGACATGGAGCCTGGTGGGGGTGAATGCGCGGCTGGACCACACGCTGGACACGACGTCGGCGAAGCAGGGTGAGACGGTGATGGCGCGGCTGGACGGCAGCGTAAGGACGGCCACGGGCGTGAAGCTGGACAGAGGCACGCAGTTGACGGGGACGGTGACGCGGGTGGAAGAGTCAGCAAACGGCGGCCCGTCGAGCCTGACGCTGGTGTTCACGACGGCACAGATGAAAGACGGCAAGCAGATTCCGGTGAAGGTAACACTGCTGAGCGCGTATCCTCCGGGGGCGAATAGCCAGGCCACGTATGGCGTAGACGAAGTAGCGCCAGCGCCGCGGCATGTGAAAAGCGACGAAACGATTGATCAGGAATCCGGCATGCTGAGCCACATTTCGCTGCATGCACGGGTGGCGGGTCAGAACTCCGGCACGTTCAGGAAGAAGGATGGGAACTTGAAGCTGGCGGCGGGGACGTATCTGCAGATCGGCATTGCCCCGATGAATAACAACATGACCAGCAGCGGCGCGTAAGCGCGACTGCAACGGGCAGAAAAAAGGCCGCTCCGTGGGGAGCGGCCTTTTCGTTTCCGGAGAGAGCGCGAGGCTCAGATCTGCATGACTTCGACTTCCTTCTTTTTGGCCATCTCTTCCATTTTTTTGATTTCGTCGTCGGTGAGCTTCTGAATTTCTTCGAGGCAGCGCTTCTCTTCGTCTTCGGAGATCTTTTTATCTTTGGCGGCTTTTTTGATGAGGTCGTTGCCGTCGCGGCGGATGTTGCGGACGGCGGTGCGGTGATCTTCGAGGACGCGGCCGAGGTGCTTGACGACTTCGCGGCGGCGTTCTTCGGTCATGGGGGGGACGGGAACGCGGACGAGCTTGCCGTCGTTGTTGGGATTGAAGCCGAGGTCGGAGGTGCGGAGGGCTTTCTCGATTTCGACGATGAGGTTCGCGTCCCACGGCTGGATGACGATGAGGTTGGGATCGGGAGTGGTGATTTGGCCGACCTGATTGAGAGGAGTGGGGGTGCCGTAGTAGTCGATGCGGACCTGGTCGAGCATGTGGATGGAGGCGCGGCCGGTGCGGATGGAGCCGAGGTTGGTCTGAAAATCCAGCACAGCTTTGTCCATGCGGGTGCGTAGCTGCGCGGAGTCAGCTTTGAGGGCGGGCAGAGTCGCCATTAGAGATGGTGCCATGGTGGTTGTCCTTGGGAAACAGTGCTCAAAACGAGTATTGTACGCGCTGGCAAAGGTTACATCACGATTGGGATAGCCGCGCTGGTGGCGGACTCGCTTTGCTCGTGGGCGTGGTAGCTGGAGCGGACGAGGGGGCCGGATTCTACGTGGCGGAATCCCATGGCGAGGGATTCGCGCTTGAGGAAGGCGAACTCATCGGGAGTGTAGTAGCGGGCGATGGGGAGATGGTCTTTGGAGGGGCGGAGGTACTGGCCGATGGTGAGGACATTGACGCCGACATGGGCCAGATCGCGGAAGACCTGGAGAAGCTCGTCCATCTCTTCGCCGAGACCGACCATGACGCCGGATTTTGTCACCGTGCGGGGATCGATTTCTTTGGCGTACTGCAGGAGGCGGAGGGTGCGCTCGTAGCGGGCTCCGGAGCGGACCACGCGATAGAGGCGCGGAACGGATTCGGTGTTGTGGTCGAGGATTTCGGGGCGGGCTTCAACGACCATGCGGATGGCTTCTTCGTTGCCCTGAAAGTCGGGGATGAGGACTTCGACCTGGCAGCCGGGAGCCTGGCGGCGAATTTCTTCAATGACCTGAACGAAGGCGCGGGCGCCGCCGAGGATGTCGTCGTCGCGATTGACGCTGGTGATGACGGCGAATTTGAGGCCGAGGGCGGCGACGGCTTCGGCGACGCGGCGCGGCTCGTCAAAGTCGATGGGATCGGGGCGGCCTTTGGGGACGGCGCAGAATCCGCAGCGGCGGGTGCAGAGGTTGCCGAGCATCATGAAAGTGGCGGTGCGGTGGTGCCAGCATTCGCCGATGTTGGGGCACTGGGCGGATTCGCAGACGGTGTGGAGGTTGAGGGAGCGGGCCAGCTTCTTTAGGTCGTGATAGTTGTCGCCCATGGGAGCGCGGGCGCGGAGCCAGTCAGGCTTGGCGACGGGGCGGCGCGGGGCGAGATCGATCTGGACAAGATCGGAAAGGGGAACGGGAGATGAGCTGGCGGCCATCTCCCTTATTTTAGCGAATTAAGAAGCGGCAGCGTTTTGGGCTTCGTTGACCAGGGAGCCGATGGGGTGCAGTAGGGTTTCGCGGGCGGCGGTGAGCGGGCTTTCGCCGCGGCGGATCATGAGATAGGCGGCGATGACGCCGGCAGCGAAGGTTCCCCAGAAGATGACGTTTTTCATGACGTGGCAGGTCCTCTGGCTGGTTGGATGCGTTGATTGCCTTGCGGAGGTTGTGGACGGACGCGGTATACCTGAAGCGTGCGGAAGATTGTGTTGCTGACGGTGGCGGGGTTGGCGAGCGGGTTTTGCTCGTTTTGGGGGTGGTTCGCATGGGTGTGGGGCGGGATGCCCGGGTTGCACAAGGCACTGTTGATGCTGTTCTGCGTATTGCCCGGGATGAGTTTGGTCGCCTTTGGGGTTTACTTTGTGCGCCGGGGCATGGGGTTGGGGATGGCGTGGCTGATTTTGATGGGAGACTTTGTTACCACCTATTTGATGGGCATGCAGCAATGTCTGCGGCACTCGTGCACGACGGCCGATTCGCTGAAGGTGGGCTGGGGAGTGCTGATCGAGTCGCGACTTTTGTGGATCCTGGCGTTGGCGGCGCTTTGCCTGCTGCTGGATTACACGGCGGCGACGCCGGTTGCGCCGGTGATTCGGGATCCGGAGTGAGCTAGGGGGCTGGCGCGGCTCTTTCTCTGTGATCTGTTTTGGGCGACCTGTTCTGTGCTGCCTGTTCTGGGCGGCTGGGGTGCATCTCAACCTGAGGAATCTGGTTCATGAGGAGAGATGCTTTGGCTGATCGAGACGATAAGGATGCTTTGGATGCGACGGTTCTGGTGGCGCAGGTAACGGTGCATCTGGAGGATGGGCAGTCGTTTGAGCTGCTGCCGTTCCAGGACACGCAGGATGTGAAGAGCAAGGTGGAGGACCTGGTGGGGGACTGGGCGAAATCCGGTTTTCTGCTGCGCGGGAATGTGATTTATCCGTGGCACCGGGTGGTGCGGGTGGAAGCGACGCAGGTGGACGAGCTGCCGCGCGGCGATGCGGAGCAGCGGATGAAGGAGTGGCAGTCGCGAGACACGGAGCGGATGGTGCAGAGTTTTTGGCGGACGAAGAAGGCGCGGGAGAAGAAGGACGAGAAGGATGACAAGGATGGCGGGGAAGGGCAGCCGCCTGCGGCTGCGCACTGATACGACAGACTGCGGCGGATTGGGGCATCCGATCCGCCGCTAGTCGGGGACGGTGGTGGGGTGGGTCCAGGCGCGGGCGTTTTGCTGGGCGTGGACGGCAATATAGATGCCGGAAACGATGATGAGCGCGCCGCCCAGGATGGTGGCGAGCGCTGGTTTCTGATTCCAGACAAAGTATGAGACGACTGCGCCGGTGACCAGTTGGGTGTAGTGGAACTGGGAAACGTTGGCGGCGGTGGTGTGTTTGAGAGCGAAGAAGAAGCAGAGGCTCCCGGCGGAGCAGAGGATTCCCATGGCCACGAGCAGAACGAGGTTGCGGCTGGTGAGGGCGGCGGGATGACTGAGGGTGAGGGCGAATCCGACGATGGCCATGACGGCGGCGGAGAAGAGGGTAAGGCTTTCGGGCGTTTCTGTTTGGGTGAGGACGCGGGACCAGAGCATGTTGAGGGAGAAGCAGGCGACGCAGCCGAGGCAGGCGGCGTAGCCGATCCAGTCGGCCTGCTGGGAGTGGCCCCAGGGATGGACGGCGATGACGACTCCGGCAAAACCGGTGAGGATGGCGAGGGCTTTGGGGAGCGTCATGCGTTCGCGCAGCAGCCAGGGCGAGAGCAGAGCGACGACGATGGGCGCGAGGAAGATGAGGATGTAGAAAAGGGTGAGTGTGAGGTGGCGGAGCGCGATGATGACGCAGATATTGTTGCCGAGGTCGAGGGCGGAGCGGAGGAATTGGGGGCCGAGCTTGTGGGGTTTGAGGGCAGCCAGGCCCTGACGGGCGAGAGCGGGGCGGATGAGGGCGTGGACGAGCATGAAGAAGGCCATGAAGAGGCCGAGGAAGGCGAGGATTTCAAAGGATGGCAGGTGGGATTGATTGACGAGCTTGATGGTGGTGTCCGTAAAGACCCAGAGGGTGAAGCCGGCGAAGGCGAGGCTGGTCGCCTGGAGATGGGAAAGGGTGGATTTCATGGGGCGTCGCCGTTGGGGGGTCAACCGAGGATGCGAAGAAGCAAATACTGAGGGCGGTGGTGGTTACCGGTCATCCATTGGCAGTCTACCCCGTCAGGATTGCGGCTGGAGCGGCCGGCGGCGAGCATGATGCCAGGGACTGGCATAAGGCCGGGGAAATACGGCATTGCGAGGGCGGGACGGATGTTCTACCGTGTGAGCCACGATGAGAACGTTACGGATTTTGAGCCTTCTTAGTATTGGTGGCGTTTTCCTGTTGGGCGCGGCGGGACGCGCGGCAGGGGTGACGCCATCGGCCATTGACGGCAACTGGGCGGGTGCGCTGGATGCGGGCGGGACGACGCTGCACCTGGTCTTTCATTTCCATACGGGAGCGGGCGGGCTGGTGCAGTGCACGATGGATTCGCTTGACCAGCACTCGATGGGGATTCCTTGCGGGATTGCGAAGGTGGATGGGCGGAAAATTTCGCTGGATGTGACGGTGGTGCATGGGACGTACCTGGGAAAAATGCGTGCGGATGGTAAGGGGATTGATGGGACCTGGAGCCAGGGCGAGCCGATGGAACTGGACTTGAAGAAGCAGTAGGCCGCTAGATGTGGAGGCTCAACAGGTTATTCCTATCGAAGCCGGAACGGCTGATGGGAGGTTGATGGTTAAGGCTGGCATGGGGTCGGTGCCAGTTGTAGTCATGCAGCCATGAGTGTAGCTGCTGAGAGCGCTGTTGGGAGTTGTTGTAGGAGCAGGCGTAGGCCCATTCTCTGAGAGCGGTCTGGATGAAGCGTTCAGCCTTGCCGTTGGTGCGGGGCGTGTAGGGTCTGGTGAAGCGGTGGCGGAGCCCGAGTTCGCGACATACCTGGGCGAACTGGAGGGAGCGATAGGCGGGCCCGTTGTCGGTGAGCACGGCCTTGAAGCGGATGCCCAGCCCGGCGTACCAGTCCAGAGTGGAGCGCAGAGCGGCGATCACTGAGCCGCGCTTCTCGTCCGGATAGATGGCGGAGGTGGCGATGCGCGAGTGGTCGTCGATGGCCACGTGGACGTACTCCCAGCCGATGCCCCTGACGGTGTCGCGGCGGTCGCCGGTCACGCGATGCGATGGCTGGGCGATGCGGACCAGCTTCTTGATGTCGAGGTGCAGCAGGTCCCCGGGAGCCTGATGTTCGTAGCGCAGGATGGGCTGGGCCGGCTGCAGATCGCGGATGCGGTTGAGCCTGAGCCGGCGCAGGATGCGGCTGACCGTGGCCCGGCTCAGGCCGGTCTGCCGAGCGATGCGGTGACCGGTCCAGCGCTGCCGGCGCAGCTGTTCGACCCGCTCGATCCGGTCGCTCGAGGTGGGCCGGTACAGCCGCCTGGGACGCGAACTGCGGTCGGAAAGGCCTGCCATACCCTGCTCCCGATAGCGCCGGACCCACTTGGCCGCCGTGCGCGCCGTGACGCTGAAGCTGGCCGCGGCCAGCTTCAGCGTCACACCCTGTTCCAATACTTTTCTGGCCATCTGCTCTCGACTATGGATCGTCAGTCGGGCATTCTGGTGATAGTCCATTCGGTCTCTCCTGGAAGCCTTTTGTTCGCACAATCAGCTTCTATGATCCAGATCGAATGGACAACCTATTGAGACATCACAGCTAGGCGCGTTTGTGAGACGGGGAGCCGGGCCAGGGGAGCTGGATGGTGGCTCCGGCTTTATTTGCCGGAATCCGGTTGCGGCCTTGCGCGTGGTATATGAGCAGGGCGGCGATGCCGACGACCATGACGCCGATGGCGATCCAGAGCAGGTAGCAGGTGACTTCTTTTGTATTGAAGGGCGTCATGATAGTAACCCCGGGCTGTGGGTGAGATGCGGGATGGGCGCTGGATAAAGCCCGCGGCTGCAGGAATTTGATTCGGCGGACGGCGGGCCCTTCTTACGCGGTCAAATTCGGAACCTTCCGGTGCGCCGGACATCCAAATAGAGACTGAAAACTTTCGGCGAGGCGGGTTGAAAAGCCTGGGGGAGTAGGGGTACACTCTGATATAGGACTGCTTTAGTCGTATATTATTGAACGGGTAAGGGCTGGCGGCAGATTTCGATGCCGCGGCCGCAGCCCAAGAGAGATTCGCAGGAGACCGCATGAGCACAGACATGAATGTCGTCCACGAGCTTGCCAGCCGTGACTATGAGTGGGGATTCGTCACCGATATTGAGGAAGACCGGATCCCGAAGGGGCTGGGCGAGGACGTGATCCGGCTGATTTCGGCGCGCAAGGAAGAGCCGGAGTTCATGCTGGAGTGGCGGCTGAATGCCTATCGGTACTGGGCGAACCAGGAGAAGAAGCAGGCGGAGCCGAAGTGGGCGAACGTGACGTTTCCGCCGATTGACTACCAGGCGATCACGTACTACTCCGCGCCGAAGCAGAAGAAGCAGCTGAACAGCCTGGACGAGCTGGATCCGGAGATTCTGCGGACGTACGAGAAACTGGGGATTCCGCTGGCGGAACAGAAGCTGCTGGCGAACGTGGCGGTGGACGCGGTGTTTGACAGCGTGAGCGTGGCGACGACTTTCAAGCACAAGCTGGCGGAAGTGGGCGTGATTTTCTGCTCGTTTTCCGAGGCGGTGCAGAAGCATCCGGAGCTGGTGAAGAAGTATCTGGGATCGGTGGTGCCGGTGACGGATAACTTCTACGCGGCGCTGAATGCGGCGGTGTTCAGCGATGGATCGTTTGTGTATGTGCCGAAGGGCGTGCGCTGCCCGATGGAGCTGTCGACGTACTTCAGGATCAACGCGGCGGAGACGGGGCAGTTTGAGCGGACGCTGATTATTGCGGACGAAGGTTCGTATGTGAGTTATCTGGAAGGCTGCACGGCACCGATGCGCGATGAGAACCAGCTGCATGCGGCGGTGGTGGAACTGGTGGCGCTGGATAACGCGCAGATTCGCTACTCGACGGTGCAGAACTGGTATCCCGGCGATAAGAACGGCAAGGGCGGGATCTATAACTTCGTGACGAAGCGCGGGAAATGCGCTGGCGTGAACTCGAAGATTTCGTGGACGCAGGTGGAGACGGGCTCGTCGATTACGTGGAAGTATCCGTCGTGCATTCTGCAGGGCGACAACTCGGTGGGCGAGTTTTATTCCGTCGCGCTGACGAACAACTATCAGCAGGCCGATACGGGGACCAAGATGATCCACCTGGGCAAGAACACGCGGAGCACGATTGTGTCGAAGGGCATTTCCGCGGGGCACGGGCAGAACACGTATCGCGGGCAGGTAAAGATCATGAAGGGCGCGCAGGGTGCGAGGAACTACACGCAATGCGACTCGTTGTTAATCGGAGACAAGTGCGGCGCGCATACCTTTCCGTATATCGAAGTGAAGAATGCATCAGCACGGATGGAGCATGAAGCGGCGACGTCGAAGATCGGCGAGGATCAGCTGTTTTATTTGCAGCAGCGCGGATTGAAGACGGAAGACGCGGTTTCGATGATCGTGAACGGATTCTGCAAGCAGGTGTTTAAAGAGCTGCCGATGGAGTTTGCGGTGGAAGCGCAGAAGCTGCTGAGCGTGAGTTTGGAAGGCAGTGTGGGATAACCGCAGCCGGTAGCTGGTAGCCAGTTGAGGGCCGGTTAGCTAAAAAGCGGGTAGCTAAGAAGCGGTTAGCGTAAGTCCGGTGAGCGAAACGCAACTGCAACGACATTTTGGAGATGAGGGAACGATGAGTTTGCTGGAAATTAAGAATTTGCATGTGCGGGTTGATGGGAACGAGATCCTGAAGGGGATCGATTTGACGGTGAATGCCGGCGAGGTCCACTCGATTATGGGGCCGAACGGGTCGGGCAAGAGCACGTTGGCGCAGGTGCTGGCGCGGCGCGATGCGTACGAGGTGACCGAGGGGTCCATTACGCTGGACGGAAAAGATTTGCTGGAGATGAAGCCGGAAGAGGCGGCGTGCGAGGGCGTGTTTCTGGCATTCCAGTATCCGGTGGAGATTCCTGGAATTGGGAACACGTATTTTCTGCGCTCGGCGCTGAATGCGCAGCGGAAGCATCGCGGCCTGGACGAGATGGACGCGATGGATTTTCTGCCGCTGTTCCGCGAGAAGCTGAAGCTGCTGGAAATGGACGACAAGCTGATGAACCGCTCGCTGAATGAGGGTTTCAGCGGCGGGGAGAAGAAGCGCAACGAGATTTTGCAGATGGCGATTCTGGAGCCGAAGCTGGCGATTCTGGACGAGACGGATTCGGGGCTGGACATTGATGCGCTGCGCATTGTGGCAGGCGGCGTGAATTCGCTGCGGAGCCCGGAGCGCGCGATGCTGGTGGTGACGCATTATCAGCGGCTGCTGAACTACATCGTGCCGGACTTTGTGCATGTGCTGGTGGATGGGCGCATTGTGCGTTCGGGCGGCAAAGAGCTGGCGCTGGAACTCGAGGAGCGGGGCTACAGCTGGACCGAGACGGAAGCGCCGCAGCCGGCGGGAGCGCGAGCATAATGGCGACAGCGGTGCAGGAGCAGGTGAACACGGGGCTGCAGGGCTGGCTCGAGAGCTTTACGGAAGCTGAGCGGCAGGCGGCGGGGCGCGCGTTGCCGTGGCTGCGGAAGTTGCGCGAGGACGGGTTTGCGCGGTTCTACGAGACGGGCTTTCCAACCACGCACGATGAGGATTGGCGCTTCACGAATATTGCAGGGATTGCGCGGACGGCGTTTCGGACTGCGGGCTCTGCGACTCTTGCGAAGGCGGATCTGGGGCCGTTCATTTTTGAAGGAACGGCGGCGCGGCTGGTGTTTGTCAACGGACGGTTTGTGCCGAGTTTGTCTGCGCTACAGTCGCTGCCGCACGGGGTGACTGTGGCGAGCCTGCGCGAGCAGATCGATCAGCATCCGGAGACGGTGGAAAAACATTTGGGACGCTATGCAGATGCGCAGCGCGATGCGTTTGTGGCGCTGAATACGGCGTTCGTGAGCGATGGCGCGTATGTGCATGTGGCGCGCGGCGTGGTGGTGGATGCGCCGATTTTCCTGCTCTATTTGTCGACGCAGGAAGACGCGGCAACGATGACCCATCCGCGGAATTTGATTGTGGCCGAGGACGAGAGCCAGGTGACGGTGGTCGAGGACTACGCGTCGGTGGGTGGCGAGTGTGTGGTGCTTTCGAATGCGGTGACGGAGCTGGTGGCGGGCGAGAGCACGGTGGCGCAGCATTACCTGATCGAGCGCGAGCACCTGAAGGCGTTCAATGTGTCGACGCTGCGGATTGAGCAGGGGCGGAGCGCGAATGTGTCGTCTCATTCTGTCTTGCTGGGCGGCGGACTGGTGCGGAACAATGTGCATCCGGTGCTGGCGGGCGAAGGTGGCGAGTGCCTGATCAACGGATTGTTCCTGGGGACGGGGCGGCAGCATCTGGATAACTTCATGCATGTGGAGCATGCGGCGCCGCATTGCGGGAGCCGGCAGTTCTACAACGGCATTCTGGATGGGCAGGCGCATGGCGTATTTCACGGGCGCATTGTGGTGCACAAGCCGGCGCAGAAGACGGACGCCAAGCAGACGAATCGCAATTTGCTGCTGAGCGACGATGCGCAGATCGACACGAAGCCGCAGCTGGAGATTTACGCGGACGATGTGAAGTGTACGCACGGCGCAACGATTGGGCAGATTGAAGAGAACGCGCTGTTCTATTTGCAGTCGCGCGGGATCAGCGAGATCGAGGCACGGAATTTGTTGCTGATGGCGTTCGCGGAAGAGTGTGTGGAGCGGATGCATGCGGGCGCGGTGCGGGAGCATGTGGAGGAGCTGATCACGCAGCATCCGCTGTTTGCGGGGAACGGTCGGGAAAAAGCAACTGGAACGGTTACAGAACGGAATTGGGAAGAGCGGACATAGGAAGCGCGGGGCTGAGGACGTCCCTCAGGGGCTGAAGCCCCACGTATTTGGTGATTTTTACGGCACGACTGAAGTCGTGCCCCTTCAAAGCGGCGGATTGGCACGATTGAGGTCGTGCCCTTTCAAAGCGGCGGATTTTATCTACGGCAAGACTGAATGCAGACGTTTCAAAGCGGCGGATTTTATCTACGGCGAGACTGAATGCGGACGCTTCAAAGCGGCGGATTGGCACGATTGAGGTCGTGCCCTTTAAAGCGGCGGATTTCATCTATGGCACGACTGAATGCGGGCCGTTCTAAGACGGCGGGTTCGCCGGAAAGTGCGGGGAGGAGCGGGGATGACAGCCAGCGTTGCACTGCCGGAAGGCGTGGTGAAGTCTGGGCTCGTGAAGTCTGGGCTGGACGTGGAGCGGATTCGGAAGGATTTTCCGATTCTGCAGCTACGCGTGCACGGGCAGGGGCTGGTGTATCTGGACAATGCAGCGACTTCGCAGAAGCCGCAGGCGGTGATTGACGCGATCGTTCGGTATTACACGAGCGCGAACGCGAATATCCATCGCGGCGTGCATTATTTGTCCCAGATTGCGACGGAGGAGTTTGAGGCTGGGCGGCAGGCGGTGCAGAAGTTTGTGAACGCGGCGGATGCGGGCGAGATTGTGTTCACGCGCGGGACGACTGAGGCGATCAATCTGGTGGCGCAGGCCTGGGGACGCGTGCACGTGGGCGCGGGCGACGAGGTGCTGATCACGGCGATGGAGCACCACTCCGATATTGTGCCGTGGCAGATGCTGTGCAACGAGAAGGGCGCGCAGCTGCGCGTGGTGCCGATCAACGACGCGGGCGAGCTGGTGCTGGAGGAATACGCTAAGCTGCTGACGCCGCGCACAAAGATTGTGGCGGTGGCGCAGGTTTCGAATGCGCTGGGGACGATCAATCCGGTGAAGAAGATGGTGGCGATGGCGCATGCGCAGGGGATTCCGGTGCTGGTGGACGGAGCGCAGGCGGTTCCGCATATTGCTGTGGATGTGCAGGATCTGGATTGCGATTTCTATGCGTTTTCCGCGCACAAGATGTACGGGCCGACGGGGATTGGCGCGCTGTATGCGAAGGCGGCGCTGCTGGAGGCGATGCCTCCGTACCAGGGCGGCGGCGACATGATCAGCTCGGTGACGTTTGAGAAGACGACCTACAACAAAGTGCCGCACAAGTTTGAAGCGGGCACGCCGGATATGGCGGGCGTGGCGGGGCTGAAGGCCGCGATTGAATACATGAACGCGGTGGGCGTGGAGAAGATTGCCGCGCACGAGCATGAGCTGCTGGAGTACGCGACGCAGACGGTGCTGGGGCTCAAGGGGATTCGGATCATCGGGACGGCGAAGGAGAAGGCGAGCGTGCTGTCGTTTGTGGTGGAGGATGTGCATCCGCACGATATCGGAACGATCCTCGATCAGGAAGGCATTGCGGTGCGCACGGGACACCACTGCGCGCAGCCGGTGATGGATCGCTACAAGATTCCGGCGACGGTGCGGGCTTCGTTCGCGGTGTATAACACGCGGGCGGAAGTGGATGCGCTGGCGCGGGGCATCCGCAAGGTGCAGGAGGTTTTTGGTTAATGGCGGAGCTGCGCGATCTGTATCAGGAAGTGATTTTGGAGCACAGCAAGGCTCCGAGGAATTTTAAAGAGCCGGCGGGCGTGAATCATCAGGCCGAGGGGTATAACCCGCTGTGCGGCGACCGGTTCACGGTGTATCTGGAGATGGATGGGGACACGGTTCGGGATATTGGATTCCAGGGCGCGGGATGCGCGATCTCGAAGGCGTCGGCTTCGATGATGACGCAGACGGTGAAGGGCAAGACGAAGGCTGAGGCGCACAAGATCTTCCAGCAGTTTCACGATCTGGTGACGGGACACGAGCATGTCAGCGACGCTGAGTTGGGCAAGCTGGCGGTGTTTTCCGGGGTGTCGGAATTTCCGATGCGGGTGAAGTGCGCGACGCTGGCGTGGCACACGCTGGAAGCGGCGCTGGATGGGACGCAGGAGAAGATTTCTACCGAATAGCTGGTAGCCGGTGGCTGGTAGCTGGTCGCGGAGTTGTTTGCTGCGAGCTACAGGTTACGGGCTACGGGCGACTGGCTCGCGATGATTATTACCAACAGAACGGTTCCTTTGAAGCGCGATTGCGCGGCGATTGCTATTCCTTCCGGTGCGCGTTTGGTGCTGGCGGAGGGGACGGTGGTGCGCGTTACGCAGGCGGCGGGGACGAGCTACACGGTCGCGGCGACGACGGGGGCGACCGCGGGGCAGCTTTATCGCATTGAGGGTACCGATGCAGATGCGCTGGGGCTGAGCGGGCCGGTGGAGGAGACGCAGGCGCCTCCGACTTTCAGCGAGAAGATGGTTTGGGATCAGCTGAAGACGGTGTACGACCCAGAGATTCCGGTGAACATTGTCGATCTGGGGCTGATCTATGGGTGCGCGATCGGCGAGCACGAGCAGGGCGGCAAGAAGATCGATGTGCAGATGTCGCTGACGGCGCCGGGGTGCGGCATGTCCGACGTGCTGAAGGCGGATGTGGAGAACAAGCTGCGGCGGCTGCCGGAAGTGAAGGAAGTGAAGGTCGACGTGGTGTTCGATCCGCCGTGGGGCCCGGCGCGGATGAGCGAGGCGGCGAAGCTGCAGCTGGGATTCGATCTGGATTACGGGACGAATACCGGCGGGAATTCGTTTGGGCCGTTTCCGATTTTGCGGTAGGGCTGAGACCCCACGCTGAAGCGTGGGGCTCATGTGCGCCGTCCCTTTGGGACTGGATCGCTTGAACGCGAAAACCAGGACCATCAAGTGCAGGCAAATGTGCGCCGTCCTTACAGGACTTCGGATGTTAATCGGGCGCTCACCCCACGCTGAAGCGCGGCGCTCAACTCCCCCGTCCCTCCGTGACTGGACTTCCTGGTCTTTTCTGCGCGTCCCGAGGGGGGAACCGGCCGGCGTGCACGGCTAACGGTGCGAAGCAGATGGAAACGAGCGCGAGGAAGGCGATGCGCGGCGGCTGCTTCATGAGAGAGCGCCTCGATTACGATTCGATGGGCTCGACGTAAAACATTTCGTTAGTGGGGCGGAAGCCGTTGGCTTCGTAGAGGGCGCGGCCTTCGTCGGTGGAGTGGAGGGCGACGACGCGGATGCCGCGGCGCGTCGCTTCAGCGAGGGCCATCTCGATGAGGTTGCTGGCGAGCTTGCGGCGGCGGTGGCTGGGCTCGACGTAGACGTTCAGGAGATAGCCACGGACGGTGGAGCGGGGATCGAGGGGGTGCGGAGGCCAGTCGAGGAGCAGGAGGCCGGCGCCAGCGACGACCTGGCCGTCGTCTTCGGTGAGCCAGCCGAGGTAGCGATTTTCATTGATGGCTTTGGCGACCCAGGGCTCGTGGGCGTCCGCCATGATTTGGAGCACCTGGTCGTCGCGGCGTCCGGCATCGACGAACATGCGGCGGCGATGGCGAGTGATGAGCGATGCGTCAGAAGCGGCGGCCATCCGGGTTTTCAGCATGGAAAGCAGTATAAGACTTACGATTGTTGCGTGGCATCTCCACTCCAATTCGATCGCAACGGATTACGCGCGGGGATGCGCGTGGCGGTGGGCGTTTCGGGCGGGGCGGACTCGGTGGCGCTGCTGCGGACACTGCAGGAAGTGGCGCCGGAGATTGGGCTAGTGCTGATGGTGGCGCACGTCGAGCATGGGATTCGCGGGGCTGAGTCGGAGGGCGATGCGGAGTTTGTTTGCGAACTGGCGGAGCGGCTGGGCGTGGCGTTCGCAGTGCATCGTGTGAACACGCCGGCGGTGGCGCGAGAACGGAAGCTGAGTCTTGAGGAAGCGGCGCGGGAGCTGCGGTATGGATGGTTTCGCGCGCTGCTGGCGGAAGGAAAGACGGATGCGGTGGCGACGGCGCATACGCTGGACGATCAGGCAGAGACGGTGGTGCATCGGCTGGTGCGGGGCGCGTGGACGGAGGGGCTGGGCGGGATTCATCCGGTGGTTGCTTGCGCCGGTGGTGTGATTCTGCGGCCGTTTTTAGAGGTGCGGCGCGCGGAGATTGAGGCGTGGCTGCGGGAGATGGGGCAGGCGTGGCGCGAAGATGCGACGAATGCGGATACGGCGTTCACGCGGAACCGGATCCGGCATGAGGTGCTGCTGCAACTGGCGGGATTGAATCCGCGAGTCGCGGAGCAGTTGGCGAATCTGGCGGCGATTGCGCGGGATGAGGAGAGCTGGTGGGAGGCGGAGCTGGCGCGGCTGCTGCCGTCGCTGGTGTTGCCGGGGAAACCGGTGCGGGGCGGGGGACGGGCGGTGAGCACGCGGCCGGATGCGGGTGAAGTGGGGATGGAAGTGGAGCGGCTGCGCGGGCTGGCTCCGGCGCTGCGGCGGCGGGTGCTGCGGGCGGCGGCGGAGCAGTTACGGTGCGGGTTGAATTTTGAGCAGACGGAACGGCTGATGGGGATGTGCGGGGCGGATGCGCATGCGGGTTCGCGGAGGCAGCAGATGACGGCGGAGTTGCGGGCGGAGCGGACGGCGCGGGAGCTGCGTTTGATTCGCGAGGCGGCTGACGTTTTGAAAAATGGGGACGCGGAGACTTTTGCGTTGCCGATTCCTGGTGAGGTGACGGGGTTGGGGGTTTCGCTGCGGGCTCGGGTGATTGGTGAGGCGGGGGAAATTCCTGCAGCTGTTTTGCGGACGCCTCGGGCCGGGGATCGGGTGAAGCTCAAATATTCGCGGAGCGCGAAGCCGCTGAAGGAGATTTTTGAGCGGATGGGCGTGGGGGCGGAGGCGCGGCGGGATTGGCCGGTGGTGGAGTGGGCGGGGAAGATTGTCTGGATGAGGGATGTGGTGGTGGAGGCGGAGGGGTTGGGGTTTGCGGTGGAGGTGACGGAAGCCCCAGGAACTAATTGATTTCGGCGGACTCGTTTGATGTGTCGAAATACGGCTTGACGAGGAGAAGTAGTAGATGGAGTTTCGCCTCAATCCTGTAAGCCGACTCGGGAGTTGGTGGGAGGTCGACTGGCGGAACACAGTCTTCGGCGTCACCGTTGATCCCCTGCCGTGCCAGTTCAGCCCACCTGGTCATTCCGCGGATGTATTCGCGAAAGACCTCTCGCGGCGAAGAAGCGTCTTCCAGGGGCAGATAGGCGGGAGGAGGATCACCAATCATTACCCAAATCCATGGGTCCACATCGGGTAATGGGGAATCCACCTTGCAGAGAAACACGGCGAAGATGCCACCGATTCCCCCGCCGAAGTATTCGCATTTCGCCGCTGTGCACCAGGTGTGTGAATTCAACCAGGCCTCGGCTTGCTCAGACATCCTGCGAAGGAGAGATGTGTCTTCTTCGTCGTCGCCCTTCATCTGATCGACGGGCACGAGGTTGGGGACGGATTGAGCGGGATCTTGCATAGCGGATGATAAGGAGGATCCCATTTGACCCTCCCTGTTTGCAAACCTACAATCTATAGAGGAGAACTCCACCCAATTTTGGGTGGGGAATGGGTTGTTCCTATGGGTTCTGAGCCGCGGATCAGTCCTCGCGAGCGTGCTGTTCTGACTGCCATTATCGAGACGTATATCGCAACGGGTGAGCCGGTGGCTTCGCAGGCGCTCGCGCGGCATTTTGGCGGCGGGAGCGGGAACCGGGACGGGATGAGCCCGGCGACGATTCGCAATGTGATGGCGGCGCTGGGGGATGAGGGGCTGCTCGATCAGCCGCATACGTCGGCGGGGCGGATTCCTACGGCGCGGGCATTCCGGTTTTATGTGGAGCAGTTCAGCGGCTTGCCGTTTGCGCTGCCGGCGCCGGAGCGGATGGAGCAGATTGAGGAAAGCTTTGCGGGGATTGGGACGAGCCAGCAGTATTTGGAGCGGACTTCGCATGTGCTGGCGCTGATTTCGAGCGGGCTGGGTGTGGCGCTGGCCTCGACGCAGGAGTTTCACACGCTGGAGCACATTCATTTCTCGCGGCTGTCGCCGGGGCGGGTGCTGGCGGTGGTGATTACGAAGGCGGGGACGGTTCTGGACCGGGTGTTGACGCTGGATCACGATTTGGCGCTGGGCGAGCTGGAGACAGCGGCACGTTTTCTGAATGAGAATTTTCATGGGTGGTCGATCGAGCGGATTCGCGTAGAGCTGGCGCGGCGGCTGGAGGCGGAGCGCAGCGAGTACGATCGGCTGTCGCAGTCGGTGGAAGAGCTGATTCGCAAGGGCGCGCTGGACGCGGATGCGGGAGCGGCGCAGACGATTTTTATTGAGGGCGTGGCGAATTTGCTGGCGAGCGAGCCGGATCGCGCGCGGATGCGCACCATGCTGCAGGCGCTGGAGGCGAAGGAGCGGCTGATTGAGCTGCTGAACGCCTATGTGGATGCGCGGCAGCGGACGGTGCGGGTGGTGGTGGGACTGGAAGAGGCGATTCCAGAGCTAAAGGATTTTGTGCTGATTGGCGCCACGGCACGGCTGGGCGCGGAGAATCTGGGGACGGTGGCCGTGATCGGGCCGACGCGCATCCAGTATCAGGAAACGATCAACGCGGTATCGTATATCGCGCAGCTTTCCGGAAGGATCTTTCAGGGGCCGCAGTAAAACCCAAACCGCAAATCGTCGCAGGCCTTCCCCAGAAGCGCGCCTGCGAAAAGAAAACGAGACGATGAAATGAGCAGACGCATGGTGGAAGAGAAGCGCGCCGGTGAAAAGCCAGCGCCGCAGGTTGGGAATGTGGATATCGATGCAGATTCGTCGAACCTGGACGAGAGCGAGCCGTTGTTGGCCGGGGCGACGGCGTCGGTGCCGCAGGAAGAATATGAGCGGCTGAAGGCGGAGCGGGATCAGTTGTTCGACCGGCTGGCGCGGCTGCAGGCGGAGTTTGACAACGCGCGCAAGCGGGAAGCGAAGGACAAGGCCGATTATCGCGACTACGCCGTGGCGAATGCGGTGGAGCAGTTTTTGCCGGTGCTGGATAATTTCCAGCTGGCGCTGAAGTCGGGCGGATCGGCGGAGCAGTTGCGGACGGGCGTGGAACTGATTGTGAAGCAGATGGAAGAGGCGCTGCGCAGTTTGAATGTGCAGCCGGTGGAGACGGTGGGCGCGATCTTTGATCCGAAGGTGCACGAGGCGCTGGATATGGTGGAGCGCGAGGACCTGCCGGATCATCAGGTATTTGAAGAGGTACGGCGGGGATATAAGATTCGGGAACGCCTGTTGCGGCCGGCGCTGGTGCGGGTTGCCAGTAATTCACAGCAGAAGGAAGCATGAGCAGAGTGGGACAAGTGACGAAAGCCGACTATTACGAAGTACTCGGGGTAACGCGCACGGCGACGGATGTGGAGCTGAAGGCAGCGTACCGCAAGCTGGCGCTGCAGCATCATCCGGATCGGAACCCGGGCGACCAGGCGTCTGAAGAGCGCTTTAAGGAGTGCAGCGAGGCGTACCAGGTGCTGAGCGATCCGCAGAAGCGCGCGGCCTACGATCGGTTTGGGCATGCGGGCATGGCCGGAGGGGGATTCGAGGGGAATCCTTTTGGCGGCCAGGATATTGGGGATATTTTCGGCGACATTTTCGGCGAGATGTTCAACGTGGGCGGGAATCGCAAGCAGTCGCGGGTGCAGAAGGGCCGCGACATCCGGCACGATTTGACGATTGAGTTTGAAGAAGCGGTGTTTGGGAAGGAAACGAAGATCACGGTGCAGCGCGCGGAAGCGTGCAAGGATTGCCGGGGGACAGGAACGGCGACGGGGCGCGGGCCCTCGACTTGTCCGCATTGCCAGGGACGCGGACAGGTGCGGTACCAGCAGGGATTCTTCTCGATTGCGCGGACGTGCAACCACTGCGCGGGGACAGGGACGGTGATTACCGATCCGTGCGCGACGTGCCGCGGCGACGGGCGCGCGGAGCGGGAACACGAAATGACGGTGACGGTGCCGGCGGGCGTGGAAGACGGCACGCGGATTCGCTACCAGGGCGAGGGCGATGCGGGACGGTTTGGCGGCGGCGGCGGGGATTTGTACATCGTGCTGCGCGTGCGTCCACATAAAGTTTTTGAGCGCGACGGGAATGACCTGCACTGCACGATTCCGATTTCGTTTCCGCAGGCAGCGCTGGGAACGGACATTCATTTGGTGACGCTGGATGGTCCGACGCGGCTGAAGATTCCCGAAGGCACACAGAGCGGACAGCAGATTCGGGTGCGCGGGCGGGGCGTGCCTTTCCTGAACGAGCACGGACGCGGCGATCTGGTGGCGCACATTATGGTGCGCACGCCGACCAAGATGACCAGGGCGCAGAAGGACAAGATGCGGGAGCTGGCGGAAACGATGACGGTGGAGAACACGCCGACTTCGCGGACGCTGGTGGAGAAGGTGAAGGAGATGTTTTCGTAGGGGAGCCGGTAGCTGGTGGCTGGTAGCCGGTAGCGACTGTAGTTGCTGCGAGCGCGGGTTCAGATTCCAGAAAGATAGAAATGCGGTGGAGACGGTCAGCAGCGATGCTGGCCGTTTTTGTTTGAGCTGATTTTCTATTCGAGGAGGGCGGCGGCTACGGCCATGGCGGTGATGGCGGCGGTTTCGGCGCGGAGGATGCGGGGACCGAGACTGACGGCTTTCCAGGTCTCGGCGTCGAACATGGCTTCCTCTTCTCCGGTCCAGCCACCCTCGGGGCCGACGGCGATGCGGATGGAGGGAACTTCGTCGCCGGCTGCGGTGAGCGCTGCGGTGAGTGCGTGATGGAGGGTGGTGGAGCGCTCCTGCTCGGCGAGGACGATGCGGATGGCTTCTGGTTCTGCGCGCAGAGCAGTTTTGAGCGGAAGCGGTTCGTCGATTTGGAGAACGTCGGAGCGGCGGGCTTGCTTCGACGCTTCGACAGCGACGCGACGCCAGCGTTCGGCGCGCGTAGCGGCTGCCTGAGCGAGATGCTTCTCGCTGCGGCGCGCGATGACGGGAACGATGCGCGCGGCTCCGAGCTCGGTGACTTTCTCGATGGCCCACTCCATGCGATCGAATTTGAAAACGGAGAGCAGGAGAGTGACGGGGAGCGCGGGATCGGCTTCGACTTCGGCGATGAGGTTGAAGCGGACCGCGTCGCCGGTGATGCCGGCGATGACGCTATGCCAGACGTGGCCGCCGGCGACGATATCGAATTCCATGCCGGGTTCGGCGCGGAGGACGCGGATGAGGTGGGAGGCCTGATTGCCGGTGAGCGAGGCGGTCGCTTCATCCCAGGTGTCGGCGATCCAGCGGCGGCGGGTCATGGAGAAAGGGTACAGGGTACAGGGTGCAGGGTGCAGGGTACAGGGTACAGAAGGCAGCGGTAAAACTGTCAGCGGTGAAGCGATCAGCGGTGGTGCGGGCAGCAATAAACCGGTCAGCGGTGAGACGGTCAGCGATGGTGCGGGCAGCGATGAAGCGGGCAGCACAGGACGGATGATAGAGCGATCGCGATGTGGGTGAGAATTGCGCGGAGGGGCATGAACATTGGCGCAAAAAGACTGAGGGGACGCTTGCGCGTCCCCTCAGTGTGTTGCCGTTGGATGGCTTACTTTTTCTTTGCGGCTTTCTTCGCTGCCTTCTTCGCCGGTTTCTTTGCTGCTTTCTTGGTTGCCATTTTGTCTATTCTCCCTTGTTCGATGTGTACATCGAAGTCTGCAACATAAATGCTGCAGTTAACGAATGTATAGTTTTCCGCAACATGAGTGTCAAGAAAAAAATGGAAAAATTCGAAAGAGATTTTGCGCGACGGAATCGCGCTTGTCATCCGAGAGGAGTCGCGCGCGACGCGAGAGCGACGAAAAAAATTCAGATGAGATGGAAATGATTCACGAGCGCGAGCATCACTCCGGAGAAAATGTCGTGCCATGCGTGCGCGATCATGCCAGGGCGAAGAGTTCTGCGGAGAATAGCGAGACCGCAGAAGAGCGCGCCATACGCGGTGATGGCGATCATGCCGACTGCTCCTTCGTAGCCGTGACTGATGCCGAAGATGAGCGATGAAGCGATGACGCCGAGCCAGAGCGCGTGGATGGGCGACGACAACTGACGCAGCAGATAGCCGCGGAAGACGAACTCTTCGACGATGCCCGCGGAGATGCTGAGGGTAATCCAAAGCAGCATCTGCGAGACGGTTTGCGGCGCGAGGGCCATGAGGGTTTTCTGCGGTGTGCCCATGTGGAACAACTGCGCAATGACGCCGATGGTGGCGAGCACCATGGCGGAGAGGATCCAAAAGACTGCGGCAGTGAGGATGTCTTCACCCCAGGCGCGCAGGCCGGGACGGAAGCCAAGGAGTTCGGCAATGGACACGCGGCGCAGGCGAAGGCCCCACCAGGCGATGAGGAAGAGGATCCACTCCGCGACGATGCCGCCGAGGTAGCGCTGGAGATGATGGGAGCCGAAGCTGGCGAGGTGCGACTGGCGCGCGTTGAGGAACGAGCCGCCCACGAGCACGAGCACGATGAGAGCGGTGTGCCACCAGGGCGCGACGGCAGAGGTGGGCAGCCGGGGCGTCGTCGGGAGCGCAGGCGGGGGCGGGGGCGGCGTTTCGTGCATGAGGTTCATGATCTTTGGTATCTTCCTCTGGATTCTACGTGGGCAGCGGATTCTAACGGCGCGCTCGCGCATCGAACAGGATATGGAGCTTATGGACGAGATTGTGATCGTTTCCGGCGTGCGCACGCCGGTAGGGAAGTTTCAGGGATCGCTGAGCGATGTGTCAGCGACGAAGCTGGGTGCGGTGGCGGTGCGGGCGGCGGTGGAGCGCGCGCAGCTGAAGCCGGAGCAGATTGACGAGTGCATTATGGGCAACGTGGTGTCGGCGGGGCTGGGGCAGAATCCCGCGCGGCAGGCGGCGCTCTACGGCGGGCTGCTGCCGGAAGTGAGCGCGGTGACGGTGAACATGGTGTGCGGATCGGGATTGCGTGCGGTGGCGCTGGGCGCGCAGTCGATTCAGACGGGCAATGCGGAGATTGTGGTGGCGGGCGGCATGGAGTCGATGACGAATGCGCCGTATCTGCTACCGCAGGCGCGCAGCGGCTTTCGCATGGGGAACAACGTGGCGGTGGACTCGATGGTGCACGACGGGTTGTGGGATGTGTACAACGACTTCCACATGGGGCAGACGGCGGAGCTGGTGGCGGAGAAATACGGCGTGACGCGCGAGGAGCAGGACGCGTTTGCCGTGGCCTCGCACCAGAAGGCGGCGGCGGCGTGGCGCGAGGGACGGTTTGCGGCAGAGGTGGCGCCGGTGGAGATTCCAGCGAAGAAGAAAGGTGCGGAGCCGAAGCTGTTTGAGCGCGATGAGGCGATTCGCGAGGATACGACGATCGAAACGCTGCGGGCGCTGAAGCCGGCATTCAAAAAAGATGGGACGGTGACGGCGGGGAATGCGCCGGGCGTGAACGACGCGGCGGCGGCGGTGGTGATTATGTCCGCGGCGAAGGCGAAGGCGCTGGGATTGCAGCCGCTGGCGCGGATTGTGGCGCATGCGACGAGCGGCATCGATCCAAAGTGGGTGCTGATGGCGCCGGTGAATGGGGCGCGCAAGGTGATGGCGAAGGCCGGGTGGTCGGTGGACGATGTGGATCTCTTCGAGTTCAACGAGGCGTTTGCGGTGCAGGCGATTGCGGTGACGCGGGAGTTGGGGATTCCGCTGGAGAAGGTGAACGTGAATGGCGGGTCGGTCGCCATTGGGCATGCGATTGGGTCAAGCGGCGCGCGGGTGCTGGTGACGCTGATTTACGAGATGATGCGGCGCGATGTGCGGCGTGGCGTTGCGGCGTTGTGTTTGGGCGGTGGGAATTCGGTGGCGATGGCCATCGAAAGGGACTAGCCGTCCAGGCGCAGGCCGCTTCGCGGCAAGACCCTTCAGTCTTCTACTATGGTTGCGGTTCTTTTGTGGAGGGAACGTGCGACCTTTGTTCGGAGTTTGGCGGATTGGGATTTTGCTGGCTGGCGTTGCCGCGCTGAGCGCTACGTGTGCGGCGCAGGTGGGCGGAGCGCAAGTGACGGGGGCCCACGTGACGGTGGAACAGCAGGCCTGGGGTGTGCTGGTTCACAATGGCACGGAGACGATGCGCATCACGGTGTGTGGTCCTGATGTCATCCACGTGGTGGCGGGACCGGGAGAGCCGACTGGAGCGTCGCCAGCAACGCCCTGGATCGTGAATGCATGCACGCCGGATCATTTTTCTTTCGCGCAGGATGACAAGGCGGCGACCGTCAGCACGGAGAAGGTGCGGGTTCGCATCGATCTGAAGAATGCGGCGCTGGCCTTCGATGACGTTTCCGGCAAGGAGTTGTTGCGGGAGTTCGGCAATCGGGAGCCGCGGCATTATGAGCCGGCGTTGGTGAACGGCGAGAAGGTTTACCACGTGAGCGAGCGGTTCTGGGGTCAGCCGCTGGAAGGCATTTACGGATTGGGGCAGCATCAGTCGGGCGTGTTCGACTATCGCGGGGCGGTGGTGGAGCTGGCGCAGGCGAATACGAATGTCGCGATTCCGTTTCTGGTTTCGACGAATGGTTATGGGTTGATGTGGAACACGGCATCGCGGTCGCTCTTTGACAACCGCTTCTTTCTGGAGATGAAGCTGACGGCGGACGCGGCGGATGCGATTGACTACTACTTCATTTATGGGCCGGAGATGGATGCGGTGATCCATCGCTACCGGGAGATGACGGGGCATGCGCCGCTGTTTGGCGAGTGGGCGTATGGGTTTGTGCAGTCGAAGGACCGGTACAAGTCGGCGAAGCAGTTGCTGGATGTGGCGCAGGAGTATCGGGACCAGCACGTGCCGCTGGATTTCATCGTGCAGGACTGGTTCTGGTGGAAGCTGCAGGGCGATCCGGAATACACCGCAGATTATCTGAAGCCATGGCCGGATGTTCCGGCGGCGCTCCAGAAGCTGCACGCGGAGCATGTGCACGCGATGATTTCGGTGTGGGCCAAGATGGATCCGCGGTCGAAGAACTGGCAGGAGATGAAGGCGAAGGGATTGACGATTCCGGACACAGATATCTACGACGCGACGAATCCGGCGGCGCGGGATTTCTATTGGGACCACCTGATGGGGAAGAAGTTTGCCGAGGGGTGGGATGGGTTCTGGCTGGACAGTTCGGAGCCGGAGATCTGGGACGGATTCAGCGATGGCGCGCTGGACGAGAAGCATTTGTTCATCGGCAATGGAGCGCGGTATACGAATATTTTTCCGCTGATGCACTCGGGGGGCGTTTACGAACACTGGCGGAAGACGACGGATCAGAAGCGGGTGTTCATTCTGACGCGCTCGGGATTTTTGGGGCAACAGAGGAATGCGACGACGGTGTGGTCGGGGGACGTGATTGGGACGTGGGAGTCGTTCAAGCGGCAGATTGCGGCGGGATTGAATTTTGAGGTTTCGGGCTTGCCGTACTGGACTACGGATATTGCGGGGTATGGATGGCCGTATGAGCGGGACACGCGGGATCCGAGCTATCAGGAGCTTTATACGCGGTGGTATGAGTTTGGGGTGTTCTGCCCGATTTTCCGGACGCACGGGCATCGCGTGAACGATACGAATGAGATTTTTTCGTATGGGCCGCAGACGCCGACGCTGATTGCGTATGACAAGCTGCGTTACCGGATGCTGCCGTACATTTATTCGCTGGCGTGGAAGGTGACGAGCGAGGATTACACAATGATGCGGCCGCTGGTGATGGACTGGCGCGACAACCAGACGGTGCGGGACATCGGGGATGAGTTCATGTTTGGGCCGGCAGTGCTGGTGAATCCGGTGACGGAGCAGGGGGCGACGAGCCGGGAGGTTTATCTGCCCCCGGCGGCGGGTTGGTATGACTTTTGGACGGGCGCGCGGGTGAGCGGGGATGAGCATGTGCAGGCAGCGGCGCCTCTGGATCGGATTCCTCTGTATGTGAAGGCGGGGTCGATTGTGCCGCTGGGGCCGGAGGTGGAGTACGCGACGCAGGCTCCGGATGGGCCGATCGAACTGCGGATTTATCGGGGAGCGAATGGGGATTTCGCGCTCTATAACGATGCGGGCGATACGTATGACTACGAGAAGGGCGCGCATGCGGTGATCCCGATGCACTGGGACGATGCGACGTCGACGCTGACACTGGGGCCGCGGGTGGGAAGTTATCCGGGCGTGGCGGGGCGGAGAACGTTTCGCGTGGTGGTGGTGGGAGCGGGGCATGGCGTGGGAGCGCAGGTGACGGCGGTGGCGGATCGGGAGATTGCGTATGAGGGGCACGGAGTGAGTGTGACGCTTCGCTAGCTAAGGAGCGGTTAGCTGGTGACGCGGTTAGCTAAGGGCCGGTTCGCTAAAGTCCGGTCAGCGAGAGCTGTGAGGTGCAGATGATTGCGAATCCGACACAACGATTTACCGGTCGGGTGGAAAGTTATCGGCGGTATCGGCCGGGGTATCCGCGGGAAATTGTCGATACGCTGCGCGCTGCGTGTGGGCTGCGGGAGGATGCGGTGATTGCGGATGTGGCGGCGGGGACGGGATTGCTGACAGAGATTTTTCTGGCGGCGGGATTTGCGGTGACGGCGGTGGAGCCGAATGACGAGATGCGAGCGGCTTGCGCTTCGTTGGAGCGGGAATATTCGAAGCTGCGGTGCGTTGAAGGGACGGCGGAGGCTACCGGGTTGGCGGATCGTTCCGTTGATTTGATTACTGTGGCGCAGGCGATGCACTGGTTCGATCTCAAAAAGACAAGGGCGGAGTTTGCGCGGGTATTGAAGCCGGATGGTTGGTGCGCGGTGATCTACAACGATCGGCGGATGGGCGGGGATGCTTTTCATGATGGGTATGAGCGGCTGCTGCGGGAGTTTGGGGTCGATTATTTGAAAGTGCAGCGTTCGCATGTGCAGGAAGAGAAGTCTGCGGGAGTTTTTTGCGCCACGGGAGATGCGGCGGGCGGTGTTTCCGAATCGGCAGAGGTTTGATTTGGCGGGGTTGGAGGGTCGGGTGCTGTCGTCGTCATACATGCCGCAGGCGGGGCATGCGCGATTTGCGGAGATGCAGGCGGCGATGGAGCGGCTGTTTGCGGAGAATGCGCGGGATGGGGTGGTGACGATGGAGTATGAGTGCGTGGTGAGCTACGGCAGCTCAACCAGGCCGTAATCGCGCTATAGTAAATGCGTTCGGAGAGAGTCGTGAGCAGGCTGAAATCACCGCAGGAAAAGAAGACGGCGAGTCTCGACCTCGACCGCAGAAATGCTTACGGCGAGAACGCAAAAGCGAGTCGCAAGGGTATCCCGCGCAGCAAGAAGAGGAGTCATTCTGCCGAGCGCCAGGCGGCCGCCCGCTGGCAAAGCTTCGTGGCGCTGTCGACGAAGATCATGCCGTTCAGGCTGAGGCTGAATCGCACTCGAATTCGAAGGCGAAGAAGCACGCGGGTTTCCGCAAGCATCCAGATCGGCCACTGCGAGATGCGCTGATGCGCAAAGAGACTGGCCGCTGGCCCACCAGCTGGAAATGATGCGCAGTCCTTAACATTCGATGACGTTCAGCGCTAGTCCTGCCAGCGAAGTTTCTTTGTAGCGGGACTGCATGTCGAGGCCGGTTTGGTACATGGTTTTGATGACCTGGTCGAGGGACACTTTGTGGCCTTCGGTTTCGTTCATGGCGATGCGGCAGGCCTGGACGGCTTTGACGGCGCCCATAGCGTTGCGTTCGATGCAGGGAATCTGGACGAGTCCGCCGATGGGGTCGCAGGTCATGCCGAGGTTGTGCTCCATGCCGATTTCTGCGGCGTGTTCTACTTCGGCATTCGTACCGCCGAGGGCAGCGGCCAGGCCGCCAGCGGCCATGGAGCAGGCGACGCCCACTTCACCCTGGCAGCCGACTTCCGCGCCGCTGATGGAGGCGTTCTCTTTGTAGAGGACGCCGATGGCGGCGGAGGTGAGGAAGTAGCGGAGGAGGCCGGCCTGGTCGGCGTCGGGGATGAAGTCGCGATAGTAGCGGGCGATGGCAGGGATGACGCCGGCGGCTCCGTTGGTGGGGGCGGTGACGACGCGTCCGCCTGCAGCGTTCTCTTCATTGACGGCCATGGCGTAGACAGTGACCCAGTCGAGGGGGGCGAGCGGATCTTTGGAGCCTTTTTGGCGAAGGCGTTCGGTGAGGCGCATGGCGCGGCGGCGGACGCTGAGGCCGCCGGGGAGAATGCCTTCGGTGGCCATGCCGCGCTCGATGCAGGCGTCCATGACAGACCAGATGTGGAGGATGCCGGCGCGGACGTCTTCGGGATTGCGGAGGGCGCACTCGTTGGCGAGCATCAGCTCCCAGATGGCGAGTTTCGCGTCGCTGGCCATCTGCAGCATTTGTTCGGCGCTGGAAAAGGGATACGGGAGCGCGACGTCGGTCGTGGCTACGGGGAGAGATGCTTCGCCATCCGCAACGATGAAGCCGCCGCCGATGGAGAAGTAGGTGCGGGTGAGGAGCGGAGTTCCGGCGGCGTCGGATGCGGTGAAGCGAACGCCGTTGGGGTGTTGGGTGACGGCGCCGGGCGGCAGCATTTGATCGCGGTGGAAGAGCAGGTGTTCGGGTTCGCGGAAGGGGATGGGGTGGGTGCCAAGGATGGAGAGGTGGCCGGATTCGCGAATGGCGGCGAGTTTGGGATCGATGGTGGCGGGGTCGATGGTGGCCGCTTCTTCACCGCTGAGGCCGAGGAGGATGGCGCGATCGGTGCCGTGGCCGTGACCGGTGAGGGCGAGGGATCCGTAAAGTTCGACGAGGACGGTGGTGGTGCGGGCAAGCGCGCCGGATTCAGGCGGACCGGAGTCGCGGAGTTCGAGAGCGAAACGGCGGGCGGCACGCATGGGTCCCATGGTGTGGGAACTGGAGGGTCCGATGCCGACCTTGAAGAGGTCGAAGAGGCTGGTCTTCACGAAGTACAGGGTACAGGGTTCAGGGTACAGGTTGCAGGGGAAGCCGGTAGCTGGTGGCTGGTAGCTAAAAGCCCGAGCCGAAGCCTGGACCTCAGGCGCCAGCTACGTAGATGAATCTGGCTAAGAACAGGATGGCGAGGGTGTAGAGGAGCCAGTCTTTGCGATTGAATTTGCCGGTGGCGATGTGGAGGGCGGCGTAGGCGATGATGCCGAAGCCCAGGCCGTTGGCGATGGAGGTGGTGAGGGGGATGAGGACGAGGGTGAGGAAGGCGGGGAAGGCGATGAGGGGATCCTTCCACTCGATTTCGCCGAGGGTGTGGAGCATGAGGCTGCCGACGACGATCAAGGCCGGGGCGGTGGCGCAGGTGGGCACGACGCCGACGTAGGGCGCGACGACCAGCGAGGCGAGAAAGAGGAGGCCGGTGACGATGGCGGTGACGCCGGTGCGTCCTCCAGCAGCTACGCCGGCAGCGGATTCAATGTAGCTGGTGACGGTGGACGTGCCGACCAACGATCCGGCGACGGTGGCGGTGGCGTCGGCGAAGAGGATTTGGCTGAGGCGGGGGATGTTGTGGTCGTCGCCGATGAGGCCGGCGTGTTTGGTAACGGCGACGAGGGTGCCGAGGTTGTCAAACAGATCGACGAAGAGGAAGACGAAGACGATTTCAACGAGGCCGATGTGGAGGGCGCCGCGAATGTTGAGGCGGAATGCGGTTTGGGTGATGGCAGAGAAGGTGTAGGGCTGCGGGTTCCATTGGACGAGGTGGAAGGGAATGGCGGCGAGGGTGATGGTGACGACGCCGATGAGGATGGCTCCGCGGACGCGCCACGCGAGGAGGACGGCCATGAGGATAACGCCGAACAGGGCGAGGAAAGTTTCCGGCGCGCGCAGGTTGCCGAGGGTGACCATGGTGGCGGGGTCGGCGGCGACGATGCCGGAATTTTTGAATCCGATGAACGCAATGAAGAGGCCGATGCCGCCGGCGACGGAGGCATAGAGCTCGTGGGGGATGCTGTGCAGGATGGCCTGGCGCAGGCCGGTGGCGGTAAGCAGCAGGAAGATGACGCCGGAAAGGAAGACTGCGCCGAGGGCAGTTTGCCAGGGCACGTGCATCTTCATGACGACCATGTAGCTGAAGTAGGCGTTGAGACCCATGCCGGGCGCGAGGGCGAGCGGATAGCGCGCGACGATGCCCATGAGGATGCTGCCGAAGGCGGCGGAAATGCAGGTGGCGGCGGTAACAGCGGCGATGGGGAGGCCGGCTTTGGCGAGGATGGAGGGATTGACCACGATGATGTAGGCCATGGTGATAAACGTGGTCAGGCCGGCGAAGATTTCGGTCCTCCAGGTAGTCTTCAGCGCGGCAAAGTCGAAATACACTTCCAGTTTTTGGCGCATGGGCTCCGGTGGGCAGCTGGTTTGCGGGTGTGATTGCTATGAAACCATAGAAGGGGCGCGGAAGCTGGGAAAATTTTCGGAGGCGAAGTGCGATTGGATCATTGAGGGCCTGAGAATCGCCTGGGATATCGTTGAGCTCGCGAAAAGGAGCGTCCCTCAGGGGCTAAAGCCGAAGCTATTTGCACGGACTAACGGCACGGATGAATCCGTGCCCCTTCAAAACAATTCGTTTTTCGCAATCTGTGGGTGGTGCTCTCAAACGCATGCACAGAAGCTATGCGAAATGGGTGCGCGAGTTGATATTCTTACGGGTGGAAGATTTGGTCTTGTTGCATTCTCTGGATACACTCCGCACCCGCGCTATGAAAAGAATTGCCGCGCCCGCCGCCGCTTTGTTGCTGGCCTCGCTGCTGACTGCATGCAACCACGCGCCTTCGCCCGCGAAAGCGGCTAATTCCGTGGCGGCTGCGGCCGCTGCGCGCGAACAGGCGCTGCAAAAGGAACGCGCTGCCGCGCAGGCGCAGGATGCGAACCGCCAGGAGCTGGCGAGCGTGCCGCTGCCGTCGAAGACGGTTTACATGGCGATCCACACGCGGGTGAGCTGGGCGAATCCGTTTCTGATTGTCGGCAAGTCGACGGTGAACCTGAGCATGCTGTATCCGCCGATGGGGCCGCCGAGTCCTGGGGATGCGGTGCTGCGTCCGCTGGCCGCGCGGCGGCGGGTGCTGGACCTGCGAATGGGTGACCTGCCGGAAGCGCTGACGGCGCTGCCTGCGGAAGCGTGGCCGTATGGGCGGGTGATCGCGGTGGAAGAAGACCCGACGGCTCCCAGGAAAGACGGGCCAGCGGTGCGGCGGAACGTGGAAGCCACGATGCAGACGCTGAGCGATCTGGGGATTGTGGTGTACGAGTGGCCTGCGAACGGGCTTCGCTAGTCTCGAAAATCTTTCTGTCTAATATTCGCCGGTGACAATGTTTTCCAGTGGCTCTCCGCGGAGGGTGCGGCCGATTTGCGCGGCGGCGAAGCGCATGGCGCGGACCATGAACATGGGCGTGGATCCGGCGACGTGGGGCGTGAGCAGGAGATTGGGCGCGGTCCACAATGGGTGGTTGTCGGGGAGCGGTTCGGGGTCGGTGACGTCGAGGGCGGCGCGGATGCGGTCGCTGTGCAAGGCGGCGAGGAGCGCGCCGGTGTCGACGACGGGGCCGCGGGCGACGTTGACGAGCAGCGCGCCTTGTTTCATGAGGGCGATCTCGGGAGCGCCGATGAGGCCAGCCGTTTGGCTGGTGAAGGGCACGACGAGGACGATGATGTCCGCAGCGGACAGAAGATTGTGCAACTGGCTGATGGGGGCGACGTCTTCGCGCGCGGTGCGGGCGATGCGGTCGATGGTAACGCCGAAGGGCTGGAGGCGGGTCTCAATCGCTTTGCCGATGTCGCCATAGCCGATGATGAGCACGCGGCTGCTGTGCAACTCTTCAAGCAGAACCGGCGGATAGAAGTGCTGGGTGGTGGCGTGGAGGGCGCGATAGCGGTCTTCGGCCTCTTTGCGGTGCGGCCACGATGCGGTGCGGCGGAGTTCGCCGTAAAACGGGAAATACTTGCAGGAGGCGAGGATGGCGGCGACGGCCCACTCCGCGGTAGAGATGGTGTGAACGCCGCGAGCGTCGCAGAGGGTGACGCCGGACGGCAGGAAAGTGCGGAGGCCTTCAATGCCGGCGAGGACGGACTGGACGACGCGCACACCGCGGAGCCAGGGCCACGCGGCGGCGGCTTGTTTCTGGAAGGGCGGAGCGATCCAGAAATCGACGTCGATGGGGCGATCGGGGTTGCGCGGAATGATTTCGAGCGCGATGTCTGCGGGCAACAGCCGATGCAGCTCGGGATCGACGGATTCGGACACGCCAACTTTCAGCATGAGGGCGATATGCTCCTGTGCGCTTTAGGGCAGCGGGGATACTTTGATCGTAAATCGCGCTGCCTTGCGCGCTGCATGCCGAAGGTAATGGGAGGCGCGGCTCAGCCAAGGAATTTTCGCAGCGCTTCGAGTCCGGCCTCGATGGTTTCGGGCGCGACCGCGTAGCCGAAGCGGACGTGGCCTTCGCCCTGTGCGCCGAAGACGACGCCGGGGATGGTGGCGACGTGGGCTTTTTCAAGCAGCAGGGTGGAGACGCGGCGGCTGTCTTTGTGGATCTTTGCGACGCTGGGAAAAGCGTAGAAGGCGCCGGGAGGGATCTCGCAGGTGAGGCCGAGCTCGTTGAGGCCCTTGACCAGGAGATCGCGGCGGAGGCGATATTCTTCGCGACGCGCGTCGATGACGGACTGCGGCGTGGCCATGGCTTCGAGCGCGGCCCACTGCGTGGGAGTGGAAACGCCGTTGGTGGAGTAGAGAACGATCTTCTTCATGGCGGTCATGAAGGGCTCCTTGGCGACGGCGTAACCGACGCGCCAGCCGGTCATGGCGTAGGACTTGGAGAAAGTGAAGCAGGTGATGGTGCGCTCGGCCATGCCGGGCAGCGAAGCGATGGAGACATGGTCGCCGTCGTAGACGAGGTCCTCGTAGGCCTCGTCGGCGAAGACGATGAGGTCGCGCTCGATGGCGAAGGCGGCCACAGCTTCGGCATCCTTGCGCGAGAAGACGACGCCGGATGGATTCTGCGGAGTGTTGTAGTAGATGGCGCGGGTAGCGGGCGTGGAGTAATGCTCGAGCGACTGGGTGATCCCGTTGCGTCTCGCGGTAGAAGTGGGCACCATGACGGGGCGCGCCTGGGCCATGGTGACCATGTCGCGAATGGGGGTCCAGTAGGGCGAGAAGAGGAGCACGTCGTCGCCGGGATTGAGCACGGTCTGGAAGGCGGCGTAGAGGGCGTGCGCGCCGCCGACGGTGACGATGACATCGTCCACGCCGGCAGTGATGTAGTTTTTGGTCTGCAGCTTGTGAGCGATGGCCTGGCGGAGCGGATCGATGCCGGAAGAGGGCGCGTAACGGGTGCGGTTCTCGACCATGGCGCGGAGTCCGGCGTACTTCACGGTTTCCGGCGTTTCGAAAAAGGGCTCGCCGCCGTGGAAGGCGTGGACGGGCTGGCCGGCGGCGCGCAGTTCCAGAACTTTGTTGCGAATCTGAACGATGTCGGAGAAGCCGACCTCGTCGAGACGATTGGCTACGCGCATTGCGGTCCTCTTGGTTGCCATGGCTGGCCGCCTGCCTGAGCGGACGTTTTAGGTTAGTGCATTTTTCGATGCAACAGGATGGAAATTGCGTAATTTGACGATTCTCATGCGTCGAGGATGCCGGAGTAGACAGCCATACCGGCGACGGCATCAACGCCCATGGCGTGGAGGGTGTCGATTTCGGCGCGGGTGCGGATGCCTCCGGCGACGATGAACTGGCGGGTGGTGAGGGGGCGGAGCGCGCGGGCAGCCTCGGTGGGGAAGCCCTGCAGCGTGCCTTCGGTATCGACGTGGGTGTAGAGAAAGGCGCCGCAGAATGGGTTGAGCGCGGCGATGGCCTGGGCGGGGGTGACGTTGACCTGTTCGCGCCAGCCGCGGACGGCGATTTTGCCGGATTTTGTATCGATGCCTGCGACGAATTGGTCTGCGCCGATGCGTGCAGCGATGATGGCGGCTGCGTCTACGTCGATGCCTTCGGGATGAAAGAGGGCTGAGCCGAAGATGACGCGGCGTGCTCCGGCGTCGAGGAGTTGCTGGGCCTGATCGGCGGTGCGGATGCCTCCGCCGACCTGGACGGGGAGACGTTGCGCGATTTGCTCGATCAGAACGCGGTTGTCGCCCGACGCGTTTGGCGGCGTCGAGGTCGATGAGCTGGACGAGCGGGTAGGCGCAGAAACGGTCGATCCAGTATTCGAAGTCGTCGAAGGCGAGGCGGAGGTCTTCGCCGTGCTCGAGCTGGACGATGCGGCCGCCCATGAGGTCGATGGAAGGGATCAGCATGGGAGCCTCACGGGGATGCCGTCGCGGCGGAGCTCTTCTTTGAGCGCGCGGACGTCGGAGATGCCGAAGTGGAAGATGCTGGCGGCGAGGGCGGCGTCGGCTTTGCCTGCGCGGAAGACCTGGGTGAAATGCTGCGCGTTGCCTGCGCCGCCGGAGGCGATGACGGGGATCTGCACGGCGTCGCTGACGGCGGCGGTGAGCTCGCAGTCGAAGCCGGCGCGGGTGCCGTCGGCGTCCATGGAGGTGAGGAGAATTTCGCCTGCGCCGCGCTGCTCGGCTTCGCGGGCCCATTCGACGACAAGCTTGCCGGTGGGCTTGCGGCCTCCTGCGGAGAAGACTTCGGCGTCTTCGATGGGGCGGTTGGGCGTGCGGCGAGCGTCGATGGCGACGATGACGGCCTGCGCTCCGAATTTTGATCCGATCTCGCCGATGAGGGTGGGATCGGCGAGCGCGGCGGAGTTGATGCTGATCTTGTCGGCTCCGGCATCGAAGACGGCGGCGGCTTCGTCGGCGGTGCGGATGCCGCCGCCAACGGTGAAGGGCACGAAGAGTCGCTGCGCGGTGCGCGGACGGTGTCGAGGAGAGTGCCGCGGCGCTCGTGGGTCGCGGTGATGTCGAGCAGGACGATTTCGTCGGCTCCTGCAGCGGCGTGGCGAGCGGCGAGTTCGGCGGGGTCGCCGGCATCGATGAGATCGACGAACTGCACGCCTTTGACGACGCGGCCGGCGTTGACGTCGAGGCAGGCGATGATGCGGCGGGTCAGCATGCGGGCAGCTCCAGGAAATTGCGGAGGACGTGCAGGCCGGTTTCACCGGATTTTTCGGGATGGAACTGGACGCCCATGACGTTGTCGCGCTCGACGGCTGCGGTGAAGGGCTCGCCGTATTCTGTAACGCGCTACGGTGGCGTTGTACGACGGGAGCGCGCCAGGAGTGGGTGAAATAGACGAAACTGCCGTTGGGCAATGCCGGCAAAGAGGCGGGAATTCGGCTGGATGGCGAGGGAATTCCAGCCGACGTGCGGAACTTTTTTCCGGGCTCGGGAAACGCTCGCACTGTTCGGGGAAGGCGGCGAGGCCGTGGATGCCGGGGGCTTCGGTGCTGCCGGCGAAGAGCCACTGCAGGCCGACGCAGATGCCGAGGAAGGGGACGCCGGCGGCGATGCGTTCGCTGGGCGGCGGCTGTGAGGCCGGTTCCTCGAGGAACTGCGTGGCGGCGAAGTGGCCGACGCCGGGGAGGATGATGCTTCTCGGCTCGCAGGACGACGGTCGGGGTCGTCGGTGACGGTGAGGATCGGCACCGGCAGCGCGCAGCGCCTTCACCACCGAGGTGAGGTTGCCGGCTTTGTAGTCGATGACGGTGACGCATCACAGCAGTCCTTTGGTGCTGGGCAGCATTTCGTTCAGTCTGCGAGTCGCGGGAGCAGGCGAAGCGCAGCGCGCGCGCGAAGGCTTTGAAGAGGGCTTCGATCTTGTGGTGATTCGAGCGGCCGTACATGGTCTTGACGTGGACGTTGGCGCGGGCGCCGCGGGCGAAGCCTTCGAAGAAGTCGTCGACGAGCTCGGATTGCAGATCGCCGACGAGGCGCGTGCGTCACTTTGGTGTCGACGACGTAGGCGGCGCGGCCGCTGAGATCGACGGCGGCGAGGCCGAGGGTCTCGTCCATGGTCATGAGGAAGTAGCCGGCGCGCAGAATGCCGCGCTTGTCGCCGAGGGCTTTGTCGAAGGCTTCGCCGAGCGCGATGCCGACGTCTTCGACGGTGTGGTGCTGGTCGACGTCGAGGTCGCCTTTGCAGTGTGAGGTCGAGATCGAAGGCGCCGTGGCGCGTGAAGAGCTCGAGCATGTGGTCGAAGAAGCGGATGCCGGTGGAGACTGTTGTAGCGGCCTGCGGCCTTCGATGGTGAGCTTGAGGTGCGATCTGCGGTCTCGGCGGTCTTGCGGTCGATTTGCGCGGTGCGCTTGGTGAGTACGTTTGAGGTCATGCGTTTGCGCTCCTCGTGGGCTTCGGCGATTTCGCTGGAGCGATTCTTCGAGGGCGGCGATGGCCTGCTGGCGTTTGCTCGCGCGTGCCGAGGGTGATGCGGACGCAGCCATCGCAGCCGGGGTCGCTGGAGCGGTCGCGGACGAGAACGCTGCGGGCGCGCATCGCTGCGACGAAATCGCGATGCTTTGGGCCGATGTTCGACCAGGACGAAGTTGGCTTGCGATGGCCAGTAGGGGACGTTGAGACGGGTCGAGGGCGGCTTCAAAGGCGGTGCGCGAGGCGAGGACTTCGTCGACGTACCAGCGCAGATAGTCCTCGTCGTCGAGCGCGGCGGTGAGGCAGGCGAGCGCGACGGAGTTGACGCTGTAGGGCGAGATGGCGCGGCGCATCCAGTGCATCTGGTCTTCCGCTGCGCAGAGAACGCCGAGACGCAGGCCGGCGAGTCCGTAGGCTTTCGAAAATGTGCGGGCGACGATTACATTTGGCACGCTGGCCGACCAGGTCGATGATGGTTTCGCCGTGGAAGTGGAAATAGGCTTCGTCGACGAGGACGGCGGCGTGCGGTGCGGCTTCGACGATGCGCGAGGAGATCGCTGCGCGCTGGACGGCCTGGCCGGTGGGGCTGTTGGGATTGGCGATGGCGATGAGGCTGCGTCGCGGGGGTGATGGCGGCGAGGAGCGCTTCGAGCGGGAAAGTGAAAGCCTGTTGCCGCGGCCTGGACGGGGACGATGTCGCGCCGGTGTGCCGGAGGCGTAGACCTCGTACATGGAGTAGGTCGGGACGGGCAGCAGCAGCTCGGTGTCGGCGTCGAGGTAGGTCTGGCAGAGGACGTGGATCGCTTCGTCGACGCCGTTGGTGAGCAGGACCTGCGCGGGCGCGAGGCCGAGGTGCTGGGCGACGAGCGCGCTCGACGGGCTCGCGCTCGGGATAGCGGGTGAGATCGCCGCGCGAGATGCTGCCGAGCGCTTCGAGCACGCGCGGGGAGCAGGCGAAGGTGTTCTCGTTGAAGTCGAGGCGCAGGCCGCTGCGGTCGCCGAGAGGCGGGTGGTACTCCTTCATGCGGCTGGACGGTGGCGGAGGGTTGCGGGGCCGTGTATTTTGCATGTTCAGTCATGGACACCTCTGTCATGCGGGCGGATGGCTTCCGCGTGGCCGGTGAGGCCTTCGGCTTCGGCGAGCGCGATGGCGGCGGGCCGAGTTGCTGCACGCCCGTCTTCGGTGTATTCCTGCACGGTGATGAGCTTGACGAAGTCGATGACGCTGAGGCCGCCGCGCACGCGGGCGAGTCCGCTGGTGGGCAGCGTGTGATTGGGGCCGGAGACATAGTCGCCCAGCGGCTGCGCGGACCAGGGGCCGATGAAGACCGAGCCGGCGTTGCGGACCCAGGCGAGATCGGCGGCGGTAGTCGACGGTGAGATGCTCGGGCGCGATGCGATTGGTGAGGTCGTGGGCTTCTTCGAGCGGATTTTGTGACGATGAGCCAGGCCGTTTTGCGCGAGCGCTTCGGTGGCGATTTTGTTGCCGCGGGCGCGGAGTTTTGTCTCGGCGATGACGGCTTTGGCCAGGGCGGCGTTGGTGGTGATGAGGATGGCGACGGCTTCGGGATCGTGCTCGGCCTGGGCGACGAGGTCGGCGGCGATGCCTGCGGGATCGCCGGTTTCGCTGGTGACGACGATCTCTGTCGGGCCGGCGAGCATGTCGATGGCGCAGTCGAAGGCGACGAGTTTTTTGGCGGCGGTGACCCAGGCGTTGCCGGGGCCGACGATTTTGTCGACGCGCGCGAATGCGTTGCGGTTCCATAGGCCAGCGCGGCGATGGCCTGCGCGCCGCCGATGCGGTAGAACTCGGTGATGCCGAGCAGGGAGCGGCGGCGAGCGTTTCCTGCGCGGGGCGCGGCGAGACGACGACGATGCGCTCGACGCCGGCGACCTGCGCGGGGATGACGGTCATGAGCAGCGTGGAGGGCAGCGGATAGCGGCCGCTGGGGACGTAGCAGCCGACGGAGGCGAGCGGGCAGACGCGCTGGCCGGTGGTGACGCCGCGTGCGGGGCTGCAGGTCCAATCCTTGGGCCGTCTGGCGCTCGGCGAAGGCGCGGATGTTTTTCGCGGCGCGTCTTCAGTGCGTGGCTGGAGGTCGGCTGGGTGCGGCATCCCAGGCGGCGTCGCAGCTCGTCTGCCGGAATACGTAACGGTGAGCTGTGACGGAATGCCGTCGAGCTTTGGTGCGCAGGCGGAGCAGGGCGGCGATCGCCGCCGCGCCGCACCGAGTCGACGATGCGCCGGGCGCTGGGGCAGGGCGCGCTCGTAGCCCGCGTTGCGGCGGTCGGTGAGCGCGGCGATGCGCTCGCGCGCGGCCTTGCCCGTTGAGTGCGGAGCAACTTCACAGGACCACCTTGTTCAGCGGGTATTCGACGATGCCGGTGGCGTTCGCGGCTTTCAGTTTGGGGATGACGTCGCGGACGGTGCTCTCGTCGAGGATGGTGTTGACGGCGACCCAGTTGGGATCGCTGAGTTCGGAGATGGTGGGCGAGTTGAGCGCGGGCAGCACGCGCGAGGACGCGTCGGCAGATTGGTCTTTCGCACGTTGAGCATGAGGCCGACCTGGCCCTGCGCGTCGATGGCGCCGCGGAGCATCAGCGCGAGGGTGTCGATCTTCTGCTTCTTCCACGGGATCGGCGATAGGCGGCTTTGTTGGCGATCAGGTGGGTTTCGCTCTCCATCACGGTGTCGATGATGCGCAGGCGATTGGCGCGGAGCGAGCTGCCGGTCTCGGTGACTTCGACGATGGCGTCGGCGAGCGTGGGCGGCTTGACTTCGGTGGCGCCCCAGCTGAACTCGACTTTGACGGGGACGTTTTTGCCGGCGAAGTAGCGCTTGGTGACTTCGACCAATTCGGTGGCGATGATTTTGCCGGCGAGATCTTCGGCTTTCTGCCACGGCGAGCTCTTCGGGCACGGCGAGCACCCAGCGCACGCGGCGGCGGCTCTGCTTGGCGTAGACGAGGCTGGTGATGCTTTCGACGTTCGAGGCCGCTTTCGACGACCCAGTCGATGCCGGTGAGGCCGGCGTCGAGCACGCCGTGATCGACGTAGCGGGCCATCTCCTGCGCGCGGATCAGCATGCATTCGATTTCGGCGTCGTCGATGTTGGGGAAGTAGGAACGGCCGTCGGCGTAGATGTTCCAGCCGGCGCGTTTGAAGAGGGCGATGGTGGCGTCCTGCAGGCTGCCTTTGGGGATGCCGAGGCGGAGTTTGTTGCTCATGCGGACACCTCGCTGGCAGATTCGATTCCTGCGGTCAGGGGCTTGGTGAAGCAGCTGACGGTGCCTTCGTGGCAAACGAGGCCGTCGCCTTCGACTTCGACGCGAAAGAGGAGCGCGTCCTTATCGCAGTCGGTGGAGACTTCGATGATGCGGAGGCGATTGCCGCTGGTTTCGCCCTTCATCCAGAGCTTGTGGCGGGTGCGGCTCCAAAATGTAACAAAGCCGGTTGCTTTTGTTTTGTGCCAGCTTTCTTCGTTGAGAAAGCCGAGCATCAGCACCTGGCCGGTGCGCGCATCCTGCACGATGCCGGGCGCCAGGCCATCCATTTTCGCGAAATCAATCGTCGGTTCCGTCATGACTCATCCTCTATTTCAAAAATGAAAAAGCCCGTCAGCGCTTGGCGCCGGCGGGCTTCTCAATCCTGGTCCTGCTTTGTTGCTACAACCCTGGAGAGCAGAAGTTCGCCGGCACGCTCGTCACGTGATGATGGTGGTGATGACGATGATGGACGGGAAGCTGCATCTCTGACTCAACCTTAGGATGCGGGCTGGGGGCGTGTCAACTGCCTGCGGCGATGACTTCCGCGAAGTGGACGGCGCGGCGGGTGGTGTTTTGCGCGATCTGCTCGCGGCAACTGAAGCCGTCGGCTGACGAGGATGGTGGCCGGCGCGGCGGCGCGGACGGCGGGGAGCAGGACGCGTTCGCCGAGGGTCTGCGAGACTGCGAATTTGTCGTGTTCGAAGCCGAAGGGGCCAGCCATGCCGCAGCAGCCGGAGTCGAGCAGTTCGACGTCGGCGCCGGTGCGGCGGAGGATGGCGATTTCGTCGGTCATCTTCATGAGTGGATTTGTGATGGCAGTGGCCGTGGACGACGATTTTGCTGCCGGGATGCTGCGGCGGGCTGGAAGTTGGGGGCGTGGCGGACGAGGAATTCGCTGAGCAGGAGGGTCTGGTCTGCGAGACGCTTGCGCGCGTGCGTCGTGCGGGAAGAAATTGACCAGCTCGTCGCGGAAGACGGTGGCGCAGCTTGGCTCGAGGAAGACGAAGGGGAGTGCCGGCGTCGATTTGCGGGGCGAATGGTTGAGGATGTGCAGGAGATATTGCCGGGCTTGCTTGAGCATGCCGAAATCGTAGAGGGGGCGGCCGCAGCAGACGTGCTGGCGCGGGACTTCGAGGGTGAAGCCGGCTTGGGCGAGGACGCGGGTGGCGGCGTGCAGGGATTGCGGATGGTAGTAGTTATTCCACGTGTCGGGCCACAGGACTAGCCGTCCAGGCGGGGGCGCTTCGCGCGGCGTGTGTGGCGGCACGATTCGATTGCGAGGTTCGCCATTCATGTTGGAAAGAGCGCGACGCGAATTGCGGCAACCTGCGTGGCTGCGCGACGCCAAGGATGGCTTTGATCGCGTGCGGATGAGGCCGGGCAGATGCGAGCGGCAGATTGGCGAGACGCGGGGTGATGCCGGGGATGAGCGAGGCGGCGTGGGCGAAGCGATCCATGAAGCCGAAGGCGTAGTGATGGAGCGGGGCGGAGGCGGTCGCCGTAGTAGTGGGCGAGGAATTCGGCCTTGTAGGTGGCCATGTCGACGTTGACGGGGCACTCGGTTTTGCAGGCTTTGCAGGAGAGGCAGAGGTCGAGGGCTTCGTGGACGCTCCTCGTTGTGCCAGTCGGTCGGGGAGGACGTCGCCTTCGCAGCATTTCCCAGAGCAGGTGGGCGCGGCCGCGGGTGGAGTGCTGCTCCTCGCGGGTGGCCATGTAGCTGGGGCACATGGTGCCGGCGTCGGCTTTGCGGCAGGCGCCGACGCCGACGCAGCGCAGAGTGGCTTCGCCGAGGGAGCCGTGATCGTCGGGGAAGTGGAAGAAGGTTTCTGGCTTGCTTTGGGGCGTAGCCGGCGCCGAGGCGGAGATTTTCGTCGGGTTGGTAGACGGCGATGGGGTCGATGACCTTGCCGGGGTTCATGCGATTGTTCCGGGTCCCAGAGAGATTTGAATTCGCGGAAGGCCTGCATCAGGTCGGGGCCAAACATTTTGGGGAGCAGCGCGCCGCGGGCCTGGCCGTCGCCGTGCTCGCCGGAGAGCGAGCCGCCGTGGGCGAGGACGATGTCGGCGGCCTGGTCGATGAACGGCGCGGAATTTGCGAATGCCGGGCTCGGATTTCGAGATCGAAGTTGATGCGCATGTGGACGCAGCCCTGGCCGAAGTGGCCGTACATGGGGCTGCGGTAGCCGTATTCCTTCATGAGCGCGAAGATGTGCGCGGAGGTAGGAGCCGAGCCTGGCGGGAGCGACGGCGGCGTCCTCCCAGCCTTCCCAGCCGTGGCGGCTCGCCGGGGACGAAGACGGTGGCGCCGAGGGCGGATTCGCGAATGTGCCAGATGCGGGCGGCTTCGGCGGGCGAGTAGATGCGGGCGGTGGGGGCTCCGGCGAAGTGCGATGAGGCGGCGATGAGAGCGTGGGCCTTGGCTTCGGCTTCTTCGTTGGTTTCCGCGCCGAATTCGGCGAGGAGGAAGCCGCCGCCGGGGGGAAGGAGAGTTGAGGTCTTCGATCGGCGAGATGCTTGCGGCGGACGAAGTCGACGAGCATGGCGTCGATGCCTTCGAGGCCGATCGGGTCGTGTTCGAGGATCGCGGGGACGGCGTCGGCGGCGAGGAAGATGTCGGGGAAGCCGAGCCGACGAGGCGGCGGCAGGGCGGGCTGTGCATCAGGTCGAGGGTGGCGCCGAGCACGGTGGCGCAGGTGCCTTCGCTGCCGACCAGGGCGCGGGCGACGTGGAAGCCGTGTTCAGGGAGGAGTTCGTCGAGGTTGTAGCCGGAGACGCGGCGGGGAATTTGCGGGAAGCGTTTGCGGATTTCATCGGCGTAGCGATCGCGGAGCTGGCGCATGGCGGCGTAGATCTGGCCGCTGGCGGCCGCCGCGGGCGATGATGGCGGTGAACTCGTCGTCGGTGGTGGCGCCGACGGTCATGCGCGTGCCGTCGTAGAGGAGAACGTCGAGCGAGCGGATGTTGTCGGCGGTGTGGCCGCCCATGACGCGTGGATGCCGCAGGAATTGTTGCCGATCATGCCGCCGATGGTGCAGCGGCTGTGGGTGGCGGGATCGGGGGCGAAGGTGAGGTGATGGAGCTCGGCGGCCTCGCGCACGCGGTCGAGCACGATGCCGGGCTCGACGACAGCGATCTTCTTCTCGGGGTCGAGCGAGACGAGATGGCGCATGTACTTCGAGAAATCCAGGACGACGGCAACGTTGCAGCACTGGCCGGCGAGGCTGGTGCCAGCGCCGCGGGGCAGGATGGCGGCGCCGAGATCGCGGCAGGCGGCGATGGTGGCTTCGACGTCGGCGGCATCGCGGGGAACGACGACGCCGATGGGGGTCTGGCGGTAATTGGAAGCGTCGGTGGCGTAGAGGGCGCGCGCGGATGGATCGAAGCGGACTTCTCCGCGGAGGGTGGCGCGGAGTTTCGATTCCAGTTCACGAGCCGCGGCGAAGCTTTCGTGGGGGTGCTGGTTGTTGAGGATGGGCAGCGAAGCGCTCATGCCAGCTCCCTGCGCAGGAAGGCGATTTCGAGGGAGTCGGGCTGGAGGAGGACGGGATTCTGGTTGTACCGGTCTACGGGTGTGAAGCCCATCGCGACGTAGAGGGCGAAGGCGGCCTGCATGGTGTGGGGCATGGTGTCGAGATACATGGCGGCATAGCTGCGAGCCTTTGCGGCTGCTATTACGGATTCAGCGAGCTTGCGGCCGATTTGATGGCCCTGGTGCGCGGGGCGGACCCAGAGACGTTTCATTTCGCAGGCGCGCTCGCCGGGGCGGACATCGGGGAGGGGTTTGAGGGCGACGCAGCCGGCGGGATCCTGATCGTGGAAGGCGAGAAGGATGGCGCCTTCGGGTTCGGCGTAGGGTGCGGGCAGTCCGGCTAATTCCTTTTCAAAGCTGGCGACGCAGATGTGCTCGCCCCCGACGGAGTCATTGAGGAACGTTGCGTATTCGCGCATGAGGGTGCGGCACAATTCTGGGTCGTCTGGTTCGCCACCGAATCGCGCCTGCCGTAGTTCAACCATCAGGTCATGATAACGGCGGATTCGTTGCGTGGGCGCGGGGCGACCTGATAGAAATCAAGCCCATGAAGAATTTCTGCTTTCGTCTTGTTTGCTTCACGCTGGCCGGGGGACTTTCTGCCGGTGCACAGACGGCGCTGGTGCAGCCGCCGGTGAATCCGCCGCACGATGCGCGTATCGATCAGTTGATTGACGCGCTGGGAAAGGCGGAGTCGTATCGCGAGACGAATTTGTCGCCGGACGGCCACTGGATTGTGTGGACGGAGTTTGGGCACGACGGGAATGGCATTGAGTTGGCAACGCTGCCGGAGGGCAATGCGCCGCGGCACATTACGGCTTGCCAGGGCGATGCGCAGGGCAGCGAGAGCGATCCGGTATTCTCGCCGGACTCTACGAAGCTGGCATTTTTCTCCGACTGCACAGCGGACCACAAGACGGCGATTTTTGTCGCGGATCCTGCGGGAGCGACGCCGCCGCATCAGCTGGCTGCGCTGAACGGATATGCGCACGATCTGGCGTGGACGCCGGATGGCAAGGAGCTGAGTTTTCTGTATGTGGAGGGGGCCTCGCGTCCGCCCAGCCCGCTTGCGGCGGAGAAGCCGCCTTCGGGGGTGATTGGCGTAGAGGGACTGGAGATTCAGCGGGTCGCGGATGTGGATGCAGGGAGCGGCAAGCTGACGCAAATGACTCCCGAGAATCTTTACGTTTATGAGTTCGACTGGTCGGCGGATTCGTCGAAGGTGGCGTACATTGCGGCGCCGCCGCCGGGGGAGAACAACTGGTGGGTGGCGAAGCTGTTCACGCAGCCGATGAACGGGCACCCGACAGCGATATTGGACACGCAGACGGTGCCGGGCCCGCTGCGCGGATTGCAGATTGCGGTGCCGCGGTGGTCGCCGGATGGTTCGCGGATTGCGTTTATCGGCGGGTTGATGTCGGATCAGGGATCGACGGGCGGGGATTTGTGGGCGGTGCCGGCTGCGGGCGGCGATCCGGTGGATCTGACCCCTGATCGCGCGGCGAGCCCGGCCTGGTTTGAATGGCTGGATGACAATTCGGTGGGGATCGCGGAGGTGAAGGGCGGATCGTCACATTTGTTTGTCTACGACCTCAACACGCACGAGGAATCGCCGGATTACAACCTGACTTTGCCGGATTCCGTGGGGGCGGGCGGTTTGGAGATGCGCGTGGCGACTTCCAGCGGCAGTACGGTTGCGTTCATCCGGTCATCGTTTTCGGAGCCGCCGGAGGTGTGGGCAGGCGATCTGGGAAGCATGAAACAGATTACGCATGCGAACGATGCGCTGAAGCCGCTGTGGGGGAAGGCGAAGTCGATGGAGTGGACCAACGAGGGGTTTAACGTCCAGGGATGGCTGCTGGAGCCGGCGCATTACGATCCGGCGAAGAAGTATCCGATGGTGGTGTATGTGCATGGCGGCCCGTCGGCTGCGAACATGCCGCGCTGGCCGTATGCCGGGTATGGGGCGGTGCCGTTTTCGGCGTTGGATTATTTTGTGCTGATGCCAAACCCGCGCGGCAGCTATGGGCAGGGGGAGAAGTTTACCCAGGCCAACCGCAAGAATTTTGGATACGGCGATTTGCGCGATATTCTCGCCGGGGTCGATGCGGTGGAGAAGCAGTACTCGGTGGATGATCACCGGGTGGGGATTACGGGGTGGAGTTACGGCGGGTTCATGACGATGTTTGCGGTGACGCAGACGCATCGGTTCAGGGCGGCGGTTTCGGGAGCGGGATTGTCGGACTGGCTGAGCTATTACGGCGAGAACTCGATCGACCAGTGGATGATTCCGTTCTTTGGCGCATCGGTGTATGAAGATCCGAAGGTGTATGCGCAAAGCTCGGCGATGAACTTCATCATGAACGTGAAAACGCCCACGCTGGTGGTGGTTGGTGACCGGGATGGGGAGTGTCCGGCGCCACAGTCGTTTGAATTCTGGCATGCGCTGCGCGATCTGGGGATCCCGACGCAACTGGTGGTCTACCCGGATGAGGGACATGGGTTTTCGAACCCCGAGCACCGGCGGGATGTACTGGACCGGGCACTGAGCTGGTTCAACTTGTACATGCCGGAAAGTCAGGGAGCCGAGAAGAGCGCTGGCGGAGGCGAGTGAGGAGGCGCTGGGCGAAGAAGACTGGCCCAGGAGGAGGTCTGGAGTCGCCGATTCGACGGTTTTGCTCACCAATTGGGGCCGGATTCGTCCTCTGGAGATGGTGTGCGTGCCCGGTGATCGGGCGTTCGGTCCTGTGCTGGGGACCCTCTCCTTTGTTATCCTGAATCGCACCCTGTAATTTTTCTGGTGTTTCGACCGTTTGGGCGGCTGGACTGCTCAGGCGGGGAGGTTTCATGCGGCGGTTCCTTGCTCTTGCAGTCCTGTTTGTGTTTTCGCTACCGGTTGGACTTTCCATCGCGGGCTGCGGCCATAATCCTAATAATTACTGCATCAAGAATGGGCACGCGTACGGCGTGACGACGACGCAGCCGGTGTATGCCATCATGCAGCCGGAGACGACGGGGCTGGCGCTTGCGTGGGGACAGACGGGAAATATTGGAACCCCCTCGGCGTACAACTGCAACGGGGGATCGGCGAACGTTTCCCACTGGACGTACGCCAGCTCGAATCTGCAGATGGCCGACATATCGCCGACGGGCGGCATCTGCGCGGGGACCTGGAATCGCAACAGCCCTGGGGGAATCAGCGATTTCACGATCTGCACGCCGCCGTCGGGATCGACGATCTCGGCATTTAAGGGCTGCACTTCGACAAGCTGCGGCATCGTGCAGATCACGGCGACGGGCGGCGCGGTGACGACCAACCCGGTCAATATTTATGTGCATCCGCCGATTACGTCGATGAGCATTCCGAGCCAGGTGGCATGCATTTCCCAGGGACAGAGTCTGGGGACGTCGCTGCTGGCGGAGACGACGGTGGTGGGACCGGCCGGGGTAGTACTGTGCAGTCCGACCACGACCGCGTGCACGAATCCCGCTGCCAATATTGGCACGATCACGTACGCGGCGGTGAACGGCGCGGTGGTGAGTATCGACAACACGACGAATCCCACAGATGTCAATCCAGTGACGGGGACGACAACGACGACAGCAAATCCAAACGGTCTGGCTACCGCGGATCTGCCTGGTTCGACAATCATCACTGCCTCCAATTCCGACGTGACGTCGGCGGCGGGATACTTCTCATCGTGCCCCCCGTTGTCGCTGGCCATCTCAGTGAACGGCGCCCGCACGACGACGGTAACGCCGAGTTCGCCGCAGACGCTGCAGTACACCGCGAAGGATACGAACCAGAACTCCATTACCGGGCTGTCGCTGAGTTATGCTTCGACGCAACCGCAGAATCTGACGGTCAACAGTTCGGGCACGATTTCGGCGAACTTCCCGAGCCACGCGTCGGTTTCGGCGATTTGCCAGCCGCCGGGCTGCAATGACTCGCCCATCAACCTGGTGGGATTACTGGGGAACGGGATGCCGGTGACGTCCAACCTGGTCACGGTGAATTCGCCGGGGCGGGTTACGAACCAGATATGGATGGCCTCATCGCAGTCGCAATACTTCTCTGAGGTGGATCTGACGACAGGGACGACGGGAGCTCCCGTCGAGCTGCCGTATACGCCGAATTCGATGGTGATGGATCCTGGCGGGGACACGCTTTATTTCGGCAGCTATCACGAACTGATGACCTACGCCATCACGACGGTGGGCACGCAGCTTTCGAAGGAAGTGCCTGGAGTGCCGGGCGTTGTGCTGGCGGTAAATCCCACGAATACCGGGGTGGTGATCAACGATCAGCTTCGCCAGGTGATTTATCTGTACTCTCCATCGTCGGGGGCGGAAACCAGTATCGCGGGAATCGCGAGCCGGGCTGAGTTTTCACCCGACGGAACGACCGCGTATATCGTGGGCGTGAATCCGGCCAACGGGCAGCCCACGATGTTCGTGAACAACGTCAACAGTGGCTGGACCGAATATCCGCTGACCAACGAGACCGCCAACAGCTGTCCCCTGGAGGCGGGGGGATCGGCGGAATATCCGCAATATAACCCGGCATGGGATCCCTTCTGTGGGCCGTCGGTAACGGTGACGGTGCCGAGCGAGGCGGCGTTTTTGAGTGGGACGACGACAGCGGCGCGCAGCTACTGTCCGAACAGCAGTTCCACGCCGATTTTCTATCCGCCGGCGGGCGATACAGGCGTGGCCACGGCGCAACTGACGGCGACCGCGGATGGATTTCACATTCTCGGGGCGAACACTTCCACATTCTCCGACATTGGACTGACGCAAAGCAGCAGCAACACGGCTGCAGGGGCGCCGATTAACGCCTGTCCGGCATTCACAGGGCCGCCTTTGACCATCCCCACGTCGGTCGTGGACACGCCGGCATTGCCGGTCACGGCATCGGAGATCGATCAGGTCGTTTCTTCTCCGTACGCCAATCTGGCTTTTGTGACGTATCAGGGACCGGGCGCCAGCGGCGTGCTGCCGTATTACACGCCGGGGACATTCACCTCCGGCACGGGGTTCTCGGCGGGAACGCTGAGCACGATCCAGTTATCGACGGGCGCACAGGCTCCGGTGGCGGGGATTTTCGCGCCGGACGGATCGATATTCTTCACCAGCACGAGCGGAGACAATCTGGTGCACATGGTGGATACGACGAAGTTGACGGATACGCAAACCATCGATCCCAAGCTGGTGAATTCGACAGGGGCGGCGGTGCCGGCGCAATTCCTCGCGGTGAAGAGCCGGGCGACGACCTAAAAACACTGATCTGCTCACGACGGCCGGCGCGAGCCGGCCGTTTTCCTTTGCTGCGGCGACGCGCGGGGTGGTCAGCAGTCCTGAGCGGTACACTTATCCCGATGCCGCGCGTTGCGATTATTTCCAAGCCGCAAAAAGAGGAACTGCAGCACACCTTGCCGGAGCTGGTGATGTGGCTGAAGGCGCACGGCTATGAACTGCTGCTTGACCCGGTGAGCGCGAATTACGTGACCGAGGAGCGGATTTGCCCGCGTCCGGAGATGGCCGCGCTGGCGCCGGACCTGGTGATTGTGCTGGGAGGCGATGGCACGCTGCTGGCGGCGGCGCGTGTTTTTGCGCGCATTGGCGTCCCGATTCTGAGCGTGAACCTCGGAGCGCTTGGATTTCTGACGGAAGTGCGCCTTGCCGATCTCTACACGCACCTCGACGCATGGAACGAGAAGTGCTGTGCCATCGAAGAGCGGGCCATGCTGCATGCCGAGCTGTGGCGCGAGGGCAAGATGTTTCGCGAGTACGACGCGCTGAACGATGTGGTGGTGGCCAAGGGCGCGATTGCGCGCATGGGAGACTTCAGCGTGGAGGTCGACGATCAGCTGGCTGCGTCATTTCGCGCGGACGGCGTGATCGTGGCGACGCCTACGGGGTCGACGGCGTATTCGCTGGCGGCGAATGGGCCGGTGTTGATTCCGACCATGGATGTGCTGCTGATCACGCCGATTTGCCCGCACCAGCTGACGCTGCGGCCCATGGTGGTGCCGGGAACTTCAAAGATTCAGGTTCGTGTTGAGGGTGTGCCGGATCAGACGTTTCTCACTGTCGATGGACAGGAAGCGATCCAGCTGAAAGTGGGCGACGAGTTGCGCTGCCGCCGCTCCGACTTTGCGGTAAAGCTAATTCGGCTGAACTCGAACGGGTTCTTCAATATTTTGCGGTCGAAGCTGAAGTGGAGCGAGCGGTAAGCGGCGGCTCGAGCCGGAATTACTCTTTGGTGAGTTCCTGGAGCAGGAGCTTGGCCTTGGTTGTGTAATTCTTCGCTCCGTCCAGGTCGTCGGTTTTGAGGGCCTGACGGCCCTTAACGATGAAGGTTCGCGCCAGCGCGACGGTTTTCTGTTCCTCCGAGTTCAGGGAGCGATGGATGCCATTGAGGGCGTTCTCGATCGCGTTGAGCTCATTGGTCATATTCTGGCGGTCGGCGGTGTTGGAATCGCTGTTGCCGGTGGAGAGCTGGCCGATGGGGGAATTTTCCGACGGCTGGGTACTCGCTACTTCCGGGTGTTCCGGGGGGGTGGCCGGTGTGGACTTCGCCACTTCCTGCGGGGCAGACTCCTGAGAAGGCCTGGCATGGTGGCGCGTGTGCCGCGGTGGCGGGGTGGCGGATTTGGCGGGCTCCTCGGGCGGAACCGAGGTATTGAGCATGATGGGCCGGTTGTTTACATACGTGGGAAGCGGAGGCATAGGGGGAATCATTTCGGCCATTTGACCGACGGGCCGGGCAGGGGCCAGCGCCGCCGCCGGGGGAGCAGCCTTTGGTTGCCTGTGATTGCAGCCCGCGACTAAGCCAAGCAGGAGCCCAGAAGCCGCTATGCTCCACCCGGATCTCATGGTCCGGACCTTTCTGGCTGGGGTTCTTCCCCCTGGCGAGCAAGCTCACCCGGGACTGCGCGCTCCGGCAGCACCGGCACCGCGCGAATTCCCGAACCGGCAGAAGTTAACGGGAGCCGCAGTACAAAGGTTGTTCCGCTCCCAGGCTTCGATTCTACGTCAATCTGGCCATGGTGCAGCTGGACAATGCGGTAGGTCATGGCCAGGCCGATGCCGCTGCCTTCTTTTTTGGTGGTGAAGTAGAGATCGAAGATGCGGGAGCGAATCTCGTCGGGAATACCGGTGCCGTGGTCACGGACCTGGATGGAGGCCCAGCGCGCGCCGTCGCCGAGGCTGACCTCGAGGGTGCCGCCGGTGGCCATGGCCTGGGCACCGTTGAGGACGATGTTCAACAGGGCCTGACGGATGAGATCGGAATCGACGCGACAGAAGACGGCGTGGGAGGGGACACGGCTCTCCACGGTAACGCCGCGCGTCTCCAGATCGGCGGAAGCCAGCATGAGGACGCTGGAGACGATTTCGCGAACGTCCTGGTCTTTGAGCTGGAGCTCGACAGGGCGGGAGAAATCGACGAGGGTCTGGACGACGCGGTCGAGGCGGTGAATCTCGCTCTGGATGACGTCGAGATGGCGGAGGGCATCGCCGCCGGCCTGGATTTTGTTACGGAGGAGCTCGATGTGGACGACGATGGCGTTGATGGGATTCTTGACCTCGTGGCCGACGCCCGCGGTGAGGCGGCCGATGGCGGCCAGGCGCCGCGATACTTCCAGTTCGCTCTCAATCTCGCGCACGGATTCGAGGTCGTGCAGGGTGAGCAGCGCGCCGAGGGAGTGGCGGTCGTTGGACTGGGCATCGTGAATGAAATCGAGGGAGACTTCGATGCGGCGGCCGGTTTCGGTCGTGACTTCTTCCTGCACGATGGACATGCCGCCTTCAAAGGCGTCGCGCACGGTGCGTCCGAGGCGGGTGCTGCGGTCAAAGATTTCGCGAACTTCGGCGCCAAAGATGCGGTCGCGGCTGATGTTGAGGAAGCGCTCGACGGAACTGGAGACGAGGACGGCGCGGGATTCGCGGGTAAACAGCATCATGCCGTCCTGCAGATTGGAGAGGATCTGGTCGAGATTCTCGCGCAGAGCGGAGAAAACTTCTTCGACGTTGCGGATGCGCTTGCCGAGGCGCTCGATTTTGCCGGAAACCTTGGCGACGGCGTCGTCGCCGCGTCCGAGGAGGGGATCGAAGACAGCGAGCGGGCCTGAGGACTCGCTGGCCGGTTCAGGGGGACTGAGCGCGCCGGTGGTCTGGGATTCGGCGAGCGCTTCCTGGGCGGCGAGGGTATCGAGGCGGCGGCTGATCTGTTCAATGGGCTGGAGAGCGAGGTTGGCGAGGAAGGCCGCGACCACGATGGAGAGAATCATGGCGAGCCCGATGGCCCGGAGCGATTCCATGAGCCAGGGGTGAAAGGCATTGCTCAGGAAGGTGGTGCGAATGCCGATGCGGATGGTGAGGAAGGGCTGATCGTTGAGGTCGAGCGCGAGGGAGACGTTGTAGACCTGCGGGGGGCCAAAGACGATGCGCAGGGTGCGGATCATCGACGAGACGGAAGTGCGCTGGAGCTGGGAGAAATCGGGCCGGTTGGGGAGAAGCTGATCGTCCTGGGAGGCATCGGGAGCGGCGATCAGGGCGCGGCCGTTGCGGTCGGCGACCGCAATGTCGAGGACGGTGGGCGAATACTCCACAATGGAATTCAACTGGTCATTGAGGTCGGTGTTCTGGCGCAGAGTGTCGGCCACGGCAGCACGAACCGCGACCTGATCGCGGGGATCGAAGCGGCGCTCACTGAGACCGCTGTCGAGGGCACGATTCACCTTGAGCGAAACCTGGTGGGCGAGGTCGTCGGTGAGCGCGGCCGACTGGGCGATATGCTGCTGGAGCAGCTGGCTCAGCCAAATCCACGAGAAAACGACCACCACGCCGAATACCAGGCCGGTGATCGCGAGGACGAGTTTGGTCTTCAGGCGCATGAATGATGGTTGCAGCGCTCATTCACAAGGAGGAACCAGGAGCAGGACGTCAGTGCTGTATGTGCTGCCGGTGCTGCAACGCTAGTCTTCGAGTGCGCTGGTGGTTGCCGCCGTGCCGTATTCTCTCAGCTTGTTATGCAGCGTTTTTAGACTGATGCCAAGGATTTCGGCGGCGCGAGTTTTGTTGTTGTGGGTCGATTCCAGGGTCTTGAAGATCAGCATACGCTCGGCGTCGCCAACGGTCGCGCCGACCTCCAGCTGGATGGCGTTGGAGGGTAGTTCGCTGGTGGGCCGTGCGGCGCGCGAGCCGAAGCCAGGGGGCAGGTGGCGGGGCTGGAGCTGACCCTCGGCGCAGAGCACGACGGCGCGCTCGATGGTATTGCGGAGCTCGCGGACATTGCCGGGCCAGTCATGCGCCATGAGGCGGGCCATCATTTCGCTGTCGAGGCTGGTGACGCGGCGGCCGTGCTTCTGGTTCATGTCGGTAATCATGGATTCGGCGATGGCCGGAATGTCTTCCTTATGCTCGCGCAGAGGGGGCATATGGATGTTAAAGACATTCAATCGATAGTAGAGATCGCCGCGGAGCTGGCCGTCGGCGACGGCCTGTTCGGGATCTTTGTTGGTGGCGGCGAGGACGCGCACGTCGACGGGGGACTCAACCTTGCTGCCCAGCCGGCGCAGCTTGCGGTCTTCCAGGACGCGCAATAGTTTGGCCTGGGTGCCGACGGGCATTTCGCCGATTTCGTCGAGCAGGAGAGTGCCTTCTTCAGCGAGCTCGAAGCAGCCGGCACGCCGCTCGATGGCGCCGGTAAACGCGCCTTTCTCGTGGCCGAAAATCTCGCTTTCGATGAGGGTCTCGGGGATGGCGGCGCAGTTGACGGCGACGAACGGCTTGACCCGGCGCGGGCTCAGGTCGTGGAGGGTACGGGCGACCAGCTCTTTGCCGGTCCCGCTCTCGCCGGTGATCAGGATGCTGACGTTGCTGGAGGCGACGCGCTCGATGAGTGTGAAGATCTCCTGCATTTTTTTGGAGGCGCCGACGAGGGAGCCGAGGACGCCGGTTTCGCGGAGCTTGCGGCGGGTGACTTCGAGCTCGCGATCGGTTTCGCGCTGACGTGCGGCGTTGGTCAAAATGGCGCGCAGGCGGGTGGGGTCGACGGGCTTCTGGATAAAGTCGTAGGCGCCGTTTTTCATGGCTTCGACAGCGGCTTCAATAGAGCCCTGCGCAGTGAGCATGATGACGGCGACCTTCTCATGGGTTTCACCGAGGCGAGCGAGCAGCTCAAGGCCATCCATGCGCGGCATTTTGAGGTCGGAGACGATGATGCCGGGCTGCCAGGCGGTGACTTTTTCGAGGGCTTCAATGCCGTCGCGGGCAGTTTCCGTGCGGTAGCCCCATCCGGAAACCAGTTCGGCCAGCCCGGACAGGGCATGCGGCTCGTCTTCAACGATGAGGACCTTTTCCTGACTGGTCATGTGTTCGTACCAACCCCTGGGACCACCGTTTGTTGTATCACGGCTCTGTGAACTCTATCAGTGGGGCAGGGCCGGGAAACTGGGAGAAAATCCATATAATCTTTTGGTTAACCCCTTGATTGAGTTCCCGGAGACGGATCGCACTTCTCGGATGCGGCTTATGGTCGAGTGGATACCTGCGGTCGGCGGAATTGCCGTCAATCCGGGAGCGGTGACAGGCGCGGGGGTGATGGATCGGATGCTGGCGGAGCTGATCTCACGGACAATTCACGTGCGGGCGGGCGCATTGCTCCTAGTCTGACGAGATGCGCCGCGTCATGATGTTTCTGAATCCGCTGCTGATCCACTCGGAGAAGCGGCGAGCGGCGGTGGAGCAGATCGCCGAGCTGATGAGCGCGCACGGGAGCGATGTGCATTTGCAGGAGACGCTGTCAGCGCACTCGGCAGGGCAGCAGGCGCGCGAGGCGGTAGCGGAGGGGTTCGACACCTTTCTGGTGTGCGGCGGCGACGGCACGGTGTTTCAGGTGATCCAGGGACTGGCGGGGTCGAGCGCGGCCCTGGGCGTGCTGCCGTTTGGGACGGGCAATGTGATCGCGCAGAATTTGCGGATGCCGCGCAATCCGCTGCTGGCGGCGCAGATGCTGCTGCATGCGGAGGTTCGTGCTGTGACGCTGGGCAAGGTCGAGCTGCAGCCGGTAGGACACAAAAGCAAGCGGTCGTGGTATTTCGTGATTGCGGCGGGAATGGGCGTGCATGCGGCTCTGATGAACCTGGCGCCGATGGGGCAGGGCAAGCGCCGGGGCGGCCGGCTTGCCTATTTTGTGGGCGGCGCGAAGTTGCTGATTGGGCATCCAGTGCAGCCGTTTCAGATGGAATTGACGCACGAGGATGGCAGCCAGTCGATAGAGACGGCATGTGAAGCGATTGCCGCCCATTTGGCGGCGATCAATGCGTGGCAGGCGGGGGGCGATCCGTTTGCGGATTGGCTGCGTCTGGCGTGGGTTCCGGCGACGGGGCGCATGGGCCTGGTGCATGCCAGCTTTCACGCCATGACGGCGGGCAAGGGCAACGAGTTGGACGGCAGCAGGGTTGGGTGGGGCGACTTGCCGTATCCACACTATGTGCGGGTGCGCAAGATGGTGTGCCGGCCCCTCGAAGGGCGGGAGTACGACGTGCCGCTGCTGGTGGAGGCGGATGGTGAAGTGTTGGGCGCGCAGTACACGGCGATCAGCGTCTCGGAGAAGAAGCTGAACCTCCTGTGGCCGGGGAAAGGCTAGCAGCGGATCGTCTTTTTCTTTTTGCCGATACGGCCGGCGGCTTCGATTTTTTCAATGTAGGCGGTGGCGAGGGGCACCTGGCAGGCAGTTTCGCCCATGTGCACCGAGACGGCGCCGATTTGCTGGGCCGTTTTCTTTGCCTGGCGCAGGAGCGGCTGCACATAGGCGCCGACGGCGATGACAAATCCATTCATGGTGTAGCGGACGCGGTTCTTCGCGGAGCCGATGGCGGCGGGAATCGAGGCGAGGAGCTTTTCAATTTCCGGGAGATCGAGGGCGGCGTCGGGCTGGGTGGCGACGAGGCCGGCGTAGGTGCACCAGCCGGCGGAGGCGACGTTTTCGTGCTTTGAGGCGATCCACTTGAGGGCGAGTACGCGGGCGTCGGGGTGTTCCACGGCGACCCAGGGAACGGTGTATTCGGCAATCATCGAACCGGGTGCGGCTTCCGCCCATATTTGTAACTGGTTTGGTGACATTTGCGCGCCACTGGCCACCATGCCGGCGAGGTACATGGCGTCCACGATGCCGGTGGCGTAAAGGTCGAGGGCGAGAGCCTGCTGTCCGCGGATTGTCTTTGCGATGACCTTGAGGTCGGCAACGCTTACGCCGTAAACGCGATCGGCGGGCAGGCCGTGGCGAGCGTAGATGGAGCGGGTGCTGGCGCGGCCTTTGGCCTGCAGGGTTTCGAGGATGGTTTGGACGGTGGACATGGGAGTGACCTCGGCGGAAATTCCATTTATTTTGCCAGATTTGCGGGATGGTCGATGACGAAACTGGTGGGGCAGAGGGGTTGGTCGCGGCGGAGTGCCCTAAACCAGCACCGACACGGAGTGCCCTTAAAGCCGTCTGCGCTCCCAGCCGATAGGACACCCGACAGGCGGATTGCGGCCGAACCCGGATGGGTAGGAGGCGAGGTGCCTGTACGACAGCGGGAAATGAGCAGGCATGCCGCAAGAACAAGGCCGGGTGGGCGGGGAAGACTGGTTTCGCTATGCGCTGGCGCTGGAGGCTTCGCAAGAGGGCTTCTGGGACTGGGATCTGGCGACGGACCGGCTGTGGGGATCGAACCGCTGGCAATCGATTACTGGAGTCGGCAAGGCGTGTTCACGGATCAGCGACTGGATGGAGCGGGTGCATCCCTTCGATAAGCCACGATTTGAGGCAGAGCTGCGGGCGATACGGGCGGGGAAGAGCCGGGGATTGCGGAATGAGCACCGCATCCGGTGGGGCGAGGGGGAATGGCGGTGGGTGCTGACGCGCGCAGTGGTCTCGCAGGACGGGGCGGGGCGGGTGACGCATCTGGCCGGTTCGCTGACGGATAACACGGAAAGCCGGATGGCGGATGCGCTGACGGGTCTGCCGAATCGGCTGTTCTTCCTCGATCATCTGGAGCGGAGGATGGAGCGTGGGCGGCTGCGCGGCGACTGGAATTTTGCAGTGCTGTCGGTGGCGGTGGACCGCTTCGATCGCGTCAACGAAATGCTGGGTCTGAGCGGGGGCGACCGATTGCTGATGGAGACAGCGCAGCGGCTGCAGGCCATGTTGCCGGAACCTTCAGTGGCGGCGAGGCTGAATGGCGCAGAGTTCCTGGTGTGTCTCGAATCGACGCATAACGAAGGGGAGGCGATGCAGTTTGCGATGGCGGCCGCGGAAGCGTTTCGCGAGCCGTTTTTGTGGCACGGCCAGCGGATGACGCCGCAGCTGGTGATTGGCATCGCGAAAGCAGACCCGACCTGTGGACACCCGGAAGCGCTGATGAGCGATGCGGAAAGCGCTCTGGCGCATGCCCGCAAGAGCGAGCCGCCGGGGGTGGTTTGCTATTCGCAGGGAATGCGCGAAGAGGCTCAGGAAAAAATGCAGATGGAGGCGGATCTGGAGCGCGCCATCCGCGACGGAGAGCTGGTGATGTATTACCAGCCGGAAGTGGATTTGCGCACGCGGCGCATTGTGGGGTTTGAGGCGCTGGTGCGTTGGAAGCATGCGCAAAAGGGACTGCTGCAGCCGTCGGCGTTCATTCCGCTGGCGGAAGAGACGGGGTTGATTCTGCCGCTGGGCGACTGGGGTTTGACGGAAGCGTGCCGGCAACTGGTGGCGTGGCGGAAGAGCAGCCGGGTGGAATTTCAGGACACGCGGATGAGCGTGAATTTGTCGGCGCGGCAGTTCGAGCGTCCGGATCTGGTGGAGCGGGTGCGGCAGGTGCTGAAGGAGACAGGCCTGGGGCCGGGTTCGCTGCGGCTGGAAGTGACGGAGAGCAGCCTGATTGCGGATGCCGCAGCGGCCGTGAAGACCATGCGCGAACTGGGCGATCTGGGGGTGGGGCTGCACATGGACGACTTTGGCGTGGGCTACAGCTCACTGCATTATCTGCAGCGGTTCCCGTTTGACACGCTGAAGATCGACAAGTCGTTTGTGCAGGGAGTGGTGAACGATCGGGAGTCGCACCAGATTGTGCGGAGCATTCTGGATCTGGCGCGCACGTTTGGGATGGATGTGGTGGCGGAGGGGATTGAAGACGTGGAGCAACTGCGGGAGCTGCAGGCGCTGGGCTGCCCGTGCGGGCAGGGATACTATTTTGCGCGGCCCGTAGAGCCGGGAGCGATTGACGCGATGATGGTGGCAGGCGCGATGGGGGACGCGACGAGTTCGACGACAAAGGAGAACAAGGGCCTGCTGGTGAATTAGTCCGGAATATGGTGCCACTCGCTCGCGCGAGTGGGCCGGTGGATGACTTCCCAGCGCTTTGCGCTGGGGATCCCTCCACTTCGGTCGGGATGACAGTTGCCTCAAAAGCCCGGAGGATGTTCGTCGGCGACGTTGAAGGCTTGTTCGAGGGCGATGCCGGCTGCGCCCAGCATGCCTTCTTCAAAGGGGCGCGCGATGAGCGTGACGCCGTGGGGAACGCGGCGAGGCGGAGAGAATTTAGGCAGCGGGTGAGCGGGATCGGGAGCCCAGTCGCTGCGCGCCTCCGTGATTTCGACGAAACCGGCGCGCAGCGTGAGCGAGGGATGGCCGGTGAAATTGGTGAGGGTGAGCATCTCGTCGCGGAGCGAAGGGACGAGGAGCAGATCGACCTGGGCAAAGATGCGCGACATTTCGTTGGCGACCTTGCGGCGGAAGCGATCGGCCTGCACGAGATCGACGGCGGAGAGAAAGCGTGACTGGCGGAAGGTGTTCGGCCACGCATCAGGGACCTGGGCGCGCAGTTGATCGACGCCGTGGCTGAGGGTGAGCTCTTCAAAGGCAGCTGCGGATTCGGCAAAGAGGATGATGTCGAGGCAGTCGAAAGGCCAGTCGGCGAGCGAGACGCCGATGGGCTGCATGCCGAGTTGCGGCAGGGCGGCGAGGGCGGCGCGGTCGACGTCGGTGGCGGGGTCTTCGTGCATCCATTTGGGAATATAGCCGACGCGGAGGTTGCGCACGGGCGCGGAGGCGTTGAAGTCGAGATGGCTGGGAACGCTGTCGGTATCGCCGCCGTCGGGGCCGGTGATGGCGTGCAGAACGAGCAGCGTGTCTTCGACGGTGCGCGCCATGGGGCCAAGTTTGTCGAGCGACCAGCAGAGGGTCATGGCGCCGGTGCGCGGCACGCGGCCGAAGGTGGGGCGCAGGCCGGTTACGCCGCAGCGCATGGAGGGGCTGACGATGCTGCCGCCGGTTTCGCTGCCGATGGCGAAGGCGACGAGGCCGGCAGCGGTGGCGGCGCCGGGTCCGGCGCTGGAGCCGGACGAGCCTTCGTCGAGATTCCAGGGATTCATGGTCTGGCCGCCGAACCAGATGTCGTTGAGCGCGAGCGCGCCCATGCTGAGCTTGGCCACCAGCACAGCGCCTGCCTGATTGAGGCGATCGACAACGGCGCAGTCCTGCGTGCGGGACGCGGTTGCGGAATGGTTCTGCGCCGTAGGTGGTGGGGATGCCGGCGGTATCGAGCAGGTCTTTGCCACCCCAGGGAATGCCATGCAGCGGGCCGCGATAATGGCCGGCGGCGATTTCAGCGTCGGCGCGGCGGGCCTGATCGAGCGCGTGATCGGGCGTGAGGGTGATGACGCAGCGGAGTTGCGCATTGAAGCGCTGCAGGCGGTCGAGATAGATGTGGGTGAGCCGCTCGGAGGTGATGCTGGCGCTGCTCGATCCAGCGTGAGAGTTTGGTGACGGGGGCGTAGGCAATTTCTTCGTCACTGGAGGGGAGCGGGCCGGGGTCGGCATGGCTGCGGACGAATCGATCCTGGGTGGGACCGGTGGGCCATCCAGGCTGGACGGCCTGGACGCGGGACCAGGGCGCGAGGTCGGGCTCAAGCTCGACTTTGCGTGGACCGGTGCGGCGCTCGTAGAGGGGAGCCATGGCCTGGCGCCAGCTCAGGGCAGCTTGCGCGAGGTCAGCATCCGTCATCTCGACGCGGACCAGCTTTTCGGCTTCGGCAAAGGTGGCGGCGGAGACTTCCGGGCCGACCGGGGGAGCAGTGGCGAAGGCGGGCGGCTGGCCAGGCGGTGTGGCGGATTGCGCCGGGGCGGGCGCAGATTGCTGGGCCGGGATTTCGGCTGCGTCGAGTTTGCCGGCGACGGCTGCGCCGAGCAGACCTAAGGTGGACTGAACCAGGAACTGCCTGCGCGCTCGATTCATGCGTGCCTCGAAGTTGGGAATGTGCAGCGGGTTCAGATTGGACTATACGACGAAAGGCGAATGGCGCGGCGCGGCGGGAGTTCTACCGGATCGGGGCGGAGGCTTCCGACGGTGCGCCGCCTGCGCCCATCAGCACCAGGGAGCGCTGGACGAAGGGCGCCCAGGCGAGCAGCGCGGTGCAGGCCAGGGCCAGTCCGAAATTGATGTGGTGTAGCAGCAGGAAGGGCGCGAGCGCCCAGAGTTCGTCGAAGGCGAGCAGTGCGGGCCAGAGCCGCAGAAAATTTTCGCGGAAGCGGGGCGCGTGCAGCAGGACGGCGCAGAGGATGAAAGCTCGGACGGGAATCAGGATGGCAGCGGTGACGATGAGGACGGTGGTCCATTCGGTGGCGCGGGTGAGGACGGAGAAGAGGTCCTCAATCTCGGCGAGATTGGCGAGCGCTCCGATGTAGAAACCCAGATACATGATCTGGAAGAGGATGAACAGGGTCAGCGATGTGGTGTGCGGGAGTTTTGGAAGCTCGTGGGGTGCGGCGAGGATGCTGGTAGTGGGAATTGCCTCGGATGGATCAACTGGGTTCGGAGTCCGTTCGGCTGGGGCGAGGATGGCGGACTGGGAAGCGGGTTCTGCGATCGGGGCAGGTGATTCTCCGGGGATAATTTGCTCCACGGGAGCGACGAAGCGATAGCCGCGGCGGGCGAGGGTCTCGACGAAGCGGGGACTGGCGGCGGTATCGCCGAGGGCTTCGCGGATGCGGTTGATGGCGGAGTTGACGCCGTGCTCGTAGTCGACGAAGGTGCCTTCGGGCCACAGCTCGCGGCAGATTTCGTCGCGGGTGAGCAGTTCGCCGGGGCGGTCGAGCAGCAGGCAGAGCAGCTGGAAGGGCTGCGTGTTCAGCTTGACGCGGATGCCCTGGCGGCGCAGCTCGCCCGTGGCGGCGTCGGCTTCAAAAACTCCGAAGCGATAGCGCCGTGCTGGCCGAGGCTCCGTCATGCTCAGGTCGAGTGTATCCGATGACCCTTGAATTTTGGGCGCGGGCGGCGTTGGAGAACTTCTACTAAGTGGTGTGACTGCAAGCACCTGCACCGTGAGATTCATTGGTCGCCGAGTGAGCTTCCATGCATTGATCCGGAGAGCTGGATTGGCGCATGGTGCAGGGCATGAAGCTGCGTCGCCCTTTCAATTTTCAACTCATTTGTTTCGTGGGGCTGATCCCTCGCCGCAAACGGAGCGCGCTGTGGTGCGGAAGAACCGGCGGCGGCCGCTGTCGCCACTTTTCATTCCTATGCCGCGGCTGTGGAGGCTCGTCTGGACCGGCAGCATGCCGCGGCTGACCATTCCTGAGCGGGGCGGTCAGCGATTCGGAAAGGGCGGAGCGCCTGCGGCGGGGCGAGTTGATCGTCGAGCAAATGACTCCGGCGGCTGGCCTGGACTTGCCGGGAGCGCTGCTGCATCACTGGCGCGGGACGGCGTTCGCGCCGGGGGCACATGCGGCAGATCTGGATCGGTTGCTGCGGGATTTCGCGGCCTATCCGCGGGACTATGCGCCGCAGGTGCTGGAGACGCGCGTGCTCGCGCAGCAGGGCGACCACTACGAGGTGATGATGCGCGTGCGCCAGCGGCACGTGATCACGGTGGTGATGGATACGGCGTACGACGTGGAGTTCGGCCGCCTGGATGCGCAGCACGGTTTTAGTTCGTCGCGGAGCACGCGCATTGCGGAGATCGACAGCAACGGACGAACAGTCGCGGCTGGGGATGAGCACGGCTATCTGTGGCGGCAAAACACCTATTGGAGCTATGAGGAGCGGGACGGCGGCGTGTATCTGCAGATCGAGTCAGTGTCGCTGACGCGGGCGATTCCTACGGGGCTGGGATGGGCGGTGGGACCGTTTGTGGAGAGCGTGCCGCGGGAGTCGCTGGAGTTCACGCTGCGTTCGACGTGCAACGCGCTGAAGGGAACACGTTGAGGGCTGCCTGGATTTCGATAGAAAAGGAGACGGAGATGGTTACAAATGCAGTAGCAACCAAAGGTATAGCTGGATTTGCGACAGCGCGGCGGGTGAACCAGTCTTTGACAGCTTCCGCGGAGAAGCGTGCTTTGCAGTGGATGGCGAGGCGGGCTCCGCGGTGGGTCACGTCCGACCAACTGACAGGGCTTGGGCTGAGCGCGCAGATTGGGGCCGGAGTTTGCTTTGCGGTTGCGCGCACTCACCGTTTCGCTCTGTTGCTGGTGGTGGTTTGCGTGGCGCTGAACTGGCTGGGGGACAGTCTGGACGGAACGCTGGCGCGGGTGCGGCAGCAGCAGCGGCCGCGCTATGGATTCTACGTGGACCACATGGTCGACCTGTTTGGAGCGGTGGCGCTGATGACGGGTCTGGGCTGCTCGGGATTCGTGCACTGGCTGACGGCGGTGGCGATGCTGGTGGCGTTTCTGCTGCTCTCGAGCGAGAGCTATCTTGCGACGTATACGCTTGACTGCTTTCAAATGTCGCAGGGCTTCTTTGGTCCCACGGAGATTCGTATTCTGCTGATCGCTGGGGACGCTCGCGTTGCTGCGCAGTCCGTACGCGACAATTGTTGGGCACCGGTTTCTGCTGTTTGACGTGGGCGGCGTGATTGCGGCGGCCGGCATGCTGGCGATAGCCATAGCGGTGACCGTGCGGCACATCGCAGAACTGTATCGCGAGGAGCCGCTGCCGTGAACGCGTTAAGGCGGATGGTCTTCCGGTGGGGGAAGTTCAATTTGGTGGGCGCGATGGGCATGGTCGTCCAACTGGCGGCGCTGGCTCTGCTGGAGAGAGTTGCGGGAGGACACTACTTGCTGGCGACGGCAGCGGCACTTGAGATTACGCTGGTGCACAATTTTGTCTGGCATCTGCACTACACGTGGCGCGACCGTCGCGACGATGCGGCGCTGGTGAGTCAACTGGTGCGCTTTCATCTCTCAAACGGAGTGGTTTCGCTGGTGGGCAATCTGGTGCTGATGCGCATTCTGGTGCAGGAGGCGCGGCTGCCGGTGCTGGTCTCAAATGTCGTTGCGATCGTGTGCTGCTCGCTGGTGAATTTTTGCCTTAGCGAGCGATGGGCGTTTGCGGGAGAGGCGCCGTTGATTGGAACGAAGGGGAATTTCAATCCCTGGCGTGGGAGGGGGCGCAATCTCGCACCAGCGACGGCAGTTTCCGCTAAACTCGCAGGCAGGCGGGCCTGTAGCTCAACGGTTAGAGCAGGGGACTCATAATCCCTTGGTTGGGGGTTCAAATCCCTCCGGGCCCACCAGAGTATCTCAGGTGCCTGGGCCATTCCGGCGGGTGCAGGTAACTCCAAAGTAACCAGGTGATGCCGCAACGGCGGCACAGGCCAAAAATGGCCTTCAAGTCTGTCAAATGCCCTGCAGTAAGCTAATAACCAATGAGTTACTTTCGATGCGAATCCCACAAAAGTGTCAACTTCATTCTTACCAAAGTAATAGCCCACACCGCTCCGGCGTGCTATTGTTTCGGCAGTTATCAGCAAAAGGGACCGACTTGCTGGGTTGCTGCTCGCCGCGACTGGGTGCACCTCTGTGCGCGCGGAATCTTTAGCTGGCGCTCTGAAATCCCCCATCCGTGCCTGATGCGGGCTTCAGCAAGATCTCGCTAAGGAAAAGCCGCATGAATCGTCAGTTGTCCCCCATGTCTTCAAGTGCTTCGGACTGGCCGTGCTCCGGAGTGTTTCCAGCCGCACGGCGCAAAACGCAAAGCGCATGTCCTGGCTTGCAGCGGCAGCGCTGCTGGCATTAAGCCCCTGCGGGCCGCGCCCAGAGTACGTTTCCTGCAACGGCGGTGGGCAGCAGTTCGACAGCGCAAACCGTGACGGTGACGGTGGCGACGGCAGGCGCGGTGCAGTCGGTGGAGTACCTGACCCTGGGCACGCCGAATCTCGATTATGTGTCGGCCGGGTCCGGGGATGGCTGCACCGGCAACACGTACAGCGCGAATCAAACGTGCTCGGTGAGCGTGGTGTTTGGTCCGCAATATCCGGGAGTCCGCGCCGGCGCGGTGGTGTTATTGGGCTCCGGCAATGCGGTATTGGGCACGACGTACCTGACCGGGATGGGTCAGGGGCCGCTGGCGGTTGCCGTCCCTGGGACCATCAGTATTGCGGCCGGCCAGGAGGGTCAATGGACCCAGTTAGGTGATAACCAACCTGCAACTACGGCGGATCTTTATTTGCCATCGGGGCTGGCGCTCGACGGATCCGGAAATCTGTTCATTGCGGACTCGGATAACAATCGTGTTCGCGAAGTTTTAGGCACGGGCGCCAATAAAGGGAACATCATCACGGTCGCGGGGAACGGCGATGCGGGCTACAGCCCCGACGGTGACCGTGGCGATCAGTTCGCCTCTGAATATTCCGAGCGGGGTCGCGATCGATGGCGCGGGCAATCTGTACATTGCGGACACCAATAACAATGTCATCCGCAAAGTGAATGTCGCGCTGGGCAGCATCACGACGGTAGCGGGAGACGGGCAGCCGGGCTTCGCGGGAGACGGCGGGGCGGCGACATCGGCGGAGTTAAATTCGCCCAAGGGTATTACGGTGGACGCGGCGGGCAACCTGTACATCGCCGATACCGGCAACAACGTGATCCGGGAAGTGACAGCGAACGGGAAAATCTCGACGGCAGTGGGTTTTTTTCCGGGGACGCCAGGCTTTGCAGGAGATGGCGCGGCGGCAACGACGGCGCAACTGAATGCTCCGTACGGCGTAGCGTTCGACGGATCGGGGAATATGTACATTCCGGACTCGGCGAACAATCGGATTCGCGAGGTATCGGGCGGAATCATCAAGACGTTCGCGGGGACCGGGACCGCTGGCTATTCCGGCGACGGGGGCGCACCAAAGGCAGCTGAACTGGATACGCCCTTTGGAGTCGCGGTGGATCCAGCGGGGAATGTCTACATCGCCGACGCGCGGAACTATGTGGTGCGCAGGGCGGTGGTGGGAGGCACGATCTCGACGGTCGCGGGCAACAATACGAGCGGCTTGTATAACGATGGCAAGGGCGGTTACACCTACGGGAACGGCCAGTCGGGCGAGAAGTTCACCGGAAACGGCATTGCGACGGGAGCACCGACCAGCGCCACCGGAGCCGGGATTTATGCGCCTTTCGCGGTGGTTGTGGATCCCAGCGGCAACCTGCTGATCGCCGAGTACTACGACCAGATCGTTCGGGAAGTGAACTCGAACCAGGCGACGCTATTCTATTCGCCGCAGCTGTTTGAGAACGAAGTGAGCGGGTCGCAGAATCAGAAGATTGAGAATATCGGCAACGAGAGCCTGAGCATCAGCTCGATTCAGACGGATGCGAATGCGCAATACAATTCCTCAACGACGACCTGCGCAACGGCTGCGGTTGGAGTGGATGGCCAGTGCGTAGTGGCGGCGGAATTTGCGCCAACCGCAGCGGGGAACCCGCTGGTGGGCAACGTCACAGTGACCGCGGCGGGTGCGGACCCCTCCATTGATATTCAAACGGTGGGCGAATCACTGGCGCAAAACCAGGTAAGCGTGGTGTTGGCATCGGCACCGAATCCGTCGAATTTTGGAAGTGCGGTTACGTTCACGGTGACGGTGACGCAGGCGCCCACGGCAACACAAGGGACGCCGACCGGGACGGTGAGCTTTTCGGATACGTATAACGGCACGACGGGCGCGATCGGCACCACGCAGACTCTCAGCGGAGGAAAGGCGACGCTGGTGCTCAGCAATCTTGGCGTGGGCACGCATATGATCACCGCGACGTACAGCGGGAACACGTATTACCTGACGAACACATCGAATACGATCGCGCAGGTGGTGAACGAGCAGGTGACGGTTGTGCTGGTGAACTCCAGCGGGAATAACCCGTCGATCTTCGGCGCAAATGTGACTTTCCAGGCGACGGTGACCATCACCGGCAATCTTGGCTTCAGCAATGCGGTCTCGTTCTATGACGGAGCGAACTATATGGGGAGCGGCACGCCGAACGCGAGCGGCGTGGCGACCTTTACCACGGCGGCGTTGCCGCTGGGGAGCAACGCAATAACGGCGTCGTACACGGATTCGAACAACGTAACGGGAACGTCGACGGTGCTGACGCAAAATGTAGAGCAGCAGACGCAGTCGAGCCTGCTCTCGAGCGCGAACCCCTCGCTGCATGGCAGTTCTGTGACGTTTACGGCAACGGTTCTCGCCACGGGATCGGTGGCACCGACGGGCAGCGTGAAGTTCTATGACGGAGCCACGCAGATTGGCACCGGGACGCTGGCGGCGAACGGGGCTAACTCGGCCGTAGCGACATTTGCGACCACGTCGCTGACGGTGGGCACGCACACCATCACGGCAACGTATGGCGGCGACACGGAGGACTTCGGCAGCACCACGGCAGCGGTGATGCAGGTGGTGCAGGATGCGAGCACACAAACCCTGCTGACGCCGAGCAGCAACCCGGCGATTGCAGGGAAGAACCTGACGCTGACGGCGACGGTTTCCGTGACGAACGGCGGCGGCGTACCCACCGGCACGGTGGATTTCTATAGCGGGACGACGCTGCTGGGGACGGGAACGCTGAACGGGACTGGCGTGGCCACGTACTCGACAACGACGCTGGCGGTGGGCACGTATTCGCTCACGGCCGCCTACCAGGGGGATACCAACAACACGGGAAGCACGTCGAGCGTACTGCCGCTGAGCGTCATTCAGGCCACGACCACCGTAGAGCTGACGGCGAGCGCGACCGCGGTGACTCCGAATACTGCGGTGGTGCTGACGGCAACGGTGACGGGGAACGGCGGCGTGCCCACCGGCAATGTGACCTTTATGGATGGGACGACGAACATTGGCGGCGGAGCGTTGAACACAACGACTGGCGTAGCGACGCTGAGCATCTCGACGCTGGCGGTGGGGCAACACAACATCACCGCGGTGTATGCCGGGGATACCGACGATGCCGGCGGCACGTCGGCGGCGGTCACGATCACGGTGAGCGCTTATTCGACATCGACGGTGCTGGGGGCATCTGCCACGCAAGTCGCCAGCAATCAGCCACTTTCGCTGCTGACGACCACGACTTCGGCAAGCGGGGTTGGGGTGACGGGCACGGTCACCTTCATGAACGGCGGCACGAGCATTGGGACAGCGACCATCGGATCCAATAGTTCGGCGTCGCTGAATGTGACGCTGCCTGCGGGCAGTTACACCATCACCGCGCAATACGGCGGAGATGCGAACGATGCGCCTTCCACGTCGAATGCTGTGAGTGTGACGGTGGGCCAGGCGGTGGACTTCTCTGAGCAGCTGACGCCGGCCTCGCTGACGATCCCGACGAAGGAGTATGGGATCACGAGCATCACGCTGACTTCAGAAGCCGGCTTTACGGACACCGTCGCTTTGGGATGCTCGTCGCTGCCGTACTCGGTGACGTGCACGTTCTCGAACAATGACGTGACGCTGGCGGCGAACGGTAACGCGTCGGTGCAACTGTCGGTGGACACAAATTCGCCGCTGGTGGGCGGCGGGCAGGCAAAGAACGAGATGCCAGGACGAGGCAGCGGGCTGGTGGCAGCTTTTGTCTTCCCAGGAGCAGCGGCCTTCGGCTTGGCGTTCTGGCGATTCCGGAAACGGCACAGCGTGTTGCGGGTGTTGACGATCCTTGCGGTGCTGGCGGGTACGACGCTGCTGATGAACGGCTGCGGCGGGCTCTCGCTGAACAGCGCGAAGGCGGGGACGTATGTCATCCAGGTAACGGCCACCGGTGAAAAGACCGGCGTGTCGCATGTCGAAAACCTAACGGTGCAGGTCCAGTGAGCGGAGCGCGACCGATGATGCAAGGCAAGTGGTTCTCCTGCGCCCTGATGCTGGCGTTTGTGCTGGGCGGAGTGCTTGAGGCTCGCGCGCAGTCGCCGGAAGCGGTGATTGGCGCCGAGCAGCACCTGACGGTGGGTGGCGATATCAACGGCACGTATCTGGGCTACGGCAAGCGGTGGATTGGCGGCGCGGGCGTGAACGTGGATGCGACGCTGAATCGACACCTCGGGGTAGAAGGCGAGGCGAATTTCACCTTTTACCGGACGTACGAGCAGACGCATGTGACGACCTATATGGGAGGGCCGCGCTACCAGTTCAACGGGATGGGCAGCGGCTACCGGTTTCGTCCGTATGCGAAGTTTCTGGTGGGCGCGGCGCAGTATAACTTTCCTTTGAACTATGGGTCCGGCAGCTACTTCGTGATGGCGCCGGGGGGTGGGGTGGATTACCGGATGAACTACCGGTGGCGGCTGCGGCTGGTGGATTTCGAATATCAGATTCCGCTGCAGTTCAGCTTTGGCACGACGCAGAACTACGCGATCACGACGGGTGTGCGTTACACGATTTGGTAGCTGGTAGCTGGTGGCTGGTAGCTAAAGGCGGACGCGCTGCGCGCGTTTCCCACATTTGCCAAACCCGGGCAGATCGAGGGCACCCGGCTGGTAGCTGGTCGCCCGCCTGGGGTGCCCTCCCTGGGGTGGGGGGGTGCTGAGCGCCTTTTAAAATCAACGACTTCGTTATGTTGTCGAGGTGGACAACAGGTGGATGATTCCGCTTTGCGGGACGGATGCGGGGCTGCGCGGCGGCGGCCTGGAGGTTGGGGAGGATGGCCGGGGTGGGGGCGGAAGCGGCAGCGGGCGCGGGAAGGGCGTCTTTGGGGAGACGATCGTTTTCGTCGCGTTCTCGCTGGCAGAATTCGCATTGATGGTTGCGGTGACTGCCGGCGCCTCCGCAGTAGTTTTCGTTGTTGTAGGCGCATTGTTTGCGCTCTTTGAGGGGCGGAAGGGCGCCGCGCTGGTCGGCTTCGATGCGGAGCTGGAGGGTTTGCTCTTTGAAGCGACTCTTCAGCTCGGTTCCGAGGAGATCGTTCTCGCGCTCTGTGGTTTCTTCAGGGGTGAGCCAGCCGCACTCGGGCATATCGGCGGGGCCGGTGGGTTTGGGGATATTGAGGCGTTCACATTCCAGCTCGTAGCGGTATTTGTCGATGGACCAGATGGGTTCGAAGACGGCGTTGGGGCCGTTCCAGGGAAGGGCGGGGCCGAGGTGCTGGCCGTCGGGGCCGGTGAAGACTTCGGTGACGGGCTCTTCGGGGGTGGTCGGTTGCTGGAGGGGGGCAGGACGGCCGATGGTGAGGGTGGCGCCTCGGCAGCCGTAGAACATGCTGTTGGCGCGGGCGGGTTCGATGGCGCCGGAGAAGAGGCCCTGCATAATTTGCGTGTTGACGAGCTGGACGCTGGGCATGTTATCGAGAAGGGGGACGGTGATGGCGGGGCCGGTGGGGAAGACGGGGAAGCGATTGTTCTGGTGGTTGTAGCAGAGGTCGTGGCCGAGGAGGGCGCGATTGTTGCAGGGGACGCCTTTGACGGTGAGGCAGCGGCAGCGGCGGAAGTCGGGCGTGGTGGGCCGGGCGGAAGCGTTGGGTTCGGACATGGGTTCCTCTTTCGGACGAGCCGGTAGCTGGTGGCTCGTGGCTGGTAGCGAAAAACAGAAAGGCCTCGCCGAAATTGGCGAGGCCTTTTTTGTTTTTCTACCCTAAGTTCAGGATATCAAGCGGGACATTCAATTGCGCCAATTTTGTTGGGGAGTTTTGGCGGGGAAAGGCTTTGGAATGAGGGGTGGTTACTTTGGATTGGAGGCTGGGGGGTTGACAGTTTTTCTGGGGCAGCGGGTGGCGGGTGGCTGGTGGCGGGGCGGATGCGCTTCGCGCTTGATCGTTGCGGGCCGGGCGGGTCGCTGGGCGGAAGGCTGTTGATGAGCGCGTCGGCCTGACGGCACCAGTGGATGTCGGTCAACACGAGCCGATTTGTCAGGACCAATCCGGCGTCGGTGAGTGCATTGGCGATTGATCAAAATTCGACATCTTGCTCGGCAGGCCACCAATCTATCCGGTGGAATGCCACGGCCGGGAAACCGGAGCCCATTCCCGAAGAACTGGGAAAGGCTCCGGCTTTTTTTACTCGGGAAGGTTGATGCGAAGGATCTGACCTGCACCTGGAGGTGCGGCGCCAAAGTTGGAGATATACAGCGCGCCGTCGGGTCCGAAGGTCATGCCCGTCGGCACGCTCAAACCGGTCACGACATCTTCAAAGTCCCCGTTACGCTTAAGGCGTACGACTTTGCCGGTGCCCGGCGTGGGCATGGCGGCAGCTGTGGAGAACTCCAGGGCATAGAGCAGACCGTCGGGGCCAAACTTGAGGCTCAGCACTGCGCTCAGACCGGCGCGGACCGCCGCCAGCCGGAAGCTTCCAATCTCGCTGGGACGGGTCTCGAGACCAGGGGTTATGTCGAAGAAAAACATATCCCTCGAAAAAGTCATCAGCTTCTCCCAGTCCGGCGTCACAGGAAATTGTCCCAGGTTCGCCACATAGAGGTTGCCGTGGGATTCAGCCAGCGCCGTAGGAACGATATGCCCCAGATGCGAAGAGATATCCGCAATCAGGGAATTCCCACCCTGAGGGGTCGTGCGGACGATCTGCCCGTGATTCGCTTCGATCGAGAACAGCTGATCGTTCCAGGCGATCAAGCTATAGGGTTCTCCGTCGGCTTCGAAGTCTCCAGCGTCCGGATAAGCCGCAGGGTGCGCAGCGTAGAACGCGCTGAGATTCGTGATATATTTCCAGCTTCCGTTGCGGGTGTTCACCTTGACGATCCCGTTCGGAAGCGCGGAATTGCCATGAGAGCATCCCCCGCCCGCCAACAGCGCGTAAAGACTGCCGTCAAGAAACGCAACATCGGCCACCCCGGCAATGTCGCCCACCGCGTCAGCCGCGGACGGCAGACCCTGGGCAACGGTGGAGCGTGTTCCCTGCTCATCGATGCGAGAAATACGCGCGGTCGCGCCCCCGGTATATGGCCCGATGGGGGCTGGCACCTGGGTGCAGCCGGTGCCCGTTGCAATCGTGCCTCCGGTCCCCGCTTCGGCAACATAAAGATAGCCGTCGGGACCGAAGGTGAGGCCGCGCGGACCCTGGAGTCCGCTGGCGTAGGGTGTAAGGGTAGAAGCGTCGACGGGAAGTTGGGACCAGGCGGGATTAGCGGTTGCCGCGAGCGTCAGGCAAGCGCTGGTGAAGAGCATGAGAGGGCTGTTCAGGATTTTCATTAGAGGGTCCTTTTAGAAATCGATTAGCCGCAGTTCCGGACTTAACTTTTCGCGCCACGCGTGGTGAAATGAAGTTACCTTGCGTAAGTGCGACGTAAGTTACGCTCGGGACCTTTATTTTCTACGGGAAACGGAGGGCGCAAATGGCGATGCCACGCGTAACCGCCGATCCGACGGGAATCGAGCAGCAGCTGGAGCGGGTGCTGCGATCGCGGATCTTCGAACGTGCTCAGCGCAGTCAGCGATTCCTGCGCTATCTGGTGGAGTCGGCTCTCGCGCAACCGCCCGTCGTCCCCAAGGAATTCACCATCGCCATCGACGTGTTCGACCGCGATGCCAGTTACGATCCCTCCGTGGATGCGACCGTCCGCGTGGAGGCGAGCCGGTTGCGCAGCCGCCTGCGGGAGTATTACGACGAGGAAGGGCGCGACGATCCCTGGTTGATCGAGGTTCCCAAGGGTGGGTACGCGGTGGTCCTGAGCGAACGCACTCCCGCCGAGCGTACTCCCGCCCTGGGCCAGCCACCGATGGCGGCATGGGCCCAGGAACCGGCACCGAAGGCGATACCGTCCCCAGCGGCGGCGAGGAAAATCGGGGCAGCGGCCTATTTATCGGCGGCCTGTGTGGCGATTTTGGTCCTTGGCGCGCTTTTTGCCTTGCGGCGGGAACGCTCGCCGAAACCGGCTGTAATTGCTTCGCCCCCGGTCTCGCTTGCGATTTTGCCCATTGCGAACCGCACCGGCGATGCCGCCCTGAACTACGTCACCGATGGGCTCACCGACGACCTCATTCGCCAGTTGTCGCAGGTGCCCGCGCTCAGGCTGATGGCCCGCACCACCATGTTCCGCTACCGCGACCGGTCCGGCGACGCACTGGCCATCGGCAAAGCGCTCCACGTCGACGCGGTCATGACCGGCGAGCTGCGACGGAACCCCGATCATCTGGTCATGGCCGTCGAAGTCAGCAGGACAGCCGATGGTTCTGTCCTCCTGGACCACGAATATATTGCGGGCCCCGACGATCTGCGCATCATGCAGGCCGAGGTGCAGCAGGATCTGATCGCCAGGCTCCATCTGGAGAGCTCCGCACTCGATCCCGGTCGGAAGCTGCAAAGCGTCACCTCCAGTCCCCAGGCCTACCAGGAGTTTCTCGAGGGCGAGGCTCTTTCCAGAAGTGCGGCTCCCCTGGACCTTCATCAGGCAATCGCTCATTTTGAGCGGGCCGTCGCTCTCGATCCGCAGTTCGATCTCGCCTGGTCCGGGCTGGCCAGCGAGCACGTCCTCCTCGGACTCTACTTCGAGCCTCCCCGCGAGCACATGCCCCTCGGCCGCCAATATGCCGAACGTGCCCTCCGGATCAATCCCTCCCTCGGCGAGGCGCACGGCAGTCTGGGCCTCATTCACCTGGTCTACGACTGGAACCTCCCGGCGGCCGAGGCGGACATGAACTCGGCAGGCGCGGAAACTGCCGCCGTCAGCTCCCTGGCCTGCACAGCCCACCTCATGGAGAGATCGGGAAAGCCGCACCGCGCCGAGGAGATGCTGGAAGGGATGCTCACCTACGATCCCCAGTCTGCCGCGCTGATCTCCGAGCTCGGATGTGTCGACTTCTACCGCGGCAACTACGATGCCGCGCTGCGCCATTATCGCGACGCCCTCGATGCTGATCCCCAGACGCCCGTCGCCTACTGGGGCATCGGTAAGACTCTCAACGCCGAGCGCAGGTATTCCGAAGCCATCGCCGTCCTGCGAAGTTTCAAACAGAAAAACGGCTTCGAGCCGCCGCTGCTGACCGCCGAGACTGGCTACGCCCTCGGTGCTTCGGGGCAACGGGAGCAGGCGTTGAAGGTCATCCGCAGCCTGACCGATGAAGGCCGGCACATTTTCGTCGACCCTTACCTGATCGCCGTTGTCTATGCATCCATGAACGACCGGCCTGCGACTTTCTCATGGTTGAACAAGGCACTGCAGGTACGGTCTTCTTTCGCCATTTCATTGCTGAGCGACCCGAAATGGCAGACCTGGCGGAACGACCCCCAATTTGCGGCATTGGTAGAGCAGATGTTGCACAGTGGAACTCGGTAAGACAGAGAAGGCAACCTCGGTACGCTGATCGAGAAGCATTGAAAGACGTTTCCCGCGCGCCTCATCACTGTCGCCTCACGCCTCCATGGTCCGTGTTTGAAAAGAGAGCTCTGCGGCACGGCTCAATAGCTTGCGGAAAAAGTCGGATTGCCCAGAGAGAACGTCCCTCGGCGGCTCAAGCCGAACCAGTTTTCTGGCTTTTGCGGCACGGCTGAAGCCGTGCCCTTTCACAACAATATCGTTGTTCCGCCCCTTCAAAGCAATTCGTTTTTCCGCGAGATGTGAAAGTCATGCCCTGATACGGCGCCTGGGATTCGCCAGAACCCACACAGGCCAGACCCGGGCCTGAAGGCCGATCAGTGGGGTGATGGGGACGCCAGGCTGAAGCCTGGCTCTTTTGCCGCCGTGCTGCTTTCGCAGCACCTTATGAAGAGACGGTGGGATTGCAGGAATTCACGCAGGGGCTGAAGCCCCCTTCATTTCGGAAGCTTTACGGCACGACTGAAGTCGTGCCCTGACACGAAGCGCAGGGGCTGAAGCCCAACTTATTTTCAGGCTTTTGCGGCACGGCTGAAGCCGTGCCCCTTCAAAACAATTCGTTGTTCCGCACGCTCTGAAGTCGTGCCCTGATACGAAGCGGGATGCGCTTCGCGCATCTCCCACATCTGCCAAAACCGGGCAGATATGGGGCGCCCGCGTTCGATTTTCCGCAAGCTGTGAAGGCGTGCCCTTTCAAAACGCCATTTACGAGACCCGTTCGAGTCACTCGCGGAGCGAATTTGGTTGGTTGCAGTGTTACTCGTTGACGGAATGTTGGGGTGGGGCGGGGCCATTGAGTCGCCGGGGATCGTTCGTCTGCTTCTGCTGCGTTCGGGGGACTGCGGTGGGTTGTGATGAGGGAATGGTCGGGATTTCAGGATGCTTCGGGGGTGGGTGGGTCTTCGTCGCTGGTGTCCGCTTGAGGTTGGGGCGGAGGGGGCGGCGGCGGTATGAATTGGTGCGGCATTTCAGACTGGACGGGGAGGATCTGGATTAGGGCGGGGGCGGCGGGTTCGGTGTGGGCCATGGCTTCTTCGTGCTGGCGGCGGGCGGCGGCGTCGATGTCGACGGGGATGCCGCCGGGGACGATTTCCGGATAGCCGTATTTATGTTTGAGGTCGCTGGTGAGGCGGATCATGGCGATGACGAGGAGAAATCCGACGAAGACGCCGAAGGCGCTGCCTTCGGGACCCTGGCGACCGCCGCTGACCCAGGCGGGCCCGGCGGCGTTGGCGACGAAGACGGGGGAGTAGTTCATGCCACCGGCCATGGGCAGGCCGAAGAGCAGGCTCATGACGGCGGCCCAGGCGAAGTGAAATCCCCAGCCGACCCAGAGGGCGCGAGTGCGGAGAGCGGCGAGGGCGAGGATCCAGCCGAGGAGAAACGAAACGAGCACGGCCGCGGTGCTGGTGGGGGCGGCATGGGTGCGCCAGATGGCGAAGATGGCGGAGAGAAAGACGGTGGCGAGGATGGGGTCCATGGCCTCGATGAGGCGCTGGAAGGCGAAGCCGCGGAAGGCGACTTCGATGGCGAGGGTGCCGGCGGCGAGCGCGATGAGATCGAGGAGGGCGACGAAGATCTGGTGGCTGTGGCCGAAGATGGAGAAGACCAAGCCACCGATGACGGCTGCGGGGAGAACGATGGCGACGACGCCGGCCCATCCGAGAGCGGCGCCGAGGGCAAATTCGCCGACGCGGCCGGGGCGGGGATCGAGGCCAAGGGATTTGCGGACGCCGGCGCTTCCCTGGCTGAGGCGGGTCATGAGCGCATAGCCGAGGATGAGCAGGAACAGGAGGAAGATGCGGTAGAGGGGTTCGAAGAAATCGCCGTAAGTGAGGCCGCTGGCGGCGCGCATGGCGACGAGGTCGGAGAACAGGAACCAGGCGGCGGCGAGCAGGAACCAGCCGAGCGCGCGGAGGCGCTGGAAGAAGGTCACGCGGCGGCTCCGGAGGGGAGTGGAGCGGCGGGGATGGAAATCAGCAGGGCGGTGGAATTCATTGGGGCTTCGATGCCTGCTCCCGTTCAGACGGTGTAGAACTGGGCGATATTGCGGAACTTGTCGTAGCGCCGGCGGAGCATCTCGTCGGTGGACATGGCTTGCAGTTCGGTGAGATGCACGCGCAGCTTTTCGGCGAGCATGGCGGCGGCGGCTGCGGCGTCATTTTGCGCGCCGCCGTCGGGCTCGGGGACGATGTCGTCGACGCAGCCGAGGGCATGGACGTCGTCGGCGGTGGCCTTGAGGGCGATGGCGGCTTCAGAGCGTTTGGTGGCGTCGCGCCACATGATGGAGGCGCAGGCTTCGGGCGAGATGACGGAGTAGATGGCCTTCTCAAGCATGAGGACGCGGTCGGTGACGGCGAGGGCGAGCGCGCCGCCTGAGCCGCCTTCGCCGGTGATGGTGGCGATGGTGGGGACGCGGAGGCGGGACATTTCGCGGAGGTTGCGGGCGATGGCCTCAGCCTGGCCGCGTTCTTCTGCGCCGAGGCCGGGATTGGCGCCCATGAGATCGATGAAGGTGAGGACGGGGCGATTGAATTTCTCGGCCAGCTTCATGCAGCGGAGAGCCTTGCGGTAGCCCTCGGGGTCGGGCATGCCGAAGCGGCGGTGAACTTTTTCTTTGGTGGAACGGCCTTTGAGGTTGGCGATCACCATGACTTCCTGGCCCTGGAAGCGGGCCATGTTGCAGGTCATCGCGGGGTCGTCGCTAAAGGCGCGGTCGCCATGGATTTCAGAGAAGTCGGTGAAGATGGCTTCGATAAAGGCGAGCGGATCGGGGCGCTGCGGATGGCGGGCGAGTTCGGTCCTGGCCCATGCGGGGTGCACGGGTTGCGCCTGCGGATTGGGGCCGGGCTGATCGCTCATCGAGGAGAATGCTTCGAGTTCGATTGTATGGGGAGGGGATGGCGGGGGCAAATGGGACGGTGGGTGGGGGCAAAGGTTGCGGGATTAAGATCGGGTATTCCAGTGGGGAGTGGAGGGATCGTGGCGAGACGGGTGGCGGTGATCACGGGGGCGTCGAGCGGGATTGGGGCGGTGTTCGCGCGGAAGCTGGCGGCGGAATACGATTTGCTGCTGGTTGCGCGGAGGCGGGAGCGGCTGGAGGCGCTGGCGGGGGAGTTGCGAGGTGGGGCGGTTGAGATTCTTGCGGCGGATTTGGCGGAGGAACAGGGGCTGAAGCTGGTGGCGGATCGGGTGGCGGCAGAGGCGAATCTTGGGTTGCTGGTGAATAACGCCGGGTTCGGGACGACGGGATTTTTCTGGGAGTCGGAGCTGGCGCGGCAGGAGGAAATGCACCGGCTGCATGTGATGGCGACGGTGCGGCTGAGCCATGCGGCGCTGGGGAAGATGGTGGCGCAGAATTTTGGAGGCATCATCAATGTGGCGTCGGTGGCGTCGTTTGTGCGGACGCCGGGGTCGACGAGCTATGGGGCGACCAAGAGCTGGATGGCGGTGTTCACGGAGGGGCTCGCGCTGGAGTTGAAAAAGGCGGGGTCGGCGGTGACGGTGCAGGCCCTGTGCCCGGGGTATACGCACACGGAGTTTCATGACGTGATTCATCTGGACCGGGCGCGTGTGGCGGGGCCTTCGATGTGGCTGCGGGCGGAGGATGTGGTGGACGCGTCGCTGGAGGGATTGCGGCGGGGGAAGCTGTTCGTGATTCCGGGATGGCGGTATCAGTGGGCGGTTGCCGTGCTGACAAAGCTGCCGGTGCGGCTGCGGATTGCGCTGGAAATGTCGCTGAAGGATCGGCGCAAGGTGGCTGGCGAGTGATTCGCTGGGTAAGGGGCGCGCTGGGGGCGGTGCTGCTGGTTTGCGCTGGGCTTTATGTGGCGTGGACGTGGCATTGGCCGCTGGTGGGCGACTCTTCGCTGATCCACTATATTGCGTTTTTGATGGACCGCGGGTGGGCGCCGTATCGCGACCTGGGCGATATGAATATGCCGGGGTCGTTTCTGATTGAGTGGGCGGCAATGCACACGTTTGGCGGGGGATCTCTGGCGTGGCGGCTGTTCGATTTGAGCGTGCTGGCGGCGGCTGCGGCGGGAATGCTGGCGATAGTTTGGCCGGAGGACCGTTTAGCTGGAGTTTTTGCCGCGGTGCTGTTCATGGTGGTGCACGGGCGGGATGGGATCAACAACACGGGACAGCGGGATTTGACCATGGCGGCGCTTGTGGTGGTCGCTTATGCGTTTTTGTTTCTGGCGTGGCGGAGAGGGGCGGGTTGGGCGGCGTTTCTGTTTGGATTCTGCATGGCGGCGGCGGGAACGATGAAGCCGACGGCTTTGCCGCTGGGGGTGGTGCTGCTGGTCGCGCTCGTTTTGGTGCTGCGGGGAGAGGGAAAGCCTGCGAGGAAGGTGGTGCTGCTGGGGGTGGCTGGTTTTCTGCTGCCGCTGGCGATTTGTTTGGTTTTTTTGGTGCGGGAACGGGCGCTGGGGGCATTTGTACATAGCGTTGCTACGGTGGTTCCTTATTTCGCGGGGTTGGGGCGGAAGCCGGTTTCGTTCTTGCTGGTGCACAGCGTTTCGCCGCTGATGGGGCTGGTGGGGGTTTGGCTGGTGCTGGCGGTTGGCTTGATGGTCGCAGATCGGGAATGGGCTGGAGCGTGGACGGAATCCTGGACGGTTCAGCGGTGGGAGCGCGCGGCGTTGTTGCTGGGTGTGGCGGTGATGCTGGCGGGGTTCGTGGTGCAGGGGAAGGGATTTCCTTACCATCGGTATCCGTTTCTGGCGCTGCTGCTGGTGGTGATGGGGATGGATCTGACGCGGGCGTTGCGGCGGCGCGGGGTTTGGCTGGCGCTGGGTGTGTTGGGTCTGGGGTATGGGGCGTTCGTGGTGGCACCGCAGTCGCTGGCTGATGTGCGGCGGTATGACTGGTGGAATCAGGAACAGCTGGTGATGATGCAGGGGGATTTGACGCGGCTGGGCGGGGCGGCACTGTCGGGAAAGGTGCAATGCCTGGACACGATTTCCGGTTGCACGGGGACGCTGTATCGGATGCGGCTGGAGCCGGCGACGGGGTTGCTGTCGGATTTTTTGGTGTTTGGGCCGGAGCAGGATGTTGCGGTGCGGGAGGCTCGGCTTCATTTCATGGCGGCCGTTGAGGCACGGCCGCCGGCAGTGATTGTGGTGACGAGTCATTTGTTTCCGAGCGGGCCGGGGGATTTTCAGAAGCTCGCGATGTGGCCTGAGCTGGAGAGCTGGATGGATGCTCGGTATCAGCTGTGCGTGGAGTGGACGCCGCGGGACCCGGTGCGGTGGTGGAGCCGGGTGGAGATGCCTTCGGGGTATCGGATTTATGTGTTGGGGGGTGGGCCGGGATGCGGGACGGCCTGAGTTTTTTGGACGTCTTATGGCGTGGCGGAACTTGCGGAAGTAATCGGGGGTTGGGAGAACAGGACATCCCTCGGGGGCTAAAGCCCAGCGAATTTTCGGGTATTTACGGCACGGCTGAAGCCGTGCCCCTTCAAAGCATGTCATTTTTCCGCAAGCGGTGACGTGGTGCCCTGATCTGAGACGCAGGGGCTCAAGCTCCCTTCGTTTCGGAAGCTTTGCGGCACGACTGAAGTCGTGCCCTGACACGAAGCCCGGACGGATTGTGCACTTTGCGGCACAACTGAAGATCTTTCGGAAGAAGCCGGGGGGCAATCGAAAAAACATCCCTCGGGGGCTAAAGCCCAGCGAATTTTCGGGTATTTACGGCACGGCTGAAGCCGTGCCCCTTCAAAGCATGTCATTTTTCCGCAAGCGGTGACGTGGTGCCCTGATCTGAGACGCAGGGGCTCAAGCTCCCTTCGTTTCGGAAGCTTTGCGGCACGACTGAAGTCGTGCCCTGATACGAAGCGGGATGCGCTTCGCGCATCTCCCACATCTGCCAACCTCGGGCAAATATGGGGCACCCGGCAGCGGCAAATAGGCGGACCGCCGTCTGGGCAGGGGCCTGAAGGAATCCCAGCGCGTGGAGACGCGGGTTGATGCGAAGTCAGGCTTGTCGCCGACTCTTATCGGCTTTCGCGCGATTGGTTTGCTACTATTCGATGGAAAACAATGGCGGCACCAGCAGGACTGCAAACGCCCGGGCTGAAAACACCACAACCAACAGGAATCGGGCGGGGGCGAAACCTGCGCATCGTCCTGCTGGTGGTTCTGGTGGGCGTGATGGTGCGCCTCGTTTTGCAGCAGAGCCGCCAGAGCGTGGTGGAAACCCCGCCCGCCCCGGCGCAGACCATTTCTCAGCTTCGCCAGCAACTGGAAACGATTCTCCAGGAAACACACACGGCGGGAATGTCGATTGCACTGGTGAATCGCGACGGCCCCGCGTGGATCGCGGGGTTGGGGAAGGCCGATTTGGCTACAGGCCAGCCGGTGACGGATGCAACCCTGTTCCGGGTCGGCTCAACCTCGAAAACGTTTGTAGCGCTCGCGGTTCTCAAGCTGGTGAACGAGGGCAAGCTCTCGCTACTGGACCCGGTCCACAAGCTGGCGCCAGAGATATGGTTTGAGAATCCGTGGGAGGCCACCGATCCGGTGCGCGTCGTCGATCTGCTCGAACATACGACCGGGTGGCATGACATGGACCTGCGCGAGGGGAACAAAGATGGCCGGGACATGACCCTGCGCGAGGGGCTCGACTACGATCACCACTCCCGCATCTCGCGCTGGCCGCCGGGGACGCGGATGAGCTACTCCAACTCGGGCTCGGGGGTGGCCGCCTACCTGGTGGAGAAGATAACCGGCCAACGATTTGAAGATTACGTAACACAAAACCTTTTACTGCCGATCGGCATGAACACAGCGACCTTTTTCGAGAGGCCGACGCCGGAATTGACAGCTTTCTATCATGGGGATGGAGTGACGCCTTATGGGTACTGGAACCTTCTGCAGCGGCCGACGGGCGCCCTGAACGCATCGGCTCGGGATATGGGGGCGCTCCTGCAATTTTTTCTCAATCGCGGCAAAGTGGGCGGCACACAGGTGGCGCCGGTCTCAGCAATCGACCGCATGGAAACCCCCACGCGCACGTGGGCGGCGCGGCAGGGTCTGCAGGCAGGGTATGGACTGGGCGATTTCACTACGGTCCACGACGGCTTCGTCTACCACGGGCATGATGGAGTCATTGTGGGTGGGCTGACGGATTTTGAGTATCTGCCTGCAGAGGGCGCGGGGTATTTCTACAGCATCAACACGAACCATCGCGATGCGTACGACAGGATTGGCGCAGCCATCCGCGCTTACCTGACGAGCAACCTCAAGCGGCCGCCGGTTCCGGCAGCGGCGCCGTTGCCCGCGGATGCACCTCAATACGCCGGCTGGTACATGACCGCTGCTCCGAGCCACGAAAAGCTGCACTTTCTTTTCAGTATTGCGTTGTGGCACATCCGGTTCGTGGACGGCAGAATGCTGATCGTCAGCGGCGCGAAATCCAGAACATTCGTGCCGGTGGGCGGCGAGCAATTCCGCTACGTGCCCGAGTGGGAACACGCCGATCCCATTGCAACGGCGATGCTGCTTGCCCCGAATGCGGAGGGGCGGTTTATCGAGGCGCCAACGCATATTGGCGAGATGACGCTGCAGCGGGTGCCGGAGTGGATGGCGATCTGCAAGCTTGCGGGCAGCTTCTGGTTCCTGTTCGCATTCATTGCGGAGCTGGTGTACGCGCCGATTTGGATTCTCACCGCGGTGGCGCGGAGGCAGAAGCCTGCAGGCTTTGGGGTACGCCTGTGGCCACTGGTGGCGGTGGTCAGCCTGCTGGTTTTTGTGGCCTGCGGCACATTCGTGGGGGACACCGCGATTCCGCGGCTCGCGAACTTCACGATCTGGTCATTCGGCCTTTTTTTCGGATCCATCAGCTTTGCCGCGGCGTCGGTGGCCAGCGCGGTTGCCTTGTGGCTGGCGCGCAAACAGGACATCAGCCGCAAATTGCGCTGGTTTTCTGTGGGAGTGACTCTGGCGTTTTTGCTGGCGACGGCTTTCCTGGCGTATTGGGGAGTGATTGGCGTGCGCACCTGGGCCTGACGATCGGGCGTCAGGGCTGGGCGGCGGCTTCGCGGTCGGCCTGGCGGGCGAGGCGCAGGGCGTGGTTGGTGGCGGAGTATTGCGCGCCGGCTAACAGGATTAAGCCGGTGAGAAACGCCCAGATCATGAGGCCGACGGAGACTTCAAAGGGGCCGTAGACCGAGTGCAGGTCGAGGTGTGGCAGGACGGCGATATAGAGGAGCCGGCCGAAATCCCACAGCAGGCCGGTGACGATGGCGGTGGGGAGGACGGCGCGGATGGGCAGGCGGCGGTTAGGCAGGATCCAGTAAATGACGAAGAACATGCCGACGCCGAGGATGGCGACGGCGATCTCCAGGAATAAGTGGTTGAGGAAGCCGTAGAAGGCGTTCTCGGTGTGGTGGAAGAAGACGAAGGTCAGGATGCCGGTTTGGGCGGTGGCGATGGCGACGGTGAACATGGCCATCAAGCCGACGGCGAGCGCGAGGCCCAGGGAGACGAGCTGGTTCATCACGTAGGAGCGGTTTTGTTTGACGTCCCAAACGTGGTTGAGGGCGACCTCGAGCGGGAGGAAGATGCCGGTAGACGAGATGAGCAGCATGAGGACGGAGACGGCCTGGACGCTGCCGCGGGGATGGACGAGCAGCGCCATGTTGCGGACGACGAAATCCTGATTGGACGGGAGCAGGTCGTGGAGCATGCCGCTGATGGAGTTCGCCATGGCCTCGGAATGGAAGATGTCGCGGGCGACGGTGAACATCATGACGATGAACGGGAAGAGAGAGAGGATGGCGTTGGCGGCGACGCTGAAGGCGTAGGTATGGACTTCAGTTTGGCCGAGGTAGCGGGCGAGCGAGACGATCACCGGCACGAGTCCGTGTCGGCGCAGGGGCGGCGGCGTGGCGGGAGACAGCGGAGCGGTGGAGGTCACCGGGGTCTCCGGCGAACGCTCCTGAGTGGTAACCATGCAGGGGATCCTGAAGAAAATCGTAGCAGAGGGATACGTGAGATTCGGTGATGGGGTTCACGCGGGATGGTGGGGCACGAAAGTAGACAACCTTCGGTAACTCGGGAGGAATTGGTCAACTGGCCGTAAATTTTTTCTTGATTTCGAAACTATTTCCTGCCATAACAGGAGGACGATTCTGCTCCCAGGGAGAATCGCATCGGAAGGCCATATTTGAAGTACCTGCATTATCGTCTCCGCGATTGGCAATCCCACTAAGCTGCCCGAACCGCCGAAGCAGGGGCGGGCGAAGGCAGCTTTCGGTGTCTCCAGACCCAGTTACCTGAGTAACAGGGTGGGAAAGACCGGGCCGATCGAGGAGGTTCATCAGGACAGATAACAAAAGGAGTAACCCAGGTGAAAGAGAATGGCGTAGTGAAGTGGTTCAACGGAGCGAAAGGGTACGGATTTATCCAGCGGTCGAGTGGGGAAGATGTGTTTGTACATTTCTCCGCGATCCAGGATTCGGGATACCGGACCCTGAATGAAGGCGAGGCCGTGGAGTTTGAGTGCACGCAGGGCCCGAAGGGGCTGAGCGCGGCCAACGTGGTGCGGAACAGCGCATAACGGAGGCAGGCGGGACGGCGGCGACCGGATCGGAAGCCGCTGGAGCGAGCACGCGGGAATGCGGCCTGAAAGCGCGGCCTGACTGACCAGCAGTTGGGATGCAAAGGCCTGCGGCTGACTGAACGATCGATTGACAGCGGGTTGCGCAGGCGCCGGAACAAGGGGCGCGCGGACTACTTTTTTTGCTGCTCAAGATTCTGCGCAGCCCAGCGGGCCGATGCAGCGAGAGTTAGGTCGGGGCTTGCGGACCATTCGCGCAGAATGGGCAGGAATTTGTGCTGGCCGCTGTTACCCATGGCGACGGCGAGATTGCGGCGAAATCCTGAGAAGTGAGCGCGGCGGACGGGGCTGCCGTTGAACTGGCGCTCCCAGGCGGATTCGTCGAGGGCGGCCAAAACTTCGAGATCGGGATTGACGAGGGCTGGGCGCGGACTGAGGTCGTGATCCGCGGCGATGGGCGCGCGGCGGTTCCACGGGCAGACATCCTGACAAATATCGCAGCCGAAGATCTGACGGCCGACGAGGGGACGCAGGTCTTCAGGGATGGGGCCGCGCTTTTCAATGGTGAGGTAGGAGATGCAGAGGGTCGCGTCCATCTGGCGCGGGCCGGTGAGAGCGCCGGTGGGGCAGGCATCGATGCAGCGGGTGCAGGATCCGCATCGATCTGGGGGGAGCAGGGCGGTGGGCGGATCGTTGGCATATTCGAGCGAAGTGACGATGACGCCGAGGAAGAGCCAGGAGCCGAGTTGCTGGTTGAGGATGCAGGTATTTTTGCCGGTCCAGCCAATGCCGGCATAGCGGGCGTAGACGCGTTCGACGACGGGGCCGGTGTCGACGAAGCAGCGGGATTCGAAGGGGCCGTGCTGATCGGTGAGCTGGTCGCGGAGGGATTTGAGGCGGCGGAGCAGGACCTTGTGGTAGTCCGAGGGACGGGTTTCTGATTCTGTGACGGCGCGGCCGGTCCAGGCGTAGCGGGCGATCCATCCGGAGGTGGGTGGGGCGGGGTCGATGGAGCGGGGCTGCGCGGAGTTGTAATTGGCGGCGCAGACGATGACGGAGCGCGCCCACGGCAGAGCAACGCGGACGGAGGAGCGGACGAGGGCGCCAGCATCGTCGCGGCGCTTGAGGTAGTTCATTTCACCGGCATGACCGGCGTCGACCCAGGCGTCGAAGCGGGAACGTTCTTCGCGATCTTCTGGGGAATCTGGCGCGGGAACGGCGGCGATTCCAGCGGCGGCGAATCCGGATTGGTGCGCGAGCTGTTCGAGCGCCGCGATGGAAAAGGGAGGCATGGGTGCTGCGAACAGGGTAATGCAGACTGCTGGATGCCGGGACGCGGGGCGGGTTGGGGCATGGATTAACATGGCTGGAGATTCGCGAACTCATCCCCATTGATGTGAAGGCAGAACCCCGTGCTTGTGCCGGACCAGATTCTTTGTGGCCGATTCAAGGTGCTCTCCTGCCTGGGACAGGGAGGGATGGGGCAGGTCTACGAGGCGCTGGACCTGGAACTGGGCGAGGTCATCGCGATCAAGACGATAGGCGGGAAGATCGCGGAGTCGCCGGGGACGATTGCGCGGTTCAAGCGCGAGGTGTACGCCGCGCGGAAGATTACCCATCCGAATGTGTGCCGGACCTTCGATCTGGAAACGCACATGCCGACGGGAACGGGTTCCGGCGAGCCGCAGGACACGGTGATCTTTCTGACCATGGAGTTGCTGGAGGGCGAGACGCTGGCGCAGCGGATCGATCGCGCAGGGCCACTTTCATCCGATCAGGTGCATGTTTTGGCCGCGCAGGTGGCGCATGCGCTGGGCGCTGCGCACGCGGCGGGGATTATTCACTGCGATCTGAAGCCGGCCAACATTTTTCTGACAGGAACGGAACCGAAAGTGCGGGCAGTGGTGACGGATTTTGGGATTGCCCGCGTAAATCCGCTGTACGACCGGACGGCGGTGTCGGGTTCAGGCTCGCCGGCGGCAGCGACGCTGGCTGGAGAGATTCTGGGCACGCCGGATTACATGGCTCCGGAGCAATTTCAGACGCGGCAATCGACGACGGCTACGGATCTCTACTCGTTTGGGCTGGTGATGTATGAGGCGCTGACGGGGGTGCGGGGGCTTTCGGAGACGCCGTCGGTTGAGAATGTCCGGGCCAATCTGATCACGGCTTCGAATGCAGGGGAGGGGAAGCGGCCGCCGATTCCGCTGGAGTGGAGCGTGCTGCTGGCGAACTGCCTGCAGATCGATCCGCAACACCGGTTCAAGCATGTGGAGCAGGTGCTGGATGCGCTCGCGGAGATTCCAGGGCCGGCGGTGCAGGACGCACCGTCGGGAAGCCGGCGGCTGCAGTACGTGCCGGAGAGTGAGTTTATCGGGGCTCCCACTGCTGCAGCCAGGAAGCGACGTCGCATTTTATGGGCGATGGCCGGAGCGGTGGTGGTGGTTCTGGCGATTCTGGGGGGGCTCTTTCATTATGGAAAGCTCGGGTTTGGTGCGCAGGCGGTCAGCGATGTTCGCACGGTAGCGGTGATGCCGCTGGCGAATCGCGACAACGACCCGCAGGCGGCGGCGCTGAGCGAGAGCATGGCCGACGATCTGACGAACGATCTGGCGCAGGTTTCGGGGATCAAGGTTTCGGCAGAGAGCGCGGTGCGGGACCTGGGCAGGCAGGCGGATTTTCGCGCGGCCGGACGGCAATTGAACGTCGATGCGGTGGTGAGCGGGTCGATTGCGAAGACGGCGGAGGGATTTCGGCTGGACGTGAACCTGGTGGATGCCAAGACCGGCGCGCAGATGTGGGGCCAGAGCTACAACACGAACCAGGCGGGGCTGGCGGGCATGGAATCCGATATCGCGGAGGAAGTCGCGTTTCGGCTGCGGGTGCAGGCTGAGGGTACGGCGACGGCCGAAGCACGGCAGGCGCGGGCCGACCGGTCAGCGGTACCGGCGGCGGAGGCGGCTTATCAAAGAGGCGAAGAGGCGATGGCGGAGCATACGCCGGAGGGCTTTGCGCGCGCCATTGATTCTTTTCAGGAGGCGATTGACGCCGATCCGCAATACGCGGCGGCGATGGCTGAACTGGCGCATGCGTATTCACTGATGGCCTATAACTACAACCGGCCGGAGGAGCCGCTGGCGTTGCTGAACCAGGCAGAGAAGACAGCGCGGCGGGCGCTGCAACTGAACAGCACTTCCGCGGAGGCGTACAGTTCGCTGGCGGAAGTGGAAGTGCTGAAGGATTTCAACTGGAATGCGGCGGAGAGGGATTACAAGCGGGCGATTGAACTTGATCCGGATTATCTGCCCGCTCACGTTTCGTACGCATTGCATTTGCTGACGCCATTGGGGCGATTCGCGGAAGCACGGGCGCAGTACGGGTACGCGGAGCGGACGCCCAGGAAGAATTTTGGCGCCGAAGTGAGTATGGCGATCTCGGACTATTACGGGCGGCAGTATGCGGCGTCGATCAACCGGCTGGAGCCGATGAAGAACAGCAAGCCGGCGCACTGGGTGGTGACAGCGGAGCTGGCGGACAACTACATTGCGATGGATGAACCGGAGAAGGCGCTGCCGCTGCTGGAGAGCAACGCGTTTAGCGCGGGCGATGCGCGTTCGGTACGCGATGTGCTGCTGGGCATAGCGTACGCGCAGAGTGGAAGGAAGGCGGATGCCGAGCGGCAACTGCAGGTGGTGGAGAATGCGAAGCTGGCGCATCTGAATTTTCCGATTGCTACGCTGTTGGCGGCGCTGGGGTATAAAGACAAGGCGGTGGATTATCTGGAAAAGGCCGCCGCGAACCGGGAGTCCGACATTTTGTTTGTGGGCGTCGATCCCATGCTGGATTCGCTGCGGGCGAGCCCGCGGCTACAGGCCCTCGAGAACAAACTCAACTTAACCCCGAATAAGGAGAACGTTCCATGACTCGTGAAGAAATGCTGAGCAAGATGGGCATTAGCGATGCGGATTTCCGGGATTATCTGACCAAACTTACTGCTTTCCGAGCGTCGCTGAATCCGGCGCAACAGGCGTTTTTCGATCGCGGGAAGCCGACGGTGGCGCAGGCGGCCCACGCGTTTGGTCCGGGTGCGACGGCGGAGGATGTGGAGAAGCTGTTTGCCGAAGCGCCGCCGCAGAATGGAATTATCTGCACCGAGTGGCGCCACTAGCCCGAACGGATGGCGCAGTCCAGCCGCAGGCTTCCTAAGGTTCCAGGAACGCAACGCACGGTGACCGCCGAGGAGACTTTCGCGCGAGCGCAGCTTGTCGCGAAGTCCCTCGGCGTCACACGTCTTGCGGATATTACGGGGCTGGATCGGGTTGGCATTCCCACCTACAGCGCTGTTGTTCCGAGGTCGGCCGACGATCTCTCGGTTTACAACGGCAAGGGGATGCAAGCGATCGACGCGAAGACCGGAGCGCTGATGGAGGCCATCGAGCGGCAGACCGCGCTGCGGGCGCGATTGCCGATGGTGGAGGGGAGCTTCGAGGAGCTGCGGGAAAAGCATGCGGTGCTGGATCCGCGCGACGGCAAAGAGGTTCTGGCTGGGGATTACTCTGCGACGCGAAGCTATGCGTGGGTTGCGGGCAGAGATCTGATGGGGGATCGCGAGGTGCTGGTTCCCGCGAAGCTGGCTGGTTATCTGTGGCACGAAGTTCCGCATCCGTCGTGCTTTGCTTACACGTCGACGAATGGGATGGCGGCAGGGAATATTCGCGAAGAGGCGATCTGCCAGGGGCTGTGCGAGGTGATTGAGCGGGACGCGTGGACGCTGGCGGAGGTGGGGGCGCATCTGCTGCCGTGGGCGCGGCGGCGCATGGCCGATGCGGAAAGCCAGGAAGCGGGCGCCGACGATCTGGAAATGCTGGCCTGTGTCGATGTCGACGATCCGTTGGTGGAACGGTTTGAACGGGCGGGGCTGCACCCGGTGATGCACGATATTACGTCCGACCTGGGAATTCCGACGGTATTTGCAGCGGTTGCTGACGAGATGATTCCTGGATTTCCGATGGTGCACTGCGGTTTGGGCACACATCCGGACGCGGGGGTGGCAGCGCGGCGCGCGCTGACGGAAGCGGCGCAGTCGCGGTGCGTGGATATTCAGGGAGTGCGTGAGGATTTGACGCCGGTGGACGGGACCGCTTCGGCGCTCAATCTGCACACACGCCGGGTGAGCGCGGTGAATCGGCGGCAGTGGTATCTGGGGCAGTCGACGGTGCGGCGGCGGATCACGGATTTGCCGTCCACCGTGCACGACGATGTGCAGGAGGATCTTGATTATCTGCTGGAGAAGCTGCGCGCGCGAGGAGTGGAGCAGGTGATTGTTATCGACTTCACGGGGCCGGATGCGCCTTTTGCCGTAGTGCGCGTGATCGTGCCGGCGCTGGAGACGTGGGCGATTGCGCGTGGGCCGCTGGGGCGGCGGGCGATGGAGTATTGGCGCGCGCATGCATAAGACGGTTTTGTATCTGGGGCCGACGCTCAGTGTTGCGGATGCGCGAGCGATTTTGGAGGCGGAATATCTTCCGCCCATCCGGCGCGGGGATTTGGCGAAGCTGGGAGCAGAGATCGAATGCGTGGGGATTGTGGATGGGGAGTTTTACCAGAGCCTCGCGGTCTCGCCCAAAGAGATTCTTCCGCTGCTGGAGCGCGGGGTGCGCGTGTATGGGGCGTCGAGTATGGGAGCGCTGCGCGCTGCGGAGCTGCACGGCTGCGGGATGGTGGGGATGGGCCGCATCTTCGAGGCTTATCGGGACGGTGCGATTGATGCTGACGATGAAGTGGCGGTCGCCTACGATCCTGTGACGTACCGGACGACGTCGGCGCCGCTGGTGAATATTCGCTTTGCGCTGAGGCAGGCTGTGGAGCAGGGAATGATCGAGGCGGGGCGGGCGGGCGCAATCGTCCAGGCGGCCGGGGAGATTTATTTTCCGGACCGGTCGTGGCGGATGGTGACGCAAATGTGTCCCGAACTGGCGGAGTATCTGGGAGACTCTCCGCCGGATCAAAAGGCGGAGGACGCCTTGCTGCTGCTGCGTACGCTGGCAGAGGGCGTCCTCGATCCGGTTGGCCTTACTGGAACTGGAACCAGTTGACGTTCGCAATACTCGATGTCGATCCGTTGAAGACGACGTAGAGAGTGTGCACGCCCGAAACACTGGTGACCGGTGCGTTGACGGTTTGCCAGGTTTGCCATCCGCCGGTGACGGGCAAAGTGACGGTGGCGATGGGAGTGCTGGTCATGCTGTCGAGGTAGAAGGTAGCAGTGCCGCCGTTGCCGTCGCTGGCTGTGCGCACGTTGACTGTCGAGACCGGCGTAGCTGGGGCCGTGCCGAAGTCGACGTTTTCATATTCGACATACGAGTTGGGCGTGAGGTAGCCGAGATCGTATTCGCCGGTGGAGTCGGAGGTGGTTTCGGTTTCGAGGCCCTGCTCGGTGGAGAAGCTGGAGCCCTGCATTTGAGAAGTGGCGGCAATGGGCGGAGTAGTGCCAACTTCATTGCCTGACCAGGTGAAGGTAGCAGCGGCCGTGGCTGGCAACGTGTAGCTGAAGGACATGGCGCCCCATTGCACGTTGAAGGTTTGGCTGGTGCTCAGGGTGTTGTAGGCGATGAGGGCGATGGAGCCGTCGGGATTCTGGAAGGCGACGCTGGCGATGGCGGGCGTATCGGTGGTGAAGAGGCGGATGGCGCCGGGGAGGACGTATTTACTGTAGTGGCCGAGCGTGTAGTACTCGATATCTTTAGTGACGGCGCCGGTGGAGCTGTTGACGGTGACGATGGGGGTGCAGGTATCGCAACCGCCGAGGCTGGCGTTCTGCGTGAGGTCGGGGCCGAGCTTCTCGTTGAGAGCGAGACTCCACTTGACGTAGGACTTGCCGGAATTGCGCAGGACCTGAGTGATCTCGAGCATGTCATTGGTGAACTGATCGGTGATCCAGGTGCCGCCGGAGTGTTCTGTCTCCCAGTTGCCGAGGGTGGGGTAAGCGTTTTGCAGGAGCTGCTGCGCTCCTGGAACGCCGCCGTAGCCGTGCCATGCGGTGCCGGCTACCTGGGTTCGCTGAGACGGCGACAGACCCTGCAGCACAGTCTCCGGATAAGTGGGGGTATCCCAGTTATGGTCGTAGACCAAGACTTTGGTGGTGAGGCTATTCGCGGAAAGGGCGCTGAGCACGTAGTTCTGGAGCAGCGATAACTGCACGGTGTCGCTCATACCCATGCTGGGATAGGACGTGGTGATATTCAGCGGCTCGTTTTGCAGGGAGATGTAGTTAATGGGGACGCCGGCCGACTGGTAGGCCTGGATGAATTTGACGAAGTAGTTGGCGAAGGCGGATTCATTGGTTGGGGTCATGAGCAGGGTTCCGCCGAGCATGGAGACGGGAGCGCCGCTCATGGAGGTGGGGTCTTTCATCCAGCCGGGAGGGCTCCAGGGATTGGCCATGAGCTTCATCTGCGGATTGAGGGCGAGTGCCTTCTGAATGAGGGGCAGGATGTAGGTCTGGTCGTGGGCGATGGAGAAGTCGGCGAGGGTTGGATCGGTGGTGCCGACGGGCTGATCGTCATACGAGTAGACGGAGAGCGCGATATCGGAGGCGCCCATGGGGATGCGCATGAAGCTGAGGCCGATGCCGTTGCCATTGCGGGTGAAGAGGTCGCTGAGGGTTCCGTTGAGCGAGCCTGATGGCTCAACCGTCTCGAGAAGCCAGGCGGCTGAGTCGGTGAACGCGGCGCCGAAGCCTTCGATGGACTGATACTGCTGGGTTGGATCGATGACGATGGTGTTGGTGCCGGCGTCGGCTGTGCTGGCGGCGAAGTGGACGCTGGGCTGAGCGGCCATGAGGCTGCTTTTGTCGTCGGTGGTGAGGACCACGGAGACTGGGGAAATGGAGCCGGCGATGGTGTAGGCGCCCATGGCGACGGGGCTGGGCGAAAAATTGGGTGCGACGGCGATGGCGTTGATGGTGGTGGTTTGGCTGACCGCGATGGGCGTGGTTGCGGAGAAGAGCGTCGAGGATGGGGTGGGGGTTGAGCCGTCGGTGGTGTAGTAGATGGATGCGCCGGTGGTGGTGTCGGCCAGACTGACGGATTGGGCCGAGGGATAAGAACCGGGAGCCGGGGAGAAGGTTGGCATAGCGGCCGCGGGCAGATTGATGGTGTAGGTGCCGGTGGCGACGGCGCTGGTGGAGTATCCGGTGGCTGTCGCAATGGCTTTGATGGTCGTCGTCGCATTGACGGGGATGGGCGTTGATGCGGAGAAGAGCGTGGATGCGGTGGTGGGCGTGGAACCGTCCGTCGTGTAGTAGATGGAGGCGCCGGTGGTGGTGTCGGCGAGGCTGACGCTCTGGACCGCGGTATAGGTGGCGGGGGCGGGCGAGAAGGTGGGGGTCGCGGCGGGCAGATTGATGGTGTAGGTGGCGGACGCGACGGCGCTGTTCAGGTAGCCGGAGGCAATGGCCATGGCTTCGATGGTGGTGGTGGCACTGACGGCGATGGGCGCGGAGGCCGCGTAGAGGGTTGACGCGCTGGTGGGGGTTGAGCCATTGGTCGTGTAGTAGATGGATGCGCCGGAGGTTGCGTCAGAGAGGGTGACGGACTGGACCGCGGTGAAGGTTCCGGCAGCTGGGGTGAAGGTGGGCGTGGCCGCCGTGGGGGTCGTTGTTCCACTGCCGCCACCGCTGCTGCCGCCGCAGCCTGCGATCAAAAAGGCGAAGAACCCGATGGAGAGAATGAATTTGCGCATGACCCGTGACCTCACCAGAGCGGCGCTGCGCGTTTGTGGATGTGGCAGCTACCAGGAATGAGGGCGCCCGTCCGCGGAAAATGAGGTGCGCGCTGATTTGCAGCAGACGTATATCGCGCACATAGCCAGGGAGTGGGCGACCCTGAAAATGACCAAAACGATCTTACCCTCGCGGGCGAAATACGCAACAGTACTGCGGTTTATTCAGTTTCGGGCATGGGCGGTTATTGCTGTTCGGTTTGGAGACCGCCGTCGGGGACTAAGACGACTTCGCAGGTGGGTCCGGAGGAGCAACTGACGACGGAGCTGCGCAGCAGGTGAGCTTTGGAGTCGGGTGGGAGTAATTCAGGGAACTTCATTTTGTCGATCGCGGGCTTGATGCCGGCGATGCCTTTTTCCCCGGACATTTGTTGCGATTCGATGACGCCGGCGGTGGTGATTTCGAGGCGGAAGGTGCCCCATCCGCTGACGCCGGATGGTTTCGTGATTTTATAAGTGCGCATCTGCTGGAGGGCGATGGCGCCGGCGGGGCCGGGCTTGGCGCCGGCGGTTTTGAGGCGCTGGATGCTCTCGGTGATGTGGGCGCGAACGTCGGGTGCGACGTTGCGGTCGATGGCGGCGGCGGCGAGCGCGTAGGTGGTGGCGGCTTCGTCCTTTTTGCCCAGCGCTTCGTAAATTTGCGCGAGATGGTCGCCGACTTCGGCGTGCAGGGAAGCGCGCCAGGCGGCGGAGATGAGGGGCTGCGCGTCGCTGAGCTTTTCTTCGCGGTAGAGAATCCAGCCGAGGGTGTCCCACGAAGCGATGAGGAGGTTGGCCTCGTTGAATGTTCTGCTGTTCACTTCTTCGGTGGAGACGCTGGCGCTCTTTTCTTCGAGGGTGGCGATGCTTTTGCGGGAGTATTCTTCGGCGAGAGGAAGGTCGATGCCGGTTTCTCCGAGGGCATAGGCGCCATCGTTAAGGATTTCAGGATCGTCGGCGCCGTCGAGCACGCTGCGGGCGGCGGCTGCGGCTTCGTCGTTGCGATGGAGGCGGCGCAGGGCTTCGCTTTCCTGGAGGCGAACGATTTTGTTGTCGGGATTCTGCTCAGCGGCGGTTTCGAGCGTCTTCAGCGCGCTGGTGTAATCCTGGGCATTGGTCTGCAGAGAGGCGAGATAGAGGGAGGCCTGCAAATTTTCGGGGTGACGATCGAGATAGTGCTGGAGAGTCTGGCGCGCGCCCTCGGTGTCGGAGGTCGCAGCTTGTTCGCCGGCGAGAGCCATGACCACCATGACATTGTCAGGGTGCGCGGTGAGCTCCTTGCGGAAATCGGTTTTGGCTTCATCGAGGTTGCGCTCCATGCCGGCGATGAATCCGTAAGCGGCCCACAGGTTTTCCTGGTTGGGATTCTTCGCCTTCACTTTATCGAGCGCCTCTTTGGCGCCCTCGACGTCGCCGGCGTGGAGGCGATCGCCGGCGGTCTGCATCAGCTCGGTGAGGGATGGGGTCGAGGAGCCGGGGCTGTCGGGAATGGATGTGTCCGGGGTCTTCGCGATGACGGGCGGCGCGTCTTTCGGCCCCGGCACCGATTTCGCGCCCGGCTCACGTGTGACTTTTAGGTTTGGATCGAGGTGGGCGACTTTCACTTTCGACGGCGGGATGAGCTGGATCCAGGGTTCGCCGTCGAGGGTGCTGTCTTTGAGGAAGGACTGATACTGCTTCCAGTCCTCTTTGGCAACTTTGCTTTTCAGTACGGTAATGGTGCGTTCCACTATCAGTTCGTCGCTTTCAACACGATAGGTTTTGTCGAAGGTGGCGAAGGCGGTTTTGAGGTGGATGGCATCGGGGGGATCGGCGATATAGCCCTCAGGCAAATGAATGCGGGAGATGGCGACGAGAGTGCGCGGCGCGCCGAGTTGAATGTCCTCCTGCGGAGCGGGGCTGCCGGTGTCGAGGGGCGTGAAGTCGGTGGCGGGCAGCAGGGCAATGATGCGATGGTTGTCCCAGTCGCCGTAGGGGTGCCGGGTATAGGAGTACGCGATGCCGATGGGGGCATTGGAGTCGTCGGCGTTGGTGAAGTGGGTGTCACTGGTGGTGCCGCCGAATCCGGCGGTGGAGGCGATGTATTGCGAGGCGTTGTCCCACTGCGCGGGCGCGACGCTGCGGGCGATGGCGCGCACCATGATTTCATCGTCGTCCCGGTAACTGATGTTCACCTTGCCGGTGAGCTTGCCGTCGGCATCGAGGGAGGCGTCGGCTGCGAAGTGCGCGGAGAAAGGATAGGGCGCGACGGCGGGCGTGGAGACGAGCGTGGCGGGTGCGTCAGCAGGAACGATGAGCGCTTTTTGGTCGCGAATGACAGCGCTGAGATATTGAAAAGGCGCGGCCTCGGGAGTGCTGTCGAGCCAGATGCGGCCGCTGGGCAGATTGACGGTGGTGATGACGTGATTGAAGACGGCGGGCGAGGGTAATTCCGGCACCGGCGCAATGCCGGCGCCGATGAGCGCGGGCGCGGTGGAGAATCCTTTGGCGCGGAGCAGCGCTTCGAGGAGCGTGTCCTTGTCTTTGCAGTCGCCGTACTGATTGGCTGCGACGTCCGCGGCGGCGTGGGGCTGATAGCGGCCGATGCCGAAGTCGATGCCGACATAGCGGGTGTGTCCGGAGACGAAATCGTAGAGGGCGCGGAGTTGATCGTCCGGCGTTTTGGCGTTTTTGGTGAGGTCGTCGGCGCGGGCACGGATGGCGTCGGTGGGTTGTGCCTCGGCAAGCGCAAGGCTGCGGTACCAGTCCCCTACTTCGGTCCAGCTATGGAAGGTAGTCCAGGCGACGGAAGGCAGCTTGCGTCCATCGCTGTCTTCGTCGGGATCTTTGGGCGGTGTGGACCTGGATGCATCGTCGCCGTTGGTGTGGGGGGCGGGCAGCAACTGGGGGACGTCCCAGGTCCAGGTGCGGAGGCCATCGTGCTCCGCGGTGACGGGTTTGTGATTGGGGCTCCAGACCTGGATGTATTTGTCGGCGGGAGCCTGGAGGTTGAGGATCTCGTGGAGGACGACTGTCGAAGCCGGCGGGGTGAAGTGGTACGCGCCCCAGAACTGGCCCGGGGCTTCCGGCTTGTTGATGGTGGTGTCGACTTCGTAGTCAAGAATGTCGCCGGCCGAAAGCGAACGGACGGGGATGTGCTTCTCCTTCAGGTCGGAGTAGAGCGGGGCTTCGCGGGTGACGGCGGCGGACATTTCGACTGCGTCGGAGGCGGGGGTTTCAACGGTGGCGCCGTCGGGCTTGATGACGCGGACGAACTTGATGACGGGCGTCTCGGTGGCGGAAGCGTAGCCGAAGGCGAGGACGCCGAACTGCTGGGCGGCTCCGATGGACTGGATGCGCATGCGGACGTGGACATTGCGCTCGCCGGTGCCGTCAGCATGCATGATGTAGGTGGTTTCGGATTGCTCGAAAACGATCGCCTCGTTTTTGAAGGAGTCAGCAGCCGGGGGCGCGGGTTGCGACTGAGCGAAGCCAGCGAGAGGAAGCGCGAAGATGAAGGCAGCAATTACCGCGTGGGGCCGCATACGGGCCTAGCTTAATACGAAAGGTTGAGGCGACCCACAAGTTATTTGGGCGGAGTTATCCAGTAATCTCACAAATCCTGTTTCGAGCATGGAGGAGATCCCTCAGGGCTACAGCCCGGGCGATTCCAGGCGCTGTCCGGTACGGCTCAAGTCCCGCCCAGACAGAAAACTTCCCACAGGGGCTAAAGCCCGACGTCCTTTCGGCCTTTTACGGCACAGCTGAAGCTGTGCCCCTTCAAAGCAATTCGTTTTCCGCAGGAGTTGAGTCGTGCCCTGATACGAAGCCGCGGGGGCTGATGCCCATTGACTGATCGCGTTTTGCGGCACGAGTCAACAGCTTGCGGAAAAAGTCGGCTTCCCGGAAGAAGAACGTACCTCAGGGGCTAAAGCCCGACGTCCTTTCGGCCTTTTACGGCACAGCTGAAGCTGTGCCCCTTCAAAGCAATTCGTTTTCCGCAGGAGTTGAGTCGTGCCCTGATACAGGATGTGGTTTTCCCCGCATGCTGTTGAGTTGTGCCTGTTCAGGACAGAGCATTTCTCCTCAAACGCGGCAGCGTGGCGGTTGCAAGCGCGACTGTGCCATGAGTTCCAGGGAGCTAGCGTTGCGAGGCCTGGGCGAGCATTTGCTGGACCTGGGCTTTGCCGGGGTAGTTGGGATTGGCGGTGAGGAGTTTCTTCCAGTTCGCGATCGCGCTGGCTGCGTCGTGTTTGCCCTGCCACTGGACGAGGCCGAGGTTGTAGAGGGTGTTCGGATTGGTGGGCTCGTACGTGAGCGCGAGGTTGAAGGCCACAATGGCTGAATCCGCGTCGCCGAGATACCACCAGGCGGTGCCCATATCAGTGCGGACGGCGACATCGGAAGGCTGCGCCTGCAGAGAGCGGGTGTAGTAACCGATGGCGGTGCGATATTGCTGCGCGTCGTAATACAGGTTGCCGAGGCTGGTGAGGATCTGCGGATTGTCGGGAGCCGCTTTGAGTTGAGCGAGGAGCGGCGCTGCGTTGGCATCGGCGAGTGCTTTGAGCTGTGCGGGGTCGGCGGGCGGAGCGGCGGGCTGGGCGGCGGGCTGGGCAGGTGCGGGGGGAGCCGGCGCAGCGAGGCTGGCCGTTTGCGTCGTTGGGTGAAGGGCGGGGGATTTGAAGTTGCGCAGGAGCCAGCCAGCGGCGACGCCTGCGAAGAGGCAGGCGGCGGTGATGAGCAGGGCCTGGGGGACGGTCCAGTGTTCGGTTTTGGGCTCGGTTCCTGTTTCACGCTGGGCGGCGCGATCAATCGATGCTGGGTTTGAGCTGGTCATTGCTGCGCGCTCCTTTCGTGCTGGGTTGCCCATTCATGGTTGTCATGACATCGGAGATGAGTTTGACGACGACGGCCTTGCGGTCCGGGCTCAATTGCGGATTGGATTTGAGCAGTTGCTGCCAGGCGGCGAGCGCGCCTTGCGCATCGTCTTTGCCCTGCAGGCGGATCATGCCGAGGTTGAAGAGCGAATTCACATCTTTGGGATCGACGGCGAGTCCCTGATTGAGCTCTTCGATCGCACCATCGGGATCGCCGGCGCGGTAAAGGCTGATGGCGAGCTTGGTGCGGATGGGAACGTTTTTGGGATCGAGGGCAACGGCCTTTTGATACCAGCCGGCCGCATCCGCGTACTGGCGGGTGATGTGGTAGATGCCGCCAATCTGGACGAGCAGGGTGATGTTGTTGGGATCGCTCTTCAGTTTTTCGAGCAGGGGGGCGGCCTGTTTGTCGGCCATTTGCTTCATGTCGCCCATGCTGGGCATGTGGGCGTTGCCCATGGCGGCGGAGGGCGCGGCGGAGAGTGTCTGAGATTCGGACGTCTGCGCTGTGGGAATCAAGGTTCCAACGGCGAGCCCAATGAGCAGGGCAAAGGCAGCGAGTGCGCCGACCTGGCGCGAGGGGAGAGTCCGCGGGGCGGCGGAGCCGGGGTTGGTTTCGATGGCCATGCCGAATGTCCTTCCTGCGCAGAAACGCTTTGCAGCCAACGGTTTAGCGAATCCAGCGCCGGCGCTTTGACCCACCGGAACTGATCTGGCCGGGCGACCGGAAGGGGTTGTGCGCTATGTCACGTGGCAGATTCACAGTAGCGGAAGAGCGAAAAAGCGGGAGCGTTCTTTGTCACGCAGCAGTGTGACGGAGGTCACTTCGAGGGATATGCGCGGGATGTTTGCATAAGCACATGTTTCGGGACCTGACAGCAAATTCATACAGCACCGCAGACGTCGCGGTTCCGGCAAACAGCAGGAATGCATATATCAGGAGGCTTCTTATGAAGCGGTTTGCACTACTTCCTCTGATGTTTGTGGCCGCCGCGAGTTTTGCGGCAGCGCAGATGACATCGCCGTCGACAGACGTACTCGGCGCCCACCTCAACTACGGTCGCGGATGCGCGGCCTGTCACGCACCACACAGCGGCGTCTACGGCAACGGCAACGCCAAAACCGCAGACCCGAACGCCGGCAGCATCGCCCTGTGGGGCGAGGATGTTGGCAGCCTGTACGGCAAGACGATCGTCACCGGCCAGATGGACAACGGCGCGACCTACACAGAGAACCTGCCCACCAACATGCTGGCGGGAACGCCGGATGTGACGGGCGTGCTGATGTGCCTGAGCTGCCATGACGGCAACTACGCCGAAGGCGCCATGATGAAGAACAAAGTGTATGAGACGCTGCCGGCCACATACGGACCGGGAACCGTCCCGACCCTGCTGGGCAACGACGGCAGCACGGTTGGCAATTACCTGAACGATCACCCGGTGGGTCTGAATACGACGATGAGCTGCAGCGGACCGCCGTACAACTGGGACTGCTCGATCAGCGCGACGGGCGTGGTATCGATGAACGGAACGAATTCGGCGAAGTTCTTTACGAACTATGGATTCTTCGTCAGCCCGGGCGTTTATAACAACAAGCCGGTGGTGATGTGCACGACCTGCCACAACCAGCATGTGATGAACGTGGTCGCGGTGACCGCCAAGAACTCGGGTGTGACGGCGGGCAACTACGCGACGATGTTCTTCCTGCGCGGCCCCTACAACCCGGCGAGCACGACCACGAACAGCAACCAGACGGCGCAGTTCTGCCGCCAGTGCCATGGTGGCGAGTCGAACGAAGCGAACGGCAGCACGGCTGGAACAACGTTCTAGTTTTTTGCACTACGTACGACGGGGAGGGGGGGCTGTAATTTCCCTCCCCATTTTTTTCGGGCAAGTTCTCCTAACAAGGATGGTCCCCATGCAACACACAACTTCAATCTGCGGAGTTCTTCTGCTGGCTGGTGCGATGGCCGGGGCTCAGGTCGCATCGCATGCGCCGACGATGCTGCAGCAGGCGCCGGTGCAGGGATTGGCGAACGGTGCGAGCCAGGCGGCGGCGAAGCCGGTGGCGCAGGTGAACGGCGCGGTGCTGACTAACGCGGATCTGGTCCGCGAGGAGTATGCGATCTTCCCGTACGCGCGGCAGCACAACGGCGGCCTTCCCAAAGAGCTGGCATCGCAGATCCGCGACGGCGCGCTGAAGATGCTGGTGTTTGAAGAGCTGGTGTATCAGGAAGCGGAACGGCGGAACATGACGATCTCCGCGGTGAAGATGCAGCACGCGGAAGCGGACTTCCGGAAACAGTTCACGTCGCCCGACGAGTTCAGCGCATTTTTGCAGAGCGATTTTCACGGCTCAACGCAGTTACTCGAGGAGAAGATTCGACGCTCGCTGCTGATAGAAGCCTTTTTGAAAACGGAAGTCGACAACAAGAGCGTGATGACGCCGGCTGCGGTGCGGGCTTACTACGATCAGAATCCGGTTCGGTTTGAGCATCCTGAGTCGTATACGTTCCAGACGATCTCGGTTCTTCCGCCGGCGAACGCGACCGCCGATCAGATGAAGGAAGGGCATCAGCGGATCGCCGATGCGCTGGTGAAAGCGAAAGCGACGAAGACGGCGGAGGAGTTTGGCCTGCTGGCGGAAAAGCTTTCCGACGATGATTACCGCGTGGTGATGGGGCAGCATAAGCCGGTCCCGGTGGACCAACTGGCGCCGGAGGTGTTGAAGGCGCTACGCGGGATGCACGCCGGCGACGTGAGCGGAATCATTCAGATCAATCAGGCCTACACGATTGTGCGCGTGGGAGCGCATACGCCGGCGGGCAAAGCGAAGTTCACGGATGTGCAGGCGCCACTCACCAAAGAACTGCAACAGGCGAAGAGGAACGAAGTGCGCGGGGCGCTGGACAAGAAGCTGCGGCAAAACGCGAAGGTCGAGGAATTCTAAGGGGCGCGTTGCAGGTGAAGCGAGGGCCAGGCACGAGAAAGAGAATCGGCAGATGAGGCACTAAGGCGGGGATGGCACAAGGTGAAACGCTGGTTGCGAGTTGCGGGGATTGTGCAGACGGGAGCTCTGCTGCTGGCGTGTCCGGGGGGCGCGCAGGTGAAGCTGGGGCAGTTGAGCACGAATCTGAGCGGCACGGTTTCTCCGGGATACACGGCGGAATACGGCAACCAGACGGCGAGCGATCACAGCTGGGCATTTGGCGGAGCGGGAACTTTTTCGGGAAGCTACTACACTCCCAATTTTCTGTCCTTTGACGCGTCTTTTTATCTGAACCAATCGCGCGCGAATTCGAACTACCAGTCGATTTCGAATGCGAGCGGGGTGAACGCGAGCAGCACGATCTTTGGCGGCAGCCACTTTCCCGGATCGATCAACTACTCGAAGGCGCTGGACAGCGAAGGGAACTACGACGTGCCGGGGCTGGCGAATTATGTGACGCACGGCAACAGCAGCACCTTCGGCATCAGCTGGAATGAGAATCTTCCGCATGCGCCGAGCTTCTCCGCGGGCTATCAGATGGGGAGCAGCCAATATTCGGTGTATGGCGTGAACGATCAGGGGACGACGAACTTTGATTCGCTCAATCTGCATTCATCGTATGACCTCAAAGGTTTCAACGTCGGAGCGTTCTATTCCAATGGCGGTTCACACGCGCTGATCCCGCAAGTGGTATCGGGGCAGTCGGACACGGAGACACGTTCGAGCAACAACGGACTGGGGTTCAACGTGACGCATGTGCTGCCGCTGCAGGGATCGGCGTCGGCGAGCTTTAACCGGTCGTATTTCAGCAGCAGCTATCTGGGGACGAATACCAACGGAACGATCGACCTGATCAACGCGGTGGCGGCGGTACACCCAGCGCAAAAAGTTTCGATTACCGTGAATGCGGATTACTCGGACAACCTGAGCGGGGAACTGCTGGAGTCGGTGGTGGCGGCGGGCGGGGTGGTGGCGGGAGCCAATTCCAACCAGAGTTCGAACTCGCTCGACGTGATGGCGGAGGCGTCGTACGCGCCGCTGGCGCAATTGCAGGCGTCCGTTTTCGCCGAGATACGCAATCAGACCTACCTGGGCGAAACCTATGGCGTAGCTTCCTACGGAGGCAGCGCCACGTATATGCGCAATCTGCTGCATGGCACATTCAATGCGTCAGGGACGGTGACGGAGAATTCGGATGAGCAAACGGGCGAGGGAACGCTGGGATTCTCAACCGGGGAAAGTTACGCGAGCGAAGTGCTGGGATGGCATGTGAATGGGGCGTTCAACTACGCGCAGAATGTGCAGACATTTCTGGTCACGTACATGAACTCGTTTTACAACTACTCCTTCAGCGCCAGGAGGAACTGGGGAAAGCTGAATGTGAGCGGGGGCGCGGGAATGTCGCACACCGGCCTGACCCAGGAGGCGGGAACCGCGGACAGCAGCCAGAGCTACAACGCCGGGTTGGGTTACAGCAGCTGGTTCAATGTCAACGGGAGCTACTCGCAGGCCAGCGGGCAGGCGATCACGACCGGGTCGGGACTGGTGACGGTACCTGTGCCGTCGCCGCTGCTGCCATCGAGCCTGCTGAGCCTGTATGGCGGTCACAGCTATTCGTTTGGACTCTCGAGCTCCCCGGTGAAGAAGCTGATCATCGAGGCGGCGTACGCGGATTCGACGAGCAATCTCTCCAACGACGGAGCGGCGTCGAACAACCAGACGGATCAATTCAACGTGCTGGTCCAGTACCAGACGCGCAAGCTGTATTACTCGAGTGGATTTGCGCGGCTGGAGCAGGGATTCAGCGGTTCGGGAACTGCGCCCGCGATTGTCAATACGTTTTCCATAGGAGTGTCGCGGTGGTTCAACGTCTTTTGAGCGGAAAGCGGTGGCAACGGCTGGGTGCGGCGCTCCTGCTGGGGGGCGCTGTTCTGCTGTGTGCTGTGCCGGTCTTCGCGGCGAAGGCAAAGACCCAGGACACGCCGCCGGAGATGTGGGAGATGTCGCTGGACGGCGGACGGTCGCTGACCTGGGAACGGAATTTCAATTCTGAAGCGGAAGTGAAGGGGGACCGCGGATTCTGGCACAAGGTGGTCGATGTGATTGCGGGGGCGCCGACTTTTCGCACGCTGGTGCGGCCGTACAGCGTTGTGAGCGACTCGCGCGGACGGATTCTAGTGACTGATCCGGGAGCGCCGGGCGTGCACATTTTCGATTTCACCGGGCATCGGTACAAGTTCATTCAGCGGATCGGGAAAGACTTCTCGATGCTGACGCCGCAGTGTGTGGCTGTGGATGGCGAGGACAATATCTACGTTACGGATTCCGATGCGGGTGTGATTTTTGAGTTTGAGCCGAGCGGCAAGTATCTGCGAACGATCGGGGCATTGAAGGGCGGGGAGGGTTATTTCAAGCGGCCTACGGGGATCGCTGTGGATTCGGTGGCGCAGCGGATTTATGTCACAGACACGCTGCGGGACAAGGTGTACATGCTGGATATGCAGGGCAACATTGTGCAGACCATTGGCAAGACCGGCGAGGCGGAAGGAGAGTTCAATCTGCCGACGGAGCTGCGGCTGGATGGGCCGAATCTGATGGTGGTGGATGCGATGAACTTCCGGGTGCAGGTGTTCGACCGGGCGGGGAAATTCGAATACGCCATTGGAGCGAAGGGCGGCGAGGCGGGGGCGATGTTCCGGCCCAAGGCGGTCAGCATGGATTCCGAAGGCGATGTGTATGTGGTGGACGCGCAGTGGGGCGTGGTGCAGGTTTTCAATCGCAAGGGACAGCTATTGTATGACTTCGGGACAGAAGGCACGCATGCGGGTGAGTTTCAGTTGCCGACGGGACTCTACATCGACCATGATGACCATGTGTATGTCGTTGACTCGTTCAATCGCCGCGTTCAGATGTTTCAGTACAGCGGGTTGAAGCGGGCGGCACTGGGAGAAGCGCGGTGAGGAGCGGAGCCAGGCAGATCGGATGGACACTGCTGGCGCTGGTGGCGGCTGGTCCAATGATGCGCGCCCAGGTCGCCGGGGATGCGATGGGGGTGCACAACCTGGGGCCGGGGACCAGGTCGCCGATCAAGGGGGCGCGTCCTGACTCGTGCTCGTACTGCCATGCGGCGCATTCCGGATTGAACAGCGGCTTGTGGAACCAAAGGCTGACGAAGCAAACCTATACGACCTACAGCAGCGATACCGAAGTGAACAATACGCGGCAGCCGCGGCTGGGAGAGGTGAGCAACCAATGCCTGAGCTGCCACGACGGCACGGTGGCGGTGGGGGCGACCGTGGCGTACGGCCAGGTGGCGACGCAGGGGACCATGAACACGCAGGATGTGTTCGGGAGCAACATGCAGGCGTCGCACCCGTTCAGCCTGATCACGCCGTTGAAGGACAACATCGATCTGGTGGCGTCGCTGGCGGCGAGCGGCAAAACGGCGGATGCAACGGGAGCGGTGAAGCTGATTGCGGGCAATGTCGAGTGCACTTCGTGCCATAATCCGCACGTCCAGGCGATCGACCAGGTCTCGCAGAATTTTCTGGTGAAGGACGGGGCGCGCGGCCAGTTGTGTCTCGCGTGCCACGACCCGACGCGGACGATGGCGAGTCATGTGAATCCGCTGGCGGACTGGGCGACGAGCGCGCATGCGGTATCCACGAGCAAGATTGCGGCGCAGGCCAATGTGGGCAGCTATACGACGGTAAGGGCCGACGCGTGCATTGCATGCCACACGCCGCACAACGCCAGCGGGGTTTCGCGTCTGCTGCGCGGCGCGAACGAGCAGGACTGCATTGCGTGCCACAACGGCGCGAACATTTCTCCGATGCCGAGCTACGCGAATGTGTTCGCGGAGTATGCTGCGCCGAAGGTGGGGCATCCGTTACCGAGCTCGACGAGTCCTCACGATATCGCGGAGAGCGTGCTGCTCAACAACAATCGCCACGCGACGTGCGTGGATTGCCACAGTGCGCATGGTTCGGAAGCGGTGGGCGTGTTTCCGCCGGCACCGCTGATTCGCGTGTCGCAAAGGGATGTTGCGGGCATCAGCGCGAGCGACGGAATCAGCGTGCTGACGCCGGCGGTGAATCAGTATGAGAACTGCCTGCGCTGCCACGGGACGAGCGCGGGCAAGCAGGTGCTGCCGATTTATGGGTATTTCCCGGTGCGGGCGGTAGCAGCGGGCGATCCGCTCAACCTGATCCCGCAGTTTGCGGTTATGTCCACGTCGAGCCATCCGGTGATGCATGTGAGGAGCAGCTCACTGCCGCAACCGAGTTTGCGCACGGCGATGCTGAATCTGGACGGCGTAACGCGGGGCCGGGCGATGGGGACACAGATCTTCTGCACGGACTGCCACAACAGCGACGACAACCGCGAATTTGGGGGCTCGGGAGCGAATGGTCCGCACGGCTCGCGGTGGACGCATATTCTGGAGCGCCGCTACGAATTCAGTCAAACGACGGCGCCGGGCATGCTGATCACGAATCTTTTTCAGAATCCCGATCTGAGCGTGAACGGGCCGTATAGCCTGTGCGGCAAATGCCATGATTTAGCGAACCAGGTGGTGAAGAACACCAGCTGGAAGCAGCACAGCCTGCACATCAATGCCGGATTCAGCTGCTCCACCTGCCACACGGCGCACGGGATGGGCGCGGTAAGCGGCAGCATCAGCGGGGAGCGGCTGGTGAATTTCGATGTGAATGTGGTGGCGCCGAATGGCGGGCTCCCGATTTCTTACAGTCGCGCGTCGAACACGTGCGCGCTGGTTTGCCATGGCGTCGCGCACAACGCCAATGGCACGGTGACGACGGCGATTGCGCGTCCGCGCACTACGGGCAAGCGATAAACGACGCCGATGGCTTCCGCATTGTTCTGGAAGTCATCTCCCAGATCCTGCGGCGGCCACGAGGAAAACCTCTCAGGGGCTAAAGCCCAACGTATTTTCAGTTTTTTACGGCACAGCTCAAGCTGTGCCCCTGCAAAGCAATTCGTTTTCCGCAAGCTGTGAAGCCGGGCTCTTTCAAAGCGCGTTGATGAGATGGCCCTCAGAAGGTGGTTCCGGCAGAACTGCCGGCCATCTCATTCGATTTGTCGGCGTGGCATTGACGGCAGAATTGGGCGGTTTGGTTGGAGAGGGGATTGGTGTCGTTCGGGTTGTAAGGCCCGCGCAGGAAGAACATGGTGGTGTAGGTGCCGGCGGGCAGGCCTGACGTCGATCCGGCATGGATGGTGACCACATTCATGGAATGGGGTTCATGGCAGGTGGTGCAGACGATGACGGCGGTGTTGTTGTAACTGCCAGGCTGGACAAAGAAGCCGTAGTTGGAGACGAAGCGGCTGGATTTCGCACCGGTCATTTTGATAACGCCGTTGCTCTGGGTGCAGTCCCAGCCGGATGCGCCGCCGCAGTTGATGACGGCGTTCAGGCCCATGGGGTGCTCGTTGAGATAGCTGCCGCTTGCTGCGCCGAGACCGCCCATGAGTGTTGGAACGGCGTTGCTGTTTCCGTAGGTAGAAGGCAGCTTTTCATAGAGCTTGTTTTTCATCATGGCGCCGGGGGCGTAGTTGCCGTCGTGGCAACTGAGGCAGGTCAGCATCCCGGCAACGTCGGGCGTGCTGGCATTGAGACTGGTGGGGAGGACTTCGACATACTGGCCGCCGCCGGTGGTGATGGTTTTGCCATAGAGGCCGGAAACGTCTTCGCCCCAGAGGGCGACGGCGCCGGTGGCCGGGTCAGCGGATTTGGCGACGCCGTTGCCGTAGGCGCCGCTGTGGGGAGAATGGCAGGCGACGCAGCCGCGGCCGTAGTTGAGGTGAGCGCCGAGAACATCGGTGGATTGCGACGTAATTTGAGCAGCCGCGACCCCGGCCGCCGCGAGCAGGATCAGCGTGGACCATGTGTAGCGATTCACTGAGCAGAGTCTCCTTGTGCGCACTCTGGTCATCGTCGGAGTTGCGGATGAACGTGAAGCTGGGGCGCGTGGATGATCGTTATCGAAACAGGGGGATTCCCGGCGGGCAGGCTCGCTCTGTGCCAGGGCCGGTCAGTTCGGCGGAATCAGGCCCGGGCCGGAGACGGGAACGAGTTTCAGGGCATTGGCAAGTGATATAGCGCACATCCCGGCATGGCCCGGGGTCGTTGTAATAGCACATGCTGGGGCGCAACTCTCGCCCACAGAAACTGCGATGAATCCACTCCGGATACAGGAACGAATCCGCACCCTCCGGCTCCGCGTGCCTGGCGCGCGGGCGTTGTGGATGGCTGTGGCGCTGGCGGCGATGCTCGCTGGGCGTGCCGGAGCGCAGATTCATCCGGTTCCGCTGGAAGCGAACACGGACGCGGCGAAGTGCGTGGAGTGCCACGAGGACAAGACCAAGGGCAAGTCCGTTCACTCGGCGATGGCGATGGGGTGCATGAGCTGCCATGAGATCCGGGTCAATAAGGATGTAACGCGCATCAAGCTGATCACGGCTACGCCGGTATCGCTTTGCGTGAGCTGCCATGCGGACAAAAAGGCGGCAGACAACAAGGGGACGGTGCATCCGCCCGCGGTGCGGGATTGCCTGACGTGCCACGATCCGCATGCGACGGACAACAAGAACCAGCTGCTGAAGCCGGAGTCGGGCGGCGAGAAGGAAAACCTCTGCCTCACGTGCCATCAGACCGGACTGCATGTATCGGACAAGGGCAGCCGGCATGCGGCGCTGGATATGGGCTGCGACACGTGCCACGTGACGCACAAGACGGGGCCGGAGCCGACGCAGGAGAACCGTTTCCATCTGACGAAATCGGCTCCGGCACTGTGCCTGGACTGCCATGATGCGAAGGATCCGGATTTGCAGAAGGCGCATCAGAACCAGCCGTTTGCGACGGCGAACTGCCTGGAGTGCCACGATCCGCACCAGTCGGCGGCGCCGAAGCTGATGCGGGCGTTTATGCATGCGCCGTTTGAAGCGAAGGGTTGCGATACCTGCCATGCGCCGGCGAAGGACGGCAAGGTGGTGCTGACGCAGACCGATGTGAAGGCACTGTGCCTCACGTGCCACGACGATAAGGGCAAAGAGATCGATGCGGCGAAGGTGCCGCATCCGGGAGCGGCGGGGGATTGCACGGACTGCCATAGTCCGCACGCGAGCAGCCAGCCGGGATTGCCGAAGACAGATCTGGTGAGTATCTGCCTGGGATGCCACACGGACATTGACGATCTGCAGAAGAAGGCAGTGCATCATCAGCCTGCGTTTGTGCAGGGCTGTTCGACGTGCCACACGCCGCACGGCGGGAATAACGATCATTTGCTGCGGGTAGCGGGGAATGGGCTGTGCCTGGAGTGCCATGGGCCGGATGCGGTTCCGCAAAAGGACGAGGCCAACAACGTGCTGACGATTTTCAACGGTACGGTGCGGCTGCCGGCGGATTACTACCAGAAGAACAAGGTTCCGGTGCTGCCGTTGCGGTTTGGCCTGGGGCACCCGGTGGAGTATCACCCGGTTTCGAACGTGATGGACCCAACGAATCAGGCGAAGGTCAAGACGCCGTTGAGTTGCCTGTCGTGCCACCAGCCGCACGCGTCGGCGCAGCCGGATTTGCTGGTACACGACCAGGCGAACAACATGGCGTTCTGCGACAACTGCCACAAGAACCGGCTGAACATGAACGAGACGACTGTTCCGAAGCAGTAACTGGAGATGGCGATGAATCCCCTGTCAACGATGCGGTTTTGCAAGGCTTTCGCGGTGCTGGCGCTGTTTGCGCTGGCGATGACGCTGCCGTTTTCGGCCCAAGCCGACAAGAAGAAGAAGGCGGCGCCGGATCCAACGACGGAGGTGGGACCGCGCAAGTTTGGATTCGATCCGAAGACGCTGGCGTGGCCGAGCCCGCCGAATATCGCGCGCGTGCGCTGGCTGGATTATTTTGCAGGATCGAAGATCGATTACACGCCCGCAGCGAACACGAAAGCCAAGGCGACGTGGATGGACCGCCTGGCGGGTGGGCAATCAGACGCGGAAAAAGTCAATCCCAGGACGTTTCCGTTTCAGCTGATCGGGCCGTACGGCATCGCTATTGACTCGAAGGGGCTGGTGTATGTCGCGGATCAGAGGGTGGGGGCCGTCTTCATCTTCAACACGGAGACGCGCGACACGCAGATGATCCGGAACGGATTCGAGGCGCACTTTGGCTGGATCAACGGACTGGCCATCGACGATGACGACCGGCTGTTTGTGTCCGACGGCAAGCTGCATCGCGTGATGATCTTCAACGCGAAGCACGAAGTGGATGGCCAGATCACGGAGGGACTGGTTGATCCGGTGGGCCTTGCACTGGATACGAACAACCGGTTTCTGTACGTGGTCGACACGCAGCAGGATCAGGTGATTGTGTATGACGCGGACAGTTTGAAGCTGCTGCGCCGGATCGGGACGGGCGGGAAAAATCATTTCCTCACTTCGCCTGGGGATTTTGGCGCGCCGCAGGGCATTGCGGTGGACAAAGACGGGAACGTTTACGTCACGGACACGCTCAACGATCGTGTGGAGATATTCGATGCGGATGGAACGTTCATCAGCACGTTTGGGAAGGCGGGCGACGGGCCGGGATATTTCGCGCGGCCCAAAGGCATTGCGGTGGACAGCGATGGGCATATCTGGGTAGCGGACCAAATGCAGGATCGGCTGCAGGTCTTCAATAAGGATGGCCAGCTGCTGACTTACATTGGTATGGGGCATGGGGACTTGCCAGGTCAGTTCCGGACGCTGACCGGGGTGGCGATTGACAAGCAGAACCGGGTGTTCACGACCGAGCAGTTGCCAGGACGGCTACAGGTTTTCCGTTACGTTACGGATACGGAAGCGGCGGCGGATAAGGTGAAGCACGACGAGGAACTGCAGAAGGCAGCGGAGCGGCGGCAGAAGGCGGCGGGAGAAAAGGTCAAGGGAGCAGCGGCGCAGGAAAGCAACGCGAAAGAGGGTGCGGCGGCGAAGCCTCCGCAGCCGTAGCGCCTAGTCGGAACCCCTGAGAGTATCGAGGCCGGACATGACTTCCGGCATGGTTTTGAGGCGATCCTCAAGGGGACAAACCATTTGACGCAGGAGCACGCGGAGAGCCTGGCGGCGCTTGCCCTGCTGCAGAATGGCAGCGTATTGCGCATCGTCCAGGGATTGGCCGGGCAAGGTCACGCCGCCGGAAAACAGAAAATACAGAACTTTACCGAGCGAGTAGACATCGACGGCGGGGGGGACATCGAGCTGGGCCCCGAGTTCGAGTTCGGGGGCGAGGAAGGCACGTCCGCAATCGTTGGGATCGGGCGCGGGGTCGCGGATGAGGCTGATGCCAAAATCCGAGAGCCAAATCTCGTGGCCTGCCCCCATCAACAGAACATTCGCTGGTTTCAGGTCGCGGTGAATCACGCCTTCATCGTGCGCGGTCATGAGGGCAGAGACGATTTGGCGGCCGATCTGGAAGACGAAGTCGACGGAATCTTTGTAGCGCTCGACGCGGCCGTTGCGGCCGAGGTCGCCGCCGTCGGCGATGGGCATCACGAGGAACTGTTTTTCCGGATCGCCGGTGGCATCTTTGAAGGCGGAGTAGTTAATGATGCCGATGACGTTGGGATGGCGGAGGGCGGTAACAGCGCCGATCTCGCGTTTGAAACGGTCGTGCTGGAGCGGCCGGAGGATGCGCTTAAGGGCGTACTCGCCTTCGTACTCACCACGCGTGTCAACAACGCGAAGAATCTCAGACTGACTGTTCCTGGCGAGCGGTTTGCCGGAGGAAATCTGCCATCGACCGCCGAATACCTGTGCCATTCCACGTTCCAATCCGGGTCTGCGAGCGCGCTTTCCGAAGCGGACCGGCAAAGGACAACTACGAGATCGAGCGTGCAGAAGCCCGCAGAAATTTTAGCCTGTTTACAGGGGGAGAAACCGGCGCGGGAAGGGGTGGGCGAGAAAACCGCCCAAAGATGGCCGATAACCAATTGAGTTCAGCTGAGATAGGCGAACGAAAAGGGGATGGCGGAGGGTAGATGCATGCGCTATGATCCCGGGAATGGAACGCCGCGGCACCCCGGGAATCCGATGGGCCGCCATCCTGGTCACAGTGCTTGGTGCGGCAACTGCCGCCTCCGCGCTGTGGCAGTGGTCTGTCCAATCGAAAATCAGCACGATCCAGCAGCTATCGGCGTTGCCGGACCGGTCCGTTGTTCACCTGAGCGGGACGGTGCTGGCGATCGATGAGGCCGCGGGACGGATCTGGATTCAGGATCCAACCGGGGCGATCCCGATCGATCTGCAGAACGATCAGGTGCTGGGCCGGAGCCTGCTGGAGAGCATCGATCCGAATCCGCGGCGCACCGATATTCATGTGGGCGAGGCGTTATCCATTGAAGCGGTGAAAACCGGCGGCGTCGCGGCTGAAGTGGCGCCGACCCCGACTCCGGCTCGCAAAGGCGGGCGGGTCGCAGAGAGCCATGGAGCGGTGGCAGTTCCCAAGGCGGTGCCCCCGGCGCCATCGGCGAAGAAAGCCGGAGGCCATAGTCAGAAGCCGGTACCCCCTCCACCCGTCGAGCGGGGAACCCCGCTGGCGATCGTGGACGCGGCGCCGAATGTCACATTGACGGTTACAAAAATAGTGCGGAACGACGCACGGTGGATTCCGGTCGGGCTGTTGGCGGTCTTCTGCGTATCGTGGCTGATCCTGCTGCAGTGGAGGGTTCGCCTGCAAAATGCAGCGCTGCGCAAAGGGGCGGAAACTTCGCACGCGATCAAGCTGCTGTCCACGTCGGTGCAGCGGCTGACCCGAGAGGGAACGTTTGATACAGAGGTGCCGGTGCAGGGCGATCCGGAAGTGGCGCCGCTGGCGATCGGCGTGAATGCGATGCTGGCGGAGCTTTCGCAGCGGGATAAGGCCAAGCGCGATGCGGATTCGCGGCTGCAGCACTGGGCGCTGATCGACGATTTGACGGGCTTGCCCAACCGGCGACTGCTTTCCGATCGGCTTTCGCAGTCGCTGACGAAGGCGCAACGCGACGGAACGCTGCTGGCGCTGCTGTGCGTCGATCTGGACGGATTCAAGCTGGTGAATGACAGTCTGGGGCACAACAACGGGGATCTGTTGCTGGCGGAAGTGGCGCAGCGGCTGAAGACGCATTTCCGACAATCGGACACGGTAGCGCGGACCGGAGGAGATGAGTTTGCGCTGATCCTCGACAAGATTCAGAACCGCGAAGATGCGCAGAGAGCGGCAGAAGTCCTGCTGGAACTGCTGAAGCTTCCGTTTGAGGTGGGTGGGCAGACGATCCGGACCAGCGCGAGCATCGGGATCAGCATTTTTCCGGACGGCAATGAGCGCGGTCAGCTGATGCAGCAGGCGGATTGCGCGATGTACGCGGCGAAACGCAACGGGCGCGGGCGGATTGTGCAGTTCAGCGACGACCTGGGCAGCGCAGCGCGCGAGCGGCTCACGCTGGAAGGCGAGCTGCAGCATGCGATTGCGAAGGGCGAGATTTCCGTGCTGTATCAGCCGGAATTCGACCTGAAGACAAATGCCATTGTGCGTTTTGAGGCGCTGGCTCGCTGGACACATCCTTCGCTGGGAAAAATTGTGCCGATGAGTTTTATTCCGGTGGCGGAAGAGAATGGGTTGATCATCCCGCTGGGCGCGTACATGATGGAGCGAGCCTGCACGGAGGCGGTGGCGTGGCAGGAGATCGGAAGCCGCCCGGTGCAGGTGGCGGTGAATGTGTCGACGGTGCAGTTCGCGCGCGACTCGTTCTTTGAAGAAGTGGCGGATGTGCTGCACCGGACAGGTCTGCACCCAAGTTTGCTGCAGATTGAGCTGACCGAATCGGCGACGGTGGCGGGCGTGGAGCGCGCGGCGGAGATGATGAAACGGCTGAAGCGCATGGGCGTGAGCGTGGCGGTGGACGATTTTGGAACGGGCTACTCGTGCCTGAGCTATCTGCCGAAGCTTTCGTTCGATGCGGTGAAGCTGGACCGCTCGTTCGTGCACGAGCTGATTACGCGGCGAGAGACGCGGTCGTTTGTGAAGTCGATTCTGGAACTGGCGCACAATCTGCACATGACGGTGATTGCCGAGGGCATTGAGACCAGGGAGCAACTGAGCCTGATCCGATCGCTGGGGACCGACGAGGCGCAGGGATTCCTGCTGGGCAGGCCCTCTTCCGAGCCGCGAGAATTGTTGCGGCAGGAAAGAAGCGGCGAACTGGCACACAGCGAGACCGTGCGGAAGATGCAGGAGATGCCGTTTGTGACGCGGCAGTTTTAGGGGTGAGTCCGTGGCGCTCTGAGCAGCAAAACTGAATTCGGCAGCGGCGCGGATTGTCGTGCATGCGCCGGGGTCCGTGATGGTTAGCTTGTAGTAACCTAAGGCGCAATGATCGCGGCCGGGAACTTGAAACGGAAACTTGTGGGATTTGGGACTGCGGTGATCCTAAGTCCGCTGGCGGTCGGATGCACCGCTTATTTCCCGGCTTTTCGCAGCATTCCCTGGACGCTTTCGTATCTGGTGGTCGCGGTTGTGACGGAGGTGAGCGGCGTGGCCCCGGCGATCTTCGCCGGGGTCATCGAAGTCTGCGGGGTGTATCGTCTGGTGTTCATTCCCCGGACGCATCGTTTTCTCGATGGGGACGCGATTGTCCAGACGGTGGCATTCCTCGTGACCGGGGGCATCATTATTTATCTGGTGCACCAGCGGAGCCGGGCGATTGCGTCGCTCGAGGCCAGTGAGCTGCACCACCGGAGCGTGACGGAGACAGCTTCAGACGTGGTGATTACCATCGACGGAGACAGCCGGATACTGGCGATCAATCCATCCGTAAGGGACGTTTTTGGATACAAGCCGGAGGAGCTGGTGGGTCAACTGATGACTGTGCTGATGCCGGAGAGGTTTCGCGCGGCGCATCTGGCGGGGATCCGCAGGTATATTTCCACGGAGAACGAAAATATTCCATGGACCGGGGTGCAGTTGCCGGGGCTGCGGAAAGATGGAACCGAAGTGCCGCTGGAGATATCGTTTGCGACGTATGTTGCGAGTGAGGGCCGGAGATTCACGGGATTTATCCGGGATATGTCGGAGCGGCACAGATCACAGGCGGCGCTGCTGCAGAGCGAAAAGCTGGCGGCGGTAGGGCGGCTGGCCAGCTCTATCGCGCACGAGATCAATAATCCGCTGGAGTCGGTCACGAATCTGTTGTATCTGTCGCGCGAAACTAAGGACGTTGGCAAGATTCATGACTATGTGACCGCAGCTGAGCAGGAGTTGCGGCGGGTGTCTGTGATTGCGAACCAGACGCTGCATTTTCAGAGACAGTCGTATGCGCCATCGCCGGCGCGGAGCGATGAGATGATCGCGGGCTCTCTGGCGCTGTTTCAGGGAAAGCTGTTGAACGCGCATATTGCGGCCGAAGTGCGCAATCGAGCGAAGCGCAGGGCCGCGTGCATGGAGGGAGAGATTCGGCAGGTGCTGAACAACCTGATCGGGAACGCGGTCGACGCGATGCCGCGGGGCGGGCGTCTGCTGGCGCGAAGCCGCGATGCGACAGAGTGGACGAGCGGGCGCACGGGCGTGGTACTGACCATTGCAGACACGGGCACCGGGATCAGCCCAGAGGTGCGTTCGCGCATGTTCGATGCTTTTTTCACGACGAAAGGGAACGACGGTTCGGGGCTGGGGTTATGGATCTGCAGCCAGCTGATCGAGAAGAATGGCGGCAGCCTGCGCGTGCGGAGCCGCCCGGGACCGGGAGGCAGCGGAACGGTTTTTGCTTTGTTCCTGCCGAGCACGACGGATGAGATGCAGGACTGATACGGGCGCCAGCGGAAGCGCCCTATACGTGAAGAAGGGCGGCGGAGGGCTGGTGGTGCCCGTTGACGTCTTCGACGGTGCCGTACCAGCGAAGGATCTCGCCCATGGGGCCGATGCGGGGCGATCCGCGCGAGCGCACCCACTTCCATTCGCCCTCGAAATCGCGCACGCGGTATTGGACGTCAATGGAATTGCCGGTGCGCAGGGCGTCGCGCATGATCTTCATGGTGGGGGCGACGTCGTCAGCATGGAGCGCTTCGAGCCAGCCGAGGTTGCGGCGGTTGGCGAGGCCTGATTTGGTGGCGGGCACCCAGACAGAACTGACCTGAATGTTATTGCCTTCTGCATCCATGACCCAGGGAATCTGATGGTTGAAATCGGCGAGCCAGGATTGGTGGGCGTCGCTTTCGCGAATGGTGACCAGGGCCTTTTCGGCCTGCTTGCGTTCGGTAATATCCATGACCGCGATGGAAACGCCGATGACCTCATCGGACTCGTCCCATGCGGGCTGATACGAAGCAAGCGCGACCTGGTCGGATTGTCCTGGAGTCGTGGCCGGACGCACGAGTTCGACGTCGGCGATGGATTCGCCTTTCAGGGCGCGCAGCAGGTAAGGCTCGTAGGTGGGAAACCAGGCGGGAAACATCTCGGCGACGGTTTTGCCAAGGTGGGCGGAGACGGGAGCGCCGTTCATGTCGGCTAACTTCTTATTGAGGCTGACATAGCGCAGATTGCGGTCGAGAAAGCAGAGGCCGACGGGAGCGCCGTCATAAATCGCCTGCAGTTGAGCGAGGCGCTGGGTGGGGAGGGCCTCGAGGCTGGAGACGGCCCAGTCATCTCCCGGGGTGCGGAGCGCGATGGAAAGGGGTAGTTCGAGGGCAGTGATCATGGCGGGGAGCTGGTCCAACATGACCGGGCGTCCGTAGAGCCATCCCTGGCCGAGTTCGCATCCGAGCCAGAGCAGCATTTCGGCCTGTTCTTCGGTCTCGACGCCTTCCGCGAGGGTGGCGAGGCCGAGGCTGTGGCCAAGACCGACGATGGCGCCGACAATCTTGCGGCTGTCGCGCGTGGTGGTCATGGTGTTGACGAAGCTGCGGTCGATTTTCAGTTCATCAAAGGGTAATGCCTGGAGGTGGAGGAGGCTGGAATAGCCGGTACCGAAATCGTCCAGGGCTAACTTACAACCCATAGATTTCAACTCGATGGCGATCTTCTTCGCTTTCTCTAAGTTATCGAGGAAGGCGCTTTCAGTGATCTCGACGGTTATCCGATTCATGGGGAAGCCAGCGCGATCGGCTTCCGCCTTGATTTGGCTGGGTAAGCTGAAATCGCGGAGCTGCACGGGCGAGACGTTAATGGCCAGCACGAGCGTATCGCCGAGAAAGGGGAGGGCGAGGAACGCTTTACTAATGACCTGCTGCGTCAATTGCCAGATGAGGCCATTCTTTTCAGCCAGAGCAATGAAGTTATCCGGGAGGACGGGGCCTTCCTGCGGATGTTGCCAGCGCGCGAGGACTTCAAAGCCAGCTAAGCGGCCGCTGCTGAGATCGACTAATGGCTGGAAACAGGGAACGACCTCGTTGTTATCGAGTGCAGCGCGCAGGTCAGATAGCTCGACGAGCATGGCATGACAGTAGACCTAAATGCCGTGAATGTATAGGAATTTGGGGGTTGGCGGGAGACGTTTGCGGGATGGAGAGGGCGCGGACGGGAGTCTTGCTGATGAGAGCAATGGTTGGGGGGAAAGGGTTTCTAATCCCCGAAGGTCCGGTGCGGTGGAAGATCGTTTGGGATTGCCAGGGGGCGGCTTCCCGCCTATACTAAGGGCCAACGGGAGCCGGGGAGCGTTATTTTCAGGCTTCCAGAGCGAGGTGCGCTTTCCGCAGTCAGAGTGTTGCCCTGACGAATCGTGGAATGGACCCGGAGCGGGTTCAGCGGAAATCGCACGGTCCTTCATCGCAGAGGGCGGATTCACCCGGAGCCCCGGAAAAACAGGAAATTGCGGCATGGCGGGCCATTGTGCGCGTGCTGCGAAGTACCGCGGGCAGCGCCGTTCATGGTCTGACTTCCGTCATTTTTCCTGCTGACTGCCGCGTCTGCAGCCTCCCGCTTTCCGGATTTTCCTTCCTGCCCGTCTGCGATTCCTGCTGGAACAATTTGCCGATGCAAATGGGTGCGCTGTGTGCGCGCTGCGGCGAGAACTTGTCGGCAGATCTGGTGGCTGCCGAAGGCGAATCGGTGTGCCGGATGTGCCGGGCGGCTGCGCCTCCGTTTGAGAAGGCGGTGGCGCATGGCGTGTATACGACGAATTTGCGGGCGCTGGTGCATTTGCTGAAGTACGACGGCATGGAGCCATTGGCGGTGCGGCTGGGCGCGCTGGCGGGAGAGCGGGCGCTGGCGATTGCGGATTTGCCAAATGAAATCGTGGTGGTTCCGGTTCCGCTGTTTGCGAGCAAGGAGCGGCAGAGGGGCTTTAATCAGTCCGAGATGCTGGCGCGCGGCGCGCTGGCGGCAATGCGGCGGAGCCGACCGGCGATGCGGGTACGGCTGTGCGCGGGGGCGCTGGAAAGACGGCGGGCGACGGAGAGTCAGGCGGGCCTGAACTCGCACCAGCGCCGCGTGAATGTTCGCGGCGCTTTTTTTGTACCGCATCCGGCTGAGGTGGATGGGCGGGACGTGCTGCTGATCGACGATATCTACACAACAGGGGCGACGGCGCGGGCCTGCACGCGGGCGCTGAAGAGCGCGGGCGCGGCACGGGTGTGGGTGGCGACGGTGGCGCGGGCGCAACCGGAATATATTAACTCCTTCGCTGCGTCGATGAAGGACGCAAACGAGGAAGGGGTTGCGGCCGGGACTCGGGAAGAGATTCCGATGGAAGAGGATGTGGCGTTTTGGGAGCAGGGCCGCTGACCCGCGGCGTGCAGTGAACGATCCGGACTGGCGACCCGGACAACAGGGTGGGAGGAATTATGTCGTTGGGGAAGGCTGGAGTGCACGCACGCAGACAGGGTTTGGGCAGAACTGGGTCCGCGATGGAGGCACGTGGGGAGGACGGCCTGCATTTGGTGAAGCCGCCGCAGCCGATGCAGACGCCGGTGCTGGTGCTGAACGCCTCCTACGAACCGATTAATATTTGCGGAGCGCGGCGCGCGCTGGTGCTGGTGCTGAAGGGCGTGGCGCGGACGGAAGAGGAGCAGGGGACGGAGCTGCATTCGGCGCGGGTACGGATCTCGCTGCCGTCGGTGATCCGGCTGCTGGAGTACCGGCGGATTCCGCACCAGACGCGCGCGCTCAGCCGCAAGAACATTTTGCTGCGCGACCGGAACACGTGCCAATACTGCGGAGTGATTCTGCCCTCAGCGGAGCTGACGCTGGACCATGTGATTCCGCGGTCGCGGGGCGGAACATCGACCTGGGAGAACCTGGTGGCGGCTTGCCATAGCTGCAACCGGCGCAAGGGGAATCATCTGCTGCACGAACTGGAGCATTTGAAACTGCAACGCGAGCCGCGTCCGTTCACACTGCACACCAGCCGGCACATTATGCGGATGATTGGGCACTCGGATTCTAAGTGGAGGAAGTATCTGTATTACTAGTGTCCTGTCACCGAAGAGGACGGCACAGCTAGAGGATTCCGAACAGCGTGCTGACCGCGTCGAGTGGCGTAGGTTCGCGTTCGAGGTAGATCTCAATCATCGTTGTCGTAAATGCGTGAAACAGCGTATCTGTGCCCTGCGCGAGGCTGGTGATATCGAGGCGGATGGGGTCGGAATTAGCGGTGAGCCGCTGCGATGTCATGTCCGTGCCCGCATAGGCTTCGTATTCGATGGTGGGTGTTCCGCTGGAGGCAATTAATTCAATCCAGAGGAACTGGCTGGGGCCCTGCGCGGTGTTCAGCGTGAGCATGGCAGCGGAGAGGCGCACGTAGAAGCAGCGAAAACTCGCGTCGACGCTATACGTGTCGGCGATGAGATTGACTTCCGTCGCATCGTCGCCGTAGAGAGTGGGGCCGGTGAAGAATTTGAGATTGTAGTCATCGATGCCGTCGTCGTGGTCGTCGCGCACGCGGAGGACGAACTGCTGCCATCCGGCGCCTCCCATGTTTCCTGAGGCGCTCTCTGCGTTCATCACCGCGAGGGCCGGAGCCGCGTGCGACTGCGCGGCGGCAAGCCAGGTGTCGTAGGCGATGGCATTGTTGACGGTCGTGAGGAAATCGGAGACTTCCTGTACGACGGTGGGGTCGGGATTCTTCAGAATGGTGGCATGATCGCGACCATCGACGGGAAGGATGGGGACGTCGAGGCGGTCATTCTCCCATGGGGAGATGAGAACCCGGAGAGGATTGTTATTCGCATCCATGAGGATGTTGCCGTTGTCGTCGCGCAGGCGCGGATGGCGGCGCAGGTCGATGCTGACCTTGCGGGTGTTGAGCGCGCACCCGGCCCAGCGCACCGTGCCGTCGGTTCCGGGGTCGCTGTCGAGTGCGCTGAGGCCGCTGTATCCGTGATTGCCGATGAAGACGGCAATATACGGAGTTTCCGGACCGCGGGCGTAGAGAGGATCGGCGCAGATGAGATCGCGATGGCTCAGATCCCAGGTGTACTCGCTGCCCAGCTCCAGACCGAGCAGGACCTGATCGCCGGCATTGAGGAAATCGGGACCGATGGTTTTGCAGCCTTTCACGAGCGCGCCGAGCCAACTGCGTCCCTGGGCGGCCTGAGGAGACCCAAAGGTGGCCGGAGCAAGGCCGACGATATGCCGCAAACGCCGGATGCGGCTGCGTGCATCCGAGCCGGGATACGGATCGCCGACCAGCCACTGGCGGAGAACGAGCATGCCGGTGGAGTGAACGATGGCATCGAAGGGCCAGGTGAAATCAAGAGGATCGGTGTTGCGTGGAGAAATCACGATGCGCAGCGCGCGGTCAAAGGCTTCACCGAGATCCTTGATCGTGACTTCGTTGTTCAGCGTGACATAGTTGCCGACGCTGATCATGTTCACGTCGAAGCCCTTTGCAGCGAGAGCGTCTCGCCACGGAAAGAATTCCTGTCCATTGGCGGAATAGCCATGAATCAGAAGCAGGCGGGGCTGTTGGGTGGGCGCAGTGGGTGCGGGGACAGTCGTGGGGGATGTCATGGGGCGCTTCTCCGTTGAGGTCGTGCTTGATCCAATCGCAGGGAACTGAGCAAGAATGAATTGGAAAGAGCCTATAGCGGGAACGGCTCGCGCCGCAAGGGCTCGGAGCCAACAAGCGGTCAGCAAAAAGCGGCCAGCTAAAAAGCGGCCTGCTAAAAAGCGGTCAGCAAAAAGCGGCCAGCTAAAAAGCGGTCAGCAAAAAGGCGGTTAGCTAAGGCCCGGTTAGCCAGGGTCCGGTCAGCTAAAGGCAAAAGCAAGTTAGAAGCGGTCAGCGTTCATTGCGCCGGCCGCTTTGTTTTACATCTGTTCTTCGGGGAGGACGGTGAAGGGGGAGTCTCCGCGACCCCTGGATGCTGCTGCATACGCCGGTTCCCACTGCGGATAGAGGAGTTCCGGCATGGGTTTGGCTACGAAGAGCTTGCGGCACTGCGCGGCGGTCCAGCGTGCCCATTTTTTTGATTTCTTGCGGCGGGCGCTGTCGGTGGAGATGCCGGTGCCTGCGTACATCTGGCGATAGAGTTTGGAGAGAAAGATGAAGGCGATGCGCGCGCGCAGGGTGGGCGTGCAGGCGGAGCGTTCCCAGATGGCGCCGAGGGTGTAGAAGCGGTCCCAGACGCGCTGGGTGCGCTCGCGAATTTCATCTGCGCTCATGGTGGGGTGGGGGGTGAACATTTTGGGGCGGACTTCAGTGGGGATAAGCCAGTAGCGGGTGAGCGGAACGCCGCCGATCAGGGTGGGGTGGTCGGCCTGGGTCTTTTTCCCAGCGGCCGAAGTCGACCGTGCCGGGGAAGGGCGTCATCATGACGAACTGCGCGAAGGTGACGCCGGCCTTCAGGGCCATTTCGACGGTGGCGTCGAAGGTGGCGGGCTTGTCGGTGGGCAGGCCGAAGATGAACGAGCCGAGCACGTGAACACCGTGCTGCTTGAAGGTCTGCAGTTGTTTGGCGAGGGCTTCGCCGGAGTAGTTCCAGTCTTTGTAGACGGCTTTGAGGCCTTCGGGGGTGACGGCTTCGACGCCGACGAGCGCGCCTTTGATGTTGGCTTTGCGCATGGCGTCGAGGTAGTCGCCGTCTTCGCCGGCTTCCATGGTGATCTGGGTGAAGAAGACCATGTCTTTGGGGAGCTTGGCCAGCTCCTCCATGAGGTGGAAGCGATCGGCGCGGATGGCGGTGAGCTCTTCGACTTTGGCGAGGTTGTTTTGTTCGCGGGCGAGGCGGAGGTCGGTGAGGGTGACGGGGTAGAAATTGTCGTCAGCGAGAGCGATGAAGCGGAAGCCGATGCGGCGAAGGCTGATGATCTCGTCGATCACGCTCTGGAAGCGGCGCTGGCGGGGCTGCTGGCCGTCGGTGCGCCAGACGCTGCAGAAGGAGCAGTGTTTGGGGCAGCCGCGGATGGTCTGTACGGAGGCCCACATATATTTGTTGGGCTTCATCAGGTCCCAGCGGGCGGGGAGGAAATCGGAGCCGGAGATGCGGCCGCCTTCATAGACTTTTTCTGGATGGCCGGCGAGGCAGTCGGCGACGACGCGGCTCCAGACGAGATCGCCATCGCCTTTGACGACGGCGTGGCCCTGACCCTGCTCGAGGGCTTCTTCAGGAAAAAGAGTGGCGTGAATGCCGCCGTAGACGACCCAGGCGCCGCGTTCGCGAGCGATGCGGCCGACCTGGTAGCCGCGGAGTGCGTTGCCGGTGTGGACGCTGACGCCGACGACATCGCCGGGCTGGATGGTGGAGGGATCCATCTGCTCGAGCGATTCATCGACGAGGATAGGATCGCCCGCGGATTGCGGAGTGGCGGCGGCGAGCACAAAAAGCCAACGGGGTGTGATGACAGCTGTGCCAAAGGAATTGTCGCTGGGATTAACCAGGTGGACGCTCATCGATTGCAACCTTCCTCGTGCGAATGCAGGAGCTCAGAGAGGTTTTCGCATTGGTCGATTGAGCGTGCCATTTCGGGGATCTGGCAAGGGTCGGCCGCGAGATGATCTCGCCGGACTGTACCGCCATCATAAACGGGCAGCTCAGGAAAAGGCGAAATTTGGAAATTTCGAGGCATGAAAAGTCTGGCGCAATATGGCGTTTCACCGTAGAGATCTCTCGCCGATGGCCAGCAAAATCAATCACTTCTCCAGGCGATTTGCACGAGTTTTCCGGCTTTTCGCCTGTTTCAATTCACTCCTTTTTGTGGGAATAGGAGAGAGAAGCGAAGGATGTCTTTTGCGCGGCGTTTTTGTTCAGCGACTTGAAGACCGGCGGGGACGGCGACCGTGCGCGGGGTTCTATCAGCCTCGATGACAGCAGAGACGGTGCCGCCGGCCTTCGCGGGCTATTTTTTGGCGGGCAGCTCCGTCAGCAGTTCCGTGACAGCGCGTTCGAGCTGAGAGTCCGAGTTGGATTCGGTTTCGCCGGGCTGGCGCGTCACTTCAATGTCCACCGGGCGGGGATGCTCTTCCATGGTTTGACCGCTGAGATCCTGGACGCGAATTTCGGGCAGGCGCAGGGCGGATCCGTCGATGAGCTCGGTGCCTCCGGTGTAGATAATCCATCCGGCGGTGGGCGTGCCGACGACTTTGCCGAGGTGCAGGGAGCGGTAGCCTTCGGTGAAATCTTCGGAATCGGAAAGCGATGACTCGTTGGTGAGGAGAATGGTGGGCAGGCCGAGAGCGCGCTGGCCGAGCATCTGGCGCGCGGGGACGGTGGGCATGCCGCGGATGGTCATGAGCAGATAATTTTTGCGCGCCAGCACGTCGAGCGCGTAGCCGTTGATATAGCCACCGTTGTTGTTACGAACGTCGACGACTACGCCGTCCTTCGCCTGGTTTTGCGCGTCGAGATCGATGTAGAGCTGCTTGAGCGAGTGGTCGCTCATGTCGGGAATGTGGACGTAGCCGAGGCGTCCGTGGCTGAGCTTGTCGACGTAGGCGCGGTTCTCTTCAACCCAGGCGCGATAGAGCAGACCGGCTTCGGCGGTGGTGTCGACGGGCAGAACGATGGCGTCGCGCTGCTTGCCGTCTTTGGCGGCGATGCGGAGAACGACGCGGCGGCCCACCTGATCCTCGAGGAGTTGATCGAGATTGGTATGCGGGTCGATGGGCTGCCCATCGACGGCGACCAGCGTTTCGCCGGGCTGGATGGTGCCTTCGATGGCAGCGGGGCCGAGGGGAACGACTTCGCGGATGACGAGGCCTTTGCCGGCTTCGTAATCTTCGCGGACGAAGCGGAGGCCAAGGCGTCCCACGTGCACCGGGACCGGCGCGCGGCGGCTGATGCCGGAGTGGGACGAATCCATGTCGCCGATCATGAGGCTGATGTCGCGGCGCATTTCGTCGGGCGTGCGCGCGCCTTCGATGTAGGGCTCGTAGGTGTCGTACAGCGCCTGCCAGTTTTTCCCGTTGAATTTGGGATCGTAGTAGAAGCGGTTGAGCGCGCTCCACGCCTCGTCGAAGACGATTTGTTTTTCCTGATTGAAGTCGACTTCGTAGGTTGCGGTGACCGGGATGGGTTTGGCGTCGTGACCTTCGAGGGCGAGACGCCGGGGCTGGCCGCCATCGAGGTAGATCAACTCTTTGGAGTCAGGCGTGAAGTACCAGGCTTCCTTTGGCGAAGCGGACGTGGTGAGCTGGTGGGCGATGGGCGGTTCTTTGGGGTTTTCTTCGAGCGAATAAGAATAAAGATTCGCGTGGTTCGCAGATTCTGCGAGGAAGACGACGGTCTTGCCGTCGGGGCTGATGAGCGGATCGCGCACGCTGAGGCCGATGGGGACCAGGGTGAGGCGATCGCGAATGCCGTCGAAGGTGATGGGGATGGGTTCGTTCTTTTTTGACCTGGAGTCTTTGGGGGATGCTTCTTTGGCCGACGTGTCCTGGCCGGGTGCTTTGGTGTCGTCCGGGGCGGGTTCGGATTTCTTTTCGGTCTCTGTAGGTGCGGGGGCAGGAGCGGGTTCGCCGGGTTTGGGCTGGGATTCTTTGGGAGCCGGAGAGCCGGGGGTGCGGAAGAGGTCGCTCAATTCGTCTTCGCGATATTTGGGAACGTGCGGCGTGAGATCGACGCGGGCGAGGTCGGCATCTTCGCTGCGTTGCGCGGTGGAGAAGAGAAGATATTTGCCGTCGGGTGACCAGGCGATGTTATAGGCGCTCTGTCCGTTCGCGAGGAAGGAGACGGGCCGGGGATCGCCGCCAGCGGCGGGTATGACGTTGATGTTGCGGAAGGAGTCGACGCCGAAGACGGAGTAGGCGATCCACTGGCTGTTGGGCGACCACTCGATGGCGGCGTTTTCAAGATAATCGCGGGCGAGGAGCTTGTCGGTGAGGGAGTCGGATTTGTCGGCGAGCGTGATGAGGCGGAGCTCGCGATCGCCGCGGGTGTAGGCGATTGATTTTCCGTCGGGGGAGTAATGCGGATCTTCGTTCTCCGCTGTGCCGGTGGTGAGCTCGCGCTCCTTGTGGGTGGTGAAGTCGTATTCGAAGAGGTTGCGATGGTCACCGCGTTCGGAGACATAGACGATGCGGTTGGAGTCGGGCGACCAGTGAACGTCAAGCTCGCGCTCGGGGGTGTGGGTGACGCGGAAGGATTCGCCGCCGTCTTTTGAGGGCGCGGCAAAGACATCGCCGTGCGCGACGAGGGCGAGCTTCTTGCCGTCGGGCGAGAGCGCCATTTCTGTGAAGTGGTCTTCGTGATGGAGCTGGACGCCGGGTGTGGATGAAGCGCCGCGCAGGGTGATGGGAATCTCGGCGGCATGGTTGGAAGCGAGGTCGAGATGCCAGATGGCCAAATCGCGTTCAAAGACGATGGAGTGGCCGTCGTAGGCGATGCTGGGATAGAGGACGCGGCCGTGTTCAAAGTGGGTGAGCTGTTTGGGCTCGCCGCTGGGCAGCGCCATGGACCAGAGATTTTGCGAGCCGCTGCGGTCGCTCATGAAGTAGAGCGTTTTGCCGTTGGGGGACCACATGGGCCAGGCGTGTTTGGAGTCGGCGGGAATGAGGACGCTGGCTTTCTGGTCGTCGGCGATGGGCTTGAGCCAGATTTCGGTCTCGTCGATGTGGGCGTGGCCGTTGCGCCACCATTGCGCGTAGCTGATGCCTTTGGCGCAGAGGGCGATGGACTGGCCGTCGGGGGAGGGCGCGCTGTCGAATTCAGAGAGGTAGCGCTCGCGGCTGACTTCAAGGGGCGTGCCTCCGGCGGCGGAGACGCGGAATACGTCGGGAAGGCGGCCGATATCATCCGCGTCGGAGGTGAAGTAGATCCACTTGCCGTCACGGGACCAGGCGTCGAGTTGATCGAGCTGGTCGCTGAAGGTGAGGCGGCGGACGTCGCCGGTGGCGAAGGTGAAGATATAAATGTTTCCGCCGCCGGTGCGTGTGGAGATGAAGGCGAGCTGCGAGCCGTCGGGCGAATAGAGGGGGCGCGAGTCGGTGGCGGGATCGGCGATGAGCAGATGCGCTGCTCCGCCCGTTGCGGGGACGGTCCAGATATTGCCGCCGGATGCGAAGGCGATCTCGTGGCCGTCGGGAGAGAGCGCGGGCTCAGAGAGCGAAGGCAGCGGCGCGGGCCTCGCGGTGGATTGCGCGGCGGCGACATGAGCGAAGAGGGACAGCGACAGGAGGGCGAGAGGCCAGCGGCGGATGGTCTTCATGGGGGGCAAATTTTCCTTTGCCGACAAGGATAACGCGAGGCGGGGCGAATGATTCAGTTTGTTCCGGAGGATTCGGAGGGAGGGCCAGGCGGGTGCGCCGAATCAGGGCCGCGGGGCGGGCTGATTCGGCGGTTGCGAGAGGTTGCGATCAGGCTTCGACAATGGTCAGCGCGGGGATGGGGTGGGGTTCGGGGGGAGTGCCCCAGCTGCTGTCGCAGAAGACGCTCCAGCCGCGGACTTTATCGGATTCGATCTCGGCGATAAAGGCTGCGGGGACCTTCCATGAATCGGGGAGGATCTGACCGTCGACGCGCCACTTGCCGCCGGCTTCGCCGAACAGGGCGACGCGATTGCCGTCAGCGAATCCGGAGTCGATGTGGATCCAGTATTTCGGGAAAGCCTTCAGGAAGAGCTCCCAATTTTTCTGCATGATATCGGCGCCGACAAAAGTCGCGCCGCGCGCATCGGTGAACTTGTGGTCCAGGGTCATGAGGCTGCGGAGCGTCGTCAGATCTCCGGCATTGATGGCAGAAATAAACGCACCAGTAACTTCCATAGGGGGTCGAGCCATTGGTTTTTCCTCTTTGTGCTGCCAGCGTAGCACTGATTCAGGCGCGCGCAGCCACCAGAGTGGAGGGATGGTTACCCTCGAAAGTTGTAAGTTTTAGCGAGATGTTCGTGGGGATTAACAGGGGGTGGTTACTGTGGGGTCTTCCCGGCATTCGCGTTGAGCGAAGCGGTCCCGATTATTCCCAGCGGCGGAAGATGAGGGAGCCGTTGGTGCCGCCGAAGCCGAAGGAGTTAGAAAGGGCGATGTGCATTTCGGCTTTCTGCGGGTGCTTCGGAATGTAGTTCAACTGGCAATCGGGATCGATGTTGTCCAGATTGGCGGTGGGCGGAGCGATCTGGTTTTGCAGGGCGAGGATGGTGATGCCCGCTTCGAGTCCGCCAGCGCCGCCGAGCAAATGGCCGGTCATGGATTTGGTGGAGCTGACCAACAGCTTGTGGCTGGTGGCATGGTCGCCGAAGAGGCGCTGCATGGCCTTGGATTCCGTGACGTCGCCGAGCGGCGTGGAGGTCGCGTGGGCGTTGACGTAGTCGATCTGGTGGGGCTCGAGATGGGCGCTGCGGAGGGCGTTGCGCATGGAGCGGAAGCAGCCGTCGCCGTCTTCGGGCATGCCGGTGATGTGGTAGGCGTCCGCGCTGACGCCGTAGCCAATGATTTCGGCCATGATGTTCGCGCCGCGCGCTTTGGCGTGCTCCAGGTCTTCGAGGATGAGAATGCCGGCGCCTTCGCCGACGACGAAGCCGTCGCGGTCGCGATCGAAGGGTCGGCAGGCGTGGGCGGGATCGTCATTGCGGGTGGAGAGGGCGCGCATGGCGGCAAATCCGCCGATGCCCATGGGAGTGATGGCCGCTTCAGAACCGCCGGCGATCATGACGTCGGCGTCGCCGCGTTCGATGATGCGATAGGCGTCGCCGATGGAGTGGGCGCTGGTGGTGCAGGCCGTCGCGGTTGCTTCGTTGGGGCCTTTGGCGCCGTAGCGGATGCTGACTTGTCCCGCGGCCAGGTTGATGATGGCGGCGGGAATAAAGAAGGGAGAGATTTTGCGCGGGCCACCCTGGAGCATGTTGGAGTGCTCGCGCTCGATGATGTCGAAACCGCCGATGCCGGAGCCGATGAAGACGCCAACGCGCTCGGCGAGGCCGGGTGTGACTTCGAGGCCCGAGGTTCGCATCGCCTCATCGGTCGCCGCGAGCGCCAGGTGGATGAAGCGGCCCATCTTGCGGGCCTCTTTCTTATCCACGAACTGGAGCGGGTCAAAGTTTTTGACTTCCGCGGCGAAGGTGACGGGGAAACCGGTGGTATCGAAGTGAGTGATGGTGGCGATGCCGCTTTGGGCAGCCAGCAGGTTGTTCCACATCTCGGGGGCGGTATGCCCCACGGCCGATACCAAACCGAGACCGGTGACAACGACGCGACGCTGCAAAGTTACTTGCCGCCTTTCGCGTTCTTTTCGATGTAATCGATGGCGTCTTTCACGGTCTTGATCTTCTCGGCGTCCTCGTCGGGAATCTCAAGGTCGAAGGCCTCTTCAAACTGCATGACCAGCTCGACCACGTCGAGAGAGTCAGCGCCAAGGTCTTCCTGGAAGGAAGCGGTAGGGGTGACCTCGGCTTCGTCGACCTGAAGCTGCTCGACGATAATCTGCTTAACTTTTTCTTCCACACCTGATGCCATGCGTATCTCCTGTGAGCTGCTTTAACGTTGATGCTGAAAACTGAAGGTCGGATCGGAAATCTGCGCCGGTCCAACAGGGCGCACGCCTCCTCCACTCCGAAATTTCAAGTCTACTGAGGGCTTTAGATGGTGTAAAGCGGCACGGTGTTCACATTGTGGGATTTAGGGGGCTGGGTATTGGATTGGAAACGGCAAGCGGAGCGGCTGAGGCGGTGGGAAGGGGCTGAGGCTGGACTCTGATACCGTGGAAATCTCCAAAGGAACCCCGTTTTTGGTACCGCCGTGATGGGAGGAACTGCAAATGCAGGTATTGCGAGGGGCGCTGATCTGTATGCTGGGCGCGATGGCAGTTGCGACAGCAATTGGGCAGGATCGGTCTTACGGACGATCGGTCGTGTCAAACCAGTACGGGATCGTCGCCACCAGCTACGTGCAGGCGTCGCAGGCGGGGGCGCGGGTGCTGGAGGAGGGCGGATCGGCGATTGACGCGGGGATTGCTGCGAACGCGGTGCTGGGCGTTTCTGAACCGATGATGAACGGGATGGGCGGCGATCTGTTCGCGCTCTATTGGGACGCGAAAACCGGAAAGCTTTACGGGCTGAACGCGAGCGGATGGTCGCCGCAGGGGCTGACGATCGAGCATTTGAAGGCGAAGGGCCTGACGGCGATGCCCCAGTTCGGGATCGATTCGGTGACCGTGCCGGGCGCTGTGGATGGGTGGACGAAGCTGCACGGCCGGTTTGGAAAATTGCCGTGGGCGGCGCTGTTTCAGCCTGCGATTTTTTATGCGGAGCACGGCGTGCCGGTTCCGGAGATGATTCACGACTACTGGAAGGTGGCGGGGGCCGGGTTGCAGGCGAATGCGGAGAGCCGGCGCGTGTTTATGCCGGGCGGGACGGCTCCGGCGACGGGACAAATTTTTAAGAATCCCGATCTGGCGCATGCGCTGCGGCTGGTGGCGGAACAGGGCGAGGCGGCGTTCTATCGTGGGCCGATCGCCGAGGCGATTTTGAAAACCAGCGCGGCAGAAGGCGGGACGATGACCGCCGAGGACCTGGCGCAGTATTCGGCGGAGTGGGTGGATCCGGTGTCGACGCAGTATCGCGACTGGACGGTGTACGAATTGCCTCCGAATGGCGATGGGATCGCGGCGCTGGAGATGCTGAACATCATGGAGCAGTTCGCGCCCGACGTGGCAGGGGCGCACAGCCCAGGCGAGCTGCATACGCGCATTGAGGCGATGAAGCTGGCGTATGCGGATGTGAAGAAGTACGACGGCGATCCGCGGTTCTCGCAGATTCCTGTGCAGGAATTGCTGAGCAAGGAATTTGCGGCGGGGCGGGCGAAGCTGATCGATCCGGCGAAGGCGAATTGCGATGTGGCGCCGGGGGCGCTGCATGGGAGCGACACGACATATCTCAGTGTGGTCGATCGGGACGGGAATATTTTGTCGCTAATCCAGAGCAACTATCAGGAGTTTGGATCGGGCATCACGGTGGAGGGGATGGGATTCGCGCTGCAGGATCGCGGCGGGCTGTTCTCGTTTGATCCGCAGTCGCCGAATGCACTGGCGGGGCGGAAGCGGCCGTTTCACACGATCATTCCTGGCTTCATGCAGCGCGGGGATGAGCATATTGGGTTTGGGATTATGGGCGGGATGAATCAGCCGCTGGCGCATGCGCAGTTTGTGTCGAACGTGGTGGATTACGGCATGAACATTCAGGCGGCGATGGAAGAGCCGCGGTTCACGGTGCATCCGCAACTGGGGTGCCACATTGTGATTGAGAACCGGGTGACGCAGGCGACGCTGGATGCGCTGACGGCGAAGGGACATTTGCTGGAAGTGCACAAGGAATACACGACGCGGATGGGGCGCGGGCAGGCGGTGCTCTATGACAGCACGACGGGCGTGAAGTATGGGGCGTCGGAGCCGCGGGCGGATGGGGCAGCGGTGCCGGAGTCGCCGGTGGGGTTGTTGGGGAAGCCGTAGGGCAGCTGGTGGCTGGTAGCGAAAACTCTGGAAAAGTGGGGCGTCTAAAAGGCGAAGATCGGCGTAGACTCAGGCCATGTCTCCCTGGATTGGAACTGCCGTCGCGGCAATCTTAGCAGTTGTCGGATGGGTGATTGCGGTGCGCAACCGGATTCGCTCGGCCGAATTCAAAAAAGGATTGGAGACGGCCCAGCAGGACCTTGTCCAAAAGGGCGCGGCTCTTGAGAGGGCCGTACGTGAGAAGGAACAGGCTGAACGAGACAAGGCATTCGCAGAGGGCACACTTGCAGCCGAAAAATCGGCCTTGGAGAGAACACAGTCAGCGCTCGTAGGCACGTTTGGGGATTTGGCGGCCAAAGCTCTAAAGGAGAATAACGCCAGCTTCCTGACTCTGGCGCAACAGGAACTGGGAAAGCAGCAGGTCGCCGCATCGACCAACCTCGAGACAAAAGAGAGGGCAATCGAGACTCTGCTTAAGCCCGTTGGTCAGGCGCTTGAAAAGCTCCAGGCGACCACCCATGATCTGGAAACCAAGCGCGAAGGTGCCTACCAAGCAGTCTTGGGGGCTGTCACCAACGTGGTCGATGTTAGCAACCGCTTGGGAGTCGGAACGCGCCAATTGATGGAGGCGCTACGAAAGCCTCAGGTTCGCGGCAATTGGGGTCAAGAACAGCTTGAGAGGTGTATCGAATTTGCCGGCATGGTAGAGCACGTGTCATTCGATAATGAAGTCGCGGTTCGAGACGGAGAAGTCTCATTACGACCCGACTGCGTGATTCACCTTCCCAATCAAAGAACCATAGTCATCGATGTGAAAACCCCCTTGGAGGCGTTGTTGAACGCAACCACTTGCGAAATTGAATCGGAACGCGCGGCGTGGCTGATTACTCATGCACGGAATGTGAGAAAGCATCTCGACGATTTATCTTCAAAGTCGTATTGGAAGCAATTCAGCGATAGTCCAGAATTTGTGGTCTGCTTCCTGCCGAGCGAGGCGGCCTTCAGCGCCGCATTGGACCAGGACGGCACCCTTATCGAATATGGTAGCCGGGCGAACGTGATTCTTGCTACGCCGACGACTCTAATCGCGTTGCTTAAAGCTGTCGGATACGGCTGGCAGCAGATGGAAATCACAAGAAATGCGGTCGCGATTCGCGAGGCGGCGCAAAGACTCTACGAGAAATTGTCTACTGCCCAGGAATACTTCACCAAGATGGGAACCGCTCTCGGAAATGCCGTAAAGCACTACAACAGCCTCATAGGTTGCGTGGAGGGACCCCGCAGCGTTTTCTCGCAGGCGCGCAAACTTCACGAGCTTGGAATCGGCCAGGAAAATTTAATCGAAATGCCTGTATTGGAATCTGTGACCAGGGATCTTAAGGCCGACGATTGGCAACCGACTTCTAGCGGCATGATGACGGAAATGGCTGCAGTCGGGGATGTCACGGAACCGCGTGCGGAATGATGGGCGTCGAGGGTCGATGCCCACACCTGGTCGTGAAGCCTGCACCGCCCCCTAATCGTTTGCTTTGTCCGTGAAGGAGCCGGTGGCGTGCTGGCCGGCGGGGGTTTCGGGATGCTGTTGGGCGTGGTGGCCGTCGACGTTGAGGCCTAAGACGCGGCGCTGCAGGGAGCGGCTGGTTCCGGTGAGGTAGGCGTCCTCTGGCTCGACGGGCGGGGCGGACGGCTGGACGGATGCCTGCTTGTGCTCAGGAGCGTTGGGCGCGTGAGGTGGGTGGGGCGATGAGGGATTGTCTTTTTCGGGAGCCTGGGGGCGGGCCGACTGAGTTGCGGGCTTAGCGACGGGACGGGCCTTGGCAGCAGATGAGCGGGCCATGGAAAACACCTCTTGCGGGGACTTTTGGGCTTGTGCGGACGCCCCTTTCGCGATTGGATGCGCAAAAATTTGTCGAAATCAATCCGGTGGCAGACACAGGCGGGGCGTAGCCGGGCCGTGGCAGAAGTTGGCGCGGTGGCTGCGTGGGCGGCTATGCGAAGGCTGCGCGGATGCGCTCCCAGGTGATGGAGAGATCTTCGGGGAGGACGCGAGTTTCGCTGGTGACGGTCATGAAGTTGGTGTCGCCGAGCCAGCGGGGCAGGGCGTGGAGGTGGAGATGTCCGGCGACTCCGGCTCCGGCCGCTTTGCCCAGGTTGAGGCCGAAGTTGAAGCCGTCGGGGTGGTAGAGCGTGGCGAGGGCACGTTCAGCGCGGCGGGCGAGGTCCATCATTTCTGCGGCGGCGGGTGCGGCCAGATCGGCGAGCGATGCCTGGTGTTCGTAGGGGACGACCATGATGTGGCCGGAGGTGTAGGGATAGCGGTTGAGGCAGATGTAGTTGTGTTGGGCGCGGAGGACGATGAGGGCGGCGCGTTCGGCGGCGGTGGGGTCCATGCCGTGGGCGACGGCGTAGTCGACGGCGGCGATCATGTTGCAGAAGACGCAGCCTGCGTCTCCGGGGTAGGCGTCGAGCTCCGGAGGAATGCCGGGGCGCGGTTTCTTGTCGGATTCAGTGACGTAGGTGTAGCGCCATGGGGTCCAGAGGTAGTCCACGGAAGTAGTGTAACGGCAGCGGAAAGCAGCGAAGGCGCGGTGGAGCGGTCAGCGATGGGACGGTCAGCAAGAAACTGTCAGCGCAAAACTGTCAGCGCAAAACTGTCAGTGCAAAACTGTCAGCGAAAAACAGGCGGCCAGCCTTTTGGGGGCTGGCCGTTTGGATTTTGGATTCTGCGGACGCTATTTGACGGACGTCAACTCAGGGGGCAGCGCCTGCACCTTGCTGTGTTTCGTCGAGTAGGTGAAGTAGATCACCAGACCGATGACCAGCCAGATGATCGACCACTTCCCAGGTGAGGAGCGGCAGATTGATCATGAGATAAAACGCGCTGACGACACCGAGAATGGGGACGAGCGGGACGAGCGGTGTTTTGAAGGGGCGTTCGATGTCGGGCATGGCGGACGCGCAGGATCCAGACGCCGGCGGAGACGATGGCGAAGGCGAGCAGCGTGCCCATGTTCACCAGCTCGCTGAGCTTGTCGATGGGGAGGAACGCGGGCAGGAAGGCGACGATGGTGCCGACGACGATGTTGGAGATCCACGGTGTGCGAAATTTCGGATGGATGTCGCTGGCCCACTTCCAGAGGAGTCCGTCGCGAGACATGGAGAAGAAGACGCGGGACTGGCCGAGCAGCATGACGAGCATCACGGTGCCGAGGCCGAAGACTGCGCCGATTTTGACGAGCAGTGAGCCCCACGAAACGCCGGTGGCGTCGATGCCGAGGGCGACGGGCTGGGCGACATTCAGCGACTTGTAGCTGACCAGGCCGGTGAGCACCAGCGAGACCGCGATGTAGAGGATGGTGCAGATGACCAGCGATCCGAGGATGCCGATGGGCATGTCGCGCTGGGGATTTTTTGCTTCCTGCGCGGCGGTGGAGACGGCGTCAAATCCGATATAGGCGAAGAAGACGGAAGAGGCGCCAGCCACGATGCCGTTGATGCCGAACATGCCGCGTCCCTGACTGGGCGGGATGAAGGGATGCCAGTTCGTCGCGGCGAGATGCGGATGCTGGAAGAGGAAGTTGATGCCGAGGAAAAGGAAGATGCCGACCACCGCGAGTTTGACGAAGACGATCGCGGAGTTGAGGTTGGCGGATTCCTTGATGCCGCGCACCAGCACGGCGGTGACGGCGAGGATGGCGAAGAACGCGACGAGATTGCAGATGCCGATCACATGCGGCAGTCCGGCGGTGGTGATGCCCTCGGGCAGCGACATGGCCGGCATCCAGCTGCCGTGGTAGAGATAAATGTCATTGTGCCAGGTGGTGGTAAAGCGGGCCAGCGAAGGCGACGGCGTGAAGCCGAGCTGTGCAAGCAGGCTGAGGAAGTAGCCGGACCATCCGGAAGCGACGGTGGCTGCGCCGAAGGCGTATTCGAGGCAGAGGTCCCAGCCGATGATCCAGGCGACGAATTCGCCGAGCGTGGCGTAGCCGTAGGTGTAGGCGGAGCCGGCGATGGGGATGATGGAGGCGAATTCCGCATAGCAGAGGCCGGCGAAGGCGCAGGTGATGCCGGCGACGACGAAGCTGAGGGCGACGGCGGGTCCGGCATGGAGTGCGGCGGCCTGGCCGGTGAGCACGAAGATGCCCGCGCCGATGATGGCGCCGATTCCCAGGGTGATGAGATTGACGGGGCCGAGCGAGCGGCGGAGTGTGTGCTCGCCTTCCTCACCGGCTTCCTGTTTCAGAAGGGAAAGGGGCTTAACGGCAAAAAGCTTAGCCATTCTCGGAGGTTCCTCCAGAAGTTTCGACCGGAGCGGGGGGCAGCCCGGTGGATGAAGCGTTCACTGCCTTGCGGGACCACACGGCAAAGACGGGAATTCCGAGCAGCACGATCACCAGTCCGGGCCAGGTGTATTGCGGTTTGTAGCGCAATAATACGATACAAATCCACGCGGCCATCAAAATATAGATCGCGGGCAGCACAGGGTAGCCGATGGCGCGGTAGGGGCGCTCGGCGTCGGGACGCTTCACGCGCAGCACGAAGAGGCTGACGATGGTGAGGATGTAGAAGATCAGCTCGGTGCAGATGATGAAGTCGAGCAGCTGCGAGTAGGAGCCGGAAAGGCAGAGGAAGCAGGTCCACACCGCCTGCACGATGAGCGCAGCGACGGGCGTATGCCAGCGGGGATGCAGCTTGCCGGCGGCCTTGAAGAAAAGGCCGTCGCGGGACATGGCGTAGTAGACACGCGCGCCGGCGAGGGTGAGTCCGTTCGCGCAGCCGAAGGTGGAGACGAGGATCGCTCCGGCCATGAGGTACGCGCCGGTGTTAGAAAAGATTTGCTGCAGGACGGCGGTGGCCACGCGATCTTCTGAGGCGTACTGAATGCCGCGGGCGAAGATGCTGGCGCCTTGCGGATCGCCGTGCAGCGGGAGCGCCATGCAGGTAAACGAAATTGGAGAGGATGTAGAGGCCGAGGACGAGAATCGTGCCGAGCGCGAGCGACAACGGGAGATTGCGCTTCGGGTTGCGGACCTCGCCGGCGGTGTAGGTGACGTTATTCCACGCATCGGCGGAGAAGAGCGAGCCGGTCTGGACGACGGCGAGGATGGTGAGGATGCCGACCATCGTGATGGGTCCGCCGACGCCGACCTGGACGGGATGGAGCGTGTGCCAACCCGCGTTGGTCCAGAAATTGGCATGGAAGTTGGCGCGGATGGCGGAGGCATTGCTGCCGAGGATGAGGCCGATGCCGACCAGGCCGATGAGTGCAGCGGTTTTCGCGGTGGTGAAGACGTTCTGGACGAGAGCGCCGAGGCGAATGCCGAAGAGATTGACCACGGTGAGCGAGAGGATGATGACGATGCCGGCGAGGTTGGCGGTGTTGAGGCCGATTTCCATGTTGCCGAGGACCATGGGGCCGATGCGCCAGGCGGGAACGTGGGCGATGTGCCAGATCCAGTTGGTGGAGGAGACGGAGGGGAAGAAGACGCCGAGGAATTTTCCGAAGGCGACGGCGACGGCGGCGATGGTGCCGGTCTGGATGACGAGGAAGAGGGTCCAGCCGAAGAGAAAGCCCCAGATGCGGCCGAGGGCTTCGCGGAGGTAGATGTACTGGCCGCCGGCGCCGGGCATCATGGCGGCGAGCTCGCCATAGCTGAGGGCGCCGATGAGGGTCATGACCGCGGTGATCAGCCACGCGGCGATGAGCAGGGCGGGCGAGGCGGTGTCGCGGCTGATTTCGGCGGGCACGATGAAGATGCCGGAGCCGATCATGGACCCGACGACGATGGCGGTGGCGCTGAAGAGGCCCAGGCCAGCGACGAGATTTTGTTTGCCGGACGGAGCGGCCACTTCTGTGCGGGAACTCACGTGTGTACCAGTTCTACTGAAAATTTGGGTCTGTGTCTAAGCGAAAGGAGGCGGGAGGGTCATTGCGGGGGTGTTGCGGCGGGGGCGGGCGGGGCCGGTGCGGTTGCCGGGGCAGCGGGTGCAGCGGGGGGCGGGTCGAGCTTGAGGTCGGTGAAGCAGAGAAACCATGCGGTGTAATCCAGATCCTTGTGAATGTCGGCCGGGGAAACGTCGTTCACCTGGTCGTCATTGATGGGGCGATCGGCATAGATCAGGAGTTCCGGAAGGTTGCCGGCGCTGAGGAAGAGGGTGCTTTTCTGCCGCTTGCCGCGCCAGGCCTGGGCTAAGAACGATGATGCGGCGGTGGGGTAGTGTTCGGGGTTGATGTTCTCGGTGGGCGGAATTTTGATGGCGCGGCCGACAGCTATTGCCACGCTGGCGAGGGTTCCGTTCACGCCCCAGGGATTGTTGGGATCCGTGGAGAGTTTGGTCGGGGCAACCGTGTACCAGAGCGGCGGCCCGAACCCGAGGCCGTCGAGCACGATCATGGCGCTGGGCTGGGGAGCGGTGGACGCATGGAGTTGGGTGAAGAAGGCGGCTTCGCCGTCTTCGCCGTGGAGCGCGGCGAAGATGAAGGTATGACGGCGCGGCTGGGCCTGCAGCGCGTGGTAGAGGATCGGCAGCAGGTAAGCGTCCACCCAGGTGGGCTGAAATCCGGCGTCGGCCTTGCCGTCATAGCGGGCGGCGATGAGGATGGAGCCGGGGGTTTGGCCGGGGAGCGTGCAGATGAGATTTTTGTCGTCGCGCGGGCCGGCGGGCTGTTCCTGCATGAGGGTGCCGGTGCAGTGGAAATCGACAAAGGCCTGGCGCAGCGCGGCGTAGCGGGCGGGATCGTTGCGGGGCGAGTGCTCGAAGAGAGCAGCGGCGGCGGGCGGCGGTTCCCAGAAGGCGAGGCCTCCTGGCTTTTGTGCGGATGCGGCAGACACTGTGATGAGCGTGAGCAGCAGACACGCGGCGAGGCTGGCGATCGGGTTGCGGCGAAGTCTGCGCACGGGTGAACTCTGGAGAGAATGCGCACCCATGATACGACGGGCGAGCGCGGTGGTTGAGAGTGGATCAAGAGGTTGGGGGCTGCGCGGATGGTGAGGCAGCAGGATTCGATGGGGCTGGGACATTGGGCGAGGGTGCAGCGGCGGGCGAACCTGCGATGGGGGCCGGGTCGAGCTTCACATCCGCGAAACACAATATCCAGGCGATGTAATCCATTTCCTTGTGGAAGGCTGGAACATCGATGTCGGGAACTCGGTCGGAGTAAATGAGCAGTTCGGGAATATCGCCTGCTTGTTTGAAGAGCGTGCTCTCATAGCGTTCGTTGCGCCAGTCCTGGGCGAGGGCGAAATCGCTGGCGATGGAATACTGCAGCCTGTCCAGAGGCGCGGGGGCGGGAATTTTCATGACTCGACCGACCGCCGATGCCATTTCGGCGAGGAATCCATTCGCGCCCCAGGCGATCTCGCCATTTCCGGTCGTCTTTGAGGGCACGGTGTGCCACAGGGGCAATCCGTAGCCCAAGCCGTCCACAACGAACATGGCGGCCGGAGCCGGCTGTTTCGTGTCGTGCAACTGATCGAAGAACTTCGCTTCTCCGTCCGCTCCGTAGAGTGCTGCAAGAATGTACGTGTGACGGCGTGGCTGTGCCTGGAGCGCGTGATAAAGAAGGGGCAGCATCCAGGCATCGCACCATGACGAATGCCAGCCGGAGCTGGCGTGAGATTCGTACCGCGCTACAACGAGGATGGTGTTCGCAGTCTGGCCTGGTAAGGTGCATACGAGATTCTTCTCGCCGTGCTTGCCTGCAGGCTGTTCCTGCATCAGGCTGCCGGTGCATTGGAGATCCGCGAAGGCTTTGCGCAGCGTGGCGTAGCGGGCGTCGTCCTGCTTCGGAAATTGATTGAGGATGGCGTCGGAGGTGGGCGGCGGCTCCCAGAAAGCGAGGCCTTTGGTTTTTTGTGCGGAGGCGGTGGCGAGGAGAGTGAGTTCGAGCAGCAGGCAGGTCAGGCCTGCCCTTCGCTGGATTCGGGTATGCCGTGGGTTCTCGTGCATGAAAGGTCAGTCGTGCTCCGCAACTGCTTTCTTCGCCATGGACGGATGGGGGAGACGAAAGGCTCCATCGCGGCGGAATTTCTTTTTGTAACACGGACGCGCACGATTTTTAGCGGAGATTGCTCAGAGGACGGGTTGACGGGTTACAGGATGCGGAGAAATTCCTTTGCGGTCTGGGCCGGAGAATAGGTCGAACCGTAGCGGGGCCCGAAGATGGCGGAGATGACGGCGAGGGAGTCGGCGCCGGCGTCGTAGACCGAGGCTGCATTCTCGAGGGTGATGCCGCCGATGGCGACGAGGGGCTTGGTGGTGAGGGCGCGGGCGCGCTCTACGCCTGCGAGACCGATGATGGGGGATGTGTCGGATTTGGTGATGGTGCGGAAGACGGGACCGATGGCGATGTAGTCGACGGGTTCGAGATCCGCCAGGCGGACTTGCTCGTCGGTGTGGGTGGAGACGCCGATGATGGCTTTGGGTCCGGCGAGGGCGCGGGCCTGTGCAGGGGAAAGGTCATCCTGGCCGACGTGGACACCGTCGGAGCGAGTGGCTGCGACGAGGGCGGGGCGGTCGTTGAGGATGAGCTTCATTGACGGCGCCGGATTGCGCACGGCCTCCCGAATGGCCTGACTGGCGGCGTCACGGACCACCAGGGCATCCTGGGCGACGAGGACATCGCTGTCGTGCTTATTGCGGTATTGGAGGAGGGTGACGCCTGCCTGGGCGAGTTCCTGGACGAGGTGGCGGAGGTGTTGCCAGCGCTGAGATGGGCTGGGCGCGCCGTTGGGGAAGACGCAGGCGAAATCGAGAATGGGGTAGAGCGGGGGAAACGGGGCTGGTGCGGTGGGACGGGTATGGCGTTGCGTCGGCACGGTGGGCGAGGGTCTCATCTGCGAGTCTACTGCGAGATTTTGAGAACGGTGTTTTGTGGAGTCGCCAAAGCACAAACGCGCACCGGATCACTCTGGTGAGAGTGACGGGGTGCGCGTCGTTTGCTCCGAACGGGTACTGGGGGAGGGAGAACCGATTAGTTATAGGGAATAGCTACGGCGGGCTTGCCGAGGCCGAGCTTTTCCGGGCAAACGTGCATGGTTTCGATGCGAGTGCGATCGGCGGGAGTTTTATAGGCGCCGATCGTGCTCATACAGTAACGGCACACAAGCATGGTTGAGACGGTCGCCAGACGTACGGGCGGTAGCTGTCTCGGGATAACGTGCGTGGTCTTGACGGACGGATTCATCGCTCGCTCTCCTCGGGAAAGCCGCAATTGGCGCGTCCTGGACGCCCTTCAAATCGCTTTTCGTTTCCAGTTCCCCCGGTAATCACTGGATTCCGCAATTCAGGTCCGGCGGGGTCATTGGATATGACTTGCAAAGCACCTGCAAGGGCCGGGCGCACCGATTTTCACGGCTGTACTCCAGTAAGGATGCACCCAAATGGGGTCGGGATGGATGAAAATCGCACGGGTTGGCGAAATAATTAACGTTTTCTAATGATTTTTCCGATTGCAGCGGGTGAGAAGTCTTTCTCCGGGGGTTGGGGATGTCAGCTATGGCGAATTTGCCGGGGTCGGGCCCGCTGGTTCTGATTGGATGCGAGGATGCGCGGACGGTAGCGGATCTGACGGAAATGCTGGAATCGTGGGATTTCAACGTGGAGGTTGCGGAGCGTGGCTCGCTGGCCCTGCTACGGCTGGAGGAGGCGAATCCGCCGGGGATCGCGTTGCTGGATATGGACTTACCTGGCATGAGTGGGGTGGAGATTGCGTGGCAGCTCAGCCGCAGCCAGGAGGCGCAACGGACCTGGCTGGTGCTGATGAGCCGGGAGGGCGGTAAGGATCGGGTGCGGGCGGCGCTGGAGTGCGGTTGCGACGATTTTGTCACTCTGCCGCCGGATGCGATGGATCTGAAGGTTAGGATTCGGGTCGCGGAGCGGGTGAAAGGGCTGCTGGGGCTGGTGCAGAAGCATGAGGCGGAGCTGCGGTTCCAGTCGACGCACGACGGAAGAACCGGCCTGTGGAACCGGGAGGCGCTGCTGAGTTTGATTTTTCAGGAGACGGATCGGGTGCAGCGGATGAAGACCGATCTATGCCTGGTTCTGATGGATCTTGATGGATTTTCGCGGATCAATCACGAATACGGTTACGAGGCAGGCGACAGCGTGCTGACGGAACTGGCGAACCGCTTCCGAAGGCAACTGCGGAGCTACGACCTGATCGGGCGGTGCGGGGAGGATGAGTTTCTGCTGGCGGCGCCGGGCTGCTGCCGAGAGAGTGCGGTGACGCTGGCGGAACGGATTCGCGAGACGATTCTGGCGCGGCCGTTTGCGGTGGGCAGCGAGGCGACCACGCTGACGGCGAGCTTTGGGATCGCGTCGAGCCGGGGGCGTTCACCACTGGTGGTGTTGCGCGAGGCGGAGAGCGCGCTGGCCGAGGCGAAGCTGGGGGGAAAGAACTGCGTGCGGTGCGCGGGGCCGGTGGAGGCGCGGGTGCTGGAGGGCGTGATGGCCGAGCCGGTTGGAGTGCAGGGGGCGGGAGTGCAGGTGGTGGGAGTGCAGCGCTCATGAAAAGCCTCTGATAATCTCCGCGACCCTGTAAACTCGGCCTGTAAATCGCCGTCTATCTTGTTGCATGGAAGAGATAGCCGGAACCGAGCTGGCCATCGAGAGAAAAGAACAAGCGGTCCTGGAACTGACCGACTTCGACGAAGTCGTGCGGGTCTACCGGCCACGGATTTTGCGTTTTCTGTTGTCGTCGCTGACGGACCGCGACGCGGCGGAGACGCTGACCCAGGAGTGTTTCCTGAAGGCGTGGAATGCGCGCGCGCAGTTTCGCGGGGACTCCAGCCTGAGCACGTGGCTGACGCGGATCGCGGTGAACCTGATGCGGGATCATCTGCGCAGCCGGAGTTTGCGGTTCTGGCAGAAGACGCGGGGTACGGCGCTGGATGTGCTGGACATCAGCGACTGGGTGCCGGATGGGCGAACGACGCCGGAGGGCGCGGCGCTGGCGCGAGACCAGGTGGCCCTGGTGTGGAAGGCCGTGGATGAGTTATCGGCGCAGCAGCGGTCGGTGTTTGTGCTGCGGTTTGTGGACGAGATGGAATTGGAAGAGATTGCAGAAACGATTGGGATGAATCTGAGCACGGTGAAATCCCACTTGTATCGGGCGCTGGCCATATTGAGGGAGCGCATGGGAGGAAAGAAATGAAAATCCGCAAGGATGCAGAGATGGAGAACGGAGCGGAGAGCCGCGATGAGATGCGCGAGATGGCGGAGGCGCTGAGCCTTTACCGTTCGGCGATGCAGCATGTGGCGGAGAAGCACGCGGCGCGACCGTTGGTGAAGGAGCGGAAGGCGGCTGCCTCGCTGCGGATGCGGCTGGTGATGGTGCCGGCACTGGCGGCGGCTCTGGCGATTGCGGTGATTGTGCCCGCGCTGAGCCACCATCACGGGCATGCGGGGATCAAGGCGGGTCCGGTGATTGCCGTGGCGCCGCAGGCCACGAACGCGGATGTGGCGCAGGTGAACGACACGCAGCTGATGAATCAGATTGACAGCGATCTTACGGAAGATGTGCCGGATGCGCTGCAGCCCCTGGCGGACATGGGAACGCAGACGGCAACGGCGACTAGTTCAGCAACAACGGCGACCAGTTCAGCAACAACGGAGAAGAAATAATGAAGCACACGAGCAAGTTCATTTTTGCAACAATTTTCAGCCTTGCAGCGAGCGGTCTTGCGGTTGCGCAGGGACCGGGCGGACCGGGTGGTCATGGCCCTGGTGATCAGGGCGGATGGGGCCGCCCGCCGATGGAGCGGGCGTTTCACGACGGGCAGTTCGGCCGGTGGTGGGACAATCCGCGCATCGCGACGGCGATTGGGCTGACCGACGATGAGAAGAAGAAGATGGACGGCATCTTCCAGCAGCATCGGCTGAATCTGATCGACCTGCACGCGAACCTCGAGAAGGCGGAAGTGCAGATGGAGCCGCTGATCGAAGCGGATCAGCCGGACGAAGCGGCGACGCTGGCGCAGATCGACAAAGTGGCGCAGGCGCGGGCCGAGCTGGAGAAGGCGAATGCGCGGATGCTATTTGACATTCGCAAGACGCTGACGCCGGACCAGTGGCAGAAGCTGAAGGCGCTGCATGCGCAGCACCGCGAAGAGATGGGCCGCCGCGACGACCAGCACGGGCATGATGGGCAGGGCGGGTGGCAGGGGCATCATCATCAGGGACCGCCGCAGGGCGGACCGGGCGCTGCACCGCCGCCACCGCAGGGTGGGGCTGCGCCAGGTGGGCCGCCGCCGCAAGGGGACGGAGACGCGCTGCTGCAGTAGGCAGGCGTAATGTGGGAACTGCAATTCAGGAACTGCGAAGGGAGCGGCTTGGGCCGCTCCTTTTGCGTGACGGCGGCCTTTTTGGGGAAAAGAGACAAATGGACGCGGCGGGAGTGACGAAAGTACGGCAAGATTGACTGAATCGTCACCATGGAAGAATTGACATGCCCATAGCGCGGCACTATAGTTTTTACAAGGGGTTTGCGCGCGCGGGACTTCGTTGCGCAGGCCCGAGATCGCCACTCCTGTTCATCCCAGTCCTGCCGGTGCTCCAGTCTGGAGAACGATGTTGCGCTTCCCACAACGCACCGTCTCCAGAGGTAGTGCTCCGCGTGAGGCGCGGAAGGCGGGAGGGACGATCCCCGAACTTCGCCGGGAAACCCGCTGCAGCCAAGGCTGGAGCGTCACGACGAAGCAATCCGCAGCAAAGATCGGGTCAGGCAGTGTGGGCCAGATTTAACGCTGCGGTGCGGAAACGCGGGAGCCGCAACGAGTCCCGGAGCTGGCAGCATGGCAGACGTCCTCAATCCTGAACAAACCGAGAGCACCCCTCTGAACACCGAACTGGAAACCCCAACGCTTGATGCCGTGACGGAGCAGTCCGAGCCGTCCCTTGAATCCACCCCCAACCCGGAAAGCGGATCCGTTTCTGAAGTGACCGCGCAGGCTGAGCAACAGGCGACGACTGAGAACCACGATGGTGGGCATCAGGAAGAGCCGGACCTCAGCATGGAAGACTTCGCCGCCGCGCTCGAGTCGTTTGACCGGGAGCAGGCCGCGGAAGCGGCTGCGCAGGCCTTCGACGATTCCGCCATTGTTTCCGGCACCGTCATTAAACTCACGGACAAGCACGTAGTCGTCGATGTGGGCATGAAGTCCGAAGGACTGATTCCCATCGAGCAGGTGCTGGATCACACTGGGCAGCCGAAGCTGAAGGCAGGCGACGCGGTTGAGGTGGTGATCGAACGTGAGGAGCCGGAAGGCGGCTATCTGCTGGGGTACGAGAAGGCCCAGCGGCTCCGCGTCTGGGACACGGTGGAGAAGGCGGCGAACGAAAAGACGCCTGTCACGGGGATCGTGGTCGGCCGCGTTAAGGGTGGTTTGACCGTCGATATTGGGATCAAGGCATTCCTGCCGGGTTCGCAGCTGGAACTTCGTCCGGTGCGCAATCTGGACACCTACATCGGCCAGCCGATTCAGGTCCGCGTGATCAAGCTGAACAAGAAGCGCGGCAACGTGGTGGTCTCGCGCAAGGAAATCCTCGAGGAAGAGCAGACGGAACGCCGTTCGCATACCCTGGAGCACCTGGAAGAAGGCGCGGTGCTGACGGGCACGGTGAAGAACCTGACCGACTACGGCGCGTTTGTCGACCTGGGCGGGATCGACGGGCTGCTGCACATCACCGACATGTCGTGGGGGCGTCTGACGCATCCGCGGGATCTGGTGAACGTGGCGGACGAGATCCAGGTCAAGGTTCTGAAGTTCGACAAAGATAAGCAGCGGGTTTCGCTGGGCTTCAAGCAGCTCACGCCTGATCCGTGGCTGGATGCGGTGGAGCGGTATCCGATTGGCGCACGCGTGCGCGGCCGGGTGCTGAGCGTGACCGACTACGGCGCGTTTGTGGAACTGGAGCAGGGCATTGAAGGCCTGGTCCACGTTTCAGAGATGACATGGTCGAAGCGGATGAAGCATCCGTCGAAGATCGTGAAGCCGGGCGACGAAGTGGAGACGGTGATCCTGCAGGTGAATCCCGCAGATCGGCGTATTTCGCTGGGCATGAAGCAGCTGCTCGACAATCCGTGGGAGCACCTGGGCGAGAAGTATCCGACCGGGGCGACGGTGGAGGGCCGGGTGCGCAACCTGACCGACTTCGGCGCGTTCATTGAGATTGAAGACGGCATCGACGGTTTGGTGCACGTGAGCAATCTGAGCTGGACGAAGCGGGTGAAGCATCCTTCGGAAGTCCTGAAAAAGGGCGAGAAGGTGCGAGCGGTGGTGTTGGGCGTGGAGCCGGAGAATCGCCGGCTGTCGCTGGGCATCAAGCAACTGCAGCCCGATGTTTGGGAGACCTTCTTCGCACAGCATCGCGTGGGCGATGTGGTGAAGGGCAAGGTGCTCCGGACGGCGCAGTTCGGCGCGTTTGTTGAGATTGCGGAGGGCGTGGAAGGTTTGTGCCACGTTTCCGAAGCGACCGACGGGCATGGCGTGCCGGTGAAACTGGAGCAGGGGCAGGAGAGCGAATTCAAGATCATCCGGATGAACCCGGAAGAGAAGAAGGTCGCACTCAGCATCCGGGCGGTCAGCGGCGACGAAGCCAGCCGTGCGGACGTGGAAGCCTACAAGCAGCCTGTTTCCAGCTCGACGACTACGCTGGGCGATTTGGTGAACTGGAAGAAGGAACGCTAATCGCGATCAGGAAACTGAAAAATAAAAACGCCGCCCGCGAGGGTGGCGTTTTTGTTTTGCGTTGCGAGGGCCTCTACCCTTTGATGTGGAGGTCGAGGAAGACCTTTTTGCGGGAATCGAGCGAACTGAGGATCCTGGTAGGGCTTTTTTTGCCCTGGAACGCGGCCCAGATTGTGTAGTCGGTATCGGCGGAGATGTCGGCGAAGTGGTAGGTTCCGTCTTTATCCGAGATGTAGGATTTGATGTCGTTATTGCGAGAATTCTCCAGGTAGACGATGGCGCCGGGAACGGGAGCGCCCTGCGCGCTGAGGACCTTCCCCTGCAATTGTTTGTAGCCGAAGTCCTGGGCCGTGGCGCGGGGCGCGACCAGAACCAGAACGACTATGGCCAGCAGCGCGATCGCCAGGCTGGTAATGCGAAGATGGCGCGGACAGCGCGTCATTCTTCCTCCTCTTCCGTTATTTCTTCTTCGTCGGCATAGCCTTCTTCCACCTTGGCCAATTCGAGCGGCTCGGTGGCGACGATCTCGTATTCGGTTCCGCACTCGTCGCAAACGACGATATCGCCTTCCTCGGCTTCTTCAATGTCGAAGTCGAGAGCGCTTTCACATTCGGGGCAAATCGGCATGCATTCCTCCAACCGGAGAAAGGAAATTTTAAGTCCATCAGGATGACGCAACGCTGATGAAAAAGTCTGGCTGCACTTCCAGAAAAATGTGTATCGATGGAGTCTTGAAGCCCGCCGCGCGGGAAATGGCCGCCGGCTCAGGCTTCGCGGGTTCCCAACCAACCCATTCTGAAAATGCTGTCGCCTTCGTTAGTGTTGAAGAGAACACGGCTGCGCGTCAAGCGGCCGTGCGGAACTCGTGTTTTCGGGCATACTCAATAGTCATGAGAACGAATCGCTGCTGTGCGTTCATGTTGTCGTCGCTGGCGCTGGTCATGATGGCCGCGCCCGTATATGGTGCTTCTTCACCCGATGCGGGAAGACGCGATCTGGATGCAATCGGCGCGCCGATTCAGGCAATGCCGGTGGATTCTGCGATTGCGCGAGCCCTGACGGGAATCTCCCCCGTACAGATTCAGCATACGATTGCGGGGCTGGTGGAGTTCCGCAACCGGAGCACGCTTTCCAGCATGGACAAGGATTTGCCGCCGGGCACGGGGATTAACGCGGCGGCGGACTGGATCGAGGGGCAGTTCAAGCAGATCGCGGCGGAGTGCGGCGGGTGCCTGGAGGTCCATCGCGACACGTTCACGCAGGCGCCGGGCACCGGGGCCAACGCGCGCATCACCCAGCCGACGACGCTGACGAACATCTATGCCATTCTGCGCGGGACGGATGCCGCCCAGGCGCAGCGGATGATTTTGGTGACGGGGCACTACGACTCGCGGGACAGCAGCAACTTCGACTCGCATGGGGAAGCTCCGGGGGCGAACGACGATGCCAGCGGCGTGGCGGTGAGCCTGGCGTGCGCGCGCGCTCTGAGCAAGATGAAGCTGCCGGCGACCCTGGTGTTTGTCACGGTTGCCGGCGAGGAACAGGGACTCTACGGGAGCAAGCATCTGGCCGAGCTGGCGAAGCAGGAGAACTGGCAGCTGGAAGCGGTGCTGAACAACGACATTGTGGGTGGCAATACGACGCCGGGCGACCAATTTCAGGATAAGCACGCGGTGCGCGTCTTCAGCGAGAACGTTCCGGCGAGCGCGACGCCCGAGGAGATGAGAAGGATATTGGCGCTGGGGTATGAGAGCGATTCGCCGTCGCGGGAGCTGGCGCGGGCGGTGACGTACACGGCGCGCACGTATACGGATGCTGCGCCGCTGATGACGCGGGTTGCGCCGGTGCTGGAGTTTCGACGCGACCGGTTCCTGCGCGGGGGCGATCACAGCTCGTTCAATGAAGAAGGTTTTGCGGCGGTGCGGTTTACGGAGTGGCGGGAGGATTTCAATCATCAGCACCAGAATGTTCGCGTGGAAAACGGCGTGCAGTATGGGGATCTGCTGAAGTACGTCGATTTTGACTACGTGGCCCGGGTGGCGCGGTTGAATGCCGCTACGATGGCGGTGCTGGCGAGTGCGCCGCCGGAGCCGGTGAGCGTGAAGTACCCGCCAGCGGGGCCGGTTTTCGACAACTCGCTCAACAACACCACGATCACGTGGGCGGACGCGCCGGGGGCCGGCGCAAAGACAAAATACGAGATTGTCTGGCGGGAAACGGCGGCTCCCGACTGGCAGCGGTCGATCTCCGCAGACAAGGCGGGAGCGACGCAGGATGCGGGGAAGTGGTCGGTGACCTTGCCGGTTTCCAAAGACAACGTGATTTTCGGGGTGCGGTCGGTGGATGCGGCGGGGCATCGCAGCCCGGCAGTGGTGCCGATGCCGGGGCGATAGCTAAGGGCAGCTGAGGGGCGGTTAGCTAAGGGGCGGTTAGCTCAAGTCCGGATAGCGGAAATGCGGACCGCCCCGTAGCGGTGCGCCGGTGAGTGTGGCTGCATCCAATGGGCGAAGCTGCTGGTGAGTGAGACAATAAGCCCGTGCCACGAATTTCGACTGGAATGCTGAACTTCCCCTCGTTCCGCGGGGCTACGCGCCAACTGGTGCTGTGGAACCTCGGGGTGTATTTCCTGCTTTTGATTTTGGGTGTATTCGCATCGGGAACTGTGGCGGCGATGCAGGCGATCCTGGTGCTGACGCCCGATTTGGTCCTGCACCACGGCTTCGTGTGGCAGTTGGTCACGTATAGCTTTGTCAACGCGGGAATTCTCTCGACTGCGTTTGCGCTCATATCGCTGTGGTCGCTGGGCGGCTTTCTCGAATCGATGTACGGATCGCGGTGGCTGCTGGAGATTTATTTCGTTTCGGTGGTGGGAGCGGCGCTTTGCGGGTTGGTTTTGTCGCTGGTGGTACCGCCTGTCATGCCGCTGTACAGCGCCTGGGGCGGCATCTTCGGGCTCATGATCGTTTGGGGCGTGCAGTTTGGAGAGCAGGAAACGATGATGTTTCCGCTGCCCGTCACGTTCAAAGCGAAATACATCGTCTGGATCTGGATGCTGGTGGCCGCGGCGATGCTTTTCAGCGAAATGCACCTGTTCGCGATTGCTGAGCTGGGTGGGGCGCTGTTTGGCTACGTGTACATCAAATTTGCACCGAAGCGTGGGTTTACGGCCGCGGCCAGCGAGGGCATGTACGGGATGCGGAATCAGTATTACCGCTGGAAGCGCCGCCAGGCTGCGAAGAAGTTCGAAGTGTACATGCGCAAGCGGAAGGATAACTGAGGGACCAGGGACCAGGGACCAGGGATTAGGGACTAGGGATTGGGGATTGGGGACTCGGGACTAGAGGCTAGGGATAAGGGGGTAGGGTGTAGAAGTGCCCGGACGTGGCGGACCAGGCGCGATTTGTCCATACCGCAGTTCCTGGTGAGAAACGCCTATTTGCTGAGCGAGCCGATCTTGTAGACGAGGCCTACTGATCCGGCGAATTCATTCTGCTCGGAATAGCCGTAGTGCGTGGGTTGCCAGTCAGCCACAAAGCGGACGGACCAGCGCGGGGTTACGTTGTAATCCGCGAACCCGCCGACGGCGGTGCCGAAGGCGAGCTTGTCGTTATAGATATTGACCTGCTGCGGGGTGACGCCGGCGGGGAACTGCGAATCGAAGACGCCATAGGCCGCGCCGATGAGCAGATGCATGCCCAGGGTGGTTTTGGGGGTGCGGTAGAAGCGGAAGCTGGGGCCGAAGAGGAAGAGATCCTCGGACATACGTGGGCTGGCCGGAATGCCGTAGGGATTGGGCGGGACGCTGAGGTTGCCGTAGACGCCGCGGGCCGAGGCTTCAATGCCCCACAAAGGGCGGAGCCAGGCGGTGGCGGAGCCGGTCCAGCCCATGAGGCTGACGGCCTTTACGGCATCGCCCTTGCCGGTGCCGGGATTCATGTGCGCGTACTGGGCGCCGCCGTAAATATCCCAGCGCTGCTGGTACTGCGGGGCTTCGGCTTCAGGAGCGGTGGCGGTGACCTGCGCATGGAGGCGCGGCAGAGGGCTGAGCAAGGCCCCCAGAGCGAGCAGGGGCATAAAACGAAACATCACAGCTTTCACGCGAAAACGGACCTCATGCAAAAGGGGGTACAAACATCAAGACTATCATTCAGGGCGGATGGTTAGCTGGGCAGAAGCGATCGCAATCCACTCGGACATGGCTATAATCGGGCCACCCAAGGATCGGATACAAATGGCGCTTGCCTCCGGAACGATGATCGGGCCGTACGAACTGCTGGTGCAGATTGGCGCAGGCGGTATGGGCGTGGTGTATCAGGCGAAAGATAAACGCCTTGATCGCTTCGTTGCGCTCAAGTTCCTCCCCGACGACGTTGCGAAAGATGCGCAGGCGCTGAGCCGATTCAGACGGGAGGCGAAAGCCGCATCGGCGCTGAATCATCCAAACATCTGCACCATCTACGACATTGGCGAGCAGGATGGCTATGCCTGGATCGCCATGGAATATGTGGACGGCGGCAACCTGCGGCAGCGGATGAGCGCGAAGGCAGTGGACTTCGAGACCGGGTTGGCGCTGGCGATTGAAATTGCCGATGCGCTGGATGCGGCCCATACGGCCGGGATTGTGCACCGCGATATCAAGCCGGCCAACATCTTCGTGACCAGCCGGGGACACGCCAAGGTGCTGGACTTCGGCCTGGCGAAAGTAGTCGCTTCCGCGGCGCACAGGGGCGTGGCTCCCGCGGATGTGGCAACGCTGGACGAGGAGCATCTGACCAGTCCTGGGGCGGCGATGGGGACGATTGCCTACATGTCGCCGGAGCAGGTGCGCGGCCGGGAAGTGGATGCGCGCAGCGATCTCTTTTCATTTGGCGTGGTGCTGTATGAGATGGCGACAGGGAAGCTGCCGTTCCGGGGGGAGAGCACGGGCCTGACCTTCGATGCGATCCTGAACCGCGCGCCGGTATCGCCGATCCGGCTGAATCCGGACCTGCCCACAGCGCTGGAGGAGATCATTAACAAGGCGCTGGAGAAGGACGCGGACCTGCGTTATCAGCACGCAGCGGACATGCTGAGCGACCTGAAGCGGTTGAAGCGGGATACGGACTCCGGACGGGTGAGCGGGAGCATCCAGGAGTTACCCCTGAATGGAGCGGTGGCTGTGCCGGCGGCAGCTCAGGCCGTTGCTCCGCCAGTCGCCGTCCAGCCGGTACGCAAGATTCCGCTGTGGGTGTGGCCGATCGGCGCGGTGGTGGCGCTGACCGTTCTTTACTTCATCCGCCCGGCATTGCCGCCTCCGCAGATTATCGGGACCACGCAGCTGACGCAGGACAATGTGCCAAAGCTGTTCGGGGTAGGCGACACGCCGCCGCCGCTCCTCTCCGACGGCTCGCGGATTTACTTTATGGAACAAATCAGCAGGCAAAGCAGGATGATCCAGGTTTCCACAGAGGGCGGCGAAACGCTGCCATTCGACATACCATTCCTGCTGGGCAACATCAGCAACATCTCCCCGACTCGCCCGGAACTGCTGGTCGAACAGTATGATCCTGAGTCCACATTGAATTTTCCGCTGTGGCAGCTCCCGGTTCCTGGAGGTCAACCGCGACGGCTGGGCGGCTTGAAGGTCGAAGATGCGACATGGTCCCCCGATGGAACGGCTCTCTTCTTCAGCGCGGACGGGAATATGTACACGGCGCAGGAGGATGGGAGCCAGGCGCACAAACTATTCAGCTTGTCCGGCATACCATTCTGGATTCGCGTCTCGCTCGACGGAAAGCTTCTGCGCTTCAGCCTATTTGACCTGAAGCTGCGGACGAATTCACTTTGGGAGGCGCACACTGACGGCAGCCAGGTGCATGAATTGTTTCGAGGACTCAGCGCCCCGGTGTTTAACTGTTGCGGCAACTGGACTGCTGACGGGAAATACTACATTTTCCAGTCTGCTCAGGACGGCGTGATGAATTTGTGGGCGACGCGGGAGACGGGGGACCTGCGTTACACCGTAAGCCGTGAGCCGATGCGGTTGACGGTGGGGCAGATGAGCGCTCAAGCCCCTCTGCCGAGCAAAGACGGAAAGAGAATCTACTTTATCGGCTCCACGCGACGGGGCGAATTGGTGCGCTACGACCGGAAGGCGCGGTCCTTCTCGCCCTTTCTTCCGGGGTTGTCGGCAGAGGGCATTGCCTTTGACAAAGACAGCCAAAGAGTCGCCTACGTTTCGTTTCCCGAAGGGATTCTCTGGCAGAGCAAGCCGGACGGGAGCGACCGGCACGAGTTGACGTTTCCGCCGATGGAAGTCGGGTTGCCGCGATGGTCGCCGGACGGGAAACAGATCGCCTTTGCGGGCCGGCCTCCTGGGAAACTGTGGAAGATCTATGTGGTTCCGGCGGAAGGCGGCGTTCCTGTACAACTGACTTCGGGCGACGGCGATGACCTGGACCCGAGCTGGTCGCGCGACGGCGACTCTCTGGCGTTCGCATTGCTTCCGCAGGAAGCGCGGGATTCAAAAAGCAATGCGATTCATATTCTGGATATGAAGACACGGCAGGTGAGCGACGTGCCGGATTCCGCAGGCTTGTTTTCGCCCCGCTGGTCGCCCGATGGCGGAAATTTGCTGGCGTTGAGCGCGGACTACCAGAAGCTTATGGTTTACGATTTCGCCCAGCGTAAGTGGGCACCTTTGGCCTCGATGGAGGCCGATTACCCCAACTGGTCGCATGACGGCAAGTGCGTGTACTTTAACGAAACGGACGACAAGAAGCTGCCGGTCTATCGCGTGTGCCTGAGCGATCGAAAGCCGGAACACATTGTCGATTTGGCGGATGCCGGCGCGCTGGCTATGGGACGGTTCGGGTGGTGGACCGGCCTCGCGCCCGACGATTCCATCCTGGCGCTGCGCGACATCAGCATCGAAGAAATCTACGCGCTGGAAACGAAGTTCCCCTGATTGGACGCGCCGGCGTCTAGCTTTTGAGTGCTGGCCGGATATGCAGATCCCTGAGCTGGGCTTCGCTGACGGGCGTTGGCGCGTCGACCATGAGGTCGATGGCTTTGGCGGTTTTGGGGAAGGCGATGACTTCGCGGAGGCTGGTTGCGCCGGCGAGGATCATGACCAGCCGGTCGAGGCCGAGGGCGATGCCGCCGTGCGGAGGCGTGCCGTACTGGAGGGCCTCCAGGAAGAAGCCGAAGCGGGCTTTGGCTTCTTCGTCGCTCATGCCGAGGGCGCGGAAGATTTGCTGCTGGACATCCTGGCGGTGGATACGGATGGAGCCGGAGCCTAACTCGGTTCCGTTCAGCACGATGTCATAGGCGAGGGCGCGCACGGCTTCGGGATCGGAGGTCATGCGGCCGGCGATCAGGTCGTTCTCGTGGGGCGAGGTGAAGGGGTGGTGGGCAAAGGTCCAGGTTTTGGAGTGCTCGTCCCATTCGAAGAAGGGGAAATCGGTGACCCAGAGGAATTTGTAATCGTCGGCGGTACCTTTTTTCTCGAAGGCTTTGTGGTCGTCCTGAAAGCGTTTGGCGAGATCGAGGCGGAGCTGGCCCGCTTTTTTGTAAGCCCAGAGGTCATTTTTGCGTCCGGCGGCAGCGCCGATGCGGACGGAGAGGACGATGAGGCGGCTTTCCGGTTCGACACGCGGAAGGCCGCAGTTGGCGGCGGCTGCCGCATCGATGCGAGCGGCGAGCGGCGCAAACTGGGGACTGGTTGCGAGGCGCTCCACGTCGAGGAAGGCGAGGTCCGGAGCGACGGCGGCGTTGATCTCCTGCGCAAACGCCTTCTTCTGGGTGTTGCTCATCGCGCGCTTCTCGGGGATCACGATCGCGATCACCGGCATCCCCGGCTCGATCTTGAGCGATGCCAATTCTTCTTCCGTGAACACGCTGCGGACGTCGGTCATGGGAGGCAGCCGGAGGTCCGGCTTATCAATGCCGTAGCTGCGGATGGCCTCGTCGTAAGTCATGCGCGGAAAGGGGGTATCGATTTTCTCGCCGATCACTTCATAAGCTGCGGAGAGGAAGCCTTCGACGACGGCGAAGATGGTGTCCTGCTGCGGGAAGGTCATTTCCAGGTCGATTTGGGTGAACTCGGGCTGGCGGTCGGCGCGGAGGTCTTCGTCGCGGAAGCAGCGGACGATCTGAAAATATTTGTCGAGGCCGGAGACCATGAGGATCTGCTTGAAGAGCTGCGGCGACTGCGGCAGCGCGTAGAACTGCCCCGGATGCACACGGCTGGGGACGAGGTAATCGCGCGCGCCTTCGGGCGTGGAGCGGGTGAGGAACGGGGTTTCGATTTCGAAAAAACCCTGCGCGTCGAGGTACTGGCGAACGGCGAGCGCGACTTTGTGGCGGACTTCGAAGTTGTGCTGCATCTCGGGGCGGCGCAGGTCGAGGTAGCGGTATTTCAGGCGCACTTCTTCGTTGGCGATGGCTTCTTCGGCGGGCGAAAAGGGCGCGAGCTTCGCGTCGTTCAGGATGAGCAGCTCGGTGGCGGCGATTTCAATTTCGCCGGTGGGCATTTTGGGATTGATGGCGTCCGCGCTGCGCAGGCGCACTTTGCCGATGGCGCAGATGACGTACTCGGGGCGCGCCTGTTCGGCCTTGGCGTGGCCGTCGGGGGTCAGCTCTTTGTCGAGAACGATCTGGGTGATGCCGTAGCGGTCGCGCAGGTCGAGGAAGATGAGGTTGCCGTGGTCTCGGCGGCGGTTGACCCATCCCATGAGGGTGACGGTCTGGCCGGCGTCGGCAGCGCGGAGCTGGCCGCAGGTGTGTGTGCGCGATTTGGTGCCTAAAAAGTCGAGCAAAATTGGTTTTCCTAACTTTTCCTGAGCGCCTGCGCGAGGTCGCCGCGCGGGATTTTGGTCTGCTCGCCGGTGGCGAAGTGCTTCACTGTCAGGATACCGGAGGCTTGCTCGTCTTCGCCGAGCAGGACGATGTTGCGGGCGAGCTTGTTGCCGATTTCGAACGATTTTTTCAGGCGGAAGCTGCCGTCGCCGAGTTCGATGCGCAGGCCGGCGCGGCGCAGTTCGCGAGCGAGCGCGAGGGCTGGAGCGCTGAGCGCCTCGGTGAGGGGCGCGATGAAGGCGTCGGCCAGCGCGGGGCCGGGATGCGCCAGAGGCAGACTTCTTTTCGGCTTCCTGGAGGGTGAGGATCAGGCGGTCGAGGCCCATGGCGAAGCCGATGCCGGGGGCTTTGGGGCCGCCGATCATTTCGGAGAGGCCGTCGTAGCGTCCGCCGCCGAGGAGGGCGTTCTGCGCGCCGAGGTCGCCGTGGGTGAACTCGAAGGTGGTGCGGGTGTAGTAGTCGAGGCCGCGGACGAGGCGGGGATTGATTGTGTAGGGCACGCCGCAGGCGTCCAATGCGGAAAGAACAGCCGCGAAGTGGGTTTTCGAGGCGTCGTCGAGGTAGTCGGCGATGCGGGGCAGCGTCTCGATGATGGGCTGGTCTTCGGGAACTTTGCAGTCGAGCACGCGGAGCGGATTGGTTTCGGCGCGGCGCTGGCAGTCGGGGCACATTTTTGGAGCGACGTCGCGCAGGGCCTCGCGCAGGGCGGCGATGTAGCGCGGGCGGTCGGTTGAGGAGCCGACGGAGTTGACGACGCAGCGTCCAGCCGGTGATGCCGAGCTCGTCGAGCAGGCTGGCGAGCATTTCGAGGACTTCAGCGTCGCGCAGCGGCGATTCGGAGCCGGCGCTGGGCGGTCCGAGCACCTCCGCGCCGATCTGCCAGAACTGGCGGTAGCGGCCCTTCTGCGGGCGCTCGCGGCGGAACTGCGGGCCGATGTAATAGAGCTTCTGCAGCAGCCCGGTCTCGCCCAGCTTGTGCTCGATGTAGGCGCGGACGACGCCGGCGGTGTTTTCCGGACGCAGGGTGAGGGACTGCGGCTTTTCGGATTGCGCGCGGGCGCGATCTTCCCACGTGTACATCTCTTTGGAGACGATGTCGGTTTCTTCGCCGACGCCGCGGGCGAAGAGCTGGGTGTCTTCAAAGATGGGGGTGCGAATTTCGCCGAAGTTGTAGCGGGCGAAGACGCGGCGCGCGGTGGCTTCGACGCGGTTCCAGAGTTCGGTTTCAGGCGGCAGAAGATCGCGCGTGCCGCGCACGGCTTTGAGCAGGGTCATTTGGCGGAAAAGGTGTCCTCTTCCAGTTTAACGGAGGAGGTGGGTGTCGTTCACACGGTCGCGCTCTGAGTGGGTTAACCGGTGTCACCAAACTCCCGCGACCGGGGTTAGAACGCCGTGATACGATCCGTCACAAAATTATGTTACGCAAATCGCTTCTGTTGTTGTTTCTGGTCACGGTTCCTGTTGCGGCGCGAGCCGGGACGCCGAAGTGGATCGAGATCCACAGCGAGCACTTCACCGTGGTGACGGATGGGAACGACGACGACGGCCGGCATGTGCTCGACCAGTTCGAACGCATGCGCTGGGTGTATCAAACTATGTTTCCCAATGCGAATGTCGACCCGGTCGCGCCGATTACGATCATCGCGGTGAAAGACAAGAAAGATATGGAGTCGATGGAGCCGGCGGCCTATCTGGGCAAAGGGAAGGTCGACCTGGCCGGATACTTCATGCCCACGCCCGATAAGAATTACATCGCCATGCGCCTCGACACGGAAGGGGAACATCCGTATGAGATCGTCTATCACGAATACACGCACCTGGAACTGGGCACCGAAGGGATGCCGTTGTGGCTGAACGAGGGGCTGGCGGAGTTTTTCCAGAACACCGAATTTAAATACGGCGAAGTCCTGTTGGGCGAGCCGAGTCAGGCCAACCTGCAGACTCTGCAACAGAACAAACTCATTCCGCTGGATGTGCTGTTTCGCGTGGATGCGAATTCGCCGTACTACCACGAGGAACAACAGGGGTACGTTTTCTATGCGGAGTCGTGGGCGCTGACGCACTATTTGATGACCCTGGATTTCAACGACAAGGTCAATCGCATTGGCAACTATCTCAAGCTCGTCAACCAGCGCGTGGATCCGGTAACGGCTGCACAAGAAGCGTTTGGAGACTTGAAGAAGCTGCAGGCCACGCTGGACAGCTATACAAAGCGGTTGAGCTTCAACGAGCTGAAGATATCGAGCGCAGCTGCGCAGATCGACCTCAAGAAACTGCAGGTTACGCCGATCACCGTGGCGCAGGCGGATGCCTGGCGCGCCGATGTGCTGGCGCTGGTCGGACGCACGGTCGACGCCGAGGCGCTGCTGGGACCTGTGCTGAAGGCTGACCCGAACAATGTGCTGGCGCATGAGACAGAGGGTTATCTGGCGAGGAAAGACGGGAAAATGGAGGAGGCGAAGAAGTGGTATGGCGAAGCGGTCGCCCTCGATTCGCAGAGCTTTCTCGCGCAATATTATTTTGGCGCCATCTCGCTGATGGGGGGCTCGACGACTCCCGAGGCCGAGGCGAGCCTGCGGAAGGCGATCGAGCTGAATCAGCGGTTTGCTCCGGCGTATGATGCGCTGGCGGTGCTGTATGCCCGGCGGCGCGAGAATCTGGACGAGGCGCACATGCTGAGCGTCACAGCCGTCTCACTCGAGCCGACCACGACGCAGTACCGGATGGATGCGGCGTACGTGCTGATGCAAATGCAGCGGTTTGATGACGCGCTGCGGGTGCTGCAACTGGCGAAGACCACCGCGAAGTCGACGCTGGAGGCGGATGTTGTCCAGACGCGGATCAATGAGGTGCAGCAGTTCCAGACACAGGAGGAGCACCGGAAGCAATACAACGCGCAGCAGGAATCCCGCGCCATAACGATGATCCAGCCTCCCTCAGCCGGCGCGGCGGAGGATGCCGGCGCCGAAGCATCCCAGCGAAAAGCCGCACGGGCCGATGCTGACGGCGCAGGGCGTGATTCACGGCGTCACGTGCAGCTATCCGGTGGTGATGGAGTTTCAGCTGGCGGGGCCGAAGGGGACGCTGTCGCTCTACAACAACAATTACTACGACATCGAATTCAGCGCGGCGAACTTCACGCCGCAGGGCGAACTGCAGCCCTGCAAAGACCTGGAGGGGATGAAGGCGGTGGTACAGTACTTCGCCACCGCGGACAAGACGGTGGCGGGACAGATTGTTTCCGTGCAGATGAGCAAGTAGAAAACGGCGCAGCCGAAGCTGCGCCGTTTTGTTTGCAAAAGGGGATTTAAGCGCGGCTGAGGTAGGCGCCTTCGGCGGTGTCGACGCGGATCTTTTCGCCTTCGTTGATGAAGGGCGGGACATAGACGACCAATCCGGTTTCTGTTTTCGCGGGCTTGGTGACCGACGAGGCGGTGGCGGACTTGAGGCCGGGCTCGGTTTCGACCACGGTCAGCGTGACGGTCTGCGGCAACTCGATGCCCACGGCGACTCCGTCGTGGAAGGAAACCTTGATCTGCAGGTTGGGGATGAGGTACTCGACGGCATCGCCCAGGGTGTCGTGCTTCAGGTTGATCTGCTCGTAGTCCTCAATGTTCATGAAGTAGTAGTCGTCGCCGTCGTTGTAGAGGAACTCCATGGGGATTTCGTCGACGATGACGCGCTCGATGGGATCGGGGGAGCGGAAGCGCTCCACGAACATCGCGCCGGTCCGGATATTGCGCAGCTTGGCCTGGATGAAGGCGCGCAGGTTGCCGGGGGTACGGTGCTCCACGGAAAAGACGGAGTGGAGGTCGTTGTTGTGCTTGATGATCATGCCCGGACGCATTTGTGTGGCGGGAATCGCCATAAGGGTAAAGCTCCTCGCAGAAATGTAAGTGCGGAATGTGCCACCCCAGCCAACCCGTTGGCAGGGGACCCCGGTTTGTGGCGGCATTCGGGCCGCGGGGCTGCGAACCGGAAGGGGTTCGCGCAGGTGCATACTCCGGCAAGTTTCATTTTATCGCAGGGCGATGGATAGGTGCCGTTGCGTGCGGATTTACCCGCCGAACAGCTTTTTGAAAAAGCGGCCGATGTGGTGGAAGAAGCCGGTGTGCGGAGGAGCTGGTGGGCGGGGCGCCTGCGCTACGGTGATCGCTGAAGTTGGCACGGGCGTGGGATTTTCCGCCGGAGCGGCGGGAGGCAATGCCGGTGGCGGGTTGGGATTATTGGCGTCGAAAGCGATAGGCGCGGAGACTTCGACGTGCGCCTGGCCGGGCGGAACCACGGGGGTGGTGGGTAGCGGAGGCGCTGGCTTGAGGCCTTCGCTTTCGGCCAGGGGGAAGGGGTTTTGCTGGGCGGCGGAGCTGACTTTTTGGCCGGGTTGGGCGGGGTTTGCGCCGTGTTTCCCAGTGCTGGCCACGGAAACTGGCAGGGCGGGCGGGCAGCCGCAGGGGTCCTGCTCGTTGTCGACTACGTCGCGCAGGCTGCCGTGTTCGAAGAGAACCCGCTGGTTGGGCTGGACGCGGTAGGCTCCGCCGTCAAACAGGCTGCTGGCGAGGACGTAGGGCGCCGCTTCGCCGTGGTTATCGACGCAGGTGTCGCCCTGGCTGTTGACGCGGATGCTGAGGTCAGCCAGTCCGGGCGGGGAGATGAGGATACGCAGGTCGGGCGTGAGCAGAACATCGGAATACTGGCCCGTCGTGTAGTGGGCCTCCAGCGCGCCGCGGTCGAGGGCGATCATGAGCGCGCCGCCTGGCGTTGCTTTGTCCGTGGACAGATGGATTTTGGTGGTGGAACAGACTTTGAGATGGCCGCCGCGGGTGAGGGCAACGTCGGTGGATTGATCGCCGGCGGTGATGGCGCCGTCGTTGCCGATGGTGGCGCGGCCATTGCTGACGGAAAGCGACCCGGAAACGGAGACGCCTTCCGTGGCGACCGTGGCGATGGAGGTGGGCGGTGCTGCGGGGTGGGAATGCGCGGCAGGCTGGTTGCCGGGCAACTCGTCCGGAGGGAGCGGAATCAGCTGGGCGATGCCATGGCAAGCACAAGTTAAACAGGCGATTGCCAGGATCCGCGCTATGCTGCTGGTGTGAATCATCCGATACCGCATTACCTTTACGGGCTGGTCATCGTGCTGCCGGCGCTGTTTGTCGCCATCGCGACGCCGATGATTCTGGGCAAGGTGCCCCCGAATCCATGGCTGGGGTTGCGCACACGCAAAACGATGTCCTCTCAGGCTCTATGGTACAAGGCCAACCGGACGGGCGGCATCTACCTGATGATCTCTACGCTGGCGGCGGTGGCGATTTGGGGCGGATTGATGTATGTGCCGATGCCGGAGACGGTGCGGCCGCTTTTGGATGTGCTGATTCTGGCCATCTGCCAGACCGTGGCGATCACCGTTGTGCTGGTTCGCATGAAAAAGATGTAGCGGGTTATAACTCGAGAAAATTTTGGATCAGGCGCTTGCCGTCGCCGGTGAGCACGCTTTCCGGGTGGAACTGGACGCCTTCGACGGGAAATTTGCGATGGCGCAGGCCCATGATGGTGCCGTCCGCGGTGCGCGCGGTGATTTCGAGGTCGGCGGGCAGGCCTTTTTCCTGAACGATGAGCGAGTGGTAGCGGGTGCAGGTCATGGGCGAGGCGATGCCGGCGAAGATGGTTTTGCCGTCGTGCTCCACCTGGCTGGTTTTGCCGTGCATCAGCCTGGGCGCGCGGACGACCTGGCCGCCAAAGGCTGCGCCGATGGCCTGATGGCCGAGGCAGACGCCGAGGATGGGAACCTTGCCGGCCATGGCGCGGATGAGGTCGATGGAGATGCCGGCTTCCTGCGGCGTGCAGGGGCCTGGCGACAGGACGATGCGGTCGGGGTGCAGCGCTTCGACTTCCTGGACGGTTAACTCGTCGTTGCGGCGGACGTCGAGGGTGGCGCCGAGTTCGCCCATGTACTGGACGAGGTTGAAGGTGAAGGAATCGTAGTTGTCGAGGACAAAAACCATCGTTTGAGTAGTGTATCTCCGCGGCCCTGGACCTCGAGAGCGGAGGCTATCCCAGCTCCGTCACAGGCAAGGCGCGAAACCCGTTGGGAAATGGAAAGCTATTCGGTGTGCGGGCGACGACTCCGCCGGCGGTCACCCGGGATTTACCGATCACGTTGCGGACGAATTCCAGATTGACCGTATCGCCGAGGTCCGGGAGTTCCGTCCATTTTGCCTCAAACAATTCGAGGCGTCCGCCTGCATCGACCAGAAAGTCCACTTCGCGCGTCCGGTCGCGCCAGAAGAAGAGGCTGCCCGTGCGCCCGGCGCGGCGTTCGCGTTCCCGCAACTGGGCAAAGACGAATGTCTCCCACACCGCCCCGGCTGCCGGCGATTGCCGAAGATCGTCCACCGAGCGGATATTCAGCAGAGAGCAAAGCAGGCCGGTGTCAGCGATGTAGAGCTTTGGGACTTTTGACGATGGACCTGGTTCGATTCGAAAACCACGGCTCGAGCAACACGGCCTGGCCGGAAGCCTCCAGCATGGACAGCCATTGATTCGCCGTCGACGGTGCGATGCCGACGTCGCGTGCCAGGTCCGCTTTGTTCAACAGGTTTGCAGAACGAAGAGCGCACGCGCGCAGAAATCTCTCAAAATCCCGCAGGCTGCCAACATTCGCCAGGGCGCGCACATCGCGTTCCAGGTAAGTCGCGAGGTAGGAATTGTAGAACGCGACCGAATCAATGTCCGGGTTGGCGTACAGTTCCGGGAAGCCGCCGCGCACGATGGCGGTTTCGATTGCGGCTTTCGGCAGCGCCTCGCGGATCTCGGCAAACGAAAGCGTCTCCAACTCCACGATGTCAGCCCGGCCCGCCAGCGATTCGGAGACATTCTTCATGAGGGCGAACTTCTGCGAACCGGTCAGCAGGAACTGCCCGTTGCGCGAACGGTGAGCATCCACGACTACCTTGAGGTGGCGAAACAGGCCAGGCGCATATTGAACCTCATCAATGATGACGGGCGGCGGATTGCGCTGGAGAAAGCGCGCTGGCTCCTTCTCGGCCTGTTCGGCTTCGGTGGGGAGATCGAGGGACACGAACGCATAATGGGGAAAGAGGTGCCGGAAGGTCGACGTTTTCCCGGTTTGTCGTGCTCCGGTCAGGACAATGACCGGGCGTGTCTTCGCAGAGTGTTCCAAATCGGGCTCTATATCCCGTCGAATCCACATGTGCAAAATATACGATGGAATCGCATATTTTGCAAGTGATTCATTGTAAGTGCGTTAACCGATCAAATTGTCCAGTGGTGGAGAGTCTGGTGGCAACGTGCAGCCGATCGCTTCATCCGGCGCTGCAGTGGTATGCTTCTGCTCATCGGAGGTGCTGCGATGAAGCTCTTCGTCTCCGCTCTTATCCTGGTCGCCGCCCCGTTCGCTCTCGCGCAAAATCAGGTGCCGAGTCAGGGCGTTATGGGCCAGTTCATTGCCCTTCAGCCTGGCCAGTTCGTTATCCTGCCGCGTGGTCAGCAACTAACACCACAGCAGAAGAGGGATCTGGAAGCGGCGCAGGCCAAGGCGCGGGCGCGGGCGCAGGGGATCTTCGACCAGATGAACCAGGTTGGCTGCCCGCTCTACCTGAAGAGCGCGAGCGTTGCGCCGGCGGCGGAACTTCTACCGGTGAGCATGCGCAACGGTGGCGACGGGGCGCTGAACCTGCAGTTTCGCAATCAGAGCGGCAAGGCGATCCGTTTCGCAACGATCACCGCGCACCTGAAGGTCAAAACGAATGTGTACGCGCTGGATGCGCGGCCGCTGGAGGTTCAGCTGAGCTTTTCAGGAACACGCGATCTGGACAAAGAGGCGGATCAGCTGACGCATATTGCGCTGCCTGGACATGTGTATCTGTTCGGCGTCATGGCGGTGACGCTGGATCAGGTGACGTATGCCGACGGGACGTTCTGGATTGCGGATCGCGGCGCGAATTCCTGCAAAGTCGGCGGACTGGGAGAGCAGTTGCTGCAGGCGAAGTAGGGACTGGCCGTGCAGGCAGACGCGCTTCGCGCCGGATGAGGGATCAGCCTTCTCTGGCTCTTTCCACCGCTCGCACTACGGCTTTCGCTTTGTTCAGGCTTTCTTCGTATTCCTTTTCGGGGACTGAGTCGGCGACGATGCCGGCGCCGGCCTGGATGTATCCCTGCTTGCCCTCGACCAGCAGCGTGCGGATGGCGATGCAGGAGGTGAGATTGCCTGAATAATCGGCGAAGAGGACGGTTCCGCCGTAGATGCCGCGCCTGGTGGGTTCCAATTCTTCGATGATTTCCATGGCGCGAATTTTGGGTGCGCCGCTGAGCGTTCCGGCAGGGAAGCAGGAGCGCAGCGCGTCGACGGCGCTGAGTTCGGGGCGCAGCTTGGCCTTCGATGGAGCTGACCAGGTGCATGACGTGCGAGTAGCGCTCGACGAACATGAAATTCGTCACTTTGACGGTGCCATATTCGCTGACGCGGCCGACGTCGTTGCGGCCGAGGTCGACGAGCATCACGTGTTCGGCGCGCTCTTTCTCATCGGTCAGCATTTCGCGCTCGGCTTCGAGATCCAGTGACTCGGACGCGCCGCGCGGACGTGTTCCGGCGATGGGACGATACTCCACGCGACGGCCTTCGACGCGGACCAGCAGCTCCGGCGACGAGCCGACAATGTGCGTGGTTTCTTCTTTTGGGCCGCGGGCGCTCTTCCCTGATGTCGATCCCGGCTTCCTGCGGCCGAAGCGGAAGAAGTACATGTAGGGCGACGGATTGACGATGCGCAGCGCGCGGTACACAGAAAACGGGTCGACACCTGGCTCAAAGTCGAGCCGCTGCGAGAGGACGACCTGAAAAATGTCGCCCGCCGCGATGTATTCCTTGGCGCGCTCCACGGCTTTCAGGAAGGCGGCCTTCTTTGTGCGCGAGGCGGCACGGAGTTTGCCCTGAGCCTTCTTCGTGCTGAGCTTCGGCAGCGGCTGCGCGAGGCGCTTCTCGAGGCGATCGAGACGCTTGAGCGCGTCGGCATACGCGGCCTGCGGCTTGAGGCGGCGCAGGTCGGCGGTGACCACCAGCAAGATTTCCTTCTTCACGTGGTCGAACGCCAGCACCTCGTCAAAGAACATGAGGCAGGCATCGGGCAGGCCGAGATCGTCGGTGGTGTTGTCGGGCAGGCGCTCGATTTGGCGAACCACATCGTAGGCCAGAAAGCCGACGGCCCCGGCGGTGAAGGGCGGCAGGCCGGGCACGCGCGCGGGTGTGTGTCCGGCGAGCGCATTCACGGAGCAGCGCGAAGACGTCGCCGGTGACATGGCGGGTGCGGCCGTGCTCGGTGATCTCGAATCTCGGTTCCGTGCGAGACGATGCGGCGGCTGGGCCGGATGCCGATGTAGGTATAGCGGCCGAGACGTTCGCCGCCTTCGACGGATTCGAGCAGAAAGCATTCCGGCTCAGCAGCGGCGATGCGCAGAAAGGCGGAGACCGGCGTTTCGAGATCGGCGGTGAGCGTGCGGTAGAGGGGAACGAGCGTGTGCGTGCGGGCCAGGCGCAGGAACGTGGCGCGATCGGGCAGAGAGGGCCTCATGAAGAACAGGGTACAGGGTGCAGGGGACAGGGTACAGGGCGCAGCGGTGAAGCTCTCAGCGAGGAACTGTCAGCAAAATACTGTCAGCGAAGAACTGTCAGCAAAGAACTGTCAGCAAAGGGCTGTCAGCGAGGCGCGCTGCGATTCCGGTTGATTTCGGAGCATCGATGCTCCTACATTGCTCTCTATGAATCTGAGCGATCGTCGTGCGCTTTCTGAAGCGGACCGCGGTGCTGGCGGGCGCGTTTTCCGTCAACAGTCTTTTCCGGCAGGCGCATGGGGAAGAGTTTGCCGCGGCGTCGACTTCGGTCGAGGGCCGCGCTCCGGCTGAGGTGGCGCAGAACGAGGATTATTGGAGCGTGATTCAGCGCGCGTACTCGGTGAACCCCGACATCATTAATCTGAACAACGGCGGCGTTTCGCCCGCGCCCATCGTTGTGCAGGAAGCGGTGGAGCGCTACAACCAGCTTTCGAACGAGGGGCCTTCGTATTACATGTGGCAGATTCTCGACCAGGGCCGCGAGCCGCTGCGGCAGAAGCTGGCGGCGCTGGCGGGCGCGCAGCCTGGGGAGATTGCCATCGACCGGAACTCGACGGAGGCGTTGAACACGATCATTTACGGGTTGCCGCTCAAGGCCGGCGACGAAGTGATCGGGACGAAGCAGGATTATCCGCACATGATTGAGGCGTACCGGCAGCGCGTCGAGCGAGACGGCATCGTCTACAAGCAGATCAGCTTCGATCTCCCCATCGAGGACGACGACGTCATCGTGAAGGCGTACGAGCAGGCCATCACGCCGCAGACCAGGCTGATCCACGTCACCCACATGATCAACTGGGTTGGCCAGACGATGCCGGTGGCGAAGATTGCGGACATGGCGCATGCGCATGGCATTGAGGTGATCGCTGACGGTGCACATTCGTTTGGGCTGATCGACTTCAAAATTCCGGACCTGCGCTGCGACTACTTCGGCACCAGCCTGCACAAGTTTTTGTCCGCGCCGATCGGCACTGGCATGATGTGGGTGAAGGCCGACAAGATCGAGAAGCTGTGGCCGTTGACGTGCGCGAGCAATCGCGCATTCGGCGGACATTCGCAAATTTGAAGACCTGGGGACGCGGAGCTTTCCGCTGGAGCAGGGGATCGGCGAGGCGATCAATTTTCACGAAGGGATTGGTTCGCGGCGCAAGCAGGAGCGGATCTTCTACCTGAAGAATTACTGGTCGACGCGGGTGCAGTCGATTCCGAAGGTGAAGCTGCATACGTCGCTGCGGCCGGAGTACTCGTGCGCCATTGGCGGTGTGAGCATTGACGGCATGACGCCGGCGCAGGTTTCCGGGGCGCTGTTCGAGCGCTACAAGATTCACACCGTGGGCATTGTGTGGGAGAACATCAGCTGCGTGCGGATCACGCCGCACGTCTACACGCGGCCTGCGGATTTGGACACGCTGGTGGGGGCGATTGGAGAGTTGGCTCGCGCCTCTGATCCCGCGATGATGTTCACCAAGCGGCTGCGCGAAGGCGTCCGCAGCGGCGTCATCACGTGCAGCGTGCGCATCTGGCAGAGTCCGCGGGTGAAAGTCGGCAATCGGTATTCGATGGAAGAAGGCGCGATTGAAATTGATTCGATCGAGCCGATCGGACTGCCGGACATTACGCCCGAACTGGCGCGAGCTTCAGGATTTCTCGGCGTGCTGGATTTGCTGAAGGTGGCGCAGCACGGCAGTGGGCAGAAGATCTATTTGGTGCGGTTTCATTATGTGGCGTTGAAGGCAGCTAAAAAGCGGTTAGCTAAGTAGCGGTTAGCTAAGAAGCGGGCGGCTAAGAAGCGGTTAGCTAAGGAGCGGCCAGCTTAAGGCCGGTCAGCGAAGGACCGGTTAGCGGTTACCATCGCACACTCATAGCCATCTTCCGGATAGTTTGCGAGCCCGGCTCCCCAGTCTGTGTTGTCAGACGGAAACTGCACGGCCGGCATCCACATCGCCGCAACGCAAAGAGCGATTCCCGAACAGCTCAAGATGGTGGATATCCGCATGGGCCGCGATTATACCGGGCGGCTCACTGAGATCGGATGGAATGCTTTACCTGTCCGCACCCGCACGGTCTAATCTCTGCCGAGCGCTTCCGCCAACCGGTCGAGTAACGCCTCCTGGCCGCGGAAGATTTTTCCCCGGGCGGTGGCGAGGTCGAACCAGTCGCCGCGGTCGGCTTCGGGGATTTCGATTTCTCTGCCGGAACGGGGTGGCCATTCGACCATGCAGGTGTTGCTGACCATGGTGGCGGGGTCGAAGTCGCCTTCGATGGCCCAGGCGGTGACTCGTTTGCCGCCGGGCTGGCGGATTTCGCCAAGGGAGAGGAATTTTTCTTCAGGGACTGCGAGGGCGAGGGCGGAGCCGGTTTCTTCCTGAAATTCGCGACGGGCGGCCTCCATGGCTGATTCGCCGTCGCTGTATTCGCCTTTGGGGATGGACCAGGCGTCCTTCCTGGCCCAGAAGGGCCCTCCGGGATGGATGAGGAAGACTTCAAGGCCGGCGGCGGCGCGGCGGTAGAGGAGGATTCCGGCGGAGAATTTCGGCATGGGTCTTCCTTCATTATCGAGGATGCGCTTTGGGTCCGTTTCGCGATGTGCGGCGGGATGATGAAACGTATGTAACGGAGATTCAGGTGCCGGTGGTCAAGGCGGGTGCGGCTGTTCAGGCCTGCTGACCACTGCAGCTTTATTCCAATGACCAGGAGATCTCCTGACGGCCTCAACCAGCCAGCGGGAGATCTCTTTTCTTTTCAATGCGAACCAGCTAAATCGAACTACTATTGGCAGGTTGAGCGACGATTCGGGGCGATTGAAAACGCAGGCCTCTCCGTGCCCTTCCACGACGGCAGCGAGGGGGTTGAAGAAGTAACCCGCTCGCGCTCATTGAGCCTTGCCGTGCATCCAATGTCAGGCCTATACTCGGACCGTTTGGCCCTGGAACGGGCATTTGCCCGAATGAACGGATTTTTACGCCAGGACTACGCAGGAACCGGTAGTAAACAGAAGTGGAGATTCTTTTATGGCAACAATGACGTTGGAGCAGGAGATCAATCCATGGGAAGCCCAGGCGGCCCGGTTTGATTTTGCTGCGCGCAAGCTGAACCTCGACGAAGGGCTGTGGCGCGTGCTGCGCTATCCCTCGCGCGAAATTATCGTGCATTTTCCGGTGGCGATGGACGATGGGCGGATTGAGATGTTCACCGGGTATCGCGTGCTGCACTCGCAGGCGCGGGGTCCGGGCAAGGGCGGCATTCGCTACGCCCGGATGTGACGCTGGACGAAGTGCGGGCGCTGGCCAGCTGGATGACGTGGAAGTGCGCGGTGGTGAATATTCCGTTTGGCGGCGCCAAGGGCGGCGTGATCTGCGATCCGAAGAAGATGTCGCAGGGCGAGCTGGAGCGCATGACGCGGCGCTACACCGCGGAGATTATCGAATTCATCGGGCCGGAAAAAGACGTGCCGGCACCCGACGTGAACACCAACGAGCAGACCATGGCGTGGATCATGGATACCTACTCCATGCACATGCGGCAGACGGTGACGGCGGTGGTGACGGGCAAGCCGCTGAACATTGGCGGATCGCGCGGGCGCAAGGAAGCGACCGGGCGCGGCATTGCGCTGGTGTGCGACGAGGCTCTGAAGTATCTGGGCATGTCGCGCGAAGGCTGCCGGGTGATCGTGCAGGGCTTTGGCAACGTGGGCTCGAATGCGGCGCGGCTGATGCAGGAGCGCGGCTACAAGATCATCGGCATCGCGGAGTTCGACGGCGGCCTGTTCAATGCCAACGGCATTGATATTGGCTCGCTGCAGGAGCACCGGCTGCGCAACGGATCGGTGCTGGGGTTCCGCGGGGCGGAGCCGATGCCTTCTGCCGAGCTGATTACGATGGAGTGCGAGATTCTGATTCCGGCGGCGACGGAAAACGTGATCACCAGCCGCAACGCCGACAAGATCAGAGCGCGCATTGTGTGCGAAGGCGCGAACGGGCCGACGACTGCGGTGGCCGACGAGATTCTCGCGGACAAGAAGGTCTTCATCATCCCGGACATTCTGGCCAACGCGGGCGGCGTGACGGCGTCGTACTTTGAGTGGGTGCAGGATCGCCAGGGCTACTTCTGGAAAGAGTCGGAAGTGAACGAGCGGATGGAGAGCATTCTGGCGGAAGCCTTCGACGACGTGACGCGGTACGCGGAAGCGCATGGGGTGAACAACCGGATTGCGGCGTATATGCTGTCGATTGATCGAGTTGCGTTCACGATTAAGCAGCGCGGGATTTACGCTTAACTTTCGATTTCCCGGCGGGTTCGCTCGCCGGGGATCGGTTGTGCCAAATTGCGCCTTTAACCAACTCGGCATAGCCTACCTGACATCCAACCCACTCACGACTGAACATCCTCGGCTTTCGCGCGCTCGTTCTTAGCACTCGCGGAACTTTTCCGATGTCAGCTGAGGGGTTTAGCTACCTGGATGGCGGGAATTTCTCAAAACGTCGGCGCGGATGCGCCCCGGATCTCTCCGCCGCCGGCGGAGAGCGGCTGTCTTCTTCCCTCATTTCTTGTGCTGGGTCCTCCCCGGACTGGAACCACGTGGATGCACGAGGTGCTGAGCGGTGAGGCGCAATTGCCGGATCCGACCAAAGAGACGCACTTCTTCGATCAGCACTTTGAACGGGGACTGGGCTGGTATCTCGATCACTTTCCGGCGCCTATCCGGGGGCGGATGCGCGGTGAGGTTGCGCCGACTTACTTCGCTTCCCCGGCCGCGCAGGAGCGCATCGCGCAGGTTCTTCCCGACGCGAAGCTGGTCGTGATCTTTCGCCATCCGGTGGCGCGCATCGTCTCGCTCTATCGCGTGAAGCGGGCCTACGGCATGGTGGACGGGAGCCTCGAACAGGCCATCGAGAGCGATCCTGAACTCATGGAGTCCAGCCGGTACGCCACGCACCTCGCGCAGTGGCTGAGGGCATTCCCTGCGCAGCAGATATCCATCCATCTTTTCGAAGAACTCTGCAGCGATCCGCAGGCGTTTATCGATCGCATCGTCGATTTTCTCGGAATGTCTCGCTTCCCCCTGACCAGCCGCCAGCGGCAGCAGGTCTTTTCCGCGGCCCAGCTGACGGAACCACGGAGCTACCGGGTCACGCGGATGGCTACTACGATGGCCGAATGGTGCAAGGCGCGGAAGCTGGATGGCGTGGTTGCCGGGGTACGCAACTCGAGCCTGATGAAGTTGTTGATCAGCGGGGGCGCGCCGTTTCAGAAAGTCCCGGCGCCTGTCCTGGGCCGCATTGCCAGCGAGGTCCGTCCCGAGATTGACCAGCTCGAAGTGATGCTGGACCAGGACCTTTCCCACTGGAAGACGACGTCGCCACCGTAGACGAGGCGCATCCGCGACCCGCAGCGTTGCGTCCCTTACCTTCGCAATGTCATGCTCATAACAATGAAGACTCTTCGTTTCCTTGCTGCGGCGCTGGTGCTTCTGTCCTGTTATTCGCTTTCTGCTGCTGCGCAGGACAAGGGTCCGTGGCGCGCGTCCAGTTCCGAGGCCAAGGCCATTACCGGGGACATTGACATCGCCGATTCACGGCTCATCATCAACTTCTCAGGATTCACAATTGCGCAGATTCGGCCGCTGACGGCTGCTGAGGCCTCAGCGGCGTTTGACGCCGACCCTGGCACGCCGGGGGGCGGCAATCTCTACCGGCTCGAAATCCCCGCCGAGAAGCGATTCCAGCATAAAAACACGCTGTGCGGCTCCGACGAAACGCAGTGGATGGCGACCTGGGCGTCGGGCTCGGGGATTCGCGTGGCTTTCTTTTCCGGGCAGACTATGCCCGTACTTACCCTGGACGCGCTGAATAGCTCCACGAATGTTTGCGGAAACTATTCTTATATTCGCTAGGTGCCGACGGCATTTTCCGTGCGATTTGGCGCTGGGACCGCGCCGCGGCCGCGCAGGGTTGCGAAGACTCCAGCGACGACCAGGGCGGCGCCGGCCATTTGCAGCAGCGTGAGGTGTTCGCCGGCCAGGGTGGCTCCGAGGATTAAGGCAAAGACGGGATTGACGTAGGCGTAGCTCGATACGCGCGTGGGCGAATCGTGGGCGATGAGCCATACGTAGGCGGTGTAGGAGACGATGGACGCCGCGATGACGAGGTAAGCCATGCTGACCACGACGCGCATGCTGAAGAGCACCGCGTGCGGGGGCATGCGGTGGAGTTCGCCGGATGCGGCCGAGAGAACCAGCAGGAGCAGGCCGCCGAGAAACATTTGCCATCCGGCGTTGGCTTGTTGCGGAGTGGGGAGCGCGAGACGGCGCGACCAGAGCGTGCCGGCCGACCAGCAGACGGACCCGGCGAGCGCGATGAGGACTGGCCAGGGTGTTGCTGGCCTTTGGGCCCGATGAGGCATGCAGGGTGAGCAGAACGATGCCGCCGAATCCAAGGGCGATGCCGCCGACGGCCAGGGCCGTGGGACGCTGGGTGCGGAGGACGAAAAGCTCACCGGCAAAGATCCAGACGGGAATCATGGCGGAAACGACGGCGGCGATGCCCGACGAAATACGCGTCTCGGCCCAGAAGAGCGCGGCGTATACGCAGGTGAACATGACAAAGCCGAGCGTGGCCGCCGAGAGGAACTGGCGTGGGCTGAGCGACGGGCGGTTGCGCAGATGGACCCAGACGAGCAGAAGCGCACCGGCGACGGAGAAGCGAAAGCCGGCCGAGAAAAACGGGGGGAGGACCGCGACGACTTCGCGGATGGCGAGGAACGAACCGCTCCACAGAATATAGATAGCCGCGTAGGCGAGCAGCTTGCGGGCGCGCATAAGCCAGAATAGCTGGGTTTCCCGGCGACGGGAGGAGTGATCAGCTCGCGACTTCGAGCAACTCGTAGCGAACAGGAGAGGACGAGAGGGATTGGCCGCTGTTGCGCATTTCTTCCAGATAGAGGGCGATGGCCTCAGTGATATTGAGGCGGGCTTCCTCGTAATCGGAACCGGTCGAGACGACAGCGCCAGGCTGTAATTCCGGCGCACAGGCACTCACCGTGCCATCGTCGCCGCGCTCGTAGATGACCAGATAGCTGTTGCTCACATCTTGATTCCTGCCTGCTTCATTATTGCAGAGAGAAGACCCTTTGGGACATCGTGTCCAGGCGAGTGAACGGGAACAACTACGATACCTTCCCTTTGGGATGCCGATAGACCCGGTGGCTTCCGCTGGTCCGTACATGGAGCCAACCGTCAGCTTCCAGCTGACCGATTAAATCCCGGTACTTCATCCCTGTCACCCATCGTCAGCTTTACTCGTCCAGTATCTCCTGATTTGCTCTGATACACTCAGGCTTCCCCGAAAGTCGTTGGAGGTCAATTCTTTGTCGACTTCGCAAGGTTTTCAGCCTTTTGTTCCTGCCAGCGAAACGCGGCCGGAGCTAACGTTTCGCGCAGTGATTCTGGGCTGCGTGTTCGGGCTGCTGTTCGGCGCGGTCACTGTGTATGTCGGCCTCGAAGCCGGCCTGACCGTCGCCGCGTCCATCCCGATCTCGGTGCTCTCCATCAGCATTTTGCGGGTGCTGGGGCGCGCGTCGATTCTCGAGAACAATATCGTCCAGACCACCGGGAACGCCGGCCAGTCGATTGCCGCGGGCGTCATCTTCACGCTGCCCGCGCTCATCTTCCTCGGCTTCGACCTCGAATACTTCCGCATTTTTGTGCTGGCCATGCTGGGCGGCTGGATCGGCGTGCTCTTCATGATCCCGCTGCGCCGGCAACTCATCGTGGAGGAGCACGGGAACCTGGCATTTCCCGAAGGCACCGCCTGCGCGGACGTGCTGGTGGCTGGCGAACGTGGCGGATCGATTGCGAGCCGCGTGTTTCTGGGCCTCGGTCTGGGCGCGCTCTACACCCTGTTCCAGAACAGCAGCATTTTCGGCGTGTGGCCCGATCAGCCGGATTATCAGCCGGACTGGGGCAAGCAGCACATCCTGAAAGGCGCAGCCGTCCGCGTGGATGCGGTGCCGGAATACCTGGGCGTCGGGCTACATCATCGGCGCGCGCACGGCGGGCATCATGTTTGCCGGCGGCGTCTTCTCGTGGCTGGTGCTGATGCCGGCGATTTATTTCTTCGGATCGCATCTGCCCGGACGCGCTCTATCCGGCCACCAAGCCGGTGGCGCAGATGTCTCCGGGCGAACTGTGGTCGTCGTATGTGCGGCCCATGGGCGCAGGCGCAGTGGCCGCGTCAGGACTGATCACGCTGTTCCGTACGATTCCGACCATCGTCGGCGCGCTGAAGGCGGGTCTCGGCAACATGCGCAAGAGTGCGGAGACGAGGGCCAGCGAAGAGCGGACCGACAAGGATCTGTCGATGACCGTCGTCGTCGGCGGCAGCGCCGTGCTGGTGGCGCTGATGTGGATCTTCCTCACCTTCCATCCGGTGCCGGGCGCGCAGACGGGCATGCTGGCGAATCTGGCGGCTTCGCTGCTGGTGCTGTTCTTCGGATTCTTATTTGTGACCGTGTCGTCGCGCATTGTCGGCCTGATTGGCAGCTCGGCCAATCCGATCAGCGGCATGACCATCGCGACACTGATGGCGACGGCTGCGGTGTTTCTGGTGAAGGGATGGACGGCGCCTGCGTTTGGCGCGCTGGCGATTACCGTGGGCGGCGTGGTGTGCATCGCGTCGTCGAATGCGGGCGACACTTCGCAGGATTTGAAGACTGGATTTCTGATCGGAGCGACGCCGTGGAAGCAGCAGGTCGCGCTGATGATCGGCGTCTGCATTTCGACCTTCGCGGTGGGCGTCACGCTGAACGCGATGAACCGCGGGTTTGAAGAATTTCACCCGATGCAGAAGACATGGGACATTTCCGCGCCGCATGACGGCGTGCAGAATCAGGGCACGTTTACGCGGAAAGAATTTCACGTTGTGCAGCAAGGTCAGCCGGTGCAGACCCACCAGGGCAGCCAGTACATTTTGCTGAACGCGCTGGGGTCGCATGATCTGGCGGACGGCAAGTATCTCTACAATCCGCGACGAAGACGATTGACGTGCAGTGGGTGCAGGGCATCGGCAGCGAGCGGGCGGCGGCTCCGCAGGCGCGGCTGATGGCGACGGTCATCAACGGGATTCTGCGACAGCAATTGCCATGGGGGCTGGTGCTGCTGGGCGTCTTTCTGGTGATTGCCATTGAGTTGATGGGGGTGCGCTCGCTGACCTTCGCGGTGGGATCGTATCTGTCGATTGCGACCACGCTGGCGATTTTTGTGGGCGGCGTGGTGCGCTGGATGGTCGATCGCGCGGTGGCGAAATCCGGCGAGACGACGGAGGGCGAAAGCGAGATCAGCCCAGGCTCGCTCTACGCGAGCGGATTGATCGCTGCGGGCGGCATTGTGGGCTTGCTGGGCGTGGGGTTGAAGCTGGTCGAGCCGTTCGGGCAAAACATCCTGCAGCTGCACGTCCCGTTTCTGAATAACGACGGCGTCGCGGTGCTGATGTTTGCGATGCTGGCGTATTCGCTGTATTACTTCGCGCGGAAGCCGCTGGCGAAGAGAGTAGAGCTCAGCCAATCATCGGTGCGTCTGCCAGCGTCGCGCGTGCGCTGCGATCGCTTCTGCGGTGACGCCGTCCGTGCTCTGTCGCGAGCCGTGCCAGTTGCACAGCGAAGTTGCCGAGGGTCGAGCTTTCGACGGCGCAGCGTTCCACGGGAATGCCGGTTGCCGCGGCCGTCAGATTATTCAGGTAGTCGTTGCGGCTCGCCGCCCCCGACCACGCAGATGCGCTCTGGGCGTCGGCCGGTTAGGCGAGCGATGTCGGCCAGGACCGTGGCGTAGCGTTGCGCGAGCGAGCGAAAAATCAGATTGGCGTAGAGCGGGGCGGCGTCAGGCTCTTCGCTCAGCAGCATGCTGCCCTGGCGGCGTCGCTGGTCGTTGATGCGCGCGGGCATGTTGCCGGGCGGAATGAAGGCGGGATCGTCGAGATCGAGCAGGGTGTGCGAAGCCGGCAGCGAGCGCGACTCCGCGATCAGCTCGACGAGACTCCAGCCGCGTTCGGCTTCCCAGGTATTCAGGCATTGGCGGAGCAGCCACATGCCGGGAATGCCGCGATGGAAGAGGATGCCGCCGCCGGCTGCTCCGAGATTGGTGAAGCCGAGTGCGCAGGCTTCCGGAGAGCGGTGCGATTCCGCCAGCACCATGCCGACGAGTGACCACGTGCCGGAGCTGATGTAGGCCCAATTGCCCGGCTGGCGCGAAGGGTGCGCGGGAATTCCGGCGATTGCGGAAGCCGTGTCGTGGCAGGCGGGCGCGATGAGTTGCGTGTCGGCGAAGGCGGGAAGTCGGCGCAGATCGGCGCCGCAAATGTCCGAGTGCCGTGCCGGAGGCGACGAGTTCGGGAGCGGCGCCGCGAGTCGAGCCCGAGTGCAGAGAAGATTTCGCCGGACCATGTGCGCGTGCGTCGGGCGAAACGAGCGCAGTGTGCGTGGCGTTGGTGCAGTTCAGCCACGCGCGGTGCGCCCGAGCCAGTGCAGGATGTACTCCGGCAGATTGACCCAGGGCGCATCGTCGGGGACGCCTGCGAGCTTGTCCGCATAGAGCTGGTAGATGGTGTTGAGCGGCTGAATCTGCACGCCGGTTTGCGCGTAGAGCTGTTCCGCCGGAATGCGTTCGTGGACCGCTGCGAGGGCTGCGTTGGTGCGGGGATCGCGATAGCAGAATGGGGGAGCGAGAGGATGGCCGTGGGCATCGAGGCGAACGTAATCGACTGCCCAGCCGGTGACGCCGATGCCGGCGATACCTTCGGGGGCGCGTTCGGCGCAGGTGTGGAGGGCGGCGAGTAGTTCCTGGCAGATATGCGTCGAGATTCCAGCGAATGCCGGATGACTCCTCCGTCCGGAATCCAGGGCGCGTTGGCGAAGCGGCGCACAATTGTAATCGTCGGAGTGGCAGATTCCTGCCGTGCTGGAGCAATGAAACGCGGCAACTCTCAGCGCCTAAATCGATGGCGACGAGAGCGGGAGAGTGGGTCACCGCAAGAACGCCTCGGGCAGCCCGCCGTCGACGGGTATCAGATGGCCGGTGGTGCAGCGCGTGTGCGGGCCGGCGAGATAGAGGATGGCCTGAGCGCAATCCGCCGGGATCGATGGGCTGATGCGTGAGGGTGCGCTGCGCGTAATAGGCGGCGAGCTGGTTGCGGAGTTCATCGTCGGACGCTGCTGCGTCAAACGCGATGTCGTATTTGGTCAGCGAGGCGATGACGCGGTCGCGGGGGAACATGGTGGATCCTTTGACGACCGTCGCCGGGCTGATGCCGTTGACGCGGACTTTCGGGCTGAGGCCGACGGCCAGTTCGCGGACAAGATGGCTGAGGGCGGCTTTGCTGACGTCGTAGGCTTCGCTGCCGCGCTTGGCGACCACGGCGTTGGCGGAGCTGGTGAGCACGATGGAACCTTCGAGATCCTGGGCGCGAAAGATGTTTGTGGCTTCGGCGGCGAGCAGGTAATTCGCCGTGACGTTGAGGTCGAGCGTGGGTCCCCATGCCGGATCGCCGATGGCGCCGGTGGGCGACGAGGGGAAGATGGCGGCGGTGTTGATGAGAATGTCGAGTCCGCCAAAGGCCGCGACGGTCGCGCGCATCGCGGCATGGATCTCATCGCGGTTGCGGATATCGATGGCGAGCGCCGTTACCGCTTCTTTTCCGGCGATGGGGCGCAGCGTCTGCGCGACGGCTTCGGCGCCGGCGAGGTCGCGATCGGCGAGGACGAGGTGGGCTCCGCGCTCGGCGGCCAGCTGCGCGGTGGCGCGGCCGATGCCGCTGGCGGCGCCGACGATGAGGGCAACCTGGCGGCTCAGTTCTTTTTCCGCGGGCTGGCGGCGAATCTTCGCGTCTTCCAGCGAGCCAGTACTCGATGCGGAAGGCTTCCGACACGCGGCAGCGCGACGTAATTTGCGTGGACCTTGAAGGCGGAACAGGGCGCGGCCGGGCCGGCCTGGCGGCACGTCGACTACTGACGTTGCGCCGGCCAGCGCGGTTGCGCCTTCCATCACGTGAATGGCGTTGACGTAGAACTCGCCGACGATGCGGGATTCCGTCTTGCTCTTGCCAAACGAAAACATGCCGATGCCGGGCACCAGCAGAACGGCCGGATTGGGATCGCGCATGGCGGGCGAGGTGGGCTCGGTGTGCTGCTGATAGTACTCGGCGTATTCGACGCGGTAGGCGGTGAGCGCCGCGTCGATCTTCTTCTGGAGCGTGGGCAGATCGTCGGCGGCTTCGGCGGGAACGAACAGCGGGCGGATCTTGGTTCGAATAAAGTGGTCGGGGCAACTGGTGCCCAGATGCGCCAGTGCTGCGGCGTCGCGTGAATTGACGAAGCGCAGCACCTCGGGCAGATCGACGTGGCTGGCGAGCAGGCGCTTCTGCTGCGAAACGCGTCCGCGGATGAAGGGCAGCAGATCGATGGCGAGTCTCGCGGCGGTCGGCGCGCGCTTCCATCGACCGGTCCGCCGAAGAGTGTCGCGGATTTCTCGGCCATGTGGTCCTGAATGAACTGGCCGAGGTGGTCGATCATGGTGATGGTGTTGAGGTAGGACTCGCGCTGGGTCTGGCCCCAGGTGAAGAGTCCGTGACCGCCGAGCACGATGCCGTCGCAGTTGGGATTCTCGCGGACGGCGCGGCGCAGCATCATGGCCAGTTCAAAGCCGGGCCGTTGCCACGGCACCCAGACCAGCGTGTGGCCGAAAGCGCGGTTGAACTCCTCCATTTTTTCCTTGCCGTTGGCGGCGGCCGCCATGGCAATGGCCCAGTCGGGGTGCAGATGGTCGACGTGGGGGAAGGGCAGGAAGCCGTGCAGCGGCGTATCGATCGAAGCGGCGACGGGATTGAGGCCGAAGGTGCAGAGCGGGTAGAGGTCGGCCATCGCGTCTTCTTCCTGCACGCCACGGTAGCGGGATTCGAGCGCGAGGAGCTTGTGCAGATAGAGCGTGGCGAAGCCTTTGCGCTGGATGCTGCCGAGATCGCCGCCGCTGCCTTTGACCCAGAGAACCTCGGTGGGGTGGCCGGTGAGCGGATCGGGCTCCATGAATTTTGGAGCTGGTGTTGCCGCCGCCGAAATTCGTGATGCGCAGGTCGGCGCCGAAGAGATTGGAGCGATAGCGAAGGAGTTCGGGCTCGTCGAGGTGCGCGGCGAGTTTTTCGTCCCAAAGGTCCTGGAGGTAGCGCAGAGCGGCAAGCGTCTTCATGATGAATCCCCGCAGATGATGATTTCACACGGGGCGGGATCGTGAAACATGCCCACGGTGCGAGAGCGTGCATGCGGCCGGGCGCGATTATGCTGTTGGCGTGGGGTTGCGGCAGAAATTTCAAGGCGTGCTGCAACGGGACGGGACCAGCCTGGGTTGGACGATCGTTCGCGTGCCGTTTGAGCCGGTGGAGGTGTGGCCGCGGCGGAAAGGCCTGCGCGTGCGGGGCTACGGTCAACGGAGTCGCGGTGCGGACCTCGCTGTTTCGCACGCGCGACGGCGGCTGCATTCTACTGGTGAACAAGCAGACGCAGAAGCGCGCCGGCATCACGCTGGGGAGCGTGGCGGAGGTGGTGCTGGAGCCGGATACGGAGGAGCGTCCGGCGCCGGGGACGCCTGTGGAGTTGGAGAAGCTGCTGCGTCAGGACCGCGCGCTGCGGCAAGTGGCACGACGCGCTGAGCCCGTCGATCCGGAAATACATTGCCGACGGGATCAACCAGCCGAAGAGCGCGGACGCGCGCGTGGGCCGGGCCGAGCTGGCCGCCGAGCGCATGATGCTGGCCATGGAGGGAGAAAGGGTGACACCGCCGATTCTGGAGGCGATGTTCAACCGGAATCCGCGGGCGCGGGCCGGATGGCGAGGGATGACGCCGATCCAGCGCCGGGGACATTTGCTGGGGATTTTCTATTACCAGAGCCCGGGATCGCGGCAAAAGCGAGCACAGCAGGCGATTGACGCGGCCTTGCGGGTTGTGGAAAAGAAGAAAGTGCCAGAAAGCGGGACTGACGCGCGTGGGGACCAGTAGCCGCCCGGCGGCGAGCTTTCGCGCCTGTTTAGTTCTGCAATGTGAGAGATGGGTCGAGCGCGAGGCATTCACTGGAAGGTGAGAGCGATATCGGCCGTCGGGGTTCTCGCAGATGAGGACCACGAGGGCCTGGGCTTTTCCGGTTATCTAACCCAGGATAACGGGTGAACGTTGTAGTTATTGCAGTGTCCAGGGATAGGTTCGCGAGTAGCGCGGAGAGATTTTGGAAGTGAGCAGGGGGGATGGGAAGGGGCGTAACTGGAGAGGGGATTGGGGAGGAGGGGAGAGGGCCGCAAGTACTTCAGTAACCAAAGCTCTGTATACTTGCTTAATACGTGACAGCGGGTACATTTCTCAACATACCGACTATACTCCGAATTGTTGAACAAATCTACCGGAAATTTACCGGAATCCTTACAACTTTAGAGGAGTAACAAATCATGAAACTCATCGTTCGCACGCTCGTTCTTGGCGTTTTCGTTGCCGGTGCATCGGCTGCTGTCGTTTCCTCCCACTCGGGCGTCGCTGCTCGCTTCGAGCCGTCAGGTTGTCGTTGCAGAAATGCCAATCCCTTCGTGCCCTCCTGGGATCCCCTGCCCCAAATCGCAGCCCGGAAAATAGCCAATCGGTTACTCCGGTCACAAGCGTAGCACAAAAGTTGCAGAACTAAAGTACCTGTCGCTCAACATTATTTGTTGAGCCAGCGAGGGTTCCGTGCGCTATCCTCATAGTCTCTGGGGTGAAAGATGGCGCATCTGCAAGTCCTCCTGTACAAACCTTGAACCGGTCTTCCTGCTGATTGCGGGTGTTTGCTTCCTGAAGTCTGGCTCCGCCCGCCGCTGCCGGCACTTGGAGTCTACTTTCTGGTACGCGGTATCGTGCTGCTGACCTGGAAGGGCCTCGTGTGGTCGGGCGGGATGCCCGTGTACGGCACGGCGCGATATGCGGCCTACTTCTATACGTTCTGGGGCAGCTACGTCGTCATCGCCGTCGCGATCTTCTTTGTGGTCCAGGAAGTCTTTCAAGCGGGTGATGGAGCCGGTGCCTGGTCTGCGGCGCCTCGGCCTCCTGGCTTTTCGCTGGATATGTATTGTTTCGGTGGTGCTTTCCGTGGGCGCGATCGTGCTGCCCGCCGCGACAGACAACACTGGCGCACTACTTCCTCTGCACGATCGGTCCTGATCTGATGCGGTGTGTCAGCATCCTTGAATTGTGCCTGCTGGCATTTCTGGCACTGTCCATCCACACTCTCGGTCGCTCGTTCCGCAGCCGCGTTATTTGGCATTGGCGTTTGGCTTCGGAATGCAGGCAGCTGAGGAACTGGTGTCGTCCGCGCTGATTGCCAAATATCCGGGAATGCTCTCCCCGTAAACCTTTTTGAACAGATTATTACGACCGTCGTTCTGATCACCTGGACCGCCTATTTCCTGGTTCCGGAACCTGCCGCGGAGCGCAGCCTTATCGTACTGCCGCCGAGCTCAGCGATGTCCCGCTGGAATGCACTGGCCAAGGGCATCGGTCAGACTCCGGAAGTTGCGATTGCTAGCACAGCCGAGCGGCTTCTTCCTGCAGGACATCGAAGGCGTCGTGGATCGGGTGCTGGCCAAGAACTCCGATCGTTGCTGCCCGCTAGCGTGGATCGGGTCATCGCAACCGAAAAGCCCCGGAATCTCCGGGGCTTTTCTCTTTTCTAATTGCGCTCGCCAGAAGATCCGCGTGCTCAACTGAGACCAATCCCGACATTGTGGATATCGTTTCAAAGCATAGCGAGAGCTCTAAGTTCGCAGCCCAAATGCAGGATTCACACCTTAGGAGAACTTAGCGCCGCACACCGATAACAATCGCATGCACTGGGTTCTATCTCCGATAGCATGGTCTTAATCGCTGTCCTGAGCAATCTTCATTCCCGCATCCTATGTCGCCTGGCACCAGACTTATCCTGCAATATCTGATCCTTGCCGAACCCCTCGTGACCATTGGGGCGCTGTTGGCCTGGATTCGCGCGGGTCAGCGCGGTCATGGTATGCCGGCCATGCGGGATTATCTGGTGGTGCGATTCGTTAACACCACGATCAATATCGCTCTGCTCGCCTTTTGGGTGCGGGTGCATGCCGGACCTGGCAGTTGGCAGCAGACTCTGTACTTATACGAGTATTGGATCGGCTTCTTCGTCCAGGCTTGGTTTATGTTGCGCGTGGCAGAAGCAGTTCTTCAGCAATTTCTGGGGCCCCTCCCTGGACTGCGGACACTCGCGAAGACTGTCTTCCGATGGGTTCTGGCCGCGGCCATGCTTCTTGCGCTTCCGGCTGGGATCGCCCTGGCAATCGTTTTCGTGAGCCGCTCTGGGCAGATTAGCAGGTTATTTCGATTTTTGGCCACGATCTCGATCGCAGAGCTTATTCCGATTGCCAGCGTTATGGTCGTAGGACTTTAGTTGGGTGTAGAACAGGAGGCCGCGCGTTCGCCATTCTCTCAGCGCTTTCTCTTGAGCCTTTAACAACGCTGGCAACGAGCTGGTTTCAGGTCGAGGGGTTCTGGTTTGGACCAATCTTATCCTCGAGATTGTTGGCTATATCGCGCTTGGGCTCTGGACCTGGTATGCGCTTTCCATCCCGACCGCGAAGAGCAACGGCGAACACCCAACGCGACGCTGCAACACTGGGATCTGTTAGCGCGCAAGGCGCTGCGACATCGTCTGCCGGCCGTCGAGGAGCCTGAGATCGTGCCGCAGGGTGGGCGGCCGTGGCCGCGCCCCACGACTAATACTCCCGTGCCTGACAAACAAACAGGCCGGACTCGCGAGAGTCCGGCCTTTTGTATCAGAAAAGTGAGGAGTTACTCCGCGGCGACGGCTTCCACGGCGACAAAGCGCCCGGTGCGTCCGCGGTCGATGAACTTCACGCGCCCGTCAATCTTGGCGAAGAGCGTGTCGTCGCTGCCGCGGCCGACATTCAGTCCGGCCTTCAGCTTGGTGCCGCGCTGGCGGACGATGATGGAGCCGCCGGTGACCACCTGGCCTGCAAAAATCTTTACGCCGAGCCGCTGCGCATTGGAGTCGCGGCCGTTTTTGGAGCTGCCTAAACCTTTTTTATGTGCCATCTGTCGCTTCCTGGTGTCCGCGCGCGGCGGACGAAAAATGTTCGCCGATTAGGCGGTGTAGCTGTTGCCGTCCACCTGAATTTCGCTGATGCGTACCTGCGTGAAGCCCTGGCGGTGGCCCTGCAGCTTCTTGTACTGCTTCTTCCGCTTGAAGTGGAAGACCAGAATCTTGTCGCCGCGGCCTTCGGTCACCACGGTGCCGAGCACCTTGGCCGACTGCGGCTTCACGAGCGAGCCTGAATCGCCGGAGAAGGCGAGCACGTCGCCAAATTCCACAGAGCCGTTCTCGGCCGAATCGACCGACTCGACCTTCACCACATCGCCGGGAGCGACCCGGTACTGCTTTCCACCTGTGCGAATGACCGCGTACATAAAAATCCTCCGGCGCGCGACAATGACCGGACGGAAATACCGGCGGGCGCGCTGCTTAAGCTGAGCTGGGCGGATACCTTGCGTTTCCCCGGCGAACCCTATCGGTCAGGGAGGTCCCAGAGACACACGGGACGGGCAGAATCGCCAAACCAACTTAGTTTATCGGGAACGGGGGCGATGGTCAACTTTTCCGGGGCCGGCGCTGAGATGCGCCAGCCCCGATTCAGCGGGCGGGCTATTTGCCGTTCAGGTTCCTGCCCCAGCGGTAGATCAGCTCAAGGTAGCCGAGCTGCACGTTGGAGCCGGTCGGGTAGATGGTCTTGATCGTCCCCTTGCCTCGACCGTAGCCGTAATAGGCGTTCGAGCGCGAGGTGATCGGTGGTTTGCCAGTCGGAGCTGACATCGACATACCGTAGCGAACGCGGTATGGCCATTGGCTGGCCGGCCCGTGAATCCAAAGACTTTATTGTCAAACGCGCCGCCGCCCAGGTACCAGAGATCCTTGCCGGAGGTCAGATCGAGCCAGTGGATGTCGCTGCGCAGATCGAGCGCTTCGCCGGCTTGTCGATGACCTGGGCGAAGGTGTCGGTGCTGTTCATCAGGTTGTAGAACGGCAGCCGGGCATAGACGCGCGGCGTCGGCAGCACCTGGAAGAACGTGTTCTGCTTGTTGTCGGTGGGGTTGTTGTCGCCCGTGGAACGCCACCATCCGCCGCGCAGCCATGGAGAGCTGGCAACGCTGAGTCGCGCGATAGCCGCCTTCCAGAGCCGCCGCGCCGGCGCTGTCGCTTAGTTCGCCCCAGCTGCCGTTCTGGTACGCGCCCCAGAAGACGAAGTCGAAGGTCGCCCGGGCCGGCCGGCGCGGTGGCGATGACGTTGCCGCCATAGGTGCCGAGGCGAATGTTGTCGTGATCCTTCTGGCGCACCGCGAGTGGACGATTGTCCGTCTTGGTGACGCCGGTACGACCGTCGTGATAGCCGATGGCAAAGGCGCGCGCCACAATGTGTCCCTGCGCCGCGGTGCGGGTGAGGGCGACGTACTGCAGGTCGACGTTGAGTTCGGGATTGCCGTTCATGTTGAAGACGCCCTGATCGGCGCGGGCGGCCATGGCGGTGACATCCCACGGGCCGGAGCCGATGTGCGCGTCGATGCCGTCAAAGCTACGCTGCGCATTGGTGAAGCCGAAGTTGCCGATGAGCCGCTGCTGCACGCGATTGTTCTGCAGCCACAGCATCGTGGCGTCTTTCGGATGCGTCTCCGTTCCGTCGAAAAACTCAAAGCGCCCGATGCGCAGGTTCTTGTCGTCGCCGAAGTGGTAGCGCAGAAAGCCCTGCTTGAGCAAAGGCCGCGATCGGGTTCGGAGTTGTTGCCGTTGGAGGCGTAGTAGGTGCCGCCGAGGCCGAGCTGACCCTTGGCGGTGACCGGCGAAACGGAGTCGCTGGGCACATCCACCACCGCGGCCTGGCTCATTTCAAACTCCCAGTCCCATTGGTTCACCTGCTGCGTGAGGCCGAAGCGGAACGAGCGACTGCAGATAGCGATACGATCGACTTCTGCGGCGGCGCGGCAAACCACTGCCACGCGTCGAGACGAGCGCGCTCGTAGAGAAAGAACTTTACGGGATGCGGCTGCGGCAGCGGAAGGGGCGTGGCTGTTGCCGGTGCGGTCGCGGCGCGCTGCGGGAGCATCCGGCTGGGACGCCGTTGCGGTGGCTGGGGCCAGAGGGTTCCGGGCCTGGCAACGAGGGTTTGCGCGCTGGCCGCACACGTGGAGAGAAGTAACCAACAGAAGGCCTGCAAAGGTTTGGGCATAGGTTTCGTCAAGCATGCCGGTAGCGGCGTGCAGCGGCAACCAACCTAAAGATGGATTTCTGTCTCCGCCCTGGCGCAATGGGTGCCGATTGCCGCACCTCCATCGAAAGGTGGAGAGAAACATCCACCACCTGGCGCGATGACAACGAATTCCGGATTCGCTACAGTTGGCGTCGATCCTCCAAACGGCCCGCGTACCGATCGCCCCAGATCTTTCCAGGAGACCTGACATTATGGCAACATCCGCACCGGCCGCGGGTATTTCGCTGCCCGCCGCTTCACGCGCAGAGCTTCTCTGAGAAGCTCAACAGCAAGTGGCACGAACGCGCCCTGCAGGGCTTCATGGTCATCGTGCTGGCGCACTGGGGCGAGCATCTGGCGCAGGCGTATCAGATTTGGGTGATGGGCTGGCCGGTGAAGAAGGCCAACGGCATCCTTGGCCTCTGGTATCCGGGGCTCATCCGGTCGGAAGCGCTGCACTACTGGTATGCGCTGGTCATGCTGATCGGCCTCTGGATTCTGCGCAAGGGCTTCACCGGACGCAGTTACACCTGGTGGATGATCTCGTTCTGGATCCAGTTCTGGCATCACATCGAGCATCTTCCTGCTCATCATTCAGGCGACGATCCATCACAACTTCTTTGGGCGCCCGGTGCCCACCAGCATCGTCCAGCTCTTCATTCCGCGCGTGCAGCTGCACCTCTTCTACAACTCGATCGTGTTCATCCCCATGGTGGTCGCGATGTACTACCACATGTTTCCGCCCGAGGGCGAGCCGCACACCGCCACCTGCACCTGCTCGTGGCATCGCGATGACGACGGAAGAGGCTGAGTGCACGGCGTAATGCAGTCGATAGTAGCTGTGGATCCATGCGGCGGTTCAGGTCAGAATGGTTCGCCTCCAGGGTCGCCGCTGGCGGCCTTCCTTTCGCGTGCTGTGCTCTGACATGCGCGGCGTGCTGCTGGCCGCGGGATGCCGGCGCGCAACGCGCGGACAGATCTGCAGGTGCACACCAGCATCGCGCCGCAGCCGGTGCGCGTGGGGGAATCGACGGTTACCGTTCAGGTTGCGGATGCGCTGCAGAAGCCTGTCACCGGAGCGCAGATTCAGGTGGAAGGCGACATGGCGCACCCTGGCATGGCGCCCGTCTTCGGTGACGCCAATGAAACCGCGCCGGGAACCTACTCGGCGCAACTCCATTTCAACATGCCTGGCGACTGGGTGGTGCTGCTGCACATCCGGCTCGCGGATGGCCGCAAAGTGGAACGGCAAATCGACGTGAGGGGAGTGGCCGGGCGGTGACGAAGTTGATGGAAGCGGCGCAGGAAGAGGAAGAATTCGTAGAGGCGCCCCCGTTCGATCTGCTCAAAGTTCCGGTGGTGGGTAGATTTCTTCAGCGGAAACACGCGCGCACGCTGCTGGCGATTCCCATGCTGCTGGTGAGCGTGGCCATGATCCTGCAGGGTCTGGTGGGTCCAACGCTCGCGCCCAAAAATCTGGCGACGGTGCTGACCTGGGTTCATTTTCGCGGAGCGCTGGTGCTGGCGCTGCTGTGCGCCGGCAATCTTTTCTGCCTCGCGTGCCCCTTCATGCTGGTGCGCAACGCCATGCGGCGATTTGTGAAGCCGCGCTTCACCTGGCCGCGCGCGCTGCGCAACAAATGGATTCCGGTCGGCGCTCTTCGCGCTGGTGCTCTTCTGCTACGAGCTCTTCAGCCTGTGGTCGTCGCCCTGGCTCACGGCGTGGGTGATCGTCGGCTACTTTGCTCGCCGTGCTCATAATCGATGGCCTCTTCAAGCACGCGACGTTCTGCAAATATGTTTGCCCCATCGGTCAGTTCAACTTCATCGCGGCCACGGCCTCGCCGCTGGAAGTCGCCGTGCGCGATCACGAGGTCTGCGACAGCTGCGGGACGAAAGACTGCATTCGCGGCCGCCGCGAGGCGGATTCGGAACTGGTCGATCCTGCAGCGCGGCTGCGAACTGGCGCTCTTCCAGCCAGCGAAGGTCGGGCAACATGGACTGCACCTTCTGCCTCGACTGCGTTCACGCCTGCCCTCACGACAACGTCGGCATCCTGAGCCGCCTGCCCGCCGGCGAGTTGATGAGCGATCCGCAGCGCTCGGGCATTGGCTTCTTCTCGCGCCGCAAAGACATCGCCGCGCTCGCCATCGTCTTTTGCTTTGGCGCGCTGATGAACGCCTTCGGCATGGTCAGCCCGGTGTATACCGTCGAGGCGTGGCTGGGACGCCTGCTGCACGTTCAGCAGGAAGCGCCGGTGCTCGGGCTGCTGTTTGCGGTCTTTCTCATCGTCGAACCCGCGCTGCTGCTCGGCGGTGCCGCATGGATCACGCGCGCGTGGGCCGGCGTGCAGGAGAAGTGGCTATCTGTAACCGTCCGCTACACGTATTCCATCGCGCCGCTCGGCTTCGGCATGTGGCTCGCGCATTACGGCTACCACTTCTTCACCGGGCTTTACACCATCGTTCCCGTCACGCAGAATGCGCTGGCGGAACTGGGCTGGCCCATCCTGGGCGATCCGCGCTGGACGCTCGTCGGTCTGCCAAAGACGATTGTCGAGCCGCTCGAGTTCGGATTTCTGCTGCTGGGCCTTGCCGGCTCGCTGCTGATTGCCTGGCGGCTGGCCGAGGACGACAGCGAAGAGCATCGCTGTGCGCGCCTTTGCGCCGTGGGCCGTGGTGTGCGTGATTCTCTTTACCGCGTCGGTGTGGCTGATGATGCAGCCCATGGACATGCGCGCGACCATGATGGCTGGATGAACGCATGTTGAGCGACTGCGAGATCGCTGCAAGCATCTAGCGCGGACGGCACTGGCGCGCCCTGGCTGCTGGCGCTTTGCGGCGGCACTGCCGGCGTGGGCGCACATCGGGCCGCCCTATCCGATCATGCAGAACCGCAAAATCGGCCCGTTCAACGTTGAAGTCTGGAGCAATCCCGACGTCGGCACCGGCAGCTTCTTCGTCATCATCGATCCGCCGCCGGGCAGCACGTGCCCGCCGACATGAAGGTCCAGGTCGCCGTTGCAGCCCGTCAGCAAGCGGCTGCCGGAGGCGACCTACGGTGCATGGCGCGAGAAACTGAACGATCACGTCGAATTCAAAGCGCTCGCGCCCTTCGACCAGGAAGAGATGTGGCACATCCGCGTGCTGCTCACCAGCTCTGCGGTCAGCGGCGAAACCGACACCGACGTGATGGTGACGCCCACGCTGCTGGGCCGCTGGAATCTGCTGCTCTTCCTGCTGCCGTTTGTGGGCATCGGGTTTCTGTGGTTCAAGGCAGCAGAGCGTGAAGCGCAAGCGGAGAAAAAAGCGCGCAGGCCAGCCGCGCAGTCGTCCGCGAGTCCCGGCAGCGATGCGCAGACGCATACATCCGCGGCCGCACCGGAGGGCATTGCCCGCTAAAGCAGTATCGAAGCGGACGCCTGGGTGCGTTATGTTCAAGAGAACCTTTCGCGATTCCATGCATCAATCTCGCTCCCCATTCGCCGCCGTTTCGCACCGTCTGGCCGCGCTCGACTTCCGCCGCGCTGCTGGCGGCGGGCTGCCACTCCGGTCTGCCCAAGCCGGAGTCGGCGCAGTACACGCAATTCGTGCAGGCATTTTACGTGGGGCTGGCGGCGATGCAGGTGGGCAACGACGTGCGCGCCGAGAAGCTCTGAATCAGGCAACGCAACTCGCTCCCGGCGAGCCCGCGGCGTGGGCCGACTGGGGCATGCTCGCGCTGCGCCAGCGCAACTACGATCAGGCGAAGCAGCGGCTGGACCGCGCCGCTGTCCCTCGCGAGCCAAAAACGACCGCATCGAATATATGCTGGGCCTGCTGGAGAGCGATCGCGGCAACTCCGCCGCGGCGATCGACGACTTCCGCAAGGCCGCCGCGCTCGATCCGCACAATGCGCGCGTGCAGTATTCGCTGGCGCTGGAGGTCGAGCGGCAGGGCGCGCCCGACAGCGAAGCGCAGTTCGAGCAGCTCATGCAGCAAATCCTGGCCGAGCAGCCGAACAACCTGGCGGCGCTGCTGGAACTGAGCCGCATGGCCGCCAAGCGCGGCGATGCGGCGACGCTGCATGCCGCGGTCGAGAAGATCGCGGCGCAGTCCGCGAACTGGCCGTCCGATGCGAAGCAGCGGCTCGCGGATTTGCAGGCAGCTGCAGCCAGCGGGCCTCCGGCGATGGCCGCCACGCGCAGCATTTTTCTGCGCAACGTGCTGATGCAGCTGCCGGCGTTTCGTCAGGATCTTGCGGCCATTCGCGTCCGAGCCCGGCGAAGAGGCGCAGCCCTTCATCGCGTTTCTGCGCCTGCCCTCGCCGCCCTCGCAACCAGCCGCTGCCGGACATGGCGATGCAGTTTGTGCCCGAGCCGCTCGCCAATCCGCAAAACCAGGAGTGGGACTGGATCGGCGCCGTCTCCCTCGAGCGATACGCAGGCGCCGGCGGTGATCACGGCGAACGCGAAGACCGTTCAGCTCGCGGGCGGCCTGTCGTATCCATTTCCTGGCGGCAAGCAGAACGTCGCGCCCGGCCCGGAATCCGTTCTGCCCATCGATTTCAATTACGACTTCAAGACCGATCTGGTGCTGGCCGGTGCGGGCGGCGTGCGCTTCCTGCGCCAGGATTCTCCGCAGCAGTTCACCGACGTCACCGCGCAAACCAAACTGCCCGCGGCGATTCTGAACGGCGCACTACACCGGCGCGTGGGCCGTGGACATCGAAGCCGACGGCGATCTCGACATCGTGCTGGGCGCGGCCAGCGGGCTGCCCACCGTGCTGCGCAACAACGGCGACGGCACCTTCGCGCCGATCCATCCCTTCGCGGGCGTCTCCGGAATTCACCAGTTTGTGTGGGCCGATCTGGACGGCGACGGCAATCCCGACGCCTCGCTGATCGACGGCGCCGGGAATCTGCACGTCTTCCGCAATGAGCGCGCTGGGAATTTTCGCGAGATTGAGCGTTGCTGCCCGCGCTCGGCAGCGGTGAAGGCCATCGCCGCCGCCGACACGCGCCACAGTGGCATCGCTCGATCTGCTGGCCGTGCAGCGCGAACGGCGCGATCGTTCGGCTGTTGAACGACAACGGCGCATGGACACTACGCGAGCTCGCGCGAGTTCCCGATGCCGGCGACATCGCTCGACCGGGAAGTGCGCCTGCGACTGCCGATCTCGACAACAACGGCGCGCGTCGATCTGATGCTGGCTATCGTTCAAGCGACCTGCGTGCCGAAGAGGACGCCGGAGCCCGGCGCCCTGATCTGGCTCGCCGATCAGGACGGCCACTTCGCGCTGCTCGATCATCCGTCCGGGCCCGAGCCGCGTCTTCGAGGCCGCTGACGTCGACAACACGGGCCGTCTCGATCTGCTCGGCCTCGATGCGCGACGGTCATCCGATGAAGGCCGTCAATCACGGAACGAAGAATTATCACTGGCAGGTCGATTCGCACGCGCGCGGTCCAGGCGACCGGCGATCAGCGCATCAATTCCTTCGGCATCGGCGGCGAGATCGAGATTCGCTCCGGCCTGCTGCTGCAGACGCAGCCCATCACCGGCCCGCAAGAGCACTTCGGCCTCGGCACATGGACGGAGCGGACGTCGCGCGCATTCTGTGGCCGAACGGAACGGTGAACGCGGAGTTCGAGCTCAAGGACGATCAGGAAGTGCTGGCGCAGCAGCGACTCAAAGGCTCGTGCCCATTTCTCTTCGCGTGGAACGGCCACGAAATGCAGTTTGTGAAAGACACCGTGCCGTGGGGCTCGGCGATCGGCCTGCGCATCAACGCGCTGGGCTCGGCGCGCATTGCGGCGACCGAGGAGTGGTACAAGATTCCGCGCGACTGCTCTCGCGGAGCGCGATGGTACTTACGATCTGCGCATCACCGGCGAACTGTGGGAGACCTATTACTACGACTGGCTCGCGCTGATGACCGTCGATCATCCCGCAGGCACCGAGATCTTCACCGACGAGCGCTTCGTCGTGCCGCCGGTGAAGCTCGGCATCACTGTTACCGAAACGCCGCATGCGATCGCGCACGCCGTCGACGATCTCGGCAACGACGTGACCGAGACTCTGCGCTCGCTCGACGGCAACTATCTCGACACCTTCGGACGCGGGCAGTATCAGGGCATCACGCGCGATCATTATGTCGAGATCGATCTCGGCGACGATGTGCCGGCGAGCGGCCCGCTGTAGCTGATCGCGCGCGGCTGGCTGCATCCGTCCGATTCGTCGATCAACGTCGCGATCAGTCAGGGACCAGCATGAGCAGCCGCAGCCGCTGAGTCTCGAGATTCCCGACGGACACGGCGGATGGACCGTTGCGCGGCCGAATCTCGGATTTCCCGCGGGCCGCAACAAGATCTGCCTCATCGATCTCACGGGCGTGTTCCGGCCGGGAACGCCGCACAAACTGCGCCTGCGCACGAATCTCGAAATCTACTGGGACCAGATCCAGTGGGCGCAGGGCCTGCCCAACACGCCGCTGCACATCACGCATCTCGCGCCGTCGTACGCCGATCTGCACTATCGCGGCTTCTCCACGATTCATCAGGCGAATGCATCGTCGCCGGAGATTCCGGATTACCAGAACGCTCGCGGCGACCACGCAAATCTGGCGCGATCTTGAGGGCTATTACACGCGCTACGGCGATGTGCGCGAGTTGCTCAACAAAGTCGACGACCGCTACGTGATCATGAACGCCGGCGACGAGATGGCGCTGCGCTTTCCCGCGCCTGCGCCTCCGCCGGCAGGCTGGGTGCGCGACTACGTGATGGCCGGCGATGGCTGGATCAAGGACGGCGACTACAACTCGACCGACTCCGCGACCGTTCAGCCGCTGCCGTATCATGCGCGGACCGCTTACGACACGCCGCCGGGCGCGCTCGAAGACGAGTGGGTCTATCGCCATCATCCTGAGGACTGGCAGACGTGGCAGACGCGCTACGTGACGGCGGAGCCGTTCCGCAATGCGCTGAACACGCGGAGCAGGGAGCGCAGCGATGAAGCGTGGTCCTGTAGCGCGCATCATTTTGTGGATTACTGTTTCTCGGCATGCTCGCGACGCCGGCAGTCATGCGGCATCTCGCAGCGAAACAAGCCACGCCAGAACTGGCGGCACAGGCTGTCAATCCGCTCTTTCGCGCTACGGATTCTGCTTTACGGAAGTGGCGCAGCAGGCCGGCATCGATTTTGTTCATGAGCCGCCGATGCTCGATGCGAAGCTCGCCGGCATCATGCCGGAGGTTGCGTCGATGGGCGCATCGGTCTCCATCGTCGACTTCGATCGCGACGGCTGGCCCGACATTTACGTCACGAACAGCGGCATCGGCAGCAAGAATCATCTCTATCGTAACAATCACGACGGCACATTCACCGATGTTGCCGAGCAGATGGGCATCGCCGACGTGAATCAGCCGGGCACCGGCGTCTCCATGGGCGCGGTGTGGGGCGACTACGACAACGACGGCTACGAGGATCTCTTCCTCATCAAGTGGGGCAAGCCGAGCTCTTCCACAACGACCATGGGCATGGCTTTACGCGAGTGACCGAACAGGCCGGGCTGCCACCGTGGATCAACGCCAACACCGCGATCTGGCTCGACTACGACGACGACGGCAAGCTCGATCTCTTCGTCGCCGGCTACTATCCGGAGGATGTCAACCTGTGGCATCTCGCGAATACGCGCATGATGCCGAACAGTTTTGAGTACGCGAACAACGGCGGCCGCAAATATCTCTTTCACAATTTGGGCAACGGCCACTTTGAAGAAGTGAGCGAGAAGGCCGGCATCAACAGCCGCCGCTGGGCGCTGGCCTGCGCGGCGGCCGATCTGCGCGGAACCGGCTATCCCGATCTCTTCGTCGCCAACGACTACGGCGTGTCGGAGCTGTATCTCAACGACCACGGACATTTTCATGAGGCCGGCAAGCAGACCGGCGTCGGGCTTTGCGCCCAAGAGCGGCATGAACGTAGCCTTCGGCGACATCTTCAATCAGGGCAAGTTTTCCATCTATGTTTCGAACATCTCTGAAGAAGGCGTGCTGATTCAGGGCAACAATCTGTGGGTTCCGCAGGATGGCAAGACGCTCAACTACGACAACCTGGCGCGCGATCTGGGCGTGGAGCTGGGCGGATGGAGCTTTGGCGCGCAGTTCGGCGACCTGAACAACGACGGCAACGCTCGATCTCTATCTGGAGAACGGCTACATCTCGCTTCGAAGACGAAGAGCTACTGGTACGACTTTTCAAAAGTGGCCGGCGGCAACAGCTCCATCATCAGCGACGCAGCGCACTGGCCGGCGTTCGACGGCCGCAGCCTTTCGGGCTATCAGCAAAAGAAGGTGTGGATCAACGACGGCGCGGGCAAGTTCATTGACGTGGCGCAGGCCGTGGGCGTGACCGATCGGTACGACGGCCGTTCCGTGGCGCTCGCGGATCTGTGGAACACGGGCGCGCTCGATGTGGTGGTTGCCAACCAGGGCGGGCCGCTGCTGATCTACAAGAACGAACGGCGCCGGGGAATGACTGGATCGAATTCGCGCTCGAAGGAACGAAGAGCAATGCCAGCGCCATCGGCGCGCAGATTACGCTCTACTGGAATGGCCAGCAACAGGTGCAGCCGGTGTCCGGCGGCAGCGGGTTTGCTTCGGAAAATGACCGGCGCGTGCACTTTGGACTGGGAAAGAATCCGCAACTGCAGAAGGCCGTGATTCGCTGGCCCTCGGGGACGGTGCAGACGCTCGACTCGCTCACGCCCAATCGACTTATCCATGTGAAGGAACCCGCATGACGCCAGCCGACACAAGCCGCACAGCCCACGGCGGCCGCGTCCGGCTTTGTGGAAGCGAATGCTCGACAGCCGCTTCACGCCGCCCATCTTCATCACGCTGATTCTGCTGATCGGCAATCTGTCTTTCGGCATTCTGGAGAGCTACCAGAAGACACTGCTGGCAATTGTAACCGCCATCGCTGCAGAAATGGTGCTGGGGCGCATTTTCCTGCGCAAGTGGCCGCATCCGGCCAGCGCTTACATCACCGGCATCAGCGTGGGCATTCTGCTGCGCTCGCCGGCCTTCTGGCCGTATGCGCTGTGCGCGGCTGCTCTCCATCACCTCAAAGTACGCGCTGCGCGTTCGCGGACGCCACATCTGGAACCCTTCGAACTTCGGCATCTGCGCCATGCTGTTTCTCGCGTCGGAATCCGTGGCGGCGCTCAGCATTCAATGGGGCAACAACCTTGCGTCGCTGCATTGTCATCTGGGTGCTGGGCGCGCTCATTCTGTGGCGCGCGAAGCGCTTCCACATCACGGTCACCTACGTGGTTTGCGTTCTTCCTGCTGGCGTTGCTGCGCGCGCACATCACCGGCGATCCCTGGCAGTCGGAGGTCGCGCCCATCACCGGGCCCGAGTATCAGCTCTTCATGTTCTTCATGATCACGGATCCCAGAACCACGGTGAGGTCGCTGGAAGGGGCAATGCGTGGTCGCCGTCGCCATCGCCGTGGTCGAGATGCTTTTGCGGCTCGACCAGAGCATCTACGCGCCGCTCTACGCGCTCTTCCTGGTCGGGCCGCCGGCGTTGCTGATTGAAATGTGGATGGATGCGCGGCGCAAGCGCAGAATCGGCCACGATTGCCGAGCGCTAGCGCCCGGAGATGGCCCAATAAGAGATGCTGCGATTCGCCGCATGAGACTCTTTTCGTTTTTCGTCAGCGCAGAATTGTGCGTCTGCGCTGCTGCTGTTCGTCGCTCGCGTTCGCCGGCTGCAAATCCAAACCTGCCCCGAGACAGCCGAGCAGCCCGGCAGCCCAGCCGGCTCCGCGCGCTGCACGCCGCAGCAGCGCCTGCTCAGCACGGCGCTCCGTCCGCTGCACCCGCGCGTCCCTCGGGTCCGATCACCTTCACCGACGTAACCGCGCAGGCCGGCATCCACTTCCGACACAACAACGGCGCCTTCGGCAAAAAATATCTGCCGGAGACGATGGGCAGCGGCGTCTGCGTCATCGACTACGACAACGACGGCTGGCCCGACATTCTCTTTGTCAACTCCACGGACTGGCCCGGGCACAAAACGCGCCGCACCACGCCCGCGCTCTACCACAACAATCACGACGGCACCTTTACCGATGTGACGCAGCAGGCCGGCCTCGACGTTGAGATGTACGGCACTGGGCTGCACGGTGGGCGACTACGACAACGACGGCTACGACGACATCTACATCACCGCGATCGGCGGCAGCCATCTGTTTCGCAATCTGGACAACGGCCAATTTGCCGATGTGACGGCGAAGGCGGGCGTGGCCGATTCGGGCTTTCCCGACCGGCGCGGTGTGGTTTGACTACGACAACGACGGCAAGCTCGATCTCTTCGTCGCGCACTACGTCGAGTGGTCGGCGGAGACCGATCAGTTCTGCTCGCTCGATGGCAAGCACAAGTCCTATTGCACGCCGGAGCCTACAAGGGCGAGAGCGCGCAGCTCTTTCACAATCTGGGCAACGGCAGATTTGAGGATGTGACGAAGAAGGCCGGCCTCTACGATCCATCGAGCAAATCGCTCGGCATCGCGCTGCTCGATTTCGACAACGACGGCTGGCTCGATCCTTCTTGTCACGAACGATACGCAGCCGAACAAGCTCTACCACAACAATCACAACGGCACGTTCTCCGAGCAGGGCTTTGCCGCCGGTGTCGCCTTCAGCGATGCAGGCAAGGCGCGCGCCGGCATGGGCACGGATGCGGGCGACTACGATGGCTCCGGCCGCCAGAGCCTGGTGATCGGCAACTTTACCGACGAGAGCATGGCGCTCTATCACAACGAGGGCGGCGGCTTGTTTCTGGATCAGGCCATCCTCGCGGGGCTTGCCGAGCCTTCGGACGCGTCCTCACCTTCGGCTGTTTTTCTTCGACTACGATCTCGATGGCCTGCCCGATATCTTTGCCGCCAACGGCCACGTGGCCGACGACATCAGCGTTCTGCAGCCTTCGCTGCACTACGCCGAGCCGCCGCTGCTGTTTCGTAACCGAGGCGATGGCAAATTTGAAAATATGTCGGACAATGTGGGTCCTGCGCTGCGTCAGCCGATGGTTGCGCGCGGCGCGGCGTACCTCGATTTCGACAACGACGGCGATCTCGACCTCGTCGTCACCACCAACAACGGCCCGGCGCATCTGTTCCGCAACGACAACGGCAATCGCAACGACATGCTGCGCCTGAAGCTGGTGGGCACGAAGTCGAATCGCGACGCCATCGGCGCGAGGGTCACGGTGACCACGGCCCGGGCACGAAAATGATGGAGATGGTGAAGTCCGGCTCCAGCTATCTTTCGCAAAGCGAACTGCCGCTCACCTTCGGACTGGGCAAGCCGGAGCCGGGCAGAACGGGCCGGACAAAACCGTGAACGTTGAAATCGCGTGGCCCAGCGGGCGCAAAGAATCGCTGGCGCACGTAGCCGCCGATCAGTTCATCACGGTGGAAGAAGGGAAGGGCATCGTCAGCGCGCGGGCGATTGACTTCTCTCCGGCCTTCGAGCACTGAGCGGGAGACCGTGTTAGAACGTTGCGCCGCCGTAATCGGGCTGGTTGCTCAGCACTTCTTTGCCGCCGCTGCGTCCGATGACGTACACCTGCCCCGGCAAGGCCGGTGCGGCGTCCTGCTCGGTCCACAGCCAAACGCGATTGGAACCGGTCCAGAGATTGGCGACGGCCGTGTCATCCACAAACAGCGAGGGATTTGTGGAATCCGGCGGCACGGGACTCGCGTGCCCTGCGTTCCCATGCAGGATGAGCACCTGGCGTTCGAGATAGAAGACGAAGGATGATGCCGAATCGAAAGGCCCATTCACCACGATTACGTCGGAGGGATGAACCTCGGGCTTGATGGCTTCGGCGAGAATCTGCGATGAAAGGATCGGCGAAAAAGTATTGAGCGCCAGGTGGGCGGCGATCAGGATCGCGACGGTCATGCCAGCCAGAAAGCAGTTGGCCATGCGAGCGTTATCACGGAGCCGATACCAGAGGCAGACGGAGACGCCGACAACCAGTGAGGCGAGCACGATGGAGAGCGGCACCTTGAACAGGCCCATCGCATTGCGCCGCAAATCGAAGAGATAGGTGAAGAACACAGCGCGATGGCCGGCATTGGGCCGCAGCAGGGTCGCGATATCGACGCCAGGTGCAGGCTGCGGCGCGACGAAACAGGAAGTACGCGACGAACGCCGCTCCGGCCATGCCGATGAAGAACAGAATCCATGCAGCAATGCGGCCCTGGTGGTGAGTCTGCGCTTCATCCTCGGCCAGCCAGCCGCCGGCCAGCAGGGCCATGGGCGGCAGAGCGGTCAGCAGGTTGAATTCCAGGCGCGCCGTAAAGCTGAACCACACCAGCACCACGCCAATCCAGAGCAGGCAGAAGAGGCGCGCGTGGCCGCGACGCTCACAGTCCGGTGAAGCGCCAATGCGCAGTGCGCGGATGGAGAAGACGGACCACGGTGCGATCCAGAGCAGGATGAGCAGCCAGAAAATCACCAGCGGCACGCGACCGCCTGCCATTGAAGGCATCAGGCTTTCGAGGCGGCTGTGCCCGGAGGCGATCTTTGATGCGATGTGCCACGGCAGCACCATGGCCACAAACAGCAGGATGGCCGGAATCGGGTACCAGCGGAGGAAATGCCGCAAGTTCCCCGTGACGAGCAGATAGAGAAACGCGATGGCCATGGGGAAGACGACCCCGGCCAACCCCTGGGTGAGGACGCCCAGCGCGCAGGAAGCGCCAAAGCCGAGCGCGGTGCCGAGGCGATGCTTTTCCTGGCTCAGCGAGCGCCAGAAGAAATTCAGGGCGAGCGTGGTCCACAGGCAAAGGAAGACGTCGCGCAGCAGCAGATGTCCGAAGAGGAAAACGCCGTACGAGGTGATGAGCGCAAGCCCGGCGTAAAAGGCGGCAAGGGGCGAACAAAACAGGCGCCGTCCCAGCGAAAACGTGGCGATGAAGAGACACAGCGTAGCCAGCGCAATGGGCAGGCGCGCGGCCCAGTCGCTGAAGCCAAAGATGCGGAAGCTGGTGGCAATGGACCAGTAGAGCAGCGGCGGATGCTGGGCGTACTGGATGCCATTGGCGAGGGGGGTGATCCAGTGGCCGGCGGTGAGCATCTCGCGGGCAATCTCCGCGCTCAGGGCGTCGTCGCCATCGAGCAGCGGCGGCTTGACCATGGAGAAGGAGGCATACAGCAACACCCAGAGCCCCAGCAGCGGAAACACAAATCGCTTCGCCGTGCGCAGGGAAGTCATCAGGCCGATTATAGAGAAGCGCAGCCTTGCCGTGCGTGGCGGGAGGCTACGGCAGGGTGGTGAGGCTCAGCCCTGGAGGGCCCTCGCCACCCAGCTCAGCGAATCCACATACATCGCGGAGATCGTGCTTTCACTCAGGTTCAGCGAAAGGCGGAGGTCCTCGCATCGCTGCCAGTCGCAGGATTCGAGTGAGCGCACCAGCTCGAGTGCGACGCGGAGCGGGCTGGGATCGCCCAAAAGCGCGGCTTTCATCTCGCTGCTCAGGGGCAAGGTCTTGAGGATGCGGGGCATCGGGGTTTCCAGGAGAGCGTCCAGCAGGGAGAGCATGCCCAACAGATAGAGTTCCTGGGGGGCCTGGGCCATAGCGGGGGCCAGCAATTCGCAGAAGCGAGCGCGAGCCAGCGCCATAGAGACCAACGGAGCCGGGCGATGCCCGCTGAGGACGCCGGCCAGAGCTACCGTGACCATGCGGCGCACGGCATCGTCGCCGACGAGCAGCAACGCTTCGCGAACGCTGGTGATGACCCCGGCATGCCCCTGCAGCGCGGAGTTGGCGAGACGCAGCACGCGATAGCAGAGGCTGGCGTCCGACATGACCAGGGATTCAACCGTGCGCAGATCCGCCGGCACATCGTGCAGGGCAGCGAGCAGTCTGAGGTAAACCAGCCGGTTCTGGGGGACGCTGCGCGTGGTCACGAGCACGGGCCGCGAGAAAAAGTATCCCTGGAAGAGCAAACATCCTTCGCCGCGGGCCACGCGCATTTCCTCTTCCGTCTCGATTTTTTCAGCGATGCGGAGTGCCCAGCTGCCGTCCAGCATCTTGTAGATGTCGCGTCGCATGGCCGGCGAGGAGGCGCGGAAATCGATCTTCACGAAGTCAGCGATCTCGAGGAATGCGGCCCGGGCCGGGTCGGGGAAAAAGTCGTCGAGCGCGAAGCGATAGCCCTGGTTCTTCAGGGCAGCGATGCTCTTCATCAGCGTGGGATCGGGATTCACGGTTTCGAGGATTTCCAGAATGGTGTGCGCCGGCGACAAAATGCTCACCAGGCCCTGCACCAGGGTTTCGCGGGTGCAGTTCACGAAGGCGAAGGTTTCCTCCGGCTCCGGCATGAGCATCATCCAGTGGTCCACCACCTCCTGGGTCGCCTGTTCGGGATCGCCGCTGAAGTGGTTGGCCGTTCCCTCACGAAACAGCAATTCATAACCGTAGAGGCGCGACTTTTCGTCAACAATCGGTTGCCGTCCCAAATAGCGTGTGGGCACGGTGTTGCGTACACCCGGACTATTTGGTTCCCGGACATCGAGATCATGTTCCACGGTGCTCATTCGCTCTCCTCTAACGCGTCGGACATCCCGGCGTGCGTCTGGATCCGGTGCATGCACAGGATCCCCTGCACGGGCCATCCTCTTTTCTATCGGCAGAGGTCGAGGAGGCATCAGCGGAGTGCGCGCTCGGCGAGCAATTTCCCCGCGCGACTCCCGTACACTGAGTGTTCCGATGTCGACCGCGAGGAGCAGGCACCGCCTGCGCAAATTCCGATTCGAAACTCCGCAAAAGATCGCGGCGGGCCTGCTATTCCTGTTGCTGGCGCAGTGTCTTTGGGTGAGCCTGCGACAGTCTCTCTCGGAGACGGATTTCCAATATGCCCGCTGCGGCCGCGAGATGTGGGAAGAGCCCTCGCCGTTGACGGGCTACTTCACCACCTGCGGCAATATCCACGACGGCACGCTGGCGTACCGTGCCGCAGGATTGCCCCTGACGATCGAGCGCATCCTGGCGGGGCAGCCCTCCGGCACAGCCACGTGGGAGATGCGTCACGATCTGGTGACCATCCGGCTCGCGCTGCGGCTGCCGTTCATTCTGGCGGCGCTGGGCCTCGGTGCGTGCCTGTGGTGGGTGACGCGCCGGTTGTTTGGCAACGAGGGCGGCTACATCGCGCTGGGGCTTTACTGCTTCATGCCCACGGTGGTGGGCGCCGCGACCGAACCCAACAACGAAATACTCGCGGCGCTGGGAGTATTCTCTTCCATCTATCTGGCCATTGGCGTGGCGCATGCGCTGCAGGGACCGCGCAATAAATGGCGGCCGCGCATTGTGCTGCTCACGGTGGCGCTCGGCTTCACTGCGGCAGCGCACATCAGCGCGTTCATACTGGCGCTGGTGCTGGCCCTGGCGTTTATGGCGTGGGTGGCGGAGGGGCGCCGCGCCTATCTACCCACGCTGCTGATTGTTTGGGTGGTGGGCGCAATGCTCCTGCTCTTCGCGTCCTACGGCTTCCGTCTGGACGCATTCAGCTATGTCTTCCGCAGCGCGGCCGGACGTATGTGGATCTCGCTGGAGCCCGCGCGGTGGTTCTTCTCCGATTTCGCCAACTCCGCGCTGACCATCGCTCTGGCCGGATCGCTCGCGCTGTATGCACTGCAGCGACGCACACGCTATTTTGGCAACACCACGCCGCTGCTGGTGGGCGCTCTGCTGATGGTGCTGGTGACGACGGGCGTTCCCGGCAAGCCGTGGCTGTGGGCGCTGCCGTTCCTGATCACCTTTGTGGGGGGCGTCTTTGCGGATGCGCTGGAGACGAGGGCGCGCAAGGCATTTCTGGTCGCGACGGGAATCGTGCTGCTGGCCCAGGCTGGGCTGTGTTTGGCAAGTCTGCCCGCGATGACGAGGTAGCCTAGCCGGCGGCGCGCGCGGAGTCTTCGTCCGTTGTCGCGGCGATCGCTTCGTTGCGCAGATCGCGCACTCGCTCGCCGATGGCGTACTTTAGCTTCTCCACGCCGAGGCCGCTGACGGCGGATATGGCGTAGAAGGGCAGCTTGCGCCGCTTCGCCAGGGCCTGCAGTTTTTTGAGCTTTTCGGGATTCGCGACGTCGGCCTTCGAGGCGACCACAATCATCGGCTTCTCCGCGAGGCCGTGGCCGAAGCTCTTCAGCTCGGCCATAATTACGCGGAAATCGTTCGTGGGATCGGGGCGTCCGTCCGCGTCCGACACGTCGACCAGATGAACCAGGATGCGCGTTCGCTCAATGTGGCGGAGGAACTGCACGCCCAGGCCAGCGCCGAGGTGCGCACCTTCAATCAGGCCAGGAATATCCGCGACCACGAAGCTTTCTTCGTGCGGCGCTTCGCCGATGGAGACGACGCCGAGGTTCGGTTCGAGCGTGGTGAACGGATAGTCGGCAATCTTGGGACGCGCCGCGGAAATGCGCGAGATCAGGGTCGACTTGCCCACATTCGGAAAGCCCACCAGCCCGACATCCGCGAGGATGCGCAGCTCGAGGCGGTAATTGCGCTCTTCGCCGGAGCGCCCCATCTCGTGCTCGCGGGGCGCCTGGTGGGTCGATGTGGCGAAATGCTGGTTGCCGCGCCCGCCGCGTCCGCCTTTGGCCACGACCACGCGCTCGTCCGGACGGGTGAAGTCGTGAATCAGCTCGCCGGTGTCGGCGTCGAAGAGCATGGAACCGACAGGAACTTTCAGAATGGTGTCTTTGCCTTCGCGGCCGCTGCAGTTGGAGCCCATGCCGTGCTCGCCGCGCTCCGCTTTGTGCTCGGGATTGAAGCGGAAGAAGATCAGCGTGTTGTGGCGCTGACTGGATTCCATGATGACGTCGCCGCCATGGCCGCCATCGCCGCCGGAAGGACCGCCGCGGGGGACAAATTTTTCGCGGCGGAAGGCCATGCAGCCATTACCGCCGTCACCAGCTTTTACTCGTATTTTGGCTTCATCGATAAACATTCGCTCCCTTTAGTGTAGCCAATCCCATAGGCTCGAGATACCTTCCGAATTTTGTCCTCCAGACTGGCGGCTTTCCAGTCTGTTTTTGCGAGGAACTTGTGCGGCTCCCATGGGTTGCGAATGCGATTGTGCTGGCGCTGCTGGGCGCGGTCTGCGGTTCGTGCTGCGTCGCCCAGTCCGACACGGGCGGCTCGGTCAGCGGACGAGTGCTGGGCCCTGATGGCAGGGGTGTTCCAGGCGCCCTGGTTCGGATCGAAAGCGCAGCCTCCGGCGATCACTCTGACGAATCCTCCAATGCGCAGGGCCAGTTCCGCTTCGCCGCAGTACTGCCTGGCGAGTATCGCCTGCGCGTCCACGCGGGCGGCCTGTCGGAGTGGGAAGCGGACCACCTTATCGTCGACCTTGGTTCCGCAACGCGATTGAATGCAACACTTGCGCCGTTGTCTGTGCACCGCACGATCCTCGTGGATGCACGCCTCTCGAGCGCGGGTCCAGCCGTCGGCATGGACGCCGCGGATTTGGCCGCCCTGCCCAATAACAGCCAGCACTGGGCCGACTTCGTCGCGCTCTTCAGCGCATCGACGCCCGGGAGCGACGGCAGTCTGAGCTTTGGCGGCCTGAGCCCGTTGATGAACACGATTGCCGTCGACGGAGCCAATAACAATCTCGCCTTCCGCGGACGTGAGCGGGGAACGGGCGCAGCCGGTGGCGCTAACGGCTTCGCAACTGGCCAGTCGTCGGTCGGCGAGTTCCAGATGAACGCCAGCGGAACGGAACGGGAGCCGGGGCGCTCCGGCAGCGGCGGCCTGAGCACCGTAACGAAGAGCGGCTCCAGCCACATGCACGGGCAGGCCACGTTCTACGATCGCGGGGCCATCGGCCAAACGTACAACGCCTACGACAAAACGATGCAGGCGGAACCGGTTGGCACCACGGTGACGCCGAGCGGAGAGCCGGTTCAATACCTGAACGGCCAGCCCATCACGTACGTTGAGGTTCCGTATCACGCGCCGGATCGCCGCCAGGAATGGGCCGTCGACGCTGGTGGTCCGATTCGCCGCGATCAGCTCTATTGGTTTTTCGCGTGGGAGGAGCAGGACCGCCATGATCCCGCCATTGCCCGCGCCAATGAGCCGGAGGTGTTCTTTTTTCCTCCCTCCGGGCCGACGTTGACGACGCTCGAAGCGCGGCTCCAGAACAGCACCAGCGCTATCGCGAAAAAATGCGCGGCCACCGGCGCGCCCGGGAACGGATCGACAGCGATGGCGGCCTGCGCCTATTCAACCGTGCTGAATCAACTCAGCGGCATGCTGGGCACGGTCCCGCGTTCGACGGATCAGAGCATTGTCTTTCCCAAGCTCACCTGGATCATTAACGGTCGCAATCAGCTCATCGTGCAATACAACGCGATGCGCCGCACATCGATCCATGGGGTCCTTGGCGGAGCATCGGAGACGGACGCGATCGGCAGCTTCGGCAATAGTTCCACGAGCGACGATGCGGCCGTCGCGCGCTGGGATTGGGTCGGCACGCCGCTGCTGATGAACAGCGTGCGCTACCAGTTCAGCCGCGATGTGCTGGCGCAATCGCCTGCACCGCTGACTGCGTTCGAGCAGCAATTCGCCGCCAATTCCTGGGGGCTGCCGGCGCAAATTTCCATCGACCGGAGCCAGGGATTCACATTTGGGACGCTCACTTCGGTCAACAAGCGCGAGTACCCAGCCGAGACGCGGCAGCAATTCACCGATGCGGTTTCGTGGATTCACGGGCGTCACGCGCTGCGCATCGGGTACGACTACAACCACGTGCTCGACAATCTTGCGGGGATGAACGGCGAGAACGGCGCGTACTCCTACGGAAGCCTGCTGAATTTCATCTCGGACCTGTTGGCGCCGAACAGTTGCAACGGTTCCACCACCGGTGTCGGGCCGTATCCGTGCTACACGCGCTACCGGCAAACGCTGGGCGATTCGAACTGGTGGTTCGACACGGCGGATTACGCCGCGTTTGCAGCTGATGAGTGGAAGCCGGGCCGCAACCTCACGCTCACCCTTGGGCTGCGCTGGGACGATGAGCGGTTGCCGAACACAAACGCGGCACTGGTCAACGATGCGATCCCCGCAACCGCAAAGCTGCCGCAGAATCGGGACGACTTCGGGCCTCGCGCTTCGTTCGCGTGGGATATTTTCGGGCGCGGGAGCACGGTTTTGCGGGGCGGCTATGGCCTTTATTACGGGAGGGTGCCCAATGCGACGGTCTTTAGCGCACTCACGTCGACGGGCTCTGCGCGTTCGCCGCGGACTTATTCGTGGCGGCCCCTGGATGCGGGAGCGCCGGCGTTCCCTTATGTGTTCGCCAGCGACGAAACACCCTACAGTGATCCGACCGCGCCGGATCAGCGATCGTCCGCGCCGGAGGTCGCGTACTTTGACCATCGCTTCCGGCATCCGGAGATCGATGAAGCGCAGGTCTCGCTGGAGCAGACCTTTGGACGTCGCACTCTGCTTACCTTCACCGGCATGGCGACGAACGGTCACCATCTGAGCCAGTTTCTCGATAGAAACATCGACCTCAACGCTGTCGCGGACATGTTCTACGCGGTGCAGGCACCCGGCAATCAGGGCAACGCCGGTCCTTTGGCGAAAGCGGCCACCCAGGTCTCTTCGTCATCATTTCCGATCTACCAGCCGCAGCGTTTTTACTATCAGCGGCTCAATCCTGCGTACGGATCCATCACCGACATCCTCAGCGAAACGAATTCGAGCTATCGCGGCGCGATGGTGCGGGTGATCCGCCGACAGTCGCGTGCTCTCACTTTGAACGCGGGATACACGTGGTCTCATGCGATCGACGATGGTCAAAACGAAGCGGCGTTTGCGGATCGCGACGACGTTTACGATCCCGCCGATTTGCGACTGGACCACGGGACGTCCAACTACGACGCGCGGCAGCGAGTCTCCGGGGGCCTGGTGCTGCGCGAGCCGTGGCGTCTGCGCGGAGCGGTTCGTATTTTTTTTGGGGAATACGCGCTGGCGGCTAGTGGTTCGTGGCGCACGGGGCTGCCGTATTCGATGAGCACGGAGGGTGCCGTGCCGGCGCCGTCGTGTTCGTATCAGGATTGGCTGAATGCCGGCGGGATCACGGGCGGCGGCAACTGTCTTAAGTTTGTACAGCAACCGGACGCGGTGATCGCGAACCCGCAAACCGGTGTACCGATCCCTTCGCTGGGCTCGAGTCTCAACGGGTCAGGGGGAGCCGATCTCATTCCGGGGATCGGGCGCAATACTTTCCGCTACCCTGCGAGTTCCAATCTCGATCTGCGCCTGACCAAAAGAATTCCACTGGGCGATCGCTGCTCGGCGGAGTTGCTGGGCGAGGCGTTCAATGTGCTCAATCACCAGAACATCACAAACATCCAGACGGTGGGCTACCGCATGAGCAATGACACGACCCACGCGAACATGGGGACGCTGACGTGGCAAAGCGGACAAATTCCCTCCACCGCGGAGGTTTTGGCGGACGGCAATGCAGTTGCGCAATACAACTACGACGCGACGGCCGCGTTTGGCGGGGCGACGAATGCGGGCAGCACGGTTCTCAGTCGCGAACGCCAGATTCAAGTGGGTGTCAAGCTCGATTTTTGAGCCAAATGTGAGGTTTTGCACCCATTTTTCCACTTGCTCGCGGGAAATTTGTGTCAGGCATCGGCACTGAATCATGGTGTAATTAATTCCACATTCATGCAGCTGTGAAACGGTGAACGGAAGATCCAGGTAGATCTCCCTCCGTGGATTGCCATAAGGCTCACAGGCCTTATCAACCGCAAGTTTTTCATTTCGAGGCCATACAAAATGAAGAAGATTTTTGGATACTTTCTTCCAGCGGCAATTTGCCTGCTGGTGGTCGCTTTTTTCACCCAATCTGCTGCCGCACAACAAACCCTGGGAAGCCTGAACGGAACCGTGAGCGATGTCTCCGGCGCGTCGGTAGCCGGAGCTACGGTGACGGTGGTGAGTGAACAGACGGGCCTCACGCGATCCACGACGACGGGCAACAACGGGTACTGGGAAATCCTGAATTTGCCGATTGGCGCCTACAAGGTGTCGATCGCCGCGCCGAATTTCGAATCCCAGAACTTCCCCGGCATCGTGGTGCAGGAAATGCGCGCGACCACGATTCCGAGTTCCCTGAAACCCGGCAAGGTCACGGAATCCGTAACGGTCACGGCCAATCCGCTGCTGAATGCCACGGACACCACGAATGGCTACACGCTGGATGCGGCGCAGATCAGCACGGTGCCACTGGCCACGGGGAGCTTCACGCAGCTGGCTGTTCTCGCACCTGGTGTGAATGCGGAACTCACGGCCGGCCTCGACACGAATACCGGGCTCGGCAACCAGAACATCTGGGCCAATGGACAGCGCGCCACCAGCAACACCTTCCAGGTGAACGGCGTTGATTCCAGCAACATGTTCAACGGCATGACGTCGAGCGGCCTGACCTCGCAGCGCTACAACTTCAACATCGGCGGCGGCAGCACCTCCGGCACGTCCTCGGCGGGCTCGGCGAATATCGGGGGCGCAGCCCAGGTCGGCACCTCCGTCTACGGCTCGAACGGCAACAGCCTGCCTTCTCCTCCTACCGAGTTCCTGTCGGAAATGCGCGTCAATACCTCCATGTACGACGCGCAGCAGGGGATGACCAGCGGGGCGCAGATCGATGCCAGCACCTCCGTCGGCACCAACGCCTTCCACGGACAGGTCTACGGCGTCCTCGCCAACAACATCATGAATGCCTCGCCGTTCTTCTTCAAGCAGGAATATCTGCTCGGACAGCAGGGCGTGGGCGCGTTCCCGCAATCGCTTGAAAATCCGGGTCTTACGCGCTGGACCGTCGGCGGCACGATGGGCGGCCCGGTGATCAAGAACAAGCTGTTTTTCTTCGTTGGATTCCAGCATCTTTATCTTTCCGACCAGTCCACGGCTGTATCGCAGATGACGGTGCCGAGCGGGCTGACGGATGACCGCAGTCCCGCAGGTATTGCTGCTGCCGCAACCACCTGGCAGGGCGGGAAACCCTTCACGTCGACCATCGACCCGATTGCCCTCGCCATCATGCAGGCCAAGGCGCCCACGGGTGGGTATCTGATCCCGTCGGCGCAATCCTCGGCAGCGTTCCAGTACGGCGTTCCCAACGTGACCCTGATCGGCAACAGCGAGCAGACGGGCGAGCAGGGAACGGGATCGGCCCAGTACAACGTCAGCAATGCCGACCAAATCTCGCTGCGCTACTACTACCAGCTCGATCCGGTGAGCAAACTATACGGGATGTCGTCCACACCAGGATTTCCGCAGTACCAGAAGAACGGGTCACAGGTCGGCGCCATCAGCAACACCCAGTTCATCGGGACGAAGATGACGGTGACCGAGACGGTGGGCTTTAACCGCATGTACTCCTACAGCGGATTCAACCAAACCGTGGCCGGCGGCAACTTCGGCATCGGGGGCTCCAGCACAAGCGGGCTGTACACCGCCGGCGGGATGCCCGGCCTGCTGATCGACGAGATGGGCTACAGCAGCAGCGATGCGCCCGGCCTCAAGGTTGGCCCTTATAGCTCGTTCGCCAACATCGGCTACTACCAGAACCGCATCAACCCCTCGGCGAATGCGGCGATCTCCAAAGGCAAGCACACGCTCACGGTGGGCGGCGGCTACAACTACACGCAGCTCAATATCGAAAACAACCGCGACGGCATCGCGCAGATCGCCAGCAAGACATTTGGTAAGTTCCTGACCGGATCCGTAAAGAGCGCCAACGTTTTGGAGAGCAACGCGGACGGCCACAATAATGCGGACCGCTACTACCGCATCAACGAAGGCGCCGGCTATGTGCAGGACAAATGGCAGGCGCTTGCCAACCTGAGCATCACGGGCGGCGTGCGTTATGACTATCACGGCGGCATGACCGAGAAGTACGGCAACATGTTCAACTTCGATCCGAGCGCATACAACGTGACGGGCACAACGACGACCGGCTTTACGGTCAACAATTCCGGCTTCGTGATCGCGGGCAACAACAAATTCGATCCGACCAAAGGGGTTAGCGATTCCACGCTGACCGGACGGCAATGGGGCATCTCCCCGCGTCTCGGCTTTGCGTGGGCGCCGAAGAAGTTCAATAACAACCTGGTATGGCGTGGGGGCTTCGGTCTCTACTTCGACCGCGGGGAACTCTTCAGCTATCTCTCTCAGCCGGCGGGCAGCGGCAATGGCGGTCCCTTCGGCGTAACCGAGTCCGCACCGCTCGCCAGCTATGTTGTGGGCAATGGCAGCAGCTTGTCCAATCCGCTGGGCACCCCGATCTATGTGCCGCCGAGCGCCAACCCTGGGGTGATTCAGACTGCCCTCCAGACTGTGCTGAATGGCATGACTGGACAGAGCAAGTATTACGGCCCGAATTGCGGCGGCGTCGATAACCAGGAAGGCTACACCGACTGTCCCGACACGCTGAACTTCGGGGCGTACGACAAGAAGAACGTGCTGCCCTACTCCATGAACTTCACCCTGAACGCTCAGTGGCAGCCGACCACCAACATGGCGGTCACCCTTGGCTACACCGGGAATCGCGGCCGCCATGCGGTCATCCCGATTCCGTTTAACGAACCGCTGCTGGCCTCGGCCAGCAATCCGGTTCACGGCGAGACGGACAGCTACGGATTTGAAGTTCTCAACCAGAACAGCGAATCCGACGGCTACGATTACGATCCGATCCCGAGCGAGCCGTGGAATACGGAAGACGGCGGCAATACCGATTTCCGTGCACCGTATGTCGGCTACAGCCCCAACGCTGCTTTCTTTGAGACGGTTGGTAATTCCGCCTACGACGCGCTTGAAACGCACGTGGAAAAGCGTCTCTCGCATAACTTCCAGGGCGGCGCGAGCTACACCTTCAGCCATACCTACGACGAGCAGAGCGACATCGGCCTCTTCTTCACTGGCGACAACCCGAACAATCTGCGCTCCTCGTACGCGCACGCTGACTTCGACCGCACGAACGTATTCAGCGGCAACTTCGATGTAGCGGCTCCCAATGCGGCAGCGGAAAACTCGAAGCTGGCGCTGCTGACCAACGACTGGCATCTTGCCGGCATGGCGATCGCGCAGAGCGGCCAACCCTATTCGCTTTATGAGTTCTATGGAGCGGTGGGCAGCGTCTTCTTCGGCGATTACCCAACGCTGATGAATCCGGTCCTGCCCATCAAGAATGGTGCGAATCCAAAGTCGGCGCTCACCGGTAATTCCGGTAAGTTCCGCAGCGCGAGCAACTTCATTCCGGCCATCGATCCGAGCCAGATCGATATCCACTACCTCGCGCCCGGTACCGACGGTATTCCCGTCTCCACCGGCAGCGAGCCGCAGGATATCTACGAGACCGACTTTGCTCCGGGGCAGCGCAACCTCTTCCGGCAGGCGTTCCAGAAGCAGCTCAACTTGCAACTGCGTAAGGATTTTCATCCGACCGAGAGGTTCACGGTTCGCTACAACCTGAGCGCGTTCAACGTAACCAACACCACCAGCCTTGATGTACCGCAGGACCAGACACAGATTCGGCAGAACGATTCCTGCGCCAACTCGGCCTACACCGATCCCTACGGCAACTGCAATCTCGGATACGTGAATTACGGGCAGATTGTTACCAGTTCGAAGGCGTCCGACCAGCAGTCCGCGCTCACTAACCTCGATCAACTGCCCTATCACACCGGGTCGGGCAAAACCACCCAAATTCCCACCAGCATCGACGGATATGCGAACAACGGCGCGAACTTCGGTTCGGTCACCAGCGTTATCGGCAGCTCGCGCATGTTCACCATGAGCCTGCACGTTCTGTTCTAGGTTCAACGGCAATCAGCAGGAGAAGGGCTCCCAACCGGGAGCCCTTCTCTTTTTGCGCTGTGCCGCTGGATTCCTGTCCCCGGTAGAATGAGAATGGTGGCTTTTACCGAAAAATACGATGTGGTGGTGGTGGGCGCTGGGCACGCCGGCTGCGAAGCGGCGATGGCCGCTGCGCGTATGGGCCTGCGCACCGCGCTGTTCACGCTGAACCTCGACCTGATCGCGCAAATGAGCTGCAATCCCGCCATTGGCGGCATCGCCAAAGGGCATCTGGTCCGCGAAGTGGACGCACTCGGCGGCATCATGGGCGAGGTTGCTGATGCCGTTGGCATTCAGTTCCGCCTGCTCAACACCTCGCGCGGACCTGCCGTGTGGTCGCCGCGCGCGCAGTGCGACAAGCAGCAGTACCGCGTGAAAATGCGCGAGGTGCTGGAGTCCCAGACGAATCTCTTCATCAAGCAGGCTGAAGTTTGCGATCTGGTCATCGTTGAAGGCCGGGTTACCGGCGTGAAGCTGCGCGATGGGCGCACCATCGTTGCCGGCGCTACTGTGATCACCACCGGCACGTTTCTGAACGGCCTCATCCACTGCGGCGAGGAGCATTATCCCGCGGGGCGGAGCGGCGAACCGCCTTCCGTGCTGCTGGGCGAGGCCCTGAAGCGTCTGGGGCTGCGCGGCTGCCGGCTCAAAACCGGAACACCGCCACGTCTCGACGGCCGCACCATCGACTGGACAAAATTCGCGGAGCAGCCCGGCGACGCCGACCCCACGCCCTTCAGCTTCCGCACTCGGGCCATTCCGCAGCGCCAGGTTTCGTGCCACATCGCGTTCACCACGCCGGAAACGCTGCGCATCATCCGCGAGAACGTGCATCGCTCGCCCATGTATTCCGGACAGATTCAGTCGATCGGGCCTCGGTATTGCCCATCGATTGAAGACAAGGTCGTGAAGTTTCCGGACAAAGAGCAGCACCAGTTCTTCCTGGAGCCGGAGGGCCTGAACACGCACGAGGTCTACGTGAACGGCATGTCGACATCGCTGCCGATGGAAGTGCAGGCGGAGATCGTGCGCTCCATTCCCGGGCTTGAGAATGCGGAGATGCTGCGGCCCGGCTATGCCATTGAATACGACGCCATCGATCCCACCGAGCTGGATCGCTCGCTGCGCGTGAAGCAATTCCCTGGGCTTTATCTCGCGGGGCAGATTAACGGAACGTCGGGTTACGAGGAAGCGGCGTGCCAGGGCCTGATGGCCGGCATCAACGCCGCACTCAGCGTTCGTGGCGAGGCGCCGTTCACGCTCGACCGCACGGAGGCCTACACCGGGATTCTGATTGACGATCTGATTGCGAAGGGAACCAACGAGCCGTATCGCATGTTCACCTCGCGCGCGGAGTTTCGCCTGCATCTGCGCATCGACAACGCTGACCGCCGCCTGACGGCCTATGGACGGCGGCTCGGACTCATTACGGACGCGGCCTGGGCTGACTACGAAGCCAAGCAGGCCCGCGCCGTCGCCCTCGACAAGCTGCTGGGAACCGGGAAGGCGCAGGGCGGCGACTGGCCGGCAGGGCAGACCTGGGCCCAGGTGCTGCGGCGGCCCGAAGTCACGATCGAAGCGATCTGGCCAGCGGTGCGCGAACGGCTGACTGATCCGGTTTTTGCCCCGTGGCTGGAACAAGGGAATTGGCGACCGCCTGCCGACGCAGACTCGCAATGAGATTAAGTCGGTCGAGACGGAGATCAAGTACGCCGGCTACCTCGACCAGCAGAAGAAGTCCATCGACAAGCTGAAGAAGGCGGAGGAGCGCGGCATCCCGGCGTGGTTCGACTATACGCAGGTGAGCGGCCTCTCGCGGGAGATGCAGGAGAAGCTGACGCGGGTTCGTCCCGCCACGCTGGGGCAGGCCAGCCGGATTCCTGGGGTTACGCCGGCGGCGCTGACGCTGGTCAATGTTTACATTGAGATTCAGGGGAAGCGGCAGGCGAGTACTGCGTAGCCCCTCGCCTGCCGTCTCCTTTCGGCTTGCCTCCGAAGCTTGCTAGTAATCCCCGCCCTGGCTCCCGTACGACAAATTGTCGAAGCGGGTGCAGCGCGAAATCCAGGCCAGCTGCACCGATCCTGTTGGGCCGTTGCGCTGCTTGGCGATGATGATTTCGGCCTTGTTGTCCGCGTCCGGGTCGCCTTCGTCTTCTTTGCCGCGGTTGTAGTAGCTTTCGCGATGGATGAACGCGACGACGTCGGCGTCCTGCTCGATCGAGCCCGATTCGCGGAGATCGGAGAGCAGGGGCTTTTTGTCGCCGGCGCGCTGTTCCGATCCGCGCGATAGCTGCGACAGCGCGATGACCGGAATATTCAGCTCCTTGGCCAGCGCCTTGAGTCCGCGCGAAATCGCCGACACTTCCTGCGTGCGATTTTCGTAGCGCTTGGCCTGCGGCCCCATGGTGCCCGCGGACATGAGCTGCAGGTAGTCGATCACCACCAGGTCCAGGCCGCCGGACGATTGGCGCAGACGCCGCGCCTTGGCTCGCATTTCCGTGAGCGAGATGCCTGGCGTGTCGTCGATGAACATCTTCGCTTCCACCAGCCGCTCGAGAGCGTTGGTCAGCTTGTCACGATCTTCTCGGAGCAGGAAGCCCTTTTGAATTTTTTGCGAATCCACGAGCGCTTCTGAGGCCAGCATGCGTCGCATGAGCGACTCTTTCGACATTTCGAGCGAAAAGACAGCGACCACTTTGCCGCCCTGGATGGCGGCGTTCTGCGCGATGTTGATGGCCAGCGCCGTTTTGCCCATGGAGGGGCGCGCCGCGATGATGATGAGCTCGGAATTCTGCAGGCCGCTGGTCATGCGATCGAATTCTTCAAAATGGGTGGCCAGGCCGGTGACTTCGCGACCCTCTTTGTAGAGGTTGTCGATCGTCTTGAACGATCCGGCCACAATTTCGTGCACGCTGGAGAAGCCGCGGGTGATGCCCTTCTCGGTCACTTCCAGCAGGGAAGACTCGGCGGCGTTCAGGACATCGAGGGCTTCTTCGCTCTGGTCGGCGGCGCGCGTGATTGCTGACGAACAAATATTGATCAGCTGCCGCAGGAGCGACTTGTCCTTGACGATGCGGACGTACTCTTCAATCGAGAGCCGCCGGGGCAAGCCTTCGGTGAGCGACGCCAGCCACGCCACGCCGCCCACCGATTCAATCTCTTTGCGGCGGGAAAGCTCCTCGCTCAGCGTCACAATGTCGACGACGTGGTTGTGGTCGATGAGTTCGCCCATACGGGCAAACACGCGCTGGTGCGCGGTCAGCGCAAAATCTTCGGCACGGAGGGCGCTGGCCGCCTCGCTATAGGCGTGGTTGTCCAGGAGAATGGCGCCGAGGATGGTGCGCTCGGCGTCGAGGGAGGCGGGCAGACCGCGCTCAAAGGCGATATCGGGGGTGGTAGCCATGGTCTCCATCGAGTGTAGGCCGGAAACGTCGCGGAATCAGTGGATTTTGGCCTGCGGATAACCGCGAAAATCCGTTGAAAACTGGCCCAAATCCGCTCTCCGACGGCGTCCGGGATAGCCTTCGTGCTGCCCAAACGTCTATCATGGAGGTACCCCGACGAAATGGATGTCTTATGAATTTGAAAACCTGTTTCCTTGCCGTTCTTACGCTGTCCCTGTGCGCGTCCAGTCCGCTCCGCGCGCAGCAGGCTGAGTCCGTCGTTCCCGGTCAGAGACAGCCCCCGGAAGTGAAAGAGTTCCAGGGCTACGAAGACCAGTTGAGCACCGCGATCATGAAAACCGATCAATACCAGCTGGAATACCTGCTGTCGCCGCTCTATGTGGACATTTCCTCCACGGGCGAGGTGTTGACCCGGAACCAGAAAATCGCGGACCTGTTTGAAAAGGGCAACGTGCAAGCGGTGAGCCTGGAGCAGCGCGTCGTCAGCGTCCGCACTTTCGGCGACACGGCCGTGGTGAGCGGCACGTACATCGCGAAATCGAAAGACAACGGAAACCTGCACGAGGAGCGCGGCATCTTTACCCACGTGTACGAGCGCGCCCGCAACCACTGGGCCTGCGTCAACGCGCAGCGCACGGCGGTGCTCGACCTGACGCCGGGCAAGACGAAGGCGCAAAAGAGCGATGCCCCGTTGCCGTTCCACATTCCGCTCTTCCACAGGGGAGCGGATTCGACGCAGGCAGCCGCGACAGCAGCGCCAGCGTCTCCGAACCAGTAATGGCGGGCCAGTTACGCAAGGGATGCACAGCTTGACCATGAGCCCGGCCTGCAGACGGTGAGTCCGGTAACGTTGATTCCGGAGACCATGACACCCACCCGTCCCATCTGGGCTGAAATTGCGCGCACCCGCCTGCTGTATAACTATCGGCTGCTACAGCGGCTCGCTGGGCCGGACGCCGATCTGCTCACGGTGGTCAAGGCCAACGCTTACGGTCATGGACTGGCGGACTGCGCTCGCACTCTGGCGGCGGATGGAGCGCGCTGGTTTGGCGTCACTTCTGTTGAGGAAGCTGTGGTCTTGCGCCGCATACTGCAGGATCCGGGCGCCCGCATTCTTGCTATGTCCGGAGCGTGGCAGGGCGAGGCTGAAGCTGTGATCGAGCATCGCATCACGCCTGTGGTCTGGGACGTTGCGCATCTTGAACGGCTCGCCGCCGCGGCCGCCCATCTCGCGCCTGGCACGCTGGCCGTGCATCTCGAGATCGACACCGGCATGTCGCGGCAGGGCGCGCAGTTCGAGGGCCTTGCATCGCTTGCCGACTTCTTCCGCTCCGGCTCGCCGCTGCGTGTGGAAGCCGTGATGACGCATTTTCATTCGCCGGAAAATGACGCCGCGACGCAGGAGCAGATGCGGCACTTCACCGGGGCTGTCGAGACTCTGGCAAACTGCGGCATTCGACCGCAGATTCTTAGCGCCGGGAGTTCCGGCGATCTGCTCGCGCAAAACACGACCCAACTCAACGACCTCGCGATCCGCCATGGCGCGCGGCGCATGATTCGCGCCGGTATTGCTCTCTACGGATATCCACCCTCGGTTGCGGATGATCACGGCCTGCAGCCGGTGCTGGCGTGGAAGACGCGCATCGTTTCTCTGCGTCGCATCGAGGGGGGCGCCACTGCAGGGTATGGGGCGGCGTTTCGCGCTGAACGTCCCACGGTCCTGGCGCTCCTCGCTGTCGGTTACGCGGACGGACTGAATCGCGCGCTCTCCAACCGCGGAGCCGCCCTGGTTCGCGGACAGCGCGCGCCCATCGCCGGACGCATCTCCATGGACCAGACCATGATCGATGTGACAGACATTCCCGCAGCCGCCGTGGGTGACGAAGTTGTTCTCATTGGCGAGCAGGGTGAGGAAAAAATCACCGCTGCCGATCTGGCGGAGGCCACGGGAACCATTCCTTATGAGGTGCTCTGCGCGATCGGCGCCCGCGTGCCGCGCAGACTGGTGGATCCATCATGATCGGCAAACTGTATGGGCGCTGGATGGTCGCCTGGGAAACGGCACTGACCATGCGCGACGAGAACCGCGTGGTGCGTCCGGTGGAATGGGGCTTCGACTGGCTTCAGGATTTTGTCGACACTGTTGGCCTGCGCACGTTGGTTGACCGCGCCGAGCAGGATCCGGCCAGCGCCGAAGCCGCCATGATCGCTGTGAACGAGGCTATTGTCCGCAACAGCGAATCTTTCTTTGGCTATGAGCGGCCTACAGACTTTCGCCTTGAGCGGCGCGCACCCCAGCTCTTTCCCACCAACGTGCGTCCGGAAACGCTGCGCCGGGATGCGGAACTGAAAGAGGCTGCGGAAACCGGCAAATTAAAACCTGCCGAGTTTCTCAGATTCATTTCGCCGGTGCGCACGCCGTATCCGGAAAACGATCTGGTCAACGCGCGCTGGTATCCCGCACCTTCGGAAAAGCAGAAGGGCAAGCCGCGTCAGGCGATGATCGTAATGCCGCAGTGGAACGCTGACGCGTTCAGCCACAATGTTTTCTGTTCGGTGTTCAACCGTTTCGGCATTTCAGCGTTGCGCCTCAGCAAGCCATTTCACGATATTCGCCGCCCTGCGGAACTGGAGCGGTCGGACTACGCGGTCAGTTCCAACATTGGGCGCACCATCGCCGCCTGCCGCCAGGCCGTGGTGGACATACGCTGCTGTCTCGACTGGCTGCAGGAGCAGGGTTATGAGCAGTTTGGCATCCTCGGCACCAGTCTTGGTTCCTGTTACGCTTTCATTGCCGCGGCGCACGATCCGCGGCTCCGCATCACCGCGTTCAATCATGTCTCCATGTCGGTTGGCGATGTCACGTGGACGGGGCAAAGCACGCGTCACGTTCGCACCGCGCTGGAGCAGGCGGGCATGACGCAGCCGCGGGTCGATCGCCTGTGGCGCGGCATCAGCCCAGTCTCCTACATGCAGAAATTTGCGGTGAATCCGAAGCGCGTGGAGATCGTGCACGCCCGCTACGACCTTACGTTCCTGCCGGAATATTCTCAGCAGGTGATCGCGAGCTTCAGGGAGCACAACATCGACTTCGTGGCGAAGGAATTGCCCTGCGGGCACTACACCACGGGCGAAACGCCGTACAAATTTATCGACGGCTGGTGGCTGGGATCCTTTGTCGTGTCCTCAATGAAGGATTTGGAACGGCAACAGCCCGCGGCAGCAGCCCGGGGGGGCAGCCCCGCAGGCAAAGACCGAACAGGTCGAGCCTTAAGTTAGCTTTCCAAATGCACGGTGGCCATGGCCAGCTCTTTGGTATGCGTGAGCGAAAGTGAGACACGCGCCACACCCAGCTGTCCGGCAATGGCACGCGCGCGCCCGGACAGATGGAGGGTGGGGCGCTGTCCCGGCAGCCGCCGCACCTCCAGCTCTTTCCACGCCACTCCATGCTGGATGCCTGTGCCCAGAGCCTTCGCCCCGGCCTCTTTGGCCGCGAAGCGCGCCGCGAAACTCTCGGCAGCCGCGGCTTTGGCGCGGCAATAGGCAATCTCTTCGTCGGTAAAAATGCGGTGCAGGAATCGCTGGCCGAACCGCTCGATGGAGCGCGCAATGCGCGGCACTTCCACCAAATCGATCCCGGTTCCGACCAGCATGACGCCACAGTAGCACAGGAAGGAACCTTTAGCCCTTCCTCCTGGCGAATCGGTACTCATGGGAGCGCCCCGTCTTTCCGATGGAGCGAGTGTGCATGAAACCGTTGAGCACGCGCGAGCACGCAAGGATTGGGACCTGAACCTGACGGCGCTCTGTTCCGATGACGCGCCACGCACGGTGCGCTTCCTCACCGGCGCGGTCATGGCTTGCGGAGGATTTGTTCTGTCACGGCGCTTCGATGCCTCGGGAACCGCGGGCATCGAGTTCGAATTCGTGCGCGCCACCTGCGTGGAGATGTACAGCATCCTCATCGCTGCCGGGCTCGAGCTGAGCGCGCAGTCGCACCGTACGCTCGCCACGCTGTGCCAGTGCACCCGCGAGACGCTTGAATCCACTGCGGGCGACACCGTGCGGATTGATATCACCATTCGCAAGCCCGGGACCGGGTCGCGCTGCGAGCCGGGCGGCGCGTCGACTCCACCGCAAGCCGCCTGAGCAGCAGGCCGCGTCGCGCAGACAAAAATTTCATTTTCAGAGTGTTTCCGGGCAGCTCTGTCGTCATTCCGAATACTGCTAAACTGATCGTTCAGAGGCAGGGCGCTCCCCTCTGAACCGCGCTGCAGCGCTGGGAACGCATGTCTCTTACGCGGATCTTTCGATTGAAATCGGGCGTCGTCGGGCCACTTCACGGAAATTCCGCAAATTCTGTTAACCAATAGCCTCCACCGGCATCTTTAATCTTTTGACGCGGAATCAGATGAAATCCACGATCAGGGAGCAAAGCGCGCGCTCGATTCGGCCGAGTTTTCTTCTCGGCGTCCTGCTGCTGGTTTGCGCCGCACCGGCTGCGTGGGCTGACGCGCCGCAATCCCTGCCCAATATCTTCGATCCCTCTTCAACGCCCGCCCGCAGCATCATGGGCCTGTCGTTCTTCGTCCTGTTGATCACGGGCAGCATTTTTCTGGTAGTCGGCGGCCTGCTCGCCTATGCGGTCATCCGCTTTCGCGCTCGCGAGACCGACGACGCCAGCGAGCCCGCGCAAATCTACGGCAGCACGCAGGTCGAGCTTGCGTGGACCGTCATTCCCATCCTCATCGTGGTCGTGCTCTTTCTCACCACCGCACGCATCATCTTCGCCGTGCAGGATGCTCCCAAACCCGCCGACGCCCTGGACGTCACCGTCGTCGGGCACCAGTTCTGGTGGGAATATCGGTATCCGAAGCTCGGCATTGTCACTGCTAATGAGCTGCATGTCCCGGTGGGGAAAGCGACATTTCTGCATCTGCTTTCCGCCGACGTGGATCACAGCTTCTGGGTGCCGCAGCTCGCCGGGAAAACGGACCTCATTCCCAACCACCCCAACGATACGTGGATCGACCCGAAACAGCCGGGCCTTTATCTGGGGCAGTGTGCGCAGTTCTGCGGCGTGGAGCACGCCAAGATGCTGTTGCGCGTTTACGTGGATACGCCCGCGCAATTTGCCGAGTGGGTGAAGAATCAGCAAGAGCCGGGCGTGCAGGATGCGAGTGTCGCAGCCGGGCGCCGCGTTTTTGAAACACAGGCCTGCACGAATTGCCACGCGGTGGCGGGGACGGCGGCCATTGGCACCTTCGGCCCTGACCTCACGCACCTGATGAGCCGCGCGACCATTGCCTCCGGCGCAGTGCCGAACACGCCCGACAATCTTCGCGGATGGATACAGGATCCCGACCACTTTAAATCCGGTGTCTTAATGCCGGCGATGCAGCTAAGCGACGAGCAGGTTGACCAACTCGTCGCGTACCTCGAAACGCTTCACTAGAGCACGATTCACCAGGAAACGCGATGGCAGACCAGACGCTACCGATTGCCGGAACATCTCGACGTGACGCCTCCGCGGCGCGAGGAGCGCGTATCCGTGCTGGAGTGGCTGCACGGCTGGGTCGTCACGGTCGATCACAAGCGCCTGGGCATCCTCTATGTCGTCTATTCGATCGTCTTCCTGCTGGTGGGCGGGGCTGGAAGCGCATGGCTGATCCGCATACAGCTCGCTGCTGCCCAACAGCCACTTTCATATCGCCCGAGCTCTACAACGAGCTGTTCACCATGCACGGCACCACCATGGTGTTTCTGGTGGGCATGCCCATTCTGTTCGGCTTCGCCAATTACCTTGTGCCGCTGATGATCGGCGCGCGCGATATGGCCTTCCCGCGACTCAATGCCTTCAGCTTCTGGCTCACCGCGTTCGGCGGCCTGCTGCTCTACTTACAGCTTCATCGGCGGCTTCGGCCTCTATGGCATGGGCACCGCGCCGGACGTCGGCTGGTGGGCCTACGCTCCGCTGACCGCCAAAGCTTTCTCGCCGGGCCACGCCACCGACTACTGGGCGCTGGCGCTGATCGTGAGCGGATTCGGCACGCTCGGCACCGCCATCAACATGATCGCCACCACGCTCTCCATGCGCTGCCGCGGCATGACGCTGATGCGCATGCCGCTCTTTGTCTGGCTCATGCTGGTGGTCAGCGGACTCACGCTGGTCACGATTACACCGCTCACCGCCGCGCAGGTCATGCTGCTCATCGACCGCTATCTCGGCGGCCACTTCTTCGATACGCAGGCCGGCGGCTCCGCGCGTGGTCTGGATGCACTTCTTCTGGATTTTCGGCCATCCCGAAGTCTACGTGCTCGTGCTGCCCGCCTTTGGCGATCGCCAGCGAAATCATTCCCGTCTTTTCGCGCAAGGCCATCTTCGGGTATCCCGCCATGGTCGCAGCTTCGGTGGGCATCTGCGTTCGTCAGCCTCGGCGTGTGGGCGCACCACATGTTCACGATCGGCATGACGTCGGTCGGCAATGCGTTCTTCGTTCTCTCCACCATGATCGTCGGCATTCCCACTGGCATCAAGATCTTCAACTGGCTGGCGACGCTGTGGGGCGGCAAAATCCGCTTCGCCACGCCGATGCTCTTCTGCACTCGCGTTCCTGTTTCAGTTTCTGATCGCGGGGCTGACCGGCATCATGCTTTCCGTTGCGCCGCTGGAACTGGCAACTGCACAACTCGTACTTCGTCATCGCGCACTTCCACTACGTGCTGGTGGGCGCCATCGTCTTCTGCATCTTCGCGGCCATCTATTACTGGTATCCGAAAGTCACCGGCCGCATGATGAGCGAGACCCTCGGCAAGTGGCACTTCTGGCTCTTCCTCATCGGCTTCCACATCACCTTCGACACCATGCACTTTGTCGGCTTCATGGGCATGCCGCGCTCCATCTACACCTACGAGGCCGACCGCGGATGGAACACGCTCAACCTCATCATCTCCATTGGCGGCATGCATTCAGGGCATCGCGCGTGCTCATCTTTGCGTGGAACCTCATTTACTCGTATTTCCGCGGCAAAGAGGCGGGCAACGATCCGTGGGACGCGTGGACGCTCGAGTGGTCCACGCCCTCGCCGCCGCCTGTCTATAACTTTGCCGCCGATCCGGTGGTGCACAGCCGCCGGCCGCTGTGGGATCTGAAGCATCCCGACGACCCAGACTGGAAGTACGAGCAATGAGCGCCATTCCTATCTTCGCACAGCGCGGAACCGTGGCACCTGCCGTCGCGCGGGCGCGTGGGCATGCTGTCGCTCATCATCGGCGAGACGGCGATCTTTACGATCTTCGTGGTTGCGTACGTCTACTACATCGGAAAATCCCTCACCGGCCCCACGCCGCAGGTTCTCGAGTTACCGATCTTCAATACTGTTTGCCTGCTCTCATCGAGCGTCACGATCTGGCTCGCAGAGCGCCAAATCGAGCGCGGCAAAATGAAGCCCTTCGCGGCATGGTGGGCGCTCACCATCATTCTGGGCTTGATCTTTATTGTCGGAACCGGGCTCGAGTGGCACAAGCTCATCTACCTCGACGGCCTCACCATCCACACGAACCTCTTTGGCACTACTTTTTATTCCTTAGTCGGGCTCCATGCGACGCACGTCGTCGTCGGCCTGCTGATGCTCGGCACCGTGATGATTTTTGCGCTTACCGGACGCCTGAATCCCAGCCATAACGAGCGCGTGCAAACGCTCGCCCTCTATTGGCATTTTGTCGATGCCGTCTGGGTCGTCGTTTTCACTGTGGTCTATATCATCGGACGCTGAATATGCCAGAAACCCTCCAGCACAAATCGGAGCCCGCGCACGGCGAGATGATCCATCTGCCCGCGCCCACGCATTGGCCCGTCATCCTGGCCTTCGGCTGCACCGCGGCCGCCGCCGGACTCGTGACCAGCGCCTGGGTCAGCCTGTTCGGCGGAGTCCTCATCGTAGCCGGATGCATTGGCTGGTTCCGGCAGGTGCTGCCGCACGAAGCGCACGAGAATATTCCTGTCGTTGTGCAGCCGGTCACGATTACGACCAGCCGCAAGTCCGTCCGCCGCCTTGAGGTTGGCCCCGAAGATCGCGCCTACCTGCCCGTTGAAACCTATCCCGTGCTCAGCGGCATTAAGGGCGGCATCGCCGGCGGCATCGCGATGATCTTCCCGGCGCTCGCCTACGGCCTCATTGCGCAACACAGTATTTGGTATCCGGTCAACCTGCTGGGCGGCGCAGGCGCCATCAACGCGCAGAACATCACCACGGCCGAGATCGCCGCCTTCCACTGGAGCTGGCTCCTCATTGCCATCTTCATCCAGACCCTGACCTGTCTGCTCGTTGGCTTGCTGTATGGAGCCATGCTGCCGATGCTGCCGCGGCGGCCGGTGCTGCTCGGCGGCGTGCTCGCCCCGCTGCTCTGGACCGGGCTGCTGCATTCCACTATGGGCGTCATCAATCCCACGCTCGATGCGCGCATCTCGTGGGGTTGGTTCGTTGTCTCTCAGGTCACCTTCGGCGTGGTCGCCGGCCTGGTTGTCGAACGCGAGGGTCGCATCCGGACCAGCGGCCGGCTGCCGTTCTTCGCACGCATGGGAATTGAAGCGCCAGGCCTCATGGAGTCGAACCTCGACGCTGGTCCGCCGCGGCCCAAAGATGCGCACAACAAAGATGCGCACAACAAGGAGAAGCACTGATGGCCCGTGTATCTCTCCTTGCGCTCGCCACGCTCGCCCTCGCGCTCGCCGGTTGCGAGCGGATGCCGGGCTATCCGAAAGAAGGACCACCGCCGCGCCCGGAACAGGTCACGGATTTCCACGCGCTCTACTCGGCGAATTGCCAGGCCTGCCACGGCGCTAACGGACAAAATGGGCCAGCCATGGATCTCGCCAATCCTGAATACCAGGCGCTGGTCGACGACGCGACGCTGCGCAAATGGATTTCCAGCGGAATGCCTGGGACAGAAATGCCAGCCTTCGCGCAATCCGCCGGCGGCATGCTGACCGATCAGCAAATTGGCGCCATCATTGCCGGTATGCGCAAAGAGTGGGTCAAGCCGAATCCGGTTGCGGGCGCCACGCCTCCACCTTACGCGCAACCGCAGGCCGGCAACGCTCAGCACGGGCAGATTGCCTACCAGCAACGGTGCGCGTCGTGCCATCAGAAGCCTGGACGCCAGCAGGTTACCAGCCCGGTTTATTTATCGCTGGTCAGCGATCAGGCGCTGCGCACCATCATCATCGCGGGTCGGCCCGACATCCACCAGCCCGACTGGATGCACGAAGGGTCCCTTGCGCCGCAGAATGTAACCGACATTGTGGCGTATTTAGATTCCCTGCGGAATTCCGCCGCGGTTTCCGCCGCGCCCACACCCCATTCCGCCCAGTAGAGGAGAGAGCCGTGGTCGAACAGAGCGACAGCCCCGAGAAACCCAGCACCGGCCCTGACATTGTGACCGCCAGTGAGCACGCCTCCGATCACGAAGACCCCCGCGTCGTCTCGCGCCGCTGGCTGCTGCTGGGCGCTGGAGCTGCGCTGAACGGCATTGTCGGTCTTGCTCTCGCCGTCCCCATCATCCGTTACCTGCTCGCGCCGGTTCGGAAAGATTCTTCTTACAAATCCTGGATTTCTCTTGGTTCGGTCAACGATTTCCCCGTCGGCGAAACGCGTCTGGCGTCGTACAAAACCCCTTTCACGCGTCCCTGGGACGGCCAAACCGACAACGTGGCCTGCTACGTGCGTCGCGAAGGCGCCAGCCAGTTTAAAGTTTTCGCCATCAACTGCGCGCACCTCGGCTGCCCGGTCCGCTGGTTTCCGCAATCGCAGCTTGTTCATGTGCCCCTGCCACGGCGGCGTCTATTATGCTGACGGTTCCCGCGCCTCCGGGCCGCCCGAACGCGGCCTCTTCACCTACGACTACAAAATAGCTGGCGGGCAGTTACAAATTGACGCCGGCCAGATGCCTTCGCTCGCCAACACCGCCAAGCTGGTCAATATTTCAACGCCCGGTAAAGACGAGGACTGCCCATGCCGCGGATGAAGAAGACCGCGAAGCAGATTTACGACTGGTTTGAGCGGCGCCTGCAGATTGAAGGCCCGGTGAAAGAAGCTGCGCTGCACAAAGTGCCGCGTAACACCGCGAGCTGGTTTTACGTTTTCGGCAGTGCTGCTTTTACGCTGCTCATGCTGCAGATCGTGACCGGTATTCTGCTCGCGCTCGTCTACGTTCCCTCTGCTGCGCAAGCGTGGAACAGCCTCAACATCCTGAATCATCAAATTCCGCTGGGCTGGTATTTGCGTGCCATGCACGGGTGGGGCTCCAACTTCATGGTCGCCGTGGTTTTTATTCACATGGCGCAGGTTTTTCTCTTTGGAGCCTACAAATTTCCACGCGAGCTCACCTGGGTGGTCGGCGTCTTTCTGCTGCTCGCGACGCTGGGCATGGCCTTTACGGGCCAGGTGCTGCGCTTCGATCAGGACGCCTACTGGGGACTCGGCATCGGCGTCTTCATCACCAGCCGCATTCCGTGGCTCGGCGGCAGCCTCGTGCACCTTCTGCTCGGCGGTCCTGTCATTGCCGGAGCCACGCTCTCTCGCTTCTTCGCACTGCACGTTTTCATTATTCCCGGCACGCTACTCATGCTCGCGCTGGTGCATGTGTGGATGGTCCTGAAACTCGGCGTCAACGAGTGGCCGATGCCCGGCCGCGTTGTCCGCCGCTCCACCTATGTCGCGGAATACAACAAGCTCGCGCATGAAGACGGCATCCCCTTCGTGCCCGGCGCGTTCTGGAAAGATTTGGTTTTCTCCGGAGCGATCCTCGCGGCCGTCGCTATATGCGCGGCGGTTTTTGGACCCTCCGGCCCTGGGGGTCAGCCCGATCCTTCCATCATTCAGACCGTTCCCAAGCCCGATTTCCCGTTCCTTTGGATCTACGCGGTGCTGTCGTACCTGCCGCCGGCCATGGAGACGCCGTTCATCCTGATCGCGCCGATCCTCATGATTGCCGGCCTGCTCGCCGTTCCGTTCGTGGCCGGTGAAGGCGAAAAGAGTTGGCATCGGCGACCCGTCGCTGTGCTTGCGCTTACCTCGGTTGCGGTGAGTTGGGCCGTCTTCACGCATCTCGCCACCTACACGCCGTGGAGCCCGCACATGAGCGCGTGGAGCGGCGACACTTTGCCCGTTCGCTATCTCGAAGAAGCGACTCCGCTCGTCCGCCAGGGCGCCGTCGTTTTCCAGGCCAAACAATGCCGCAACTGCCATTCGATCGGTGGCCAGGGCGGTGAACGCGGGCCCGCGCTCGATGCCGTCGCTACGCGCATGACGCCCGACCAGCTGCGTTTCAAAGTGGTGACCGGCGGCGGCAACATGCCTGCGTATGGGAAAAACCTTTCTCCTGCGGAAATTGAAGCCGTGGTCAGCTTCCTCGAGACGCTGCATCCTGCCGGCGAAAATCCCGCGGCCGACAGCGCGCAGCGTCCCATGCAGTCGCCGCCAGCGAATCCAGGCCAGTCGCCGTGAGTTGCGTATGAACCTCGACGCGCTCTTCACTACGTGGGATATTCCCTGGGTCGTCACAACGGCGCTCGCGATCACTGCGATCATCTACATCCGCGGCTGGAATCGCATCCGCCGCACGCGCCCCGCGCAGTTTCCCGCGTGGCGTCTGCTCGCGTTTCTTAGCGGGATCCTTGCTGTTTTTATCGCTGTCGCTTCGCCGCTCGATACTTTTTCTGAAACGCTGCTGTTCATGCACATGGCGCAGCACTTCGTGCTCATGTCGATCGCGCCGCCACTTATCGTGCTGGGAGCGCCTGTCGTTCCCATGCTGCGCGGATTGCCGCGGGCCATCATTCGCCGCGTGTTGCGGCCGTTGTTTGAGTCGCGCATCCTGCCGAGCGCGGGACACTGGCTGACCCGTCCGCGTGTCGCGTGGCTCGCGATGAACCTCGCCTACGTTGGCTGGCACATTCCTAAAGCGTATGAATTTGCTCTGGCCTCAGAGAACTGGCACAACTGCGAGCACGCCTGCTTCTTCTTCACCAGCCTGCTGTTCTGGTGGCCGGTGATCGCGCCGTGGCCGTTCCGGCAAGACTACTCGCGCTGGATTCTGCTGCCCTACCTGCTGCTCGCGGACCTCGTCAACACTGGGATTTCCGCGGCTCTCTGCTTCTCTGGCCGGCTGGTTTATCCCAGCTACGGCCAGGTCCCGCGCCTCTTTGGCCTGAGCGCGCTCAACGACCAGATCGCCGCCGGCGCCTTCATGTGGGTCGCGGGATCCGTCGTTTTTCTCGTCCCCGCGATGGCGATTACCATGCAGTTGCTCTCGCCAGCGCGCCGGCGGCCAGCGTCGCAACGCATCGCGGCCTCAAGCCACTAGCTCTTCGTCGCCAGAATCAACGGCGAAGCTCCTGGCGAAGGCACGGTCCGCGGGTTCGTAAATCCTGCATCCCGCAGCCACCCGCTGATCTCCTGAAACGACCACGTGTTGCCGTTCTCCGTGTTGACCAGCATGTTCACCGCGAAGAACAGGCCGTTGAGCGGACCCCTGCGATCCTCGTTGACCAGGAACTCGGCAATCGCGATCGTCCCGCCGCTTTCGAGCGCCGCAAATACTTTTGCCAGCAGCGCACGACTGCGCGCCTCGCCTTCGCTGTGCAGAATGTGTCCCAGCGTCGCCAGCGCGTAGCCGGAACCAAAGTCGACGTCCTGCAAATCGCCCTCGACATAGGTAAAGCGATCACCCACGCCGAAACGCTGCACCGTTTTGCGGGTCACGGGGATCACCTCCGGCCAGTCCACCGCTGTCACCTGCACGCGGGGCGAAGCCTGTGCCTGCACTATGCCCCACACACCTGACCCTGCCGCGAGATCCAGCACCTTGACCGGCTCGCCCGCTTCGCCAAATTGCGAATGGCCGGCCAGATATTGCGCCGCCGGAAAGCTCATCGGCAAAATGTCGACCACAAAATCGTGAAAGAATGTGCCGCCGCTCTGCTCGGCATTCACCGCGCTCACCGGCGCGCCGGTCGCCACCACATCGTTCAGGTGCAGCCAGCGTGGGATCAATTGATTGCTGCAATGGCGAATCAGCCCACCCTGAAAGCTCGGCTTGGTGCTCACTAAGAAGGCCGCGGCCTCGGGCGCCAGGGCGTAACGCTCGGCGTCATCCTTCGTTAAGAATTGCAGCCCCACCAGCGCGTTCATAATTGCGGTCAACCCGCGCACAGAAGCGCCGGTTGATTTGGAAACCTCGGCAACGCTCATCGGTCCGGCGTCGAGCACATCGAAAACACGGTGGCGGATGGCCGCTTCCAGCACGAGGGGTGGAACGTAACCCCAGGCCATTTGCAGAATGCGTTCAGGGGTCACCTGTGCTTGGGTCGGACTTGCCATATCGTCTTCCTCGCGAATAGGGATTCGGTTGCCGGACGAGTGTATCAGGACCCGATCACACGGAGTCACCCGCCGGCGCAGAAAAACGCAGAGCTGGCGCGAACGCCAGCCCTTATGGGGAAAATGGAGGAGGTGCGACGGACCCGGATCCTGCTCCAGGCATCGTCGATGCGAAGTTACTCAGCGGCGGGAATCGACCCCGTCACATTGGACGCGACGGAAGCGTTCACCACCGAGGTAAAGCTGGCTTGCGCTGCCACCGTCGGCACGGATACAGGGTTCGATCCTGCCGCGATGAACGGCGTGAGCGCCGCAGCCGCCGTGGTGCTCGCGTCGCCGCTGACGCTGGTGATCAGGCCGGTCAAGCCATCCGTGATCTCATAATTCAGGTTGTTCGCCGGGATTAGATTCATGCCCGCATAATTCGGCGAAGACAGCGTGACGGACGGAATGCCCCGGACCAGAGCGCGATGCTCCGACTCCACGCCGAGGATGGACGCGGAAACCTTGGCGTACAGAATCAAATCCGCCTGGGTCAGGTTCGAGCCGCTCGCCGAGGGGTTGGCCTGGGTCGCGCTGAATCCGTTGTAGCCGGCTGCCATGGAGGCGAATTCTTCCACGGCCGTCATGTATGCGCCGACAAAGGCCGTCTCCAGAGCCAGCAGCACCGGCAAGAATCCCGTCAGCGAATCGAACGTTCCCGTCGGGTAGTAGAACGTCTGGGGAATGCCCGCGGCGCTGTCGCCGCTGCCATCCGTGGCCAGTCCGAGGAGCGACCGCAGCAACTGCGCGTGCGACACCTCTTCCAGCAGCGCGCCCTGCAGATAAGCAACGTTGATCTGGCTGCCCGAGGAGCTCACGTTGACCGCTGTTCCGCCAGTCCCCGCCAGATTTGGATCGGTGATCACCGCGCTGGTGGAGAGCGCCGTGTAGTAGGTGGTGATCGCCAGGCTCTCCGCGATCAGAGCTGCGGTGAGGATGTTGGTGGCCGTGTCCGTCGTGCCGGCCGCGGATACCTTCCTGGTGCTGGAGCCGCCGCATCCCATGAACACGGCAGAGGTGGCCGCGCCCAGGCCAAACATGGTTGCGCCCGTGAGGAACGAGCGACGGTTTACCCCGGATTCAGCAATCTGCGGGGTCTCAATTTCAGTCTTCATAGCTTTCTTCTCCTTCATTTCCGCGTCATAGCAGCCTGATATCGAGCACAGGCGTCTCGCTTCTCTGCATGCAGTACGCCGGTCGAGTTCATTTCGGATTGAAGGATTGCAAAATGAGTTCAGCGGGAGCCTCATGTGGCGTGATCGCATGCAGCCGAGTTACCATGGCCCTGCATCTCACGGAGCGCTGCTCCTTACGGTGAGTTCCCGCAGCCGTGCATTTTCTGTTGCCATCGTGCAATCCATTTATGTTCTCCAGCGCGTACATATTCCGTAGCCGAAGCGAGGCATCGTGACTGCGCCTTCGCAGCATGTTCCGGACTCGGCCCTGGTCGAGCGGATGATGGCAGGAGATGAAAGCGCGCTTTCCGCGCTCTATGACCGGTATTCCGGCATGCTCTTCGCCATGCTCGTGCGGATCCTCCACGATCCCCAGGCTGCGGAAGAGATTTTGCAGGACATGTTCCTGCAGCTGTGGCGCGGCGCCGCGCGCTTCGATGCGAATCGCGGCTCCCTCCCGGCCTGGCTTATGGTGATTGGGCGGAATCGCGCTCTCTCGCGCCTGCGTACTCGCGAGCATCGCGAAATTCCGGAAGATATTGAGGCATATCCCGCGAATGCCGTGGCCTCGTCTGTCAATCTTGAGGATGACGCCGAACGAAGTTTGTTGATGGAGAAGTTGAGAACCGCCATGGCCGCCCTGCCCGCCGAACAGCGGGAAGCTGTGGAACTGGCCTATTTTGAAGGGATGACACAAACTGAAATTGCTGCGCGCACCGGCAGCCCGCTGGGTACAGTAAAGTCCAGGGTCCGTACCGCGATGCAATCGCTGAAACAGGTCTTTGATGAACGAACGGCACGTCAATCCGGAAGACCCTGACCTCTACGCCCTTGGGGCGCTCGATGGTGAGGAAAAGCAGGCGCTCGAGGCCCACGTGCGGGCCTGCGATGCCTGCGCGCAGCAGGTAGAGGCGGCGCGGCAGCGCGTCGCTCTGCTCAGCCTTGCTGCGCCGCCGGTTGCGCCTCGTCCCGAAGTCAAAGAAGCACTGATGCGCCGCGCCCGCGCGGACAAGGCGCAGCGTTTCGCCGTGCCCGTCCAGCCTGCTCCCGCTCGACGCTTTGGGTGGCTCACGCCCGCGCTTGCGTTCGCCACCATCGTCTTCGCTGTTCTTTCCGGATACCTCTATACCCGGAATCAGACCGCCTCGCAGCGTATTCAGGCGCTCGAGGCACAGTTGTCGAACGCCGAAACCAACTCCCGCGAGATCGCCAAATCCTCTGCGGATGCCAATAGTATTCTCGGCGCGCCCGGCACGATCCGCGTGGCGCTCGCGGAGCAGCCTGGCACCTCCGCGGGCCGCGCGGCCGTTTTGTATAACGCCCGCATGGGCACGGTCGTCTTCGCAGGCCAGCTCGCTGAGGCGCCGGCAGACAAGAGCTACCAGCTCTGGATCGTGCCCGCCACCGGCGCTCCTGTGAGCCTCGGCGTCATGTCCTCGATGAGCTCCGCCAAGCTGATGACAGCCCACGTCCCGCCAGGCATGGAAGCCAAAGCCTTCGCCATCACCGTCGAACCCAAAGGCGGCATGCCTCAGCCCACCGGCCCGAAAGTGCTGGTCGGCGTGGCTGGGTAGTCGCTGGCGTCTGGCTTTCTTATCCCTTATCCCTTACCTCTTACCCCTGGCTTCTCGCCCCGCTCACGATAAACTCAGGGTGTTATGCCTTTCAGCAAGAATCCCGGCAATTGGTCCGGCTCCGCCATCCGCGAAGCCTTTTTGAAGTTCTTTGAGTCGAAGGGGCACCGCCGCGTGCACTCGTCCTCGCTCGTGCCCGCCAACGACCCTACGCTGCTCTTTACCAACGCGGGCATGAACCAGTTCAAAGACGTGTTTCTGGGCATCGAGAAGCGCGATTACTCGCGTGCGACCACTTCGCAGAAATGCGTTCGAGCGGGCGGCAAGCACAACGACCTCGAAAACGTCGGATTCACTCGCCGCCACCACACCTTTTTCGAAATGCTCGGCAACTTCAGCTTTGGCGACTACTTCAAAAAGGACGCGATCGCCTACGGATGGGAACTGGTCACTTCGCCTGAATGGTTTGGCATTCCCAAAGACCGTCTCTACGTCACTATTTTTGAAGGCGACGCTGAAGTCCCGCGCGACGACGAAGCCGAAAAGTTGTGGATGAGCGTTGGCGTACCGAAAGAGCGAATTTTCACTTACGGCCGCAAAGACAATTTCTGGCAGATGGGCGAGACCGGCCCGTGTGGTCCTTGTTCTGAGATTTTCTACGACATGGGCCTCGAAGCTGCCGAGGAGCCCGGTGTCGACAAGCCCTTCGGCCAGGATGACGCCCGTTACGTTGAAATCTGGAACCTGGTCTTCATGCAGTTCGACCGCTCTGCCGAGACTGATGCTAAGGGTGCCACTGTCGGGTACAAATTAACGCCGCTGCCCAAGCCCTCCATCGACACCGGCATGGGTTTGGAGCGGACAGCCGCTGTGCTGCAGGGGGTGGTCAGCAATTTTGAGACGGATTTGTTCACGCCGCTGATACAAAAAGCGGCTGAGCTGACCGGCGTTGCGAACGACCTTGGCAATGCCAGCCTGCGGATTATCGCCGACCATGCACGCGCCTCGACCTTCCTTATTAATGATGGCGTCAATCCGTCCAATGAAGGCCGCGGCTACGTCCTGCGCAAGATTTTGCGTCGCGGTATCCGCCATGGCCGGCTGCTTGGCCAGGAAAAGCCCTTCATGTGCCAGATGGTTTACGCCGTGCGCGACGAGATGGGGGATGCGTATCCGGAGCTGAAGGAAAGCGCCGATCGGGTCGCCAAGGTGATTGAAGCAGAAGAAAATCAGTTCGCCCGCGTGCTGGAGATCGGCTCTGCGCGTCTTGACGAGGCCATGCGCAGCGGCTCCCTCGACGGCCGCGCCGCCTTCCACCTTTACGAAACCTACGGCCTGCCCCTCGACTTCATGACCGACGCCGCTCGCGACGCCGGCGTTGCTTTCGATCTCGAAGGTTTCGAGCAAGCGCGCGCCGAAGAACAAGCCCGCGCCCGCGCCTCCTGGAAGGGCGGTTCGCAAAAATCCGCCAGTCCTGTCTTTCGCGATCTACCGAAGACCGCGTTCGAAGGCTATCGCCAGCTCCGCGTCGACGGAGCGGAAGTCCTCGCCCTCGTGAAAGACGGACAGGGAGTGCCCGCCGCCGCTGCCGGCGACGCTGTCGAGATCGTTCTCGATCGCACCAGCTTCTACGCCGACTCCGGCGGCCAGATTGGCGACACCGGCTGGCTTATGTCCGACGACCACAACTCGGTCATCGCCGATGTCAGCGGCTGCACCAAGCCCGTGCAGGGCGTTTTCGCGCATCGCGCGATCCTGCGCCAGCCCCTGGCCATCGGCGCCAAAGTCGATACCGCCGTTGACGGAAATTTCCGCAGCGCCACGCGCCGCAACCACACTGCCACGCACCTGCTCCACGCCGCGCTGCGCGAGGTCCTCGGCAAGCACGTCAAGCAGGCCGGCTCGCTGGTTGAGCCCAACCGCCTGCGCTTCGATTTCTCCCACTTCGCCGGTATCGCCGACGAGGAATTACAGGACATTGAAGACATCATCAACAAACAGACGCTGCTCAATACGCAGGTCGTCACGCTCGAAGATGTGCCCATCGACGTGGCCGTGAACGAATACCACGCCATGGCCCTCTTCGGCGAAAAGTACGGCGAAAAAGTCCGCGTCGTCCGTATCGGCGACTTCTCCACCGAGCTTTGCGGAGGCACGCACACGGGCGCCACGGGCGAAATCGGCGTCGTCAAATTGCTGGGGGAGGGAAGCGTGTCCTCGGGCGTGAGAAGAGTCGAAGCCGTCACCGGCCTTGGCGCGCTCAACGAATTCCGCCGCGACTATCAGGTGGCGCAGCTGGCCTTGCAGCTCAGCCCCAATGCTGAACTCGCGCCGGCCGACGCGCTTCGCCAGCGCCTCGCAGCGCAGGATGACGAGTTGAAGAAGCTGCGTCGCGAGCTCGATGAAGCTCGCATGAAGACCGCAGCTTCTGCTGTCTCCAAATCCACCGACCAGGCCGTCGAGGTCGCCGGGTTCAAAGTCCTCGCACAGCGCGTGGACGCACTCGACCGCGGCCAAATGCGCACGCTCGTCGACAATCTGCGTAACAAGCTCGGCTCGGGCGTTGTGATTCTGGGCGGCGCGCAGGAAGAAGGTAAAGTCGCGCTCATCGTCGGCGTCACCAAAGACCTGACGGCCAAAGTGCAGGCCGGCAAAATCGTTGGGGCCATCGCGAAGCTGGTTGGCGGCTCCGGCGGTGGACGCCCCGACATGGCCGAAGCCGGCGGCAAAGATGCAGCCCAACTCGACGCCGCTCTGCAGGCCGCGCCGGGCATCGTGAAGGAATTCGTATCGTAGACGGTTACAATCTCAACGGAAGGATGAATATGATGACCCTCCTCCGCTTTGTCCCCGCAGCGTTTCTCGGTTTAACGCTCGCTGCCCTTCCCGCCTGCGCGCAAACCGCGCCCATGACCCCCGACATTCCTCCCACGGTCACGATGCCGCATACCGGCTACGACTACGTGAAGCGCGTCGTCATGATCCCCATGCGCGACGGCGTCAAGCTCTACACCGTCATCGTCGTTCCCAAAGGCGCGCAGCACGCCCCCATCGTCCTCACCCGCACCCCGTACGATGCCGCCAGCCGCGCCAGCCGCGAAGATTCGCCGCACATGCTTGACGCCCTGCCCCTCGCCGACGACGCCTTCGTCAGTGCCGGATACATACGGGTCTATCAGGATGTCCGCGGCAAATACGGCTCGGAGGGCGACTACGTCATGACCCCTATGCCCACCGGTCCGCTCAATCCCTCCGGCCCTAACGACACCACCGACGCGTGGGACACCATCGACTGGCTCGTGAAAAATGTCCCCGAATCCAACGGCAAAGTCGGCATGATCGGCTCCTCCTACGAGGGCTTCACCGTCGTCATGGCGCTCATCCATCCGCATCCTGCGCTCAAAGCGGCGCTCCCCGAAAGCCCCATGGTCGATGGCTGGATGGGCGACGACTGGTTCCACTACGGCGCCTATCGCAACATCAACCTCGACTACATCACGGAGCAGACCAGCGTCCGCGGCAGCGGCCCCGCCATCCCGCGCATGAATTACGACGACTACACCAACCTGCTCATGGGATCGACTGGCGATTTCGCCCGCGCCAACGGCCTCGAACAATTTCCCTTCTGGCGCAAGATTGAAGAGAACCCGCAGTACGACGCCTTTTGGTCCGGCCAGGACCTCGTCCCCTACATGGCCAAAACCCCGCTCACCGTTCCCACCATGTGGCTGCAGGGCCTGTGGGACCAGGAAGACATGTGGGGCGCCATCCATTGCTACGAAGCCGTTGAACCCAAAGACACGCACAACGACATGAACTACCTGGTGATGGGTCCGTGGCGTCACAGCCAGGTCAATGGCGAAGGCTGGAGTCTCGGTCCGCTGCGCTGGGACGGCGACACCACCCGGCAATTCCGTTTCGACGTCATGCTCCCGTTCTTCAATCAATATCTGCTCGATGGCGCGCCCAAGGCCGACACCCCGCCCGTTCTCATCTACAACACCGGCCTCAACCACTGGGATCGCCTGAAGCAATGGCCGCTCGCCTGCGACAAAGGCTGTCCCAATCCATCGAAGCCGCTCTATTTAGAAGCGGGCAACAAATTATCCTTTGACGCGCCCGCGGCCGGCTCCGCCAAGTCCGACGAATACGTCTCCGACCCCGCGAATCCCGTGCCCTTCACGCCGCGCCCGTTTTACGAGGCCGATCACGAAGCGTGGACCACCTGGCTCGTTCACGATCAGCGCTTCGTCGATGGCCGCCCGGACGTCCTTACGTACGAAACCAATCCGCTCACCGCGCCCCTTCGTGTCAGCGGCGCGCCCATCGTCCATCTCTTCGCATCGACCAGCGGGTCTGACAGCGACTGGGTGGTCAAGCTCATCGACGTGTATCCCGGCACCATGCCCAACAATCCCACCATGGGCGGTTACGAATTGCCCATCTCGCTGGACATCTTTCGGGGCCGCTACCGCACCAGCTTTGCCGAGCCGCAGGCGATTACGCCCAACCAGCCGCTGCTCTACCAATTCGGCCTGCCCACGGTGAATCACGTATTCGTGCCCGGCCATCGCATCATGGTCCAGGTGCAGTCCACGCTGTTCCCGCTCTACGATCGCAATCCGCAGACGTATGTCAACAACATCTTCTACGCCAAACCCGCGGATTATCAGAAAGCGACGCAGCAGATCTGGCACACGCCCGGCTCCGCCAGCTTTGTCGATTTGCCCGTCGTCCCTGCGGAGTAGAACGGCTTCGCTTATTGATGGATGGGTGCAGTTTTACGTGCGTCCGTGCGGATGCGGTAAATGAGATAGACCACGATCGCAACGTTGATCGCGAGCACCGCGATTTTTATCGCGCTCGGATGCCGGAAAATCTCGTAAACCTCGAACGGCACCAGCGAAGAGGTAATGATGACGGTGAACCACTCACCCCACCGCTTCAGCAGCCACAAGCCAATGCCTTCGGTCAGAAACAGCCCGGCATAGAGCAAGCTGACAATTCCCAGTTCCTCGATTCTCTTTGGCGACAGGTTCGTCGCCTTTTCGATGACATGATTTACAAAGGGGCGGCCGGGGTCGAGGCCCAGCATGGCGACCCAGTGGAAGACTTTGTTCCCTACGTCCATGTGCATCATCTTCAGAATGCCGACGCCGGTCACGATCAGCGTCGCAGCCTTCAGAAACTTGAAGACAGCAACGGCCCGAATCAATCCATCGCTTTTTTGGTGCATTCGCAGTGCCGATCCCCTCGCAGCTGGTTTTGCATCGCCTCAGGCGACGCAGGCTATGAATCTTCGCCCTCCATGTGGATGTTGCCCGGACGAATTGCGTGGTACCGCGTTGTGAAATCGTGTGGCCTAAAGCAGGCTGAATGACACCGCCCACCCGCAATGCTCTAAAATCCTCCCGGGGTTCCCCATGGCCTACATCCTCGCGCTCGATCAGGGCACCACCAGCTCGCGCGCCATTCTCTTTGACCAGCAGGGGCGCATCACCGGCGTGGCTCAGCACGAGTTCCCGCAGATTTTCCCTGCTCCCGGCTGGGTTGAGCACGACCCAGTCGCCATCCTTACTTCGCAACTCAGCGCGGCTGTTGAAGTGCTTGGCAAAGCCGGCATCGGCCCCCGCGACGTCGCCGCTCTTGGCATCACCAACCAGCGCGAAACGACCATCGTCTGGGATCGCAAAACCGGCAAGCCCGTCGCCAACGCCATTATCTGGCAGGATCGCCGCACCGCGCCCCTCTGCCAGCGCCTGCGCGACGACGGCGTCGAAGAGACCATTCGCCAGAAGACCGGCCTGCTGCTCGATCCCTATTTCTCCGCTACGAAAATCGCCTGGATTCTTGATAATGTCCCCGGCGCCCGCGCCCGCGCCGAAAATGGCCAGCTCGCCTTCGGTACCGTGGATAGCTGGCTGATCTGGAATCTCACTTCCGGCGCGCGCCACGTCACCGACCGCACCAACGCTTCCCGCACGCTGCTCTACAACATCGTTGACGACCGCTGGGACGACGACCTGCTCCGCATCTTCAACATCCCCGCCAGCATGCTGCCGGACGTTGTTTGGTCCAGCGAAAGTGTCGGACGGGTCAGCGCGCCGCTGGGGCCTGCGGGAATTGAAATCGCGGGAATCGCCGGCGATCAGCAGTCCGCCTTGTTTGGCCAGCTTTGCGTCAGGCCTGGCGACGCCAAATGCACCTATGGCACCGGCTGTTTCCTGCTCGAAAATATCGGCCCTGCCTTCCGCCTCTCGCAGCAGCGGCTCGTCACCACGCTCGCGTGCAGCCCGGCCCGCAAGCTCGAATACGCCCTCGAGGGCAGCATCTTCATTGGCGGCGCGGTCGTCCAGTGGCTGCGCGACAATATGCGCTTCTTTGCGGCTGCCCCCGACGTCGAAAGCATCGCCGCGGCTGTGCCGGATTCCGACGGCGTTGTTTTCGTTCCTGCCTTTACCGGGCTCGGCGCGCCCCACTGGGATCCCTACGCTGCCGGGATGATCATCGGCATCCGGCGCGGCACGCAGATCAGCCACATTGCCCGTGCTGCCATCGAGAGCATCGCTTTCCAGGTCGCCGACGTCCTGCGTGCGATGGACGCCGACACCGGCATCCCCTGCCGCGAGTTGCGCGTCGACGGCGGAGCCGCTGCCAACGACCTGCTCATGCAGTTTCAGGCGGATCTGCTGGGCATTCCCGTCCGGCGCCCCGCTATTCTCGAATCCACCGCCCAAGGTGCGGCCTATCTCGCCGGATTGGCCACCGGCTTCTGGACCAGCGTCGAGGAAATCGCCCAAACCCGCGATGAGGCTGTCTTTACAGCGAATGCCAATCGTCAGCCCATCGACAATCTCTACGGGAAATGGCGCGATGCCGTCGAGCGCTCCAAAGGCTGGAATGCCAGCGAGGGTTGATCGGTGCAACCGGTCTGACCCACGACACAGAATTAGTCAGGGTCGTATTCAAGGTGCGCGTTCTTAAGGAGGGAGCGGTTGGTTAGCACTTGGGCCAACAACAGGCTCCCGCAAACGATAAACAGTGCCGCTACAAATGGCGGCATGTCTTTGCCGCGAGCGGTCAACCACCAGTCAGACAGTTTGGGACGGAGTTGGAGAGCCGTCGTCTCGCTAATAAGGAGAGCGATGATAAAAGCAAGATGCCGAACTGCCAATCGGGATAACTGCCCTTGAACAGCGGGGCAGGTGAACAAATACCTGGGAAGTCCCCGATTGCTACTGAATGTATAAAGAAAGGCTGCGGCGCTATAGCCGATCATCGATGCAAACTGGATGCCAAAGGGGCGGTCCTCCAGCCAAATGAAGAGAATAAGGCTGCCCGGCATAATGGCGAGGAAAACCGGCAGGAATATCAGAAAGCGATCACCAGAAAACGTTGGCCGCTCGCGACAACGGTCGGGCATCGTGTAGAGTCCTTAGGAAAATTCGTACGTCGCGCCGATTCTACCGCAGCGCTCGAGCCGACCCGTACCCCATCCCCGGCTACCCCCTACCCCTCGTCCAGGCACTGTGATCAATGTCACCAGCATCCCCGTATCCCCGCGGACTATGATCGTCTCGTCGGCGGCTCTCGGCTGGTTCCAGCAGCACCGTGCCGAATCCGCGAAGGAGCAGCATACCGATGTGTCTCGCGATTCCCGGCAAAGTGGTCGAAATCTTTTCGCATGACGGCCTGCACATGGCCCGCGTCCAGTTTGGCGGAGTCACGCGCGATGCCTGTCTCGACTACGTTCCTGAAACCCAGGTCGGAGACTACGTCCTCGTCCACGTCGGGTTCGCGATCAGCCGCGTCGATGAAGAAGAAGCTCGCAAAACCTATGAAGCTCTCGCCGAACTGGATCAGCTGGGCGAGCTCGACGCTCCTTTTGTGGAAGAAATGCTGAGAGGCAAAGCATGAAGTACCTCGACGAGTATCGCGACGGCGACATTGCCGCGAAGCTGGTCGAGCGCATTCGCCGCGTCCAGACGAAGCCGTGGGTCATCATGGAAGTCTGCGGCGGCCAGACCCACTCCATCGTTAAAAATGGCATCGACCACCTGCTGCCCAAAGGCGTGGAGCTGGTGCATGGCCCCGGATGCCCGGTCTGCGTCACGCCTCTTGAAATGATCGATAAGGCGCACGCGATCGCGCGGCGCCCGGACGTTATTTTTTGCTCCTTTGGCGACATGCTGCGCGTTCCCGGCTCGGATGGCGACCTCTTCAGCATCAAGTCGCTCGGCGGCGACGTGCGCGTTGTTTACTCGCCGCTTGACTGCCTCAAGGTCGCCGGCGCCAATCCCGAAAAGCAAGTCGTCTTCTTCGCCATCGGCTTCGAAACGACCGCGCCCGCCAACGCCATGCTCGCGTGGCAGGCGCGTCAACAGGGCATCGACAATCTTTCGCTGCTTGTTTCTCACGTGCTGGTTCCGCCCGCGATGGAGGCGATCCTCAGCTCGCCGCAAAATCGCGTCCAGGGATTTCTCGGGCCGGGGCATGTCTGCGCCGTGGTCGGCTATGCCGAATACGAGCCGCTGGCCGCGCGTTTTCACGTCCCGATCGTCGTCACGGGCTTTGAGCCGCTCGACATCCTGGAAGGGGTGCTGATGGTCATCGAGCAGCTCGAGGCAGGGCGCGGCGAAGTTGAGAACCAATATTCCCGTATCCTCAATCGTGGCGGCAATCGCCCCGCCCAGGATCTTATCGCCAAAGTTTTCGAAGTCAGCGACCGCAAATGGCGCGGCGTTGGTACCATTCCCGGCAGCGGTTTTCAGCTACGCGATGAGTTCCGCGACCTTGATGCCGAGCATCGCTTCAATGTCTCCGCGATCGATACGCAGGAACCGGCCGCGTGCATCGCCGGGCTGATTCTCCAGGGGATTAAAAAGCCGCACGACTGCCCGGCCTTTGGAACCGCCTGCAATCCGCAGCACCCGCTGGGCGCCACCATGGTTTCCGCGGAAGGCGCATGCGCCGCGTACTACGCCTACGGCCGCCATCTCAAAGATTCCGACTTAGTCTCGATCGGAGGCGAACGCAAATGACCGCCCCCAAACTCGACGAAAAAGAAACCCTGAACCCATTCGGCCAGTGCCCGCTGCCGATCTTTGATCATCCGCAAATTGTGCTCGGCCATGGCAGCGGCGGCAAGCTCTCCGCCGAACTCATCGAGAAAGTTTTCGTCAGCCGCTTCCGCAACCCCACGCTCGACAAGATGGACGACCAGGCGATCCTCGACATCGGCGGCACGCGCCTCGCGTTCACCACGGACTCCTTCGTTGTCACCCCCATCTTTTTTCCTGGGGGAGACATCGGCACTCTGGCCATCAATGGCACGGTCAACGATCTTGCGGTCGGCGGAGCCAAGCCACTCTACCTCGCCGCTGCTTTCATCCTGGAAGAAGGCCTGCCCGCCGCTGAACTCGCGCGCGTCGCCGACTCCATGGCCTCCGCCGCGCAGCAAGCCGGCGTCCAGCTGGTCACCGGCGACACGAAGGTCGTCAATCGCGGCAAGGGCGACAAGATTTTCATCACCACCACCGGCATCGGCCTCATCGATCGCGCCACGCAGCTCTCGGCCGACCGCGCCCGACCCGGCGACAAGGTCATTCTCAGCGGCACCATCGGCGACCACGGCATCACGATTCTTTCTCAGCGCGAGGGGCTTGAGTTCGAAAGCGCCCTTGAGAGCGACTGCGCCTCCCTGCACGATCTCATCAAGGTCCTGCTGGACGAGGCAGAATCCGCCGGCGATCTGCAGGGCGTCCGCGTGATGCGCGATCCTACCCGCGGCGGCGTGGCTACCGTGCTCAACGAAATCGCCGACCGCTCCCACGCCGGCATGCTGCTGCGCGAGAACAAGATTCCTGTCCGCGACACCGTCCGCGGCGCCTGCGAGATACTCGGCCTCGATCCGCTCTACGTCGCCAACGAGGGCAAACTCATCGCCATCGTCGCGCCGGAAATCGCGGATCGCGTTCTCGCTGCCATGCGGCGCCATCCCCTCGGCGTGGACAGCGCCATCATCGGCGAAGTCATCGAGCAGCCCCCGGGCATGGTCCTGATGAAAACCTCAGTCGGCGGCACGCGCGTTGTCGATGTCATGTTCGGCGAACAACTGCCGCGGATCTGCTGAAGGAATCTATGCACGAGCTATCCATCGCCCTCAGCATGATCGAACAAATCGAAGAACAATCCGCCCGGAATCCGGGACCGGTGGTCTCGGTTCACGTCAAAATCGGCGTGCTTTCGGGCGTGGACACTGAAGCTCTGCGCTTTGCGTGGGAAATCGGCCGTGCCGGTACGCCGCTCGCCGCCACGCAACTGGAAATCGAAAGCGTCCCGCTGCTCGTCCGCTGTCCCACATGCGGCCAGACCCATTCTCCCGAAATGCAGTCCATTATCTGTCCACAATGCATTACGCCTGCCCAGGATATCCTCGCCGGCACGGAACTCGAACTTACTTCGCTGGAGATTGATGCATGACGCGCATTCTTGAAGTTCGCACCAACATCCTGAAAGAAAATGACATCCTCGCGCGCCAACTCCGCGACCGTTTTCAGAAGGCCGGCGTCTGCGTCATCAGCTTCGTTTCCAGCCCCGGCTCCGGGAAGACGACATTTTTGGAAAAGCTCATGACTCGCCTCTCCGCGCGTCACCGCATGGCCGCGCTGGTGGGCGATCTTGCCACCGAAAATGACGCTGCCCGCCTCGGCCGCGCCTGCCCGCAGGTTCGCCAAATCACCACCGGCACCATCTGCCATCTCGACGCGAAGATGATCGACAAAGCTCTTGAAGGCTGGGACCTGAAGGCGCTCGACTTCCTCTTCATTGAAAACGTAGGCAATCTTGTTTGCCCCTCCAGCTACGACCTCGGCGAGCAGATGCGCGTTGTCCTGCTCTCCGCCACGGAAGGCGAAGACAAGCCGCTGAAATATCCCACGATTTTCAATACCGCGGACCTCGCGCTCATCACCAAGATCGACATGGCTGCTGCTGCAGAGTTCGACGTCGCCGCCGCGCGCAAAAGCATTCAGAGCGTCAGCCCGGGCATGCGGATGCTGGAAGTGTCAGCGAAAACCGGCGAAGGCATGGACGCGACCGAAGCCCTCTTCGAGTCGCTTCTTACCCCGGCCTGATCCCGCCTAAAAAGTCTCCGAAGTAAAGGTGGAAGCCGGCAGCCCCGCCGCGTTGAACAGGTTATCTGTCATCACGCCCATCCAGCCGTAGCGCACGTATACGGGATTCTTCAGCGCCGTCGAGGTAACCAGCACTGTCTCGCCTTCGATGCGCGCCTGCGCCGGCACAAAATGATGATCCGGCCCCGCTACTTCAAACGCCGTGCTGGCCTCCGCTCCCTTCACCGTCAGCCCCTGCGCATTGTCGAACCAAACGCGCAGCGCGGTGCTTCCATCCGGCTGCAGCTCCGTGGTCGCCTGCCGGAAGAGCGGCGATCCGTACGCTACATCCTCGCCGTAGGTGATATGCCGCGCCGCCAGTGCCAGGCGATGGCCCACGGTCTGCTTGTCCGGCGGGTGCACATTGTTCGGGGAGCCCACATCCAGGGTCACGGCCATCGCCGTTTTCGTCAACGCCAGGGTGCGGCGCTGCGCATCGCGCACACGGCCCCAGTCCTCGCCGGGCGAGTTGAAGCTGGAAATCTGCACAAAAAAGAACGGCAAATTCCCCTGCTCGAATCGCGCCCGCCAGTCCTGGATCAGCCCCTCAAAGAGCGTTTCGTAATACGGCGCGCGATCGTGCGCTGAATTCGTTTCGCCCTGGTACCAAATGAATCCTTTGACTTCGAGCGGCTTCAGTGGAGCAATCATCCCGTTGTACAAACCCGCCGGCAGCCACGAAACCTCATCCGGATGCCAGTCATGCTTGGGCGCCGGTTGTCCTGCCGCTTTGGCCGCCGCGTCCTGTGCTTTCTCAGCGGCAATCTCCGCCGCCGCATCCGTCACTTTGTTCGCGAAGGTCGCGCGGCTGGCAAATGCGGGCAGCAGCGCCGGATTGGTTCCCAACGTGTCCATCGAAACCCACGAGTCCGCCGGCGTGCCGCCCCATGTGGAATCGATCAGCCCCACTGGCACGTTCTCCTTCGCCGCAATCTCGCGCCCAAAGAAGTAGGCCACTGCAGAAAACTTCCGCGCCGTATCCGGCGTGCAGTCGGTCCACACATCCGGCTCGTCGTTCAGCGGATAGTCAGAGCTCTTGTGCTCCACCAGCAGCAGGCGCAGCCTGGGATTGGTCGCAGCCGCGATCTCCTGGGCGCCATCTTTCAAAACGGCGGTTCCGATGAAACCCTCGAGCGGGAACTCCATGTTGGATTGCCCCGACGCAATCCACACATCGCCCACCAGCAGATCGGTCACCGTCACGTCCGGTCCGTCGCCGCTGATGGTCAGAGCGTAAGGTCCGCCAGCCGTCTCCGGCTTGAGCCACAAACTCCACTTGCCGTATTGGTCGGCGACGGCCTCAGCGCTCTGCGCGTGAAAATGCGCCGTCAAGTGCGCGGCTGGCGTCGCCCATCCCCATATATGGATAGGCCGGTTCCGCTGGAGCACCGCGTGATCGCTCAGCACATGGGGCAGGCGCACTTCGGCATGCAATGCGGGGGCAAGCAGCGCAACGCAAGGGAGTAGATAAGCAAATTGTAAGAATTTCACGCGCGGGACCTCGGGAGATCGATAGGCGCGACTTCAAAACGGGAAAATTCGCGCGTTTCGATACTACAGCCACCTGACGGGAGCCAGGTGGTCCGGAGCCGTGAGGGTCCACTTATCGCGAACGGATCAACTCAGCGTCGGCATCGATCAGCCGAGCAGAGGGGCGCCGGTACAGCATCCGCATTACCTCAGCGTGGAAGCGCTCGGCAATCGCCACGCTCTCCAGCTCGGCCGCCTGGCCTTCCGGCTCTTCACCATTCTCCACTTCAACAAAAGCCTTCAGGTAGAGGGCATCCAGCAGCGGCGCGCGGCAGTCTACGGAGCAGAAGCGCCGCTTCTCATCGCCATACAGCGTCAGCGCCAGATCCGCGGCACGGTGGAAGGCTGCCCGATCCAGATGGCCGCCGCTCTCGTGCGCATCGTTCAGCGCCCGAGCCAGGATAGCCAGTGAAACCGCGTGGGTGGAGAGGTCGTCCGGGTGGAACTGAGCGAGGGTGCAAAGGTCATCCATCTGCAATCTCCTGCGAAACTGGGCTAACCGCTGTACTACACGAACATTGCCAGAGGTTGAGATGCAGAGATGTGAGATTTGTCACCTTTGCTCAAGCACAAATAAAAGGAGCCGGCGGAAGGCCGGCGGAGGCGACGTTTTCTGGAGCCGACGACCGGACTTGAACCGGTGACCTGCCGATTACGAATCGGCTGCTCTACCAACTGAGCTACGTCGGCTTTCTCTCTCGATTTTACCGTCCCGCCGCAGTCCGCGCAAAATGCGCTATTCTGGCTGGCGATGCAATCCAACCCCACACAGGAGTGGCAACGCCTCTCCAGCCTCTACGCCGAGATGAGCGACGGAGAACTTGAGGAGTTGGCCGCCGGGTTCAGCGACCTCACTGAATTCGCCCAGCCGATCCTCCGCGACGAATTGAAGAAGCGCGGGCTCGGCGATCCTTCGGCCATTCAGGCGGCTGCGAAGCAATCCAAAACGTCGTTCGCAGGCTGGCGCAAACCGGCCGATCCGCAGAGCGAGGAAGAAGTCGCCGACGACGCGAAGACCGCGGTCGCCTATACATGGAAGACGCCGCTCTGCGAACGCGATACCTATGAAGAGGCATGGCAGTTGGCAGCGATGCTGCGCCGCGCCGGTATCGAGAGCTGGCCGGATACTCCGGGATCAACGTTTGGCACGAGATCCGTTGCTGAGAATGTGGTTCGCATTCTGGTAGCCGCCGATCAGTTAGAAGACGCACGCGCCGTCATCGCCCAACGCATCCCGCAAGACATCGTCGATGAATCGAGGGAGAAGCCCGAGGATTTTGTCCCGCCCACCTGTCCAAAATGCGGCGCAGAAGATCCGACGCTGGAGTCCGTCGATCCCACCAACTCCTGGCTTTGCGAATCCTGCGGCGCACAATGGAGCGATGCAGAGGACGCTGAAGGCGTGACGAACAACCTGGCTCGATAACGCCGTCCAGAACGAGAAAAGGCCGCCCGGCAACAGGGCAGCCTTTCCTTCAGGGAGAATAGTTCCAACGGAGGCAAAGCCATCAGAACTTTCTGGCGAAATACTATGGTTCACCGGAAGGGGTGTCAAGGCAAAATCCAAATGGATCGCAACCCGTTGAAAATAAAGAGTGATGCAGGGCGTGCAATTTGCGGTTCGGCGCGCTTCGCATTCGCCTTATGTTCGCCAAAGAGCAAGAGAAATCACGTCGTAATCCATTCTTTTTGTTGGAAATAGGCGACGATATGTGGAAAAAGAGGCCATTTCTTTGGCCGGATTTCATCTCAACTGCCTTCCGGAGTCGTTTGCCTTTGCTCGAGATGCAGAGAGATGAACTCCTCTTCTGAAAGGGCAGAGGCTGTTTTACCGCGTATCACGCGCAACAGCGCGCGTCCGCCGCCGAGAAAAAGCCCGAGGAAAACAGCGGCGCATACGAGGATCATCGTCAGCATCGTGATGCCGAAGAGCAGGCGGTACATCTTCGCGCCTTCGCTGACGTACCCTTCCGGATGATTGATGGTCACGATGTCGTTGAAGTGGATCGAATCCAGAAACGCCTGTGCCTTATCGGCGGAGAGCGCTCCGCTCACTAGCGCTACCAACGGCCCGCTGCGCTTCGCATTGAGCCCTGGCATCGCCGACTGCATCGTCTTCAAATGGCCTTCAGCGATCTGCGGCGTTGGATACATGATGAGCGTCAGCTTCGCCGGCGCGCCAGCGATCGTGTATTGTGCGGTCATCGCTTCCGCATCGAGATCAAAATCGACGTTGCTCGCCGGCACCGCGCCGCCCATCTGTGCATAGGCCGCGGGGCCGATTGCATAGCGCACCGTGCTCGCGTCGAGATTTGCAGTCGGCAGGTAATGCGGCAACGATGGCGGAACGCTCGCGCCACCGCCAACCTTCGGCATCAGCCCAGCCAGCACCGCCAGCGCAGTTTTCTCGTCTTTAGCAGGCTTGGTGAACGTCGCATCCACAACCGTCGCGCCTATCCACAAAACATAATGGTCTGCGGCAGATGCACCGCCGGCGCCCAAATCTTCCGCATGCATTCCTGGTTGCCGATAGAACGTGAACGCGCCGTAAGCGCCGGTCGCGTCGCCAAACTGCCAGGCGCGCACCGAAAGCGTATTCTTGCCCAAACTGTAGTGCGCCGCTTCTGACCGCGCGACGCCGAACTCCTTCAACACGGCAGCGTCCGAGGCGTTTTCAGGCGCCGTCGGCGCGCCCGTCATTGTCCATCCGGAAAACGACTGCGGCAATACCGGCGCAGCATTCTGCACAGGCGCACCCAGCGCCAGCGAGGCCATCATCAACGGAAAAAGGGAAAGGATTCGGGGCATCACTCTACTTCTGATACTACTCAGACACCGCGAACGGATGGAAGGTTTCTAAAACAGCGGGTAGCGGGTAGCGGGTAGCGGGTAGCGGGTAGCTGGTTGCCTCGAGTCTCCGGCTCCAGTACGGGCTACCAGCCACCGGCTGGCCTTCTCATTTCGACGCCACCCGCATTCCGTTCATGCTGGACACATACCGCGCGACGCCCCGGTACAGCGATTCCGCAATTCGCTCGCGGTAGGCCTCGTCCCGCAACTCCTGCGCATCGCTGGGATTGGTGAGAAATGAAATCTCGGCCAGGATCGACGGCATGTTTGCCCCAATCAAAACCACAAACGGCGCCTTTTTCACGCCGCGATCTTTGAGGCCGGGATTGCCCTCTTCGAGACCCGCGTAAAGAGACTGGTCCACATCCTCGGCAAATTCGCGCGACTCGCTGATCTTGTCCTGCAGCGCAATCTTCTTCACCAAATCGGAAAGCTGATGAATGGACTCGTTGGAAACCGCGTTCTCGCGCGCCGCCACTTCCAGCGCATCCGCTGAGCTGGTGAAGTTCAGGTAATACACCTCAACACCGCGGGCGGCCGGGTCCGGGCTCGAATTGCCGTGGACCGAGATAAACAAATCCGCCTGCGCCTGGTTGGCAATCGCGGTTCGCGTTTCCAGCGGGATGAAGGTATCGTCGCTGCGGGTGTAGATCACGTCCGCGCCGAGGCGTTGCTTCAGCAGCTTGCCCAGGCGGAGCGCCACATCCAGGACCACGTCTTTTTCTTCCAGACCGCCCGGCCCCAGCGTGCCTGAGTCGTGCCCGCCATGGCCGGCATCGATCACGATGCGATTGATCTTCAATCCCAGCGCCCGCATCATCGAGCTGGTTGCATGAGCTGCGCCTGTCGCTGGTTCTGCTGGGGTCGAGTCCGTCGCCCGCACGCCTGGCGCTCCCGCCTCCGCCGGAGGCACGTCGTCCGCCGCGCGCGCCGCGCTTGGCTTCGCGCTCCTTGTTCTTCGCGGCCTCGGCGTTACTGCAACCGTCTCATCGGCTGGCTGCGGCGCAGGCGTTGTTCCCGCCACGCTGGCCACCACTGGCGCCGTCGTGGGTTTCCTGGTCGCCCGCACCTCGTTGGGCTGCGTGCTGAGCGTCGCCACATCCGCAAGCGCCGACCGCGGTCCCGCATTTTCAGTCGCACCAATACCCGCGCTCGTTCCTAAATCCGCATTCGGACGCGCGGAGCCGGCACGCAGCGTCCTGGCATCCGGGAATACGCCCGTTTCGATCGGCTCGGTGCGATTCGCCTCAGCTGCCGGCGGCTGTGCTTCCGGCGACCGCGCAATCACGGGGCCCATGCCTACCGCCGCTGGCGGATTGCTCCGCGCGACCCGCATGGGCTGCGTCCCGGGGCGCCGCCCGTGCACATCGATGATCAGCCGCGGCGGATTGGCGAGAAAGAATGCCGAGTAGTCGCTCAGGCTATTCACGTCCAGCACAAGCCGCACCACGTTGTTGTATTGGACTACGCGGATGCGCGACAGAAATCCGTCGTCCGTCACTTCGAGCGAGTGCCCCACCAGTTCCGGGGAAAGCCGTGTTCCATAGAGGTCGAAGAAAATGCGGTCCGGTCCCGGCACGCGCGCCGCCGTGTACCGCACCTCCTGCTGCAAATCAATCGCGACCCGTGTGTAGACCGGCGTCGACCAGTGGCGAATACCCGTAATGAGCGGCACGCGGCTGCGGGATGGCGGCGGCGCCGCGTTCAGATCCGCAGCCGCCGGAGCTTCCGCTGCCGGCCTTGCGCTGCTTCCGGGCGCATATTCCGTGGAAGGCACCAGTGCCGGAATGTCATTCTCCTGGATGCGTGCGGTTCGCTCCGCTGTCCGGGCAGGCGTCCAAACCTGTGGCGGCGTAGTCTCCGCACTCGACGGGGTTTGTGTCTTCGTGGCTGATTTTCGCGGGGAACTCGCTGCTGCCTCCTGCGACTCAATGGCCGCCGTCAGGATCGTATTCTTCCGGTCCCTTGTGCCTGCTGCGCGCGTCGGAGGTTCCGTCCGCCGCCGCGCCAACTGTATCCGCCGAATATTTCTTAGCTCCTGCTTTGCTTCGACCGCCAGCGGACTCTCCGGATAAATCCGAAGGAAGTTTAGATAGATCGCCCTGGCCGCCTCGAGATCGCCAAAGTCCCGCTGCTGGATCTCCCCCTCGGTCAGCAGCGCGCTGGTGCGATAGCGGCTCGCAGGATACTGCTTGCGCAGGAACTCATATTGCCCAATCGCGTCCCGGAGCAGCTTCGCGTCCTGAAAAACGCGACCCTCTTCGGCCAGCACATCGGCCACCGCCGCTATCGATGCATCCGCTTTCGGGGATGCCGGATCGTTGTGGTAGATCGACCGGTAGGCATCCAGCACCCGTTCGTATTGCAAGCGCGTCCGCTGCTGCTCCGGGCGTCCTTCCAGCGCCTCGCGCATCCGCTCCGCATGGGCAAACGCCGTGTTGCGGCCTGCGCCATATTGCGGACTGGCGCACCAGGCTGCGCTGGCCATCCCCGCCATCGCCAGAACGGCCAACATTCGCCGCGTTCGCCACTGCGGCCTCGGGTTCGTCGTCGGGAATTGGGCAGCATGCTGCATCGGTAGGGTCGGGAAACAAAAATTGCGGGAGCTGTCGCTCCGTGCCGAGCTGCCGCCAGGGACATTCCTGATCGTTGAAGAACAGGATCGTCTCGATTGATTATAGGTGCGGCGAAAACCCGCGCCGGCGCACGAATTCGCGGCGCGTACTCCCCCGAACCCGAATCGTCACGGCCAGTTGCGTTTCGGGGAAAGGTCCCATGTATCCTGCATCCTGCAGGAGACCTCCCAATGTCCCAACCTTCTTCCGGGATCGGCAATGTCGTTCCCAATGCCGCCCTGATTCAGATGGCTATGGCTTACTCCCGGAGCCGCGTTCTTTGCGCGGCTGCGCGCCTGGGCATCGCCGATGCTCTGGGGAACTCAGAACGCGCGGTGGGCGAGTTGGCGGACGCCTGCCAGTGCGACCCTGGAGCCATGCACCGGCTGCTGCGAGCGCTTGCGAGCTTTGGCGTAACGGAAGAGGTCGCGCCGGCGCGGTTTCGCCTCACTTCGCTCGGCGCGCCTCTCCGCAAGGATGCACCCGGTTCCGCCTGGGCTGATGTTGTCTTTTGGGCCGATTTGCTCGCCGACGAGTGGTCGCACCTCACCGACTGCATTCGCACCGGCAAACCGGCGCGCGACGTCCGTAATCCTGGCTGTCCCTCGCGCTGGTCGCAGGATCCCGACGCCAGCGCCATCTTTCGCGCCGTCATGGGCACTGCGCCCGCAGAGGATTACCTCCCCATCGCCAAGGCCTGCGACCTCTCGACCGCCAGCGTCGTGGCCGATCTCGGCGGCGGCGGCGGCTCGCTGCTCCTCGCCGCCCTCAGCCTGCACCCGCATCTCCGCGGCATGCTCGTCGACCGCCCCGAGAGCATTGAACGCGCAACTCCGCGCTTTTCCACAGACGAACTGCAATCCCGCTGTGCCCTGATCGCCGCGGACCTCGCGGAATCCGTGCCACCCGGCGCCGACGTCCTCATCCTCAAGCACGTCCTTCATGGCCTGCAGGACGAGCCCGCCGCCGGCATTCTGCGCAACGGCCGCGCCGTCCTTCCGCCGGACGGCCGTCTGTTGATTGTTGAGTTCCTGCTGCCGCCGATCGTCGACCACGCCGATCCTGCGCTCGAGGGGCGCCTGATGAGCGACCTCAACATGCTCGCCGTTACGGGCGGCAAAGAGCGCACGCAGCGCGAATGGGAAGGTCTCTTCGCGGCCTCGGGCTTTAGCCTCCGCCGCGTCACGGCTGTCGGAGCCGACAACTACATGGCTGGGAACGTCGCCGTGATCGAAGGCGCAACGGTCTGATTCCGCTCTATCTCAGCGGAAGGTGAATGCGTCAGGCGTGACAGCCTCACTAACTCCTGACGGCCTAATTCACGGTGACAGTAAGAGACGTGTTTCCTGTGATCTGCCCAGTAGCCGCGTCTGCGCCCGTTACGGTCACCGAATACGTACCGGCTGACGTGCCGGGTATGGTCTGACCGCCGCCACCCCCGCCGCCCCGCCGCTGCCGCCCCCGCACCCGATCACTCCTGCAATAAAGAGAATCGCAGCGATGCTCAACAGTCCACGCCACGCCCGCCGCCGCGCCGGCATCCCGACAAACAGCAGCAGAGCCAGCGTCGCCCCGCCCCCCAGGAAGAACTTATCGAGCGGTGACTGCAGTGCGCTGGTAGTGGGGGCCGTTGTTTTTACGGTCAGCGTTGCGGTTGCCGCCGTTGAACCCGTAATCGTGACGGGCGTTGGCTGCAGCGAACAGGTCGGCGGATCGTTTGGATTGGGGATCGGGGGTGTGACGGTGCACGTCAAATTGACCGCTCCGGTAAATCCGCCGCCGGGCGTTACCGTGATCGTGGAAGTGTTGCCGGCGGTGGCGCCCGCAGCAATACTGAAGTTGCCGCTGTTGGTCAGGCCGATGGCCGGGACCGCATTCACCGTCAAGGTGAATGTCGTACTTGCAGTGATCGCAGCGTTCACCTGGTCCGTGACCGTGACCGTGACGGTGTACGATCCAGCCGTGGTCGTTGCCGTCGTTCCAAGCTGCACCGAATCCGAGCTCGGAGCGGTATCCGTAATCGTCAATGCAGTGTAGTAGGGGACGCACGTCGGCTGACTCACCGGATTCGCTATGGACGTGGAGATTGAACAGGTCACCGTCGAAGTGCCGATATAGCCGTTCGTCGGCGTTACCATGATCTGCCCATACGTCGAGCTCCCGGGATTCAGAGAAGTATTGCCGCCGTTGGTCACCGTGAATCCGGCGTTCGCGGGCAGGGACGTCACAATAATGTTGAAAGTAGTCGATGCAGTGGTTTTCCCGGTCCCGTCTACGCCCATAATCGTGATCGCGTAGGTGCCTGGGGCGGTGGAGAACAAAGTACTGAAGTTGAAGTACGCACTCGCGCTGTCTTTACCGTCCAGCGTGATGTTCTGGACGTCTCCGCAGAAATTTGCAGTGCTGGTACAAGTCAGCTTGACCGGACCCTGGAAATTGCCTACAGGCGTAACCGTCACTTGCTCCTGTCCGCTCTGGCCCGCGATGAGCGTGAGGCTGCCACTATTGGTCATCGAGAAACTTCCGATTCCGGTGGTGTTGTAGAGATTGAACGTCTCCGTAGCAGAAGCGTAGTTGGAATCGCCCGAGTAGACGGCGGTGAGCGTGTTATTGCCTGGTGCCAGCTGGCTCGCATTGATGGAAGTAAAAGCGTCCTGGAAGTAATTCTCCGTGTTGCCCGTGACCTGAATGGTCGCCTGCGCAAACAGCGACGCGAGGACGGTGCTCCCCAAAGAGATGGTCACCCCTCCCTGCGGTGGGGTACCGGGATTGTAGGGAGTGGTGAAGGTCACATTCACCGTCGAAGAGCCATCGGGATAAACAGTGGAAGGGGATTCCGTCACATTGATGGCGCCGGCCGCCTTCGCAACCGTGAAGGCGACGGCGGAGCTAACGCTCTTGTAGTAGCTGTCGTCCCCGGAATAGTTCGCTGTGACGTTGTACGATCCCGGAGTCAGCGCCACAAATCCCCCGCTGCTCAGCGGCGGCCACGATGCGATGTTCGATGTGCCGCTCACGTTTACCGTGGCCAGTGAGGAGCCGCCGTTGAGAAACGTCACTGTTCCCGTTGCAACGCCCTCAGTGTTGGCGCCTTCCGCCGTTCCCTGGATCTGCGCATCTGCCACTACAAAGGAACCGTATGGAATATTCGTCAGCGGCAAGCTTGCCTGGGTCTGCGGGTTGTAAGCGTCCACCTGCAACAGCGTGGTGCTGGTCTCCTGCGCAATGTCGACGCTGATCGCTCCCGATGTGCTGGCCGCGTTCGCCGTGTCGCCACCGTAGCGCGCAGATACCGTGTATTTCCCCCCAGGCAGTCCGTTGTAGCTCGCCGTCCCCGCGCCGCTGGCGAGCGGAATCGTAAACTGTCCGTTGTTGAGCGGGCCGGAGGCGTTTTCGTTGGCATTGTCGACAATTCCCACCACTCCCGTTGCCGTTGTTGGGTCGACCCCCACGCCGAAATTGATCGCGGCGCCGTGCGTGCCCGTGTAGGCAGCCGTGGAACTGTTGAGTTGCAGCGACGTGGTCGTCGAGGCCAGCTTCACGGTCGTCCAGTTGGTGATCAGGTTCTTCACATCGACGCTGCCCAGTCCCGAGGCCAGATCGTAGCCAGTTCCGGCATTGTAGCCAGCCAGGAAATCGTTGGATCCGCAATTGGTCGAGCCGGAAACGCACAGCACCGAGTTGTCGCCCGTCGTGATGTCATGAAAAACGCTGGAGTATTTCGATTGCGCCAGCTGATAGAGAACGCCATCCGCCTGGCCGAGACGTGCCCCGCCCTGCGATTGCGAAACCAGCGCCAGCATTCCCGCAAATGCCGGCGCCGCGGCGGAAGTCCCGCCCACTCCGATGAACGTTGTGTCATTGCTGAAGGTGCCATTGGTCTCCACGCAGTCAAAGGAAGTTGCATACTGAGACCCCGTGTCTACCTTGTTGTCACCGCAAACAACCCATGTTGTCTGATAGAGCCCATTGCCCGCCAGAAACGATACATCGGGCAAATCGCGCGCGCTGTCCTTCGGGGTCAGCGAAGTCTGAAACGCGGGTTTGGGATATACGAGGCTCGAACCGCCGCCGCCAGCCACAATCAGCGTCTGTCCATTGCCGTCCACTAAAGGGACATTGGCCGCGATGTTGGTGTTGATCGAAGTCGAATCGTTCCACGGCTCTTCCGGAATGTACTTCGTCGCCGTGCCCCAGTAGGGCGCCGCGCCGCTGGTGGTGTCGCTGGCGTACGAGGTAAATGCCGTCGCCAGCACGTCGTAATCCGTGCCTCCCACTGCGATGTTGTAGGGCGTCGACGCCAGGCCGTTCACGGCCAGCCCGTTTTGCGCCTGGGTCTCGGTGTTGTCGTTATCGCAGCCTGCCGACCCGCTGTCTCCGGTGGAGACAGTCACACTGATACCCTGGGCCGCCGCTTGTTCCGCGGTTTCCAGAATTTCAAGATTGCCGCCCTGGCCTTCGTCCGCTTCGCAGGCCCCAAAGCTGATGTTCAGGATGCTTACGGTGTTGTCGTCAAGCGCGCGAAAGATCGCGTTGAACAGTCCCGCCGTCAGGTCGGTATTCGCTGACGTATAGAAGTACAGCGATGCGCCCGGGGCCAGGCCCCCGGAAACTTCGTTATCCAGCAGCGCCTCCACTTCATCGCCGTTGAAGCCGGGATCGTCGCCGTCGACAATGACCGTGGGAATATTGGAGGACGTCGTTGCCTGGTTCAAAAACGCGACGCGGTAATTGCTCACGTCCGCCGTGTTCACGTTGGAGTCACCGGCGATTCCGATCTTCACGCCAGTGCCGTCCCACGTCGTTCCGCTCTTATAGTTGGCGTTCAGTTTGGTGTTGGGCGTGTCGTAAATCGTCGCTGCGTCCGCTGGGTCCACAAACAGCAACGGGGTCGAACCATTGAAAAGCGTCAGCGTCGGCTGAATCGAATGGGTGGCGGTGTTGTAGCGTGCGGTGGGTCCCCGCACCAGCGTCGGTTGGGGATGGAAATCGTTCAGTGGGCCCAGGCCGGCGATCACCGGCGCCAGAGCGGCCGGAATCTGCGGGTCGCTCATATTGCCAAAATGCGTGGTCCCGTTCACTGCCAGCGTGTGGATGGAAGTGTGGAAGGCGCTCTGCAACTGGCCGAAATTTCCGGAAAACAGGAGGATATTGCGTCCCTGGGGAACCTTTTCGATCCTGAAGCCATGGCCCTGCAGCCACGACTCCACGGTTTGCAGGTCCCCGTCCGAGATCCCAAACTGCGCGCCGTACTGCGCCGGTGTGAGCCATTGATGGAACTGCGGCGATGACGGATTCTGCACATCGGCCAGATATTGCGTGAGCGCCTGCTGCTGCGCCTGGCTACGCCCCAGTACCAGCACGATCCGTCCCGTTGGCGTCGCCGCCGGCGCCGCGCCGCGGTCGAAGCGCGCCTGCGCCATCGGATGCACGTTGCCCCGCAGCGTGACCAGCTGGGTCTCATCCACCGGTGCAACGATCCGGTTTTTGAGCGAGGACGACTGCGCGGCCAGAGGGAGGCTGAACAGCGCGCATGCTGAGGCAAGTATGAGAGGGCGAACAAAGCGGAGGGGCATGGCGGCAGGTTCCTGAAGGGGAGGGGTTAGCGGTGGGAGTGCGGATACCGAGGGAGAAAGTGCACCGCGCAACCAGGCAGTCGTGCGGGTCGCCATTCACCTCGAACGGTCAATAGGACGGATAAGTGCGCCCGAGTATAGCAGTCAGGGATAACCGTGATCACAACAATTCTTATCCCGCCGTGAGACCGGTGGTCCGGCCTGAGTCTGTCGAACGGCTCTTACGAGAGCGTCGCTGGGGACGGGCTATTTCAACCTGGTCGCTTCACCGCTACTTCTTCGCCACTGTCTCAGCTTTGGCCTCTTCGATCAGCGTAAAGAGCTTCGCCCGGTCGACCACCTCGACGAACGGGGAACCGCTCGTCTGGTTCGTCACCACCCAGATGGTTGGCGTGTGCTGGATGCCGACGCTTTGGCCCAGGTCGTAGTCGGCCTTGACCTGACGCTCGAACCGGCCCTGCGGATCGACGACAAACGGCAGCGTCAGCTTATGATCCGTGGCGAACTGCCGCGCGAAATCCCGGAGTTGATCCTGCGAATGGATGGTCAGCTGCGCGGCAAACACCGCGTCGCGAAATTCGTCCCCCAGCTTCTGCGACTTGGTGTCGAACCACCGCGCGTCTACCGCAGCCGCAAAGCTCCAGGTGTGGAACGGCAAGGGGAAGTCGTGCCGAACCCATGGGATGTGGTATTTCTCAACGGCTTCCTGGATGACCGGATTGGCGTGAGCGCAGTCCGGACACTCCAGGTCCTCGAACTCGACAATCGCCACCCGTGCTCCCGCCGGCGGATGCAGCGGCGCCGCATTGTGAACGGGCGTCTTTTGCGGGGTGGGGTTGGAAAACTGAGCGAAGGCCGGAGGAGCGACAACCAGCGAAACGGCGAGGGTCCGAACCAAAATGCGAAGCAGGCGGTCCATGGCAGTTGCCGCTATTCTAGTGGACACGCTGTCAGCCGGACCTATACTGGCTCCGCGTGAGGCAAACCAAGGTCACACCCCGCAGCCGCAAACAAGAAGGCCACCCCGGTTCGGAGTGGCCCTTTTTGTTGCTTTTCCGCCGCAGGCGGGTGTCGCTGGACGCGCAGTCCTAGTCCCCCATGACGGGTTCGCCGGCTTCGGTTTTCGCTGCAGGCTTCGGAGCGGGTGCGATGGAGTCGATCGAGACGAGGCCTTCGACCGGCTTCTCGCCCAGCACGTGCTCGCGGTAGAGCTTCGCCATGCGGGCATTCTCGGCATCCGTCTTCATCTTCGCCTCGCGAGCGCGCAATTTCTCTTCACGCGCGTTCTTGGCGATGCCGCTCTTCTCGAAGGTGTTGTTGGCGGCCGCATCCACGTGCTCCTGGTTCAGGATCAGCGTGTGCTGCGTCGAATCCATGCCAACCTTCTTGCCGCCCGCGAAGATCTCATGCCGCCCATGCTCTTCGTACCACTTGGTGAGCGTGGCCGTCATGTGCATCTTCTCGATGATGTTCCGCCAGCCCACGCCCGTGTTGTAAGCGCAGAAGCTGATCTCGCCTTCCTGGGTCGCGTACGGGATGATGCACTGCTCGGTGCGCCGGAAGTCGTAGTTGAACAGGTCCTGGAACCACATGCCGGCGATGAAGAGGAAGTTCCAGCGATCGGCGCGGCGCTTCTCGATGTCCTGCATGGTGCGGTCGCCGGTCACCTTGCCGTAGTTGCGGCCGGTGGCGCCAAAGCACTTGTCGAACTTCTGCAGCAGGTCCATGATGCGGAAGTGCGTCGGCGATTTGCGGCGGATCGTAGTTGCGCAGCAGAGCCAGCGCAGCTCCGATGACGGAGAGCGTTTTGCCGCGGGACGCGTCGTTGATCTTCGCCATGTCCTTGGCCAGACGATCGGCGTTCAGGAAAGCGGTGACCGGAACGGCTTCCTTGGTTTCCTTGTCGATCATCAGCGCCATGCCGATGCCGCAGTTCGGGTGGCATCCGCAGGAGAGCTGGCCCCACTCGTGGTTGGGTCCGTGCACCAGATCGGCCCAGTCAGAGAAGGTGCTCATAAAGCTGATGGGGAACCAGTCGCGGGTCGGCTCGCCGAGGCCGGTCTGGTTCTTCACGTCGTGCGCCATGTGGCTCAGCGTGTAACGCTGGGCGGCGCGGCGCTCGTCGGTCACGGCTTCGTCGCGGCCGGTGAAGCTGACCGGCTGGAAGCTGAGGAAGTTGATCTTCTTCGGATTGTCGAGCGCGAACTGGATGATGTGGCCGACCTGCTCGTTGTTGATGCCGTTGATGATCGTCGTCACGGGGACGATGTCGACACCGGCTTCGTGCAGGTTATGGATGGCCTGGAGCTTCACATCGAACAGGTTGCCGACCTTACGGTGCGAGTTGGCAGCGTTGCCGATGCCGTCAAACTGCAGGTAGGCGTAACGCAGACCCGCTTCCGCAGCGGCGCGGCACAGCTCTTTCGATTTCGCGAACTCGATGCCGTTGGTCGCAGCCTGGACCGAGTTGTATCCAACTTTGCGGGAGTAGGCGACGGCGTCAAGGAAGTACGGCGAAAGCGTCGGCTCGCCACCGGAGAACTGGACGGACATCTGACGCCGCGGCTTGATGGTGATGGCGTTGTCCAGCATGGTCTTGATTTCTTCCCACGACAGTTCGTGGACGAACCCAACCTGGTTGGCGTCCATGAAGCAGGGATCGCACATCATGTTGCAGCGGTTGGTCAGGTCGATGGTCAGCACCGATCCACGGCCGTGCGTGACGGTCGAGGTGCCGTGATTGTGCAGCTTGTCGTCGTTGTGGGCGCGGATATCGCGGCCGGGGAAAACTTCTTCGAGGTGCTTGAAGAAGGCGGTGTCGATGGACATCACGTCTTCAAAGTGTCCGTGCTTCGGGCAATCCTTCACCATCAGGATCTGGCCGTCGCGCTCGATGATCTGCGCCTTGATCTCGCCGACCTTTTCGTTGAGCAGGATCTCGTGGGGCAGCTTGCCGTCGATGATCTGCTGGCGAATCTCCGGAACGCACTTGGGACAGAGCGAATCGGTGGTGCGCGGCCAGCCGAGCGGCGGCTTTTCCTTCTGCCAGGATTTCAGCAGCGGCTTGTCGGACCATTTCGGCGTGAACGACGGGTTCGGGCTGATGCTGTTCAGCTTCTCAAAGACGGTCCAGGCGCCCTGTGCAGCGATCGTAACTGCGCGCTCTGCGTATTTGACGGTTTTCGACATGTGCTGAGTTCTCCTGGTGTTGCAGGATGTCCTTGCGGAAGCCCAGATAAGTGCTTATTCTTCCAGGACTTTACCAGTTTTAAGGATAGGGCACGGCAGGCGCCGGACAAACCACAGAGGGCTGAATGGCGAAAATCAGCCTTCAGGGGGCAAAAGCAAGGGGCGAATGGGGCGGGCGAGCCAGGGCTCCCGGCCGGGGAAACCGGTCCGGTGACGCGCGAGGGCCTGGCGGTGCGACAATCGTGGCGTGTGGAATTTCCTGTTTTGCAGGGGAGTTCTCGCAAGGAGAAACCATCGCCATGAAGCGTCTGCTGCTTTGTACCGGAATTCTCGCCATTGCCCCCATGTTGTTCGCCCAACAGAAAGCGCCAGCCAGCCCACCCGAGCAAGCCACGGCTACCATTGGTGGGCAATCGATCTCTATCAAGTATTCTTCGCCGGGCGTGAAAGGTCGCGAAGGGAAAATTTTCTCTGCGGATGGCTTGATCAGTCACGATCCGCACTATCCGGTTTGGCGCGCGGGCGCGAATTCGGCCACCGCGCTGCACACCGATGCTGATCTGACGATCGGCGATCTCACGGTGCCGAAGGGCGACTACACGCTGTTCGTCGACATCAGCAATCCCGACCAGTGGACGCTGATTGTGAGCAAAGACACGCACGAATGGGGTCTGGCCTATAAGAGCGCTGACGACCTGGGCAAAGTGCCGATGACGATGAGCAAGCCCGGCGCGATGATGGAGAACCTGAAGTGGGAAATCAGCGATCTTGGCGGCAACAAAGGCAAGATCACGCTCGGCTGGGAAGACCATTTGGCCTCGGTGTCGTTCGAAGTGCATTGAGACTCCGTGATAGGCCAGCCTCAAGTCTGGTTTCTTGTTCACTGCTTAGAACTGTCATGGAGGACGTAGCATAATGCCCTCCATGACAGGCCGAGTGCGCGGAGTCATTCGGTTAGCGGCCTTCGCAGCGATCGTCTGCTTTGCGGTCTCTCTTTTTGCTGCCTGGATGCTGGTGCAAGTGGCGGTTCACCCGGGTCGGCGGCCGCTGGACCAGACGGTTTCGCAACAGCTGGGAGTCCCTGTCGAGAACGTATCGATCACCGCTGCGGACGGCGCAATTCTGCGCGCCTGGTTCGCGCAACCCGAACGCCCCAATGGCGCTGCCGTCATCCTGCTGCATGGGGTTGCGGATAATCGCGAGGGCGTGGCCGGCTTTGGAGCGATGTTTCTGCGCCAAGGGTTTGCGGTTTTACTCCCGGACTCGCGTGCCCATGGCGAAAGCGGTGGCGCTCTGCCAACGTATGGTGTTCTGGAGCGGAATGACGTCAGACAATGGGCTGCGTGGCTGCGCCCGCACGATCCAGGCTGCGAATACCTCTTTGGGGAGTCGATGGGCGCGGCGATTGCCATCCAGGCCAGCGCCGTCACTCCGGGAATCTGTGCGATTGCAGTGGAGTCGGCATTTGCGAGCTTCCGCGAAATTGCGAACGATCGGATTGACCAAATCGCGAGACAGCGGACCTGGTTTGCGGATACCGCAGGCGCATTGCCACGAGAAGAGGCTCTTTTGTATATCCGGCTGCGCTATCGCGAAGACCTTGCGGATGCGAGTCCTTTGATCGCGATCCAGAAGTCACACGTTCCCACACTGCTGATCTGCGGGACCGCCGATGAGAACATTCCGATGCGCCATTCTTTGGAACTCTATCGTGCCGGACGCTCGCATTCGGAGTTGTGGATCGTCGAAGGAGCAGACCATACGGCCGCGGTCTCCGTGAATCCGGCGGAGTTTGAGCGGCGCGTGGTTGGGTGGTTTGATACGCATACAGTTCTCAATCGGTGAGCGGTTTTCCCGGCTGACCATTAGTATGGTTCTGGAGGGTCTTCGTTCGAATGCATTTCCGGAAGTTGATTGTGTGCAGTCTTCTGCCTGGCGCTTTGTTGGCGCTGGCCGTTTCGTCCGCGCAGGCGCAGCGGGCGCTGAAGAACGACGACATCTCCGTCGATGGCTTTGCTGAGTTCACGCAGACGGTTAGCGGTAACGGGATCACGGACACGCCCAGCAAGTCAGGCGGCGGCGCCGTGAGCTTCCGTCACAGCTTCCACTGGTGGCTGGGCTATGAAGCCGGTTACGAATACACGCGCTATCACGAGACGTACACGGGCGTGCCGTTCGGCATTCAGCATAACCAGCATGAATTCAGCGGATCGTACCTGCTGACTGGGCCGAAAGCCTTTGGGATTCAGCCATTTGCGCTCGCCGGTGTGAGTGCCGTCCTGCAGTCGCCCTCGCTGAATGGCGGACAGAACGTGCCCTACCAGGCAGGGCCGGGGGCCAATTTTGGAGCCGGGGTCAACGTGCCTTTGCTGACCAGCCATATCGGACTGCGGCTGGAATACCGCGCGCTTTATTACAAAGCACCCGGGTTTGGGCAGACGGATCTGACGACCAATGCGTACCGAGTGACGTCGGAGCCGATGGCGGGAGCTTATTTCCGCTTCTGACGGGAGGCGAGCGTGGATTGCATCTTCTGCAAGATTGTGGCTGGGCAGATTCCGTCGAAAAAGGTGATGGATGACGGGGACGTGTACGCCTTTCACGACATCGATCCGCAGGCTCCTGTTCATATCTTACTGATTCCAAAGAAGCATGTGGCCTCCATGGCGGACGCGGAAGCCGGCGACCAGGCCTTGCTGGGACGGCTTCTGCTGGCAGCGGCTGATGTGGCGCGGGCCCAGGGCCTGGACAAGGGATACCGGGTAGCGATCAGCACCGGGCCGGAAGGCGGACAGACGGTTGACCATCTGCATGTTCATCTGTTGGGTGGGCGGCAGATGCATTGGCCGCCGGGCTGAAGCAGGTGACAGCGTAGAGGGTGCAGAAAGCGCGTCGGTGGCCTCCGCAAGAAGTCGAGAGCTTCGCTGCTGCTGTATGCGCGATGCGGGCTAACGGCGGCCCGCGATCAGCACGATGATGAAGGCGAGAACGCCGCGGGCTTTGGCGTTGAGGGTGGGGTCTGCGATGGCGGACAAACCCCTGCGCTGTCTTTGCTGGAGACAGTACTGGATGCGCCGCCGCTCGGCTTGGTGTTCAAACCACTCCACTGTGGACCAGAGGAGGGCCGATAGTCTCCACATACTTCTACGATGACACGGTTGGGCATGCCGTTGACCGTGCAAGGGACGGTGTATGCAGATTTCATCGGGCTGTCATGAAGCCGTTATCGAAAGATAGCCACGGGTGGAAGTGAATCCGCAAATGCGTAGAAATCCGCGAGAAAAATCGGTGCATCAGCGTGTTGGCATGAAGGACAGATTCACTGCGCGGCGAGTTGACGGAGGCGGTCGCGAACGTTCCAGAAGGCGCGGCTGTCGTGATATGCGCCCTTCCAGATTGAGCCTTTGTCGAGCACGACGGGCGTGCCGCCGGCGGTGGTGAGATTCCAGAGACCGTGATTCTTTTGGTCGATGGTGTGGTGCTGGATGAAGGCCCACTGCTGGAGGAAGCGCTGGAAGTAGATCGGGTTCTGTTTGCCGTAGCGCTGATGCATCATGAGCAGCGCGTTGAGGCCTTCGCACTGCACCCACCATTCTTTGTGCGTGTCTTCAGGCGGGCCGAAGGCGGAGCCGTTCTCAAAGAATCCGCCGTTCGTTGAATCCCAGCCGTAGGCGAGAGCGTGATCGACGAGCATCTTCGCGCGCCGTTCGGTGATGTCGCTGGCTTTGCCGTGGAGGACTTCATCGGTTTCGAGCATGAGGTACGCGGTTTCGACGTCGTGGCCGTAGGAGTCAGGACCGGGGATGGCTTGCCAGGCGTTGGTGAAGAAGAGATTCATCGCGCCGGGCTCGACGACGATTTTGTCACGGACGATGGCGAGAAGTTCTTCGAGGCGAGCGCGGAGGGTGGGATCGGGCCAGACCTGGTAGAGCTGCGTGAAGGCTTCGAGCAGATGAATGTGGGTGTTCATCGACTTGTAATTCTCAGGGCCGATGGGGATGGGGGGCTGGACGATTTGGCCGTCGGGTGCGCTGGGGACGACGGGCGTGCCGTCGCGCGCGAGCCACTCGTAATAACCGCCGTTGACGGAGTCGTGCGCATGCTGATCGGCCCAGAGGAATCCTTGTTTGGCGAGTGCGAGGGCCTGGGGATCGTGCGTGGCCTGGTACGCGGCGGCCGCTCCGTAGATGCAGAAGCCGACGCCGTAGAGATCTTTGCCGTCGGTGAACTGCGGGGTGAAGTGGCCCTCGTCGTCGAGTCCCCAATAGAAGCCGGCGTATTTCTTATCCCACATTACCTGCTGGAGAAAATCGATGCCCTGGTGGACGTAAGGGAGGAACTGGTCGCGGAGCGCGGGCTCGCGCAGGACGACCTGGGAGGCGACCCAGGTCATGCGTCCCTGAAAGACGGAAAATTTGCCGTCGCTGGGGAGGGTTTGCCAGTCGGCGCCGTAGTGGGAGTGAAAGCCGCCGTGTTGATGATCGATGGAACGCGGGAACCAGAGGTTGAGGACGTCCTGATGGAGGGCCTGGTCGACCTGAGTGGCAAGTTGGAGATAGGTAGCGCGGGTGGGTGGGGCGGATTGAGCGTTGGCGGCGAGAGAGACAAGAGAAAACGCAAGAAGAAGACGCGGGATTCGCATGGCGGGATGACTCGCGGAGAATGCTACCACGGGGACGAAAGGGGTCCGTGATTCCGCAATGGGAATTCAGTAACGTGGCTGGCTGGGATTGTTGGAGGATTGATGCTCCGCGGGCCGGAGTTGGGGCTATGTTGTTAGCTTGGTTCCGGCCGGCGAGGTTCCCCGCCTCGTGCTGGAGCATGAGGTGAGGCATGGGTGCAGGGAGCGGCGCAGGGACGGGTGCAGGTGGTTTAGCTGCGGTGGTGCAGGCGGGATCACAAAAGGGGCAGCGAACGGCGGCGGGAGTTGAGGCGCTGGCGCAATCGTTCCTCGACAATTTGCTGTTCGTGCAGGGTCGCTCCATGGAGCGGGCGACGGTGAACGATCTGTACATGGCGCTGGCGCACACGGTGCGCGACCGGCTGGTGGAGCGGTGGATTTCGACGGTGCAGAAATATCAGGCGCAGGATGTGCGCGTGGTCTGTTATTTGTCGGCGGAATTTTTGACCGGTCCGCATCTGGCGAACAACCTGATCAATCTGGGCATCTACGACGAGGCCGAGCAGGCCATGCAGCAACTGGGACTGGATCTGCACACGCTGATCGAGCAGGAGGGCGAGCCGGGGCTGGGCAATGGCGGCCTGGGGCGGCTGGCGTCGTGCTTCATGGATTCGCTGGCGACGCTGGATATTCCGGCGATTGGGTATGGGATTCGCTACGAGTACGGGATTTTCGACCAGCAGATTCGCGACGGATGGCAGGTGGAATCGACGGATAACTGGCTGCGACTGGGAAATCCGTGGGCGCTGGAGCGGCCGGAAGACGCGTTTGAAGTGAAGATGGGCGGGCGGACGGAGAGGCACACGGATGCGAAGGGAAAGCTGCATGTGCACTGGGTTCCGCAGCGCGTGGTGCGCGGGGTGCCGCACGACACGCCGATATTGGGATATCGCACGAACACGGCGAACACGATGCGGCTGTGGTCGGCGCAGGCGGTGGAGAGCTTCGACTTTGGGACGTTCAACACCGGCGATTTTGTTGGGGCGGTGGCGGACAAGGTGGCTTCAGAGAACTTGTCGAAGATTTTGTACCCGAACGATGAGGGGATTCAGGGGAAGCAGTTGCGGCTGGCGCAGCAATTCTTTTTTGTGTCGTGCAGTTTGCAGCACATTGTGCGGATTCAGACGACGCAAAACCGTCCGCTGGCGGAGCTGCACCGCAATTTTGCGATTCAGATGAACGACACGCATCCGGCGATTGCGGTAGCGGAGCTGATGCGGCTGCTGATGGACGAGCACAATCTGGAGTGGGATGCGGCGTGGCATGTGACGCAGCATGCGCTCTCGTATACGAACCACACGCTGATGCCGGAGGCGCTGGAGCAGTGGCCGCGGAGCCTCTTCAGCGCGCTGCTGCCGCGGCACATGGAGATTGTGGACGAGATGAACCGGCGGCATCTGGAGGACGTGCGGAAGAAATTTCCCGGCGATGAGGAGCGGGCGAAGCGGCTGTCACTGATTACGGAAGGCGAGCCGTACGTGCGGATGGCGTATTTGGCGGCGCTGGGCAGTCACGCGATCAACGGCGTGGCGGCACTGCATACGGAGTTGCTGAAGACGAGCGTGCTCAAGGATTTCTATGCGCTGACGCCGCAGAAATTTTCGAACAAGACGAATGGGGTGACACCGCGGCGGTGGATGCTGTTGAGTAATCCGGGCCTGGCGCGGCTGTTGACGGCGCGAATTGGGCCGGGGTGGTCGCATGATCTCGAAAAGTTGCGGAGGCTGGAGCCGCTGGTGGAGGATGCGGAGTTTCGCCGCGAGTGGCGCGCGATCCGGCGGCAAAACAAGCTGCAACTGGCGGCCTACATGCACGAGCGGCTGGGAATTACGACGGATCCCGATTCGATTTTCGATGTGCTGGTGAAGCGGCTGCACGAATACAAGCGGCAGCATTTACAGGTGCTGCATATTCTGACGCTGCTGAAGCGTTTGCAGCGGGAACCGGATGCGGAGTTGGTGCCGCGGACTTTTATCTTTGGCGGGAAGGCGGCGCCGGGTTATCGCATGGCGAAGCTGATCATCAAGCTAATTCATGCGGTGGGCGAGGCGATCAATGCCGATCCCCTGGTGCGCGGCCGGCTGAAGGTGGTGTTTCTGCCGGACTTCAGCGTGAAGCTGGGGCAGCGCGTTTATCCGGCGGCGGATGTGTCGGAGCAGATTTCGACGGCGGGGAAGGAAGCGTCAGGAACGGGGAACATGAAGTTCCTCGATGAACGGCGCGCTGACGGTGGGAACGCTGGACGGAGCGAACATCGAGATTCGCGAAGAAGTGGGTGAGGAGAATTTCTTTTTGTTTGGGCTGACGGCGGAAGAGGTGGAGCAGCGCAAGCGGGAAGGGTACCGGCCGCGCGCGATCTATGAGGCGAATGCGGAGTTGCGCGAGGCGCTGGACGCGCTGAGCAGCGGCGAATTTTCGCATGGCGATCGCGGGCTGTTTGCGCCGCTGGTCGAGTCGCTGCTGGAGCGCGATGAGTATATGCTGCTGGCGGATTATCAGGCCTACGTTGACTGCCAGGAGCAGGTGAGCGCTGCGTGGCAGGACGAGGAACACTGGACGCGGATGTCGATATTGAATGTCGCGCGATGCGCGAAGTTCTCATCGGACCGGGCGATTCGCGACTACTGCGCGGACATTTGGAAAACCTGGCCGGTGCGGATTCAGCTTTAGACGCTGCTATTGCTTTGCATCCTCCTCGAGCATGATGGCGAGGCGGTCGAGACTGCGTTCCCAGGCGGAGCGATGGTCGCGTACCCAGCGGTCCAGACGATCGAATCCATGCGAGTCGATGCTGCAAGTGCGGACGCGACCGACTTTTTCGGTGCGGACGAGGGCGCACTCCTCGAGGATTTGGAGATGCTGGCCGACGGCGGTGAGCGTGACGCCGAGGTGGCCGGCGAGGCGCGAGACGGACGTGGGCGCGCGGCTGAGGCGGTCGAGAATGGCGCGGCGGGTGGGGTCGCCGAGCGCGTGGAAGAGGCGGTCGATGTCGTGATCGGGCTTGCTCAAAGGGTTCCTCTTGCTGGGATTCGGTCGCCGCGGCGCCACGGCGAGGGAATCTGTTGGGGGTTTTAACTTGCCAGCGATTTTTCCAGCAAATCGAGGAGTTTGCGCCAGCCGCCTTCGCGCATTTTGGGGCCATCGGCGCCTTCGTAAAACGCGCCCTGGTGGGTGCAGATGAGGTCGGTGCCGGCGGCGTTGGGGAGAAACTCAAACGTGATCAGCGCGGACGTAATGTGCCGGTCGCCGAGTGTCATGGTCTGGGCAAAGACGACGCGCTGGTTGGGAACGATGTCCTGATAAGTGGCCACGGTGCTCAGGGCGACGCCCGGGAAGGGCGTTTCGGGGCCCATGCGATAGAGGACGCGTTCGAGGCCGCCGACGCGGAAGTCCAGTTCGAACTGCTCAGCATGTTGGCCGTCACGGTCGGCGAACCAACGGCGCTTGCGAGCGGGTTCGGAAAAGGCTGCGAATAACGTTTCCGGGGGGTAGGGGTAGTGGTGGTCGATGACGAAGGTGTTGTGGGTGGTGATGGGTTCCATGGGGTGATCCTTTCGGGAGAATAATGGTGAAGCGTTGGCTTCAGTATCGAGTGTGCCGCATGCTCGAACGATTGTCAAGTATCGGCTTCAGTGTTATTGCTCCGAAATCTCCAATCTCCTCGCAATGGGCCGGGCGGCTCATGCATGGCAAAGTCGACCTGGCAGCAATTGCCGTGGGTAAGCAAAAAGCTTAGGGTGAGGATGCCGCGTGGAGATATATTCATGCTGCCTCACGAAACCATGGCGGCGGCAGGCAGTCTATAGGATCAAAGCGGCGGATCCCCCCAGGTGAGCTGACTACCGGCAGGAGGTCGTTGATGGTGTCGAGGGGTGTGATTTTCGCTGGGATGATTCTTGCTGCCGCAGCGGGCGTCGCGCAAATAGCCGCGCCTGGGTTCAGCGTGCAGACGGAGAATGGGCAGACGACGTTCCGTCCCGGAGAACGAATTCCGCTGACGCTGACCTTTACCAGTCCGAATGACACGGACTTTTACATTGCGCCGTGGGAAGACGAACGGGGCGAAGAGTTTGGGGACTACGAGGAATATCAGGTCACGCCCGCGAGCGGATGGAGCGATCCTCTGCGCGGGTATTTCGATGGTCGGTTTCCGACAACCACCCACGGCTGGTCCTGGGAGCAATTCAAGAGGGCGCAGCCGGTGAAGGTGAAAACGGACCTGAACCAATGGGTGCGCTTCGAGCAGCCGGGTGATTATGTGGTGCGGGTGGTGAGCCGCCGTATTTGCCGGGAGGGACAAAGCGGAACGCTGGAGGAATCGGCGACGGTCGCGCTGCACATTGTGCCAGCGACGCCGGAGTGGCAAAAGGAAAGGCTGCAGTCGATCCAGTTGGCTCAGTCGGCGAGCTATGGCGATCGATCGGTTCATTCCATGGCCGACCTGCGGTATCTGGGAACGGCGGACGCGATTGACGATCTCACACAGAAGCTCGGCCAGCCCATTGCGAACGCTGATTCCGAGGCGATGCTGGGTTTAATCGCTCTGCCGGTTTCGGTGCGTCCGCAGGCAATTGCATCGATGAACCGGCGTTTGAACGAGCCTGGGTTTGCAGTTTCCTTCTGGTTTGTCAGCGCGATGCAGTACCTGCAAATTTCGCCGGATCTGGACGGGAAGGCCGCACGCCAGGAAATCAGGAATGGCAACGCGGCACTGTGGTCGGCTATCGATGCCGCCGCGGCGAACAAGACAGCAGAGGCGAAGGCGACGACGGAACAGACGCTGCTGCTGTTTGGCCACAACACGGGCAACCCGAATGTTTCGCGCCGGATGGCCGCAGTGTTGCCGGACTCATTTTTGCAGTTGGATATCAACAGCCAGATTCTGGATCTCGAGATCGAATGGAACGAACTGCGCAAGCCGCAATTTGCCGCGGTGCTGGCCGCGCTGGCGAAAACTGCGAGCGACATGAACCAATCCGCGCCGTTGCGCGATGAGTTGCAGGGCAACGTATTCCGGCGGTGGTTCGAACTGGATCCGGAGGGCGCGCGGCGTGAGATGCTCGACGAAATTGGGAGCGCGACGCCGAAGCTGTCGGCCACAGCGCTCAATTTCCGGCCGCCGGAACCGCTGCCGCAATTCGAGTCTGTGTGGGCGGCTGCCTTTCTGGCGGCCGATACGCAGCGCCAGGAACTCGAGCTGGGTCCCCTGCTGGTGCGGTTCGGCACGGGCGCGGCAACGCAGACAATGATCGAGAAGCTGAAGATGCCGCCGCATCCTTATTCATGCAATGCGCACGTGGCGGCGCTGGCCTATCTGGTGCGATTTCAGTCGGCGGAGGCGCGACCGCTGCTGGAGCGGGAGGAGAAGGACAATGTCGCGGGGTGCGGCGCGAACCTGATCACGTGGATTACGCAGGAGGCCTCGGGCCCGGCGCTCAACGATGTAGCTGACGAGAACCTGGGGAGCAGCGATGTGGAAACGGTGCGCACGGCGATCCAGTATCTGACGCTTTACGGGCGCAAAGAGGATGAGGAACCCCTGCAGCGCCGCTACCACGCGTGGATTGCGGAATGGAAGGGCAAGGCGGCTGAGCTGGAAGATCCCAGGGCTGACCAGAAGGGCGATCCGTACCGCTTGCTCATTGGCGGGGAACTGGCGAATGCTTTGCTGGCCAACCAGGGATGGCTGGCTGACCCGGCGCTGCTCACGCGCCTCGAGGCGGAATGTGTGGGCCGCGAGATGTGCGACGGTATTGAGAAAACGCGGCGGCTGGCGGCAACTCCGTACAGAGTCCAGGTTCCGTCTGGGATTGTCTGGACCATGCAGGTCACGGTGGCCCAGTATGCGCCGCAAACGCAGGAACTGCTGGATGCGAAAGTAGCGCAATTCCCGAAGGGAACGCACTTTGTTCTGATGCCGGTCGGCCCCATCGACCCTCACGAGATGGATAGGGTACGCGCACTCTTTGAAAAGCACGGAATGGTGCTGGACGGGACGAACCAGTGACGCCGCGCGATGGTCCTGCCGCCCCAAACTGCTAACATCGAAGATTGGCAGACATGACAGAGACGACCGCTGTAACACAGGAAAAGATTCGCGTCCGCATTGCGCCTTCGCCTACGGGCGATCCGCATGTGGGGACGGCCTATATTGGGCTGATCAATTATCTGTTCGCGCGGCAGCGGGATGGGAAATTCGTGCTGCGCATTGAAGATACGGACCGGGCGCGATTTGTGGCGACGTCGGAGCAGATGATCTTCGACGCGCTGCACTGGCTGGGGCTCGAGTGGGATGAGGGGCCGGATGTGGGCGGACCGTTTGGGCCGTACCGCCAGAGCGAGCGGACCGCGATTTATCAGGAGCACGCGCAGATCCTGCTCGGCAACGGCACGGCGTACAAGTGCTTCTGCACGGCGGAAGAACTGGACACCGTGCGGCGGCAGCAGATGGCGGCGAAGCTGCCGGCACGGTATCCGGGCACGTGCCGGAATTTGTCAGAGGCCGAGGTTGAGGCGCAGATTGCGGCGGGGAAGCCGTACGTGATTCGCATGAAGGTGCCGTCGCAGGGCTCGACGGCGTTTCGCGATGAGCTGCGCGGGCCCATCAGCTTTCGAGCACACCAACGTCGACGATCAGGTGCTGATGAAGTCGGATGGGTTTCCCACCTATCACCTGGCGAACGTGGTGGACGATCACCTGATGGAAATCACCGATGTGATTCGCGCGGAGGAATGGATTTCGTCGACGCCGAAGCACGTGCTGCTGTATCAGTTTTTCGGATGGAAGGCGCCGCGGTTCTGGCACATGCCGCTGCTGCGCAACCAGGACAAAAGCAAGATCTCCAAGCGGAAGAATCCGGTATCGCTGGTCTATTACCGGCAGGCTGGATTTTTGCCGCAGGCGATGCTGAATTTTCTGGGGCTGATGGGCGGCGGGATGCCGGCGGACATTAACGATGCGACGGAGAAATTCACGCTGGCGGAGATGATTGCGCACTTCGATGTGAAGAACATTCGCCCGGCGGGACCGGTGTTCGATTTGACGAAGCTGCGCTGGCTGAACGGGGAGTATCTGCGGGCGCTGTCGCCGGAGGGTTTCTACGCGGCGCTGCGGGAAACGGTGCTGGCGGACAGCTATCTCAAGGACATCGCTGCGCTGGTGCAGACGCGGATCGAAACGCTGGGCGAGTTCGGCAACCTGACGCATTTCTTTTTTGCGGATGACGTGATGCCGGCGCAGGAAGTATTTCTGCCGAAGAAGCGGACGCCGGAAGAGACGCTGGCGTTTGCGGCGGAGCAGTTGACGGTGCTGGAAGCGGCGGAGTGGACGCACGCGGCGATCGAGCCGGCGCTGAAGCAGCTGGGCGAGGCGAAGGAGTGGAGCGTGAAGGAGAACTTCATGCTGCTGCGCGCGATTTTGACGGGGAGCACGATGAGCCCGCCGCTGGTGGAAAGCATGATCGTGTTCGGCAAGGCGCGGACGCTGGACCGGCTGCGGCGCTTTGTGGACGCGCAGAAGAAAGCGCAGAAAAAGTAGGGGACGCCGCACCCGCTGGGTTCACTTTTTATCTAAGACTGCAGCGGTCCTGGCCTAAGCGCGTTTGGAGCCGGGCGGCGCGATCCATCTTTGCGGTGACGAATGCATTCGGGTTATAGTCTGAATCACATGCGTTTTGTGACGGCAGAGCGAGGGGCTCAGGGGTGGCGAGGATCGGGCTGGAAGCCGATGCTCGCGATTCTGTGCATCGCGCTGGTGTTGTTTACCGGCATTCTGCAGGTCACGCACTCGCACCCGAACGGCCACATCGATCCGGACTGCTCGCTGTGCATGACCGCGCACCACGCGGCGCAAGTCGTGGTGGTGGTTACGGCAGAAGTCTCCGTGCAACCGGTGGCGCGGGTCGTCGCTGAAAAGTTTTCGCCGCTCCCGCGGCAGCGCTTCGTTCTGAAGCTGGCCATCCGGCCTCCGCCTGTCCCCGCTGCTATCGCCTAAAAGCAGACGTTCACCCCAGGGACATTTTCCATTTATCCGGAGGTCTTTCCATGCACACGTGTCTACGTGGCGCGGCAGCGTTTTTTACGCTGCTCGCGACTGCTCTTTTCTTTATGCCGGCGTCGCCGGCGTTCGCCCAATCGATTGGGAATGCCGGCACAATATCCGGGACGGTCGCCGATCCCAGCGGCGCCGTGATCAGCGGGGCGACGGTCGAAATTCAAAATCCCGTGAGCCAGTACGCGCGGACGGCGACGACGGACGCGACCGGGCATTTCCAATTCGCCAACGTGCCCTTCAACCCGTATCACATGACGGTGGAGATGAAGGGATTTAATTCGTCGGCGCAGGACGTGGACGTGCGATCCACGGTTCCGATTGCGTTGACGGTAAAGCTGCAGGTTGGCATAGCGGCGACGACGGTGCAGGTGACCGGTGAGGATCTGGTGGAGAACAGCCCGACGTTCCACACGGACGTAGACCGGGACCTCTTTCAGAAGGTGCCGCTGGAGAGCCAGTCGTCGTCGCTGAGCTCGCTGGTGACGCTGTCGAGCCCGGGCGTGGCGGCGGATTCGAATGGGCTGTTTCACGGGTTGGGGGACCATGCTTCGAACTCGTTCAGCATCGATGGACAATCGATCACGGACCAGCAGAGCAAGGTGTTTTCAAACCAGCCGCCGTCGGATTCGATTCAGTCGATCGAGGTGATCAGCGGCGCGCCGCCGGCCGAGTATGGCGGCAAGACGAGCCTGGTGATCGTGGCTACCACGCGATCCGGGCAGGGCATCACGAAGCCGACGGGAACGATCAGCACGTCCTACGGGAGCTTTGGATCGTCGACGGTGAACGCCAATCTGAGCTATGGCGGACAGAACTGGGGCAATTTTATTGAAGGCGATGGCCTGAACACCGGACGCTTTCTCGATCCGCCCGAATTTACGGTGTTCCACGACAAAGGCAACGAAGAGAATTTCTTCGACCGCGCGGATTACAACCTCACGCAGGTAGATTCGGTGCATTTGAATCTGAACTACAGCCGGTCATGGTTCCAGACGCCGAACGCATTCGACAACCTGAACGTGCAGAATGTTGCGCCGGGAACGGGGGCCAGCGCCAGCCCTGTTTTTGAAAACGTTGGGAATGCCGATCAGCGGTCGAAGATCGGCACATTCAACATCTATCCGAGCTACACGCGGATCATCAACACAAACTCCGTCTTCAACCTGGGAGCCTGGATCAGAAAGGATTTGTATAACTACTTCCCGAGCGGGAATCCTCTGGCCGATTTGGGCCCGCCAAACCTGCAGACTTCTTCTATCTCGCAGATCCGCACGCTGATGAACACGGCGATTCACGCGGATTATTCGTGGGTAAGGGGCATCCACAACGTGAAGGCGGGCGTGCAGTACGGGCAAACGTTTCTGCGCGAGAGCGACACGCTCGGCGTTGTCGATAACACGTATAACTCGCCCTGCATGGATGCAAATGGGAATCCGCTGCCGGGCTATTACGAGCAGGCGGACTGCGATTCGGCGACGGTATTGCCAAACAGCAGCTATCTCCCGTTGCTCGCGCCGTACGATCTGACGCGTGGCGGTTCGAATTACTACTACTTCGGACATACGGACGTGAAGGAGCTGGCGCTGTTCGTCGAAGACCGGCTAACGATGGGGAACTGGGCGGCGAATCTTGGCCTGCGCGAGGACGTTTACAACGGACTGGCCGATGCTAATCAAACGGAGCCGCGGCTGGGCGTCTCCTACGATCTGAAGCGGACCAACACGGTGATGGGCGTTTCATATGCGCGCACGCTGGAGACGCCATTCAACGAGAACCTGGTGCTGTCCAGCCAGGGCTGCAATAACGCGGTGCTGGCGCCGCTGTTGCTCTGTACGCCGGGCGTTTCAGGCAACCTGCAGCCGGGCTTCCGCAATGAGTTTCACGCTAATCTACAGCAGGCGTTCGGCAAGCACGCTGTGGTCAGCGGCGAGTACATCTGGAAGTACACGCACAACGCCTTCGACTTCAGTGTGCTGGGCAACACGCCCATCACTTTCCCGATCGACTGGCATAACTCTAAGATTCCCGGGTTTGCGCTGCGCGCGGAAATGCCGACGTGGGACGGTCTTTCGGCTTTTGTGGTCATGTCTTCGGTCGCTGCGCGGTTCTTCCCACCCCAGGTCGCGGGAGCCGGAGCGACCGTCCAGGGTGGCGCTCCCTTTCGTATCGACCATGACGAGAAATACAACGAGACGACGCATCTGCAATATCAGATTCCCGGCCGTCACAGCCCCTGGTATGGGTTCAACTGGAGATACGACAGCGGCCTGGTGGCAGGTTCGGTTCCGTGTTACGGGGTCGGCGCGGCCAATACCTGCCCACAGTCGACCACGACCCTCAGTGGGCAGCCCGCTGTCGATCTGAGTGGGCTGACTCCGGATGAGCAGTTCCAGGCAGGGATTATCTGTGACGGAGTTGCAGCGACCCCTTACAAGTCGGCGCCCACCCCATGCCCGGCCTCGGAACTCACCTCACATCTCGTGCAGATTCCCGCTCCAGGAACCGAGAACGACGACCATAACCCGCCGCGCATTCAGCCGCGCAGCCTGTTCGATATGACGCTGGGGGAGGACAATCTCTTCCACGGCGACAAATACAAATGGGGAGCGCAGCTGACAGCGATCAACGTAACGAACAAATATGCGCTGTATAACTTCCTCTCCACGTTCAGCGGCACGCACTATGTGACGCCGCGCGCACTCACGGGCCAAATTACTTTCTCCTTCTAAAACCGCGGCGGGCGGGGAAGGCTCGCGGGCCTTCCCCGTTCACGCAGGAGGCGTTATGGCTGCGGTGAATTTGTGGAAGCGCGGCAGCAAGCGGCGCGTGGAGCAAGTCCGCTGGACGCGCCGGGAGATTGTTCACGCGGTTTTGCTGACGCTGGCGATGGTGGCGTTCAGCTTTTGGGTGGGCGTGTGGGTGGCCACTCATCATTTTGACTGATGGCTGCTGCAGCACGGCATGCTTGCATCCGTAAGAATTCGGATTAAGCTGGATTCGCTGAGAATCTCACAGGAGAGCGGGCTGCGCATCTGTTGGCGGCCTGGAGGAAATCTGTGCGCGTTGTCGCGGCGGCGAAGAATCCGATTGTGGCTTCGTATCTGCAGTTACGGACCACGGTGGGATGGATTGCGCTGGGCCTGCCGCTGGCGCTGCTTCTGTCGTCGTGGGCATTGCCGGGGCAGCATTTCCTGCCGGCTTCGATCAGCGCGTATTACTACACGCCGATGCGGAATGTGCTGGTGGGCTGTTTATGCGCGATTGGCTTTTTCAATCTGAGCGCTCGCGGCTATGAGTGGCGCGATGAAGTTGCGGGGGTTATTTCCGCGGTATGCGCGCTGGGACTGGCGTTTTGTCCGACGTATCCGCCGTGGGGCGGGACGCCGGCGCAGCGGACGATGGGCGCGCTGCATAACTACTTCGCGGAAGTATTTTTTATCACGCTGGCGACGATGTGCCTGGCGCTGTTCCGGACGACGGCGGCGAATCGCACGACGACCCGCAACAAGCGGCGGCGCAATACGGTTTACATCGTGTGCGGCGCGTTGATGGCGGTGTGCGGGGTGGTGGACTTTATTTGTCACCACATGCGGCCGATTCCGCAGTGGGGGCCGGTGGGATCGATTTTCTGTTGCGAAGGGGTGGCGCTCGAGGCGTTTGGCGTGGCGTGGCTGGTGAAGGGGAAGCAGTTTTTGGGGAAGAGGGGGCCGAGGGGGAGCGTGTAGCTTTTAGCGTGTAGAGTGCAAAGCAAAAGCCCCGGCGAAAACCGGGGCTTTTCTTTGCTGCGTGAGGCTTAGGCTTCGGCGAATTCCACTTCCTCTTCCTCGTCGAGGCCGTGGCGGCGCAGGAGCGTGGGGCAGGTTCTGGGAAAAGGCGGAGCGGGGCATGACGATATCGCAGCCGGCTTCGACAGCCTTGGCTTTGAGGTCGCCCTGCAGATGCGAGAGGAACCCGATGATCGAGGTCCCGCGCTTGAGCTTGGATTTGAGCTTGGGGATCAGGGTCATGGGTTTCGCCGCGAGGTTGTTGAGGTCGAAGACGATGAGCGACGGGCGGGCGTCTTCGGGCGCTTCCAGGATGCGCGCGAGGGTTTCCGCGTCGTTCTTGACGAAGGCGACTTTGATGCCGAGCTTGCGCGCGGTCTCATTGATCTTCGCGAAGAAGAAGAGGTCTTCGATGAAGAGGAAGATGCGCGTGGGCGCGTCTTCGCGCATGACGGGCACAGCTTCGCGCGGGCCGTAGTCCTGGTAATGGCCGTGGCTGTTGCCATTGCCGTTCCCATTGCCATTGGAGTTGCGGTACTCAATGGTCGAGGGCGGACCGTCGGCTACGTTGCCGTTGACGGCGCGGTAGCTGTGGTCCATGGGACCGACGAAGACGCGCTCGCGGCGCTGTTTGTTGCGGCGCCGGCCGCCACCTCCGCCATTCCCGTTGCCGTTTCCATTGGTGTTCCCGCGATTATCGTTGTTGCGGAAGAAACGGGTTTGGCTGGAGGGCGGGGGCTGCGGCTTGAACTTGGGTTTTTGCGCCTGCGGCTGGGGCGGCGACGGTTGGGTCTGCGCCTGGGGCTGCTGGGGCTGGCCGTTGGCCTGGGCGCCAGCGCCTCCCTTGTTCCGCTTGCGACGGCGACGGCGGCGATGGCCGCCTGGTCCGGGATATTGTCCCTGGGGCTGGTTCGATGCCTGGGCCTGCGGCACATTCTCCGCCGGAGGCTGAGGCTGGTTCTGCTCAATTGTCATGCATGCACTTCCTGGTGCGATTGGTTCGGTGTTGCTGGTCCGCTTCCGCCGGATTCTGGTAGGGAGGGGCTGGGGCTGATGGGGGCGCCGCGGCCTGTTTGAAACTCCGCTATCAGGAATCCTCGGAAACGGTGTAAACCCGGCACGATCGTACTGGACGCAACCAGACGGGGTTGGCCGGAAAGTTTAAGTTGTGGCGCGACGGAACGCGCTGACTGCCTCGATCAGAGCCGATTCCCGATGAGCCCGACTGGACACATGAGGAGAGCACAAGGGGAGACAGAAGGTGGTACGAAACCGAAAGCCACGTCGATCAACGGAACGTAACGCGAAATGGAGTTGCCGCCTGATCTCTAATTCAACCTTTGCTCCCGGTCGCTTACTCCGTAAACGTCACACTGACTGCGGGAAAAACCGGGGCAATTCTACTGACTCTGCGAGAATGGCAGCGAGCCTCGCCGGATACCCAGCATGGCATCAGCCGCTCAACAGGTAAAAACAATCCTACTCCCGGGAGCGCAATTCTGACAAGTGGTTCGATGCAGATGTGGGGGAGGGTGATGTCAAAAGGGAACTTCCGGAGTAACTGGCCCGAACTAATCAGGCCCGAACAAAGCCCAAAATGCAGCCATCAACAGAAAAGCCATCCGGCTGGATGGCTTTCACTGTGTGACGGCCAGTCACTGGCCTCCCTGAAGTCGCCCTTACCTAAAAGAACTGGATCGGGACTTTGGTATTCCGGTCGAGGTCAGATCTCAAAGGATCTGTTCTCTTCGGCCGGAATCTTTTTATAAGTACTGGCCTCTGTAACGAGGCTTAGATTACGTCGCTGGCGACCCAGTAATGTGCAATTGGGGGGCCGTTCGGTGGAATGAGTGAAATCAATCGTTTAGGCACGGGTGGCTAGGGTGAGTTCTTCAGATTCCCGTAGACTGGCCAGCGGCGGGTTCTGAATTCCATAAATCGCATTACTTCTGGCATGCGGGGCAGAAGTGGGTGCCCCGGCCGGCGAGCAACGATGCGGCGGATCGGGGTTCCGCAGACGAGGCAGGGCTGGCCGGTGCGCATGTAGACGCGGTGCTGGATCTGGAAAAAGCCTCGATCTCCATTGGCATCAACGTAATCGGAGACGGAGGAGCCTCCGGCGCGAATGGCTTGCAGGAGAACCCGTGCGCAGGGCGGTATGGAGCTTGTCGAGGCGTTCGCGGGGCAGGCGACCTGCCTGGCGCGTTGGGCGGATGCCGGCACGGAAGAGGCTCTCGTCCGCATAGATGTTGCCGACGCCGTGGAGCAGCGACTGGTTGAGGAGCGCAGCTTTGATGGAGAGCTTGCGCCCGTGGAAGAGGGCGGCGAAGGCTGGTTTAGTGATGGTGAGGGGTTCGCTGCCGGGTCCGGTGAAGGGTTCGGAGACGAGGGCAAGTCGCCCGAAGCGGCGGGGGTCGACGAAGCGAAGCTCGCGACCGGAAGCGAGCGACAGGACGGCGTGGGTGTGGGGCGCCTGGGGGACGCTGCGGTCGGTGACGAGGAGGCGCCCGGTCATGCCGAGGTGGATCAACCACTGCGGGTGGGGCGGCGGAGCTTCGCGTGAGCGGCGGCTCGCTCTAAATCCATGACAATGTGTTTGCCGACGCGGCGGACCTGGGCGATGCGCTGTCCGGCGAGGGCTGCGGCCATTTCGTCGGGCGGAGTTTTGAAGGGCTGCTTATAGGAAGAGAACCAGGCGGAGACGGATGGTATCGCCGGCGATGCGGCGGTGGACGCCGTTGGCGATGGTTTCGACTTCGGGGAGCTCGGGCATGGGGCTACGAAGAAGGATACCGGAGCGGGGCGATCGGATTCGCGCGCTTGACTTCGCGGCGCGGTGCAGGGAGAGTGGAAGTTCCGTTTCCCCACATTTGAAATCGAGGTAAGAGCGATGCGGCAGATTGCGTGGATGGCAGTGGTGTTGATGAGTGCAGGTGTGGCGATGGCGCAGGCTCCGAACGCGCTGCAGCCGTTTGTGAAGATCGATGCGCCGGCGGTGGTGCTGGAGAATGTGCGGGTGATCGACGGGACGGGCGCTGCGGCGAAAGAAAACCAGATGATCGTGATCGAGAACGGGAAGATCACGTTCGTGGGGCCGGAGACGCGCGGACCAGCTGACTGCCGACGGGCGCAAAGATTCATCGACATGACGGGGAAGACGGTTTTTCCTGGGCTGGTGGGGATGCACGAGCATCTGTTTTATCCGCTGCCGGATGGCGGACCGGGATTGTTGCCGCTGTATGGCGAGATGGCGGATTCTGCGCCGCGGCTTTATTTGGCGGGCGGCGTGACGGCGGCGCGGACGGCGGGGAGTCTGGAGCCGTACACGGATATTTCGGTGAAGCAGCTGATCGATGCGGGGACGATGCCGGGGCCGAAGCTGTTTTTGACGGGGCCGTATCTGGAGGGGTCGCCGTCGATTGGGCCGCAGCTGCACACGCTGACGGGTCCGGACGATGCGGCGCGGCTGGTGAACTACTGGTCGGAGGAGGGGATGACGTCGTACAAGGCGTACATGCACATTACGCCGGAGGAGCTGAAGGCGGCGGCGGACGCGGCGCACGCGAAGGGGCTGAAGATCACGGGGCATCTGTGCGCGGTGGGATTCCAGGAGGCGGCGTCGCTGGGCATCGACAACCTGGAGCACGGGCTGGTGGTGGACACGGAGTTTTATTCGGGGAAGAAGGAGGGCGTGTGCCCGGGGCAGCGGCCTCCGCAGGTGGAGCTGGCGAAGATGGATGTGGAGGGGCCGCAGATTCAGGGAACGATTAAGGATTTGATCGCGCACCACGTGGCGGTGACGTCGACGCTGGCGATTTTTGAGAGCTTTGCGCCGAACCGGCCGCCGCTGAACCAGGAGATGCGGGTGCGCACGTCGCTGCTGCCGGATGCGTGGAGCAGTTTTGTGACGACGCGCGCGGCGATTGCGCAGCGGGAGGCCGACGCGCCGGCGGAAAATGTGGCGACGCGGCTGCTGCAGATGGAGATGCAGTTCGAGCACGATTTTGTGAAGCAGGGCGGGGTGCTGATGGCGGGATGCGATCCGACGGGCTACGGCGGCGTGCTGCCGGGGTTCGGCGACCAGCGCGAATCTGGAACTGCTGGTGGAGGCGGGGTTCACGCCGGAAGAGGCGATCCATATTGCGACGGAGAACGGCGCGATCTGGCTGGGCGAGGACGCGCACTTTGGCACGATTGCGGTGGGGAAGGATGCGGATCTGGTGGTGGTGGATGGCAATCCCGCGAAGAACATCGCGGATGTGGAGAAGGTGGACGTGGTGTTCAAGGATGGGGTGGGGTACGACCCGGCGAAGCTGATTGCTTCGGTGCGGGGGTTGGTGGGGTTGCGGTAGATGGGCGGATTCGTTCTCGATATCGTTGTCGAGTATTTTTATAGGACTCTTGTCGCCTTTGTGCGGCGCGTTCAAAGCCGAAGTTGGCCGACGGCGAACGCGACCGTAACTCGTGCGTGGCAGCCGAGAAAGATCTATGGATGCAAACTGGTCTCCGTCCGCTATCGCTATTACGTTGCCGGAGAAAAGTACGCAGCGACCCACAACGAGCCATTCCTGATCGACTCCCCGGGTAGCTTCCTGCGGAGATATGCGCGTGGGATGGACATCACGGTGCGTTACAAAGCGGACGAGCCCGGTCGCTCTGTCGCGTTGATGGAGTGAGGAGAAGGCGTAGAAGCAGGGGGGACAAAGCCCCTGCTCCGTGTACCTACTCCACCTTGCCGATGTAGACGCCGTAGGGACCCAGCGGTACTAAGTCCAGGGAGAGTGGATCCTGCGCGCCCGGAGTTTTCATCAGGGTTTTGAGATGGAAGCGATGGACGCCTTGCGCCTTCAGATCGAAGCTGGCGGTTTGCGGCTGCGCGGTTAAGTTGCAGGCGACGACGACGGCTTCTCCGGTGGGCGTTTTGCGGAGCCAGGAGAGGATGTGCGGGTCGCTGGTGTTGAGCATGATTTCTTCGCCGTCATGCACGGCGGGATCGCTCTTTTTGAGGGCGATGATTTGCTGATACCAGTGGAGCATGGAGTTGGGATCGCGCTCTTCGGTATAGACGTTGATGGTTTTGTAGCTGGGCGGGATGGGGAGCCAGGTTTTTGGCGAATCCGAAAAACCGGCGTCGCCGAGCGGATCCCATTGCATGGGAGTGCGTTCTCCGTCGCGGCCTTTTTCTTTGGGCCAGCCGGTGATGCCGATGGGGTCCTTCACATCTTCTTTGCGCGTGGGCGGCGTGGTGACCATACCGATTTCGTCGCCGTAGTACATCATTCCCGTGTCGCGTGAGGCGAAGAGGATGGTGGAGAGGACGCGGCCAACGTCGTCTTTGTGATCGTTGGTGACGTAGCGATCCCAGCGCGCGTTGTCGTGGTTATCGAAAACGAAGAGGGGCATGTTGCCGCCGATTTCGGTTTCGGCCTCATTGATGTGTTGGCGCAGGTAGCCGACGTTGAGTTTGGGCCCGCCGGAAGGGAAGCCCACCTGCATGTCCATGGGCAGGTCGAGCTCGTTGTTGTGCTCGCCGTACATTTTGCGGAGGTCGTCGACGGAGCGGAGATAGGTTTCACCGATGAGGATGACTTTGCGGCCGTGGGTTTGGTCAGCGACCTGGCGCAGTTCGCGAAGCACGTCGTTAACCTCGGGGAGATTGTCGGTGAGGTTGGTCTTCACGACCTTGTCGCCGTAGGCGTTGATCAGAGGCTTGCCGTCGGGGCCGAGAACGTAATCCTCGTCGCGATCCTGGGGATCTTCAAAGAGCGACGTGATGGCATCGAGGCGGAAGCCGGCGACGCCGTGGTTGATCCAGAAGCGCTCGACGTCGTACATGGCTTTGCGGACCGCTGGATTATTCCAGTTGAGGTCGGGCTGCTGGATGTAGAAGCGGTGGTAGTAGTACTGCTGGCGGGCGGGATCCCACTCCCACGCGGAGTGGCCGAAGACGGATTCCCAGTTGTTGGGCGGCTCGCGGTGGCCGTTGACCATTTTGGGGTCGTGCCACATGTACCAGTCGCTTTTGGAATTGGTGCGGGAGCTGGCGGACTCTTTGAACCACGGGTGCTGATCGGAGGTGTGGTTGAGGACGAGGTCCATGATGATGCCGATGTGACGCTTGCGGGCTTCGGCGACGAGGCGGTCGAAGTCGGCGAGGGTGCCGTATTGCGCATCGATGTTGGTGTAGTCGGAGATGTCGTAGCCGAAGTCGACCTGCGGGGAGGGATAGATAGGCGTGAGCCAGATGGCGTCGATGCCGAGCTTCTGCAGGTAGTCGAGGCGCGAGGTGATGCCGTTGAGGTCGCCGATGCCGTCGTGGTTGGAATCCTGAAAGCTGCGCGGGTAAATCTCGTAGATGACGGCGTTCTTCCACCAGTTGGGATTTTCGTGGGCGGCGGAAGAAGATTGCTGAGCGCTGAGAGACGCACTCAGGGCGAGCGCGGCTAACGCGCACGTAAGGACGCGAGCGACTGCTTTCATTTGTTGTAACTCCCAAAGAAAATGAACTGCACGTACGCCGCTCTTTTTGGACGCCAGTTTAGGGGCGTCCCCGACGGCATTTTCAATCACGGGAAAAAGCTACCACAAGCGAGGGCTGGTGCGCGGCGGCTGTAATCTTGACGACGAGAGGTAAGGACGATGGGGAAGCTGTCGCACTTTGACGATGCGGGTGAGGCGCGGATGGTGGATGTGAGCGCGAAGGCGGCGACGCGGCGCGAGGCGGAAGCTTCGGCGTTTGTGGCGATGCCGGCGGAAGTGATCGCGGCGCTCGAGCACAATCCCAAGGGGAATCCGCTGGAGGTGGCGCGGATTGCAGGGATTCAGGCGGCGAAGCGGACGGCGGAGCTGATTCCGATGTGTCATCCGCTGCCGCTGAGTTTTGTGGATGTGCGGGTGGAAGTGGCAGAGGGCGGGATTGCGATTCGCGCCACGGCAGCGACGACGGGGCCGACGGGCGTGGAGATGGAAGCGTTGACGGCTGCGTCGGTGGCGGCGCTGACGGTGTACGACATGTGCAAAGCTGTGCACAAAGGCATTGTGATTCGCGAGGTGCGGCTGGAGCGGAAGACGGGCGGCAAGAGCGGGGATTGGGTGCGGGGTTCGGACGAAGGTGTAGGGGGCAGGGTGTAGGGGTAGAAGGACAAAGGCGGACGCGCTTCGCGCGTTTCCCACATCTGCCAAAACCGGGCAGAAATGGGGCACCCGGCGCTTTCTCACTTTCTACGGGCAGAGGGCTGAATGGGTACCTGAACAGAACAGCCGCAGGTCCTTCGTCGCGCGGCTCCTCAGGATGACAGTCGTTGAGGCATCCGGTCGGATACCTTGCCCATCTTAGGGGTCAGATGTTTCGCTGCCCTGGCGGGCAGGGACCATCAGAGGCAAGTCCAAATTTGTTCAGGATGAGAACCCCTGATGGCTCATGTTCTGGTGACCGGCGGCGCCGGATTTTTCGGCGGAATTTTGAAGCGGCATCTGCTGCGTAACCGTTATCACGTGACCAGCGTGGACCGCGTGCCGGACTCGAGCTGGCACCCTCATCTGACGAAAATCACCGGGGACCTGCGCGATCCGTGGCTGCTGAACTCGGCATTCCGGCGCGCGGAGTATGACGCGGTGTTTCACTGCGCGGCCATGCTGGCGCACGGTATCGAACTGGATGAGGACGATCTGTGGACATCGAACGTGAACGCGACGCGCATGGTGGCGGACGCGTGCCGCAGCTATGGCGTGCCGAAGCTGATTTTCACTTCAACGAATTGTTTGTGGGCCAGCAATCCAGGACACGCGATTCGCGAAGAGGAGATTCCGGCGCCGGCGGAGATTTACGGTCAGTCGAAACTGGCGGCTGAGTATGCGTTGTGCGAATACGGGCGCGACCTGGAGATTGTGATTCTGCGCTGCCCGACGATTATCGATCGGGGGCGGCTGGGGCTGCTGGCGATTCTGTTCGAGTTCATTCAGGACGGCAAGACGGTTTGGGTGGTGGGCGACGGCAGCAATCGCTACCAGTTTATTTATGCGGAAGATTTAGTGCGGGCCTGCATGGCGGCGATGCGGCCGGGCGTGAGCGACATCTTTCATGTGGGTTCGGACAACGTGCAATCGCTGCGTGCGATCTATGAAGCGGTGATTGCGGAGGCAGGGAGCGCGTCGAAAGTGCGCTCGCTGCCGAAAGGCCCTGCGATTGCAACGATGCGTATGGCGCACCGTCTGGGGGTTTCGCCGCTGGGGCCGTATCACTACCGGATGATTGCGGAAGATTTCCTGTTCGACACGACGAAGATTCGCAGGCAACTGGGCTGGCGGCCGACGCTGACCAACGAAGAGATGCTGGTGCAGGCGTATCGGTATTACGCGAGCCGGCGAGAAGAGATTCAAGGGCGGACGAATGTGTCAGCGCACTCGAAGGCGGCGCCGATGGGCGTGATTCGGTTATTGAAGTGGGTTTCGTAGGGATTTTCGGAACAGACCGGGAGAATTCATTGGCGCTGGGCAATTCGTGGAGAAACGTGCACCCGATTCGCGAGGTGGACCCGGTGTGGGAGGCCATGGCCTACGGCGCGCGGCGCACGGGGACTGGCGGGAGGACGGGCCCGACACGGCTGGCGGACTGGCTGCCGGTGCAGCGTCTGCGGCCGGTGCTGGTGGAATCGCCGCCGGGACACAATCGCGAGAGTAAAGCGCCGAAGACAGGTGTGCGGCCGTGGACGTGGGTGGAGAGCGCGGTGCTGTCGTTCTATGCGCTGGTCGTGGCGATTGGGATTGCATGGCACGAGCCGTGGGCGGATGAAGCGCAGGCCTGGCTGCTGGCGCGGGATAGCAGTTTCTGGCACATGATGCTGCATGAGATCCGGTACGAGGGATCGCCAGGACTTTGGCACACATTACTGTGGGTGCTGGCGCGGATGCATGTGGGCTTTATGGGCATGCACTGGGTAGCGGGAGGGATCGCCGCGGCGGCCATCTATCTGCTGCTGCGGTACTCACCGTTTCCGCTGGTGCTGCGGGTGCTGCTGCCGTTCGGATTTTGGTTCGCGTATCAGGATGCGGTGGTGGCGCGGAGTTATGTGCTGTTTGCGGCGCTGGCGTTTGGCGCGTGTGCGCTGCTGCGGGACCTGGCGGAAGCCCCGGCGCGGATCGAGATTCCGCAGTCGCGCGTGATCGGCCTTGCGGTGCTATTGGGGCTGATGGCGAACGTGTCGGTGCATGGATTTGTGGCGTCTTTGGGATTCGCGGTGGCTGCCTGGGTAGTGCTGCGGCGGAGTCGGCGTGTGCTCGGCCCGGTAGTGGAAGAAGACTTGACGCCGGCGCGGAAACGCCGCGTGGGCTGGGTGATTCCGATGCTGGTGCTGGCGGGGTTCTGGGCGTTTGCTGTGGCGACGACGCTGCCGCCGAGCGATGTGAACTTTCAGGCGGGCAGCAATGTAGAGCACTCCGCAGAAAAGATTCTGGCGAGTGTGGGCGACCACAAAGCCAAAGCGGAGTTGGCAGCAAGTAAGCCGGAGGCGAGCGACGATGTGCGGGTTGGCGAACTGACCCCCGTTCCGCCGATTGCGAACCACTGGAGTCACAAAGAGGCACTCGAGCACAAGGCTGCGCGGGTGTTGTCGCTGATCACGTATCCGGTCTCGAGTTTCAGAGTATTGGCGCTGCTGGCTTGCGGGTTGGTGGTGCTGCAGGCATTGTGGTTCCGCAAAGGATGGGGAGTGCGTGCAGGAGCCGTGGGGTGGGTGGGATTGTTGCCGTGGGCGCTGATGGTGGTGGTGTTCACGTCGATGTATCTGGCGCCGCGGCATGCGGGCATGTTGTGGACGGCACTGATTGCATCGGCATGGCTAACATGGCCGGCCCATGCGCCGCGGAGCCGAAGCGCGCTCTGGCTGAATCGCGTGGCAGTGGCGGCGCTGGCGCTGGTCGCGGTGCATCAGGCGGTGTGGACGGCGCGCGCGCTGCGAGACGATGCACATCATGCGTATAGCGGAGATACGGCGATGGCGCAGTTTTTGAAAGCGCAGAAGCCGGGTAAGCGCGTTGCGGGCTTTTACTATTACACGGTGGGCGCGGCGGCGTGGTTCCGTCATCCGGTCTTCTTCAATCAGCCCCATGCGTACTGGGTTTGGAGCCGCAATGTGCGGACGGACCAAGAGGCGCCGGCGACCATCGCCACGCGGCCCGATCTGCTGGTAGTGAGCGGGATGAATTTAAGCCCACACGCGAACATTACCGATGACTGGATTGCGCCGAATATGGCGCAGGAGCGCAGAACGCCGCTGAACGATTTATACGGAATTATTCCGTATGCCGAGGCGCATGGATACCACGAGACGCATCGTTTCTGCGGGCGATCGTTTATGCGCGGCGCCTACGCGGAGGAGTTGTGCGAAGTGGCGCTGGAGCCGGTGCGATAAAGAGCAGGGCGGCGGGCCGCATTCGAGATATGATCGAACAGCAGGCAGACTGGACGGCCGCTGCCGGGGGCAACCCTGGTGGAGGAAAGTCCGGACTCCGCAGGGCAGTGTGCCGGATAACGTCCGGGACCTGAGCGTGAAGGCTCAGGGACGGCTAGTGCCACAGAGAAAATACCGCCCGTTTTCGAAAGAGAGCGGGTAAGGGTGAAAAGGTGCGGTAAGAGCGCACCGCTCCGGCGGTAACGGCGGAGGCAGGGTAAACCCCACACGGAGCAAGACCAAATAGGGGACGAGGGGGCAGCAATGCCGCCACGCGCCGGCCCGGCGCGTCAGCCTTGGATGAGGCCCCATTGCGGTGCAAATCGCGGTGGGTGAAAGTTCCGGGTAGGTCGCTGGAGCGCCGCAGCAATGCGGCGCCAAGAGGAATGGCCGTCCTCGACAGAATCCGGCTTACAGGTCTGTTTGTTCATGGCTCCGGCTCTCCGAGAGGAGGGCCGGAGCCTTCAACTTTGGGGGCTGCGGCGGTGCGGGCGGGCTTGCGCACGCGTGCGGCGAGGCGGCTGGAAACATAATCCAGCATGAACATGGGATGAACGGGCTTGGCGAGGATTTCGAAGAGGTGACCCTTTTTCGCAGCTTCCTCCAGCAGCTCCTGCGTGGTTTGCTGGCCGGAAAAGAGGACGAGACGGCAGGAAGGATGCGTATCGCGAATGACCATGGAGAGGTCAATGCCGTTCATACCCGGCAGGAGGACATCGACGATGGCAAGGTCGGGCTGCCATGCGGCGACGGTTTCGATGGCCTGTTCGGCGGTTTCCGCGATGCGCACCTCATAGCCGTGCTGGGTAAAGATCGCCTGGAGAGATTGGTTGACTTCGGCTTCGTCATCGACGATCAGGATTCTGCGAGTTACCTCCACACCTGTCACTGCCGGCTCCTCGGAATTACAACCAAGGGGAACGCTCCCTGGACATCAGTTCTAGTCATGGACCAGGTTACGGGTTTAGGCTAATTTCAGGGATACAGGGATCGGTTGCGCGCCAGCGGAGATCCGTCAGGCTGTGGACTCCGGTCATCCGTCCCGGATCAACGGAGCTCGACGGCAGGGAGATTTGACCCCGCGGTATGGCTTTCGTTTCGACGAATCCGCACGTAACCGGCCCCCAATCTACCGCCGCAGCGCATTTTCCGGCACCCACCAGACGCACTACTTTCGATGCGTCCAGGTTCCTGTTAGGATACCTGGAACGCACGCTAAATTATTGATTTCATTAGTGCAATTGCACTTATGCAAGGGGCGCGAGAAGTGGAGAGTTCATGGCGGTGCAGCAGCAATCGGCGCATGAGTGGCCGGAGAGGATCCAGCGGCTCCTGCGCGATCTGAAGATGACGCAGTCGGGCCTGGCGGACCGGCTGGGGGTATCGCCGGCGACGGTTTCGCGGTGGATTCAGGGGAAGCACGAGCCGACGGCGCAGACCTATGTGGCGCTGGGCAATTTGGCGTCGCCGCCGGAAGCCGTTTATTTCTGGGAGCGGGCGGGGATGGACATCTCCGGCCTGCCGGATGCGGGGATGCGGCGAGTGATGGGATCGCTGCGCGCGCGGTTACAGGATTTTCAAGTAGTGGCGGCGGCAAAACAGTCGAAGGCGCTGGCGGGGAATGCGGTCGCGATTCCAGTGCTGAACGTGACGGCGTTCGGGGACCGCGTGGCGCCCAAAGAAAACGTTGTGCTGTCGCAGGCCGAGGTGCAGGACGTGCTGGTAGCGCCGATGGAATGGTGCCCGCATCCGGAAAATGTGATTGGCATGCATTTGATGGGCGACTCGATGCTGCCGGTGATTCCGCCGGCGTCGATTGTGTTTGTGGACACGGCGTCGACGGATCGTGATCGGCTGCACGGGAAGCTGGCCGTGGTTTCGCACCGGGATCTGGGGTTTAAGGTGGCGCGGTTTCAGCGGATTTCTGGCACAGACTTACTGGTGTCTGCGAATCACAAGTACGCGCCGCTGGACATCAGCAACGCGGCGAAGTGGAAGGTGTTCGGCGAGGTGCTTTGGTGGATTTCGCGGGACGGGGACGCGAAGACGTAGCCGGGGGGGACGCTTAGGGTGAGCGTTGCCGGACGAGGTGATCGGTGCTGACGATGCAGGCGGCCTGCATGTGTCCCGGTTTCAGGGGTTCGAGGGGTCGAATCTCGAAATCCCCGTAAATCACGTATTCATAGCCCTTCATCAACCTGGCAAGATTGCCCGGCAAAGTATCGTAGTCACTTCCTTCACAAGTTCCTTCGCGGATGCATTGCAAATCTGCGGGATTGCCGTAGATTCCAAAGAGATGGTGGGTATTGATTTGCCAGAGGCGCAGGTTCGGGTAGCCGCCGTTGTAGCGGGCAAGACGACCATGAATGTGCAGGTAGGTGGTGCTGTCGCCTCTCGCGGCGCAGGACTGATTGATGGCACCTGGGAGCAGGGGCGCGCTGGCGAGAAGGACCAGGGCCGCGATCGAGGGCGCTGGCATTGCCCAGAATAATAACTCGTCTGGATGACTCACCCAGCCCCCATTTCACCGGCGAGCCCTCAGCGCTATTTCTCGGAAGGCTCCGGCTCGTCGTCGGCCAATATCTGAGCCAATATCTCTTCAGTCATGCCGCGTTCTGCGGCTCGTTTGCTGATCTCAGCGCTGAGTCGAAGGAATTCCTGAATGCGAATCTTGCGGATGATCTCGTAGTCCTTCATGGAGACAACGGCGGCTACATCGCGGTCGTGGCGTCGAATGACCACGCCGCCTTGCTGCGCGTCGTCAAGGACCGCGGCGAAATTCTGCTTGGCTTCAGTGGCGGAGATGTAGCGCATTCCTGAATTCTATCTGAAATAGACAAACTGTACATTTTGTCTATTTGCTGAAATGCTCCCAGCCGGCGGGCTGGATGGGGATGCGCTGACCATTGCGATCCTTCATGACAATTTGGGGCTGGTTTTGTCTGGGCTTACTCATGGTTCCGATGCGATGGATGGGTGTGTCTGCGAGAGTGCGGGGGATGCGGGTGGTGGGCGGTGCCGTGAAGAGCAACTCGTAGTCTTCTCCGCCGTGGAGCGCCAGGTCGAGGGCGGAAGGGGCGAGGCCGGCCTCTTTGGCGTGGATGGCGAGGGGATGGATGGGGAGCGTGGCTTCTTCGATTTCGGCAGCCAGTTTGGAGGCCTGGCAGAGGTGGGTGAGATCGGTGGAAAGGCCGTCGCTGGTGTCGATGACGGCAGTGGCTAATTTGCGGACGCGGCGGCCTGCGGCGAGACGCGGCTGGGGGTAGAGGTGGGGATGGTTCCGTGTCGCGGTGGTGAGGTTGCGGAATTTTCTGGGATTGTGGGTGAGGGCGAGGAGTTCGGCGGCCGATCCGCCGAGGGCGCCGGTGACGTAGAGAAAGTCGCCGGGCTGAGCACCCGAGCGGAGGCGCGCTGCGTTGCGTGGCAGCTGGCCGACGGCGACGATGTCGGCTGTAATGAGCTGCGGAGACTGTGCGGTGTCGCCACCGGCGAGCGGGACGTGGTGTTGGGCGGCGAGCGCGAGCAGGCCTTCCATGAATCCGTCGACCCAGGCTGCGGAGGTGCGCGCGGGCAGAGCGAGCGAAAGAAAGACCGCCAGCGGATCGGCGCCCATGGCAGCGAGGTCGCTGAGGCCGCGGGCGAGACAGCGGTGTCCGACGGATTGCGGAGGATGGAGGTCGCGGCGGAAGTGGACGTTCTCCAGGGAGAAGTCGGTGGTGATGCAGATCTCGTATCCCGCGGTGGGGCGGAGAATGGCGCAGTCGTCGCCGATGCCGATGCGCAGGGCTTTCGACGAAGACTGTGTGCGCGCCGCCTTTTGGCGGATGGAGTCGATGAGGGCGAGCTCGCCGGGAACGAGGCGGGTTGGCTGAGGGCGAATTGCAGCGGGGCGGGGCATCGGAGCTTCGTGGTCAGCATACCGTTTCGGAGTGCGCGCGCGTTGATACACTCGGCTGAGCGATGAGTCTTCAGGAAAAGATCGAGCAGTATTTTGCGGCGGGCGCTGCGGCGGTGGGTGATGCCGAGGCGATGGCTGCGTTTCTGGCGATGCGGGATGCGCTGGAGGCAGGCGCGGTGCGGGCCGCGGAGCCGGATGCTGCTGCGCCGACAGGCTGGCGCGTGAATGCGTGGGTGAAGCAGGGAATCTTACTGGGGTTCCGGATCGGGCAGCTGGAGGATTCCGGACTGGAAGATTCGAGACGGGGGCTTTCGTTTGTCGATAAGTCGACGTTTCCGGCGCGGCGGTTTACGGCGGAGCAGGGCGTTCGCATCGTGGCCGGCGGATCGTCGGTGCGGGCGGGAGCGTATTTGGCGCGCGGGGTGATCGCGGCGCCTCCCATGTTTGTGAATGTGGGCGCGTATGTGGATGAGGGGACGATGATCGACTCGCACGCCCTGGTCGGGAGCTGCGCGCAGATTGGGAAGCGCGTGCATCTGAGCGCGGCGGCGCAGGTGGGCGGCGTGCTGGAGCCGGTGAACGCGAGTCCCGTGGTGCTGGAAGACGATGTGCTGGTGGGCGGCAATTGCGGCGTGTACGAGGGCACAATTGTGCGCAGCCGGGCGGTGCTGGCGGCGGGAACAATTCTGACGAGGGGCACACCGGTTTACGACGTGGTGCGCGGCGAGGTGCTGCGGGCGGAGATCGAGAAGCCGCTGATTATTCCTGAAGGCGCGGTGGTGGTACCGGGCGCGCGCGCGGTGACGAAGGGCATGGGGCAGCAGTGGGGCTTGAGCGTCTACACGCCGGTAATTGTGAAGTATCGGGATGAGAAGACGGAGCTAAGCGCGGCGCTGGAAGATCTACTGCGCTGAGGACTGGCCGTCCAGGCGGAGCGCGCTTCGCGCAGCTTACGTCTGAGCGCGGCTAGTGCGATGAAGTACTGGTCACTTGCGTCCCGGGGCACGTGAGTTGCGCGGTTCCTGTAATAATTCCGCAACCGCCTCCGCAGGCGTTCACGACGTCACACTCAGGGCCGGTGTTTGGCTCTACGGGGTGGTTGGCATAGATGGCGAAGGTGCCGGCCGCTCCCGACGCACACGTCGCGAGACCGCCGGAACTCATGGTAACGAGGGTGGAGGGCTGTCCCTCCGTGGTGCACACATTCCAGTTGACGGATTGCGGGGTAATGGTGAGCGGATCAGTGCTCCAGTGGCTGGTGGCGGTGAACTGGGCCTGAGGGCCGGCCCCGGTGGGTGGGGCAACAGTGATGGATTGAAGAACGTGGGTGGGGGTGCCGCAGCCGATCGCGAAAAATGAAAATGCGACCGTGGCGGCAGCCAACGTTGCCAGTCGAAGATTCATTGAGGAAGCCTTTTGCTGGCAGCTTAGACGAAAGGCCGGGGCATTGGCTGAGCGAGCGGAGCAAAATCGGCGCGAGTTTTCGTTGGATCAACAGCCTTTATTCGACTTCTGCCATTTCCATTTCGATGGTGCGGTTGGTCATGAAGCGCTCAAGGGCTTTCATGGCGCAGCCCTGGCCGCAGAGGTGGCGCATGTCGCCGTTGCGGCTCTCGTTCACGTTCCAGGGAAGAATGGTGAAGCGCTGGTTGGGCTGGCCCTCTTCAAAACAGGGAACGTCACCGAGCATCAGCATCCACCAGTGGTTCGATTCGCCCTTTTTCTTGCCGCAGATGTCACAGGTGTAGGACACATCCCAGACCATGGGAAAACCTCCTGGTTGGCTTTACAGTACACCGGATCAAGAGCGGGAGTCTCCGAATAAGCCGGCAGGCGCGTCGACTTTTCATACGTGGATTTTGTGCGGCGGAAAAGTGCCGGACGAAAACGCTGGACAGGATGGGCGAGGCTTCGTAGGCTGATCGCACCATGACCTGCTCGCGGTGCCAGGGAACGGAATTCCGGCTATCGGGCCTGCGCTTTCGCGATCTGGAACGCTTTGCGGTGTTCCAGTACCCGATGCGTTGCCGCGCGTGCCACAAGCGCACGTACGGGAGCTGGCTGCTGGCGCTGTTTCTGGTGCAGCTGCGGCGGCACCACTTCCAGGAGAAAGAGCAGGGCTAACAAGCTGGTAGCTGGTGCCGGTAGCTGGTAGCCCAAGCCAGGAGCAAAAACTATTGTGGCGCGGGCCCTCTGACGACCTGGACCAGGTTGGCCGGATCGACGTGTTTGGCGAAGGCGGCCTTGATGTCGTCGGCGGTAAGCGCGGAATATTTTTTCGCGGCCACGATGGGCTCGTCGAGCGGGAGGCCCATGAGGGAACGAGCCAGCAGGCCGGCGGCGACGGCGTCCTCACTGCCTTCGCTGAGCGGAATTTGACGGAGCAGCAGCGCTTTCGCCTGGTGCAGCTCTGCGTCTGAAACATCCTGGGTGCGCATCTGGTTGAGGTCGCGTTCGATTAACGCGCGTGCCTTGGAGACATTGGGCGGATCGCAGCCGTAGTCGACGGAGTAGCTGGAGCGGGTCTTGTCCGCGCTCATGGCGACATTGACGTTGTAGACGTAGCCCGCGACCTGGCGCAGATCGTGATAGAGGCGAGTGGCGTAGAAGCCGCCGCCGAGGACGTGGTTACCGAGCTGCAGCGGATAATAGTCCGGGTTGAAGCGGTTGACGTCGATCTGCTCGGCGAGGGTCACGGAATCCTGCACGGCCTCAGGGTCGGGAACGTTAGCGGCCGACGGCTTATTGACGGGGACCGGGGGCAGGGTGGTGTCCGGCTTCGGGCCAGAGGCCTGCCAGCCGCCAAAGTACTTTTCGATGACGGCTTTGGCGTCGTCGGGCGTGACATCGCCGATGACGACGATGGTGGTGAGATCGGGGCGAATGCTGGCGTCGTGATATTGCTTCACGTCATCCAGCGTGAGTTTGGAGACGGTGGCGGGGGTGACTTCACGCAGCACGGGGTCGCCGGCCGGCAGTAATGCGAGGTCGAGCGCCCGCGAGGTGCGATAGCCGGGACTCTTCAGGTTTCCGGCAACAAACCCGGCGGTCTGCTGCTGGGTGATGCTGAAGGCGCGCTGGGGCAGGGCGGGATGCAGTTCGTTGTCGGCGACAAGTTCGACGCCGCGGGAGAAATACTCCTTGAGAACTTTTACAGAGAAGTGATCGCCCGCGCTTTCGGTGGCGGCGATATCGTCGAGCGCTTTGGCGAAGGCGAGGCGATCGAGCGAAGTGGTGCCATAGGAGTAGAGGCCGTCGAGGATATCGCCGACACCCTCCTGCCCCGGAGGCGTTTGCAGATCGGAATTGTGCTTGACCGCGCCTTCGACAGTGACGGTGGGGCTGGTGGTGTCGGTGCGAACGATGAGGCGAATGCCATTGGGGAGCGTTGTGTCTGAGACTTTCAGATAATTTTCAGGAATCTGCAGCTCGTCGAGTTTTTTTGCGGCCCATTCCGGCAGCACGACAGGCTTGGTGGGCGCGGAGGTTACGCTTTCCGCTCCGCCGAACCCTTTGGCGGAAACCGATGCGCCGCTGGGAACGGGCTTGAGGGTCGCCGTGATGGTGTTGGCGTTGAGCAGATATTGTTTCGCGACGCGGTTCACGTCGGCGACGGTCACTTTGCGAATGGCGTCGATATCCTCTTCGGGAGAATTGCGGCCTTCGGAAGCGAGGGCATTCGACCAGACCTCGGCGAGCTCGGAGATGGAGTTGCGCTGGAATTCCGCCTGGGCGATTTCGGCGCGCTTGGAGGCGTCGACCAGGTCGGCGGGCACGCCATCCTGCGCGTACTTGTTGACGATCTGGCGCAGTTCATCGAGAGCGGGCGTGGTATCGACGCCGGCCGGTTGCGCGACGAGGCCGAAGGCGACGCTGGCTTTGGGATAGGTCTCGGCGATGCCGAATTCCGCGGCTAAGGCTTTGCCCGCGGGGACCATACCGTAGACGTCGGCGCGCTGGCTCGACAAAACGTCGCCGAGGATCTGCATGGCGGCGTAGTCGGGGGAGTCGGTGCCGGGCATGCGCCACGCGATGAAGCCGAGGACGTAGGGAAGATTGCTGTCGAGAGTAAAGGTGTCCGTCTTGACCGGCTGCAGATTGATGGGCGGATGCTGCGGCAGCGGATGGCTGGGGATGTCGTTATAAAGCTGCTTGATTTTCGCAAGGGTGGCAACGGGATCGACGTCGCCGACGATGACGAGGATCATGTTCGACGGCGTGTACCACTTGTCGTAGAACTCTTTGAGCATGGCGCCGGTGGTTTTGTCGAAGGATTCGCGGGTGCCGAGGGCGTCGTGCGAATAGGGCGTGCCGGCGAACATTTCGTCGTTGAGGCGATCGATGAATTTGTAGGTGGGGTTGGAGAGGTCGCGGGAGACTTCCTGCTCGATGGCGCCGCGCTCGTGTTCCCACTCGGCCTGGGAATCGTCGATGCCGCGGAGGCAGGCGGCTTCGGCTTCGAGGGCGATGTCGACGTCGGCGGCGGGGATGGTTTCAAAATACTGCGTGATGTTCTGCTGGGTGTCGGCGTTGTTTTCGCCGCCGAGCTCCGCGAAGATGGCCGCAGTCTGGTCGGCGGTCATGCCTTTGCAGCCGCGGAAGGCCATGTGCTCCTGGGCGTGGGCCATGCCGGGAAAGCCGTCGGGGGTCTCGTCGCCGCCGACCATGAAGTTCGCTTCCACGGTGACGACGGGCGCGAGGGAATTGCGGATGATGACGACCTTCATGCCATTGGCGAGAGTCGCGCGGGTGGGCGCGGGGTCGGAGGCGCGCAAAGCGGGTGCGGCAAGCAGCGCAAGCAGGATGAAAAGGAGAAGGTGCTGCAGGATGGGTTTTTTCAGGCCGGGCTGATTCAAGGCGTTCCTCCGCGGAAGACTTTCCCTGTTGGGATGGTAATGGATGCGGCGCGTGCGTGGGGCAGCCGGGTCGCAGGGCTGCTCGAATGGCGGGCAGGGCGTGAGGTGGTAAACTTCTGGAGTAGACCTCTGCGGTTAGTCGGGACGTGGCTCAGCCTGGTAGAGCACTCGCTTGGGGTGCGAGGGGTCGGCAGTTCAAATCTGCCCGTCCCGACCATTGATCTTCCTACTCCTGGAAAATTCAAGGAAACGGGGACGCGTTCGCTGATGGCCGCGAGCGCCCCAGCCTGCGTCCGCTCTCGGCGGATGCAAACGAGTTAGCTTGCGAGGGGTACTCGGCGCAGGCGAGTGAGCGCCGTTCAAATCTGCCCGTCCCGACCATTTGAAAATAGAGAACTGGTGTGGTGGAGATCCTTCGCCTGCGGGTCAGATTTCGCGCGGATGCAGACGGTCTTTCTATATCGTTGAGCCCAAAATCTGTGATGCGTTTGAAGGGCCGTTCTTTCCCGCGAAAGGCGAACGGGATGGGGAGATCGGTGTTCAGCATGATCTTCCCGGCACGCGTCGATCCGCTCCGGGGGACTGGGTGGCAGGAAGCTGGAGACTTCGACTGCAATGTTAGGATCGCACCGTGGAGAGACATTGAGCGATTCGAAGATCCAATCCGAGCCGGGGTGGGATTCTTCCCGGCCCGTCGCCGAGCCGAGTCAGGCCCTGCAGCAGTCTCGTCCTCCATCCCATGCCCACGTCGCGGCCGTCACCTGCAGCATTTTCCTGATTTGGCTATTGTTCGGGATTTACGGTTTCGTGCCCTCAGTTCGCTCCGGAGTGGTGGATTTCCGGAATATGTATGCGGCCGGATACATGGTGAGGACGGGGCAAGGTCACGAGATTTACGACTATGCGGCGCAGAAATCGATTCAGGATCGATTGGTATCGAAAAAGGAATTGCCTCTTCCCTTCATCCGGCCCGCCTACCAGGCGTTGTTCTATGCGCCGTTTTCCTGTCTGCGGTTTACCTACGCCTACTATCTGTTTTTGGCATTGAACCTGGGTGTTCTGGCGGTGTGCGTCAGGCTTCTGCGGCCATACATGGCCAACCTGACGCGCATCAGCGTCTACCTGCCGGGAGTGCTGCTGCTGTTCCTTCCGCTCACCGTGGCGCTGATGCAGGGGCAGGACACGATCATTCTGCTGGCGCTGCTGGCAGGAGCATTCACCTGCCTGCAGCAGGATCGTGAATATGAGGCGGGGGTGCTGGTGGCCCTTGGAATGTTCAAGTTTCAGATGGTCATTCCGATTTTTCTGCTCTTCGTTGCGTGGAGACGCTGGCGCTTTTCGGCGGCCTTTGTGGGCACCTCAGCCGTGCTCGCGGCCATCTCGATCGGGGTTGCGGGGTGGAAGCAATCCCTGATTTATGTGAAGCTGCTGACTGGTTTGGGGGCCTCGCTGGGCTTTGCCGAAGGGCCTCCACTCAAGATGAGCCTGATGGCCAACCTGCACGGCGCAATCTATTCCGCTTTGCGAGGATCGCCGGTGGCCTTGCCCCTCACGCTGGCGGCGTCGGCGGCAACGATGATTGCGATTGCGTTGCGGCGGCCGACGCTCCAGAACTCGCTTTTGATCGCAATTCCGACGGCGGTTCTGGTGAGCTACTACATGTACCTGCATGACATGAGCATCTTGTTTGTGCCAATGGTGGTGGTTCTGGACCGCCTGGCCGGCAGCGAGGCGATGAAGATTCCCCACAGGCGCCTGCAAATCGGTATTACCGCGACCCTGTTCGTCGTGACGACTTCGATGCTTGTGTTCAATCTGGTGTGGCTGGCGGCGCTGCCTCTGCTGGCGTTCACCTTCATGATGACCGCGTGGCAAACGAGGCGAACGGGAACCGACTCTCCGCGGGAACCGTCCTACGAACCCGAATAGTATCGCTGATCGATCTTTCTTCCTTTTGCCCCGAAGCGCGGAATGCGGGCGATGCCCCATTTGTGAGCAGCGAAACTGGCTGTCGTCGTCAGCACTCCAAAGCCATACTTGACGCTGCGCCTGAAATTGATGGACGAAGCTTCCGGAAAGTATTTGGTGGGGCAGGAGATTTCTCCGATGCGGAAGCCCAGCATGATTGCCTGGGCCAACATCTGATTGTCGAAGACGAAGTCGTCGGAGTTCTCGAGGAGGGGCAGGCTTTCGAGCAGTCCTCGCGAAAATGCTCGAAACCCGGTGTGGTATTCAGAGAGCTTGACGCCAAGAAAGACGTTTTGAAAAGCGGTAAGGAAGCGATTGGCGATGTACTTATAGACGGGCATCCCGCCTTTCAGAGCGCCTCCTCCCAGGATGCGTGAACCGAGGACCATATCGTAGACACCGCTTGCGATCATGCCGGCCATTGCCGGAACAAGAGCGGGGGTGTACTGGTAATCGGGATGAACCATGACCACAACGTCAGCACCTGCGGCGAGAGCCTCGCGGTAGCAAGTCTGCTGGTTGCGACCGTAGCCGTAGTTCGCATTGTGCACAAAGGTCTGCACGCCGAGCCGGCGGGAGAGGAGTGCGGTCTGATCGCCACTGGAATCGTCAACCAGGATCTTGATGTCGACGACATCGGAAAGTTCGCGCACCGTCATCTCGAGCGTTTTTTCGGCGTTGTACGCCGGCATTACGACGGCAATGCGCTTTCCATTCAGCACAGGTTCCCACTCATCGAATCGCACCGTAACTTTCGGCGATTCGTATGGAATGAGCTTCAGCCGTGGCTGGAGAGAGCATTGACGGGGAGAGGCGATTCATTCCAATTTGACCCCAGTGTACACCCCGTCCGATGAGCTCACTTGCCAGCTGGTTCGGGATTCCCATCTCGTAGAATCAAGGGTTTACCTCGTACAAACCGGGTGATTTCTGCGGTGAGACCGAGACCGAAGGTCTGTGTGGTGGGAGCGTCGACGCCGTCAAAGGTGAGGAAGACGTTGTCGGCGGTTTGTATCCACGCGGAGCCGCAGTCAGGTTGGAGAGCCATGCGCGCCGCGGCAAACTTCGTGCAGGCAAAGCCCTCAGCGGATTCGAGACAGCAGGCGAGGGCAAGATCAGAGAAAGTCATCGCACCATATAAACACTGCGGGCGCGAGAAAGCGATGAAGTGCGGCGTCTGGTCTACTGCGGCACCTGCCACCCGGCTCCTACCGTAGCCAGGGTTTGCTGGTCGGTGGGGTGGTCGGCTAAATCTTTGGCCAGTTGCGGAAACGCCGCTTTGATCGCGTCGGTTTGCGCCCAGACGGGAACGTCTTCCATGGAGTAGCTGTAGGTCACCGTGGTTTCGGTGAATCCGTTGCGCGGGGCGGGCGGGGTGAAGCTGACGATGCCGTTGATGACGCGGTGGCCGTAGCAGAAGCGCGGGCCGTAGCGCTGTCCGGCGAGGTTGAGCGAATAGGAATCGACGTGGAGGTCGAGGTCTTCGAGACGGGTCATGAGGCCGGCGTCTTTGAGGGCGTCCATTTGCTGCTTGCTTTGTTTCGCACCTGCGCCCGGGGCGACTTCATAGGGAAAATGGCGGCCGCCGGGAAAGAGGCAGTCGGGACGGTCCTGATAGTACGCGTTGAGGACGGGCAGGAAGTTTTTGGCGGTGGGCTGGTTGGCGGAATTGGAGCAGCCGCCTAAAAGAGTGAGAAGCGAGCCGGCTGCGATCCAACTCCAGACATGCGTGCGGACGTTCATGGTCCTTCTTTCTGAATCTTGACTGTACGCCCTGCGTGCCTGGGCAAGAAGTTTGGAAGCGAGCGGGTGCGCAAGGGAAGCCTGGGAATCGGTAACGGGAGATGATCGGCAGGGTCCCGCGGCTGGCGCGATTCTCCTGCGCCGTGGGCGAGCAGAGGAAATCGCGAAAACCTGCGCCCCTGCCGTGGTGCTGCCTGCGTTGCCTCGCGATGGCTCCGCAGGTCTTAAGGGCGGCGCCGCTGGGACGCTGCCCGTACTACTCAAAGGGATGCGTCGGGGCGCCGGGCGAGATGGCCCGCAGACGTTTATGTAGACAGTTTTCTCGCCCTGTCCTGCATCTGACTGAAATGCATATCATTGAGTCGGCAGGAATCGGGAAGGCTCCATCCGCTCAACCTGCAGCCAACGCCGGCACGGCCCCCACCCAGAAAGAGACAGGACGCATGGATCGCACATTACTGCCGGGAAAGCCCTATCCACTGGGCGCGACCCCTTTAGCCAAAGGCACGAATTTCGCACTTTTTTCAGAGAACGCGACGGGCGTTTCGATCTGCTTTTTCGATGAAGCCGGGAACCAGACGGATTGCGTAGCACTGCGCGAGCGTACGGCGTTCGTTTGGCACGGTTTGATTCGCAACATCAGGGCGGGGCAGCGCTATGGGTTTCGCGTGGAGGGGCCGTGGCAGCCGGAAAATGGGTTGCGATTCAATCCGAAGAAGCTGCTGGTGGATCCTTACGCGAAGGCTCTGACCGGGGACGTGGACTGGAAGGCACCGATCTTTCCCTATGACGTGAAGACCGGCAACGACCTGACCCGGGACGAGCAGGACTCCGCAGCGGGCGTGCCGAAGTCCGTGGTGATCGATGGGCAATTCGACTGGAACGGGGATTGCCCGCCGGAGACGCCGCTGGCGGACTCAGTGATTTACGAGGTACACGTGCGGGGCTTCTCCATGTTGAACGAGGCCATACCGAAGCCATTGCGCGGTACGTATGCGGGACTGGCGTCCCAGCCGAGTATCGCTTACCTGAAGAAGCTGGGCATCACGGCGGTGGAGCTGCTGCCGGTGCACGCGTTCATTGACGAAGGACACCTGGTGGACCGCGGGCTGCGGGATTACTGGGGCTACAACACGTTGAGCTATTTTGCGCCGATGGCACGGTATAGCTCGTCGGGGGACATGGGGCAGCAGGTTGTCGAATTCAAGCAGATGGTGAAGGACCTGCACAAGGCGGGGATTGAGGTGATTCTCGACGTGGTCTACAACCACACCTGCGAGGGCAACCGCATGGGGCCCATGCTGTCGATGAAAGGCATCGACAACACGACCTATTACCGGCAGGTGCAGGATTCGCCGCGCTACTACATGGATTACACGGGCACGGGCAACACACTGAACGTGATGAATCCGCAGGTGCTGAAGCTGGTGATGGATTCGCTGCGCTACTGGGTGACGGAGATGCACGTGGACGGCTTCCGTTTCGATTTGGCGAGCACGCTGGCGCGGGAGCTGCATGCGGTGTCGAAGCTGTCGAGCTTCTTCGACACAATTCATCAGGATCCAACGTTGGCCGACGTGAAATTAATCGCCGAGCCGTGGGATGTGGGCGAGGGCGGATACCAGGTGGGCAATTTTCCCGTGCTGTGGGCGGAATGGAATGGGCGCTACCGGGATACGGTGCGGCGGTTCTGGAAAGGCGACAGCGGGCTGCTGTCGGATTTTGCATACCGGCTAACGGGGTCGTCGGATTTGTATGAGATGGATGGCCGCAAACCGTATGCGTCGATCAATTTTGTGACGGCGCATGACGGGTTCACGCTGTGCGATCTGGTGAGTTACAACCAAAAGCACAACGAGGCGAACGGCGAGAACAACAACGACGGCAACAACAATAACGATTCGTGGAATATGGGCGCGGAAGGGCCGACGGACGATCCGGCCATCAACACGCTGCGCGAACGGCAGATTCGGAATTTTTTGGCGACGCTGATTTTGTCGCAGGGCGTCCCCATGATTTGTGGGGGCGATGAGATTGCACGGACGCAAATGGGGAATAATAACTGCTATTGCCAGGACAACGAACTGAGCTGGTTCAAATGGAAGCTGACGCCCTCTGAGGAGCGTCTGCGGGAGTTCACGGCGAAGCTGATTCATCTGCGGCTCGACCATCCCAATCTGCACCGGCGCAAATTCTTCCAGGACCGCGTGATTCGCGGATCGGTAGTGCGCGATATTGCCTGGTATGGAACGGACGGCAAGGAGTTTTCCGACGAAGCGTGGAACATGCCGTGGTACCGCGCGCTGGCGCTGATGTTCAACGGGAAGACGCTGCAGATTTCGGATGAGGATGGGCACCCGATCATCGACCACAGCTTTTTGATTCTTGTGAATGCGGCACATGAAGGGGTGGAATTCAGGCTGCCGCCGCCTCCCGAGGGGACGCTGTGGAAACAGGTGCTGGACACGGAGAACATTGACGATCCGTTCGCGAGCGCGAGGCCGAGGAAGAAGGTAATTTTGGGCGGCCGGTCGATGCGTGTGTTCCGCGACAGCTAAGTGGGAGAACCAGGAAATCCCCCGTTGGTGCATAAGTTAGAACCCAAAGTTACCAGGGTTCCTACTCTCCCGTAATGACTCGATTTGGTACACAACAAAAGGCTTTCCGCGCAGTATGATCGGCGCATGCTGGTAACTCCGGCGGAAGTTCGCCACGCCATCGAGAGTGACGCCATTGTTCCGTGCTTTCAGCCGGTGGTGGAACTGCGTTCGGTGCGGCTAACGGGGTTTGAGGTGCTGACGCGCTGGCGTCATCCGACCCTCGGGCTCATCCTGCCGAAGAATTTTATTCAGCTCACGGAAGAGCTTGGGATTATCGGGATCCTGACGCGGCAGATTCTGCGCAAGGCATTCAAGTCGGCGGCGGCTTTGCCGGATCGCCTGACGCTGGCCGTGAATGTCTCGCCGATTCAGCTGCGCTTCCGCAGCCTGCCGACGCAAATTCGCGAAGCGGCGGAACAGGCGGGGCTGCCGCTGCATCGCGTGGTCATCGAGATCACGGAGAGCGCGATTCTGGACAACGAAGAATTGGCGGTGACGATTGCGCGCGAGCTGAAGGAGATGGGTTGCGGCCTGGCGCTGGATGACTTCGGCACCGGATACGCCAGCCTGCGGCACCTGCTGGCGCTGCCTTTCGACCAGCTGAAGGTGGACCGGAGCTTCGTGCACGAGATGGTCTTCCGCCCGGAGAGCCGCAAGATTGTATCGGCGGTGGTGGGGTTGGGTCAGAGCCTGGGCCTTGTAACTTTGGCAGAAGGTGTGGAGACGCGCGAGCAGGAGAGGGTGCTGCTGCAGACCGGATGCGTGCTGGGGCAAGGTTGGCTGTATGGGCGTCCTTTGACGGCAGATCAGATTCCAGAGATGGTCGCTGCACCTACGCGCGATGGGCTGGCTCCGCTGGCGCCCCCGGCGACGAAAAAGCGGCTGCTGGGCGTGAGCTGAAGCGAGTCCGGAACTCCCCGCAGGACAAACCTGGAACTAATGGTCTTTTTCCGGCGTATTGTCTCCTGATAGGGGAAATAGGCGATGAGAATCCGCATTTTGTGGCAGGCCATCCTGGTGGGCACGCTGCTCACAGCTGCCGGCTGTCATGTGCAGGTGGACAAGGGCAAAAACGGCGAGGACAAGAACGTCAAGATCGATACGCCGCTGGGGGGACTGCATGTTCGTTCCGACCAGACCGCAGCGGCGGACCTGGGCTTGCCCGTCTATCCTGGCGCGCAGGTTAGTCCGGACACCGATGGCGACAAGTCGGCTGACGTGCACATGGGCTTTGGCCAGTGGCAACTGCATGTGAAGGTGGTGACCTACCAAACCACTGACCCGCAGGACAAAGTACTGGCCTTCTACAAAAATGCCATGGGCCGTTTCGGAGAGGTGCTGCAGTGCGACGGCAACCATCCGGTGGGCACGCCCACGATCACCTCGCAGGGGCTCACGTGCAAAGAGGATTCCCACGTGCACGTCAACATGAATAACAACGGCAACGACTATATGGACGACAGCGGACTGACGCTGCGTGCGGGATCGAAGCGGCACGAGCATATTCTGTCGTTCAAGACGACCAGCGTGGGGACGAAGTATTCATTGGTGGAGCTGCAGTTGCCGGAAGGTCTGGACGACAACTCGAAAAGCGACTGACCGCGGAAGGCGCGTGGCGAATGCGCATCCGACAGCGCATTCAGGCCGCGCCAATATTCCTCGATTGCATGGACTGGCCGCGTGCGATAGGGTCAAAGCATGGACCTGGCGTGCCATCGCTGCGGCAATACCCTGCATGAGGGCGAAGGATTCTGCGTACATTGCGGCGCCCCGCAGTTGATGGTGGAAGCTGCGGATGCTGCTGTTCCGCCGCCGCCGCCAATCCGGTTTCGCGGCGACACGCACAACGTTGAATGGCGGATCGCTATCACCTCGGCGCTGCTGGTCGCCATCCCGGTTGGGTTGCTGGCCTTTGTGCCGGGAGGCTCGTTGTTTGCCATTGGGGGCGGATTCGCGGCCATTGCGCTGTATCGGCAGCGCAGTGCGGCGTTCACTGACGGGCGCATCGGCTGGAGGGTTGGCTCGATTTTGGGCATCGCCGCCGCCGCCGTAGCTGGTGTGGCCGACGCACTGCGCATGGTGGTGGAACGCTATGTGCTGCATCAGGGAGCAGCCCTCGACAAGGACTTTGCGTCCCTTGCCCAGCAGATGACGGACCAGATGCTGAAGAGCAATCCCGAAGCCGTGCAGGTGGCCCCGCAGATGGTGCACCAGTGGACGAGCTTCTGGCTATCCGCGGATGGTCATGCCGCGATTGGGCTCTCCGCCGTGGCCGGCGCCGCGATCTCCACCGTGCTGTTTGCCGCAACGGGAGCGGCCATTGCCGGGCGGATATTGGCGATGCGTGCGGGCGTGCAGCGCAGCCTCTGACGAGCGGCTTTCAGCGATCAAAAGCTGCTTCGAGTTTTGAACATCGATACGCTTGCGGCGTGGGGCGCAGCCTCGTATCATCGGCATGACTCCTATGACTGAGCTGCAGACAGCTGCTACGCCCACACTGCGCGAGAAGGGGCGGATTATGTCCGCTTCCGAGATTGAACGGACGCTGGTCCGGCTCGCACACCAGATTATTGAGAAGAACAACGGCGCCGGTAACCTGGGCCTCGTGGGAATCAAGCGCCGCGGCGTGCCGATTGCCGAGCGCCTGGGCACGCTCATCAGCGGCATCGAGAAACATCCGGTGGATACGGGCGTGCTGGACATCAGCTTTTATCGCGACGATCTGTCAACGCGCGACGTGCGTCCGGTGGTGGCTGAAGGCTCGCTGGGGTTCGACGTGAACGGCCGCGACATCATCCTGATTGACGATGTGCTGTACACGGGACGGACGATTCGCGCGGCGCTCGATGCGTTGTTCGATCACGGACGTCCGCAGCGTGTGCAGTTGCTGGTGCTGATCGACCGCGGACACCGCGAATTGCCGATTGAAGCGACGTTTGTGGGACGGTCGGTGCCGACTTCAGCCCGCGAGATTATTGAAGTGAAGCTGAAGGAAGTGGACAACGACGAGCAGGTACTGCTGGTGGAACGCGTCTAGCTTGGCCGTAATTTGTGGGCCGCTTTAATTTTGGGCGTTGGAACGCAACAGGAATGAATCGGGGAGATGGCGCAGATTAAGAAACCATCCCGCAGCAAGCCGCAAAAAACTTCCGCAATTCCTTTTTTTGAACAACCCATTCATCAGCAGTCGGCGATTTCGGCGAGCGATTTTTCTGTTGCGGAGGTGCGGCGGATTCTACTGTCTGCCGATGCGCTGGAAAAGGAAAAGCCACTGCGCCGAGCGAAGCGGCTCGCGAAACGGCGCGTGGCGCTGCTGTTTTACGAGTCGAGCACGCGGACGCGGACATCGTTCGAACTGGCGGCCAAGGCGCTGGGAGCGGATACCACGCTGGTGAGCTCGCTCTCGTCGAGCATCGAAAAGGGCGAATCGCTCAAAGACACAGGGATCACGCTGCAGGCGCTTGGCGCGGAGTGCATCATTCTGCGGAGTCCTTATTCCGGCGCGCCGTATCTACTGGCGCGCGCAACGGGATTGCCGGTGCTGAATGCCGGAGACGGCATGGCGGAGCATCCTTCCCAGGCGCTGCTGGATTTGCGGACGATGTTGCGGTTTCTTGGGATCAAGGCGAGCGCGGTCAGCGAGAAATGCCTGCGGGGCGTGACGATCACAATTTGCGGAGACATCCTGCACAGCCGCGTGGCGCGGTCAAATTTGCTGATGCTGCCGCGGCTCGGAGCGCGGGTGATTCTGTGCGGCCCGCCGGAGTTGCTCCCGGAAATTGCGGGCAGCATTTCGCCGGGAATTTCGGTGGAGCGCGATTTTGATGCGGCGCTGCGGCGTTCGCAGATTGTGATGATGCTGCGCATCCAGGCGGAGCGGCTGGCGGGTATGCAGATCGATCTTGACGACTATCGGCGGCGCTACCAGGCAAACGCGGATCGGATGGCGGCGCACGCGCCGGACGCGCTGGTGATGCATCCGGGGCCTATTATTCGAGGCATGGAAATTACCAGCGAAGTGGCGGATGGGCCTCATTCGGCGATTGCCGAACAGGTGCATCACGGCGTGCCGATTCGCATGGCGCTGGTGGCGCGCGCGCTGGACGACACGAAGGGCGGGCGGCGATGAAGAGCTTGCTGATTCGCGGCGGACGCGTGGTGGATGCGGCCACGAAACTGGATGCGGTGCGCGATGTGCTGCTGCGCGACGGGAAGATTGCGGCGATCGATGCACCGGGAAAGATTAAGGCCGGCTCTTCTGGATCAGAGAGCGCTGAGGTTTTCGATGCGAGGGGCCTGGTGGTTGCGCCCGGTTTGATCGACATCCATGTGCATCTTCGCGAGCCGGGACAGGGCTACAAGGAGACGATAGCGAGTGGGACGGCGGCAGCGGCGGCGGGTGGATTCACGAGCGTCTGCGCGATGCCGAATACGATTCCGGTGAATGACTCGCCGGAGATTACGCGGTGGATGCAGGCCGAAGAGCGTGGGGCGTCGGCGCGGGTGTTTCCGATTGCAGCGGCGACGCGGGGATCGATGGGCGAGGCGCTGACGGACTACGCCGCGATGCAGTCGGCCGGCGGGGTTGCGGTGACGGACGATGGTAAGCCGATCCTCGGCGACGCGATCATGCTGGAGGCGTTGCGGGCAGCGGCCCGGCTGGGGCTGCCGGTGATTCAACATGCGGAAGACACGCGGCTGACCGGCGGCTGCTCGATGAACGCGGGCGCGCTGGCATTTCGACTGGGGCTGCGGGGCATGCCGATTGAAGCGGAGTCCGGGCTGGTGGAGCGCGATATTTCGCTGTTGAAGAAAGTGAAGGGCGGCCATCTGCACGTTGCGCATCTTTCGACGAAGAAGGCACTCGATGCTGTGCGCGCTGCGCGCAAAGCTGGACTGCATGTGACGTGCGAGGTGACGCCGCACCATTTTGTGCTGACGGAAGAACGCATTGGCCACTACGACACGAACGCGAAGATGAATCCGCCGCTGCGCGCCGAGAGCGATCGCGCGGCGATGATCGAAGGCCTGCTGGATGGGACGGTGGATGCGATTGCGACGGACCATGCTCCGCATGCGGCGCACGAGAAGGAGCAGGAATTCGATCGCGCGCCGAATGGGATTACGGGACTGGAGACCGCGCTGGGACTGAGTGTTTCCGTATTGCATATCCAGCACAAGATGCCTTTGGCGGCGGTGCTCGCGCTGCTGACGAGTCGCCCGGCTGCGGCGCTGGGGCTGGGCGCGCGGGGAAGTCTCACTGTTGGCTCGGCTGCGGATGTGGTGGTGTTCGACCCGGCGGAGAAGTGGGTGTTTCGCGCTGCGGATTCGAAATCGAAGTCGAAGAACACGCCGTTTGATGGATGGGAATTCCAGGGACGCGTGCGGCTGACGGTGAGCGAAGGACGCGTGGTGTTCCGACGGGGGTGAGCGTTGCGTTCAGCGACGCTTTTTCTTTTTATTTTTGGGAAGTTTCTTGAGATTCGGCGGCCGATAGCCGCGATGCTTGCCGGGCTTGGCGGGACGCGCGGAAGATTCGGCGCGCGCTGGCTCCGGGCGCGGCTTCTTCTTTTTCGTCTGCCCTGATTCGCCGGGCTGCCTGGCGAGTATCGATTCCTGTTCGTCCAAAATGGAAAACTGCAGGCGCTTCTCGACGGCGTCGATGCGGTCGAGGACGACGCGAACGCGCTCGCCCACCGAGAATTTGCGGCCCCAGCGATCGCCGATAATCTGGCGGGTGTTTTCGCGATAGGTGTAGTGGTCGTTGTCGTAGGCACCGAGAGTTTGGATGGGAACGAGGCCTTCGACGAAGAGATCGTCCAACTCGACAAAGAGTCCGTATTTGGTGGCGTTGAGGATCATGCCGCTGAAATCTTCGCCTATGCGATCGCGCATAAATTTGATTTTTTTCCACTCGACGAGCTCGCGCTCGGCGTCGGCGGCGCGGCGTTCGTTTTCGCTGCACTCCTGGCCGATGGAGCGGAGTTCGTTCTCTTCAACTGGAACGAAATCGGCGCGGCCCCGGGCAGACCGCAGGTCCTTCGACTGCGCCTCGCTGTGCGAGACTTCGCTCAGGATGACATGCTTTTTATGAGGTGCGGCGTGGGGCTCGCCTTCGGCCAGCACGCCGTGGGCATCGACTCCAGCATCGAGCAGGGCTTTGGTGATGCGGTGGACGATGAGGTCGGGGTAGCGGCGGATGGGTGAGGTGAAATGCGTGTAGCACGGCGCGGCGAGGGCGAAGTGGCCTTCGTTCTTCTCGCTGTAGCGCGCCTGGCGCAGCGAGCGGAGCATGAGGTAGGAGAGGATGCGCTCCTCGGGTTTGCCGGAAATTTTGACGGTGAGCTTTTGATACATGCGTGGCGTGATGGGAATGTCGCCGGTGACTTCGTAGTTGCGCGGGGTGCGGCTGCCGCCCTGGCGGTGCTCGCGGCGCTCGCCTTTCATGCGGAAGGTTTTGACGGGGAGGTTGCCGACGCCGAGCGAATAGCCGAAGGCGGCGGCGATCTCTTCGAACTCCACGACGCGGCGCGGCTCCGGTATCTCGTGAATGCGATAGAGCGAGGGGACGCCGAGGTTCTGGATCCACGAGGCCACGCACTCGTTGGCGGAGAGCATGAATTCTTCAATGAGGCGATGGGCCCAGTTGCGTTCAGAGCGGGTGACGGATTTCATGGCGCCGAATTCGTCGAACTCGATGAGCGGCTCGGGGAGATCGAAGTCGATGGAGCCGCGGCGGTCACGTTTGCGATTGAGAATGCGCGCCAGCTCGATCATGCGCTCGAACTCCGGCACGAGCGGGGCGAATTCGGCGCGCACCTGCGCATCTCCCTCGAGAATGCGATGCACTTGCGTGTAGGTCATGCGGCGGGCGGAGCGAATGACGCCTTCGCAGACTTCGTAGTTGAGAATGTCGCCCTGGGGATCAATGCGCATGAGGCAGGAGAGGACGAGGCGATCCTCGTCGGGGCGCAGGCTGCAGATGTCCGTCGACAATTCCATAGGAAGCATGGGAATGGCGCGGTCCGGGAAGTAGACGGAGGTGCCGCGCAGGCGCGCTTCGAGATCGAGCGGGGTGCCAGGTTCGACGTACTGCGCGACGTCGGCGATGTGGACCTGCAGTTCCCAGGAGCCGTCGTCGTGATGGCGGACGAGCACGGCGTCATCGAAGTCGCGGGCGGTTTCGCCGTCGATGGTGACGATGGGCAGATCGCGAAAATCGCGGCGCTGTTCGACTAACTCTGCATCGAGACGGGCTACCTCGCGCGCTTCCTCGAGGACAGCATCGGGAAAGACGCGAGGCAGATGGTGTTTGCGGATGATCATTTCAACGTCGACGCCGAAGTCGTCCTGGTCGCCGAGCACTTCGAGGACGCGGCCCTGGGCGGGACGCGTGGGGGTGGGCCAGTCGGTGACTTCGACGTCGACGACGAGGCCTTCGAGATTTTCATGATGCGCAGCGGCGCGGGCTTCTGAGCCGAGGACGCGATGGGGGGTCGAGTCGGCCGCTGCCGGGATTTCAAGGCCGAAGGGAATGGCGATGGGCTGGGTCATGCGCTGGTCGAAGGGGACGACGAAGTGGGCACGCTCGTGATCGCGGCGGGCGTAATGAAAAATGCCGACGACGGTGGCGTTGCGGCGCTCGAGGACGCGGAGAACGCGTCCAGAGCGGCGATTGTCGGCACGGCCGAAGCGGGGCGGAGACAGCTCGACCAGCACCTGATCGCCCTGCATGGCGCCGCCCATTTCACCGGGGGGGATGAAGACGTCCTGATCGATGGGGGCGCGCGCTCCGGCTGCGGTTGGATTGGGGCGAACAAAACCGTAGCCATCGCGATGGAGATCGAGGCGTCCGGCAACGAGGTGGTCGCCGCGCAGGCCGGGCAGATTTTCGCGCTTAGGCTTGCCTTCAGTGGGCGCGGCTTTGGGGAGGGACCAGTGATCGCCGTCGGTCTGGACCAACTGGCGCTGGCCGGTGAGGCGGCCAAGCTGTTCGCGGAGGAGACGACGCTCCTGGCCGCCGCCCAGGCCCAATTCCCGCACCAGCTGTTTATAGCCGGCGCGGGAGTTGGGCAGGCGCTCGATGTGGCGGAGCAGCTCGCGGTCGTTCATGGCTGACTGCGTTGGTTCATGACTGCTCCGATGGTAAAGGAAGCAGTCGAGACTACTTGGTGGCGAGTACGGCGATTTTGTGGATTTGGGGCGGTTCGGCAAGCAATTCGCCGGCTTTTGCCATCAGGGCTTTAGCGATCTCACCGTTCAGGTGGGCCTCGCGTCCGGCCTCATCGTTAAACGTGTCGAAGATGCCGTAGCGGCCGTCGTCTTCCTTGATGGCGTACCAGGTGACGGTGCCTGTTTCTTTCTTCGCCATTTCAGCGCCTTGTTTCAGAAACGCTTCGACTTCCGCTTCTTTGCCGGGTTTCGCTTTCAGCATGCCGTACAGCGCGTATTTCACCATGGTTGCGTGCTCCTTTTTTGATTGGGAAAGCCCTTCGGTCCAGGGGTTCTATAGACAAGATGCGGAGGGGACGGGGTGACGATGCGAAGAAAGGGGGAGAACTGGATGAAAATCCGGAATCGGTCGCTTTTGGGGGCCTGGAGCTGTCGGCGGGTCCGGATATCCGCAATTGCGGATTTCCACGCACGAAAGGTGTGTGACCTTTTGCGGGAAGATGTTTAAGATGCAGGTAACGGCGGCATTGGGCGGAGGAACGCACTCCGGAGGGACGAGGGTCGGCGTTGCAGTTCTGCATGGATCCGGGTGAGCGATTCCCGGCAGGCCAGGGGCAGGGCGCACCTAACATCAATATTTCTTGAGAAGGAAGGTATTTGTGACCATGTGGAAACCGAATCAACCAGGAAGCAGCAACACCCCGCCGAGCCCAGAGCCCGTGCGTCCTGCGACGCCGGCAGCACCGAGTTATGACGCGAATCCGCGTCCCGCAGCGGCGGCACCGGCTGCGCAGAGCGTCGCTGCCTCAGGCGAGCAGGCCACCATCGGCAAGAGCCTGGTGATCAAGGGCGAAGTGACGGGTTCAGAGTCGCTGTATATCGACGGCAAGGTGGAAGGGTCGATCAGCCTGCCCGGCAACCGCGTCACCGTGGGCCGCAACGGCCAGGTGGCGGCGAACATTACCGCGCGGGAGATCGTGGTGCTGGGCAAGGTGCGTGGCGACGTGACAGCCAGCGATCGCGTGGACATCCGCAGCGAAGGCTCGCTGACGGGCAACGTGACCGCGCAGCGCATCTCCATTGAAGACGGCGCATTCTTCAAGGGCGGCATTGATATTCGCAAGCCGGGCGCCAACGAGAAGGCGGGCGAGAAGTCGAGCGAGTCGAAGCCGGTGGCGAACAGCAACTCCGAACGGGCCGCGGTGGTGACGGTCTAGTTTTTCGGGAATTGAGCGGAAGCTCTCGCAGCGGACAGAAAGCTCTCGCAACGCACAACGGCGACCAGCAGGCCGGCGTGCAGCAGCGGGAGCTTTTTGCTTTGGGTGGGAAGCTTTTTGTTTGGGGTGGGGACAGTCAGGCGCGGCTGGCAAAGCGCGCCGTGAGCTGACGGGGCAGCGAGGATCCGCTGAGGCGCAGGACGGCTGCCGATACGCCGAGCCAGATGAGCAGGGCTGCGAAGAGCAGCGCCAGTTCCAGCAAGCGGCTGGAAGTATGTACGAAGTGGCGCATCGCAGCGAGTGCGGCCAGCGAGAGTAACGCAGCGAGCAGGGCGCGGCCGATCTCTGCGAATTCGAGGCCGGCAAGCGAGACAATTTGCCGGCGGTGCAGCAGCACAGCGAGCGCCGCTGTTTGCAGCAGGATGCCGATGTCAGACGCTACGGCGAGGCCTGCCGGTCCCATGGTGCGATAGAGCGACCAGTAAATGGGAATCGACGCGGCAGTGACGATGGTGCTGGCGATCATGGGCGTGAGCGTGTTGCCGGCAGCGTAGAAAGCGCGCGCGTAGAGAGCCTGTGCTGACCACAGGCACAGCGAAAACGAAAATACGCCGAAGTAGATGGCCATGGTTCCGGAATCGGAGCGGTGAAAAGCGCCGCCGCGCACCAGCACGTCGACCAGGGGCAGCGCCATGGCGATCATGAATGCGGAAAGCAGCAGCGAGAAGGCGAGGATGCGCGAGACGGCGGAGTTGACGGCGCGGGCAAAAGGAGCGCGATCGGATCTGGCGGAAAGCGTGGCGAGGAAGGGAAGCGAGGCCGCGCCAGCTGCCTGGCCCAGGGCAACGGGGGCGGTGAAGATCTGCTTGGCGTTCGCGAGCAGCGTGATGGCGCCGTTGGTGTGCGAGGCGAAGTAGTTGATGATCCAGTTGTCGGCGCTGACGAGGGAGACGCCGAGCATGAGCGGAATGGACATCTGTACCCACTCGCGGAGACCGGGGTTGGACCAGTCAATGATGGGGCGGAACTTCATGCCGGCGCGATGGGCCCAGACGGCGTTGAGCAGGAAGGGTCCGCAGAAGGCGCCGGCCAGCGTGCCGATGGCCAGCGACGAGACGCCCATGGCGTGCGCCAGGAAGACTCCACCGAGAATGGTGCCGAGGTTATAGATGAGCGGGGTGACGGCCTGCACGGAAAACTGCTTGCGCACCAGCAACACAGCGCCAAAGACACCGCCGGCGAAAAAGAAAATCTGCGCGGGCAGCAGAATGCGCGTGAGTTTAACGCAGAGCGCCGCCTTGTCCGGATCGGACTGGAAGCCGTTGAGCAGGAGATGCACGTAGGCGGGCGCGGCGAATTCCGCGAATAGGACGGCGGTTCCCAGCACCAGCACCATGGTGGTGAGGATGACCGACATGGCGCGCTCGCCTTCGTCGTCGCGGCCCGATTCGCGATACCGGCTGAGGATGGTGACGAAGGTGATGGACGCGGCGCCGCCGACCAGGAAGTAAGAAATCATGTCGGGCAGTTGGAAGGCCGCGTAAAAGGCGTCAGCGGCGGCAGAGCGTCCGAAAAGCCAGGCGATGTATTTGACGCGCACCAGGCCGATGACGCGCGACAGGGTAGTGGACGCCATCAGCAGCACAGTGGCGGAGAACGCCGAGTGCCGGTGCGAAGGCCGTAGAATCGCAAATGCGCGCCGCCATCGCGGAGTTGTTGGGGATTCCATCGTGATGCGTCTCGTGACTGCTCGATTCTATAGGGCAACGCGGAGGAAACCCGCATGGAGAATTTCCGGCTGAAGGTGTTTCGCACGGTGGCGGAAGAGTCGAACTTCCGGCGCGCTGCGGAACGATTGCACCTGAGCCAGCCCGCCGTGAGCCAGCAGGTGCACGCACTGGAAGAAGAACTGGGTGTGGTGCTGTTCGACCGGGGCAAAGGGCGGATCCGGCTGACGGAGGCCGGATCGGTGCTGCTGGGATTCGCTCGCAAAGGCGCGCGCCTCGCGGAAGAGGCGCAAACGGCGCTGGAGCGGACGCGGGGCGCGGTGCTGGGCAAGCTGCGCATCGGCGCATCGATGACGGTGACGCAGTACGTACTGCCGCGGATGCTCGGCGAATTTCTCGAGCGGCATCCGCGCATTGAACTGGCGGTGAGCAGCGCGAATACCGAACACATTGCGGCGGCATTGGCGGGGGGAGAAATCGATCTCGGGATCATTGAAGGCCCGGTTTCCAGCCGCGAAGTGTTCCGGCAGAAAGTGCTCGAGGACCGCATGGTGCTGATTGTTGGAAAGCATCATCCCTGGCCGCAAAAGGCCGCGATCCCGGCACGCGCACTGTGCGAAGCGCCGATGCTGATGCGGGAACGCGGCTCAGGCTCGCGGCGGGTGGTGGAACTGGCGCTGCGGCGCGCCGGCGTGAAGTGGAAAGACCTGCGTATCGCCATGGAACTGGATTCGATCGTCGCCATCATTTCTGCGGTGGAAGCGGGGCTCGGAGTGGGCTTTGTGTCCGAGTGGGCCATTCGCAAGGAATTGCGGCTGGGGACGGTACGCGTTGTGCCGGTGGAGGGCCTCGACATACGGCGCGACTTCACGCTGATTCGCGCGTTTGGGCCGATCCCCGACGGACCGGCCGGTGCGTTTGAGCGCTTTGTGCTAGCCGGTGCGGTGGCGATCAGGAAAGCTTGACCCTCCAGCGATAAGCAAAACTTATCGGCCATTCAGGAATACGTCTGGTTCCGCGACCTCATTGCGCGAATCATAGACGCATGGTGAAGAACCTGTTCTTTCTGGGAATTATTCTTGCAGCCAGCGGAATCCTGTCGCCGCCGCTGGCGTTGGCTGTGGGGCTGGCGTATGGGCTGCTGGTTGCGCATTCCTATCACGCGGACGCGCGGCGGCTGTCGCGGTTTCTGCTGCAGGCATCGGTGGTCTGTCTCGGATTTGGCATGAATCTGGGCGAAGTGGTGCGCGTGGGCCGGTCGGGATTTATGTACACGGCGGTGGGCATCACGTTTGCGCTGTTGCTGGGCGCGGGGCTGGCGTATCTCCTGAAGGTGGGAAAAACCCAGGGATTTTTGATCTCCGCGGGAACGGCGATTTGCGGCGGCAGCGCGATTGCCGCGCTGGCACCGGTAACGGAAGCTAGTGAAGAAGCGCTGGCGGTTTCCATGGGAACCGTCTTTGTGCTGAATTCAGTGGCGCTGTTTATCTTCCCGGCCATCGGTCATGCGATGCATCTGACGCAAACGCAGTTTGGCCTGTGGGCTGCGCTGGCCATTCACGACACGAGTTCCGTAGTGGGCGCCGCGGCACGTTATGGAACGCTGGCTCTGGCCATTGCCACCACGGTGAAGCTGGCGCGCGCGCTGTGGATCATCCCCGTGTCCATCGGGGCAGCGGTGGTGTGCCGGAGCAAGGCCCGCATTCACATTCCGTGGTTCATTCTGTTTTTTGTGCTGGCCGCGGTGGCGAATAGCTGGCTTCCGGCAATTCATCCTGCATCGGCGCCTCTCGTGCACCTGGGAAAAATGGGCCTGGGCGTCACGCTTTTCCTGATCGGCACCGGCATCACGCGGCAGACGCTCAAAGAAGTCGGCGTGCGGCCGCTGATCCAGGGCGTGGCGCTGTGGGCAGTCGTCGGGACCGGTTCGCTGCTGCTAATCCGGCACGGCTGGATTCACCTGTAGAGGCGGCAAACTTCGATTCCTTGTGTGGGTCGGCGTTGGGCGAGCGGAAAGTCAGCTAAACTGGCCCTTCTCTTCTATCCCTGACTCATGAGGAATCTCGCATGTTCGCTCGACGTGTTCCCGCCCTGTTGCTGGCCTCCGCCGCAGTCCTGGTTTTCCTGCCGATGACGCACGCGCAAAAGACGATTCACGGCGACAACGGCGTGACGCTGCCGCCTCCGCCGGTGGCCACGGTGAACGTGGTGACGGACGATTACGACGGGACGAAGGTGGAAGACCCGTACCGCTGGCTGGAAGACGCGAAGGCTCCGGCGACGCGCGCGTGGATCAACGAAGAGAACGCGTACACCAAACAGTATCTTGACCAGATTAAGAACCGGCCAGAGATCGTGAACCAGCTAACGGCGCTGGAGCGTGTGGATCGCTATTCGATGCCGTCGGTGCACGGCGGGAAATACTTTTTCACCAAACGGCTGGCGGATGAGAACCAGGCGTCGATCTACATGCGCGTGGGGTGGAGCGGGCAGGACCAGCGACTGATTGACGCGACCAAATTGAGCGCGGATCAGAACACGAACGTTGGGATCAACGACATTTCCGACGATGGCAATCTGCTGATCTACGGAGTGCGTGTGGGCGGCGCGGATGAGGAGGCCGTGCACATTCTCGATGTGCGGACCGGCAAGGATTTCCCGGACGTGCTGCCGTCGGCGCGCTATTCGGGCATCAGTCTGAGCCCGGATAACAGCGGGCTCTACTACGCGCGGTTTACGCATCAGGGAACGAACGTGTGGTTTCACAAATTCGGCACAGATGTGAGCACGGACCAGAAGATCTTTGGCGGCGAATATCGCGGGAAGCAGCTGGGCGAGCTGGATCTGATAAGCGTGCGGGTGAGCGAGAACCACCACTGGCTGGTGGTGAATATTGCGCACGGCGTGCCGGCGACGAGTGAGGACATTCTGGTGCACGATCTGCGCACGCCGGGCTTCGATCTGACGCCGCTGGTTTACAACGTAGAAGCGCACGTCCGGCTGCTGATGGACGGAGATCGCTTTTTTCTGATGACGGATTACCAGGCGCCGAATACGCGCATTGCGGAGGCGTGGCCGGGCAAAGATGCGTCAGCGTGGAAGACGCTCATTCCGGAGGGCCACGACGTGATCGACGACGCGAGCATTGTGGGCGGGAAGATGTTTGTGTCGCGCCTGCACGATGTGAAGACCGAAACTACGATCTATTCGCTGGATGGGAAACAGACGGGAACGCTCAAGTATCCGGGCATTGGGTCGGGATCGGTGGTGCGCGGACGGGCCAGCCAGAACGAGGGCTTTTATACGTTCGAATCGTTCATTACACCGGCCACCATCTACCGGTACGACGTGAAGTCGGGGAAGACGGATGTGTTCTTCGCGCCGAAGGTTCCGTTTGATTCGTCGCAATACGAAGTGACGCAGGTTTTCTATACGTCGAAGGATGGCACGCGCGTGCCCATGTTCATTGCCGGGAAAAAGGGTCTGGCGCACGATGGACAGGCGCGGCTGCTGATGACCGGCTACGGCGGCTTCGATCTGCCCATGCTGCCGGCCTTCGATCCTGAATACGCGTGGTGGATGCAGCAGGGCGGATTCTTCGCGCTGCCGAATTTGCGCGGGGGTAATGAATACGGCGAGGCGTGGCATAAGGCCGCGATGTTCGAGAACAAGCAGAACGTCTTCGACGACTTTTTTGCGGCCGCGGAATATTTGATTGCGAACCACTACACATCGCCCGAGCACTTCGCCATTCGCGGACGCTCGAACGGCGGTCTGCTGATGGGCGCGGCCATGACGCAGCGGCCGGACTTGTTTGGAGCGATCTGGTGCGGCTATCCGCTGCTGGATATGCTGCGGTATCAGCGCTTCGAGTTTGGGCGACTGTGGACCACGGAGTATGGGACCGCTGAAAACCCCAAAGACTTCGCGTACATTCGCAAATATTCGCCCTACCAGAACGTGAAACCTGGGACGAAGTATCCGGCGATCATGTTCTTTACCGGGGACAACGATACGCGCGTCGACCCGATGAACGCGCGGAAGATGACGGCGCTGATGCAGGCCTCGAGCGGGAGCGACCGGCCGATCGTGCTGCACTACTCGATCAAAGGCGGGCACTCGGCGGGCGTATCACTCACTCAGCTGGTGAACGACCAGGCCGACGAGATGTCGTTCCTGTGGAACGAGACCAGCGGGCAGTAGAGAAGCGCGAAAAACAGCGCCGCTTCCGGATGTTGAGCGCGGGCGATGTTTGCCTCGGCTCGCGTAATCCGCTATGCTTCCGCGCAATACCATTCACCATCCTTGCGACGGCCGAGCAGGCGGCTGAACCGTCGCTGCAGTGTCTTCACGTGGTGCCTTGCCGGTGCAGGGTGAACGTTGAACTGTTCGGAGGGATTGCGATGCGCTGCAGACGATTGAATGCCGCTATTTCTACTGTGATTCTCGTGTTGGCCGCGCATTCTGTGAGGGCGCAGGAGGCGAGGCCGCACTTCACGCTGCGGCTGTCGGGCCATGCGGTGGCGGTGCAGGGGACATCTGGTGCGCGCGTCTCGACAATCGTCGTTTGCTACTGGAACGCTGATGGCAAGAGCAAGAACGCTTCTGCCAAATGGGCTGCGTGGAACGCGACGGATCCGCTGCCGGCGTCCTGTACGGGCGGCGCTGTCGCTGGCCAGGGCGAGGTTTCGGAGGACGGCGCGGCGCCTGCGAGTGTCAGTGCCGGCACGCTCATCGTGAAAAGTGACGGAACGTTTTCCGGGACCCTGCAGGCGCAGGCGAACGCTGCGTTTGGGCCGGGAACGTATTTTGCGGTCTACGCCACGTACCGCAATGGGGTGACAATCGCATCGCTGACGGCGTCGCGTTTTCCAGATGTGCGCGGAGCCGTGGATGGCGGAGCGAAGACAGCCGAGACGCTGGATGTGACGCTGCCTTACTGCGATCAATCGCCGCCGTATCAATACACGGAAACAACGCCGGGAACGGCGTCGGTGGTGATTGCGGCGAGCGAACGCACGCAGTTGCAACGGATGTTCGCTGCGTCGCTGGTGACCGTGAAGCCGGATGATCCAAGCCCATTTCAGAATTTCGCCGACGCCGGAGTGCACGACCCCATCGACGGTCCCGCGCTGATCAATGACGCGGGCGATCCCATTTTGACGGCCGATCCCACTACGTCGTTTGCGGCCAACACGGCGAGCGCGCAGAGGCTGCTGATTCGCACGCAGTTTCGCCCGAACTTTTCGAGGCTGGCGTGTTCGTACGCGTATCTGACCGGGACGCTGCCTCGGGGAGATGAGCCCGCGCTCGACTTCAATGGCAAGCCGGAGAACCTGACGGCTAGTCCTGCGAATTCGAACTTCGCCTTTACCGGGCCTGCAGCGCCGCAGTATTACCTATTCAACATCGTGCGCTGGAGCGACGCGCCTCAGGTAAAGAACCAGGTCGCGCAGTCCAAAACAAAAACTTCTACCAAAACCGAGGGCTCGGCTGCCGGCGGATCGTTATACCAGGCGACGTCGGAGTGGTATTTGCTGAATTACTCTGACACGATTGGGCATCACCACGATTTGTTCACGCGCTTTCGCAAATTTCAGCCGGAGTTTGAGCAGGACACGATGCGGGTGCTGGGCACGAGCCGCGTCGTATTTGTGGGGATTCATCTGGCGCCCCCGGCAAAATATTCGGGGAAATTGCCGGATACCGTGCCGGAGATTCCGTTGATCCCGACCGAGCAGACGTGGTTCGATGACACGACCATTCAGTACAAATTTGCGGCGGCCAGCGTAGACCCGGTGAATGTTGCGGATTTGAAAGAGCTGATCAACCAGGTGGTGGGCGTATCGAGTTCATCGCAGGGGGCGGGAGCCCGGATGATGTCGGCCGCTCCGTCGCGATCGGCAGCGGGGATGGCGGCCCTGGAAAAGCTGGAGCAGACGCCGGAGGGAAAAGCACAGAGGGATTCTGCGGAGGAAGTGGTGAGTGACTTTAACTCTCTGAACACCTCGTGCTATGGATACAGGCAGAAGCCGGCTATCGACTGTTTTTTAAGCGGCGGGCGGATCAGCGCGGACGCGCAGGCCGCGAGTTTCGCATCAGCTATCACGAAATATTCTGAGACGGATTGCCAGCTTGTTAAGAAGGCCCTGGCTGGCAAGACGGACCTTGTAGCTATGCATGACCAGGGGGAAACGATTTCGTTTTGCCTCTTCGAGGCGCTGGTGAGCGACGCTGACGCGAAGAGTGCCGAAGCGCTCGACGCTGCGACGCAAGCGGCGCTGGGCAAGCTGGTGAAGGGTTTGGAAGCGCATGACTTGCCGCAGGTGTACTCGACGTATCAGGGGCTGTATACGGCAGGGTTGCTGACCAACCTCACCGATTTGCCACAGACGTTTGTGGGCGCGGCCAACATTACGGGAACGTGGAAGGCGACGTTCGCTCCGCGGAAAGCTGCTGCGGAAGACGGGGGAATGCCGGGCAGGGACTCGCCGGGCAAGGCGCCGGACAAGGCGCCTGCTTCCGCCCCGAAGAGCGATGAGCCTCCGACGGCGGAGTTCAGCGCTCCCGGTGCGGCGGGATCGACGGTGTTCGCCATGGCGATGCCGCAATCCGCAGACGCAACGCAGACCAGCGCGAGCAAGCCGGGGAAGAAGCCCAGCAAGCCGGCGAAGAAACCTGCGACACCAGCGGCGAAGCCGGCAGCAGGCAAGGCCACTGCCAGCAGCAGTTCGCTTTGTCCGCAGACGAGCACCGCGCAGGCGGATGGGAGCGTGGTGCAGACGCCCTGCACAGTGACGGGGCCGGCTGCGCCGGGCGTTCACGATGAGGGGATTGCGTACTGGGATGTTTCGATCGCGGTGCCCGTGCAGGGATTTCGCGATGTGGGCTACAAGCAGAGCACGATGGGCGGCGCGGGAACGCTGAATCTGCCGTCGGCGGCTTCGGCTACGCGAGAGAATGCTTACGGGATGTTCGACATGTTTGTGCTGGGCGGCGAGGATCTCTACACGCCCCCGACCATTGGGCTTCCCTACGTGTCGGTGGGTGTGCCGATTTCGGGCAAAGTGTTTGACAAGCCGTATTTCGCGATGGGCGAGATGGTCAACCTGCAGTCCGTGGGAAAGATGGGCGTGGTGGGGAAGTATGTGGCGAAGTATCTTCCGGTGCAGTTGCGGCCCATGTACGGCCTGGTGTGGAACAAAGAGTTCAAGACCATTCCGGCCAGCGGCACAACGCCGGCGGAAACGGTTTACTACCGGCGCGCGCTCGATCCGCAGTTCTCGATTGAGATTTCGATTAAGAGCGTGGCGTCGAAGCTGAGCAAGACTTCAAAGACGGCAGCCAAGACGACCACCACGACGCCGGCCGCGACGAATTAGACAATCTGGGGCGCGCTGGCCGAGGCAGATGTACCGGTTCTCCACACCTCCCACACCCCTCCACAGAAATTGCACCATTTGTGCGTCTTGTGGCGGGGGGTGGCGACGCCTATGCTCCAGGGATGGGGCGGGTCGGCCGAAACCACGGCTCGCAGAGCCCAAATTCCGCCGAGTCGCCCCATCCAGGAAGGCCATGTCCGCTTTTGGCGCGGGTCCTTGTAATTCTCCACAGCCGAATCCCAGAATTGCACGATTTGGTACCCCCTTCCACAGGTAAAATACAAGATGTTGTGGTTCTCGCTTGACACACACCATTAACAGAGCTACTTTCCCATCTGCGGCTCTAAGAATCCCAGGCACGGCCCACTAAAATCAGCGGACCCGCTTTCCACGATTTCGGAGGCGCGACCCGCAGGGCGAAAGGGATTCGGAGACCGCCAGCAGGTTCAGGAATTTTTGCCCTATTGCCGTCACCGGAACTGCAGGGATTGCCCCTTCGTTCCCTGGTCGCGGATTTTCAGTTTTTCACCCTCTCTGAGGGCAGGCCAACACCAGAAAGATCAGCATCCACCCACGAACGGACATCATCCAGAAGGAAGGAAACACAATGGCCGAGGCTTCCAGGAAATCTGCCACTCTCGCCTCCACCCCCGACGTTGCGCACAGCGCCGGCCATAGCACACCAGTCACCGCAGGAGCCGCACTGCGCTTTCCGCGCTATTTCTCGCGCGCCAACTCCTCCCCGTACGAAGAACTGCAGTGGGAGCGCCGCACCGCCGCCATTACGGATGCGGGTGGCAAGACGATTTTTGAGCAGAAAGACGTGGAGGTCCCCGTCGACTGGTCGATGACCGCGACCAACATTGTCGCCAGCAAATATCTGCATGGGCAGATCGGCACCCCCGAGCGCGAGAGCGGCGTCCGGGCGCTGGTGGGCCGCGTGGCGGAGACGATTCGCGACTGGGGTTTGGCGGGCGGCTACTTCGCCACTCCGGAAGACGCGGCGATCTTCCACGACGAGCTGGTGCACCTGCTGGTGACGCAGAAGGCCGCGTTCAACTCGCCGGTCTGGTTCAACGTGGGCTGCGACCGGCTGGAGCCAAATTCCGACGCGCAGAACTGGCACTGGAATCCGCATACCTGCGCGGTCGAATTCTCGGTGACCGGCTACCGCTCGCCGCAGTGCTCGGCGTGCTTCATCAATGCGGTTGAGGATTCGCTCGATTCCATCCTGACGCTGGCGAAGACGGAAGGCATGCTGTTCAAGTGGGGCTCGGGCACGGGCACGAATCTGTCGTCGATTCGCGGATCGCTGGAGACACTGTCGGGCGGCGGCACGGCCTCCGGACCGCTGAGCTTTATGCGCGGATTCGACGCGTTCGCGGGCGTGATCAAGTCCGGCGGCAAGACGCGCCGCGCAGCCAAGATGGTCATCCTCAACGTCGACCATCCGGACATTGTCGACTTTATCGAGTGCAAATCGAAAGAAGAGGCCAAGGCGTGGGCGCTGATGCGGGAAGGCTACGACGGATCGTCGGGGCCGGACTCGGAAGCCTACAGCAGCATCTTCTTCCAGAACGCCAACAACTCCGTGCGCGTGACGGATGAATTTATGCGCGCCGTGGAGAAGGATGCCGAGTTCACCACCACCACGGTGAAAGAGAAGAAGCCGGTCAATACCTACAAAGCCCGCGACATCATGAAGAAGATCGCCGAGGCCACGTGGCAGTGCGGCGATCCGGGCATGCAGTACGACTCGACGATCAATCGCTGGCACACGTCGAAGAACACGGGACGCATCAACGCGTCGAATCCGTGCTCGGAGTACATGTTCCTCGATAACTCCGCCTGCAACCTGGCCAGCTTCAACCTGCTGAAGTTTGTTTCTCCGGCCGGAACGTTCGATATCCCGGCCTATCGCGCGGCCATCGACATCATGATTACGGCGATGGAGATCCTGGTGGATAACTCCGGTTATCCGACGGAGGCCATTGCGAAAAATTCGCATGACTATCGGCCGCTGGGTCTGGGCTATGCGAACCTGGGCGCGCTGCTGATGGCGTTTGGGCTGCCGTATGACTCCGACGCAGGCCGCGACTTTGCCGCTACGCTCACCGCTATTATGTGCGGCGAAGCGTATCTGCAGTCGGCGAAGATTGCGGAGAAGTGCCCGCCGCTGGCTTCGGCCACGTCGCTCACGGCTTCGGTGGATCGCAATGGTGGCGCTTGCCCTGGTTACTATGTGAATCGCGAACCGTTCCTTGACGTCATCCGCATGCATCGCGCGGAAGTGAATAACATCGGCAAGTCGCGGACGGTGGGCGATAAGACATTTGCGGTTCCGCAATTCGACGATTTGATGACCGCGAGCAAAGAGTGCTGGGATCAGGCACTCGCGCACGGCGAGAAGCATGGCTATCGCAACTCCCAGGTGACGGTGCTGGCCCCGACGGGGACCATCGGCTTCATGATGGATTGCGACACCACGGGCATTGAGCCGGATCTGGCGCTGGTGAAGTACAAGAAGCTGGTAGGCGGCGGCATGATCAAGATCGTGAACAACACGGTGCCGACAGCGCTCTTCAAGCTGGGTTACAACAACGCGCAGGTGGATACCATCGTGAGCTACATTGACGCGACGGGCACCATTGAAGGCGCGCCGGGGCTCAAGCCGGAGCATCTGGCGGTGTTCGACTGCTCGTTCAAGCCGGCCAAGGGCACGCGCTCCATTCACTACATGGGCCACGTGCGCATGATGGCGGCGACGCAGCCGTTCCTCTCGGGAGCGATCTCGAAGACGGTGAACCTGCCGCACGACTGCTCGCTCGACGATATTGCTGAAGCGTATCTGGAGAGCTGGCGACTGGGCCTCAAGGCCGTTGCGGTCTATCGCGACGGATCGAAGGGAGCGCAGCCGCTCAACGTCTCCGACGGCGCGAAGGCGAAGGAGATCAAGGGCAGCGGCGTTTCCACCGAGCTGAACAACGTTGCGGATCGCGTGTTTGCGGCGATTGGGTCGGGTAACAAGCCGGCTGAAGCTGACGTGAAAACGCTGGAAGCGAAGCTGGCGGATAAGGTGGAAGTGGCGGCGAAGTCGATTGTCGCGGCCACCACGGCCTTCAACGCTGCGCTGGCGACGGTAGCGCAGAGCGAACTGCCGAACTCGCTCGACCATGCAGGAGCGCCGCCGCGCGCGGTGCGTCATCGCCTGCCGGAAGAGCGCGCTTCGCTCACGCACAAATTCTCCATCGCGGGGCACGAGGGATACATCACGGTGGGCCTCTATCCCAACGGGCAGCCGGGCGAGATCTTCATCCGCATGGCAAAGGAAGGGTCCACGGTTTCCGGATTGATGGACAGCTTCGCGACCGCGGCCTCGCTCTCGCTGCAGCACGGCGTGCCGCTGCGGGTCCTGTGCGAGAAGTTTGCGCACTCCCGGTTCGAGCCTTCGGGCTGGACGGGCAACGAGCAGATCGGCTACGCGAAGTCGATCATGGACTACATCTTCCGCTGGCTGCAGTTGCGGTTCCTCTCCGGGCAGCAGCTGTCGCTGTTCGCGGGACTGGCGCCGGCAGCGCCTGCGGCAGAACTACCGGCGGAAACGGGCACGATGCTGGCGCCGGAGCAACATTCCCCGACGCGCGGCATGGGCGCGGCTTCGGCTCCGCTGGGCGGCATCGCTCCTGAGGTAGACGCCACGCAGACGAAGTCGCACTCGCTGAGCGGGTCGATGGAGGATCGCGGCATCTATCACGCGTCCGACGCGATGAGGAGTATGTACGACATGGGCGACGCGCCCAGCTGCCACACCTGCGGAGCGATCATGGTCCGCAACGGCAGCTGCTACCGGTGCATGAGCTGCGGGTCAACCAGCGGGTGCAGCTAGTCAAATTTGCGCAGCCGGCGGTGGGCCGGCTGCGCAAATCCACCGAGCCGGGCAGAGGAAAGGCAACTCCTCTTCCCGGCTCGAGTTATTTTCAGGGGGGAAACTCGTTTGTGTTCGCCACGACGGCGAACATTCTTATTCAACGTAAGAGGATGAACCTATGACCCAACCGGAACCGTGGCTGCGCGGAACCCACCGTGAACTCCCGGCCGTGCTGCGCGCCGTCGTCCATGCGCTGGAGTTGGCGCGTGAGGATGTTAACGCGGCCTGTGCGCCGCTGAGCGAGGAGGCTTTGTATGCGCGCCCCGCCGGCGCTGCGCCGATTGCTTTTCATCTGCGGCACATCGTGCGCAGTCTCGACCGTTTGCTGACCTATGCGGAAGGGGAGCAGCTGAGCGCGCCGCAACTGGATGCGTTGCGCGCAGAACTGGATCCAGGCACGCCAAAATCGGAATTGCTGGTGGAATTTCACGCCGGAATCGACGACGCAATGCGGCGCGTTCGCGCTTTCGCAGGCGCCGATCTGGAGCAGGCGCGGGGCGTTGGACGCAAGGCTCTGCCCACCAGCGTGGGCGGGCTGCTGGTGCATTGCGCCGACCACACGCAGCGCCATGCCGGGCAGGTGGTGACCACGGCGAAGCTGGTTGCCGGCGAACCATCCGCATCAAAATTCTGAAACCGACCCCAGGCAAGTCTTAAGACCCACCTTCCAGGAAGCTCGACCGTCGCGCACGCGGCGTGCCAGACGGGGACCCGTGCCTCAAGCGCCGGCGACTGTCCGCCGATGATACAGCCGAGTCATTTTTTCCCGAAAGTTGTCGACGGCCATTGCCGCGAACTTCGCTTCGGGAGCCCTTGAGGAGGGGAGCATCATGGCACTCGGAGTGTTGAACAACATATCGGCGACGTTTGCGGAGAATAATCTGAACCAGACGCAGGCGTCCCTGCAGACTGTTCTGCAGCAGCTTTCATCGGGTTCGCGCATCAATTCGGGCGCGGACGATGCGGCGGGTCTCGCGATTGCGGATGGGTTGGAGGCGAACTCGTCGGCTCTGACGCAGTCGTCGAGCAACGCCATCGCGGGTGCGGGCTTTCTGCAGGTGGCCGATGGAGCCCTGTCGCAGGTGACGAACCTGCTGGATCGCGCGGTGACGCTGGCGACGGAGGCGGGCGGCGGCACTTTGTCGAGCGCGCAGTTGAGCGCGGCACAACAGGAGTATGCAGACATTCTGTCGCAGGTCGGCACCATCGGTGGCAGTACGGAATACAACGGGATCATGGTTTTCACTGCCGGCGCGGGCGCGGCGAGCAACCTGGCTGCGTCTCAATTCACGCAACCGGGCGGGGCGGGCACGCCCTTGACGGTCGCGCTGACGCAGGGAGATACGCTGAGCGGGTCCGTGACGATTAACTCCACCGGAGGCACGCACGCCGGAACCGACATTGTGGATCTGGCTGCCTACAGCGGCCTGGCCAGCGAAAACCAGCAAACGGCGGATGCGGCGGCAACGGCGCTGGCACAGAGCCTGAACGCGAACCTCGGCGCGACTACTGGATCAACCTATGCGGTTTCAGTGGCGGCGGGGGTGGTATCGATCGCCACCAGTGGAGGTGGCAGCGCAAACGAAGTACTCAGCGTCACGGCCAGCAACGCATCGCAAACGCCGCAGAGCGCGACGGCGATCAATATTTTCGCCAGCGATGGAACGGCAAACGGCGGCTACAACTACGGCGTCACCGTGGGCACGCTGGCAGAGAACAGCGTGGGCACCTCCGACGTCAATTCGGCCGCGGGCGGACTGGTAACTGCAACGGTGGGCAGCACGGTGTACGACGGAGGCACTTCCGCCGGAGCAGGCGCGGGAGCGAGTCTGGACGGCACGAATCTCATGAGTCAGGGAGATGCAGAAGCGGCGCTGCAAACCGTCACCGACGCCATCAGCGCCGTGGCGTATCAACGGGGCCAGGTGGGCGCGAACATCAACACGCTCACAGCGGCTTCCAACATTGCTACTTCCGAGCAGACGAATGTTGAAGCAGCGCAGAACACCATCACGGCGACCGATTACGCTTCGACCACGGCGAATATGTCGAAGTACGAAATCCTGACGCAGACGGGGATCAGTGCTCTGGCTCAGGCCAACAGCACCGCGCAACTGGTAACCAAGTTGCTGCAGTAGCAACGACGCAGAGATGCGGATGGCAGGCCGCCATCCGCGACGCGCCAGGGAACTCGTAGAAACAGCGGTTTGGCGATGCGGGCCTGCCGCCGACGGAGGTCAGCGCAGGTTCCGCACATGGTTCTACTCGTTTCGATACAGATTGCTGCGCTGGAATGCGCGCTCCCGAGCGGATGACTCCGCTTAGGACGCTTTTTTCCGCAGTTCCTGCTCAGCGCGCAGCCAATCCTCTTCAGGATTGCCGTGCTTGTGGCCCCGCTCGGCCCAGTACTGGTGGGCGAGCCGCTCAATCTCTTCTTTGGAGATGGATACAGGCTTGGTTTGTGCTTCCGGCACCGCCTTCGCTGCCGTCTTGCGTGGTTTCGCGGGCGTTTTCCGGGTCTTCGTCGTCTCTGCCATTCGAAAAGTACCTCTCTTTGGGAGTGGAGCGCGACGTCCTGGCTCTCTCCTTCAGGATACTAGAAGTTGCTCCAGGTCCGAAGTTACGAATGCGTGACAAGAACCAGAGATGCAAATGGGCGGAGGGTTATTTCATTGATGTTTTTGACTCCGCATGACATTCCGCCTCGAGCAGAGCGAGTAACTGGTCCATGTGTTCCGTTCGCGTGCGGAAGTTGACGGGGTTGATGCGGAACCAGGATTTGCCCTTCAACTCGGTGGTGGAGATCCAGAACTTGCCGCTCTTTTCCACACGCTGGACCACCTGAGCGTGCAGGCGCTTCGCTTCGGCATCGTTGAGCGTGTCGTCGACATAGCGGATGCAAATGGCGGACATGGGCGGGTCGCAGGCGGCTTCGAAGTCGGGATGCTCGGCGACGAGCGAGTAGAGGTGGCGCGCCTGTCGGATGTTGTTGTCGATCCACTCGCCGATCTGGCGGGTGCCGTAGCGTTTGAAACTCATCCAGACTTTCAGGCTGCGAAAGCGGCGCGACTGCTCGAATCCGTGCACATAGTATTGATAGCGCTCGTTCGCGCCTTCCATTTCATCGGTCAGGTAGGAGGGCTTCATGCCGAAGGAGGCGGTAAGGCGACGCTCGTCTTTGACCAGGATCGCGCCGGCATCGAGCGGCGCGTAGAACCATTTGTGCGGATCGATGGTGACGGAGTCGGCTGACTCGAGGCCGCGGTCGCGCAGAGGAGCTTCGTTTGACAGCAGCATGCCGCCGCCATAGGCAGCGTCAACGTGCAGCCACATGCCTTCGCGATCGCAAATCGCGCGCAGTTCGCGGATGGGATCGACGGCGCCGGTGTTGGTGGTGCCGAAGACGCCGACAATGCACATGGGGCGGATGCCGTTCGCCTTGTCGTCGGCGATGGCGGATTCAAGCGCATCGAGGCGCACCTGGAAGTGTGCGTCGGTGGGCAGAGCGCGCATCGCGTTGCGGCCGAGGCCGATGGCGTCGACGGCTTTATCGACGGAAACGTGGCGCTCCTCAGAAACGTAAACGGCCCAGCGCTGATGGATGCCGTCGTGTTGCGCGCGATCTCCGGAGATTGCATCGCGACCCAGCTTGAGCCCGATAAAGTTGGCCATCATGCCGCCGCTGGTCAGGTTGCCGCCGGCGTGCTCGCCGTAGCCGACGAGGTCCGTGAGCCAGCGAACGGTGCGGCGCTCCATGGCCACGCCTGCGGGCCCAATGGAATAGGCGCCGATGTTTTGGTTGAGCGCGGAGCAGAGGAGATCGCCAATGACGCCGATGGGATTGGGCGATGGCGTGATGAGGCCCATGTAGCCCGGGTGTCCGACGTGTGTGCAGAAGGGAAGCAGCTTTTGCTGGATTTGCTGGAGCACGTCCTCGGGCGGCGTCGGATCTTCCGGCAGCGGCTCATCGAAGAGGCTGGTGAGGAACTGCGGTTCGACGTCGGGGAAGACGGGCTTCTCTTCAACGTGTTCAAAATAGTCGGCGAGCAGGTCGACAACCTGATGGCCAAGGGTGCGGAATTCGGGCGCGTTCATGGGGGCTCCTGATTCTGGAGTTTAATCGAGCGGAAGTGGCGGGTCTTCCCAGGGCTTGCGGGCGAATTCCGTCTTCTTGCCTGCAGGTCGCGCCATTCATGCTGAACTGGGCGGTATAGTGCAGGAGAGCGGGCCGCGGTGTGCCGGCGGGCTGCCAATTTCTGCGTTGAGGCGATGGCGATTGAGGCGACTAGCAGGCTGTGCGGGTTTTCTTTTGGTGGTGGGTATAACGATGAACGCATTCGCGCAATCGGCGGAGATTCCGGATGGCATTCCGCGGGCGTTGGCGCAGGAGCGTGCGGCACGCGTTTCCGATTTGCATTACAAGCTGGCTTACAAATTGATTTCTCATGCTTCATCGACCGAGGCGACGGAGGAGATTCGTTTTACGCTGCGTGATGCGGACACGCCTTTGTTGTTGGATTTTCGCGACGGGCAGATTGCGGAATTGCGCGTGAATGGGACGGCGGTTGCGACGGCGATCGAGCATGGGCACTTGGTGCTGCCGGCGTCGGCGCTGCGCAGCGGGGCGAATACGGTGGAGGCGCACTTCACGGCGAATATCGGTGTGGCCGGTAAGGCGATCACGCGGTTCGACGATCACGACGATGGCGAGGAATATCTCTACACGCTGTTTGTGCCGATGGATGCGGAGATGGCGCTGCCGTGTTTCGATCAGCCGGATTTGAAGGGGCGGTTCACGCTGGAGATCACTGCGCCGGATGCGTGGGCGGTGATTGCGAACGGCGTGCCGCAGGGGACGAGTGAGCCCAGCAGCGGGTTCCGCACGACAAGCTTTGGCGAGACGAAGCCGATCAGTACGTATCTGTTTGCGTTTGCGGCGGGGCCGTTCGTGAATGTGCATCCGCAGGCGGGGCTGCCGAATGTGTGGGTGCGGCGCTCGCAGGCAAAGAATGCGGAGAACGCGGTACCCGATGTGCAGGCGACGGCGGCGGCAGGCATTCAGTCCCTGTCGAAATATTTTGCGCAGCCGTTTCCCTTTCCAAAGTACGAGATGGTGCTGATTCCGGGCTTTGCGTATGGCGGGATGGAGCATGCGGGCGCGACGTTTCTGCGCGAGGAGTCGGTGATTTTTCGCACCGCGCCGACGGCCAACAACCGGCTGAATCGCGACGTGCTGGTGCTGCACGAGCTGACGCATCAATGGTTCGGCGACTTTACGACGATGCGCTGGTTCGACGATTTGTGGCTCAAAGAGGGTTTCGCGCAATACATGGCGTACAAGACGCTCGCCGAACTGCGGCCGAACGATGATATTTGGCAGCACTTCTATCAATCGATCAAACCGGCGGCGTATGGCATCGACGAGACGCAGGGAACGACGCCGATTTATCAGGATATTCCGAATTTGAACGATGCGAAGTCGGCGTACGGCGCGATTGTGTATTCGAAAGCGCCCGGTGTATTGAAGCAGTTGAATTATGTTTTGGGTGACGAGGCGTTCCGACGCGGATTGCAGATTTATTTGGCGCAGCATGCGTATGGCAACGCGACATGGAGCGATTTGATCGGCGCGTTCCAGTCGGCATCGGGGCGCGATCTGACGACGTGGGCGGATATGTGGATTCGGCATCGCGGCATGCCGGAAGTGAATACGGAGTGGAGTTGCGACGGCGGACGGTTGCGCGGTCTGCGGTTAACGCAGAAGCCGGTGCTGGGTGGGGACGATGTGTGGCCGATTTCTACGGAAGTGGCGCTGGGCTACGCAGATGGCTCCGTGCACAGGCTGCGCGCGGAGTTGCCCACCCGTTCGGCGAGCGTCGAGTTGGGGGAGGGTGGACTGGCATGCCCGGCATGGGTGTTTGCCAACAGCAATGACCATGCGTACGGACTGTTCCTGCTGGATGCGAAGAGCCGCGCAGCGGTGATGCAGCAGGTGGCGCATACGCCGGATCTGTTTCGACGGACGCTGCTGTGGGGATCGCTATGGGATGCGGTGCGTGAGGTGCAGCTGGATCCTGCGGCCTATGTGAAGCTGGCGCTGGATGCGCTGCCGGGCGAGCGCGACGAGTCGCTGGCGGCGTCGCTGCTGGGGCGCACGCAAATTGCGGCGCATCATTATGTGGGCGCGTCGGCGCAGCAGGAGTTCCTGATGCGCGGAGCGATGACGGCGGTCGATCGCATGCAGCACGATGACGATCACGATTTGCGCATCGTGTGGTTCCGGAGTTTGACGGGATTTGGCGCGCAGGGCGCGGGCCGGGCGGCGATGAAGCAACTGCTGGCGGGACAGCTGGCGATTCCCGGCGTGGAATTGCGGCAGCAGGATCGCTGGTCGCTGGTAACGGCTCTGATGGCTTACGCGGACCCCGAAGCCGATGCCGTCTTCGCCGCGGAGCAGAAACGCGATCCCTCCGGTGACGGGCGGAAGTATGCATATGTGGCGGAGGCCGCGCGTCCCGATGCGGCGACCAAGGCGAAATATTTCCAGGATTATCTGCATAATCCGCAGCAGCAGGAGGACTGGATATCGAGCAGCCTCGGCGCGTTCAATTATTGGAACCAGTCGCAGTTGACCGCGCCGTATCTGCAGCCCGCGCTGGAGGCGCTGGAGCAGGTGAAGCGGGAGCGAAAGATTTTCTTTCTGGTGGGCTGGCTCGATGCGTTTATGGACGGACAGCAATCCCAAGCCTCGCTGGATACTGTCCAGAATTACCTGGCCACCGAGCATCCCGACCCTGATTTGCGGTTGAAGATTCTGCAGTCGATGGACGAGCTGGACCGGACGGTGCGGATTCGCGCGGCCTACGCGCACTAAAACATCTTCGGAAATTACCCCTTGCACTTCTACAGGAGATCGTGTTTTCATGCTCCTGTAGAAGTGAATGGGGTGAATTGATGGGAAACGACCGGATCGATCTTCCGCAGGGAACGCTGGATTTGCTGGTGCTGCGCACGTTGTCGCTGGGGCCGCAGCATGGCTGGGCCATTTCAGAGCGCGTGCAGCAAATGTCGCAGGATGTTCTGCGCATTCAGCAGGGATCGCTTTATCCCGCGCTGCACCGGCTGGAGCGCCGCGGCTGGATCAAGGCGCAATGGGGCGTCTCCGATAACAACCGGAAGGCGAAGTTTTACGAGCTGACGCGCAGCGGGCACAAGCAGCTGGAAGCGGAAACCGAGACGTGGCGGAAACTGACCTCCGCCGTGGCTCAGGTTCTGGGAGGCGCCTGAGTATGTCGATGCTGAGCGATCTGCGATTTCGCCTGCGCGCGCTGTTCCGGCGCGATGCCATGGAGACCGAACTGAATGAGGAGCTCCAGTTTCATTTCGATCACGAAGTAGAGAAGCTCAAGCGCGCGGGCCTGAGTGAAGAGGCAGCCACGCGGCGTGCGCGGCAAATGTTTGGCGGCCACGCCCAGGTGACCGAGGACTGCCGCGAGGCGCGCGGCACGAACTTTCTGGAGACCCTGGCCCAGGACATTCGCTATGCGGGGCGGCAGTTGGTGACGCATCCGGCGTTTGCGGTGGTGATGGTGCTGACGCTGGGGCTGAGCATCGGGGCGAACAGCGCGATTTTCAGCGTGATTGACAGCGTGCTGATCCAGTCGCTGCCGTATCCGCATCCGGACCGGCTGGTCTATATCTACCTGTCCAGCGCGGCGTATCCGAAGTTTCCGCTGAACCCGTTTGATTTTCGCGATTACCGATCGCGCAACAAGTCATTTGAGTCGATGGCGGCGATGACGCGGGGCGATCTGCAATTGTCCGGGGGCGGCGCAAGGCCGGTGATGCTGCACGGTTTTCGCATCACGAGCGGATATTTCCACGTTCTGGGTCTGCAGCCGCAACTGGGACGCGAGTTCGACGCAAAGGCAGAACTGCCGGGCAACGCGCAGCAGGTGATCCTGAGCGACCGGCTATGGCGTTCGCAGTTTAGTGCGGACCCGCATCTTGTAGGACACACGATTACGCTGAACGATCAGCCGTATGTGGTGACCGGGATCATGCCGGCCGGGACGGAGCATCCGGGGAACCATTACCAGTCGCTTCCTTATGGCGAGGGAGTGGACATCTGGTGGCCGTTCACGTTTGAAGGCGATCCGTCGCATCGCGGGTCGCATTTTATCGAGGGCATTGGGCGGCTGAAGCCGGGCGTGACGATCGCGCAGGCGAACTCGGAGCTCAACGCCATCATGACGGAGTTGAGCCACGCGTTTCCGGACAATGACTCGGGCTGGAGCGTGCATGCGGTTTCGCTGGAAAGCGAAGTGGTGGGCGCGAGCCGGGAAATGTTGCTGGTGCTGCTGGGCGCGGTGGGGATGGTCCTGCTGATTGCCTGCGCGAATGCGGCGAATTTGTTGCTGGCGCGGGCGACGACGCGGCGCCGCGAGCTGGCGGTGCGCCTGGCTCTGGGCGCGCAGCGCGCGCGGCTGGTGCGGCAATTGTTGACGGAGAGTCTGGTGATTGCTTTCATTGGCGGCGCGCTGGGCGTGGCCATCGCCTTTAGCGGCGTCAAGGCGCTGGTGGCATTACTGCCGAAGGGATTTCCGCGCGCTCACGAAATTCACGTAAGCCTGCCGGTGCTGGCCTTTACGTTCGCGATCACGGCGATGGCGGGGATTCTATTTGGGCTGGTGCCGGCGATTCAGTCGTCGCGGACCGATCCCGGAAAAGGGTTGCATGAGGGAGGACGATCGAGCACCAACAGCGGCCGGGTTGGCCGCCTGCGGAATGCTCTGGTAATTGCCGAAGTGTGCCTGGCATGCGTGCTGATGATCGGCGCGGGATTGATGATGCGGAGCCTGCTGAACCTGCTGCATCTCGATCCCGGATTCAAAGAGCAGCATGTGCTCACGGCGGCGGTGGATTTGCCGGCCGTTGCGTATAAGACGCCTGCGGCGGTTGCGCATTTCTATGAGGAACTGACAGCGAATCTGAGCTCGCTGCCGGGCGTGGAAAGTGTGGGCGCTGGAAGCGATTTGCCGTGGACAGGGTATGACGACAACCTGGGTGGATTCACGATCGAAGGCAAACAGCCGCCGCCGCATCAGGAATTTCACGGGCGCTACCACGTGTGCACAGCGGGCTATTTTCAGGCGCTGGGGATTCCGCTGGTCAGCGGACGTTTCTTCAATGAGGGCGACAAAGCGGGCGCGCCGAGCGTGGTGATCATCAACCACGCCATGGCAGAAAAATATTGGGGAAGAGAAAATCCGGTGGGCCGGAGGATTAATTTCTTCGCGGATCATCCCACTGAGAAGGATTGGTACACCGTGATCGGCGTGGTGGGCGATGTGAAGGATAAGCCAGAAAGCCCAGCGGCCGAGCCTGCGTTCTGGTGGTCGAGTCTGCAGCAGCTCTGGCCGATTCCGCAGATGTCGGTGGTGATTCGGTCCAATGGCGATCCCGCCATGTTGACGTCTGCGATGCGGGAAGCAGTAAAGCGGCTCGATCCGGCGCTGGCGGTGGCGGACGTTCGCGAGATGGATCAGATTGTGCAGGGGCAAGTGACCACACCGCGCTTTGCCTTCGTGCTGGTGGGGCTGTTTGCAGGACTGGCGGTGCTGCTTGCGGCGATTGGCATCTACGGAGTGATTGCGTACTCGGTGAGCCAGCGGACGCCAGAGTTCGGCTTGCGCATGGCCATGGGCGCGCAGCGGGCCGACGTGCTGCGGCTGGTGCTGACGCAGGCGGCTGCGTTGGTCCTCACGGGAACGGCGTGCGGCATGGTGCTGGCGCTGATGCTGGGGCACGTGCTCAAGAGCCTGATCTACGAAGTGAGTCCCACAGATCCGCTGACGCTGGCAGCGGTGGGATGTATAGTGCTGGCCGTGGCGTTTTGCGCGTGTTCCATTCCGGCGCGCCGGGCGACGCGCGTGGATCCGATGATTGCGCTGCGGGCGGAGTGATCGCCGAACCAGACTCTAGCCGTAGATGAAGTCGTGGGGCTGGAGCAGGCTGCCCACCTTCGGCGAAATCTCTTTGAGCGGACCCATCCACTGCAACTCGCGCTGGATGTCGGGGTGCAGCTGATACTTCTTCTGCACCGAAGCGATGCCGACGCCCCCAACCACGTCAATCTTCGCGAGGTCGAACTGGCCGAGTCCGGCCTGGCTGCAGTAGTTCAGGTAGCCGACCCAGTCGGGGTTGATGCCCATGACTTCAAGGCCGACGCGATCGGCGGCGATGAAATCCGTCGAAGCGATGGCGACGTGCGACGCAACAGGTGTGCCCGCGGAGGGGCCGTCGCCTTCCATGCCATCGAATCCGTCAATGACGGCCAGGCCCCAGTTGGGCTGCAGCTTCTGCGCGGTCACCAGCATGTTGTAGTGCGTCTGGCGAATGCCGACGTGGTACTTGCGCTTGTCGTTCCAGGGCAGATCGCCGGGCGCGCTGTGCAGCGGCGAGCCGAGCACCATGTTCTTCACGGACATGGTGGCGACGACGGTGTTGTGCGTCTTGAGCATGGCGCTGCAGATGACGAAGACCGAAGGATCGAGGACGCGCGCGGCCAGGCGGACCGGGGTGATGTGGAGGTCGGCATCGAGGACCGAGACGGTTTCAAATTTGCCTTCGCGATTCAGATCGACGAGGCTGATTTTCTGCGCGCGGCGCTCGGTGGCGAGCTGGTTATAACGGAAATGCTCAAACCCTTCGAGCGTATCGCCGGCGGATGATTCGGCGATGACGATGGGCCCGCGGAAGCGTGGCTCCAGATAATCAAGAATGCCCTGGATGGCGTCGACGTTCGTGGCGGCGAGCTGGTTGGTGGTTGAAACGTTATTGGGCTTGATGACGACGGACCTTTTGTGGCGGAGGCCGGCGCGGATTTGTTCGTCGACGGCAATCAGCGCGGCATGGACATTTTTTCTGCGATCGTTGCCGTGGATGAGCGCGACGCGGGACTGGCCCTTCGCCGGCGGATTCGTTGGTTTTGCAAGTTCGGCGGCTCCTGCCTTGAGAAGCTGCGACTGGAGCAGGAATCCCGTTCCCGTCAGCTGAACAAACCCTCTGCGCGATAACGTCATGGCCTCACCTTATTCCTTGTGTACGCCCCGGCGATCAATGGTGGACGCACATCGGCGGAGAACGCCATTACCTTGGTACCGGGCGCAGGCGGCGGATTTTGGCAGAACTCGGCGTGTCTGAAGGGGGGCGCAGACGGAATGAGGCCAAAAATTCGGCCAGTCATCTGCTTGTAAAGGCGCATCCCACAGGGTGGGAGAAGTGCAATGTCTATGAAAAGAATTGTTGTTTTCGCCGCGGCGGGAGTTCTTGCCCTGGGCGTGGGTTGCCACTCGAACGCCGTGGATCAGGGCGCGTTTAAAACCGCCCTTAATAATTATTACAGCGCCACGCCGGTGTGCGTTTGGTCGAGCCCGGTCAAGTTTCCGGCGCAGGCGGATACTTCGAACGAAGACCAGACGAAGGGCTTCGATGCGCTGACCGATGCGGGTCTGCTGGTGCGGAGTTCCGCTGAGAAGAAGCGGTTTCTGGTTGGGTCGAAGCAGGTGAACGATTACGATTTGTCGGACAAGGGCCGCTCGACGTGGACCGCGGACGCCTCGGAGCCGGGCTATGGCAACTTTTGCTTCGGGCATCCGGAAGTGACGTCGATCGACAGTTTTTCGCCGCCGAACGACAACGGCGCCACGCAATACACGGTGAACTACCACTATGGCGTCTCGAGCGTGCCGGACTGGGCGAAGTCAGCCGAAATGTCGACGGCGTTTCCGAAAATTGCCGCCGCGCAGAACAACCAGCAAACAGCAACGGCCACGCTGGTGAAGAGCAACAACGGATGGCAGGTAACGAATGTGAACCCGCCGGCGACCAATCCGTCGAGCAATCCTCCGCTGCCCCAGTAATTGTTAGTCTCGTGAAATATGCCCAGCACGCGCACCATCGCCCTCCACCCTGTAACCAGGAGCGAGAATACGAGCGTGGTGCGCGTGCGTGGGGCGCGCGAGCACAACCTCAAGAATATTGACGTCGACATTCCGCGCGAAGCGCTGGTGGTCTTCACCGGCGTGTCGGGGTCAGGAAAATCGTCGCTGGCCTTTGGCACGCTTTACGCGGAGGCCCAGCGTCGGTATCTGGAGTCGGTTTCGCCCTATGCGCGACGGCTGTTTCATCAGCTGAGTGTGCCCGAGGTGGATTCGATCGACGGTCTGCCGCCGGCGGTCGCTCTACAGCAGCAGCGCGGGTCGCCGACGACGCGGTCTTCGGTGGGCAGCGTGACCACGCTGTCGAATTTGCTGCGCATGCTGTATTCGCGCGCTGGGGATTATCCGCGTGGCGCGCCGATGCTGTACGCCGAGAATTTCTCCTATAACCGGCCGGAGGGAGCGTGCCCGAAGTGCCATGGTCTGGGCCGGATTTATGAGGTCACGGAAAAATCCATGGTGCCGGATCCATCGCTGACCATTCGCGAACGCGCGGTAGCCGCGTGGCCGACGGCCTGGCAGGGACAAAATCAGCGCGACATTCTGGTGACGCTGGGCTACGACGTCGATCGTCCCTGGCGCGAGTTGCCCAAGAAGGATCGCGACTGGATTCTGTTTACCGAGGATCAGCCGCAGGTGCCCGTATATGCGGGATTCACTCCGGCGGAGACGCGGCGCGCATTGCGGCAGAAGACGGAGCCCAGTTATCAAGGCACATTTACCAGCGCGCGCCGCTATGTGATGGAGACCTTCAGCAAAACGCAGAGCGCGATGATGAAGAAGCGCGTCTCCGCCTACATGTTGAGCGCGGAGTGCTCTGTCTGCCACGGCAAGCGGCTGCGCAGCGATGCCCTCGCCGTGAAGTTTGCAGGACTGGATATTGCGGAGCTGGGCGCACTGGCGCTGAAGCAGGTGCAGCAGCGGCTTGCGGCCTATGCGAATGACAAAACCTCTCCGCTGCGTGCGACGCCGGAGAAGGCGAGCGTGGCGAGCCGCATTACGCACGACATCGTGGCGCGGCTGGATGCGCTGCTGATGCTGGGCCTCGGGTATCTGGCGCTCGAACGCAGCACGCCGACGCTCTCTCCTGGAGAGCTGCAGCGTTTGCGCCTGGCGACACAGTTGCATTCGAATTTATTTGGCGTGGTCTACGTTCTCGATGAGCCGTCGGCGGGGCTGCATCCTTCAGACACGGAAACGCTGCTGGATGCGCTGGAGTCGCTGAAGAGGGCGGGGAATTCGTTGTTTGTGATCGAGCACGAAGTGGATGTGATTCGGCGCGCCGACTGGATCGTGGATGTAGGTCCAGGCGCCGGAGAAAAGGGCGGAGAGATTTTGTATAGCGGACCTCCGGCCGGGTTACGCGCAGTGCAGGCTTCGCGAACGCGACCCTATTTGGATGGAACCACGCACGCACCGCAGCGCACGCCGCGCACGGCTGCTGGATGGCTGGACTTGCGAGGCGTGACGAGGAACAATCTGCAGGGGCTGGATGTGCGTTTTCCGCTGGGCGTGTTCACGACGGTGACGGGCGTGTCGGGTTCGGGTAAATCGACGCTGGTGAGCCAGGTGCTGGTGGATTTGGCCGCTGAGCATCTGGGCCAGCCGACCGCAGAGGACGCGGACGATGAAGATCCGCTGGCCGCGGAGGCGCCGGTGACGACCGGCGGTGCGATTACGAGCGGGATGGAGAAGATTCACAGACTGGTGCGCGTGGATCAGAAGCCGATTGGGCGCACGCCGCGCTCGAATATGGCAACGTACACAGGGCTCTTCGACGCGGTGCGCAGATTATTTGCTGCGACGAAGATGGCGCGCGAGCGGCGCTACGACGCGGGGCGATTTTCGTTCAACGTAGCGAAGGGGCGGTGCACGACCTGTGCGGGCGAGGGATTTGTCTGCGTCGAATTATTGTTTCTGCCCAGCGTTTATTCGCCCTGCCCAGCGTGCAAAGGGGCGCGGTTCAATCCGAAAACACTCGAAGTGCAGTACCGGGGCAAGAACATTGCGGATGTGTTGCGGCTGACGGTGGACGAGGCGCTTGAGTTCTTTGCCGATGATGCTGCGGTGCAGCGAGCGCTGGTGGTGTTGAGCGAGGTGGGCCTGGGATATTTGCGATTAGGGCAGCCGGCCACGGAGCTTTCCGGCGGCGAAGCACAGCGCATCAAGCTGGCCACGGAGCTGCAGCGTCCGCAAAAGGGTGACTCGCTGTACGTGCTGGACGAGCCGACGACCGGATTGCATCCTTCTGATGTGGAGCGGCTGCTGGCACAGTTGGAACGGCTGGTGGAGCATGGCAACACGGTGATTGTGGTGGAGCACGATATGCACATGGTCGCCAGCAGCGACTGGGTCATCGACATCGGCCCAGGCGCGGGGGATGAGGGCGGGAAGATTGTGGCGCAGGGAACGCCGCATGACCTGATGGGTGCGCGCGCCAGCCGCACCGCGCCGTATTTGAAGGCGTTCATGGCGGCCTGATCCGGAGCGGGCCGCTCGTGCGCTATCGTTGAATCATGACGACCGAACCCAGGGTCCTGGTGGTGACGGAGAAGGACGATCCGCAACTCAAGATGCTGAGCGGCGTGCCACATGCGATTGCGACGGATGCCGGCGCCGTTGCCGCCGCGGCGAAGGACGCAGCGGTCATCCTGCACTGGTCTGGTCAGCGCGATCGGCTGCGGACGGCTTTTCTGGTGTGTCCCAACGTGCGCTGGGTGCATTCGCGCTGGGCGGGCGTGGACAGCCTCTTGTTTCCGGAACTGGTGGCGAGCGCGGTTCCGCTCACCAACGGCAGCGGAGTGTTTTCGCAGTCGCTGGGTGAGTTCGCTCTCGCGGCCATTCTCTATTTCGCCAAGGATATTCCGCGGATGCTGCGCAATCAGCGAGCGGAGCGGTGGGAGCCATTCGATGTGGACGAGATCGCCGGGCAGACCGTAGGCATTATCGGCTACGGCGATATCGGCCGCGCCGTGGCGCGCCGCGTGCATGCGATGGGCATGCACGTGCTCGCGGTGAAGCGGCATTTTCCCGAGCAGCCCGTTTTTCCCGAGCAGGCCGCCCCGTTGATTGACCAGTTCTACAAGCCCGATGCGATGCCGGAGATGCTGGGCCGATGCGATTACGTCGTGGTGACGGCACCGCTGACCGAGGAGACGCGACACATGGTGGGCGCAGCGCAGTTCGCGGCCATGAAACCGACCGCGGTGGTGATCAACGTGGGGCGGGGACCGGTGATCGATCAGGCCGCCCTGGTCTACGCACTGCAGGAGGGGCAAATCCGCGGGGCAGGGCTGGACGTGTTTGAGCACGAGCCGCTGCCGGCGGATAATCCGTTGTGGCAGATGGAAAATGTACTCGTGTCGCCGCATACCGCCGATCACACACGCGACTGGATCGATGCGGCGATGCGGTTTTTCCTGCGGCAATACGAGCATTTTGCGAAGGGCGAGCCGCTGGAGAACGTGGTCAACAAGCAACTCGGCTATTGATGCAATTCCGGCGCGTCTGACGGGTCCGGTTTGCAGAATGCTGAGGAACCGCGATAATGGTTCCGCGTTCACATGTCAGTAAAAACTGAGCAAAGGGCGAAAAAAATCCTGCAGGTTCTGCTGCAGCGGGGGAATGCCTCCGTCGATGAGTTGGTGAGTCTGCTGGATACGTCGGCGCCCAGCGTGCGCCGCGATTTGGCGCGTCTGGAAGAGCGGCATCTGGTGCATCGCACGCATGGGGGGGCACGGCTGGCTGGTCAGATGCAGTACGAGGCGTTTCGCTTCGACTCGTCGTTCCATGTGCGCGAGGCGCGATTCTCCGAAGAGAAGCGGCGCATCGGCCTAGCCGCGGCAGAGTTGATTCGCGAGCACGATACGGTGGGCTTTACGGCGGGCACCACGCCCACCCAGGTGGCGCGCTGTATCCGGCATCGCGAATCGATCCACGTGATCACGAATGCCGTGAATATTGGTATGGAACTGAGCAATCAGCCGGCGCTGAATGTGACGCTGACCGGCGGAACGATGCGGTGGGCGGGCGCGTTTTCGCTCACGGGGCCGACAGCCATCGAGATGCTGAGCGGCGTTTTCATGGACAAGGCGTTTATCGGCGCGTGCGGCGTAGACATGCTGCGCGGGGCGACGACCATCGAGCCGGATGAGGCTGCGGTGTTTCGCGCCATGGTGCGCCAGGCGAAACAGGTGATTGTCGTGGCGGACTCCAGCAAGATTGCAATGACCAGTCCGGCGCTGATTTGCCCGGCGGGCGAGATCGATGTGCTGGTGACGGATACGGGCATCACCGCCGAGGCGCTGGAAGGATTCAAGGCTCACGGAATTGAGGTCATCGCCGTATGAAACGACTGCTGCTCCTGCTGACCGTGGCGCTCGGGTACCTGACGCTCACGTACCCGGCGTTTGCCGCGAATAAACCGGTTGCGCTGTTTTACATGACCAGCGACCCGAAATCGATTCGCGATTTTTTTGCGCACGACGCGCAGATCGATCTGCTGGTGCCCACCTGGTACCAGGTGGATGCCAATGGCCTGGTGACCGGCGAGCCGGAACCGGCAGTCCTGGCGCGCGCGCAGGCCGACAAGGTGCCGGTGATGCCGATCGTCGCGTTGTTCAACAAGAAGGCGTTTCACCTGCTGGCAACGAATGAAAAGGCGCAGGCGGCGATGAACGAGGCGCTGATTCGCGAGTGCAAGCTGCACGGTTATACCGGATTTCAATTCGACCTGGAGAACGTCGATTACCTTGATCGCGATGCGTTGTCAGCGCTGGTCAAGACGACGGCAGACGCGTTGCACGCGGCCGGGCTGCAACTCAGCATCGCAACGGTGCCCAATGCGCCGGGCTATCCGGGCGCCAGCGAATTTGCGAAGTGGATTTTTACGGATTGGCGCGGTGCGTTCGATCTGGCGGCGCTGGGGAAATCCGTCGACCTGCTGTGCCTGATGACCTACGACCAAAACACGCGCTGGACCACGCCGGGTCCAGTGGCGGGATGGCAGTGGACGCTGGATAACATGAATTACGCGCTGAAGTTTGTGCCGAAGGAGAAGCTGTCGCTGGGCATTCCGGTCTACGGCTATCACTGGTACACGGGCGCGCCGCGCGTGACGCCGCCTGCGATACCAGGCGACAACCCGCAGGAGAATCCGAACCCGACGGCGGATTACATCGGCTATCCCGACGCCATGCAACTGGCGAATGACTGGGGCGGCAAGGTGCAGTGGGATGCCGACGATCATTCTGCGTGGTTCTACATTTATCGCGATCAGGAGCGCGAGTGGGTCTTCTTCACGGATCTGCACACCTTCCAGGATCGCTACGAACTGGCGGAGAAGAACGGCCTTCAGGGATTTTGCTCGTGGGTGCTGGGCGAAGAAGATCCCGCGATCTGGAATTATTTGCCGCGGCATAAGTAGAGCGGGGCACATGGAATGAGCGTGGAGTATTTCCTCGGCGTCGATGCCGGGGGGACCGAAAGCGGAGTTTGTGCTGGGCGATGCGACGCGTGAGCTCACGCGTGTGCGCACCGGCACCATCAAGCGCATGAAGGCCGATGCGGCCACTGCGGAAACGAATCTGCAGGATGGTTTGCAGCAGCTGACGGCGGCGACCGGCGTTGCTCCCGCTTCGATCACGCGTTGCTGCATTGGGACGGCCGGCGAGTCTGTGCCGCTGGTGGTGAACTGGCTGCGCGAGGCGTTTGCGCGGCATGTGGGCGGCGAGTTGATTGTGGTGGGCGACGTGGAGGTCGCGCTCGATTCAGCATTCTTTGGCGGGCGCGGCGTGCTGGTGCTCGCCGGCACCGGATCGAACGTCGCTGGACGCGCGGGGAACGGCACGATTGTCACGGCAGGAGGATGGGGACCGGCGATGGCCGATCAGGGTTCTGGCCACTTCATTGGTCTTGAATCGTTGCGTCGCGGGTTTCTCGCCATCGATCAGCAGCGCACAACGCGCGTGCTCGACGATGCGCAGCAACACTGGGGTCTTGGATCGCTCAGCGAGCTCATTGAATTTGCCAACGCGAATCCCGCGCCGGAATATTCAAAGCTCGCGCCTCTCGTCGTTGCGGCGGCTGCCGAGGGAGATGCGGTTGCGCAGGAAGTTCTCACGCAGGGTGGTCAGGATTTAGCGATGCTCGCCAGCCTGGTAATCGAACGCATTCGCGGCATGGAGGGCACAGCGGAGTTTGCCGTTCCGGCCGTCGCTGTCGCGGGCAGCATTCTGGAGAAAGTAGCGGGAGTGCGCGATGCGCTGGCCGCCGGTTTGCGGAAACGGTATCCGGAAATCAAAATTCTTGACGTGCCGGCTGATCCTCCGGCAGGTGCGCTGTGGGCCGCGCGACAAGGGGCACGGGCGTGAGGATGCGACTCTGCAAATTTGTGCTGAGCGTGGTGGTGGCGGCCCTGTCGGCCGGGGCTTCGGCGCAGACGCAGAATTTTGTCGACGTCAAGCCGTCGCCGCAGCAGGTGGAGTGGCAGGACCTGGAATTCGGCGTCATCCTGCATTTCTCCACCAACACGTTTCTCAATCGTGAATGGGGCGACGGGACGGCGAGCCCCTCCGTCTTCAATCCAACGCAATTCGATCCCGACCAGTGGATGCGCGCCATCCAGGCCTCGGGCGCGAAGTATGTCGTGCTCGTGGCCAAGCATCACGATGGGTTTTGCCTGTGGCCAACCGCGCAGACGGATTACAGCGTGAAGGCGAGTCCGTGGGAGAACGGGAAAGGCGATGTGGTGGGCGACGTCGCGCGCGCCGCACGGAAGTACGGGCTGAAGTTTGGGATTTATCTCTCGCCCTGGGATCGCCACGATCCGCGTTATCAGGATTCCGCCGCGTACGACCGCTACTATCTCGCGGAACTGGAAGAGCTGGCGCAGAACTACGGCGATCTGGTCGAGTTCTGGCTGGATGGCGCGGGCAGCGGCGGCCACGTCTACAACTTCGACAAGATTATTGAGACGCTGCGCACCTATCAGCCAAACACGATCGTGTTTGCGGATACCGGGCTGTTTGAGTATGGCGACGCGCGCTGGGTGGGCAATGAAGCGGGGCGCGTGCCCTACGAAGACTGGGACGTGATCGATCGCCACAGCTTTCTGCGCTGGCGTCCGGTGGAAGCGGATACGCCGCTGCGCGCGGGGCATTGGTTCTGGCATCCGGATGATGAAGCGTCGCTGAAGAGCGTGGATGAGTTGCTGACCACATGGGACGACACCGTGGGGCACGGCGCGCAGTTAATGCTGGGAGTCGCTCCGGATCGCCGTGGTTTGTTACCGGAGAGCGATGTGGCGCGGCTGGCTGAATTCGGCAAGGCACTGCGGGCGCGCTACGCGCACAACCTGGCGCTGGAGCACACACCCGCGCCCCCTAAAGTGTCGGCCGCGCTTGATGGCAATCCCGATACGTTCTGGTCCGCCCCGGCAGACTCTCACCACTCCACGCTGGAAGTGAATTTCGCAAAGCCGGTCACGTTCAACCGCGCCCTCACCATGGAATGGCTGAACGAAGGCCAGCGGATCGAGAAGTACTCGATCGATGTGTGGACGGGGAATGCCTGGAAAACCGTCACGTCCGCGCACGCCATCGGTCACGAGAAGATCGACATCTTTCCCACCGTCACAGCCAGCCGTGTGCGGCTGAATGTCCTTTCCAGCACGGGCGCAGCCGCCATCCGCGAATTCCAGCTTTACGACGTCCCCTAAAAGCCTAATTTCACCGATAGATGGGCGAGTCTTCCAGCGCCTGGACGTGGCCCTGCTGCGCCGCGGATTTGGCGAATGCACACCTTGTAGGGCAAAAACTGATCATTAAATGATCTGTTTGATCATATTTGTGGACAAATCGATCATTGCCATAGTACTGTGGGTCGCAACCTGAAATCCGTCCGGGAGGATTGCGCCCAGTGGGCTTCCCCGCAAACGGGCTTCAGAGCGAGGCCAGATCGATCGAATATTGGCGACACAGCGCAACCGATTTCCGGCGATGACTGGGACGGGATGCAAACAGGATCTTCCACGGAAACACAAGAGGAGAGCAGCGATGACGAGGAATTTGCGGGGGCTGGTTTGGGGATTTGCACTTTTGGTGTGCATGTCGTTTTCTGCGGCGATGGCCCAGACCGTGAACAGTTCCATCACCGGGCAGGTGACGGATCCGAGCGGTGCGGCGATTGCCGGCGCTCAGGTGGTTGCGCACAATGTCGCGACAGGCGTCGACTCGCCGACCACGACGAACCAGGATGGTTCTTATCGCATCGACTTTCTGCCGATTGGACACTATCAGGTGATCGTGACGGCGCAGGGGTTTGAGAAGGAAGTTCTGCCGGCGTTTTCCCTGGAGATCCACCAGACGCCGACATTCAATGTGAAGTTGCGCGTGGGCTCGGCGACGGAAACAGTAGCCGTGAATGCAGCAGCGCCTATCCTGGATACGAGCGACGCGACCATCAGCAGCACCTTTTCGACCAACACAATTTCAAATTTTCCTCTGAACGGCCAGGACTTCTCCGCGATCACCCTCTACATGCCGGGCTCCATCGACACGGCTGGAACATCAGGACCAACCAGCATCGAACGAAGCACGTACTACACCGATACTCCCAACATGAACGGCAACCGTGCCCAGGCGAACAACTACACGCTGGACGGTATCGACATGAACGAGACGTTCAACAACCTGATCTCGTATAGTCCGGCGCCACAAGCGCTGGAGCAGATACAGGTGATGACGGCAAACGCTCCGGCCAACTACGGCAACGTGAACGGCGGCGACGTGGTGAGCGTGCTGAAGAGCGGAACGAACGGCTTTCACGGGTCGGCATACGGATATGTGCAGGATTACCGATTCAATGCAGACTCGTGGCAGAACGACTACGCGACCCCGCGGATCCCCGTCAGTCCATTTTCTGAGGCTCAGTTTGGTGGTACGCTGGGCGGTCCGATCAAGCGGGACAAACTGTTCTTCTTTGTCGACTATCTGGGAGCGCGCTATCACACAGGTGGCACGGGCACAGCGAGTGTACTAACGGCGCAGGAGCGCACCGGCAACTTCTCCGATGTGCTGGCGACTTACGGCATTCAGTTTTACGATCCCGCAGAACAACTTCGCGCCGTACGCAGGCAATATCGTTCCTGTCAACAATCCGGTGGCGAAGTTCCTGTTTGCCAATCCGAAGCTGTATCCGGCACCCAATGCTTATGGCACGAATGGTCTGCAGAACAACTATCAGGCCCCGACCGCGGAGCTACAAGGCGAACAACCAGGGCGACATCAAGATCGAATACGACATGCGCGCCGGCGACAAGATCACAGGGTTCTATTCGATGGGAACGGCCTACGATGGCTCGACCTCGGTACTGCCCATCGAGTTTCCGGGCGTGGATAACTATCCCACCAAGCTGTTCGGCGTGAACTGGGTGCATACCTTCTCGTCCCGCCTTGTCAACTCGGCGCACGTTGGATTCACGCGGACGGTGTGGGCTACCAACTATCCCAATCGATACCACCGGAGCGTTTGGCGACGGCGGCGACGCTAAGGTTGGCATTCCGTTCCCGAATCAGAGTTTTGCGGGATTCACCTACCAGGGCATCGCCGGTCCGGTGAGCGGCTTCGGCAACCCCGCTCAGGGCGGCGGATTGATTGACAACACCTACAGCTATATTGATGACGTGACGTGGCAACGCGGACTGCACACCCTTACCCTGGGTATCCAGGCAATGCGCTACCAGAACAACTATCCCACCGCGAACAACAGCGGATACCTGGGAAGTCTCGGCTACACTGGCGACTTCACGAGCAATCCATCGATCAAGAGCGCGGTCGGATACGGTGGCGCCGATTTCGTTCTCGACCGAGTGACCTCAGCCTCGGCAACGCTGTCCAGCGTCAACGTAGGCCAGCGTCAGTGGCGCACGGCCGGATACGTTGAGGACGACTGGAAGATCATGCCCCGGCTCACACTCAACCTCGGAGTGCGCTATGAGTATGACGAACCGTGGGTGGAAGAGAACGACAAAACCGGAAATGTCGACCTGGCCACGGGACAGGTGCAATATGCCGGACATGTTCCAGCGGGCGCACCGGCTGGATCGGGCGTCTGCAGCAATCTCGGCTGCTACCAGCCGAATTACCACCAGATCATGCCGCGCTTTGGGTTTGCGTATCAGGCGACCGACAAGTTTGTGGTGCGCGGCGGCTATGGAGCCACCAGCTTCTTTGAAGGCAATTCTTCCAACCAGCGCCTGACCTCCATTACGCCGTTCATTCAGGCGGTGAACGTCACGGTGGTGACCCCGACGGCAGGAAATCCGGGTGGTACCCCGCGCACTGCGGAAGAAGGATTTGCGGGAGGCACCATCCAGGACGGTGGCACGTTTAACGTGTATCCGCAGAACATCCAGCCTGCTTATATTCAGGAGTGGAACCTGACCACGGAATACGCGCTTACCCACACGACTTCTCTGCAGGTTGGGTACATCGGCGAGCAGGGCCAGCACATCGAGGACTACGGCAACGTGAACCAGTACCTGGTGAACGGCGTGCCGTCATCCGCGCCGTTCTACAACAACAAATACCTGGGCGTGAACGCGGTCGATCCCAGCGTGAGCATCGGATCGAACTCGCTCCTGATTACCGAGTCGCGTGCCATGATGAACTTCAACGCGATGGAATCGATTCTGCGCCAGCGGCTGAACCACGGCCTTGAGTACACCGTAAACTACACCTACAGCAAATCGATGACGAACAGCCTCGGGAACTATGGGCTGCAGGTGAACGGTTACAGCGGCGCCTTCCAGAACTACTACGATAGCGGGGCGGATTACGGACCGGCTGGCTACGACGCGACGAACAACCTCTCGTTTACGCCGGTGTACGCGCTTCCAGTAGGCCGCGGCCAGGAACTCCTCTCCAACGCAAACCGCTTCGTCGATGAAGCGATTGGCGGATGGAAGATCTCGGCGGCAGGGGTCTGGTGGTCCGGATTTCCTGAGACCGCGACGGGGCCGGGCAACAACTCCAACAGCTACGGCAATTCGCGTCCGAACCAGTACCGGAAGATCAAGATCGTCAATCGCAGCCCGGAGCACTGGTTCGGAACCGACCCGTCCACGCAGTACTGCCCCGGTGCGGATAACGGAGTGTGTGCGTTCGGCGTGCCCGCTTCGAACGGGCAGGGCGGAACCTTCTTCGGCACGGCACGGAATGGCTCGCTGCGCGGTCCTGACTTCAAGAACGTCGATATGTCGGTGTTCAAGGACTTCCACACCATAGGCGAGCAGGCGATCGGATTCCGCTTCGACGCCTTCAATGCATTCAACATGGTGAGCTTCGGAAATCCGGATACCGGAATTACCGACGCCACATTTGGTGAGATTGCGCAGCAGGGCCAGATCCGGTCGACCGAGCGTCATCTACAATTCTCAGCACACTACAATTTCTAAGAGCGCCGCACGGGCTGCCGCGGTTCGCGCGCGGCAGCCTGCTCTCTGAATATCAAGACGAGAAGGGTTATGGACCTTGAGATTTGTGTCGATTCAGTTGAATCGGCGATTGCTGCTGCGCGCGGCGGTGCGCAGCGGGTTGAACTTTGCAGTGCCCTTGGAGAAGGCGGCGTCACGCCCAGCGCCGGACTGATCCGCGCGGTGCGCTCCGCTGTTGCTATCGATGTATTTCTGATGATCCGGCCGCGAGGCGGCGATTTTGTCTACACGGATCACGATTTCGACGTGATGCGGGACGATATTCTTCGCGCAAAGGGGCTGGGGGTGAACGGTTTTGCTCTTGGCCTGCTGACGTCTGAGGGTCACGTGGATGTGGAACGCACGCGCTGTCTGGTGGAAATGGCGCGGCCGCTGCAGGTGACATTTCATCGCGCCTTCGATTTTGCCGCGGATCTGGACCGCGCTCTGGAAGATGTGACGGCGTGTGGCGCCGATCGCATCCTGACCTCGGGCGGTGAGGCCGACGCAATCCACGGCATGGTCCGGATCGCGCAGCTCTGCGAACAAGCCGGTGACCGCATCCGCATCATGGCCGGCGGCGGCATCCGGCAAAGCAATGTGCGCAAGCTGGTGGAGCGGACCGGCATTCGCGACGTGCATACGTCAATGAACACCACGGTGAAGAGTCCCGCACCCAACGGTAAATCGCGCGTGCGCATCGGGTCGCATGCGGGAGAATACGCGCGCTATCTGGTGATTGAAGAAGACGTGCGCGGCATCCATGCGGCGCTCGAATCCGTAGGCACTGGCGCCGGCCGCGACGCCAAAGCTCGAAACTGACGCGTCCTATTTCGCTGAGTTCGGAGCAGCGAGCACCGTTCGCATATAGAAGTGGAAGAACTGGTCCGCGTCCGACTGCAGGCAGACATTGGCGTTGGGCGCACCGGGCTCTTCCACCGTGTTGCCTACATCGTCGATGCGAATGTGCATGGGCGTGGTGGGACACATCGCCGGGTCGATGGCCTGGGCCGCCGCCATGGCGTCAAAGAGTGTCGGCGTGGGGCTTCCCGTGGAATCGCTCCATTGCCAGTACAAGAGAGAAAGATCGTCGGTGACGTGCGTTCCCTGGCTGAAGAGCGTCGTGCGCAGCACCTCGTCGAGCTTGAGTTGGGTGGAGTCGAGTGGCATGACGTAGAGCGGGACGCCGGCGGCGAATAGCTTGCGCGCCGCAGGAATGTCCTGATCGATGTTGTATTCGGGGCTGGGATGTCCGCCGGGGAGATAGCCCAGATCGCCGTAGCCACGATGGATGGACCCGCCCATGATGACCACCCGATTCAATTTGCGAAACGTCACGGGATCCTGATCGATGACCGCGCCGACCGTGCTGAGCGGGGCGATGGAGATGAGCGTGATCTGTCCAGGATAGCGCCGGATCTGGTCGAGAATGAAATTCACGCCGTTGGGCCAGGTACGGACGGGGAAGGCCTCCGCGTAGCGGCGCTGCGAGAAGGTAGAGTTGGCTTTGGTGGCAGGACCGGCGGCGACGGGAATTTCGCTGTGCCCGGTATCCGCCAGGAAACGCGCGACCTCGCGGGCGCGCAGATCCGTGTCGCCCCAGGCCGTCGTTACGCCCAGCAATTGCACCCGCGGGCTCGCCAGCAGCAAGGCCAGCGCAAAGGCGTCGTCGACATCGTCGCCGATGTCGGTATCGAGGATGACTTTTTCGGGAGCGGCTGCCGGTTGCGCGCAGGCGATGCGCGCAGGCGCGGCAAAGACGGTAACGGCCAGCGTAGCCAAAACAAGCATTGCGAAAAAAGGTTTGCGGGGCACGAGCCGTAGTCTCTGCCAAACGCGCCGTGATGTCAAAACGTGCGATCAATGGAATGGCACGAGCAAAAGCAACCGCAGGGTCTTTCGCTTCGCTTGGGATGACAAGTCAGCGCTGGCGGGCGAGAACGAGCGTGATGTCGTCGGGCTGCTCCTGAGCGCCGATCCAGGTGCGCAGCGTCTGAATCACCTGCTCGGAGATGGCTTCGAGGCTGAGATGGCGATGGCGCCGCACCACTTCGAGCAGGCGTTCCTCGCCGAATTCGCCAAAGTCGTTCTCAGGCTCGGTGACGCCGTCGCTGTAGGCGATCAGGATGTCGCCGGCCCCCAGATTGCTCGATCCCCTGCTCCCAGTCGAGCACGTCGAGCAGACCGACGACGCAGCCTCCCTGGTCGAGACGCGTAACAGTGTCGTTGGCGCGGAGCAGCAGGGGGGGCAGATGGCCGCCGTTCGAATAGACGAGGCGGCGCGTGGTGCCTTCGTAGTGGGCCAGGAACAGGGTGGCGTATTTTTCCGGCTGCGTGCTGCGGTAGAGATGGCGATTGAGCAGGGCGAGCATTTTGGCAGGCTGCTCAAAGAGTTCGCCACACTCCAGTTCCTGTTCGCCGTGCGCGTGCGTAGCAGGATCGAGCATCTCTGCGGCGCCGTCGGTCTTGAGCTCTTCCCCGGCGAAGCGGTAAGCGCGCACCGCGGAGTGCAGCGTGGCCATCAGGAGCGCAGCCGAGATGCCTTTGCCGCTGATGTCGCCCAGCGCAATCCCCAGTCCGGATTCACCGAAGAGGAGAAAGTCGTAATAGTCGCCGCTGACCGTGCGGGCAGGAAGACAGACGCCGTGCAGTTCCAGCATGGGGAGGGCGACGCGGTCGTGCGGGAACAGGTTCGCCTGGACTTCCTGGGCGATGGCCAGCTCGCTTTGCATGCGCTCCTTTTCGCGTTGTTCCACGAGGAGCCGTTCGAGCGATGCGGCCATGCTGTTGAAGGAGCGACTGAGGGACGCCGAGCTGGTCGCGGCGCCTGACTTTGATGCGATGGTCGAGGTTGCCGCCGTCGATCGCGACCGTCGCTTCGTACAGGTCGTGCACGGATCGAGTGATGGTCTGGTTGAGGCGGACGGCCGCGAGAAAGGCGAGCAGCTCAAAGAACGCCAAAGACGATAGCAATCGCGATGAGCGCGTCGCGGATGACGTCGCCGCCCATGGAGGTGGTGAAGAGACGCTTGTAGAGAAGAGTCGGGCGCGATGTCACATACACCGCGATCTTCCCGTCCGCGCCGTCACGCCACCCTTTGGTGGTGAGGAAGCGCAGGGAAGCCGACGGGCACATCGTAGAAATGGCTGGGAGGTGGCAGCACGCCGCCAGAAGTGGCATGGTTTTTGGCGGCGCCGAAATCCTGGCCGTCCACTTCCACATCGGCATGCGGTTGAGCGTCTGGACGGGCTTCAAAGTTAAAGCTGGATTTTGCCGGCTGCTGCCCCTGATCGTCGTTCGAAGCTCACGCCGGTGTAGATGCTGACCCGGCCAAGCCCTTCGGCGATGGCTTCGACATTCTCCTGCTCCAGCGGGACGCTGGTGATGGCGACGGTGGTGTGGCCGTTGAAGACCTGGGTATCGGCGGCGCGGAGCCAGAGCTTGCCCTGGTCGAGCACGATGCCGCGAAATGTGGGAGGCATCCATTTGGGGATGACCGGCATATCGTGGGCCTCGACGGGAGCGGGCAGCAGTCCGATGGGCTTGCCGTCGGAGAATGCGGCGACGGTGAGGCCGGTATATTCGTGATCCGACAGGATCGGTACTGGCTTCCGGGAGCGCCAGGCCGCGAATCCCGGGATCGTGGTCGACCGAGTGCGCGATATGCATGGCGAAGTTGCTGTTCTTCGCCGCAATTTGCGCCAGCTCATCGTGGATGACACCGGTGACCGCGAAGATAGCGAATTGTCCTGAGAAGACGTAGAGCAGCAGCAGCGCCAGCGTGACAAAGAGCACCACCGGGGTGAGTCCCATGAGCACATAGGTCACGATCAGGCGGTTGCGGACTTTCCACAGCAGGCGGCCAAAGACGTACCGCCAGAGCAGCGGGATGCAAAACAGGATCAGAAGATAGAAATCGAGGGTGGCGAATTCGCGGAATCCGAGGCCGGTGTTCCCGGGCAAGCAAGCCGGGAATCGACAGCGCGAAAAAGGCAAGAAACAGCCAAAAAGCTGTGCGGTGCACGAAGCCGGAGGGCGGGTCCCGGTGCAGGCGACGGAACACCGCAACTTCGAAGTTTCGGAATTGTCCCATCTCAGGGAAAGTTTATCCGGTTTCTCTGAATATCGGGTCAGGAGAAACAGGAGTGCCGCGGGGATGGTTCAAACCTTGAGAAAAATCTTTCGGCGATAGAGGATGGCGACGGGCACCCAGCAGACGAACATGAAGACGACGGAATAGAGCAGCGAGGCGAGCCCGGGAGGGTGGACCCAGGTAAAGGCGTGGGCGTAGACCGACTCCTGCACATTGGTGTGCGGGTTGGCGTGCAGGAACCAGCCGAGGGCGCCGAGAACTTCAGAGAAGACATAGGCGGTGATGGCATTCATCCCGAAGACGAGCCAAAAGCCGGTCCAGCCCTTCTTCCACCCTTTGATATCGATCATCCACATACACAGCGCCCAGAGGACGAGGGAACAGCCGCCGGCGAAGAGGACGTAGGAACTGGTCCAGAGCTTTTTGTTGATGGGGAACCAGGGATTCCACAACTCGCCGAGAAAAATGCAAAGCACCCCACCCGCCAGCAGGCCAGCGGCTTTGCGCTGGATGGTGCGATTCGTGCGCAGCCAGAGCGCGGTGAGCACGCCGAGAATCGTGGTGGCGATGGAAGGAATATCGCTGAGCAGGCCCTCGGGGTCGCGCGTGCCTTCGTAGAGGCGGCCGGGGAAGATATGGCGGTCGAGCCAGGCGACGAGGTTGGCGTCTTTGTCGAGGAGCGGAATGTCGTGCGTCGGGAACTCCGTATCCAGGAACAGGCACGAAGCGCATCAGGATCCAGTAGGCGGCGAGGCACGCCGCGAAGATGCCGGCGAGAACGGCGACCCGGCGCGACAGGCCGCGCAGGACCAGCCACAACAGGCTCACGATGAGATAGCAGATGGCGATGCGCTGCAGCACGCCGTAGATGCGCAGGTGCGCCCACGGGAATTCCGGGAAGCCGTTGACGAAGAGGCCGAGCAGAAAGAGAATCACGAAGCGGCGGAAGATGTGCGGCAGTTGCGATGCGCGGCTTGCGCCGCGGTTGAGGCGGGATTCGAGCGAGAGGACGGTGGTGACGCCGACGAGAAAAAGAAAGGTGGGGAAGACCAGGTCGGTGGGCGTGCAGCCATTCCAGGCGGAGTGTTCAAACGGCCACCAGGCGTGTCCGCCGTTGTTGTTCACCATGATCATGAAGGCGATGGTGATGCCGCGCAGCACGTCGAGCGAGAGCATGCGGGGGGCGGCGGGATGTTCGACGGAGGCAGTGGCCATAGACGCGCGAGCAAAATGCTTCGCGAGCACCACTCTACATCGGCGCTGAATGCCTGCGGGGGAAAAGAAAATCAGGGCGGGTTGGGAGTCAGGCGATCGCTCGGACGTTCGAGCCGGCGGGAATGTCCAGATCCTTCGCCGTGTCGCCGGAGGCGACGATCGCCGTGGGCAGGCAGGAAGACGCGAAAGCAGGTGCTGGTGGAGGAGCCGGAGCGAAAACTCCGGAAGTCGATGCGGCCTTCATACTTCTGCACGATGCCCTTGCTGATCCAGAGGCCGAGGCCGGTGCCTTTGGCCGATTTCGTGGTGAAAAACGGCTGGAACAGGCGCCTGGCATCTTCAGGTCGAATGCCGGCGCCGGTATCGATGACGGAAACGGCAATGCCGCGGCGCTGGGACTCGGGATCGACGGCATCGGCGACGCGCAGGCGCAGCGTTCCGCCGGTGGGCATGGCCTGGATGGCGTTGCCGATGAGATTGAGGAAGACCTGGCGGAGCTCGCCGGGGAAACCGCGCACCACGCCGGCAGAGTGGTATTTCCTCTCAAGCCGGATGTGATTGACGGAGATCGAGCGCTGCTGCAACTCAATCACGTTGTCCAGCAGGTCGGGCACGGACACCGTGATGGGCTGCTTGGAGTCACGGTAGAAGCTCAGCGTCTGGCGCGTGATGTGCGAGGCGCGCTGCAGTTCCTGCTCGGCGAGCGAAGCATAATATTTCGCTTCTTCGTCGAGAGAGGGGTGATTGCGCAGCAGATAAAAGGCGTTGGTGATGGCTTCCAGAGGATTATTGATTTCGTGGGCGATGATGCCGGCCACGCGGCCCATGGCGGCCAGCTTCTCGGCCTGGCGGAGAGCCTCTTCTGCCTGCATCTGGGATGTGATGTCGCGCATGATCTCGAGAACCGCATCGTTCTCTCGATTGATAACCTTGCGGGTCGCCACGACCAGCTCGCGGCCTTCTTTGTTATGAACGGTTAGATTGCCCTGCCACGATTTGTTGGCTTCCAGCAGATGCTCAGTCTCTGCGCGGGAACCAGGAAACACGGTGCGGAGAAGATTGATGCAGATTTTTCCCGAGGACCTCGTCGCGATGCCAGCCGTAAAGAGTTTCGGCGCCGGCATTCCAAAAGCGGATATCGCCTTTCAGATCGCGCACGATGATGGCTTCGGTGGCTAGTTCCAGCAGTTCGGCGCGCTCGCGATGATGTTCCTCGCTGTGGCGCAACTCCTCCGTGCGTTCGGCCACACGGTTTTCCAGCTCGCTGTTCAACCGCTCCAGCATGCGCGTCTTGCGATGCAGTTCGACGAAGACGCCGATCTTGGCGCGCAGCACCTCTGGGATGACAGGCACGGAGATGTAGTCGACTGCGCCGCGCCGGTAGCCGTTGATCCGGTCGGAATCGTTGAGGTGAACGCCGGAGATAAAGATGATGGCCGTCTTGCCGAACCGTGGATGCTCGCGAATCATGTCGGCCAGCTCGAAGCCGTCCAGCTCCGGCATGCTCACATCCATCAGAACGACGGCGATGTCCTTTTTCAGAAGGACATTGAGAGCTTCCCTGGCAGAGGTGGCTTTGATGAGGTTCTCGCCAAGCTCGCCGAGGATGACCTCGTAGCTGAGAAGCTTGGCGGGCTGGTCGTCCACCATCAGGATGTTGACCTTGTCGTCTGCCGTCATCGATCTCTCCGAGCCCAGGGAACCCCTCCTCTACCGATGTAGCCACATGCGCAACGCGGAAAGCAACTGTTCCGTGTTGACCGGCTTGGCCAGATACTCCGATGCGCCGGCTTCCAGACATTTCTCGCGATCGCCTTTCATCGCCTTGGCCGTGAGAGCGATGATGGGCAGCCGCCGCAGCGAAGCGTTCTGGCGGATCACCTGCATCGTCTCGTAACCGTCCATTTCCGGCATCATGATGTCCATCAGCACGATGGCCAGATCCGGCGTGGATTCGATGGTGGCAATCGCTTCGCGTCCGGTGCCCGCGGTCAGGACCGACATCCCGCGGCGTTCGAGAACACTGGAGAGGGCGAAGATATTGCGAACATCGTCATCGACGATGAGCACCTTCCGGCCGTACAGCGCTTCATCCGACTGATGCAGACGGTCGAGCATACGCTGCTTTTCAGCCGGAAGATTGGCGACCACGCGGTGCAGGAAGAGCGCGGTTTCGTCCAGCAAACGCTCGGGCGATTCCACATCCTTGACCACAACGCTGCGGGCCAGCATATGCAGCCGGGAGTCCTCCTCGGCGCTGAGTTCTCGGCCGGTGAAGACCACCACGGGCAAATCCCGCAGCTTTTCATTATCGCGAAGCTGATCGAGGACTTCAAACCCGGTCATGTCGGGCAGGCGCAGGTCGAGAACCACGCAGTCGTAAGTGGTTTCGCCCAGTTTATCCAGAGCGGAAGCGCCGGAATCGACCACGTCGATGTCGATGTCGTCGTGCCCGAGCAGCTCGCGAATGCTGAGCTGCTCGGCCGGATTGTCTTCGACGACCAGCAGACGCTTGCGGCGCGGCAGCGAGTAGTCGCGAATGCGGGTGAGCGCCGCTTCCAGGCCTTCGGTGGAGGTGGGTTTGGTGACGAAGGCGAAGGCTCCACGGGCGAGTCCGTGACGCCGGTCGTCATCGAGGGTGAGCATCTGCACAGGAATGTGGCGCGTGCGCGAATCCTGCTTGAGATGATTCAGTACAGTCCAGCCGAGCATATCGGGCAGGAAGACGTCGAGCGAAATCGCGGTGGGATTGTACTCCCGCGCGAGGGCCAGCGCTTCTGCGCCGGACATGGCGACCAGCACTTTGAATCCCTTGTCATGGGAGAGGTCGGCGATCACGCGCGCATAGTGCGGATCGTCTTCCACGATCAGCAGCACGGTGTCGCCTTCCTGCAGAAGATCGCGGTCGTCATGAACCCGCGTGTCCTGCTCCGCCACCACCGGATTGGCGAGGAAGACCGGCGCGGTGACCGAAGCATTGCCGCGGCGATCGGGCAGCGACGGAGCCGCCGGGCCCACGTAGGTCTGCGGCACATACAAGGTGAACGTGCTGCCTTTGCCGGGCGTGCTGCGCAACTGGATTTCGCCGCCGAGCAGGCTGGCCAACTCGCGGCTGATGGCGAGACCGAGTCCGGTGCCTCCGTACTTGCGGCTGGTGCCGGCGTCCGCCTGCTGGAAGGCCTCGAAGATGATGCGCTGCTTCTCGGTGGGGATGCCGATACCGGTATCGGAGACCTCAAAGGCGACCACCGATCCGGCGCCGGAGAGGATGGGATGATCCGTGCTCCAACCCGAAGGCGCGCTGGAGACGGTGAGCCGCACGCCGCCCTGTTCCGTGAACTTGAAGGCGTTGGAGAGCAGGTTTTTGAGCACCTGCTGCAGGCGCCGAGGATCGGTCACGAGGCTGCGGCCCAGTTTGGGATCGCTCTTCACCTCGAAGAATAGTTTGCGGTTTTCCGCCTCGTGGCGGAATGGCCGCGAAACAGCTTCCAGCAGGCTGCCGAAGAACAGCTCTTCGGGCTCGACGGAAACGGTTCCAGACTCGATCTTCGAGAGATCGAGAATGTCCGAGATGAGGTTGAGCAGGTCTGTGCCGGCGCCGTGGATAGTGCGGGCAAATTCGACCTGGCGGCCGCTCAGGTTGCCATCGGGGTTTTCGGCGAGCTGCTGGCCCAGCACCAGGATGCTGTTCAGCGGAGTGCGCAGCTCGTGCGACATGTTGGCCAGGAATTCCGATTTGTACTTCGAAGTGAGCGCCAGTTCGCGAGCCTTTTCTTCGAGGGCGCGGCGAGCCTGCTCAATTTCCTGGTTCTTGCGTTCCACTTCGGAGTTCTGTTCGGCGAGCTGCTGCGCTTTCTGCGCCAGCTGCTCGTTGGTCTGCTGCAGCTCTTTCTGCTGCGTCTGCAGTTCGCCGGCCAGCTGCTGCGACTGCTTCAGCAGGGCTTCCGTCTGCATGGTGGCTTCAATGGAGTTGAGCACGATGCCGATGGAGCTGGTGAGCTGGTCGAGGAAGGCCAGGTGCGATGCGGTGAAGACGCTGAGGCTGGCCAGCTCGATGACCGCCTTCACGCGATCTTCGAAGAGCACCGGCAGCACGATGACGTTGCGCGGGATGGCTTCGAAGAGGCCGGAGCGGATGGGCACCGTGGTGCGCGGCAGCTCGGTGATCAGCATGCGGCGCTTCTCTGACGCGCACTGGCCGATGAGCCCTTCGCCCACGCCGATGTCGTGGGTGTAGCCGTCGCGGGTGATGCCGAAAGCGGAGAGCAGAACGAGGCTGCCGACGTCTTCGGTCTCGGGCTGGGCTTCGGTTTGGTAGATGACGCCCTGCTGCGCGTTGACCAGCGGCACGAGTTCCGAGAGCAACATGCGGCCCACGGTGACCAGATCGCGCTGGCCCTGGAGCATGCCGGTGAAACGGGCCAGGTTGGTCTTGAGCCAGTCCTGTTCGGTATTGCGGTCGGTCGTGAGCCGGAGGTTATCAATCATCGTGTTGATGTTGTCCTTCAGCTCGGCCACTTCGCCGCGGGCTTCCACCTGAATGGAGCGGGTGAGGTCGCCCTTGGTGACGGCGGTGGCCACTTCCGCAATGGCGCGGACCTGGTTGGTGAGGTTGTCGGCCAGCAGGTTGACGTTGCCGGTGAGATCTTTCCAGGTTCCGGCAGCGCCGGGGACGTTGGCCTGGCCGCCGAGACGGCCTTCCACGCCGACTTCGCGGGCCACGGTGGTCACCTGATCGGCAAAGGTCGCCAGCGTGTCGGTCATGCTGTTGATGGTTTCGGCGAGCGCGCCCACTTCGCCCTTCGCGTTCACCGTCAGCTTCTGCTTCAGGTCGCCGTTGGCCACGGCGGTGACGACCTTCACGATGCCGCGGACCTGTTCGGTGAGGTTGGCGGCCATCACGTTCACGTTGTCGGTAAGGTCCTTCCAGATGCCGGCGACGCCGGGCACGTTGGCCTGGCCGCCGAGCTTGCCTTCGGTGCCGACTTCGCGGCCCACGCGGGTCACTTCGCCGGCGAACGCGTTGAGCTGGTCGACCATGGTGTTGATCGTGTTCTTGAGCTCGAGGATTTCGCCTTTGACGTCGACGGCGATTTTGCGGGAGAAGTCGCCGCGAGCCACGGCCGTGGTGACTTCGGCGATGTTCCGGACCTGCGCCGTGAGGTTGCCGGCCATGGCGTTCACTGAGTCGGTCAGATCCTTCCAGGTTCCGGCGACGCCGGGCACGTTGGCCTGACCGCCGAGCCGGCCTTCCGAACCGACTTCGCGGGCCACGCGCGTCACTTCGGCAGCGAAGGAGCGGAGCTGCTCCACCATGGTGTTCAGCGTTTCTTTGAGCTGCAGAATTTCGCCGCGCACGTCCACGGTGATCTTGCGGGACAAATCGCCGTTCGCAATGGCCGTTGCGACTTCGGCGATGTTACGCACCTGGCCGGTGAGGTTGCCGGCCATGGAGTTGACGTTATCGGTGAGATCCTTCCAGGTTCCGGCGACGCCGGGCACTTCCGCCTGGCCGCCGAGCTTGCCTTCGGTGCCGACTTCGCGAGCGACGCGCGTGACTTCCGCGGCGAAGCCGTTGAGCTGGTCGACCATGGTGTTGATGGTGTTCTTGAGCTCGAGAATTTCGCCCTTCACGTCGACCGTGATCTTGCGGGACAAGTCGCCGCGGGCCACGGCCGTCGTGACTTCGGCGATGTTGCGGACCTGGCCGGTGAGGTTGCCGGCCATGAAGTTCACCGAGTCGGTGAGATCCTTCCAGGTTCCGGCGACGCCGGGGACGTTGGCCTGGCCGCCGAGACGGCCTTCCGTGCCGACTTCGCGGGCCACGCGGGTCACTTCGCCGGCGAAGCGGTTGAGCTGGTCGACCATGGTGTTGATGGTTTCTTTGAGGCGGAGAATTTCGCCGGAGACGTCGACGGTGATTTTGCGGGACAAGATCGCCGTTGGCGATGGCGGTGGCGACTTCGGCGATGTTACGGACCTGGCCGGTGAGGTTCGAGGCCATGAAGTTGACGTTGTCGGTGAGGTCCTTCCAGGTTCCGGCGACGCCGGGGACGACGGCCTGACCGCCGAGTTTGCCGTCGGTGCCGACTTCGCGGGCCACGCGGGTCACTTCGCCGGCGAAGCGCGTTGAGCTGATCGACCATGGTGTTGATGGTGTCTTTGAGCTCGAGAATTTCGCCCTTCACGTCGACGGTGATTTTGCGGGACAAATCGCCGCGGGCCACGGCCGTCGCGACTTCGGCGATGTTACGCACCTGACCGGTGAGGTTGCCGGCCATGAAGTTCACCGAGTCGGTGAGATCCTTCCAGGTTCCGGCGACGCCGGGCACCATGGCCTGGCCGCCGAGCTTGCCTTCGGTGCCGACTTCGCGGGCCACGCGCGTGACTTCGCCGGCGAACGCGTTGAGCTGGTCCACCATGGTGTTGATGGTGTTCTTCAGCTCGAGAATTTCGCCCTTCACGTCGACCGTGATCTTGCGGGACAGGTCGCCGCGGGCCACGGCGGTGGTGACTTCGGCGATGTTACGGACCTGGCCGGTGAGGTTCGAGGCCATGGAGTTGACGTTGTCGGTCAAGATCCTTCCACGTTCCGGCGACGCCGGGGACGTTGGCCTGGCCGCCCAGCTTGCCTTCGGTGCCGACTTCGCGAGCCACGCGCGTCACTTCGCCGGCGAAGCGGTTGAGCTGGTCGACCATGGTGTTCAGCGTTTCTTTCAGCTGAAGGATTTCGCCGCGGACGTCGACGGTGATCTTGCGGGAGAGATCGCCGTTGGCGATGGCGGTTGCCACTTCGGCGATGTTGCGGACCTGGCCGGTAAGGTTCGAGGCCATGAAGTTGACGTTGTCGGTCAAGGTCCTTCCAGGTTCCGGCGACGCCGGGGACGTTGGCCTGGCCGCCGAGACGGCCTTCGGTGCCGACTTCGCGGGCCACGCGGGTGACTTCGCCGGCGAACGCGTTGAGCTGGTCCACCATGGTGTTGATGGTGTCTTTGAGCTCGAGAATTTCGCCCTTCACGTCGACGGTGATTTTGCGGGACAGGTCGCCGCGGGCCACGGCGGTGGTGACTTCGGCGATGTTGCGGACCTGCGCGGTGAGGTTGCCGGCCATGGCGTTGACCGAGTCGGTCAAATCCTTCCAGGTTCCGGCGACGCCGGGCACCACGGCCTGGCCGCCGAGTTTGCCGTCGGTGCCGACTTCGCGGGCCACGCGCGTCACTTCTGAAGCGAAGGAGCGCAGCTGGTCGACCATCGTGTTGATGGCTTCTTTGAGCTGCAGAATTTCGCCGCGGACGTCGACGGTAATCTTGCGGGAAAGATCGCCGCTGGCCACGGCGGTGGCGACTTCGGCGATGTTGCGCACCTGGCCGGTGAGGTTCGAGGCCATGGAGTTCACCGAGTCGGTGAGGTCCTTCCAGGTTCCGGCGACGCCGGGCACCATGGCCTGGCCGCCGAGCTTGCCGTCGGTGCCCACTTCGCGGGCCACGCGCGTCACTTCGGCGGTGAAGACGCCGAGCTGCTGAATCATGGTGTTGACGATGGTGGCGGAGCGCAGGAACTCGCCTTCGAGCGGGCGGCCATCCACGTCCAGGCGGACGGTCTGGGTCAGATTGCCCTGGGCGACGGCGGCGATGGCGCGCGTCACTTCGGTGGTGGGGCGGAGCAAGATCCTCGATGAGGGTGTTCACCGAGGTTTCCATGTCGTCCCACGCGCCGCGGTGGCGGGGAACGCGGATGCGCTCGCGGGTTCTGCCCTCTTTGCCGACGGCCTGGCCCACGCGCTTCAGTTCCTGCGCCATTTGCTCGTTGGCCGAGACGATCTCATTGAAGTGGTCGGCGATCTTGCCGGCGAGGCCGGTCCAGGCACCGGGCAGACGGACGCTGAAATCGCCGTCCTTCATGGTCTGGAGGCCCTGCAGGATGATGGGAAGATAATCGGGCACGGAAGCATCCGTGCCATTGGCCTGGGCCTGGGCGTTTTTCTGCCCGCTCTTGGACTTGGGCGTGGGCTGAACAGCAGTCGCCATGGAGCAAACTCCTGGTTGCGAGAAGAATGACTTGGACTTCGGCCCGGAATTCACTGGGGGAGGTGAATCCTGGAACTAGTCTGAGACGGAGCGTTAAGAAGATGCGGTAGGCTCGTGGAAAAGGTTGCCTGTCGGAAATTCGAGATGAGACAATACGGCCTTTGCGCCACCCCGTTACGGACCGCTCCGAAATTCGACCCAGCAACTGCTGATGAGAGAAGATGGTGTCCGGTATGGGAAACATAAATCGCAGGCAGTTTTCTGAAGGGCGCGGCCCTTGCGCCAGCCGCCGCTCAGGTGTGGCTGGGCCAGGCCGGGCAGGAAGCCGAAACGGCGGCTTCTGTTTGTCGGAACGCAAACCGTGGACGGCAGCACCAGCAAGGGCATCTACGCTTACCGCTGGGATCCGGCGACGGGCGAGTCTGCAATCGGCGGGTCTGGCTGTGGCCAGCGAGAACCCCACCTTTCTGGCACTCGATCCGGAGGCGAAGTATCTGTACGCGGCCAACGAAATTGGCAGCTTTGAGGCGCAGGCGAGCGGAGCGGTGAGCTCGTTCGTGGTCGATCACGCGGCGCTGAAGCTGAAGCCGATCAACGAAATGCGGTCGCTGGGACCGGGCACCTGCATGGTGTCCGTCGACCAACTGGGGCGCAATTTGTTCTGCGCCAACTACACCGGGCGGCAGCGCGACCTCGTTTTATCTGAATTCTGACGGGCAGATCAGCGACCCGGTGTCGCATTTTCAGTACAAGGGGCATGGGCCGAACAAAGACCGGCAGGAAGGCCCGCACGCGCACCGCGTAACGCCTTCGCCGGACGACCGCTTTCTGCTGGTGAACGATCTGGGGCTGGACTGCATTCACATCTACCACCTGGACAATCGCACGGCGAAGCTCACGCCGAACAATCCGCCACAGTGGAATGCCACGCCGGGTTCAGGGCCGCGGGCGCTGCGCTTTCATCCCAATGGGCACTTTGCCTACTGCGTGCACGAACTGGCTTCGCAGGTGGAAGTGCTGCGCTGGGACGCCGAAAAGGGAACGCTCGACCTCCGTCGCAGAAGGTCAGCCTGATTCCGGCGGATTATCACGGCGTCGCGCGAGGGTGCGACATTGTGATCGACCGCGCCGGGCGATTTCGCGTATGCGGCGAATCGCGATTACGACTGCCTGGTGAGCTTCTCCGTCGATCCGAAGACCGGCGAAGCTGACCATGCTGGCCCGCGGATCGTGCGGCGGCAACACGCCGCGGCATCTGGCTCTCGATCCGACGGAGCGCTGGCTGCTGGTGGCGAACCAGGATTCCGACAATTTGTCGGTGTTCTCGCGAGACGCGAAGACCGGCCAGCTGGGGCAGACGCCGAAGAACAGTCCGCTGACGAAGCCGCAGTGTCTGGTGTTTGCCTAACGCAAGGCCGATTCGCTCTAACCTTTCGCCGCAATCACCGCGTCCAGAGCGGCGATCTGCTCGCCCAGCCACATCACATCTTCGTTGGACAGCGGATTCCCGCTCATCAGCAGGCTCTCCATGGTGAACGCCAGTTGGCTTCCCTCGCGGCAATCCAAAAACCCCGAGGACGCCGCTAAGTTTATGAGCGGCCTCGCGACCCTGAACTCGCGCCTCCACATCCTCCGGATTGCGCCACAGAGCGTCATGCGCCGTATGCAGTGCGGCGACGCGCTCCAGAATCGAGGGCCGGCTGGTTTGCCACAACGCTGCCAGCCGCGCAGCAATGACTGCGGCTGGATCGCTCAATCGTCGGTCCATCCCAGCGCATGCGCGATTTCGCCCGCCAGGGTCAGCGGGTCAAAGGGCTTGAACATGACGGCGGCCACGCCCAGATCGGAAAAGCGCTTCTGATCCGCAGCCTGCACCTTGGCCGTCAGCAGAATCACGGGAATGTTCGTCGTCTCGGGAAGCTTATGCAGTTCGCGAAACGTGGTTGGCCCATCCATCACTGGCATCATCACGTCGAGCAGGATGGCATCGGGTTGCTGCTCCAGAGCCTTCACGATCCCAGCTGCTCCCGAGCCGGCCATCATCACATCCCACCCTGCGACCGTTTCCAGACTGAGGGCTGCAACTTCGCGAATATCGTCTTCATCGTCGATGATCAGAATTCGTCGTGGCATAGCTTACCCCGATTCAGTTCTATTGTAGATCGAACGATCAATGCGGGCCGACTGGGTAACGGCAGCACTCCATGGATCTGGACTGTGAATGCGTTCGACTCTTCAGGTGCTTCGGACACTTCCAACCATGCAGGATTTCCGACTTACTATGTTTACAAGGACGGACAATTGCCCCCCTTACCCTCAAGTCCTGCATTGGAATTCATGCTCAAGACTAGTACATATGAGATGACTTCAACCCAAATTCAATAACAGACGGAAGAGAACTACGAGACAAAGATCATGAAAATACTTTCTCTAGCGATCCAGAGGGCCGCGCGTGTTTGCGCGATGTCAATTGGTATATGTGTTTGCGCATTGCCTCCTTCCGCACAAACTGCCCAACCGAAATCAGATGATACGCATAGCGCGCCGGTAGGAATTAAGATGGAAGACGCGATTGACGCCGTTAAATCGGGGATTTTTACGCTGAGCGACATCGAAGCCATCTCAGCGGCTTCCCAGGGCGAAAAAGGGGCTGCCGTTTCGATGTTAAAGGCACAATTCCTCAGCAGTGAGGACATATCCCTAAAGGGGAGGATCGCGAGCTCCTTGGTCAGACTCGGCGAAAAAGATGAATCTTATTGGAAATTCCTGGTGACACAGGCAATTCCGGCCGCTGACAACGATGCGCCTTTCCTACTCGAAGTTGACCAGAATGGCTCTACAAACTTAGCGCCAGGTTTCTTGCAATGGGCCGCCGATCATAATATCTCTGTAGACCATGCTATTGAGTTGGAAGCGGGACTAGACCCCGCCGCTATCGACCATCTCGGCTACTCTCGCGATGAACGCGCAGTACCTATCCTCCGGAGGGCCCTTTCCTCTCCAAACTTCTATGTTGAGATGGCTGCTTCACGCAGCCTGGCTAATATTCACGACTCCGGATCGATACCGTTGATTACGGCCGCATGCAGTAAAGCGCCGGCCTGGGCGGCCACTCAGATTGCGTTGCCGTTGGTCTACTTCGACGATAAAGATGCGCAACGTGCGGTGACTCTATATGTTCCGAACGAGCGTGCGGTGGACGCCCGCAAAGCGCGGTCTGAGGGAATTACCGAATATGGTACAGGACCGTAGTATTGTCGTTAAAGATTGCCTTGCTGGGTCAACGAGTGACGGCCACAATTTAGACTGGCTGTCGTGAAAGTACAGGGGAGTCTATTTCACCCTGCCTACCGGGTGAACGTAGAGCTACGAGATGCCGGCAGCCACTTCTTCGCCGGATGCGGACAGTGAAGCGCGATCGGGCAGGAATACGCGGAAGATGGAGCCCTGATTGCCATTCTGCTCCGCCCAGATGCGGCCGCCGTGCTGGTGGACGATGGTTCGGCAAATCGCGAGGCCCAGGCCAGTACCGCCCTTCTGGCGCGAATCCGAAGCATCCACCTGCTGGAAGCGATCGAAGATGGTTTCCAGCTTATCGCTGGGGATGCCGCGGCCCTGATCGATCACACTCAATGTAACCCCGTCGGCCGATCGCGCCACGGTAATTCGCACGATGGACTGCCGCTGCGAAAACTTAATGGCGTTGCTCAGCAGGTTCGTGAGCACCTGCAGCAGGCGGTCGGCGTCCGCCTCTACCTGCGCGGGAACGGCATCGCAGAGCAGGTGAACTTCGCCGGCATCAGCCATTGGCTGCATGGCCTCGATGGCCTGGCGTGCCAGCTCTTCCAGGGGACCGCGCGGAAGGCGAGCGGCGCGCGGCCGGACTGCATGCGCTCGAGATCGAGGATGTCGTTGATGAGACGAACCAGCCGGTCGGAGTTGGAAACGGCGATGCGCAGCAGGCGTGGATGCCTTGTCGCTCACCTGGCCCAGCATTCCGGCCTGACAGCAGGCCGAGAGCGCCGCGAATGGAAGTGAGCGGCGTGCGCAGTTCGTGGCTGACCGTGGAAATGAACTCGTCCTTCATGTGGTCGAGTGCGTAACGCTGGCTGATGTCGCGGAAGCTGAGCACGCTGCCGACCGGCGCGCCTTCTTCCACCATGGGCATCAGCGCGAATTCCACGGGGAAGCTGCGGCCGCTTTCGCGCATGTAGGCGTCCTGGCCAGAGGCGCCTTCGCCGGCCAGAAATGCGCGTCGCGTGGCGCAGCCGGAGCCGCAGGCGACGGATGCTGGATGCAGCGTCTCGTGAACTTCGCGTCCAATGAGTTCGGCTTCCGGCTGCTCCAGCAGGCGCGCCGCCGCCGGATTGACGAAGGCGATGCGATTGGTCGAATCGACGCCGATGATGCCGTCGGCGACCGAACTGAGGATGAAGGCTCTCTGGCGATCCAACTGGCGCAGTCGCGCTTCCTGGCCGGCGCGCGCCATGAACTGGCCGACCGAACCGCAAACCGTTTCCACGGTCGCCAACAGATCGGGGTCTTCGCGAATCAGCTGGCGCGAGAAACATTCGATGACGGCGATGACCTGATTGCCGACGCGGACGGGAACCGCCCATCCGGAAACGAAGCCGTTGAGCCGGGCCGCGCCACGACGCTGGAACGAGGGATCCTGGCGCAGATCGGGAACCCAGCCGGGTTTGCCCTGTGACCAGACCATTCCCGGTAACCCTTCGCCGCGCGCCGACACCTGCGACTGCGTTTCGCGGGTGAAGTCCTCGCTCGAGCGGCCGCGGGCTGCCCAAGTGATGCGGGCGCGAATCAGGTGCTGCTGCTCATCCACCGTCCAAAGCGCGGCAAATTCGCAGGAGAACGTTCCGCAGAGGGCTTCGAGGACGCGCGTCAGGCCTTCGTCCATCGAGGTGGTTTCGCCGATGATCTGGCTCACGACCAGCTGAATGCGCAGGCGGCGCTCGCGGCGATTCTGCTGGGTGACATCGCGGAAGGTGCAGCGCACGGAAACAGGGCCGGTCTCCTCGCGGCGGCAGCTCAGGCTGGCTTCGACCTCGACCGTTTCGCCGGCGGAGTTCTGGAGGCGCAGCGGATGCCGCTCCACGCGGACGCCGTGCAGCGCTTTATGGAAGAGAGCCGCCGCTTCGGCCTGTACTTCCGGCGGAAATGCGGATTCGAAGCCGATCAGGTTCTCAAACTGCGGCGAATCCATCCCGAAGAGATTCTGCCAGGCGGGATTGACGTAGAGATAGCGCCCGCGCGGACTCAGCGTGGCGATCATCTCCGCGGAGTTCTCGAAGAGGTCGCGGTAGCGTTCTTCGCTCTCGCGGAGTGCGTATTCTGCGCGGCGCGTCGCGCTCAGGTCGACGGCGACAGAAACCAGGCCGTCGATGGATCCCGCTGACGAGCGCACCGCCGAGAGATAGACCATGGCCGGAAAAGTGCTGCCGTCGCGGCGCCGGTAGCGCATTTCAAAGCCGCGCACGCGGCTGGCCGGGAAGCTGGCGACGTAGCGGATATACGGCAGCAGCGCTTCCGCTGTGTTGGCGGGAACGTCGGGCTGCGGTTTGGCGGCCGGCATGGAAGCGTTGAGCTGCTCGCCGACGCGAACCATTTCGCTTTCCGGGAAGAGGTCGCCGGCGGTGAGCTTGCCCAGTACTTCAGCGGCTCGATAGCCGAGCATCCGTTCGGCTGCGGGGTTAAAGAGACTGACGTGGCCGGCCAGGTCGCAGGCGATCATGACCGGTCCGGCTGAATCGAGAATGCTGCGATGCAGGCGCGCGACGCGCTCAAGCTGGCGCTCGGCCTGGCCCTGGCGCAACGCAGAGCGGAAGCTGGAGATGGCAACGGTGATGAGAAGGGTTTGGGAAATCGTCCAGAGCGTGGCGAACCAGAAGATCCACTGATCGGCCTGGTCCCCGTCGCTGCCGCAGCGCGCCAGCACAATTGCGCCGACAAGGCAGCACATGAGAGCGGCGAAAAATGCCCTGGTAGTCGTCCGCGATTGGGAGAATCGGGTCAAAAGCGATCCCGTGAATGGCTCACTGGTGGCTTCCCATTATCTGATATGGGATTTTCGCTTGAGTATAGGAGAAGGAAGCAGGTTCCAGAAGGGAAAACAGCGTTGCCCGGGAGTGGCTAACTCTGCACTGCCTGATTTTCAGGCGTCTGCGAACGCTCGGCGATGGCCGCGCCGCGTTCAAAGGGTATGACATTGGACGCAACTTCGTGAATCTCAGGGGTATCCGGATGACGGCGGAGAGCGCCATGGCAAATGGCCAGGAACGCCGCGATCGCAACGATGTACGCGGCACCGATAATCCTCAGGGCCAGCAACATGGCGAAGTTCCTCCCCAGCGGCTGCAAGGGGGAGGGTTTGAGCCAATGCGAGAGTACACCGGTTACTACGCAGTGGGCAACTAGTTACGAAGGATTGCCGTGAATTTTAAAACTTCTTCGTGACCTTCCACGTCCAGGGCCGCCCGCTGCAAGGTCATGCGGTGACCGGTTCCTCATGCGGTGACCGGTTCAAGGATGCGACTCCAGCGGCGTTCGGTGCGGGCCGCGTGCGCCTGCTTATGCCAGGCGTAACCGGTAATCAGTGGCAAAGCCAGGGTTGCTTCGCTGAAGACCATCTGCTCATAAGTGGTATCGACCTTGCCCCACGAACTGGCTTCCTTCAGGGTGCTCGAAGAAAGCGCGCCGTCGCGGACATCGGCCACCGTGATCTGGATGGCGTACTTGTGCATGGGCGCTTCGTTGCCGAGAATGTCGGCGGCGACGACGATGTCCTGCGCGAAATTCTTGGGAACGCCGCCGCCGATCATCAGCAGGCCGGTGGTCGGATTGGCAATCTTGAGCTGGGTCAGCTCGTAAAAATCCTTGGCGGAATCGAGTGAGACTTTGGGCTTGTCCTGCCGCTTGTGCTGGTGGGCCACGAGGCCGAATCCGGCAGAGCAGTCGCTGAAGGCGGGGCAGAAGATGGGCACATCCTTCTGGTAGGCCGCGAGCACGATCGAGTCGACGCCGCCCTTTTCCGGAGTCTTGCCTTCTTTCTCGAGGTAAGCGCCCATGGCGCGGATGAACTCGCGGGAGCTGTGCGGGCGCGGCGGGAGCGAGTCAGCGATCTTCTCCGTGGTTTCGTCGCAGGCGCGGAGCTCTTCCTCGTCGATGAGGGTGTCGTAGATGCGGTCGATCATCAGCTCGCGGAGGACGCCGTCCTGCGTGCCGGACTTGCAGAGCTCGTCGGCGATGTAGTGCTGGAAGCCGAGGGCTTCGAAGAAGTCCTGGTCGACGATATTGGCGCCGGTGGAGACGATGGCGTCGACCATGTTGTTGCGGATCAGATCGACAAAGATCTGCTTCAGACCGGCGGAGATCAGCGATCCGGCGAGGCAGAGAATCACGCCGCAGTCCTGGTCGCGCAGCATGCGCTCGTAAATGGAGGCGGCCCGGGCAAGATCACGGGAGCTGTAAGCCATCGACTGCATGGCGTCGACCAGGGCGACGACGTTGTGCTGCTTGATGTCGATGTGGCGGATGGGCGTCGAGAGGAGCTCTTTCTTCGTAGACATAGCCCCTCCAGAATAACAAGGGCTGCGGGTGGCCAGGTTGAGGGGTTGTGAATTGGCGGGGAATGCAGATCAGCGCGGCTGGACTTCAACCGGCGCCGCGAGCTGCAGCGCCGGGCCGGATTTGTCCGTGACGGTGACCGGCGTGCCGCGGGCCAGATAACGGGCGATCACCTTCGCGTCGAAAAACTCAAGGCCCCAGCCATCCTGGATGGCCACCACGGTGTAGTCGCCCGGTACGACGGAGGGCAGGGAAAAGCTGCCGTCGGAGTCGGCCTGGTCGCGGCGAAGGTTTGGCATGTGAGCATCGGAGTTCTTCGGTACCAGCAGGATCATGGTGCCCGGCTTTCCCTTGCCGTTCTGGAAGGCGAAGCCGTCGATGCGCGTCTTTCCCTGGACCAGCAGGACCGTGGCGGCAGCTTGCTGGCCGGTGATGTCGAAGATGTCATCCGTTTTCACCTTGCCGCCAGCCTGGATCGCAGTAACGCCGTAGACGACATTGTCCGCCGTGGTGGCGTCGATTATCCAACGGCCAGGCGGTACAGAGACGAATTGTGCTACCCCCTTTTCGTCCGTGGTGCCCGTGAAGAAGTGATTATGAGCAGTCGCTTCGGCCATGAAGATGCGGAGATCTTTGGGCAGCGGGGAACCATCCGCCATTTTGAATTGCAGCTTCGTATTGGCGGTCGCGGTTCCGGCGGCGAGGTCAATCTCCTGACTGTCAGCGGAATCGATGTCCGCCAAATGGGCAGGTTCGCCCCACGACACGGTGTAGTGTCCAGGCGCAACCCCGGTGAACTCAACCGTGCCCGATCCCGGTGGGCCTTCACGCGAGTGGATGTTAGGCGCCAGGCCCGCCTGGCCCATCAGCGATCGCTGCAGGTCCGCGAAAAGCCTCTGGTTGGCGGATTCGCCAGGCAGATGCACCATCAGGTGCAGCGCGGGAACCGCATGCAGCGTGACGTTGGCCTCGCCGGTATCGCCGGGCGCGAGGTGAATCGTAGCGGCGGCCTGCTCGTCGGCCGTGCCGTCGTACCAGGTGATGGGATAGGCGACGTCGAGTGCGACGACGGAAGCGCGCTGCTGGTCGCTGGCGACGTTGGTTTCGTCAAGCGCCGTGGGATGCAGCGCATACCAGGGTGAAGCGGTGACGGCAACGTAATAGTCGCCGGGGTAAAGATTCCACAATTCAAATTGGCCCGTGTCGTCCGTTTGGGTGGGACGCATGTGAATCAAACGGTCGCCGAAGCCGCCGGCGTTGGTGCGCCGCAGCAGGACAACGGTCGCGCCGTCGACCGGGTCTCCCGCGTCGTCCGTGATGGTGCCTTCCATTTGCGCTTCCGGGTCGAGGTGAAACGGAATGTGCGCGGCATCCTGCCCCTCGCCCGTGACGATGGCGGAGCTGTATTCCTCATGCTGGTCGAAGGCCGCCGCCAGATAGCCCCGGCGCTGGGCGATCAGCGCGTATTTTCCGGCGGGTACGTGCTTGAGCGCGAAGTGTCCCTGAGAGTCGGTAATGGTGGTCTGAATGGCTGCGCGGGGCCGCTCGGTAAGCAGCGTGACTGTGGCTCCGAAGATCGGATCGCCGGTGACGGAGTCGGTGAGTGTCCCGGCGATGGGATAAAGCGCTGCGGCGGGCGGCGTGGCCTGAGCCTGAACCAGCGGCGCGCAGCCGCTGCAGAGCACCAACCACATGGTGATCGCCACGAACTTGCGCGGAGCGGTCATTGCGCGGGCCCAGTCAGCGTGATGGTTTGGTGTTCGCCAGGCTCCAGCGTGACGTCCTGTCCCGAACCCAGAGCATCCAGGGCGCCGGGCTCGCGGAAGGCCAGGGAATGCGGTGAACGGAAGAGGAAGATACGCCACGGCCCAGGCGTGAGGTCGTCGAACTCCGCCGTGCGCTGCGTGAGTGGCTGAATTTGTGCGCTGGCGGCATTCTGCAGCGAGGGAAACAGCGGGACGGCGTAGGCGTAAAGAGCCGAATCGTCGGCTGCACCTCCAGTGGCAGCGCCGGACCCGAGCTGCAGCTTGATCTGCGCGCAGTCGGTCCGCAGCGTTACGTCGATAGGCGGCCCGGAACCTGAAGGACCTGCGATCCATGGCGCCGAGGCCGCGTCTTCGCCCCCGGCGGTCACCGCTCCGAGGCACACTCCGTTTTGTCCGGCTTCCGCGTGGATCCAATAGCTTCCCGGCACCGCAGGTCGGAGGAAATAGCGGCCGTCCTCTCCGGCATTGGCCTCCGGCGCGCTGGCGCCGAGGGGCTGCACCCGGTGTGCCGCGTCCAGATTCAGATCGAGCGGCTCTCCACGCTCTTCCTCCTCCTCGTCTCCAGAGGATTTTGGCGGCGCGGGCGGCGCTGGTTCGTAATGAAGATGGATCGGCGTCAGAGCCGACGGCGCGAGCGCCAGACGCAGCCCCGGAAGCGCAGCGCCATCTACGGTGAAGTCGAGAGAGCCAAACACGCCGCGAGCCTCCGTCTGGGACGCGCTGTCGCTGGGCACATTGTCCGACTCGCGCGTGGCCTCGAGCGCTACGGAGTAGGCTCCGTCGGGCAGGTAGGTGCAAAGCGAATGGTCCTTGTCCTCATGCAGTTTGTAGGGAAGGAACTCGCCGCTGCCGCTGAGCAGGGTGGGGGCGAATTTCCAGCCATCGGCGACGGGTGCGTGACCTACCGCGACGCGCACGAGATAGAAAATCGTGGGGGCCAATTCGAAGCTGGCGTCAGCCGTCTGCCCGCCCGAGACGTGGATGGGCGGGGCACCGGCGCTGTCCTGCGAGGACGGTAGAAAGACCGCGGCGAAGCCAGGCATCATGGGCGGCGCGGACGGACCGCAGTCCAAATCGCGGGCGCGGACGTTGCCAAATTCGGGACGCGAGGCCACCAGATAAGCGCCATCGCTGAGACGGGCAAAGCGAATCTGGCCGGCCGGCGTGGTCTGGCGGTTATCGGCTTCCATCCAGGCATGTCGCCCGTTCAACACCATTTGCCGGAAAAGCGAGACGCCGATGGTGGAAGGGGGCAGGCCCGTGGAAAGGCTCAGATGAAGCCGGATGGCATTCAGCGGGCTGAGCGAAAGCGTGAGCGGCGCCATCCCAGCCGCGGCGAGAAAGGAGTGCGACGGGAAGGGCAGCGCGTCGGCGGCTCCGGAGAATTCCTGGAAGTTGGGCCTCTGCACGGAGATCTGATGCGAGCCGGAAGGCACGCCGTCGATGGTGAAGCTGCCGTCACTGCCGGTGAGCGCGGCCAGAACTTCGGAGCCGTCGATGCGCACCAGTGCGCGCGGCAGCGCCGATCCGCTGGCCGCGTTGATGACCATCCCGTGCACCGCGATCGGTGGTCCATCCGTTGCCTGGAGCGGTCCATCGGCATCGACGGGAGACGATTGCTGCGCGCACACCAGCGCCGGAGCCAGGGTAACGAAGAGCCCACTGAGCCCGAAACACCAAAGCCGCCTGCACGCGCTGCGTGTTCGCGATTGCATAGATTGATTTGCGTGCATTCTACGTCAGCGGGATCACCCTCAACTACGGCGCGTGGGGATATGTTGTGCGTGGCCGCATTTCGAGCAGTGGATGGGCGCGGATAGACTCGCAACATGACCTACCGACTCGAACGGTCGCTGTTCATTCCGAAGCCGCGAGCGGAGGTGTTTCCGTTCTTCGCGGATGCGGGGAACCTGGAGCAGATTACGCCGCCGTACGTCCATTTTCATATTCGGACTCCACAGCCGATTGCCATGCGCGCGGGAACGCTGATCGACTACGAATTACGGCTCTATGGGATGCGATTCCGGTGGCAGACGCAGGATCGAGGAGTACGCCCCTCCGGACTATTTCGTAGACATCGAAACGCGCGGACCCTACAAAACCTGGCGGCACCGGCACGAGTTTGAAGACGCCCCCGGCGGCACCCTGATGCGCGACCGCGTGGACTACGAAATGCGGTTTGGCCCGGTGGGCGCGCTGGCGCGGACGTTGTTGGTGCGGCGATCGCTGGAGCGGATTTTCGATTACCGGAATAGGGTGATTCTGGAGATTTTGGGATAGCCCTGATTGCGCAAGGCCCGAGGGTCCGCTTTTGGACCCTCGGGGTGACCGCTTCCAACTCCGGCCTACAACTCGTCGATGGATTTGGCGGCTGCGTCGATGGCTTCAACGATGCGGCGGATTTGTTCGGGGCTGGCGGCGCCGCGTCCCACCCGGGCTGCGACGGCGCCGCGCAGGTTCATGAAGGCTTTCATGATCTCGGGCGAGCGGCCACGGCGGAATTCATCGCCGGCTTCCTGCAGGCGATTGAAAAGCTCATCGACGCGCTCTTTATTCTTCTCGAGGAACGCAGTGCCGTCGGGCGTGACCGAGTAGACCTTCTTATTGCTGTCCGAAACTGCAGCGGAGGCGAGACCTTCTTCCTCGAGCAGGGTGAGGGTGGGGTAGATGACGCCAGCCGAAGGGGTGTAACCGCCGGCCAGGCGCTCTTCCATGGTTTTGATGAGTTGGTAGCCATAGCTGGGCTGCTCGGCGAGCAGCTTGAGGATGACGAGGCGAATGTCGCCGGCGTCAAAGAGGCGCTCGCGTCCCCCGCCAAAGCCGCGGAAGGGTCCGCGGAAACCGTGACGGAATTCGCGGTCGCCGCGTTCGCCGCGGCCGCCAAAGTGGCGCCGGTCGCGGGGGCCGTCGCTGGGTTCGCGCTCGGATGAGCGGCAATCGGGCCGCCCGAAATGCATCAATCTGTGTTCAAACATGGGGTAATTCCTTTCTGATATTTCGTAAGATATATCGCTGATGACAAGTTGTCAACATGTCTTTCGATATATCTTGTCGGTGAACGGATGGATTTTTGTTAGACCCCTGACGGAATCCGAGGGGGGCGAAGTGGCTACAATTGCCGCGTGGACGATCAGGCAAAACTGGACCGATGGCCTATTCTGCGCCTCGACGATGCCGCGTTGGAGAAGGAGCTTCGGGCGCTCCTCACCGGCCTTACCAGAGGGAATGCTTATTCCGGCGACGGAACTTTTGCGGAGAGCCTGTCGCCGTTGCCGCCAGGACTGCGGGCCATGGGGGCGACGCATTGGCTGGATATCAGCCTGACGCTCGACAGCATTACCTGGCATTTTGGAAATTTTGGTGATCCGAAGCTTGTGGCCCAAACCGAGGAAGGCCTGTCCGAATTGGGCCTGCACGAGCTGGCTGCCTGTTTTCGTGAGGCCAAAGAGCTGATGGTTCCTCTTCTGTCGCAGCGCAGAGAGGAGGACGGCGACCCCTACGAGATTCTCGAACAAAGGGACCTGCGCCACGTGGGAAGGGCATTGGACAAACGAGCCTGGGCTCTCGACGATCCTGGGCCGGGAAGGTCGGTAATCTACGAAGCCTGGGTTCGGCACACCCGTGAGCATCCTGACCGCGTTTTTCCGGAATAGAACCTGGCCGAATGTTCATCAATCCGGCAGGATCATCTTCGATTTCGACGCTAAATCGCAGGCCCTCCATAAATACCAGGCGGCGACGGAGCGATACGGTCGCCATTTCTCCGCCCGGCGGAGCATTTGTTCCGGTTTGGCCAGCATGGTGGCGTCAAAGGGCTTGGATTTGGGCAGGCGATTGAAGGTGAGGGCGAAGCCTTTGCGAACGCCATAATCGGTGACGGGAAAGACATCCGGCCGGCCGAGGCGGAAGATGAGCAGCATCTCGACAGTCCACGGTCCGACGCCGCGTACTTCGGTCAGCCGCTCGATAATCTCGTGGTCAGGCATGCGGCGGATGGCGATCAGCGTCGGAACGGTGCCGTCGATGGTCTTCGCCGCAAGATCGCGCAGGGCTTTGGCCTTGGATCCGGACAAGCCGCAGCCCCGGAGCATTTCGTCGGGCGCCTGCAGCAGGAGCTCGGGCGCCGGGTGCAGTTCTCCGAACGCCGTGAGCAGGCGTTTCAGTATTGCTGCGGCGGCCTTCCCGTGAAGCTGCTGATAAATGATGGACTCGAGCAGCGCCTCAAAGGGCGAATGCTGGCTTTTGAGCTTGAGCGTGAAGGGACCGGCCTGGCGCATGAGCTCCCCGAGCTTGGGATCGGCCTCGGCTAACTCGCGGCAGGCAAGGGCGGCGTCGTAGCGAACAGAACGTTTGCCATCGGGCATGAGAAACAGGGTACAGCGTAGAGGGTGCAGGGTACAGGGCACGCCTCCCTGTTATCGATTTGGCACCTTGGCGGTTACAGATTCTTCAGGAGTGGGGCGGGGTTCGTTCGCTGTGCGGGAGACGCCATGTTCTGCCTGTCACACCGGCCGCCGGTTCGGAGGCTATTAGAGGAAATGGAACGCGCGAAGAATTTTTTTTCTAAGACCGCGCGGCGGCTTGCAGTACCCGGCGGATATCCCCTATAGTTCTCTATTACGCAGAAGTTGTGATTCAGGTCACAATCGGTTGTGATTCGCAACACATCTAAAACTGATTCAGGGTCCGGGACTCGGTCCGCACCGTCGAGTTTCGTGCGCTGGACGCAGCATGACGATTTCGGGAGTGCCCCGCACGATTTCGATTGAGGCCGATTGGGTCCTCACTGGATTGGATGCAGGTCCCGGGAGAGTCGGACGCCTTTACCTTCGCAACGCTTTCGCAGATTCACCAGGATCCACGGGGAGAAGCAGGACGCATTCATGGCGCAGATTTTTGACCGCAGCTCTAACGCGCTGGCCCGGATGAGCCTGATTTTGACGGGGCTGATCATTATTTCTCTGGGGCTGACCCTCGATGAACTGCAGCGCTCGCCCTGGGTGACGCGGCAGGGGCAGCGAGCCGATCAGCCGGTGCCGTTCAGCCACAAGCATCATGTGGAAGGCCTGGGCCTGCAGTGCCAGTACTGTCATGTGACCGTGGAGAAGTCGAGTTACGCAGGTATTCCTCCGACCAAAACGTGCATGAACTGCCACGCGCAGATTTGGACGGACGCGCAACTCCTGGAGCCGGTGCGGCACAGTTGGGCAACCGGCGAATCGCTGCCGTGGACGCGCGTGCACGATCTGCCCGACTATGTTTTCTTCAATCACGAAATTCACGTGAATAAGGGCATCGGGTGCTCGTCGTGTCACGGACGCGTCGACGAGATGCCCATCATGTATATGCAGAACTCGCTGCAGATGGAGTGGTGTTTGAACTGCCATCGCAATCCGGAGAAAAATCTGCGGCCCACCAGCGAGATCTACAACATGGCGTGGACCGGGGCGAGCGAACTCAAGCCCGTATGGTGCGCGGCGCAGGACGTGAGCTCGGGAACACCGACCGCGAGCAGCGTTACCTGTACGGAAGACAATCCGCAACCGGGTGCTGGCGCGGAAATGGCCTCGTTGAATACGCCGCTGACTGGATTGCATGCGCAGTCCGCAGGAACGCAGATTGGCAGCGAAGATACGTCGGTGGAGACCCTGCCGGCAGGGCTGCACTACACGAAATTCACAAGCCAGAAAGAGCTGGGGAATTTTCTGGCGGATCACTACCGGATCCGCAACCCGCGTGAGCTAACCAGCTGCGAGGTTTGTCACCGATGAACGAAATGCAGAGAACAGAGATCAACGATCAAAACGCAGACGGCCTCGTCCAGATCGACGCGAGCGCGCCAGGGAAGATGACCCTCGCGCAGGTGCGCGAGCGGCTGGCTACGCAAAAGGGTAAGAAATACTGGCGGTCGATCGACGAGCTGGCAGATACGCCGGAGTTCGGTCAGTTGGTGGCGCAGGAATTTCCGTCGCAGGCTTCCGAGTGGATCGATCCGGTATCGCGGCGCAGCTTTTTGAAGGTGATGGGCGCGTCGATGGCGCTGGCCGGCCTCGCAGGCTGCACCAAGCAGCCGGACGAGCCGATTATGCCGTACGTGAAGGCTCCGGAAGATTTGATGTCTGGGCAAGCCGGTGTATTTTGCGTCGGCGTTTCCGTTCACCGACGGGCGCGGTGCCGGTGCTGATCAAGAGCGATGCGTACCGTCCGATCAAGGTCGACGGCAATCCAGAGCATCCGTATGTGACAGGGCGGCGTCGGATCCGATTACGCAGGCGACGCTGCTGGACATGTACGACCCGGACCGCTCGCAGAAGATCATGTATCGCGGCGATTCGCGGACGTGGGCGGCATTTCTGGCCGCCGTATCGCGAACATGCTGGCGGAGAAAAAGGGCTCCGGGCAGGGATTGTATTTCCTGACGTCGACCGTGACCTCGCCGACGCTGGCGGCGCAGTGGCAGCAGGCGCAGAAGAATTATCCGCAGGCGAAGCTGGTGCAGTACGACCCGGTGAATCGCGACAATCATTACACCGCGGCGAAGCAGGCGTTTGGCGATTATGTCGACGCGCAGTACAAGCTGGATCAGGCCGATGTGATTGTTGCGCTGGATGCGGATTTCCTGGGCGGCGCGCAGTTCCCGGGCTTCCACAAGCTGGCGCGCGACTACGCGCAGAAGCGCAAGCTCGACGGCACGCAGCAGATGAACCGGCTGTACGTGGTCGAGAGCGGGACGACGACGACGGGATTTAAGGCGGAGCATCGCCTGGCAGTGAAGCCGAGCGAAGTGGCAGCATTTGCCGCGGCGCTGGCGGCAGCAGTCGGTGGCGGCGGGCAGGCGGCTGGTACCGCGTGGCCGCAGCACACGACGACCTATTTGCAGGGTCTGGCGGCGGATTTCAAGGCGAGCGCGGGCCGGTGCGTGGTGATTCCTGGCGAGCACGCGGCACCCTCGGTGCATCTGGCGGCGTTTGCCATCAATCAGGCGCTGGGCAATGTGGGCAAGACCGTCGGTCTACACCGACCCGGTGAACCCGATGCCGTCCATTCAGACGGACGATTTGAAGTCGCTGGTCAGCGACATGAATGCCGGCAAGGTGGATTGGCTGGTGATTCTGAACGCGAACCCGCTGTACGCGGCTCCCGTGGATCTGGATTTCGAGAGCGCGATGGGCAAGGTGAAGACGGTCGTGCATCTCGGCTCGCATATTGACGAGACGGGCGAAGCGGCGCACTGGCACATCAACAACCAGCACTACATGGAGATGTGGTCGGATGCGCGGGCCTACGACGGCACGGTGAGCATCGTGCAGCCGATGATCGATCCGATGTACGGCGGTCACGCGGCGCATGAGTTCATCCAGTCGATGCTGGATGAGCCGGATGTTTCGGCGTACGACGCGGTGCGGGCGAACTGGAAGCAGCAGCTCTCCAAGGGCGATTTTGAATTTAACTGGCGCAAGGCGCTGCACGATGGATGGATCGCCGATACGGCGTTCCAGCCGAAGAGAGTTGGGGCGAAGGCGCAGAGCGGCGAAACGAGGGTCCAGACGAACCGCGATGTTCACGAATTCTCCCGTCCGATTCAGTCGAAGTCGCGTTCCGTGCCGGATGCGAATGTCTACGACGGGCGCTACGCGAACGTGGGCTGGATGCAGGAGATTCCGCGGCCGGTGACGAATCTGGCGTGGGACAACGCGGCGCAGATGAGCTTTGCGACGCTCGAGAAGTTTGGCCTGGCGGAAGACGACGCGGTTGAGATTTCGGTGGGCGGGAAGAAGATCATCGCGGGCGCGCTGGCGGTGCCGGGGCAGGCGGATGGCGTGGTGGTGGTCACGCTGGGCCAGGGGCGCCGTTCGGGACGCGTGGGCGGCGGCGTGGGCTACAACGCTTACCTGATCCAGCAGTCGGGCTCGCCGTGGGCGCAGACGGGCGCGCAGTTGCGCAAGACCGGCGACATTTACGACCTTTGCGTGACGAAGAGCCACCACATCGATCAGCGCACGGTGGCGCATGGCGGCGACGGCAGCGGAACGCATTCGATTGAAGGCAACGAGGCGCTGGATCGCGGGATTATTCGCTTCGCGACGCTCGAGGAGTTCAAGGCGGATCCGAACTTTGCGAATGAGAGGCGTGGGGCACGACACGCCGGAGCCGGACACCAGCATCTTCCCGTCGTATCGCTACGACAAGAATGCCTGGGGCATGTCGATCGATCTGAATTCGTGCGTGGGCTGCAATGCCTGCGTGACGGCGTGCTACGCGGAGAACAATATTCCGGTGGTGGGGCGGCTGCAGGCGAAGATCGGCCGCACCATGCAGTGGATCCGGATCGATACGTATTACGAAGGCGATCTGGCGGCGCCGCGCGCGCACTTCCAGCCGATGACGTGCCACCACTGCGAGAACGCGCCGTGCGAGCAGGTGTGCCCGGTGGGCGCGACGGTGCATTCGCCCGAAGGCCTGAATCTGATGGTCTACAACCGCTGCGTGGGTACGCGGTACTGCTCCAACAACTGTCCCTACAAGGTGCGGCGGTTCAACTTCCTGCTTGTACTCCGATGTGTACGACTGGGACGACAAGACGCTGGCGCTGATGCACAACCCGGATGTGAGCGTGCGCAGCCGCGGCGTCATGGAGAAGTGCAGCTACTGCAACCAGCGCATCCAGGCAGTGAAGATCGAAGCGGACAAAGAGAACCGGGAGATTCGCGACGGCGAGATCAAGACGGCGTGCCAGCAGGCGTGCCCGACCAACGCGATTATTTTCGGCAACATCAACGACCGGAACGCGGAAGTTAGCGAAGATCAAGACGAACACGCGGACCTATGGGGTACTGGCAGACATCAATACGCGTCCGCGCACCACGTATGTGGCGGGCGTGCTGAACATTAATGAAGAACTGGCGAAGGCGCTGGGAGAGTACACGAGTTAGCCCGTAGCTGGTAGCAGGTAGCTGGTAGAAGCATCTGTTGGGTCACGAGGATTTGGAGCGCATGGCAACGAAAGACGCACCCGTCAACAATCCGATGATCGATCCGGTGACCGGAGAATACCGGGTCATCGCGCCGGGGCACACCTTCAAGTCGGTCACGGAGAAGGTATCGCGGATCGTGCTGACCAGCCACACGCCGCTGGGATGGTGGTTTGGGTTTGTCGTGGCCGGCGGCTTTGTGTGCATGCTGCTCACCGCCGTGACGTGGCTGTTTCTGAAGGGCGTGGGCATCTGGGCCATCACGCATCCCGGTGGCGTGGGGCTTCGCCATCATCAACTTTGTGTGGTGGATCGGCATTGGCCACGCCGGCACGCTGATCTCGGCGATTCTGCTGCTGTTCAAGCAGGGATGGCGCAACTCGATTAACCGGTTCGCCGAAGCGATGACGATTTTCGCCGTGGTCTGCGCCGGCATGTTCCCGCTGATTCACGTTGGCCGTCCGTGGCTGGGGTACTGGCTGTTCCCGTATCCGAGCACGATGAACTACTGGCCGCAATTCCGCTCGCCGCTGCTGTGGGACGTGTTCGCGGTATCGACGTACGCCACCATCTCCGTGGTGTTCTGGTACATCGGCATGATTCCCGATCTGGGGACGCTGCGCGACCGGTCCACCTGCAAGTTCGGGCAGTTTGTGTACGGACTGCTGTCCGTGGGCTGGCGCGGATCGGTGCGGCACTGGGTGCGGTACGAGACAGCCTCGCTGCTGCTGGCCGGCCTGGCCACGCCGCTGGTGCTCTCCGTGCACTCGGTCATCAGCCTTGATTTCTCCGTCGCGCTGCTTCCGGGCTGGCACACGACGATCTTCCCGCCGTACTTTGTGGCGGGCGCTATCTATTCGGGATTCGCCATGGTGCTGACGCTGGCGATTCCGATCCGCAAGTTCTATCACCTCGAAGACCTGGTCACGATTCGGCACATCGATAACTGCGCCAAGGTGATGCTGGCTACGGGCATGATTGTGGCCTACGGCTACTCCACGGAAGTCTTCATGAGCTGGTATTCCGCGAGCCACTGGGAATACTTCATGATGTGGAACCGGATGTTCGGGCCCATGGGCTGGTCGTACTGGGTGCTCATCACCTGCAACATCGCGTTGCCGCAGCTGATGTGGATCCGCAAGTTGCGCGTGAACGTCGGATTCATGTTCCTGATGTCGCTGATTGTGAACACAGGCATGTGGTTCGAGCGGTTCGTGATTGTGGTGACGAGCCTCACGCGCGATTACCTGCCTTCGTCCTGGGGCACCTACCGCGCCACCAAGTGGGACTACATGACGTTTGCGGGAACGCTGGGATTGTTTACGTTCCTCTTCTTCCTGTTCGTGCGCTTCCTGCCCATGATTCCGATGTCGGAACTGCGGCTCATGCTGCCGCAGGCGAAGGTGCGCGAGAAGCACGAAGCTCTTGCCGGAGGCAGGTGACTAATGCCACTCCCTGAAGGACTGTACGGCCTGATGGCTGAATTCGAATCTCCGACGGACCTGGTGATTGCGGCCAAAGCGGCCTACTCCGCTGGCTACCGGCGCATGGACTGCTACACGCCGTATCCGGTGGAGGAAGCGGCGGAGGCGATTGGGTTCCATCGCGACGAAGTTTCGCTGGTGTGCCTGCTGGGTGGCCTGATGGGGCTCGCGGCCATGTTCGGCCTCGAAACGTGGATCTCCGTGTGGGCCTATCCGCTGAACGTCGCCGGACGGCCTTATTATTCGTGGCCGGCGTTTGTGGTTCCGGCGTATGAGTGGACCATTTTGTATGCGGGCTTGTCGGCGGCGTTTGGCATGCTGGCGCTCAATGGATTGCCCAAGCCGTATCATCCCGTCTTCAACGCGCCGAATTTCCGCAACGGTGCGACGACGGACAAATTCTTTTTGTGCCTTGAATCGACGGATCCGAAATTCGAGGCGGCCGAAGTGCGGAGCTTCCTGGAAGGCCATCGGCCACTTTCGGTTGTGGAGGTGGAGTATTAGCGCCTCAGGGTACAGGTTGCAGATGACAGGTTGCAGCGTTCGGGCTGGCCGCGTGGCCACCGCAGTCGGCTCATTGGCTTTGCTGCTCTTTATGGCAGGATGCCGGCAGGATATGCAGAACCAGCCGCGCATGTTTCCGCAGCGCGGAACGTCGGTCTTCGCGGACGGGCGTTCGGTGCGGCCGCAGGTTGAACACACCGTGGCGCGCGGGCAGCTGTACGAAGACGACTACTTCTATACCGGCCTGCAGAACGGCAAGGAAGCGGACATGATGCCGTTTCCGGTAACCATGCAGGTGCTGGAGCGCGGCCAGGAACGCTTCAACGTGTACTGCACGCCATGCCACTCACGCGTGGGCAACGGCGCGGGCATGATTGTGCAGCGCGGCTATAAGCCGGCCGGCAATCTGCACGATGCGAAACGCCTCGGCGAGCCGCTCAGCCACTACTTCTATGTAATGACGAACGGCTACGGTGCAATGCCGGACTACGCCGCGCAGGTGACGCCGGAAGACCGCTGGGCGATTGCGGCGTATATCCGCGCGCTGCAGCTGAGCCAGAATGCGAAAGCCAGCGACGTTCCCGCGGGCGCGCAGGTTGAGAATCTGAGCGACATCGCGGAGCGGATGGGACATCCGGAATATGCCGGACCCTTTCCCATGCCGGCGACGGCGGTGTATTCGACGCCGCGGAGCGGGATGGTGGCGGGAGCGCCGGGAGAAAGCGCGCCTCAGCCAGCGTCGAAGAACGTGATCACGAAGCCCACCACGAAGGGTGAAACAAGCAAGCCGCCGGCCAGGCCTTCAGGAGCGCACTAACGCATGGCGAACGATAGCTTCAGCAAAGGATTGCCCTCGACCCTGAGCGCGCCGCCGTTCGTGAGCGGATGGCGGACGAAAGCGCTGGTTGTGGGGCTGGCGTCCTCGGTCGTCGCCGTAATTCTGGCGTTTCTGGGCCAGGCGGAAGACCGTTTGGGCTGGGAGCACCTCCTCCGCGGATGGCTCGCCGGGTACGTTATGTGCTTCGGCTTCTGCTTCGGCGCCATGGCGCTGCTCTTCGTGCAGTACCTCTCCGGCGGCAAATGGGGACTCATCATTCGCCGGCCGCTGGAAGCCATGACGCGCACGTGGCCGCTTATCATCCTGCTGTTTCTGCCTCTGGCATACTTCGGCGCCACCCAGGGACATCTCTACACGTGGTCGCAATACGCCGACTGGGCGACGGCGCTGAAGAATCACCAGATCAGCAACGACCTGGCACACGCGATCCGCTGGAAATCGCCGATGCTGAACGTAAAGAACTACTGGATCGTTTCACTGCTGTGCATGGCGATCCTTGCGTTCTACGTGATCAAGCTGAACGCCTGGTCGCTGAAGCGGGACGCCGATCCGGAGCCGAACGTTGCGTACTGGCGAACCAAGTTCGAGAACCTGAGCGGATTCGGACTGGTCTTCTTCGCTGCGCTGCTGTTTGTGATGGTGATCTACTGGGTCATGTCGATCGACCCGACCTGGTATTCGACGATTTACGGATTCCAATACCTGGTGGGCGAGCCCTTCGTGGTGCTGCCGCTGGTGATTCTGACGCTGCTGGGGCTAAAGAAAGCAGAGCCCATCCGAAGCACATTCCGCATCATCGAGCAGCACGACCTGGGCAAGCTCTGCTTCGCCCTGGTCATGCTCAACATCTACTTTGCGTTCAGCGCGTTCATCATCATCTGGTCGGGCAACTCGCCGGAAGAGATTCCGTGGTATCTGGATCGCATTCGCGGTGACTGGGGCGTGATTGCGACGCTGGACGTAATCCTCCACTGGCTGCTTCCGTTCAGCCTGCTGCTGTCGCGGGACCTGAAACGGATTCCGAGCCGGATGGTGGTGGCGTGCGGCATCATGATCGTCGCGGGATTCTGGGATATCTTCTGGCTGATTGAGCCGAGCTACAAGGACGCGGCGCGCAATCTGCATTTCAGCTTCGGCATTCTGGAGTACGCTGCCGTGCCGGCCGCTCTGTTCTGCTTCTGGCTGGTCTACTACTTCCAGCAACTGGGAACGCGGCCGCTGATTGCCACCAACGATCCGCATCTGGCGGAGATTTTGGAGCATGACCATGTCCATGCATAAACCGGAGAGCGGACAGAGCCGCGAGAACACGGATCCCAAGGCGCACTTCGACGAGACGTCGGTACGCGAGGGTTACGAAGTATCGGACGCGAACACCCACGACATCGTCTGTGTTTCTGGGCGCGCTTTTTCTGTCGGTGGGCGTCATCTTTTTCTTCTGCTGGGGCATGGGGAAAGTCATCAACAAAGGTCTGGACGAGTCAGGACGGTCCGGTCGAACAGGTGGAACGCGCAGAACCAGATCGCGCCGCGGACGGAGATTGAATCGAATCCCGCGCTGCAGCAGCAGCAACTGGCCAAGCTGGCGCAGCAATTTCCAACGCCGCGGCTGGAGACGGACGACGGCAACCAGGACCTGGCGGATCTGCATGCAGCGCGAAGATCTGCTGCTGAACTACTACAGCTGGATCAATCGCGGGCAGGGCACGGTGCGGATTCCGATCGAGCAGGCGATGGCAGTTGATCGCGCAGCGCGGATTGCCGGTGGCTCCGCAGGAACAGCAGCAGGCGGCGATGTTTGGCGACGGTCCGGTGACGCCGCAGGTGCAGATGCCGCTGACCGATGGATTTGCGAGGACAGCGTACGAGCAGGCATTGGATGGGCCGACGGAACAAGCCGGGGAACAGGCTTCGTCGAAGGCGAATAACCATTAAAGACAGCGTGTAGCGTGTAGCGAGGTAGCGTGTAGCAAGGGCAACGATAACAGCAACGGCAACAGTGGTGAATTGAGAGATTGATGCTGAGTGCGAATGACAAAGCGGAGCGGGGTGGGACGGTTGGCGGTGTCTGGCGCTGGCTTGCGCGTGCTGTTGCTCTGCCGCGGGCGCACAGAGCCAGTTCTTCGGCTTCCAGAAGCCTGGAACTCCGGCCGATCAGCAGCCGCTGATCCTGAAGCAGATCAGCGTGCAGCAGAAGCTGAACACGCAGTTGCCGCTGAACCTGCCGTTTGTGGATGAGACGGGCAAAGCCGTGCATCTGGGCGATTATTTCGGCAAGCGGCCGGTGATCATGTCGCTGGTGTATTACCAGTGCAAGATTCTTTGCCCGGAAGAGATCGACGGGCTGGTGGGCGCGCTGGAGATGGTGAAGTTCAATCCCGGCCACGATTTCGACGTGGTGCTGGTGAGCATCGATCCCACCGAGACGCCGGCGATTGCGGCGCGGGAGAAGGCGTTCTACATGAAGCGCTACGGCCGCAAGCAGGATGTGAGCGGCTGGCATTTTCTGACCGGCGCAGAGCCGGCGATCCGGAGCCTGGCGACCACGGTGGGCTTTGGCTATGTGCCGATGCAGGGGCCGGACGGCAAGATGAATCAGTTCGCGCATGCCAGCGCGGTGGAACTGGTGACGCCGGAAGGCAAGCTGGCGCAGTACTACCTGGGCGTGGAGTTTTCTCCGAAGGATCTTCAGCTGGGGCTGGTCGAGGCGTCGCATGGGACGGTTGGGTCGGTGGTGGATAACATTCTGACCTACTGCTACCAGTACGATCCGACCGAGAACCGGCACACGCTCCTGTACATTCGGATCTTTCAGATGGGTTTCATACTGACTGTGCTGCTGCTGGGCACATATATGGTGGTGAATTTCCGGCGCGACATCTTACTGGCGCGGGCACAAAAATCGACTTTGGTGAACGGATAAAGGGCGACGATGCATCTGATCAGTCCGGTACTTTGGCAATTTCTGATTAAGTGGCTTACGAACTTCGCGATCTTCCCGCCGGAAGCGTCGACGATCGCGCCGTACGCGGACGCCCTGTATTTCTTTCTGATCCTGATCTCGGTCGTGGGCCTGGTGGCTGTCGCGCTCCTCGTCGTCACGTTCTCCATTCGCTACCGCCAGGAAATGAACCCGGTCGCGACGCAGATTGAAGGGTCAACGCTGCTGGAAGCGACCTGGACGATTATTCCGCTGATCCTCTTCATGATTTGCTTCGTGTGGGGTGCGCTGCTGTACTTCCGCATCTACAGCCCGCCGCCGAACGCGATGAACATTTATGTGGTCGGCAAGCAGTGGATGTGGAAAGTGGAGCATCCGGGCGGACAGCATGAGATCAACGCGCTGCACATTCCGATCGACCAGCCGATTCAGCTCACGCTGATTTCGCAGGATGTGTTTCACAGCTTCAGCGTTCCGGCGTTTCGCGTAAAGCGCGAGGTGATTCCTGGGCGCTACAACACGGTTTGGTTCGAAGCAACGACGCCGGGCACCTACCATCTCTTCTGCACACAGTATTGCGGAACGCTGCACTCGCAGATGATTGGGCAGGTGGTGGCGATGACGCCCGAAGACTACCAGGCGTGGGCGGCGCAGTCGATCAGCGGCACTTCGCTGGCGCAAAACGGTGAGCGGCTGTTCGCCAGCCTGGGCTGCAATTCGTGCCACAACAGCGGGCCGAATGCGCACGGGCCGAATCTGGCGAACGTGTATGGCGCGCATCTGCAGATGAAGAGCGGGCAATTCGTCACAGTGGACGATGCGTTTCTGCGCGACACGATTTTGAATCCGACCATGCATGAAATGGCGGGGTATGCGCCCATCATGCCGACCTACCAGGGGCAGGTGAGCGAAGAAGGTCTCATCGATCTGGTGGAATACATCAAGCGGCTCGATTCGCAGTACCGGATCGAGCAGACGATCGACAACAGCGGAGCGCAGCCCGTGCAGACGGGCACGACGCCGGCGGGAACATCGGCTCCCGCACTGGCGCCAGGGACGGTGAAACCATGAGCACTATCGTTAAGCTGCCGGACCAGTCGACGGCGCAGCTGCCGAAGGTCTCGTATCTGAACAAGGAATACGGGCTGAAGAGCTGGCTGCTGACGGGCGATCACAAGCGGATCGCCATGCTGTACCTGATCTCGATCACGTTTTTCTTCTTTATCGGCGGAGCCATGGCGGGCCTCATTCGCCTCGAACTGCTGACGCCGCCCAGCGACCTGCTGGCCGCGGACACCTACAACAAGGTGTTCACCGCGCACGGCATCATCATGGTGTTCCTGTTCCTGGTGCCGTCGGTGCCGGCGACGATCGGGAATTTTCTGATTCCGATCATGGTGGGCGCCAAAGATCTGGCGTTCCCGAAGATCAACCTGCTGAGCTGGTACCTCTACATCGTGGCCGGGACGATGATCATCTTCACCCTGGTCTCCGGCGGCGTCGATACCGGCTGGACTTTCACCACTCCGCTCAGCACGCACTACCTGAACACGCATGTGATCACGGCGGGGCTGGCCGTCTTCGTCGCAGGATTCAGTTCGATCTTTACCGGCCTGAACTTTATCGTGACCATCCACCGCATGCGCGCGCCGGGCATGACCTGGTTCCGGCTGCCGCTGTTTGTCTGGTCGCATTATGCGGCTTCGATTCTGATGGTGCTGGGCACACCCGTGCTCGCCATCACGCTGGTGCTGGTGGTGCTGGAGCGCACCATCGGGATTGGCGTATTCGATCCCACCAAGGGCGGCGATCCGCTGCTCTTCCAGCATTTGTTCTGGTTCTATTCGCACCCGGCCGTGTACATCATGATTTTGCCGGGCATGGGCGTCATCTCCGAAGTCATCAGCAATTTCTCGCGCAAGCGGGTCTTCGGGTACACGGCCGTAGCCTTCTCGTCAGTGGCCATTGCGGTGTTCGGCTTCTTCGTCTGGGCTCACCACATGTTCATCATGGGCATATCGAACTATTCCGCCCTGGTGTTTTCGCTCCTCACCATGCTGGTCGCGGTGCCTTCGGCTATCAAGATCTTCAACTGGTCGGCAACGCTGTACAAAGGCTCCATCACCTTTGAAACGCCGATGCTCTATGCATTCGGATTCCTGGGGCTGTTCACCATCGGCGGACTGACCGGCGTGTTCCTCGGTTCGATGGGCATGGATATCCACCTGACGGAGACCTACTTCATCGTGGCGCATTTCCACTTTGTCATGGTCGGTGGCATGCTGATGGCGTACCTGTCGGGCGTGCATTTCTGGTGGCCGAAGATGACGGGCCGTATGTATCCGGAAGGGGTCTCCAAACTGGCCGCGGTGATTACATTCGTCGGGTTTATCCTGACATTCTTCCCGCAATTCATTCTTGGATACCTCGGGATGCCACGGCGCTATGCTGCGTATCCGCCCGAGTTCCAGGTGCTGAACGTATTCTCGAGCGCAGGCGCCAGCGTGCTGGGCGTGGGCTATCTGCTGCCTCTGCTCTATCTCACGTGGTCGCTCAAATACGGCAAGATCGCAGGGCCGAATCCGTGGCAGGCAACGGGACTGGAGTGGCAAATTCAGTCGCCGCCGCTGACGGAGAACTTTATTGAGACGCCGATTGTGACGCACGAGGCGTACGACTACGAGTGGCTGGAAAGCAAAAAAGGGAGCGAGGTACCGACCGTTGGATAGCCACACCCTTGCAGCGCAGACCGCCGAGACGGGCCACGTGGAACACGCGCACCCGCCGTTTCTGCGCCACCATTTCGAGAGCGTGGAGCAGCAGCGGGAATCCGCCACCTTTGGCATGTGGCTGTTCCTGCTGACGGAGATCATGTTCTTCGGCGGCATGTTCTGCGCCTACCTCATCTATCGCAACTGGTATTACCCGGCGTTCGTGGCTGGCAGCCATTCCCTGCATATTTGGGCGGGAACGCTGAACACGACACTGCTGATTATTTCCAGCTTCACCATGGCCATGGGCGTCCACGCAGCCGAGACCAGGATGCGCAAAGCGCTGGTGGGCTGGTGCATCGATCACCATCGTGCTGGGTTGCGGCTTCCTTTGCGTGAAGGCGTACGAGTGGCACGACGAGTGGGTGGAGCACCACGTGCCGGGGTTGAACTTCAGTCCGAAGCAGTTCATCACCGGAACACCCGCGTATCCGGACGATCAAACTGCCGCTGGATATGGCGGAGAAGACGCAGGTGTACTTCTCGCTCTACTTTGCGATGACCGGCATGCACGCGCTGCATATGATCATCGGCATTTCGCTGCTGACCATCCTGATGATCCGAGCGTATGGGGGGGCGTATACCAACGGGCACGTAGCGCCTGTAGAGAATTTTGGGCTGTACTGGCATTTTGTCGATATTGTGTGGATATTTTTGTTCCCGCTGCTGTATTTAATCAGTCGACATCAGTGACGAAAAACAGCTTGTAGCGGTTAGCACTGCAAAAGAGGAATTATGGCGGAAGCACAGCATCGAGACGAACCGACGCATCACGAAGAGCACATTGTCACGCCAAAGGTGTATCTCCTGATTGGCGGTGCGCTGCTGATCCTGACCGGCGACCACGGCCGCGGTCTCGTATATCGACCTCGGCGTGTTCAATGCGGTAGTGGCGCTGGCGATTGCATGCCTGAAAATGACGCTGGTGGTGCTGTTCTTCATGCATGTGAAATACAGCTCGAAGCTGACCAAGCTGACCGTAGCGGCCGGATTCTTCACGTTCATCGTGTTGCTCATGATGACCATGACGGACTACGCGAGCCGGGCGTGGGGCCGCTGGTAGGGGACTAGCCGTCCAGGCGAAAGCGCTTCGCGCAGAAGCGAGATCAAAAAGGGAGCAGCCATTGGCTGCTCCCTTTTTACTTGCAGGCGCGGCTGCACTACGAGCCGCCCATGCTGGCCGGTGTGCAGGGATTGTAGCCGAGCGACGAGGGCGATGCCGGCGTGGGCGGAGTAGGCGGAGTGGCCCAGGGAATCGCTGTGAAGTCGAAGAAATCCAGCAGGTCAGGCTGCGCCTTATCGTGATTCGTGAGATAGGCAGAGCTGCCAATAAAGCGATTCTCCACGAACTTGATCACAGCCGTGTGATCCATGGGGACATGCGAGACGTAATGTTTGCGCGTGAAGGGCGAGATGATCATGTTGGGCACGCGGAAGCCGAGCTGTGCGTCGAATCCGTTGACCGTTGGTGCGTCGGTCGATTTGGCACCGGGGTCGCTGGAATCGAGATCGCAGTGCGTGGTGGGTTTGCCGCCCGAAGGGACGCATGGTTTGTAGGAATCAGGGTTGACGGCAATCTGCGCAATGTCGGGAATGGTTCCGAGAGACGCATCGGTGTTCTTATTCGAATCGTCGGCCACCGGGGGAACGTGGTCGTAGGGGCCGCCGCCTTCGTCATACGAGAGGAAGAAGACTCCGCTGGCCCACGAGCTGCTTTTCATGAAAGCGTTAATAACGGCCGCAACCTCCGTCTGCCCGCTGAGAATAGACTGTCCGGAGCCTGGGTGCTCGTCGCTGTTCCCGTAGCCCGCTTCAATGAATGCGAAGCTGGGCAGCGTATTGTTTGTGAGGTCGGTGTAGTACTGCGACAGCGGGGCGATATGGTTGGGGTCGATACAGAACGAGTTCGTTGAATCGCCGACCACGCTCGATTTCTGCGTGGTGCCGGTGCAGGCAGCGCCGCTGGGATTCTCGTAGAGATATTTTGTGGAGCTGGCGAGCGGCGTGTAGTTCGTCCCCGGGAAACGAGCGGCAGCAGTGGTCGGACAGCTGCTCTCGGTGAGACATTCGCCCTGGGTGACGGTGTAGTAGATCTTCCAGCTGACTCCGGCGGCCTGCAGCTTGTCGAAGATGGTGGTGATGGCGAGTTGGGGCAGATGGTCGTCATTGCCGGGATCGTGGACCAGGCCCTGCGTGGTGCCGCCGGTGAAAGTCGCGATCCGGTTATCGATACTCTTGCTGGAGACGGGCGAGAACCACCGATCGGAGACCGCGAACTGCGAGGCCATGTAGTAGTAGTAGTTGAGGAAGGTCTCGTCGTAATAGCCCATGGCGCGCTGGCCGGTGGTATCGGTATACGAGCCGGAGCAGCCGGACCCGGTTTGGTTGCAATTGGCGGCAAAGCCCTCGGCGGTGTGGACGAATCCGTCCATGTTGATGGGCCGGGTCGTCGAGAAATCCCAGCGGCTGACATCGCCGTAGCTTTCCAGCCACGCCGAGCTCATATCGTCAACGCAGGTGGTGGCGAATTTGAAGAGCGGATATTTGGTGCCCTGATCGTCGTCGTTGTAAAGCGTGTTCAGTTTGTCGTCGATGCCGTCGACGGCATAGATCTTGCCGTCTTCGCTCATGTCCCAGCCGTTGGTCTTGCGATAGGGATTGAGCATGCCGAAGTAATTGTCGAAGGTGTGGTTCTCCTGCAGCATGAAGACGACGTGCTTGATGGCGTCGACCGCCGTGGCAGAGATCACAGTCACCGTCGCGCTGGCGGAGGTGGTGCCGCTGGAATTGGTGGCCTCAGCGGTGTACGGGGTAGTCTGCGTGGGCGTGACGTTGACGGTGCCCCCGGTTGCGGCGAGGGTATACGTATCGCCGCCACCGCTTACTTTCACCGTCGTAGCGTTGGTGGCTTTCACGGTGAGGGTAGAGGCGCCGCCTGCGGCAATCGTCGGTGAGTCGGCGTAGATGGTGACGCTGGGCGCAGCCGACGCAACCACCGTGATCTCGAGAGTCGCCGTCGTGGAGCCTCCGCACTTATCCCATTCCTGCACCACGGTCTTATAGGAACCGGGGCTGATGGTAAGCGAGGTATTCATCGATGCCCCGTTCACCACGTACTCGCGCGTGTTGTTCAAATAAATGCCCATCGATGCCACGCCGCTGGAACAGGTGCTGGCGGTCGCGGTGGCGACAAAATGCACAGGACTGGTGTCCGTCGAATTGTTGGCTGGGCTGGTGACGGTCACCGTCGCAAACGCAGACGATGCGCACAGAGTCGCCAGAACCGCGGCAACCCTAAGATGAGCTGGGGGGATAAAACGCGACGGCTTCATGAGCCTGTATCTCCGTGAACCTGGCAGAAATTGAAGATGTACAAGGGGTGACTCTGGGAAGGGTTACGAAGGCTCCAGAGGGAGCATCACCGTGGATAGGTTAGATGCGGGGCAATCAGGAGCGAGCGTACGGCGGTGAACGAATCGGAAGAGGCGCATAAATACATGGGTCATGTGCATTGCCGCGACGTAAGTTGGGCAAATTAGGGGATAATAATGCGCAAACGTCCTGCAGGTCTGGCAAGGAGAGTTATGCGCCTGAAGAACCTTACGATCGCGATGCGGACCCTGTTGCGGCAGCCGGCGTTTACAGGAATTGCGGTGCTGACGATTGCGCTGGGCGTAGGCGCGAGCACGGCCATTTTCAGCGTGACAAATGCGGTGCTGCTGCAACCGCTGCCCTATCGCGATGCAGGCCGGCTCGTCGTTGCAGGCATGGACCTGACGAAGCGCCACGTGCAGGGGCTGCAATTCTCCAACGCCGATTACATCGATCTGCGCGACGGGACCAAATCCGTTTTCTCTGACATGGCGGGGGTCTTTACCTTCCGCAACGTCATCGCGCGCGCCGATGGGACTCCCGAGCAGGTGCGCACCGCTGTGGTGACAACAAATTTCTTCCCGCTGATGGGAGAAAAAATTCTGTACGGCCGGGATTTCACTGCGGAAGATGGAACTCCCGCGCCGCCAGTTGCGCCGGGCGCTCAGGCGGATCCCACGAAGCGGCCGCCGCAGATGGGCATCCTGAGCTACGAATACTTCATGAAGCGGTACGGCGGCGACCGCAGCGTGATTGGGCACAGCATGCAGTCGCAGGGACAGCCCGGGCCAATCATCGTGGGTGTCCTGGTTCCGCGATTTCGCCTGTATTTTCCGCCCGAAGCCGATGAGGAAGAATCGCCCGATATTTGGATTGCGAATCGCCTCGCGTATGACGCGGCCAATCGTAACGGCTTTTCCATCCGCCCGATTGGACGATTGAAGGACGGCGTCACCGTGAAAGAGGCGCAGAGCGCCGCCGATGCCGTGGCAGCGGAGAGTCGCAAGACCATTCCGATGAACGCCTCGGTGGGCTATCACATCACGCTCGAGTCGATGCAGCAGCATCTCGTTGCGCAAGTCCGGCCCGCGATTCTTGCGCTGATGGGATCGGTGATTTTTCTGCTGCTCATTGCCTGCGCGAATGTGGCGAATTTGCTGCTGGTGCGTGCGTCGCTGCGCGAGCGGGAATTTGCCGTGCGTGCCGCGCTGGGGGCGAGCCGCTGGCGGCTGATTGTGCCGCTGCTCACGGAGTCGCTGCTACTCGCCTTGATGGGAACGGCGGCGGGCCTGGGGCTGGCGTGGGCCGGTATTCGCGAGTTGCGCACGCTCGCGCCGGCGAATCTGCCGCGGCTCGACAACATTCATATCGATGGAACGGTGCTGGGCTTTACGGCGCTGGCCGGATTGGCTGCGGCGCTGTTGTTCGGCATCGCTCCAGCGTGGCGGGCGACCCTGCCGGCGCTGATGAACGTGTTGCGCGGCAGCGGCCGGACCACCGGCCTGCAAAGCGGTGCGACCGTTCGGAACCTGGTGGTGGTGGTGGAAGTGGCTTTGTCGTTTGTGCTGCTGGTCGGCTCGGGTCTTATGTTCCGCAGCTTCCTCTATCTGCAGCGCATCGATCCTGGCTTCGACGCGCATAATCTGCTCACCTTCCAGTTGCAATTTCCGCCCAGTGCTGGACGATCCACTCCGGAGGAGCGTGCTGCCAGGGTGCGGCAGATCGAAGAACGGCTGCAGGCCATTCCGGGCGTCCAAAGCGTAACAGCGTCGTTTCCATTTCCGCTCACCGGAGATTTCAGCCCCGTGCGCTGGGGCACACCGGACGCGGCCAAAGATCCGAGCCGCTATCAGGCAACGGATCTTGAAGTGGTGCTGCCGGGATATTTCGAAACGACGCGCACGCCGCTACTCGCCGGGCGAACCTTCACCGAGGATGACAACTTGCCCGGCCGGACTGGCGTGATCGTCGACCAGATGCTCGCGAACAAAGCGTTTCCCGGCCAGTCGGCAATCGGCAAAAGAATCCTGACCCGTGTGCGCACGCCCGAGGCGGAGTTCGTGCAGATTGTCGGCGTCGTGGCCCACCAGCGGGAGGAATCGCTGTCCGTGCCGGGGCGCGAGCAGATCTACTTCACTGACGGCTTTTTAGGGAATGGCGCCGTGCGTTCGTGGGCGTTGCGCACCGGTAGCGCTCCGGAGGGTTACGAAAACCAGGTGCGCACAGCCCTCCACGATCTGAATCCGCAATTCCTTGTGACAGAAGTGAGCACCGGCGACCAGATCGTCCATGCTGCGCAGGGGAGCACGCGGTTTTCTCTGCTGCTGATTGGCGTGTTTGCGGTGATCGCGGGCGCCCTGGCCGGCATCGGCATCTACGGAGTGTTAGCGACTGCTGTGCGTCAACGCACCTCGGAGATCGGCGTGCGTATGGCGCTGGGTGCGGAACGCGGCGACATTGTGCAGCTCGTTGTCGGGCACGGCATGCGGCTCAGCGCGGTGGGCATTACGATTGGGCTGCTCGCGGCGTTTTTACTCGGGCGGCTGATGACGGCGATGCTGGTGGGGGTGAAGGCGACGGACCCCATGACATTTGTCGGGATGACTTTGTTGTTCCTGGGGATTACGGCGCTGGCGTCGTGGCTCCCCGCGTGGCGCGCGGCAGAACTGGATCCAAAGGCCGCGCTCCAGGAGGATTAGGACTAGCCGTCCAGGCGTAAGCGCTTCGGGACTAGCCGTCCAGGCGTATGCGCTTCGCGCAGGAACAACGCAAACAGCAGCGATAGAGCCTCGTTATATCCTTGAGCAATCTGGATGATCTTCCGAATTCGTGTGCCCAATGTTCTTTAAACAACTTGTGGTTGGTGCGCTGGTTATCGCAGCTGCGAGTTTGGTCGCAGACGCAACGCAGCGGCCCGTGGTGCGCATCGACAGCGGAGCGCTGCGCGGCGTGCGCGTGGATGCCCTGCAGCACGGTGGAGCATTCCTCGGGATTCCCTTTGCGGCGCAGCCCGTCGGCGCACTGCGTTGGAAAGCGCCGCAGAAGCCTCCGCATTGGCAGGGCATTCGCGACGCGGCTGCGTGGGGTCCGGCGTGTCCGCAACGGCCCAGCCCATGGCTGCCGGAAATGCTCGGCATTCCGAAAATGGCGACGGACGAGGCGTGCCTCTGGCTCAATGTGTGGACGCCGGAGCTGCATCCGCGCGAGAAGCTGCCGGTCTTTGTGTGGGTGCATGGCGGCGGCAATGTGGAGGGATCCGGCGAGTGGCCGCCGCTGGGAGTGACACTGGCGCAGCAGGGCATTGTGGTGGTCAGCTTCAATTACCGTCTGGGTGCGCTGGGATTCTTTGCCTCGCGGGAACTGGATGCCGAATCGCCGCAGCATGTATCGGGAAACTACGGTCATCTGGACCAACTGGCAGCGCTCGCATGGGTCAAGCGCAACATTGCAGCGTTCGGCGGCGACCCGGCAAAGGTGACGATCGGCGGCGAATCGTCAGGTGCGCTCGACGTCTGCAACCTGATGGCGTCGCCGCTGGCCGCCGGCTTATTGCGCGGCGCGATCCTCGAGAGCGGCGTGTGCGTGGATTCCGTCTATCCGCGGCTGCGCGAGGCGGAGGAAAACGGAAAGCTGCTGGCAAAGGATCTGGGCGCGGACTCTCTTGAAAAATTGCGCGCCGCTCCCGCCGAGCGTGTGCTCGAAGCAGCCGCACAGGACGACAATCTCGATCTGGAGCCAGTGGTGGATGGCTGGGTTCTTCCGCAACAGCCCGCAATTACATTCGCAAAGGGAAAGCAGATTGCGGTGCCAACCCTGGTGGGCAGCAACGAGGACGAAATCTCCATCTTCGCCAGCCCCATCGTCGGCGGAAAATCCTATCGGCCAAAAACGGTGGTGGCGTATCGCGCCTGGCTGCAGAGGCGATTCGGGCCGCTCGCCGATCATGTGTTTCAGGAATATCCGGTGCAGGCTGACAGCGATGCGGCGCACACCTTTCGCACCATGGACACCGATTTTGATTTTGCCTTTGGCGCATGGCTCATGGCGCGCCAGATGCAACAGGCGGGGGCGAGTGCGTTTCTGTATCGATTCAATTATGTGGGCGCAGGACCTTTCGCGGAACTCGGCGCCTTCCACAGCGAAGAGTTGATGTTCCTGAGCAAAAGGTACTGGACGAGTTGGGTCGCTCAACCAGGCGACGCCGATTCATCGCGCGCGATCATTGGCTACTGGACGCAGTTCGTGAAGACCGGCAATCCCAACGGAGCGGATTTGCCTGTCTGGGCACCCGTGAACGCCGATGCGAAAACTGCACAGGAATTAGGACGGCGCATCGGGCCGGAGGCAGTGCCGCGGCTGCGGAGATTCCCGGTCTTTCAAACGTACCTGACGAATCGGTTGCAGAAGACAGAGTGACATCGCCCGCTAATGGGACAGGCGCGTGAGCGATGCGCTGAACTCAGACTCCCAGTTTTGGCCGCCGTCGTTGGAGTAAGAAATTTCATAGTGGTGCGCATCGGGCGTAATTTGCGACCAGACCCCCCGCACGAGCCCAAACCCGATCTGGTCACTCAAACTCTCCTGATCGAAGAGCTCGCCGCGGCCGTTCTTGAAGCCGCCAATGGAGGATTCTTCAAGAATACCGTCGGAGAGGCTGGCGAAGGTCTGGCTCCATTGGTGGGATGTGGGGTTGTAGAGGAACAGCGTCATGCCCTGCAGGTGCCCCTTTGCTCCGCTGGCGTCAATTTCTTCGAGCGACGCGCGGCCGCCCCAAATCTTGTGGACGGTGACGGTGCCGTTCAATTCCGTCAGCTCATTCGAGCCGGCGAGCGGATGAACGCGGCGATCGATATGCGTTTTCCAGACGCCGAAATTGAAATCGAATTCGTGTTGCGCATCGTGGGTGTCTGAGCCTTGAGACGCCGAGCCAGCTACTCCGAGTGTAGTGGGGCGATTTTCCTGCGTCTGTGACCAGTCCGGTTCCGGACCGGTGCGCGTCTGATCGGTAATCCAGTTCACTTCCCAGGTTTTGCCGCCGTCCGCGGAAAAAGACTGCTCAAAGTGTGCCGAGTTCGGCGTGATGTCGGACCAGATGAAGCGAATGATGACGGAGCGTCCGTTTTGAATGTCCTGCGCGTAGAACTCGCCACGGCCGTTGCGAAACTCGCCGATCTGCGGCGGGTCGATGTGGCCGGTTTTGCTGTTCGCCCAGTAAAGACGCCACTCGTGCGATTGCGGATCGTAAAGACGCAGGGTGAGGCCTTCAATGTGGCCAGCCGCGCCGTCGGTTTCGAACTGCTCGATGCTGGCGTGGCCATTGAGAATCTTGCGAGTCATGGAGATGCCGTCGAATTCCACCCAGTCGTTGAGAATCCGGTGAGGGGGTGCAGGAGTTTTTTGAGATGGATATTCCAGGTGCCAACTTCAAAGTCGAAATCGTGCGGTCCGTCGGGAATGGCTGGGGTTGGAACGGTCGGCCGGGAACGTTTTGAGCCGGTGCGGGTGCGGCGGCGAACAGCAATCCGAAAAATAACGACGCAGAAAGCGAGACGAGCCTGGAACCTCATGCATTCCTCCACTTTCATGTGAGCGTGTTTCATCGGACCGGCCACGGCGAAACTCCGGCGCAGCGTGCCGATGTTTCGAGGATCACTTGCGGCGTGGTATTTTCATAGCACCACTTTATATGCAATTGGCGATACCACTATCGCGCACCGGCGAGCCGCTGTTTCGGCAGGTCTATCGCGGGATTGCGGCAGGCGATGCTCTCCGGTGCGCTGCGCGCGGGCGACCGTCTGCCGTCGACGCGCGATCTGGCCGAGCAACTGGAAATCTCGCGTACCGTGGTTCTGCTGGCCTACGATCAACTGCTGGCTGAGGGATATGTAGAGGGACGCGCCGGTTCCGGCACCTATGTATCGGCGCGGCTGGCGGGCACCGATCGGGCGCGGAGCGGCCCGGTCGTTCGAAACCGCGTCTCTCGCGGTTTGGTGCAGCGGCGTCGGCGTCGGTAGCGATTGTCGATACGCCGCAGCGTCGCCCGGTGGCGCTGCGGTATGACTTCATTTACGGGCGCAGCGATCTGGCGACCTTTCCGTTTGAGATGTGGCGGCGCATGCTGTTGCGCCAGGTGCGCAAGGCGTCCGTGCGGCAATTCGACTACGGAACGGCGCTGGGCAGCCAGCCGTTGCGGCAGGCGATTTGCGCGCATCTGCGGCGTTCGCGCGCCGTCGTATGCGACCCGGACGAAGTAATTATCGTCAACGGGTCGCAGCAGGCGCTCGACCTGGTGATCCGGGTTTTGGTCGAGCGCGGCGACCGTGTCGCGATTGAGAATCCGCACTACGACGGCATTCGCGGATCGCTCGAAGCAGCGGGGGCGCGGCTGTGCGCGGTTCCCGTGGATCGCGATGGGCTCGATCCAGAGCGCCTGCCGGACGACGCGCGACTGGCCTTTGTAACGCCATCGCACCAATTTCCGACCGGCGCGATTCTGCCGCTGGACCGGCGGCTGGCGCTGCTGGCGTGGGCGCGGTGGCGCAACGCGATGATTGTGGAGGACGACTACGACGGAGAATTTCACTACGGCGGTCGCCCGCTGGAATCGCTGCAGGGCCTGGACCGCGAAGGCCGCGTGATCTACATCGGAACCTTTTCGCGTACAGTCTTTCCCGCGCTGCGGATTGGATATTTGATTCCGCCGCGGTCGCTGGTGGCGACACTGAGCGCGGCGAAGTGGCTGAACGATCTGCATTCAGCGACTCTGGAGCAGCAAACGCTGGCGGAGTTCATATCGAACGGAATGTACGAGCGGCATTTGCGGCGGCTGCGGCGCAGGAACACAGCGCGGCGAGCAGCGCTGCTGGCGGCCATCGAAGAATATTCTGGGAGATCGCGTCGAGGTGACCGGCGATGGCGCCGGAGCGCAGGTGATGCTGTGGCCGAAGAAGCACGTGCGCGAAGAAGACGTGATGGCGCAGGCTGCGGAGCGCGGGGTCGGCATTTACGGGATCGCGCACTGCTGGCTGAAGCGGCCATCGCGGCCGGGATTCATGCTTGGCTACGCGCGGCTGAATGAGCGTGAGATTCGCGAAGGGGTTCGGCTGCTGGGCGGCGTGCTCTAAGCGGGATGTTCGGGTATTTGACGGTTGGCATGCTGTATATTGCCTGTGAACAGGCATTGAGCCATGATCTCCGCAATTGCAAATCACAAATCCGAGTTGATCGAGCTTTGCCGACCTCACCACGTGCAGAGGCTTGAGGTTTTCGGTTCGTCCCTGGGCTCTGGATTCGATCCGGATCGGAGCGATTTCGATTTCCTGGTGAAGTTCGTCCACGCTTACGCGCATACAGACGATCGGATTGTTTGGGACATCGTCGAGTACAAAGGAGGTGACACGGGTCTGATGAGTGAGCCGGAGAGCGTCTGATGACTACCTGGCTCCGCTTGACGCTGGTAACGATGACGGTGGGAGGCGGGTTTCTGGGGGCGGTCGTCACAGTGCAGCGACTTATTAACTGGGGACCTGACGGGTTCCAGCTCTCCAGTGCGATTCTCTTAACGATATTCCTGGGGCTTTTCGTTTTTGTGGTCGCCAGCGGTCTGGTATTTATCGCCGATCCGCGCAGAACCCAGTTGCTGGTTTGGGCGCTGGCGATGCAACTTCTGTGGGTCTCGTCGCCATTGTTGATTTACCGCATTGCCGCCGGGGCGTACGTGACCGTGATCGCAGGGCAGACGGACGATCCGGGGCGGATTGGATTCCACCTAGTCTGGACGCTGGGCAGCAATTTTCAATGCTATTTGGTCAAACAGGCGCCCGTGGAGCCTGGGAATCAACTTCGTCGCGCTTGCGCTGCTGATCCTGCTGATTCGCTCGCGGCAAAGAGAAGTATCGGATGCGCCGCCAACGGCTCCCGCGAATGACGCCGAGGCAAGTATCGTCCAGTAGCGGCGGAACCTGCCTTGGACTAAGTCTGGGGCGCGTTGGGCGCAGGCAGATCGGGACGCGCCTTCGCTTCCGCTTCGCGCAGCACCATCGGCTGAACGTGCGCTTCGAGCACCGGCGCAAGATGGCGCGTCCGCTGGTAGGTGTAAACAATGCGGTGCACCACGGTCACCGTGGAGATTACGGCCAGCACCCACAGCACCGGCGCCATCACGCCCCAGCGGTTGAACAGCGCGCCAAGGATGATGAGCACGACGCGCTCCGGGCGCTCCATGAAGCCGACCTTGCAGCTGCCGATCAGCGCTTCCGCGCGGGCCCGCGTGTAGCTGACCATCAGCGAAGTGACCATCACAAAGGCAGCGAGGAAAACGTAGAAGAGACGATTGCCGCGCGCGTAAAAGACGAGCAGTCCGAAGAAGAGAACCACGTCGGAGTAGCGATCGATGACGGAATCGAAGAACGCGCCGAAGACGGTGACTTGTTGTGTTTGCCGCGCGACGCGCCCGTCGACCATGTCAAAGATACCGGCGCCAATGATCACCAGGCCTGCGTAGAAGAACATCCGCGCGTGGTTCTGCTCATTGGCGAAGCCGAAGAGGATGGCGGCCGCGGTGTTGATGAGCAGCCCGATGAAGGTGAGCACATTGGGCGAAATGCGGGTGAGGGAAAGCCCGTTGACGATGGCCTGCAGCAGCACTCCACAGGCGCGGCCAAAGGCGCTGGTCCACGTCACACTGGACGCTTTGGCTGAAACGTTCTCTCGCCCGTTGCTGGCGGCCATGCGGCCTCTACTTTCCGGCTTGCGCTGCGGCTTCGCTTTCCGCTTCGTCGTGAATGGTGATGAGCTTCAGAACTTCAAGGTCGCGCTTGCCATTGGGCGTCACCACGGTGGCCATATCGCCCACCTGCTTGCCCACCAGCGATTTGCCGATCGGCGAAGTCGTGGAGATGAGTCCCTTGCTCACGTCGGACTCTTCGCTGGTGACCAGCTTGTACTCGATTTTCTCATCTTTCGAAGTGTCGTAAACCAGCACCGTTGACCCGAACGCGGCGCGGTCCCGCGGGATATTCGCGAGGTTGACGAGCGCCAGTTCAGCCATGCGCTTCTTCAACTGGCCAAGGCGCGCGTTGACGAAATCCTGGCGCTGCTTGGCCATGTGGTACTCGGCGTTTTCGCTCAGGTCGCCCATGGCGACGGCCTTCTTGATCTCGGCAGGAAGCTCGTGGGTCAGCTCGTGCTCGAGCAGCTTAATTTCTTCCTGGAGCTTTTTCTTAATATGTTCTGGCATCAAAAACAATCCTTCCCGGGGGAAATGCCCACGGCGGGCAATGGCAGGAACAAGGCCCGGAGGCAGTGGCCTCCGATCCGTATCGCTTGCCATGGCGACGCAGCGAGAATTTTCCCGAGAGCAGGGAACTCGACGTTGAGGCCGTGCTGAGCGCCTCTTTCAGGATTATACGATGCCGGATTCGGGCCCGCCGCCAACCCGGTGAGCGTCCAGGAAGCCCTGCAAAATCAACACAGCAGCCACCTGGTCCACCACCTCTTTGTGATCGGAAAGCGCTCGTCCGGCAGCGTGCAGGTGACGGTGCGCTTCGGCGGAGGTCAGGCGCTCGTCCCACAGATGGACGGGCAGGGCAAAGGTGATGCGCAGCGTCTCCGCGAAGGCCTGGGTGCGTTCGGCCTGGGGGCTCAGGTCTCCGGACATGTAGAGCGGGTTGCCGATAACGATGGCCGAGCAGCCGAATCTGCGGAGCAGGCGGCCGAGCGATTTCAGGTCCTGTTTCATGTTTTTGCGGACGAGCGTGAGCACCGGCTGAGCGGTGAGGCCCAGTTCGTCAGACACGGCGACGCCGATGCGGCGGCTGCCAAAATCCAGGCCAAGCAGGCGACGGTTGCCACCAGGTTACAGGTTAACAGGGCGCAGTGGTGGCCGGGCGAGGATAAATGACGCATCTTACAATCGGTTAAGGAATCAAAGAACCAGGAAACATAGCTTGTTGCGACGCTTCTTTCTCTTTGTGGTGTTTGTGTTGGTGTTCGCCGCTGGCGCAGTCGCGTTTGCGCTGCTGGTGCCGGCGGGACCGCGCACGGAGACCTTTGTCGACATCAACCCCGGCATGTCGACCATGCAGATCGCCTCGCAGCTCAAGCAACAGGGGATCATCTGGAGCAGCGACGTCTTTCTGGGACTGTATGTGGTCGCGGGGACGGACGCTCAAGGCCGGCGAGTATCGCTTCGATCATCCAGCGCGGATGACCGAGGTCTGGGACAGGCTGCGGCGCGGCGATGTATACACCATCGCGGTCACGATTCCCGAGGGCTCGAACATTTTCGACATCGGCGCGCGGCTCGAAGCGGCCGGCCTGGGGCCGAAGGACGCCTTTGTTGCCGCTGCCAGGCAGGACACATCGCTGATTGTGGATATGGACAAGACTGGCGCCCAGTGTCGAAGGCTATTTATTTCCGGATACATACCATTTTGAGCGGCACACGACGCCGCAGGAGATGATGGCGGCGATGGTGCGGCGGTTCCGGCAGCAGGCGCAGCAGATTGGGCTGACCGCGGATTACCACCAGACGGTGACGCTGGCGTCGATGGTGGAGAAGGAAACCCCGCTGGACAGGAGCGGCCGCTGGTGGCGAGCGTGTTTGATAACCGCCTGGCAGAAGGACATGCCGCTGATGACGGATCCATCGGTGATTTATGCGGCGCTGCTGGAGGGGCGGTACCGCGGCACAATTTTTCAGTCCGATCTTAGCGGCGGATTCCCCCTACAACACGTATAAGCATGCAGGGCTGCCGCCAGGGCCGATCTGCAACCCGGGACTGAAGTCGTTGCAGGCGGCGATGCATCCGGCCGCGACGGACTATTTGTACTTTGTTGCGGCCAGCGCCGACCCGTCCGGGCAGTCGCGGTTTTCTTCGACGCTGGAACAGCACGCGAAGGATGTGGAAGCCTACCGGCAGGCGGTGCGGCAACAGGGCGGAATGCCATGATGAAGCGCGACTAGGCTGAGAACCACCGCTATACTCGCAGATTGTTGAATTGAACGGATGCAGCTGAAACCAAAGCACGGGGTGCGATACAAAACGTTTCTCGCCATGACGCTGGCATTGCCGGCGCTGAACGGGTGTCTCTGGCATACGCGCAAAGTGCCGCAGGCAAGGATGCCGGACAATGTGCTGTCGGCGCCGCCCGAGCGACTGGTCGACATCGTCAACAAACGGTACGACGGCATCGACGCCCTCAGCGCGCACCGTCACCTTCACCGCCACCCAGGGTGGGCGAACTGAAGGGCAGCGTGAAGACCATCACGCCCTTCCCCGGCCTCATTCTGGTGCGCAAGCCGGAATCGCTCCGCGTCATTGGCTACGTGCCGGTTGTGCACACGCCGGCGTGGGACATGGCCAGCGATGGGCAAACCTTCAAGCTCTGGATTCCCCACGACAACAAGGTGGTGGAGGGATCGAACACCGTCACGCAGGTCTCGTCGAATTCGTTTGAGAACATGCGGCCCTACATGTTCGTCGATTCGATGATCATTCCGAAGATCGAGCCGGACGATCTGGTTGTCGGTGACCGGCGACAGCGACACAGTCGTCAATCCGAAGACGAGAAGGCTGGAGATTCGACCGGAATATCTGCTGACCGTCTCCGATCGGCAGGGAGAACAGCAACCTCCTGCAGACGAAGCGCGTCATCCGCTTCAGCCGGATCGATCTGCAGCCCATTGAGGAAGACATCTACGGGCCGGACGGACAGGTGGAAACGCAGACGATCTACGGGCCGACTGCAGACGTATGGAGACCAGCATTTTCCCGGCACCATCACCATTAAGTGGCCGCTCCAGGAGCAGCAGATTCTGGTGACAATCCAGGTGCTGCGGATCAATCTGCATCTCGAGCGACTCGCACATTCCAGCTCACTGTTCCGAAAGAGGCTACGGTGCAGGAACTGAAGTAGCAGCGAGATTGCGGGGTGCAGTTTGCGCCAAATATCGTCACCGACGGGTCGAGTTCTTCCGGCGAACAGAAATCAGATTCCCCTTCGATTTCGGGTTGGTTCCTGCCTGTTTTTGGGGATACGGTTCAATCCCTAAAAGCCACCTGCGGAAGAGTTCGATGTTTGTCGTGGTCAATGGGTAGTTGATCTCAGGTGCAGCCCAATCGGCAATGACTTCAGCGAGCACTTCGTCCCGGTCTCCATCCCAGTGAAATTTTTCGGACGCCATCAGCGCGAAGCCTATTGTGGCGAGGTCGTCCGGCGGTAAATCCCCCTGCAGAACCGCGTCACACAGGCGGACGGCATGCTCAGGACGAATTACGAAATACTCCGCCATGTCTGAAATCATGACGTCGGTTGAGATGGCCGAAGTTGCAATTGCCGAGCCTCTGAGATCAAGTGCCAATGCAGAGGTCGGGAGAATACCTTCGAAAAACTCCCGCAGCAGTTGTTCTCGCATCTATTGACAATACAAAAAGGGCCGATCCACGGGCAATGATCGCGAATTATCACAGCGGCCGGTCGCTGTAGAGCACCTTGTCGCTCAATTCCTGGATCGGGTAAAGCCGGTCGCCCAGCAACTGCACCACATGCTGATGAAAGTCGTCCGGCACAAAGAGAAAATGCCGCGGCCCCTTCCCCCACATCCGCAGCAGGTCCTCGTCGCTCAGGAAAATGTGCGGAGCGTCCGGATAGTCGGAGCCCCAGATCATCGACGATCCAAAAAGTTCGTTCGGGTCCTCCACCGGGTCAGGCTCAAAATACCAGTTCTTGCCGTGGACGAACGCGACCGGGCGCTGCGTATAAAACGGAATCGAAGAACCTTCGGACTGATCGCCATACAACAGGATTTGCGCGTTGGCGTTATCCGGCTCGGCCATCAGCCGGTTGAGTGTGTCGGCCATGGCGCGCGACGAAAGCATCGGCTCAAACCGCACCAGCGCGATGTGCGCGGCGATCAGGATCACCGCCATCGTGAACGCGACGGTCGCCGTGGACTCAAACGAATGACCCCGACGCCGCAGACGCCATGCCGCCAGCGGTCCGGCAAAGAAGGCGAACGCGGCCAGCGCAGCGGGCAGCCGCAACGCCGCAAAGGCCGGCCCGGTCAGGTCAAAGAAATGCGAAGTCGCCAGCGAGTAGTCGCCCACCCCGCGATGCGCCATTAGCGTGCCAACATCGGCGACAAACGGCAGATGGCGCGATGCCCATAATCCCCATGCCAGAACGGCGGCCACAGCAATGCCGACGATCGCAAAGATAAGTTGCGCGCCCGTGAGCCATGCGGTAGCGGGCTTGTTGCGCACGCCGGGCGATTCCTCAATGGTGGCCAGGGCTCCGGCGATCAGCATCAGCGCGGCAGGATAGATGGGCCACGTGTAGTACTCCTGATTCGTGGACAGCGCGAAAAAAATCAGGATGAATCCGGCGTAGAGCGAGAGCAGCAGGCTGGTGCGGGCGCGGAACCGCAGGCGCGCGGCGAGGCGCGACGATTCATGTGCGCTGAGCCGGGGATCGAGAAACTGGATGGTGTTGGTGGCGTCGTAGCGCAGGTCTGACAGGAAAATTCGTCGATTGCGCCAGGCGCGGCGCACCGCCACGGGGACGAAGAGGCTCCAGGGAAAAAGCCAGATAAGCTGGCCGCCCCAGAAGACCCACCAGGGCTGGCGATTGTAGTCGTTGGGAAAGCGCTCGCCGAGGAAGCGGAGGAAATGCTCGTTGATGAAATAGAACCAGAAGAATCCGTGAACGTGGCCCGGCGTGGGAACGCGGCCGATCGGATACCCCTGGCTGGGATTCTGCAATCCGGCCAGGATGTGCCACGGCGCTCCGATGGCCAGGAAAAGCAGCAGTCCTGTGAAGAGGCGGAACTCGCGCCACCGCCGCCAGTCCCCGGTAATGAGCAAGTACGGAACGATGGCGGCGACGAAAAAAACCGGCGCGATCAGGCCCTTGGAGAGCAGCGCCAGCGCGATTGATGCGTAAGCGATATAAAAGAACGCGGGCTTGCGGTCCTCGAGCGCGATCAGGAAACTGTAGAGCGCGAGCAGCAGAAAGCAGCTGAGAATGGATTCCGGAATCAGGAAGCGCGTGAAGAGGAACGCGCCGACGCAGGTGAAGAGTGCGAGCGCAGCATAGAAGGCAGCGCGGTCGCCCCACGCACGGCGCGACCAGTGCCAGGCAAGGAAGGCGCAGCCGAGAACGCCGAGCGCCATGGGCAGATGCGTGGCGAAAACATTGAAGCCGAAGAGGGCGTAGTCGACCGCGACCATCCAATAAGGAAGCGGGGGTTTTTCAAGGTAGCGGATACCGTCGACATACAGGGTGACCCAGTTGCCGCTGATGAGCATGTGCTGGGCGGCCTGGGCGTGGGTGGTGTCGGCGTCGTCGAGCAGCGACGGGGAAAACAGTGCAGCGCCATAAATGGCGAGAAAGACCAGGGCCAGCAGAATCCAGGCCTTCTTCGGCGTAGCAAAGAGGGCAGGCTGGCCTGCGTGGTGGATCGGGCTCGGCCGCGGTGCGGGGAACGGTCATTTGTTCGTGGCCTGGCACAAAGTTCAGAATATCAAGAGTGCAGCGTTGAGACGGTGAGCGGTCAGCCGATCAGCGGCTTGGCCTGGGCGCCAGCTTTGACCCGGGGATTAGGGTAGAGGTATGCGCGGCGAAATCCTGAATATTCGGCGATTAGCCGCCGGGTTGCGTGAAAATCTGGTGAAGTGCGCCGCGGATCCCGATGTGGATCCGGTGCACGACACGCGCACCGGCACCCGTCGCTTGCAGGCGACGCTCGAGAACCTGGTGCGCGAGACTCCTGAGGGGGAGACCGGCGCGGCCGTGCGGGGCGCTGCCGAGGCCCTGATGCGCCAGTTGAAAAAGATTCGCCGCGCTGCGGGAACGGTACGCGACCTGGATGTACATCGCAAGCTGCTGGAGAAACTGGCGGCGTGCGAGCTGAAGCCTGAGGCCCAGCACGACACGGAAAACAAGGACGAGAGCAGTGCTCAGCTGCAACCCGACCTGCTCGAGTCTCCGGAAGCCGGCCTGCGTACCAGCGGCCTCGCGCGCCACACCGGCGAGCTGGATGCGTGGCTGAAACACCATCGCGGTGCGCAGGCCGACCGGTTGCGCGTGCAGGCGCCGGAGTTGGTAACGAAATTCAACAAGCGCCTCGCACAGTTAGAGGATGCGCTGCGCGAGCATCCGCAGCGCCGCCGCGTCAAGCCTCCGGCGAAGCTGGCGCTCGATAGCTTCGCACGGCTGGCGACGGAGATGCAGTTGCTGGACGGGGCAAATCTCCACGATTTTCGCAAAGGGGCGAAGAAGGCGCGGTATGTCGCGGAGTTGGCGGCGCAGACCGACACCCATGCCGGCGCCGTCGGCAAAAGCCTGAAGAAACTCCAGGACGAAATTGGCGACTGGCACGACTGGCTGGTGCTGGCCGAGGAGGCGCACGCCGCGCTGGGCGATGACGCCGCGGACCTGACGGCGCTGGTGGAAGGCAAGCGCGACCGTCACTTTGACGCCGCGATGAAAACAGCGGCGAAGCTGCGCGGACGGCTCATGGGCGAGTGGCTCGCCGGATCACAGCCGAAGAAGCGTTCAGCAGTTAAGCGCCCCGCACAGAGCCGGCCAGCGAAAATGCCGCCACACCCCGCGCCGTAACGTCTGTCCGGTTTTCCGAGGCCTCCCCTCGTGTATCGTGCAGAGTGAACGCTGGGGAAGCACAAACGCGCAGATTTTCCTGAAGATCATGCAAACTTTCGCCGCCATCGATATCGGATCGAACTCCTGCCGGCTGAAGATCGGCCGCGTCGTGCAGCACAAGCTGCGCATCGTGCACGAGGACCGCGAAGTAACGCGGCTGGGCGCCAGCGTCTTCGAGACCGGGATTGTCTCGCCGGAAGCGATGGCCGCGACACTGCGCACGCTCAAGCGGTTCTATAAAGCGGTCCAGTCCAACAGCGCGGACAAAGTACGGGCAGTGGCCACCTCCGCCATGCGCGACGCGCGCAATTCGCGGGCGTTCCTGGCATGGGTGCGCGACGAAACCGGCTGGGATGTTGAAATCATCTCGGGACTCGAAGAAGGCCGGCTCATCCACCGCGGCGTCGTCGATAATGAGCCCGGCGCCGGCGGGCGCTGCGTGCTGATCGACGTGGGCGGCGGCAGTTGCGAAATCACGCTGTCGGAGCACAAGCGCATTCGCGACACCATCAGCCTGCCGCTGGGCGCGGTGCGTCTAACCCAGGAATTCCTGCGCAGCGATGTCCCGGATAAGGGTGAGATTGCGCGGCTGCGGCAGTTCATCGATCGCGAATTGCGCGAAGGCCAAGCGGCGGCTGCTGACCGAGATGGGCCCGCACGGTTTCCGCCTTGCCATTGGCACCTCAGGAACCGCGGCAGCGCTCTCCGATGCGGCGAAGTCTCTCGGCAAAAAGCGCTCGGGCAAAGGCCGCGCGGCAGACATTACGTCTACCGAAACAGTCCGGAAGCTGAGCGCGAAGCTCACGAAGATGAACAACGGGCAGCGCTCGGCCGTCCCCGGCATTGGGCCGCGGCGTTCGGAGATCATCGTCGCCGGCGCGCAGGTGTTCTCCGCGATCATGGAGCAGTTCGGCCTCGCGGGCTTCCGCTATTCGCCCATGGGGCTCCGCGACGGCATCCTGGCGCAGATGCTGGCGGAACAGGACCCGCGCGCCTCGGTGCATCAGGAGTTCGAGCGCGAGCGCTGGCAGGCGGTACTCGAGGCCTGCCGGAAGTACGGTGTGGATCCGCGCCAGGCGGAGCCGGTTCGCCATCATGCGGCGCAGCTCTTTCACGATTTGGCCGGGATGCATGAATTGCCGGAAGAGTACGAAACGTGGCTGGAAGCCGCGGCCATGCTGCGGGACATCGGCAAATTCCTGAACCACCAGGGCTATCACCGGCACGCCCAGTACATCGTCGCGAATTCCGAGCTCTATGGCTTTACGCCGCAGCAGCGCGTCATCACGTCAGCCATTGCGCGCTATCTGGGCAAGAGCCGTCCGGCCCCGGAAGGCCGCACCATGCGCCAGGTACCGATGGAAGAGTATGAGCACGTGCGCCGCGCCGTGGTGCTGCTGCGGCTGGCCGTCGCGCTGAATCAGGACCGCGCCAGCGATGTACTCAAGGTGCGGGTCCGCGTTTATCCCAAACGCGTGTTGCTGGAGCTGCTGCCCGGGCGCACCGGCGCCGAACTCGAACTGTGGTCGCTGCGCAAAGAGGCGGCTTATTTCCGCGAAGTTTTCGGGCGCGATCTCTTCGTCGCTTTGGAATAAAGTCCGCGCAAAATCCTGGGATCCACCAGCCAGTGCAGCGTGCCGGGCAGCCGCGTGCAGTCAATGCGCGCAACGGACCCCTTGCGCAGCCGCGTGCTGATGCGCGCAGCGGGGGCGATCAGCGATCCGAAAAAGACCGGAAGATTGGGATTGTGCCCCACCACCAAAACGTTCTCGTACTTTTCCAGGCTGCGGACAAGTTCCTGGAATTTCTGCACGCTGGCTTCGGGCGACAGCGCATCGGTCACGTCGATTTTGCCGTCGTAGCCCGTCTCGTTGGCCACCAGCGCTGCGGTTTGCAAAGCACGCTTCAACGGGCTCGAAACCACGCGATCGAATTGCAGATTCAACGCGCTCAGGAAGCGCCCGACGAGGATCGATTGCTGCTTGCCCTCCTTGTCGAGGGGGCGTTTGACATCAAGCTTGGGATTGGCGCGGCGTGTGCCGGCGCTGGCATGGCGAAGGATGTACAGGTTCATGAGCGGGTTGCCGGAGGTTCTCCAGCCCTCTTTCGGGGAGGGGCTTTAACCAGATTGTAACAATGCGGTGGGCCGAGAATTGTTAATTTTGCAGGGCTTGGGAGCGTTACCGGGACCGCAAGATAAGGCTTTTCTCAGATTTGGCGTCACCTGGCAGGTTACGGCGGGCGAGGAGTTGCAGGTCGTCAGGGGATGGGAGAGCCTGACCTCAAGCAGCTGTCGCCCGAAGTGCGCGCGGGTCTGGCGCATCACCGCGCGGGAAGGTTGCTGGAAGCGGCGCAGGAATACCAGCGGGCGCTGTGCGAGGACGGCCCCGACGCAGACGCGCTTCTGTTGCTGGGAATGCTGGCGCGGATCAAGGGAAATCATGAGGCGTCGGTCCGACTCACGGTCGAGGCAGTGCGGCTGCGTCCGCTTAGCGCAGGCTTTCACCTGAGTCTCGGCCAGGCTCATTTAGCGAATGGAAACGGGAAGGCGGCGATCAGCGCGTGCCGCCGAGCGCTGGCCCTGGACCCGGGGCTGGCCGCGGCGTGGTGCTGCCTCGGAGAGGCCGAAGCGGCGCATGGCGCATCCGAGCAGGCTCAGCAGTCGCCTGAAGACCGCAGCGACGTTAGACGGCAAATCGGCGCGGCCAGATCGTCTGTTGGGCCATCTCCTGGCGCGCCTCGGCAAGTTGGACGAAGCGGCAGCGGCCTATCGCGGCGCGTTGCTCAAGACGCCGGCGGATGCAACGCTCCACTACGCTTTGGGCGCGGCGCTGGCCGCGGGTGGCCATCGGCGCGAGGCGAAGGCAGCCTACCGTGATGCGCTCCGGGTGCGGCCGAATTTTCCTGAGGCGCTGCTGAACCTCGGCAATGTGCATTACGACGAAGGAGCCTTTGCAGCGGCGGCAGTTTGCTGCCGAAAGGCTCTGGCGCTGCGCCCCACCTATGCGAAAGCGTGGTGCAATCTGGGCAACGCGCTGCAAATGCTGGGCGGCGCGCGCGAGGCTACTGGATGCTACCAGCGAACCCTGGCGCTGGATCCAAAAACGGTGGCGGCGCAGCACAATCTGGGCAATGCGTGGATGGCGCGCGGAGATTTCACCCAGGCGGAGGCGTGTTTCCGCGAAACGCTGGCCTTGGATGCGGAGCGCGCCGAGCATTACAACAGCCTGGGGAATGCGCTCTTCCAGCAGCGCCGCAACGACGAGGCGGAAGCCTGCTACCGCAAGGCTCTGGAAATGGATCCGGGCTACGCAGCCGTGCATACGAATCTCGCCAACGTGCTCATGCGGCAGAGCAGCCGCGCCGAGATGATCTGCCACTACGAGCGCGCGCTGGAACTGGATCCGAAAAGTGCGGGCGGTCATTACAACCTGGCGCTGGCGTATCTGCGCCAGGGGCGCTACGCGAAAGGATGGCGCGCAGCACGAGTGGCGCTGGGATTTTCGCGAACTGCGGCTGCGGCGCAGGCACTTCACGGCTCCGCAATGGCGCGGCGAAACCCTGTACGGCGAGACAATTCTTGCTGCACGCGGAGCAGGGCCTGGGCGATACGCTGCAGTTTGTCCGCTACGCTGCCGCTGGTGGCGGAACGCGGCGGCAATGTGGTGCTGGCAGGTGCAGCCGCGTCTGGTGCGGCTGCTGCAGGGATTGCCGGGCGTGAGTCGCGTCATCGGCCGAGGCGAACCGCTCCCGAATTTCGCCTGGCAGTGCCCGCTGATGAGCCTGCCGCTGGCATTTGGCACCACGGTAGATACAATTCCGCGGAGCATTCCCTATATCCGAGCGGACGACGCGGAAGTGCAGGCTGCGCTGGCAGCGATGGCCGGGTACCAGGGTTGCGCGTAGGACTTGCCTGGGCGGGCAATCCGCAGTATCGCAGCGACGAGCAGCGCTCCATGCCGTTGCGGGCGCTGTTGCCGCTGGCCGACGTGCCGGGCATTTCCTGGTTTTCGCTGCAAATGGGGCCGGCGTGTAGACAGATGTCTGGCGCAAAATTGCCGCTGATTGATGCATCGTTCGCGAGCCGCGATATGGCCGAAACGGCGGCGTTGGTGGCGACCCTCGACCTCGTGATCACCGTCGATACTTCAATAGCGCACCTGGCCGGCGCGATGGGCGTACCCCTGTGGGTGGTGCTGCCGCAACTCGCCGATTGGCGATGGATGGACGCGCGGGACGATTGCCCGTGGTACCCACAGGCGCGACTCTTTCGCCAACCCACTGCGGGCGATTGGGCCGCCGCTGTGGAGCGCGTCCGCTGTGCACTGGAGAAATTGGCTAGCGAGCGGATTGGCGGCGATGAACACGCCGGCGCAGGACGGAACGACATCTCTGCCGAGGCCCATGTGCCAGCGCAGCTGCTCTGTGGGGAGGAAGCGCGGCGTTGGGCGAATCAAACGACCGCGTGACCGGCTGCGGCGCCGGAATGGGGCCAGGATAGGGCATGGGATCGGGGTCAGGGGCCGGCCCGGGCGCGGGCACGGGTTCAGGAACCGCTGGCGGATCCGGCGCCGGCATCGGGCCAGGATCGATGCCAGGAATGGGGCCAAAAGTCAGAGCGGACAATCTGCCAGGCTGCGTAGCGAATTCAAGAGATGTGTGCACTTCTTCGTGGGAGTCCTTCGAGGCATCCGCGGTTGTCTGGCCCATCTGCCAAAGCTCAGAGACGAGCAAGCCACCGAGACTCTCGTGCGACGACACACAGACAAATCCCGCCTGAGCCAGCAGATCCCGCCACGGCGGAATTTCCCGAACCCGCAGCCCGGTCAGCAGCCGAAACGCCGTGTAAAGGCCGCTAATGACGGCCCGCGAAAAGCCCGCCCGAACCCATCCCTCGCGCGGTACAGCGAATTCCGACACCAGCCATTGCGCGTTAGGGGCAAGATGCGGTTGCGTGTGCGCGATCAGCGCCGCAGTCTCGTCCGGTGTGAGGCAATCCAGAAAAAAATGCGTAGCGACCAGGTCGTACCCCGACCCCACCGGTTCAAACGCACGAATGTCAGCAAGCGTCGTGGTCACGCGGCTCTGCGCGTGAACTTGTGCCGCCCGTGCATTGAGTAGGCGCAGCATGGCGGAGCTGGCATCCACGGAGTCGGCGTGAACCTCACGATTCACCTGGAGCAGCCGCGCCAGGAATCGCCCATCCCCATCGCCGAAGACCAGGGCACGTCGAGCCTGGTCCAATTGCGGCAGGTGAAAAAACCGGCACCGCTCCAGCATCGGTCCAAAGGAGAGAAACTCCATCGCGCGGTAGATGCGCGCAACACGATCGAAACGAGGAGCGCGATCGAAGCGGGGCGCCGCGTTCACAGGCGCCATGGAACAACAAAGAGCAGCGGGGTCAGCAGCGCGGCGTCGGCCAGCACCCGCACCGCGAGCGTTGAGGGCGGATTCGGCCCCCGTAAGCTGCGGCGATGGTCGCGATCCAGCGCGAAGAGCAGCAGCGCGGAAGCAAGCGCGGCGACCTCAAGCCGCAGCGCGCCGGACTGTCCCGAAAAAATCGCCAGCCCGGTCGCCGCCGTTGCCACACAGAGCGCCCCGGCAGGAATGAGCGACGACGGGCCGTCATGCTCCCAAACATGAATGGCCGCGCAGTTGAGCCAGCACAGAGCGGCGAACAGGCCGGTCGTCGCAGCCAGTTCCGGGTGCGAACTGCCGGGTTGCGACCAGGCGGGCACCACGCACGCCGCAGCGAAAACAATGCCAACGACGACCTCCCGCGGAAAGCGAATCCGTATGCCAGGCAGGTGCACGACGAGGAAATAGAGCAGGAAGACGGCGAAGATCGCTGCATCCTCGCGGCGCGCAGCCGCCGACATGCCGACAGCGATCAGCGTGAGCAGAGCGATGCTGGCGCCACCAGCGGCCACCAAAAAAGCACGGCGATGGCGGGCATGGAAGAAATGCCGCTCGCGGAGATTCTCACACAGCCCGCCCGCAAGTGCGTCGAGCAGCCGATCGGCAACATAAATCATCCACGCGCCCAGCCCAAGCACAGCCGTCGCAGCAGCAGACAGCGGCACCCGCGCCGCATGAGCAAATCCCCACGCCCACAGCATCGCAACGGTGGGCGCGTCAAGGCTGAGCAGGTGCCAATAGACAAGGACGCCGGGCAGACCAGCCCGGCGTTCCTGTTCGACGGCTAATGCTGGAGCAGCTACGGCCACATTCCTATTTTAGAAGTGAAAGTGGTAGCGAACCTCTCCGTAAATCTGCCGCGGATCATTTTCATGGAATCCCCCAAAAGTAAGGCTGTTGTCGAGCAGAACGCGCGTGTTGGCCACGTTGGCGGCATCCGCGCTCACCGACCAGTTCTCGCCGATGGATTTGCCCGCAGCGAGATCAAACGTGGTGTGGCCGGGCAGATAAGCGCCCGTGTAAGGCGAAGGCGGTTGCTGGTACCCGTTGGAGAAGCCCGACCCATAGTAGACGTTCACCGACCCGTAGATCCGCGCAGGCAAGTGGCCATCAAAGCCCGCATTCAGCGTGTTGCGTTGGTCGTGATCGAGCGCGGAATAACCGGGAACGACGGTGCTGGCGCAATAAGTGGGATCCGATGGGTCGTAGCAAATCAGCCCACCCGTGATGGGGCCAATCTGCTGAGCGAGTTGGTTTGAATACGCCAGGTGCGCCTGCCCAAAACGCCACAGTTTGGGCGAACGGAGCGTCAGTTCCCATCCGTTGATCTTCGCCCCCTGCACGGTAATCGGGATAAAAATGTCGGACTCGCCGATGTTGCTGTGGTCGAGAAAATTCTTCGCGAGGGTTTCAAAAGTGTCGGCATCCAGCAGCCAGCCGCGCCACGGAATCTGCACACCGAACTGATGCTCTTCGTCGCGCTCGCCCTCGAGCGGCAGAAAGCTGGTGTTGTTGCCCTGCGCGTAAGCCAGCGCCGGACCCGCCACGCTGGTGAGCGGTGGCGGCTGATAGAAGTGCCCATAGAATCCCCGAAAGACCCAATTCAGCTTAGGCACCTGAACGGCCATGCCGACGCGCGGATAGATCGCGTTCTCCGTAATCGCTGCCTGGAAATGCGTCTGCCGCTCGCCGCCAATCAGCGTCAGCCAGGAAGTCGGCCGGTAATTGTCTTCGACAAAAGCTTCCTCCACTCCGCCGGTGACGAGATTCGTCTCCGAAAAATTCGCCGCGCTGCCGTCGTTGAACATCACGCCGAACAGATCGTTTTCATGCTGCGCATAGCCGTACAGCCCTGCCTTGAACGAATTCCGCTTTACGCTGGTGGAGTAAGTACGCCTGCGCCACCCGCTGTACTGGCCCGTCTGCCGCGCATTCGTCGCGGTGGGCAGATCGTCCGCGCTCGGTTGATCGTTCGCGTCGTTGTAGTGATAGAACGGCGAAATCTCAAACAGCGTAGCCGGGCTCAGCGTGTGCACCCACGAAAAAATGGAGTACCCATCCGTCTCGTGTTCCCCATCGCGCAGGCCGGAGGAATTGTAGAGCTGATTCTCCCAGTCCGTGGCATTGGGGTCGTAGGGAATCTGATAGTAGTCGCTGCGCAGCTGGCCCACCAGGCGCAGCTGATCGTTCGGATCGCGGTTATCGATGAGCGAAGTAAAACCGCCGTAGCCATTTGCGGCGTCGTGAACCGGCGTCTCGATCGGCGCCATCAATCCGTAGTTGCTGCGGTCGCCATTGAGCGCGGCAAACCAGGCGAAGCGCTCGGAGTGGTCGCCAAAGCTCAGCTGGCTGTCCGTCTGGTCGAAGTTGCCAAACGTCGTGACGAAGTCGCCCTCGCGGCTCATCTCAAACCCGGTCCGCGGCATCACGTTGAACATGCCATACGTGCGGTCGCCCACATCGGCGTTGTAGCTGCCGCGGTCCACTTCCATGGTGTCGATGTCGCGCGGATCGATCTGCGGGGCAACGTTGCTGGCAATATTGGTGTTGGGGATGGGCACGCCGTCGATCATCCAGTTCAGCTCGTGGCCGCCCCGCATGTGCAGCATGTCGTGCGCCATGTACGCGCCGGGCGTGTAGTCGGTCACCATGGCCATGCTGTTCGTGCGGTCGGCGCCCGGCGTTTCCTCAATATCGGAGCGGCTGATCATCGTATCGGGTGTCACGGAGTCGACATCGGCCACCTGAGGATCCGCGTGGACTTCAGTCGTTTCATTCACGCTCGCGACGCTGAGCGGGAAGTGCAGGATGTCTGCGCCATTCGAGGTGACGGTGAGCGTCTGCTCCAGATCGGCAAAGCCTTTGCTGGACACAGTAATGATGTAAACGCCAGGCGGCACGGCGGGAATTGAGAATTCTCCATCGGGGTTGGTCTGCGCAGTGAAGGAGAGGTCCGAGTGGGCGGCGCGCAGCACGATGTGGGCTCCGGCAATGGGACGGTGTCCGGGATCGTGGACGATGCCCTGCACCTGGCCGAGCAGCGACGCAAAGGCGTGTGGTGCGGTCAACAGGCAGAGCAGCGCGGCAAGAAGCAGCGCACAGGAAGGCTTTCTAAACATGATCGATATTCCTCAAAGGTTCTGTAGCAGTCACGGTTGCAAAACGGAGGACGCGCTGGAGATCGCGCCGTCGTCCGCGTTCGTGGCGGGGTTACAGACTGAGGAAGGAGGGAGGGCCGCGCTTTTGCCGGGTGCGATCGGCAGAGATGCGATAGCCGGCCTCCACGTCGCGCACCAGAATGGCGGGACCTGCGGACAACGCCGCGGAGGGCGTGTCGCTAAGCGTTGCGAAAACGTGAGGCAGCATCAGCGCAACGCGGCCGAAGGGACAGCACGGGCATTTGGCGCCGACCGAGTGATAGCTGAGAAGGCATCGCAACCGCCATACCGGCCATCGCGCAGTGGTGCGCGCCGTTGCGTCGGCAGCATGCGGGCAGCGACGATTCATCCGGTGTCCCGGCGAGCGCCGGCGCAATCAGCGGGAAGCTGAAAGCCACCAGCAGCAGCAGTAGCCAGGACGCGTCGCATTCCGACATCGTAGCAAATGGAACGATCGTTGCATTGCACCGCCGCGCTGACGAAGGCCGAGTCGACTACTGCGCTGTGTAGCCTTCCTGCACCAGCGGGTAGACGTTCTTCTTTTCCGTGGTCAGGGTCAGGTGCTGGAACGCCGAATCCGCCGCGTCCTTGGTCGGCACAAAGGTCAGGCTGTATTGATTCTTGAGCAATGCGATCAGCTTGTTGTAGGACTTCGTCGCCCTTGTCGCGCTTGCCTTCGATCATGTAGCCGCCGGTCTGGGAGCAGATGTGCTCGAGGTTCGTTTTGCCGTCCTCATGCGGCTGTTCGGAAGGGTTCTGCCCGCCGCCGCGCCGTCCCTGGCCGCCGCCACCGGGGTATACCGCCTCCGCCCCCGGGATAGCCACCGCCCGTCCGCCACCGCCCGGAAAGCCTCCGCCGCCATTGCGATGGCCCTGGTTCGGGGTCGGTTTGGTTCTCTTCTTCGCTCTTGTAGTAGATGGCGAAGATCGCGGCATGCGCGTCCTGCGCAGCTTCCACCGCATCGGTCATGGTTTCTTTGCTGTCGTGGTCGATGCCGTCGCCGATGATCACGATGATGTGCTGGCCAGGCAGCTTCTTCAGCTCCTCTGTCGAGGCCAGATAGATGGCGTCGTAGAGCGTGCCGCCGCTGCCGGAGTGCGAATTCGCTGAACCCTGATCGCTGTTGTCGGTCCCGCCGTTCTGGTTTCCAAACTGCGGTGAGCCCAGCTGGTTAATCGCGTCGTGCAGCTTGTCCTGCGCCTTCGTCGGATCCACCAGCAAATCCACTTCGTTCGCGAACTGTATCACGAAGATACATATTGGTCGTGCCAGGCAGCGTGTGATCCACAAAGTGCACCGTGGCAATGCGCATGTCGCCCAGCTCCGTCCGCAGGCCTGAATTCGTCTGGCCAAGGATGCCGAACGACATCGGCGTAATGGCTGCCGGGGTAAACGACTGGATCGTCTGCGCTGAGCCGTTGTCCACCAGCTTGAGTTCGCCGGCCGTGAGATTTTTGACCGGATTGCCCTTCTCGTCGACCACGGTCACGGGGAGGGTGATGGCGCCGACGGCCGACGCCACGCCAGGCGCTGTAGGGGTCTTCTGCTCGGACGATTGTCCAGCGGGCGCTGTGGTCTGGGCGGACAACAAGCCGGCGGAAAGCAGGGCTGCCGAAAGTGCGAAGCGGCGAAAAGTCGGAATTTTCATGGATTTTGCTCTGTAACCGTTAGCCAAAATGAGAATACCCAGTTTGCGGTAAGCCAGTCATTAGACGGCAGGATACCGAAATGGGTTTCGTCCGCGGCTCGACAAGAGAATTAGGCTCCGCGCCGCCGGGCGATCCAGTAATCCAGAGAAAACTTCCCGGGGCCGAAGATGAGGATCAGCAGCGAGGCAAACAGGAATGTATAGGGATCTGCGTTGTAGAACTTGCCCGGATCGCTGAAAATCGCGCCGAGGGCATCGCGATCCGCCAGCAGGTACGCGCCCAACATGTCCCCGGCCAGCAGCAGCCCGGTGATGCGCGACCCCAGGCCCAGAATGAGCAGCACGCCTCCCACCAGTTCCAGCACGGAAATGATCACCACCGTCGGACCCGGCGCGGGCACGTGGAGCGTGGCGAAGAAGCCCGTCGCGGTGTCGAGATGATGCAGGCGTCCCCACCCGCTTTGCGCGAATTGCCATCCCCAATACAGGCGAACCAGCAGCAGAATCGGCGACTGCAGGGCGGTGCAGCCCAGGTGGAAGCGGCGATAGAGGTTGGCCAGCAGGCCGGATTGTGTTGGGATTGTGCGTGTCGTTGGCGTGCTCATCGTTCCTCGCTAGTGCGTAAACCAGCCCAGCATCGCCCAGTTGGCAAAAGCTTCCTGCAGAAAAGTCGGGCGCTGGTCTTCCGGAATTTCACTGCCTTCGAGCGCGGCCTCGATGGCCTCGCCCAGCGGCTGATCTTTTTCGAGTGCCGACAGCAAACGGAATTCTTCCGCACCGATCGGCTTATACCAAACGGAATTCTGGTGGCGGTGCACCGCAAGATGCATGGGGCGAGGCTCCAGCGCGGCAACGTGCCGCACATGGCGCCGTTTGCGCGCAACGCTGGCGTTGTTGCTGGAGGAAGTGCTGCTGCCGTTTTCCGTCCGGACCTGCAGCAGCAGATCGTCCACCGGATACGAGAGCGTGAGCAGGCGAATATACGGCTGCAGATGCAGGCGCGAATTTTCGCCGAGGTTGGCAAAGGCGTCCGCGCTCAGCGGCGACTTCTCTTCAGAATCGAAGGCCTCAATGTGCGCCCACTCCAATCGAACCATGTCGCGAGCCAGCGCGGGGTGCGGCTCCAGCATCTCCGGGTGCTTCTCCAGCCACGCATCGAGCCGCGAGCCGAGGTTGCGCAGGCTAAAGGACTCCGACGGGCAGTCCGTCAGATAAGCGCGCATCAGCGCGTCGAATTTCGCGCGGCCCACAATCGCCTGCAACCCCGGAAAATCCTCTTCAAAACATGTATAGAGCCGAAACCAATACTGGCGGTTATAAATCTCCAGCCGTTCGAAAGAGGTCAGCCGGTCGTTGGGCCGAATGATCGCTTCAGCCTCGGCCTTGTTTGACACGCCATTACGCCGCCGCCGCGGCATCGTCTCCGCGCGTGTCAGCGGATGCATCACCGCAGCCGCCATGCGCCGCTGGATCTCTGCCAACTGGCCTGAGGTTTGCAGGACAGGCTCGCTCATCGCGCCGCTCCGGCATGCTCCGGCATAGTCGCAGCCGCAGCTTCGACCGCCGCAACGCCCGTCTCCGGCGTAGCTTCCGCTGCGGCCTTCAGAAACTTGTTGGCCTTCATCGCCTCGGCGTGTACCTCTTCAAAACTCGGAATGTTATCGTCCCACTCCAGCAGCGTCGCGGTCGGCCCGCACCGCTCAATGGCCCGCGCGTACAATCGCCACACCGCAGGCAGCACCGGATGGTCGTGCGTATCGAGAATGTACTTCTCAAATTTGCTGTGCCCGGCAACGTGAATCTGCGCGACGCGATGCGCGGGCACGAAATTCACATAAGCGAACGGGATCAAAACTGTGGTTCTTCGACGAGACGTAGATGTTATTCACGTCGAGCAGAATCCCGCAGTCGGCGCGCTCCACCACCTCGGTGAGGAACTCCCACTCCGTCATTTCCGACGCGTGAAATTCCGCATAACTCGAAACATTTTCAACCACCACCGGCACCTCCGTAAAGTCCTGTACCTGGCGAATCTTCTGCGCCGTCACTTCAACCGCTTCCCACGTGTACGGCATCGGCAGCAGATCGTGCGTGTAGCGTCCGTCGACGGATCCCCAGCAGAGATGATCGCTGAGCCATGGGGTTTTCGTGCGGCGCGCCAGCGTCTTCAGCCGCTTCAGGTGCTCACGGCTCAGCGGATCGGCGGAGCCGAAATACATCGACACGCCGTGCTGCACGACCTTGTACTGCTCAAGGATTTGGTCAAGAATTTCCAGCGGGCGTCCGCCGTCGATCATGTAATTCTCTGAGATGATCTCGAACCAGTCGACCACCGGCTTGCGGCTCAGAATGTGATCGTAGTGCGGAATGCGCAGACCGATGCCCACGCCGTAATCGGTAAATCCGTTGAAGCGATTTGCGGGCATCGTGTCCTTCTGCTACCTGCATTATGCCGAAGGGCGTGCTGCAGCAGTTTGAAACTCCGGAAGAAGTGCGCCAAAAAAACAGAAGGGCCGCCTGGTCAGCGGCCCCCTGTGTGAGGTGGGAATTAGCCAGGCATCTTGGAGCCGTCCGTCGCGCAGCCCCCCTTGCCTTTGCAGCTGTTCTTGCCTTTGCAGCCGTTGTCGCTGCTCTTGCAGCCGCCCTGACCTTTACAGTCGTTTTTCCCTTTACAGGAGTGTTTGGCGGCTTTGTACATCGTCGAGGTCGTCAACGACGTTTTGCCCGCCTTCAGGATGGGGGTTGCGCCGTTCGGGCTGGTGACAGCGGCGTGCATCACTGTTGCGCCACTGAGCAGACCGGAAACAGCTGCAGCGACCATCGCGGTCTTCAATGAAGTCTTCATATGTCATTCCTCCAGGGATTTGCCGGAGGTCCAGACCGGGCGCGAAGAGCTTTGGGGATCAAAGCGCCGGGCGGGGGACCTCGCGGTGCGTTTCAGACTACATAAACAGGTACGCGGTGCGCTACTCCAGCGGATTTATTTTTCTACATGTTTCTAAGTAGGAAGGGGCCGAGAGAGTGAATTTCCGGATCCAACCATGCCGAAGCCTCTGATTTTTCGGGGTTTGGGACAGGGATGTGCCCTGTTTCTGGGGCAATTGAGTGGTATGCCAGGCTGAGTTTCGGCTGTGGGATAGTGGTCAGTAGGGAAGTAGCTCGCGACGATGCAGAACCCGAACCAAATCCCGGCCCAGAAAAATCCGCGCAGTCTGCAGGGGAGCATTGCCCTGCGCTTTGTGCTGATGATCGGCGTGGTCAGCTTCTTTGCCGACTTCACCTATGAGGGCTCGCGCAGCATTACCGGACCGTTCCTCGCCACGCTCGGCGCCAGCGGCGCAGTGGTGGGCATCGTTGCCGGCCTTGGCGAATTGCTCGGTTACGGCCTGCGCTTCTTCTCCGGCAAAGTGAGCGAGCGGACGCGCCAGTTCTGGCCCATGACGATCTTCGGCTACTTCGTACAAATGGCCGCCGTCCCCGCGCTGGCCCTCGCCGGCAGTTGGCAGGTGGCCGCGGTGCTCATCGTGCTGGAGCGCGTGGGCAAGGCCATCCGCAATCCGCCGAGGGATGTCATGTTGTCCCACGCCGGTAAGGAGATGGGTGTTGGCTGGGCCTTCGGCCTGCATGAGGGACTGGATCAGGCCGGCGCGCTGATCGGACCGCTCATCCTGGCCCTCATCCTCGCCCATCGCGGGCAATACCGCGTAGCGTTCGCAGCGCTGCTCATTCCCGCCTGCATCACCGCGGTGCTGATCGTGGTCACGAAATTTCTCTATCCCCGTCCCGAAGACCTGGAAGCGCATACGCCGCGCATCGAGCGCGCCGGGCTCGGTCGCTCGTTCTGGATTTACCTCATCGGTGCGTCCCTGGTCGCAGCGGGCTTTGCCGATTACCAGCTCATCGCCTTCCATCTGCAGAAGCAGGGCATCGCCTCCGCCATTTGGATTCCCATCTTCTACTCCGTCGCCATGGCCACCAGCGGCGCAGGCTCGCTGCTCTTTGGCAAGCTCTTCGACCGCTTCGGCGTCACCGTGCTCATCCCGCTCACGCTGCTGTCCATCGCGTCCGCCCCGCTGGTTTTCTTTGGGGGCTTTCGCATGGCCCTCGCCGGAGCCGCCGTTTGGGGACTGGGCATGGGCGTGCACGAATCCATCATCCCGGCTGCGGTGGCCGCCATGGTTCCGGCGGATCGCCGGCCTTCTGCCTACGGCCTATTCTCCGCAGCCTACGGAATCTTCTGGTTCGTCGGCAGCGCGGCCATCGGCATGCTTTACGACGTCTCCGTGCAGGCTGCCGTAGCGTTCTGCGTCGCCACGGGCCTGGCGTCGCTGCCCTTCTTCTTTGCCGTGCGCAAGCGAATGGCGTCAGCCTGAGCGGTTCAGGGAGTAAAGCCCGGCGCGGCCGGCCGCCGATGGTGCATCGCGTAATCCACGTAGCCCAGCCCCACGCGCATGTGGTGGTGGATGCGGTTCGGCACCGTCACTGCAAGGCACATCCCCAGAATGCCGTGAGCCAGCGCCAGCGCATAGAGACTCCTGTAGCGCAAAAAGAACAAACAAGCCAGCGCGCCCCATACCAGCGTCAGCGGCACCAGCAGCGGATTGGGAATATGAGCGATGGCGAACAGCACAGCAGCCAGGGCGATCGCAGGACCGCGGCGTAGCCCCAGGCGCATCAGCCGCGTGAGCACATAAATCTGCAGAATGAACTGCTGCATCAGCGCCCATAGCGCGTATCCGGCAAGGTGAACGCCCACCGGCAATGGCCCGTAGAGCGCATGCAGCGTGCCAAGGTGATGCGCCAGTGCGACAGCGGCGCCCGCAACGACCAGCGCCACGCCCACAATCCACAGCGACGGCAGCAGCCCAGCAAACCCCAGCCCATGCGTCTCGACCTGTTTACGGCGCAGCCAGGCGGTGACGGCGATCCACGCGAACGCGATCCAGTAGAGCAAGCGCTGCCAGGGGTTCGGCGTCCAGACCACGACCAGAATGAGGCCATAGCCGATGAGCAACTCGGCAAGGTCGCGAGCGCGCGGAGACAGGCGCAGGTCCACAGTTTCAGATTAAGGGATGTCGTGCTATTCGCTGAGGGTTTCCCACGAATCGAGGTCGATGTGTGCCTGGCGCAGGATGCTGCGCGGCGTGCCAACCGCAATTTCAGATTTGTGCGGAAAGATGGCCGTGTCCACAATCTCGCCGGTGCGGCGCACGAATTTCACATGGCTGCCGCGCTGGCTGGCTTCTTTGAATCCGGCCGCTTCCAGCCGCCGCTTGACCTCTCGAAACGGAAGCGGATTAAGCCGCCCCAACCTCTACCTCAATGGTGTGGATCTCCGCTGGCCGCGTCGCCATTGGCGGCTCGAGATGGAGTTCCAGCGCTTCTTTCAGATTGACGAGCGCTTCCTCTTCCGTCAGCCCCTGGCTGGCGACATCGACTTCGAGACATTGGGCGATTTACCACTCGCCCTCTCTCCACACCGTTGCCGAAAATGGCCGTTTCATAGCGGTATTCTCTCACCCTTTACTGCAGCAGCGTCCCATTCTCCGGCTCGATCTTCGCCTCTTCGGGCGGGATCACTACGGAGGCCGCCACCCGGTCGCCGTCTTCCAGGTTCAGCAGCTTCACGCCCTGGGTCGACCGGCCCGCCGCGCGCACCGTGCTGGTGTCAATGCGGATGATCTTGCCATACTGGCTGATCACAATCAGCTCCGACGTTTCATCCACCAGCTGGATGCCGACTACTTTGCCGTTGCGCGCTGTCGTTTTGACGTTGATGACGCCCTTACCGCCCCGCGTCTGCAGGCGATACGCTTCGACGTCGGTGCGCTTGCCGAAGCCAGCCTCCGTGACGCTCAGGACGCGGCAAACCTCGCCGTTCTGTTTCGGTGTCACCGTCATACCGACGACGTAGTCGTTCTTGCCGAGGTCGATACCGCGCACGCCATACGCCGGACGCCCCATGGAGCGCACATCTTCCTCCCCAAAGCGAATGGCCATGCCATCGTGGGTGGCGAGGAAGACGATCTGGTTGCCGTCAGTGAATCGGACTGCGACTAATTCATCGTCGTCATCGATCCCCACAGCAATGATTCCGCGCGCCATCACATTGCTGAAGTCCTTCAGCGGCGTCTTTTTTACCGTGCCCTTGCGCGTGGCGAAGAAGACGAATTTTCCTTCTTCTTCCAGGTTGCGCACCGGCTGAATGGTGCGAACCGTCTCGCCCGGCTGCAGGTTCAGCAAGCTGGCGATGGATTTGCCTTTGCCCGCTGCGCCCACGTCGGGAATTTCGTAGACCTTGAGCCAGTAGACGCGCCCCTTGTTCGTGAAGCAGAGCAAATAGGCATGCGTCGAGTCGACAATAAGCTGCGTGACGAAGTCCTCTTCCCGCGTCTTCATGCCCAGCCGCCCGGTGCCGCCGCGCCGCTGCTGGCGATACGTCGAAATCGGCGTCCGCTTCAGATAGCCGGAATGGGAAACCGTGACCGCGACTTGCTCGTCGGCGATCAGATCTTCCAGCTGCAGCTCGGCCGTCTCGTCGAGGATCTGCGTGCGGCGTTCGTCGCCGTATTCCTTGCGAACCGCCTCCAGCTCCTTCACGATTACGCCGCGCAGCTTTTTCTCCGACGCCAGGATCGATTCGTATTCCGCGATGTTGTCGCGCACTTCGCGCAATTCGTTGAGCAACTCGTCGATGGAAAGCTGGGTGAGGCGATAGAGCTGCAGGTCGAGGATGGCGTCGATCTGCCGATAGCTGAGAGTCAGCGTGGCTGCGATCAGCTGCGTGGGGTCGACGGCATACTTCGCCGGGTCGAGCGTCACGCCGGCCAGCGCCTGATCCCGCACCGTAATGGTGCGGCCGGAGAAGAATTTGAAGAGGTTTTCCCGGGCGTCAAGACGCGTGGAAGAACCGCGAATGATTTTGATGACGCTGTCGAGATGATCGAGCGCGATCTGGCGCCCCAGCAGGATGTGCTCGCGCTCCCGTGCCTGGCGCAGCAGGAAGGCCGTGCGGCGGCGGACCACATCGATGCGGTGCTCGATGAAGACGCGGATCGCTTCCGGAAGCGGCAGCTCGCGCGGCTGCCCGTTGACCACGGCCAGGAAGATCATCGAGAAGCTTTCCTGCATCTGCGTGTGCTTGTAGAGCTGGTTCAGCACGATCTGCGCTTCCGCCCCGCGCTTCAGCTCGATCACGATCCGCATGCCGTCGCGATCGCTCTCATCGCGCACGTCGCCGATATCGTCGATCACTTTGTCGTTCACCAGCTCGGCGATGCGCTTGATCAGGACGTTCTTGTTCACCTGATACGGAATCTCGTTCACAATGATCGCCGTGCGTCCCTGGCTCAGGCTCTCCATCGCGCACTTGGCGCGCATCAGGAAACGCCCGCGTCCGGTGCGATAGGCCTCCGCGATGCCGCTGCGGCCATAGATGAATCCGCCGGTGGGGAAGTCAGGACCCTGTACGTGCTTCATCACTTCCGCCACGCTGGCATGGGGATTGTTCACCATATCGATGCAGGCGTTCACCACTTCCGTCAGATTGTGCGGCGGAATGTTGGTGGCCATGCCCACGGCGATGCCGTTCGATCCATTCACGATGAGGTTGGGGATGCGTGTGGGCAGAACGACGGGTTCGGTGGTGCTCTCATCGAAATTGGGAACCATGTCGACGGTTTCCATTTCGATATCCGCGAGCAGTTCGCTGCTGATCTTCATCAGGCGGCACTCGGTGTACCGGTAGGCCGCGGGCGGGTCGCCGTCGACGGACCCGAAATTGCCCTGCCCATCGACCAGCGGATACCGCATGGCCCACGGCTGCGCCATGCGCACCAGCGAGTCGTAGACGGCGGAGTCGCCGTGCGGATGGTATTTCTTCAGGCACTCGCCCACCACGCCGGCGCACTTCGAATAGCGCTTGTTGTACTGCATGCCTTCGCGATCCATCGCGACGAGGATGCGGCGGTGGACCGGCTTCAGGCCGTCGCGGGCGTCGGGCAGCGCGCGCCCGATGATGACCGACATCGAATAGTCGAGATACGACCGCTTCATCTCGTCTTCAATGTTGATGGGGATCATGTTCGCGGCGCCGGGTCCGGTGGGGTTGTTGCCGTCGCCGCCGAGGGGAAGCTGTGGATTCTGATCGTCTGCCATAAGAATTCGTCTGTCCAGACTTCGAGCCATCTGCTTGCGGAGGCGTGGAGCAGAGACTCCCGCGCACGGAGTTCGAAGGCTTATCTCTATGATACGGGAAGAGTTAGCCGCGCACAACCCGGCTTAAGCCAATGGATTCAGTGGCTTGGGACGGGTGGAAAATCGGGCCGTTCCCCGGGGCGAAAAATGGGCGGAAATCAGGGTGATTTGAGAGGCAGAGACGGAAGCGAAAATCGAGCAAAAAAGCGGTCAGGCCGCAGGGTCCTTGCGGCCCTCATCCAGGTCCTCAAACTGCTCGATCAGCACCTCTCCGTCCGGAAAAACGGCCGTGATCTGGAGTTCTGCTCCCATCGCCTTCAGGTAGCTGCGCAGCGTGGAGACGTACATGTCCGTCCGCCTTTCCATTTTAGAAACAGCGCCCTGATTCACTCGGAGCACCTGCGCCAGGTTGGTCTGGGTCAGGTTCCGGGCCTCGCGCAGCTGGTCGAGCTTCATGGTTTGCAAAGCGGCGTCAACGCGCTCGCGGATTCTTGCTTCGCGCTCCGGCGAGAAAGTGCCGCGAACGTCCTTCCATGCGTGACTCATCGATTTTTCTCTCCCAACTCAGCCAGATGCTGTGCGTAAATCTGCTCGGCCCGCCGTATCGCTTCCGAATACCAACGAACGTTTCCTGACTTGTCCCCGCCAAGAATGAGATATGCCTTGCGTCGCGGATCGAATATGAACAGGATCCGATAGGGGCGTCCCCGATATTGGACCCGGAGTTCCTTCATGTTCGGATACCGCGTTCCCCTTCAGCGTATCCACCAGCGGTCGCCCCAATTCCGGCCCCGCTTCCGCCAATGTATCCACGCCGCCGCGATAGCTTCTCGCAGATCGACACTTTGGCTCTGGTACCAGTCCTTGAATTCGTACTGACCTCAGGGTCCCAGGCCACCTTGATTATTCCTCCAACGGAATATTCCGTCAACGGAATAACCATAGCCCTCCGTTCCATCGCTCGCCAGACTACGAACGATCCCGATTTCGAACGTTATAGTGGAGCGAAGGCCCAATCTATGCCCAACCCTGCCGCGCTTGTGCCCCTCACCGGGCCGCCCGCCACCCTGCTCTTCAACGACTGGTACCCCGCCATGCGCAGCGAATCGTTGCGCGGCAAGACGCTGGCCACCGCCCAACTCATGGGCATTCCCCTGGTCCTGGGCCGCCGCGAAGATGGCCGCCTCTTCGCCATGCGCGACAGTTGCCCCCATCGCGGCATCCCGCTCTCCTGCGGCTGGTTCGACGGCAAAGCCCTCACCTGCAAATATCACGGCTGGGTCTTTGAGCCGGTATCCGGCCAATGCATGGAGATTCCCTCGCTCACGAAAGACGATCCCTTTCCGCACAAGCTGGCCGCCACCGCCTATCCTTGCGAGGAGCGCGACGGCTACGCGTGGGTCTATGTGCCGGAGCCGGGCACCGGGCGCATTCGCCCGGAAGACGCAGCCCTCGTCCCGGTCCCCGAAGTCCCCAGGTTCAGCGCAAAATTCCGCAGCGCCCACCTCACCGCCGATCTGCCCTGCAACATCGACCACGGCATCATTGGCCTCATGGATCCCGCGCACGGCCCCTTTGTGCACCAGTCGTGGTGGTGGCGCAAAGAGGCCAGCATCCACGAGAAGGAGAAGCGCTTCGAGCCTATCCCGCAGGGTTTTCGGATGGCCACACATGCGCCCTCCGCCAACTCAGCGCCCTATAAGCTCCTCGGCGTTTATGGCGAGCCGATCACCACCACGATCGACTTCGTCCTGCCCAACCGCCGCTACGAAACGATCCGCGCAGGCGACAAATGGTTTGCCAGCCTGACCACGGTAACCCCGGTCACGGCCACATCCTGCCGTATCGACGTGGCAGGCGCCTGGAATGTGCTCTACAACGTCCCCTTCATGACGTCGATCCTGCGCTTCTTCGGCAACATGTTCGTCCGCCAGGATCAGGTCACCATGATCCAGCAGGCCCAGGGCCTCCGCTACGATCCCCCGCTCATGCTGATTGACGATGCCGACAAGCCGGCCAAGTGGTACTTCGCGCTGAAGCAGGCCCGCCTCGACGCCGCCCGCACCGGCGAACCCATGAAACACCCCATCGAAGCGCCGGTAACGCTGCATTGGAGAAGCTAAGAAGCGGGTAGGTGAAGTCCGGGTAGCGAAAAAGCCGTTAGCGAAAAAGCGGTTAGCGGTGAGACGGTTAGCAATGGAACGGTTAGCGGAAAAATACGGAGCGCCGACGGCGTCGCACTCACCGGCCTCTCGCTAACCGGACCTTAGCTATCCGCACTTTAGCTAACCGCTTTCTAGCTACCCGCTTTACCGCTGCGCGCCGACAGGCTGCGCATCATGCGCACTGCTTGTCTCTTCCGCCACGACCTGATCCACAGAAATATTCATCTGCCGCCCCAGCTCTTTCCACTTCTCCAGCAACTCCGCCGCCGGCGGATGCTCGCGAATGTGCCGGAACGCGTCGTACCAGAGATTTTGTGCCTGCCACAGATTCAATTCGAACGGCAGCTCCCGCACCGTGTGCGCCATCAGCAGCGCCGCATCCAGCCGCTGCGGGTCCTGCGGATTCGCATGGAGCGCGACCAGCGCGCGCTTCATCTTCTGATCCACCTGATAACTCAGCAGCTTCTGATCCAGCGCGACCTGGTCGGCCTTCGCCAAATTCAGCCACGCCCGTGCCTGCAGCGCATCGATGGGCTCACTGTCCAGCGCCTTGCGCAGTCCCGCGTTGATCGCAAACGTCGCCGCCAGTTTGAGCGAAGGCGGCTGCGGCAGCCCGCTCTGGCTCAGGAAGTCCAGCAGCGAAGCCTGCTTTTCATAAATCGCTGAAAGGCTGTTCTCCACTTCAGAAACCGTGCCCTTCAGCAGAATTTCCAGAATGCGCTTCTGCTCGTCGTGAAACAGCGACTGGATGGAATAAGTCTGCGCGCCAAAATGCCGATCGAAGCACCGCACCACCGCCGGAAAATCCCCGCGGCTCACCGCACTCCTGGCATCCGCAATAAACTTTGCGTGCTCCGCTTTTTTCGCCGGATCCCAGGCCTTCACCGCCGCGGTAATGTTCTGGTCGCCCAGATGCAGCACCGCGAACTCAAACATCTCCTCCGCTTCAGTCACGTTCGACCCAATGGCTACCTGGCCGATCACCATCCGCACGTGGCCGGACGTCGCCGTCTCCTGCGCAATGCGAAGCACCGTGTAGCTGAACAGCTCCGCCTCATCGGGATAATTGGCGAACATCGAGCTGATCGCGTAGTGGGCGCCCACCTCTTCCAGGCCCACCTGCATCGGCCGCACCAGCCGGTTGTAGATCGACGCACCATCCTGCTGCTCCGGCACATTGCTTTTCGCCGCCGCCAGCTTGTGAACGAACTCATCTTCGAGTCCCTGAGCGCGCGGCCCAAACAGCAGTCCCGCCAGCTGCAGCACCCGGCTCGCATAAGCGATGATCTGCACCGTCTCAATGCCGGAAATATCGTCGAAGAACCAGCCGCAGCTCGTGTACATCAGCATGGCGTGGCGCTCCAGCTCCATCAGCCGGAAGACGCGCACCCGTTCCGGATCGTTGAGCACCCGCAAAGCGTACGCCGCCACAAACGCGTCCCGGCTCTCCCGCGAACGGTCCAGCACCACGCCGATGTAGCCGTTGCGCGCCGCGTCCGGATCGGCGAAATACTGGCGGCACGCGTCCTCCACCATCGGCGCCACCGTGTCGCGCAGCCAGTCCAGCGCCTCGCGCAGCGGCGCCCGCCATTGCTGATTCCATCCCGGCCGCCCGCTCGAGCACCCGCAGTCAGAACGCCACCGCTCCACCCCATGCGCGCAGCTCCACGAAGTGTTCTCCACAATTTGCGCTTCAAACCGCGGTGGATGCTGCTCCAGAAATTCACCGTAATTCGTCAGCCGGATGTTCGCCCCGTTGCGCTTCTGCTCCTGCGCCCAGTGCAGCAGCCACGCCAGCGCCATCTCGCCATAGCGGTGATGGTGTCCGTAGCTCTCGCCGTCCGTCGCCACGTGCACCATCTGCGCATCGTCGCTCTCCGTTTTGAATCCCCCCATCAGCCGCTGCGCAAATCCCTCGCCGCTGTTCAGCAGCCCCTCAAAAGCAATGGCGCGCGACCGCGGCCCGTCATAGAAGAACGCTGCAAGGCTCCGCCCCTCCGCCAGCTGGATCAGGTAGGGATGGGTGGTGTCGACAGAGCCGTTCGGCGTCTCAATCCACGCAGCGTCAGTCCCACCCGCCAGCAGCCGAGCCCGCGCACACTGCGATGGCGCCAGCAGCACAAAGCGAATGCCATGCTGGGCCAGCAGGTCGAGCGATTCCGTATCGACAGCGGTTTCCGGCAGCCACATCCCCTCCGGAAAACGCCCAAACCGATGCCGAAAATCCGCAATCCCCCAGTGGATTTGCGTAACGCGATCGCGCCGGCTCGCCAGCGGCATAATCATGTGGTTGTAAGCCTGCGCCATCGCCGACCCGTGCCCGGAAAACCGCGTCTGGCTCCGCCGGTCCGCCTGCACAATGGCGTTGTGCACCCGCGGCGCATTCTCCTCCAGCCAGCTCAGCAGCGTCGGCCCAAAGTTGAAGCTCATCCGCGCGTAGTTGTTCACAATGCGGATGATCTGGTTCTGCCGGTCCACAATCCGCGCCGCGCTGTTGGGCGCGTAGCACTCCGCGGTAATGCGGTCATTCCAGTCGTGATACGGTGCAGCGCTCTCCTGCTCCTCCACCGTTTCCAGCCATGGATTCTCGCGCGGCGGCTGGTAAAAATGCCCGTGGACGCAGATCGTTCGCTCTCCGCTGCTCATGATCTCCCATACAAAAGAAGTGATTGGGCGCACGTTCCAAACAGAAAAGCGTGCCGAACGTCATCTTATCGGCATATGCTGTCTGTGCGACAATAGATCCATGCGGAGGTGTTTACGGCCCTCCCGGAGAAACATTATGTTTGATAGGATTCTGTCACCCGAAGGCATCATCGTCCTGCTTGTGATCGCTCTGCTTCTCTTCGGTCCCAGCAAGCTCCCCAGCCTGGGCAAGGGACTCGGCGAGGCTTTCCGCGGCTTCAAGGATGGCATCAAGGGCGGCGAAAACGAGACACCCGCCAAGCAGGAAAACACGGCTGTGAAGAGCGATCCAGTCACGCCTAAATAATTTTCGTGGAACGAGAAGCAAGCCGCACCTTAGGGTGCGGCTTTTCTCATGGCAGTGCGCAGTTAATGCGCGATCTTCGCGGCAAGCGCATCCGCGTCGAACCCATCCACCGGCAGCTGCACGTTGTAGCCGGCCTTCAGAATGAAACGCTGCTGCGTCATCTCCCCGTTGTGCAGACGTGTGATGGAGAAGGGCGTCGGCAACCCGTCGACGTTGTGATAATCGTCGTACTCCTCGTCTTCCTGGTTCTTGTCCTTGTATTCCGGATCGCGCCAGTAGTAGGTGCGCTTTAGCGGCAGATGCGTCTCGGCGTCCATCAGAATCGTGATCGAATCGTCGTTCCCGTTCAGCAGCGTTACCTGCTCGGCCATGCGTCGCTCGGCCATCGACCGGCCTTCATAGAGCAGAACGGTGTTCGGGTTTTTCATCCAAAACTTCACTGCCACCGCAATCGAGTGATCGTGGCGCCGAATCGCTTCCTGGCACGGATCGCTTTCCATCGGGCCGCGTATCAGCGGCTTCTTCCCCTTGTAGGTAATCTCCCAGCACTGGGTCGGCGTAAACACCTGCACCCACTTGACCCGGTCTTTCATCTTTTCGTCCAGGTCCAGCCGCTCGTTGTCCGCCGTCTTCCAGTCCCAGAACTGCACGGTCCCGCCGGTCGGCTTTCCCTCATAAAACGCGGCGATGCGCCCCTGCACGAAGCTGTTTTGCAGGTTCAGCCAGCGGTCGCCGCCCAGCGCCTGCACCATGGCGTCCAGAGCGGCGCGAGCCTTGGCCGAGCCGCCATCTTCAGAAGGCGAGTTAGGTGCGGGGACAGCCGCAGATGGAGGCGCACCGGCCGCGGGGGCGGAACTTTGCGCGAAGACGGAAAGCGCCGGCAGAAGGGGCGCACAACACACAGCAAGTACCAGGGCAATCTTTCTCATGGTTAACCGACGAGGACGGCGCCTCCATTCACATTGACGATCTCTCCGGTCATAAAGCCAGCAAGCGGCGTGCATAAAAACAGAATCGGCCCCGCAATTTCCATCGGATCGGCCACCCGCCCCAGCGGAATCACCCGAAAAACCTTCTCCCGCGTCTCAGGATTGCTCAGCGTCGGCGCCGACATGTCGGTGGCCACCCATCCCGGCGCAACGCAGTTCACCTGGATGCCCGACGCGGCCAACTCCGTTGCCAAACCCTTGGTCATGCTGATGATGGCGCCCTTGCTGGCCGCATAATCCGCGTGAAAAGCCTCGCCCCGTTGCCCCGCCGTCGAGCTAACCAGCACAATCGACCCAGCAGGAGCGGCTTGCCCAGCCGGTTCGGAGTGCGCAGGCCGTCCCTGCCGCTGCATCGCCCCCACCGCCGCCTGGATCAGCCCAAACACGCTGTCCAGATTAATCGCCAGCGTCGACCGCCATTGGTCCTCCGCCATGGTCGCAATCGGAGCATCCTCCGGCGGCCAAACCCCATGGTTCGCCACCAGAATGTCGATCCGTCCAAAAGTCTCCACCGTCCGCCGCACCAGCGCCCGCCCATCTTCAGGACTCGCCAGTTCCTGGGCGAAAGCGACGCAGGCGCCCTCTCCGCCGCATTCCGCAGCCAGCGCCTCCGCAGCACCCCGCGCCGAACGGTAGTTGAACGCCACCCGCGCGCCAGCCTGCCGAAATAAACGAACCGCAGCCGCGCCGATGCCGCGCGAGCCTCCAGTGATCAAGGCAACCTTGCCATCCAGCGAAAGAGCAACTCCGGGCATAGAGCTAGCCTACCGCACCGTCAGGCCGAACCATGGCGATGCCCGGACCACACGCCAGGAACGCGGTCCACGAGCGGTACGGCCTGTTCTCATCAGGTCGACACCCTGGGGCAGCACGCCCGGTCAACATAAGCCGACATATCGGTATCAATCCCTCGTGACGCACTGGCCGGCTCAGCGCTACACTTCTACTCGAGCGCTCATTCTCCAGGGAACAAGCGAGAGGGCGTCTTTCGTCGATTTGCATGTAAGCAAGCCATAGACCCATTGAGGAACAGTGACAACCTTCGTTCAGTTGCAGGCGTGTTCGGCGCAGTGGCGTCGGTGCTGCTATTGGGCAGCACGCTCATAAGCTTGGCGCTGCTGGAAGCCAGTTTCCGGACATGGACGGTGGGCCGTTATTTTTCAGGGCGGGCCATTGTTTTCTCAGATGTCTTCATGATTACCGCTGTACTTTCGGTAATCACACTCATCCTCTCGTGCTTCACGAACGGGAAACTGAAGATCACCGGCCTTTGCGCAAGTAGTGCGACGATCCTTCTAGTCGTGCTCATCTTCTGGACTGGCGCGTAGACCAGAAGTGGTGTGAGGCGAGCGCGGTCATCAAATGAAACCTTGTTAATCTGTGTATTTCTTAGGCGTCGTTGGATAGGGTGCGCATTCGTCCTGGTAGACGCCCTTCCCGGAAGGGACGCTCCTGGGTTGACGTGAAATCAGCCACCAGCCGGCCCGAAGTGACCGAAGTTTTCCAACCGCTCCGATTCTCCTTGCTCACCCCGCCCAACCAGCCCAAACTGAATCAGCAGCCTGATCCAGAAGGACTCGCCAACGCGAGTCCTTTTTGCTGGCTACCGTCATCCTGGGTCTCAGGACCCCGTGCGCCGTCTTCGATCCGGCTCACGTCCGTTCTTTGAGCTTCCGACCGCTTCACAGGGGTAGACGGCCTCGCGGCCGTCTTATGAATCAACAATCGCCGCGACGCGGACCAGAAGGCCCCGGCCCGGCGAAATAACCCCTGCATTTCCCACACATACAAAGAACATCGCCGTAAGCGCAATGGAATCATACACATGCGGGTCGACGCAAAAGCAAAGGCGAATAGAATCAAACACTTAAGGGAA